>NZ_JAJPWG010000005.1:0-919243 GCF_046549195.1 Kribbella sp. C-35
CAAAGACACCCCGTCCGGCCTGCCCCGCGCACGCCGCGCCACCAAACCCCTACCCTCGACCAGTTAACACAACCCGCTGTCCGACATGTCCCTTCACACCCTGTCCGACATGTCCCTTCACATCACATGCCGAATCGGGCACAAGATCCTCCCCAAGTCTTCGACTAGAGCTTCACGCCCAGCAGCGCATCGCAGGCCTGGGCGATCAGTGCAGGCGCCTCCGAGTCGGTGCCGTCGGTTGCCGCCCACTCGTCGAGGGCCGCCAGCGCGCCGGCCGAGTCCAGGTCATTGGTCAACGCCGCCCGTACGGCGTCCACGACGGCCGCACCGTCCGGCCCGGCGTCCCGCGCCACGCCCGCACGCCACCGCTCGAGGCGTGCCTGCCCGTCGGTCAGGTCGGACTCTTCCCAGAACCAGTCGGTCCGGTAGTGGTGGGTGAGCAGCGCGAGCCGGATCGCCATCGGGTCCGCGCCCGCGAGCCGCTCCTTCGACACCAGCACCAGGTTGCCCTTGGACTTCGACATCTTCTCGCCGTCGAGCCCGACCATCGCCTGATGCACATAGGCGCGCGCGAACGGGTGCTCCCCGGTCGCGACCTGGGCGCCGCTCGCGGACATCTCGTGGTGCGGGAAGATCAGGTCCGTCCCGCCGCCCTGGACGTCGAACGACATCCCGAGGTACTTCAGCGCGATCGCCGAACACTCCACGTGCCACCCCGGCCGTCCACGCCCGAGCGCCGAGTCCCACGCCGGCTCCCCCGGCCGTTCGTGCCGCCACAGCAGACTGTCCAGCGGGTCCTGTTTGCCCTCGCGGTCCGGGTCGCCGCCGCGCTCCGCGAACAGCTCGCGCATCGTGTCGCGGTCGTAGTTGGACACGCCGCCGAACGCCGGGTCGGCCTTCACGGCGAAGTACAGGTCGCCGTCGACGGAGTACACCGCGTCGGCGCGGCGCAGGTCCTCGACCGCGCTCGCGACCAGGTCGATCGACTCGACGACGCCGATGTAGTGCTGCGGCGGAATCACCCGCAGCGCGGTCATGTCGTCGCGGAACAGCTGGATCTCCCGCGCCGCGAGGTCGGTCCACTCGACGCCGGTCGCGGTCGCGCGCTCCAGCAGCGGGTCGTCCACGTCGGTGATGTTCTGGGTGTACGAGACGTCGTACCCGGCGTCGCGCCAGAGGCGGTTGATCAGGTCGAACGTGACGTACGTCGCGGCGTGGCCCATGTGGGTGGCGTCGTACGGCGTGATGCCGCACACGTACATGCGGGCGGTCCCGCCGTCTGTTGACGACACGGTCGGCGGCACCTCGACCAGGCCGCGCGAGGCGGTGTCGTAAAGGCGTAGCCGCCGGGCGGGCCCGGGTACGACCGGGATGTCTGGTTGAGTCCACGCCTGCATGTGTCGGAGCTTATGCCAGTCCGATTTTCAATGACGCGACACGGTTCCACTCCGTGGTCCGGGAGCCGGGTGTGCACCCGGCTGCGGATAGCCTCGCGAGCGATGAGTACAGACTTCAGCCCCGAGCTCCAGTCGTACGGCGGCTGGATCGCGGCGGCCGCGATCCAGCAGCAGGACCTGTTCAACGAGGTGGTCGGCCCGGACTCGCTGCAGGCCGATCTCGACGCGCGGACGCTCGGCGGCGAGCGCGGCGTACTGCACGGGATCTCGCTGCTCGGCAGCTTCTCCGAACTCGACCGGACCTGGCTGTGGGGCTGGGCGAACCCGGGCTTCGGGCCGGACGCGCCCGCGGTCGCCTCGACGCTCGCGATCCGCGAGTTCGGTGAGCGGCACCGGATCGGCGAGTTCACCGCCGAGAGCCCGGATCTGAGCGGCTTCGAGCAGCCGGCCCAGGCGGCAATCACGCTCGCGATCACCGCCGGCTCGGTCCTCGGCGGTCGAGGTGTCTGGTCGACTGCGATCAACGAGGGCCGCGGGCACGTGTACCTGCACATCGCCGACGAGCAGCTGCCCCAGGCCGGGTTCGACGCGATCGCCACGCCGCGCCTGCTGATGACCGCGATCAGCGTCTTCCCCGCCGATCACCGGCAGGTCGTCCGCGGCTACTTCCACCACTTCGGCCTGCAGTACGACGAGGGCCCGGACGCGATCCGCAGTACGGCGCCCAACGGCGGCCCGATCGTCGTCGAGTTCGACGAACTGGGCCGGGTCGGCAACGTCAGCGTGCAGGGGAGACCTTAGAACGCGGGCCAGGGAATCGCGGGCCAGTCGTCGCTCGGATACGGGAAGGTCCCGGTCTTGAGGAGTGTCGAGCAGCGTTCCCGGGTCGCGGTCAGTTCGACGGCGGTGACGAGCTCACACAGTTGTTGCCCGAGGCCACCGGCCAGCTGATCCGCGAGCCGCCGTACGTCGTCCAGCAGGCCGGCCGGGATCGGTTCACCGGCCCAGCCCCACAGGACCGTGCGGAGCTTGTCGTCGGCGTTGAACGTGACACCGTGATCCACGCCGTACACCCGGCCGTCGCCCGGGTTCAGCACGTGGCCGCCCTTGCGGTCGGCATTGTTGACCACGGCATCGAACACGGCCATCCGCCGCAACGCGTCGTTGTCGGCGTGCACGAGCGTGACCGGGTTGTGGCGGCCGTCGAGCGCGTCCAGGACGCCGACCCACCCGTCGGGCACGCGGCCTTGCGGGACGATGTCGACCAGCTCGGTCTCCCCCGGTCCGAGCTCGGCCTCGTCGATCCACAGCTGGACCATGCCTTCACCGAGCGGCCCGTCGCGCAGCAGCGTCGGCGGCACGACCGACCAGCCGAGCGCCTCGGACACGACGTACGCCGCGAACTCGCGCTGGGCGAGCGTGCCGTCGGGGAAATCCCACAGCGGCCGCTCCCCCTCGATCGGCTTGTAGACGACGGTCGCGGTCTCGCCGGCCAGGCTGACCGAACCCTGGTAGGTGCCGTTCGACGCGGCGACCAGGCGACCGTGCAGTGACAGCTCCCCCAACGCGAGCAGCTCGGGATCGATCGTCATTCGGGCAGATGCCTGCGGTAGCCGTTGGCCCGCGGGCAGATGTGGCCGTCGGCGTCGATCGGCCGGCCGCAGAACGGGCAGCTCGGGCGTCCGGACGCGACCAGCGCGACCGCCCGCCGGGCGAACGCGCGGGCCTGCTCCTCGGTGATCCGGACGATGAACACCTCGGCGTCGTCGGACTCCATCGCGGCGGTGACCGGGTCGGTCTCTTCCAGGTCGGCCTGCTCGCCGGTGACGACCGCGAACACCTCGATCACCACCCGCTCGGCGTCGGCCTCCCACGCCAGGGTCATGGTGCCGGCCCGGAACTCCTCCTCGATCGGCTGCTCGAGCGGCGCGGTGTCGTCACTCGCGGTCTGCGCGACCGGGTCGCGGTCGAAGCGCCGGGCGACCTCGTCCAGCATCACGTCGAGCCGCTCCGCGAGCGCCATCACCTGTTCCTTCTCGCACGCCACCGACGTCAGCCGTTGCCCGGCCCGGGCCTGCAGGAAGAACGTCCTCGCACCGGGTTCCCCCACGGTGCCGGCGACGAACCGCTCGGGGTCGTCGAAGGAGTGCACAACTCGCGCCATACCTAAGACCCTATTACCGTCCGCCGACGACCGCGTCCGAGGACTGCTTCTTGGGCTTGCCTTTCGCTGACGGCTTAGGGATCAGCGACGCCAGCTCGCTGCCGGAGTCGTTCAGGCGGACCAGGAACGGGCGGGTCGCGGTGTAGGTGATGATCGTCGTGGACGCGGTGTCGACGACGATCCGCTGGAACGTGTCCAGGTGCTGACCGAGCGCGTCCGCGACGATCGCCTTGATCACGTCGCCGTGCGAGACCGCGACCCAGATCGCGCCGGGCCCGTGGCTTTTCGCGAGCTCCGCGTCGTGCGCCCGGACGGCGTCGACTGCGCGCTGCTGCATCCCCCGCATCGACTCGCCGCCCGGGAACGTGACGGCGGACGGGTGCTGCTGTACCACGGCCCACAGCGGGTCCTTCGCCAGCGTGGCGATCTTCTGCCCGGTCCAGTCGCCGTACCCGCACTCGGTCAGCCGGCGATCCGTTGCCGGACGCAACCCGGTGTGGTGTTTCGCGATCGCGGCGGCGGTCTGCTTGCAGCGCTCGAGCGGGGAGGTGACGATCGCGGCCAGCGGCAGTTCGGCGAGCCGCTCGGCGACCGCCGCGGCCTGCTGTACGCCGGCGTCGTCGAGCTTCACGCCCGGCGTACGACCTGCCAGCGTGCCGGACGTGTTCGCGGAACTACGACCGTGGCGAACGAGAATCACGGTGGGCATGGACTGCACGTTATCCGGTCTGACCAAGTCGTGGTCCATGATGGGGGTGTGATCGTGGACTGCGGGGTGTACGCCGCCGGGGAGCGGCAGGACCTGCCCAAGGACCCCGAGACCGTTGCCCGGGCCATCGAGGACACCGGCGACAGCTTCGGCTGGATCGGGCTGCACGAGCCGTCGGACGCCGAGATGGAGCGGGTGCAGCGGCTGTTCGGGCTGCACGATCTCGCCATCGAGGACGCGCTGCAGATCCACCAGCGGCCCAAGGTGGAACGGTTCGGTGACACGTTCCTCGTCGTACTGCGGACGCTCTGGTACGTCGACGAGGGCGACGACGTCGAGACCGGTCAGGTGACCGCCTTCGTCGGACCCAGGTACGTCGTCACCGTACGGCACGGGGAAGGCGGCGAACTCGCCACCACCCGGCACGAACTCGAGGACCGCGCCTCGATGCTCGGGCACGGCCCGGCCGCCGTGCTGTGGGCGATCTGCGACGCGATCGTGGACCAGTACGAGACCGTTGCCGAACAGGTCGAGGTCGACGTCGACGAGATCGAGTCGTCGGTGTTCTCCCCCGAGCGGACCAGCGACGCAGAGCGGATCTACCGGCTGAAGCGCGAGGTGCTGGAGATGCGCCGCGCGATCGACCCGTTGCGGGAGCCGATGGAGCAGTTCGCGCACGGAGTCGCCGGGCTCGGCCCGAAGGCGAGCCCGTTCTTCCGCGACGTCGCCGACCACCTCAGCAGGGTCTCCGACCAGGCCGAGTCGATCGACACGCTGCTCACATCCGCCCTGAACGCGCACCTCGCCCGCGTCTCGGTCCAGCAGAACGACGACATGCGCAAGATCTCCGCCTGGGTCGCGATCGCCGCCGTACCGACCATGCTGGCCGGCATCTACGGCATGAACTTCGACAACATGCCGGAGCTCCGCTGGCACTTCGGGTACTACGCGATCCTGCTGGTGATGGCGGTCGCCTGCACCACCATGTACCGCTTCTTCCGCAAGGTCGGCTGGCTCTAGGTCGCGGTGATCGTGCTGGTGGACAGCAGGATGATCAGCACGATGCCGAGCAGGACGCGGTAGAACGCGAAGATCTCGGTCGAGTGCTTGGCGACGAAACGCAGCAGCCAGGCGACGGACGCGTACGCGACCACGAAGCTGACGACCGTGCCGACGATCAGCGGTACGACGCCGACGTCGCCGTTGAGCGCGTCCTTCAACTCGTAGATGCCCGCCCCGACCAGGGCCGGAATGCCCAGGAGGAACGCGATCCGGGTCGCGGCGACCCGATCGAGACCGCAGAACAGGCCGGCCGAGATCGTCGCACCGGACCGGGACACACCCGGGATCAGCGCGAGGCACTGCACGACGCCCATCACGACCGCGTCGATCAGCGTGATGCGGGTCAGCGGCCGCGACTTCGAACTCAGCCGCTCGGCCGCGACCATCACCACCGACCATCCGATCAGGGCGCCCGCCACCCACCACAGGCTCCGTAGCGGCCCCGAGATCAGGTCCCGCGCCAGGAAGCCGACGATCACGATCGGCAGCGAGCCGACGATCACGTACCAGCCCATCCGGTGGTCGAACTCGCCGCGGTACTCCGGCTTCGCGAGCCCGCGGACCCAGGCGATCGCGATCCGCTTGATGTCCTTCCAGAAGTACAGCACCACCGCCGCGATCGCGCCGATCTGGATCACCGCGGTGAACCCGGTGATCGACGGGTCGTCGATCTTCAGCCCGAGCATCTTCGACACGATCGTCAGGTGCCCGGTGCTGGAGACCGGCAGGAATTCGGTCAGGCCCTCGACGATGCCGAGGATGATGGAGTCCCAGATCGTCATCAGTTGCCGGCTCCGGAGAGCTCCAGAGCCTCGGCGGCGGTCCGCAGGTCGGCGATCCGCTGCTCGACGGTCGGCGCGAACGGCGTCAGCGCGACCGTCGTCGCCCCGGCCTCGGCGTACGCCGTGAGCTTGTCCGCGATCCGCGCCTTGTCACCGAGCAGCGAGATCGAGTCCAGGAAGCCGAACGGTACGGCGGCCATCGCCTCGCGGTGCTTCTTGTCCAGGTAGAGGTCCTGGATCTCCTTCGCCTCCTCGGCGTACCCCATCCGGACCGCGAGCGCGTTGTAGAAGTTCTTCTCACGGCTGCCCATGCCGCCGATGTACAAGGCGGCGTACCCGCGGACCGGGTCGGCCGCCGCCTGGAGGTCGTCACCGGTCATCAGCGGGGTGGTGACGACGACGTCGAAACCGTCGAGGTCCTGCTGACGGACGGCACGGCCCGTCTTGATGTGATTCAACTGCTCTCCAAGGAAGCCTGGGTCGTTGAGGATCCCGAGCCAGCCGTCGGCGATCTCACCGGCCAGCTCGAGGTTCTTCGGGCCGACCGCGGCAAGGTACACCGGCACGTGGTCGCGGATCGGCCGCACGGTCAGTTTCAGCGCCTTGCCCGGCCCGTCGGGCAGCGGCAGGGTGAAGTACTTGCCCTCGTACGTCACCGTCTCGCGCCGTAGGGCCGCGTTCACGATGTCAACGTACTCACGGGTCCTGAGCAGAGGCTGAGAGAACCGCACGCCGTGCCAGCCCTCCGACACCTGCGGCCCGGACACGCCGAGACCGAGCCGGAACCGGCCGTTCGACAGCCGGTCCAGGGTGGCCGCCGTCATCGCGGTCATCGCCGGCGTCCGGGCCGGGATCTGGAAGACCGCGGCGCCGACGTCGATCGTCGTGGTCTGCGCGGCGATCCAGCTGAGCAGCGTGGCGGCGTCCGAGCCGTACGCCTCCGCGGCCCAGGTGACCGAGAATCCGAGTGCCTCGGCCTCCTTCACCAGCCTCAGGTGGTCCAGATGGTCGTCGCCGCCGTAGACGAAGCCGATGTTGAGTCCGAGTCGCATGACTGGCGAGCCTAGCGAGCCGTTGTCGGTGGGCCGCAATAGGCTCGGTACATGCAGCAGCGCTATCTCGGTCACAGTGGACTGGCGGTGAGCCGACTCGGGCTGGGCACCATGTCGTGGGGCCGGGACACCGACGAGCACGAGGCGCGCGAGCAGCTCGCCGCGTTCGTGTCCGCCGGCGGCACGCTCATCGACACCGCCGCGGCGTACGGCGACGGCGACAGCGAGCAGCTGATCGGGTCGCTGATCGGCGACGTGGTGGACCGCGACGACCTCGTGATCGCGACCAAGGCCGGGTTCAGCGTCCGGCGGGGCGAGCGGGTCACCGACACCTCCCGCGGCGCGCTGCTGCGCGATCTCGAGGGCTCGCTGCGCCGGATGAACATCGACCACATCGACCTCTGGCAACTGCACACCTGGTCCGACGACGTGCCGCTGGAGGAGACGCTCTCCGCGCTCGACCACGCCGTCAGCTCCGGCAAGGTGCGGTACGTCGGGGTTTCGAACTACGCCGGCTGGAAGGCTGCTCGCGCCGTCACCTGGCAGCAGGCCTGGCCGGGCCGCGCGGTCCCGGTCGCCAACCAGGTCGAGTACTCGCTGCTCGCCCGCGACGCCGAACTGGACGCGATCCGCGCGGCCGCCGGCCTCGGGATCGGGGTCCTCGCCTGGTCGCCGCTCGGCCGGGGCGTGCTGACCGGGAAGTACCGGACAGGCATCCCGGCGGACTCCCGGGCGGCGTCTCAGCATCTGTCCAGATTCGTCGACCCCTACCTCGACGCGCGGGCTTCGGGCATCGTGGAAGCGGTCGCACGAGCCGCCGACGGGCTCGGCTGGACCCCGCTCGAGGTCGCGCTGACCTGGGTGCGGGACCGGCCGGGAGTGTCGGCGGCCATCGTCGGGGCCCGCACGGCACTGCAATTGAAGTCGGTACTGGGTGTGGAGGAGCTCACATTGCCGCCCGCCATCGCAGCGGCACTGGAGGATGTTTCGTAAGTGGACCCTGTTGAATTTTCAGGGGAGGTGTGAATGGCAGAGTACGAATTACAGCAGTTCGAGGTGTCCAGGACGGAGTCCCGCGGTGCGGTGCGCAAGCTACTCACCGAGCACGCGGAGTACGGCGGGTGGGAGCTTGCCCGTCTGCGTCGCTATCCCGACGGTTCACGCCGCGTGTGGCTGCGGCGCCGCATCATCCGCGTGATGCGGACCCTCTGAGCAGGACAGTTACCAATTCCCGTCGGCTGCCGACGCCGACTTTGTCGTACGACGCCCGTACATGCTCCTGCACGGTGTGCGGGGACAGGCACAACCGCTCGACGATCTGCCGCGTCGAGTAGCCGCGCAGCAACAACTCGGTCACCCGCTGCTGAGCCGGCGTCAGACCGTGCAGATCGAGCAGCAGGGATCCCAGCTGCGCCGGCGTCACCGGCTCGATCACGACCGCTGTCTGTCCGTTCTCACCCAACCTGGACGCCTGCAACTCGAGCCACGCGCCTCGACGCGTCCTGACCTTCAGCCGAGCGGTCGTCCGGTCGGCCTGCATCCGAGCACCCACCGCCCGCACCGCAACCGGCAACTCGCCCGCCGAGCCGAGTTCGTCGAGCCAGTACTCCCCCTCATCACTCACCGAGTCCACCCGCAGCCCCGCATCCAACACCACAACCCCAGCCCCAACTCCGGCCTGGCCGGGCACCATCGGGCCGGCACGCAGGGCGCGGCGTAGGCCGTCGCCCAGGTGTGGTGCCAGTCGGCGTACCAGTTGAATCTCGTGCTCGGCGAACCCTGCCTCAGCGTTCTCGCGGTGCAGGCACAGCACGCCCCAACACCGACCGTTCGACATCAACGCGGCGCGCAACTCGTCCCCAAGTCCGAGCGGTCGCATCACCTCGACGTACCGCGGACTGCTCCCCCAGTCGCCTCGCGTCGCCTCACCGAGCGACCGCACCGCGTCCGGCCCACCGGCGAGTACGGCGAACTTGTTCACGTCGTCCTGCCCGAACTCGTTCGCCATGAACTGCTCGGTCACCGCACCGAGCGGTTCGTCGGCCACCGCCGACGTGAACAGCACGGTCGCCGGATCCACCGTCGCGAAGAACGCCGCGTCGACTGTCAGCACACCCCGCAGCCGCGCGAGCACCTCGGACCGCAGCTGATCGGCGTCCAGCCCCGCGTAACAGCGCTGGATCAGCACCTCGAGGCGATCCCCCACCCCCATGCTCGTGATGCTACGCCGGTACGACGCCGAGTTGTCTGAGCAGACCGAGATCGTCGAGCCGTCCCCAGCGCTCCACGATCAGGCCGTCGCGGAGCCGGAAGATGTTGATCCCCGGCAGGCTGATCGGCTTCCCGCTCGCCGGCACCCCCATCACCTCGCCGCGGTGCGTCCCGCCGGCCGTGAACCGCTCGACGACGAGGTCGCCCTCCGCGATCAGCTCGTGCAGCTCACTGCGCCAGTCCGGGAACGCGGCACGCATCATGCCGCCGACCGTCCGCATGCCCTCGCGGTCGGCAGTGACGCCGAACGGCGGGTCGTGGTTGACGAAGTCCTCGGCCAGGTAGGTGTCCACCGCACCGAGATCCCCCTTGGTGAACAGACTGTCGATGAAGTCCTTCACGACGGCCTTGTTGCGCTCTCCTGAACTCGCGGTTGTACTCATGCCACCGATCGTCGGCGCGACCCTGGCCGCCCGGTACCCCGATTAGTTGGGGTTCTCCCCGGTGAAATATCTCTGCAACAGAGGTATTCTGTCGCTGTGACCGAGGTTCTCGCCGAGGAACTGCTGGCGGCGATCGGGCTGGTGCGGCGGCACCTGCGCCGATCCGTCGGGCGACCGTTCCCGTTGTCCGCACTCACCGACTCGCAGGCCGAACTGGTCCGGACCGTCCGCCGCAACCCGGGCATCTCGGTCGCCGAGGCCGCGGCCGAGCTCGGCCTGGTCGCGAACACCGTGTCGACCCTCGTCGGCCAGCTCACCGAGCGCGGTCTGCTGCAGCGCACCCCCGACGAGTCCGATCGCCGGGTCGCGCGGCTGACGCTGACAGAGCCGGCCCGCGAACAGGTCGAGGCCTGGCGCGATCGCCGTACGGCGCTGGTCACCCGGACGCTCGACGATCTGACGGCGGACGACCGTGAGGCGTTGAGATCCGCCCTGCCGATTCTCACTGGACTCGCGGAGCGCCTGCATCCCGAAGAACAGCTGACGAAGGAGCACGTATGAGTGCGGAACCCGCAGCCGAACCGGAACGCGGTGCGGCTGGTGTGGAGCCTGCGGGCACGCCGGCGGTGTCAGTTTCCGGGTTGAGTCACCGATTCGGCGACCACCTGGCGGTCGACGATCTCGACCTGACCATCTCCCCCGGCGAATGCTTCGGTCTCCTCGGCCCCAACGGCGCTGGCAAGACGACAACACTGCGGGTGCTCAACACGCTCTACCCACCCCAGTCCGGCTCGGTCCGCGTCTTCGGTCTCGACGTCCACACCGCTGCGATGTCGGTACGGCGCCTGCTCGGGTACGTCCCGCAGCAGCTGTCCATCGAGGGAGCGCTCTCCGGACGAGAGAACGTTTCCTGGTTCGCGCGGCTGTTCGACGTACCGCGGCGTGAACGAGCCGCGCGGGTGGCCGAGGTTCTGGAGATCGTCGACCTCACCGACGCGGCCGACCGGCTCGCCTCGACGTACTCCGGCGGCATGGTGCGACGGCTCGAACTCGCGCAGGCGCTCGTCAACCGGCCCGCGCTGCTCGTGCTGGACGAGCCGACGGTCGGGCTCGATCCGGTGGCGCGGGACTCGGTGTGGGCGCGGGTGCAGGAGATGCAGGAGCGGTACGGGATGACCGTGCTGCTGACCACGCACTACATGGAGGAGGCCGACATCCTCTGCGACCGGGTTGCGTTGATGCACCTCGGCCGGCTCCGCGCCGTCGGTACGCCGAACGAGCTGAAGGCCGAGCTCGGTCCGGACGCGAGCCTCGAGGACGTGTTCCGGCGCCACACCGGCGAGAGTCTCGAAGGTCAGGCGAAGGGAGGCCTGCGCGATGTCCGTGGCACCCGCCGCACCGCCCAGCGCATGGGTTGATTCGCGGCCGCGAGCCGTGCTCCGGCTGTTCTCCAGGATCGGAACGTTCTGCCTCATCGAGTTACAGAAGCTCCGGCACGACCGGACCGAGCTGATCACGCGAGCAATCCAGCCGGTCCTGTGGCTGGTCATCTTCGGCCAGACATTCAGCCGGATCCGGGCGATCCCGACCGGCGACGTGCCGTACCTGGACTATCTCGCGCCCGGGATCATCGCGCAGTCGGCGCTGTTCGTGGCCATCTTCTACGGGATCCAGATCATCTGGGAACGTGACGCCGGGATTCTCACGAAGTTGCTGGTCACGCCGTCCCCGCGTTCCGCACTGGTCGCCGGAAAGGCGTTCGCCGCCGGCGTCCGGACGATCTCCCAGGCGATCGTCGTTCTGATCGTCGCAGCACTGCTCGGCGTCAGTCTCACCTGGAATCCGCTGAAGTTGCTCGCCGTTCTCGCGGTCGTGGTCCTCGGCGCCGCGTTCTTCTCCTGTCTCTCGATGACGATCGCGGGCCTGGTCCTGCGCCGCGATCGCCTGATGGGCATCGGCCAGGCGATCACGATGCCGCTGTTCTTCGCGTCCAACGCGCTCTACCCGGTCGACATCATGCCCGGCTGGCTCCGCGCTCTCTCCCACGCCAACCCCCTCACCTACGAGGTCAGCGCCCTCCGCGGCTTACTCATCGGCCAACCCACCAACTACCTCCTCGACTTCACCGTCCTGATCGTCGCCGCCATCGCCGGCATCTGCGCGGCTGCCGCTCTGATGGGACGCCTGGCGCGGTAGAGCCCAACGCATTCAGAGGTCGTGGCGGACCCAGACATTCGGTTCTACGTACACCGCGTGGTTGTGCTCGACGTCTACGTGGACGGGGACGAGAGCTTTGGGTACGACGACGTCGCCGGTGGTGTCGAACGGGAGGCCGGTCCAGCGGCGCCACTCGTCCAGGCTGCCCGCGATCACCATCGAGCGCGGGGCGACCTGGACGATCGTGGCGCCGGCCTTCACGTGGACGCGCAGCCACGGGTCCTGCGGCAGACCGTCGGGCCGGAGTTGCTCGACGTACTCCGTCATCGGCTGATGTGCGTCGGTCTTGCCGTTCGGGCGGACCGGGGCGTAGAGAGCGGAGAGGCCTTTCGCCTTCACGGCCTGGCGCATCGCGGCGAGCATGGCGTGCGAGAGGCCGCGGCCGAGGTGCGACGGCCGGATCAGGATCTCCAGGGCGCTCGAGACGTTCGGCGTACGGTCGTTGCGGAGATCGTGGAAACCCCAGAGCAGCACGCGATCCCAGCCGCCGGCCGGCAGGTCGGTGCGGTTCTCGTCCGGGAACACGAACGGGATACTCCGGCCGTGCGCGATCAGCTCGCCGTTCTCGGTCGCGACCACGCACTGGTCCGGGAAGTGCACCGGGACCTGACCCATGAACGCGTTTCCGATCGGGTCGTTGTGCATGAACGCCGGCCACGCGTCGGCGAACTCGTACATCCGCTCCAGGTACTCAGGCCGCTCGGCCAAGGTGGTGATCGCGATCTCGGACATGACCAGCAGTGTGGCACCGAAGCAGGACCAGTACGGCGACGATCGCGGTGACGAGGCCCGATCCGATCAGCGCGATCTCGGCTCCGAGAGCGCCGATGATCGGTCCTCCGGCGAGCAGGCCCGCCGCGCTCCCCGCGTTCACGACGACGCTCTGCCCGGAGAGCAACGCGCGTCGCTCGGCGCCGGCCGACGACCGGGTGATGAGAACGGAGATCGCCGCGATCCCGATCACCACGGTCACCCCCGACAACGCGCCCATCACGGCGACCACGGGCGGCGTCGTCCACACCCCCATTCCGACCCAGCACAGCCCGCTCCAGGCCCACGCCATCGACGCGGTCACCACCGGCCGGGTACGCCGTACCACTGCCAACGACACCGCGGTCCCGACGAGCGACCCCACGCCGTACCCCGTCATTCCCGCGGCCAGGTAGATCCCCGGTTGCCCGCGCTCCTCCCCCAGCACCGACAGCCCCAACGTGAACGCGAACCAGGTAACGCATCCCGTTCCCCGGACCACCCAGCCGTACGCGATCTCGGGCCGTCCGCGCAGACTCCCGCGGATCGACGGCGTCACCGCCATTTCCGGGGCGCGCTCGGCCCGGACACTGCACGCCAGCAACCCGGCGCCGGCAACTGTTGCGGCCTCGACCCACAGCAACCCGTTCGTCAGCCCGGTCGACACCGCCAGCGCACCGACGGTCGGGCCGACCATCATCCCCAGTCGTCGTAGTCCGTCCTGCCAGGTCAGCAGCTGCACCGCCCGACCCTCACCCCATCGGTCGCCGGTGTCGGCGAGCAATGCCGACCTCCCCGGATTCGACAGCGCGTCGCCGCACCCGAGCAGTAGCCCGCTCATGATCAGCAACTCCGGAGACAGGATCCCCAAGCCGGCCGCCGCCGGTACCGACGCCAACGCGATCGCGGACACCAGCGCCACGACAGCGAGCCGCGGTCCCGAGTCCACCCACTGTCGCGCATTGCGAGCCCACCACGGCGACAGGAGCACGGGCACCCCAGCCGCACCGGCCACGAGTCCAGTCGCCGCCACCGATCCCGTTTCCCGGAGGATCACCAGCGGCAGCGCGACCTGAGAAATCCGGAACGCGAAGTCCGCCGTACCGCTTCCCGCCAGCAACGCCAACGCTTCGGATCTCGCCTTCACACCTTGAATTCTTGGCGTTTCCCGCGGCCTCAGGTAGTCAGCACGGCTTGTCCGCATGCCATAGGCTTAGCCTATGGCCTCATTACCCTCGGTCGAGGACCTGCGGCTCGTTCAGGCCGTCACCCGGACCGGCGCTGTCGGGACCGCGGCCCGCGAACTCCGCATCTCCCAGCCCTCGGCGTCCCAACGCCTCGCCCGGCTCGAACGCCTCTGCGGCACCAAACTCTTCGAACGCGACACCCGCGGCGCCCGCCCCACCCCGGCCGGCGCCGAACTCGGCCGCCGCGCCGACCACATCCTCGGCCACCTCGAGGAGGTGTACGACGCCACGCGCGCGGCCGCCGTCACGCAGCGCCTCGTGATCGGTACATTCGCCAGCCTCGCGCCGATCCTGTTCCCCGTCCTCGACGCCGACCTTCCCGACCTGGAGATCCAGCAGCAGGTCGACCACGGCCACTTCCTGGTCGAACGCGTCGCCGAAGGCACCATGGACGCGGCCTTCATCGCGATCGCCGACCAGATGACGCTCCCCCGCGGCACCGTCGCCCGCCGCGTCGGCCGCGACGAACTCGTCCTGTTCGTCCCACCCGGCGCCCGCCCACCCGGCCGCGGCCGCCGGCCCTTGAAAGATCGCCAGATCGCGTTTTCCACGTACGACCGCGGCGCCGAAGACGTCCACTCCCGCCTGGCCGCCCAAGGCGCGATCCCACGCCGCGGCGTCACCCTCAGCACCACCGTCGCCATGGCCCGCCGCAGCTCCCACCTGGCCCTCGTCCCCCGCAGCGCCCTGGCCACCGAACTCCGCCCCGGCGAACACCTCACCCCCGCCCCCTTCCACTACCGCCTCACCCTCTCGGTCGTCACCACCCCCACCCCGCCCAAGCCCTTGATCACCCACCTCCCCCACCTCCGCGCCACCCTCAACCTCTCGTAGCCCCTGGTTGAACTTGCCGTGAACAGCGGTGAGTCGCGGCGTCGGATGTTGCAGACTCGGCCGCATGAGGCTGGGACAGCTGGCGCGTGGGCGCCGGGTACTGGCGGGGTTCTGGGGCGCAACCGTCGTACAGGTCGCGGCGATCGTCGTCGACGCCAAGATCCTCAAGCAGACCAGCAAGGTGACATTGATGCCACTGCTCTGGCAGTGGTCGCGAACGCAGGACGCCCCGCCGCTCCTCCAGGCGGCACTGCTCGCATCGGCCGCCGGTGACCTCCTCCTGGAGACCGATCTCCAGCTCGCCGGCATGGCAGCGTTCGCAGCGGCACACGCCTGCTATCTCGCCGTGTTCCTCAGCGATCCAGCGCAACGATCCTGGCGGGTGCTCGCGGCGTACGCAGCCCTGTGGGCCGCCCTCATCGCCATCCTCTCGCCCGGACTCGGCAGCCAACGCGTCCCCGTCGCCGCCTACGCACTGTTGCTCACAGCAACCGCAGTCGCGTCCCGCTGGCACAACTCGCGCAGCGGCCTCGGTGGAGCGCTCTTTCTCGTTTCCGACGCGCTCATCGCACTCCGCCTCGCCGGCCGCGACTTCCCCGGCCGGGGAGCGCTCACCATGTCGACGTACGCCGTCGGCCAGTACCTGCTGACCTCGGGCGTCACCACTACGCAGGACGATCTGACCGGTACTGGTCATCGCCGTTGACCGCAGGTCGCTGCCCGCGGTGGGGTGAACAGCATGGCGACCGTCGACGACGTACGACGACAGTTCCGGAACCCGCCGCCCGAGGGGCGGCCGATGATGCGTTGGTGGTGGTTCGGACCGTCCATCGACCGAGACGAAATCGACCGCGAGCTGGAAGCGATGGCTGCCGCCGGGCTCGGCGGCGCGGAGGTCGCGTTCGTCTACCCGATGGGACCGGTGACCGCGCCGTTCGGATCGCCCGAGTTCCTCGAACTGGTCGAGCACGCCGCGCGGACCGCGCGACGGCTCGGATTGCGGTTCGACGTGACGCTCGGGAGCGGGTGGTCGTACGGCGGTCCGCACATCGGTCCCTCGCTGGCTGCGCGGCAGTTGCACTGGGACCGTCGCGAGATCGGCGCCGCGGCGTACGACGTACCGATCGTGGCCGCCTGGCCCGGTGACGAGTTCGTCGCGGCGTACGTCGGCGACGGGTCGGGCGGCGCGCCGTCGTCGTACGTCGAGGTACCGGCGAACGACGGGATCATCCACGTACCGGCCGGGGGTCAGCCGCGCGAAGTTCTGATCGCGACATCCCGCGTGACCGGTCAGCAGGTGAAGCGGACTGCGGCGGGAGCCGAGGGACTCACGCTCGACCACTACTCGGCCGCCGCCGCGAACGAGCACATCAAGAAGGTCGCCGAGCCCTTGCTGCTCGCGGCCACGCCGGAGCTGCTCGGTTCCGTGTTCTGCGACAGCCTCGAGGTGTACGGCGGGGACTGGACGCCGACGATCTTCGACGAGTTCGAGAAACGGCGCGGGTACGAGCTGCGGCCGCGGCTCTACGAGCTACTCGTGGACACCGAGGGCTCGCGGCAGCTGCGGATCGACTTCGGGCGGACGCTGTCGGAGCTGTACGAGGACAACTTCCTGAAGGTATTCCAGCAATGGGCATTCGGGTACGGCGTACCGTTCCGGATCCAGAGCTACGGTGAGCCGCCGGCGACGATGAGCAGCTACCGGCACGCCGACATGTTCGAAGGCGAAGGCTGGGGATGGACGCGCATCCCCGAGACCCGGTGGGCGTCGTCGGCCGCGAACATCTACGGCCGTTCGGTCGTGTCAGCCGAGGTGTGGACGTGGGTCCACTCCCCCTCGTTCCGCGCCACGCCTCTGGATCTCCAGGGCGAGGCCCACGAACACTTCCTCTCCGGCGTCAACCAGCTCATCGGCCACGGCTGGCCCTACTCGCCGTCCGACGGGCCCGGGCTCGGGTGGATCTTCTACGCCGCAGGCGCACTAGACGACCGGAACCCATGGTGGCCGTCAGCAACCGCTCTCTTCCGTTCTCTCCACCGCCTCTCCTGGCTGCTCCAGCAGGGCACGCCGGTCCGGCCCGTGAAGATCTACGTCCCGGCCTCCGACGCGTACGCCGCCGTACCCGCGGGGCACGCCGAGCCGCTGAACCTCTACCGCGTCGTCCGCCGGCTGATCCCAGAGAGCGCTCCCCGGATGATCCGGGAGGCGGGACTCGACTTCGACCTGATCGACGACGACGCGCTCGAGGTACTCGATCCCGCTGACGCGCCGCTGGTCGTCGTACCCGAAGGAACCACGACACCGCCGGAAACCCAGCGCTGGCTGGATGCTGTTGTCGCGGCCGGCGGAAAGGTGATCGCCGACGTCGGCACCCTCGCTGACCACCTCCCGTCCCCGCCGCTCTCTCCCCAACAGGACGTAGGCGTGGTCCACCGGCGCCTGGACGACGGCGACTTCTACTTCGTCGCCAACACCGGCCCCGAGATCCGCACCCTCACCCTCGACCAGCCGCTGGAACACTGGAGTGCGCTCTCTGACGACGCTCCAGTCACCCGCACCATCACCTTGCACCCCTACGAGTCAGCCGTCCTGCTCCCAACCACCACGGCTGAGGCGGCCGCTCCAGCCGATGAACAGGTCACCCCGCTTCAGGACGGCTGGTCGGTTGCCTTTGGCAATGACAGCCGCCGCCCGGTCACGCTCCCGCACCGCTGGGAGGACGACCCGGCGCTGACGACCTACTCCGGCTCCGCGACATACCGCACCGAGATCGAACTCCCGGACACCACAGACCGTCTGCTCGTCGACTTCGGCCCCGGTGAGCCGGTCGCGCCCGACAGCGAGCCCTACCTCCCCGACAACTCCTACCGCGCGCTCATCACCCCGCCGGTCGGGGTCGCCGCCGACATCTGGCTCAACGACACCCACTGCGGTTCACTCTGGGCGCCGCCGTACCAGGTCGACCTCACACCCGCCGCGCGACCGGGCGTGAACGAGCTGCGCGTCGTCGTACACAACACCGCCGCGAACGCGCTCTCCGCCGATCACCACCTGCTCGGCGCAGCCGCAGACGCCACGGCCCGCTACGGGCGCCGCTTCGACCTCCAACACATCGAACACGCCACCGACTACCTCAACTCCGGCCTACTGACGGTGCCAAGGATCATCCGTCAGGCCTGACCGAAGAGCCGGTCGACTTCCGCTGATCCGGGTCCGGCACTGGCATTTCGCGCGCAGACGTACCACGCTCGGAGTAGGAACTCCCTGGACGAAGGTGAGTGGGATGTCAACGATGCGGCAATGGATGGTCGACATCGTGATCGACGAGGAGGAGGACGAGCGAACGACCCGGGCGGAGGCGCGGCTGCGGACCCATGCGGGCGAGCAGCTCTCGGCGCGAGGTACGGCGTACCGCCATCCGAACGACCGCGAGGTCCCGCAGATCGGCGACGAGCTGGCTGCCGCGCGGGCACTGTCCGAGCTCTCGCACCGGCTGGTACTGGCGGCGGCCGAGGACATCGAGCAGGTGACCCACCGGCCGACTCATCTGCAGGGCTGAATCACCCGGCCTGTGTCAGGCCTGATCGAGGAAGCGGTCCAGCACCCGTGAGCCGAATTCGAGTGCCGATGTCGGCACGCGCTCGTCGATGCCGTGGAACATGCCCATGAAATCGAGGTCCGGCGGCAGCTGCAGCGGTACGAACCCGAAGCACCGCACACCAAGTCGGCTCCACGACTTCGCGTCCGT
Source organism: Kribbella sp. C-35 (assembly GCF_046549195.1). NCBI lineage: Bacteria > Bacillati > Actinomycetota > Actinomycetes > Propionibacteriales > Kribbellaceae > Kribbella > Kribbella sp. C-35. The sequence goes on from NZ_JAJPWG010000005.1 coordinate 18,618, forward strand.
CCCACCTGACATCAGCAGCGGTGCGGTGCGGCTCTGCGGGTCCTCCGCCGCGAGGCACGCCTTCATCGCCTCGACCAGCCCGCCGCTGAACTCCGTCTCCAGCGCGATGTCCTGGACAACCGTCTCGCGCTGAACCTTGTCGCCGAGCAACTCGTCGATGGTCGCGAAGAACTCGTCCTCGTGCCCGGGCAGGAACCGCCCGTCGATGTGCGCCTCGGCGTCGCCCGGGATCACGTTCACCTTGTAGCCGGCGTCCAGCATCGTCGGGTTCGCAGTGTTGCGGATCGTGGCGCCGAACATCCGGCTGAAGCTGCCCAGCTTCGCCAGCGTCGTGGTCATGTCGTCCGGATCGAGCTCGACCTCGAGCACGTCCTCGAGCGTCTTCAGGAACTCGCGGACCGTCGGCGTGACGCGCAGCGGCCACTCGTGCGATCCGATCCGGGTCACCGCCTCGACCAGGTTCGTGACGGCGTTGTCGGTGTTGACCATCGACCCGTGTCCCGCCGTACCGCGGGCCTTGAGCCGCATCCAGTTCATGCCCTTCTCGGCGGTCTCGATCAGGTACAGCCGCAGGTCGTCCTTGACCGTGATCGAGAACCCGCCGACCTCGCCGATACCTTCGGTGCAGTCGGCAACGGTGTCCGGGTGGTTGTTGATCAGCCACTGGGCGCCGTACACGCCGCCGGCCTCCTCGTCGGCCGTGAACACCAGCCGGACCGGACGCCGCGGCTTCACACCGGCGCGCTGGCGTGCCCGAACCACGGATAGCACCATCGCGTCGAAGTCCTTCATGTCGACCGCGCCGCGACCCCAGACGCACCCGTCGAAGATCTCACCCGCGAACGGATCGACCTTCCAGTCCTTCGGATCCGCCGGTACGACGTCCAGGTGCCCGTGCACGAGCAACGGGTCCGCACCCTGGTCCTCGCCGTCCCAGTGCGCGACCAGCGTCGCCCGCCCCGGCTCCGACTCGTAGATCGTCGACTCGATCCCGACCTCGTCCAGCTTCGCCGCGACGTACTCGGCCGCGACCCGCTCCCCGTTGCTCTTGCCGTTCCCGTAGTTCGTGGTGTCGATCTGGATCAGCTCGCTGCAGAGCTCCACTACTTCGGCATCGGGCGTGTACGAACGGTCAGCGGTCTCCGGAGCAGTCATAGCTCTATCCTCTCCCACAGTCCGGCCACACCCAGATCCCGGTACGGCGAAGCACGGGCCAGCGGTCAGCCCCGGCGTACCCCTGTGATCGCGAACTGCTCGACCTCCCTCAAGTGCCCGCCCGTGGACGCAACGACAGTCAAGGCCGGATCCACAGCCCCGCGGAAGGTCACCTGCGCGGACCACGGCTGCTTCTCGCCACCGCCGGGGCGACAGCAGTAGGTGCCGATCGGCTCCTCTGACGACGGCTGCCGAACCTGAACCCGGATCGACTCGTCCACCCCGGTGATCCGCCCGCCAACCGTGATCGGTGACGTCACGCGGGCGGCATACCGGGGCTGCTCGACGGTGAGGGATGTATCGGCTGTGCCGACCACCTCCCACGGCGCGTCCGATCCGCGTCCGATCTTCACCAAGTGGATGACGGCTGCGCCACTCGGGCCGCCGCCCTCGGCCTGGTAGCCGACGCCGATGTAGGCCTCGGCACCGCGGACAGACCGCGACACCACCCGGTCGATCTCGGTGAACCCGAGGAAGCCTCGTGTGAAGTCGAGCGCTGTCTCCGCAGCGTCCAGGTGCCACGGCTGCCCGCCACTCCCGCGATACGACCGCTGCCAGCCCGCGGCCTCCGCGACCGACCGGAACGGCCAGAGCGGCTGAAATCTGAACTCGGTCGTCGGCGGCGGCGCCGGAGTCGCCGCCGGTCCTGACGGCGTCCCGGTGCCAGGCGTACCGGCCGTCGTCGAAGGCAGCCTGGTGGCAGGTGCCAGTGGTACGGCGTTCGGCCCGGGCGCGGACCGGGGACCGCCGTCGAGCCAGCCGACGGCGAGGGCACCGAGCACGGCGGAAACCAGCGTGACGGCCAGGGCAGCGGTGACGATGACCGCCGCGGGTCGCCTGCGCGGTCGCTTGGGGCCGGGACCTTCCGCCATCACGCCTCCCGGTACCCATTACACCGCTCGCTTGAGCTCTTGCGGTACCGGGTACGAAACAAGTGTGAGAGGCGACCGGGTAGAGATCGTCGTCGACACCGGCAACGGCGTGTCGACGTACGAGATCGCCGCGACCAAGGCCGGTCGCCGGGTCGAGATCAACACCACCCGCAGCCTGACCGAGGTGGTCGAGGTGACCCGGTCCGGCAAGGCCGTCCGGACCGCCCGCTTCATCACCAGCCGGGTGATCGCTCTCGTCGAACACCCCGCCGCGGACGGGCGCGGCTGAGGCCCTTCAGGTCAGGGTGATCGCGTCGCCGGAGACAGTGATCTGCTTCGGTGGCAGCGGGCGTGGCGCCGGGCCGGCCTGCACGGAGCCGTCCTCGAGCGCGTACTTGCTGCCGTGGCAGTCGCAGTTGATCGTCCCGCTGGCAACGCTGGCGACCGGGCAGCTCTGGTGAGTGCAGATCGAGCTGAACGCCTTGAACGTGCCCTTGACCGGCTGCGTGACCACGACCTGCTGCGGCGCGAAGATCTTCCCGCCGCCGACCGGGATGTCCGCGGTCGGCCCGAGGACGGTGTCGGCAGGCGCGGGCGCGGGCGTGCTCTGCGGCTCGCCGTACTTCGCGCAGCCGGCCACAGTCACCAGTCCGGCGGCGGCTCCGGTGAGGATGGTACGGCGGCTGGGTGCGTCCACAGCGGGTCCTTTCAACGGATGACGCCGAACGTGGTGAAGAACCACAGCGCCGAGGTGAGCCACAGCCCCATCAGGCCGGTGAAGACAGCCCCGCCGACGACCGGGAGCAGCCAGGACGGCGCGCCTGCTCGGGTGAGCGCCAGCATCTTCACGACGAACGCGCCGTAGAAGCAGCAGCCGAGCAGGGAGTGGACGAGTACGCGCGGTTCGCCGTACTGGAAGCCCAATGCGTAAAGGCAATGCGCGACGACGGGGAGCGTGACGAGGACGGCAGCTCTGCCGGACCAGCGGTGCAAGGGAGCGAGCTGCCGACGGCCCCGGTAGAGCGCGACTGCGCTTGCCAGTTGGAGGAGGCCGAGTACGGCGGCGAGCGTGGTCAGCCAGCTCTTGACCGCTTGGAAACTGGAGAAGCCCGCGATGTCGATCGCGACGCCGGTGGGGTCGTGCAATCGCCCGTACACACCCAATGCGACAGCCGCTGCGGCGCCAGCGATCAACGGGACAGCAACGGCACTGCGCCTCGCGACTGACGTCGTACTCATCTGCCCCACCTCAGAAGGTCTCGTCGCCGGCGATGGATTTAGCTGTCACGGCGGCGCCGTTCACGGTGGCGGAGCGGGTGGCCGGGTCGAGCGGTGGTGCCGCGTCGGGTGTGCCGTCGTTGTCGATGCCTACCTGCGAGCCGTCGGGGAGGACGATCCAGCCGATGGTCGAGGTGCTGTTGCGGGCGCGGTAGAGGCCGGCCGGTGGTCCTGCCAGGGTCGCTGTGAACCGCAGTGGGCGGCCGCGCAGCGTCAGTTCTCCAGACGCCGCTTTGGCGGTGGCTACTCCGGTCAGGCGCTCTCCGGTACGCGATCGCAGTTCGAGCTGACCGCCGGTGAAGGTGCCGGTCAGCCAGGCCTCCACGCGTTGGCCGTCGCAGATGTAGGCAACGGCTTTGGCGCCTTTGACTGCGACGGCGAGGGTGGCTTCCCGACCTGCTGTGCGGCCGACGTACACGACTGGGTTCTGTGCTGCCGGCTGCGTCTGCTCTGGGGTCGGGCTTGTCTGCTCCGGCGCGCTCGGCGCCGTGGTTGTGGGCGGTGGCGTTGTGGGCGCGCTCGTCGGGTTGGTCGACGCTGACTGCTCGGCGGTCGGCGCGGTGGCCGGACTGCCGGTCTGCGTGCTGTTGACCACCAGCAACCCGACCAGCCCGACGGCCGTCGCCGCGAGCGTCACCAACGGACTACGCTGCCCCATCGCCCCACCCCGAGCCTTGGTCTCAACCCCGAGACGAGGATCCCGCCCGCCCGTCACCCGGTCAACGGCTCAGGAACCTCCAGGACCGTTCAGAGCACCTTGAGGCCGTACATCTCGCCCAGCGGGTCGGAGATCAGCTCGATCCGGGCGCCGTCGGGGTCGCGGAAGTAGATCGACGTACCGCTCTCCTCCTGGAACTCGACACCGTGCTCGGTCAGGCTCGCCTTCAGCCGCTCCCACTGACCGGGCTCCACCGAGATCGCCAGGTGGTGCAGTCCGCCGAGCACCTCGGCGTACGGCCCGAGATCCAGCCCCGGGAAGTCGAAGAACGCCAGCAGATTCCCGTTCCCGATGTCGAAGAAGAAGTGCGTCGACCCCTCGTAGTCCCGGTTCCCGACCATCTCGGTCAACGGGAACCCCAGCACCTCCTGATAGAACCGCACCGTCCGTTCGACGTCCGCGCACAGTAACGCAGTGTGATGCAGCCCACGCGCCGACGAGCTACCACCGGACTTCAGGTACGCCGTCCTGATCCGCTCCCGCTCCGCCTCGATCGTGGACAGGTCGATATCGGTCATGCGATCCCCCTCAGATCCCTCAAATGCGGAAGAACAGGTTCAGGTACCGGTCGGCGACCGCGCGGTCGCCACGGATCGTACCGGCGTTGCTCCGGCCGAACGCCGTCAGGACGAAACTGCCCGGGTCGAACTCGATCACGGCCTGCAGGTCGCTCACGTCGCCGGCCGCGTAGTCCATGCCGTCCGGACCGACGGTCACCCTGGTGTCGCCGGCGTTCGGGCCGCTGGTGATCCGGATCCCGAGCTCACACGGATCCTTGGCCCCGGTGGTGTACTTCCACAGCACGAACATGAACGGGACGAGCAGGTCCGCGGCCTCGCCCGACAGCCCGTGCGCCCGGCCAGTCCCCTGCCGGATGTCCCACGAATGGACGCCGTAATCCATCAACTGGAACGCCGGATAGAAGAACGCCGGCAGCGGGCCCATGTAGAAGTGCGACACGGTGAACCCGCCCCAGTCGTCCGGCCCGAGCGCGTCGAACATCCCCATCATCTTGTCGAAGTCTGTCCGGAGCCGATCGATGAGCTCGGTCTGTGGCACCTCGCGGAGCGCGAGCGCCTGCTGGTCGACCCGCTCGGCCATCCCCGGCAGCCCGTACGCCGGGGGTACCTCCGCGTGCGACCGCGCCGCGTCGAACGCCACGAAGTACGACTCGGTGGTATCGGTGAGATGTGCCACCACATCCCGCACTTCCCAGTGCCCGGCCCCGGTCGGCGCCTCCCATACGCCGTCGGACCCGACCATCCCGAAGAACAGCTCCGCCTCCTGCCGGACAACCCGGAGGATCGTCTCCTTGCCCTCGAAGGACATCCCGTTCCACGCGCCCACGGCGTACCCACCTCCACCCCAGAGGCCACTCCTTGAATTTCAAACTACGCCGCCCACACCCCCTCGTCACTACCCCGGCGGCCCGATGTGAATTCCACCCCTGGAGTTTGCTACTGTTCTCCGGTCGGCACCGCTGAGGCGGTCAGACCACTCGTCCGGGTGGCGGAATAGGCAGACGCGCTAGCTTGAGGTGCTAGTGCCCTTCGCGGGGCGTGGGGGTTCAAGTCCCCCCTCGGACACGCAACTTATTCACACGGTCGGCCAACGGGTCGACCTCCACATCGACAGTCTGCTTGATGTGGTGATACCTCAGCGACAGCCGCAGCGACGCGTAGAGCTCACTCAGCTCCTGCGGCTCGGCAACATCCAGCGCTGCTCCGATGTCTCCGAGCTGATCGACAAACGCCTCCAGGTCCCCGCGACTCAGTCCACTGTCATCGGGCGCCGCCGCGAGCGCGACTTCGGCCGAACGCTTCTCCGCGACGGCCGCGTTGTACTGATCGCGCAACTCGACCGGATCCCAGCCCGCATCCAGCGCTCTACGCAACTTCTCCATGACAGTCTCAGCCGCCGCCACACGATCTCGTACTCGCTCCACATGCTCGCGGGCCCTGTCGGCTGAATCGTCAGATTCCAGCAGTGTTGCGATCGTGTCGTCCCGGTGCATCGGATCGAACAAACTCCCGATCCATCGATTGATTCGCGGGGTGATCACATCCTCGCGAAGATAGATCTGTGGCGGATGAGCGCTCGCCGTCGCAGACCCCGGAACCAACGTGCGTGCGTTGCACCGGTAGTAGATCGTGTCCTGCCGACGTGCCGCGCCTTCCATCGTTCGTGCGCACAGCGCGCACTTGATCCGCCCGCGGAAGACGTACATCCGCTTCTGCGAGACCCGCCGTCGGTCAACCGAGGACCAGCCCGCCTTGCCACCCGACTTCCGCTTGCGCTGCTCAAGCTGCGCGGCTGTGAACCTCCCCACAGAAACGATCGCAGGGTGAGCCGGCTGCCGCGAGCGCACGATCTTCGCTTGTGGCGAACGCCGAAACCTCACAACATAGCCCGCCGCGACGTCCTCAGGATCCAGCAGCTCCTCCACCTTCTGCCACCGGCCGTACACCGCATAGCCCGTGTATCGCGGGTTGTCCAGAATCGCCACGATCGTCGAGTGCTGCCAGCCATCCATCTTCCGATGACGGTTCTGATGTGGCGAGTGCGCCGACGGACAAGGCACACCTTCCCGGTTGAGATACTCCGCGATCGCCTTCTTCCCCCAGCCCTGTAGGTAGAGGTCGAAGATCCTCCGAACGACGTCTGCGGCGAACTCATCGATGGCCAACACCTTCAACCGCAGGCCTTCTTGCGCCTTCCTTGGATGAGGATGCGGCCCGCCATCCACCGCCACGTAGCCATAAGGCGGTCGCCCGCCCTGGTACCGCCCATCGATCAACACCTGCGCAGCCATTGCAGCCCGAACCCGTCGCTGCACATGCTGCCGCTCCGACTTCGACAACCCACCGGTGATCGTCATCGCCATGTCGTGCACCGTGTTCTCCGGATCGAACCGCCCACCCAGACTCGGTATCCACAGGGACACGCCGTACCGATCAAACTTCGGCCACGTCAGACTGAACTGATTGCTGAACCAGCAACGAGTCGCCTCCCCCACCACCAACCCGTCCCATCCACGCTCCGGATTCTTCAGGGCACGCAGCACCTCGTTGGCCTCCGTCCGCCGCTCCCACGGCAACGACCGAGACTGACCGATGTCGAAGAACTCGGCGACAACCTCTCCCCCGAGCGGCCCCACGAACCGTTCAGCCTCCGCCAGTTGCCACGCCTTAGAGGTCGCCGGATCCTGATTGTCCTCCGTCGAGCACCGACCGTAGAACGCCAGCCGTCCGATCCCGCCCCCATCCACCGGCCGATCCGCCAGCGCCTCCATGCCGAGCAGCTCGTCCAGAGTCGCCCACTCATCACCGTCGCTCACGATTCCTCCTCCTCGCACCCCTCAGCGGTCCCACGCCGCGACCTTGCCAGCCGTGCGATGATCCGCCGAAGCACACGAGCAGCCTGTGGATAAAGCACCGGCGCCCGAGCCGGTGTGTTCACTCCAACCCACGACTCACGCGACTCCCGCTGAACCTCTCGACCATCCGCCATGCACGTTCAACGCTCGCGGCAACCAAAGAACTGGCATTCGGGCAGCGCTGCGAAACGTCGCGAGTGTTTGCGCACCGATTCGGTTGGCGCTGAGAGGTGTCAGCACCAGCCGAACCGGGCCCAGATCCTCGACCGCGATCCGTGAGGAGATCCGGCGGTGAGGCTCTGTTGGAGGGCGGAACGGGCGCGGAGTGCAGGGCCATTGAGGAGGGGAGGCCCCTCTCAGCACACCCGCCCCGCCTGCTTTGGAACCTCCGACAGCAGGACATCGATGTGGCACGCGAGGAGGTGCTGGCGAAGCTCGATCGGATTTCCAGCCGCCGCGAGATGGAGAAGGTTCGGCAGGATCAGGACGCCATCGTCGACCTCCATGACGGTTGCGAGCGCCCTATGCAGTTCTTCTGGCGCGGTCTCCAGCTCATCGATGAAGATGGCAACAAGCGCACAATCGTTTGCTCCCGCACAGTCCACAATCGCTTGCCGACGCGCCGCGACCTCGGGATCGCCCATCAGAAAGTGCTTCTTGAAGTACCCGAAAGCCACTCGCATCTATCTCTAACCCCGTCCGATCTGGCTGTTGCTCGGTACGGATAAGCGTCGAGCAAACCGGCCAGCACCCACCATGGACTGGCGCTGACGCAGCACTGAACTTCCGCCGAACCCGCACGGCGAGGTTCAAGTGGAGACGCAGGTCGGGCAATGGGAGACTGAGGCCGTGATGGTCCAGGCATGGTCCGGCCGCGAAGTACGGGCGCTGCGCGAATCGCAGCGCCTGAGCATCCGCGAGTTCGCCCATCGCATCGGCGTGAGCGAACGAATGGTCTCCCGCTGGGAAGCCGGCGGAACCAACATCCGCCCCAGACCGATCAACCAGGAAGGTCTGGACACGCTCCTCGCGGCAGCGACCGAGGACGAGAAGTCACGATTCACGGCGCGGCTGGAAGCCCACTCGACGCCGCGGCCAACGTTTGGGCCCGAAGCGATTCGAACCGAGCCCACTCCCCCGCCTTCAGCCAACCATCGCCCGCAACGACGCGCCGCGACCTCGCCGACGCGCGCCGAAGAACCCGACGTACTCGCCACGCAGGCCTTCCGGTCCGCAGACAGGCAAGTCGGTGGCGGCCACCTGTACGCCGCCGTGGTCAAGTACCTGCACAGACAGGTAGGCCCGCGGCTGTTCGGCGGCGACCTCGTGGTCGAAGATCCATCCGTGTTCACGGCGGCAGCGGGACTGACCGAGATGGCCGGCTGGATGGCTCACGACGCGGGGCGCGACGATCGCGCGTACAGCCACTTCTTACGCGCCTTCCACCTCTCAAAAGCCGGCCAGGATCGCCAACTCGGCGTCCACGTACTGGCCAGTCTCAGTCACCTCGCGCACCATCGAACCGACCCGCTCGGCGCCATTCGCTTCGCCCAGGCTGGCGAAGTCGCGCTCGCCGAAGGACCCCGGAATCCCGAGTTGGCTGCTCGTCTTCTAGCGATGAAAGCGCGGGGACGAGCCGCCCTCGGAGACGATCAGGAGACTCGCGCACTCCTGGGACAAGCTGAAGCCGCACTGGATGGTACCCACGCAGAAACGCCGTCCGAATGGGTCAGCCACTTCGACCACGGCAGCCTCGCAAGTGAAGCGGCGCGCTGCATGCGGCAACTCGGAAAACCGGCCGTGGCCCAAGAGCAGGCACAGCTCGTGCTCCAACTCCGCCCATCCAGCCACACCCGGAGCCACGCGTTCGGACAGCTCTTCCTGATCACTTCACTGATCGAACAAGGCGAGACCGAGGAGGCCTGTCGCATCACACGCGACGTCATCGAGTCCACCCAATCACTCGGATCGCAGCTCGTCGTCCAACACTTAACTGAGATCCGCGACCAACTGACGCCGTACGCCGACTCTCCCACGATCAGCGAAACCAGAGAGCTCGTCTCGGACACCGTGCGACAGCGAACCTGGCTCCAGCAATGGATCGCCTCCGACATCCTCGAGTCTCAGGCACCAGCGCAATGAGCGCAGACGAACCGCTCTACCGGCGCGACCCCAAAGCCTGGCAGAAACACCTCGCGGAAGGGAACGCCAGGCAGGCCAGAAAGCGGGTCGGGGCAGACGCAATCCTCCGCGACACCCAAGGCCTCATCCTCCTCGTCGACCCCGACTACAAGCCAGACTGGGATCTGCCCGGAGGCATGGTCGAGGCGAACGAGCCACCTCTAGATGGTCTCGTCCGAGAGCTAAACGAAGAGCTGACGCTCGAGTTGCCAACCAGCCAACTCACGCTGGTCTGCATCGACTGGGTATCACCCCACGGCCCCTGGGACGACTCTCTGATGTTCATCTTCGACGGCGGCCGTCTCACTCCCGAACAGATCTCCAACCTCAGCCCGAACCGCGACGAACTGACCCGGTACGCACTCCTCGCGCCGCACGAAGCCCAACAACGCCTCCGGCCCTACGTATGGCTCCGCCTCCAAGCCGCCCTAGAGGCAGTCGATTCCCAGACAGTCGCCTACCTCCATGACGGCCATAGAGTCTGACGTGGGACTGGCTGCGTTGTAAGCGCCGCCGTGGCATTCGCAGGCGTACTGACGGGCGGTCAGATCAAGCCCGAACGGCGTGGGAGGCTATCCGTGAATGTTGAAGGTCTGGTCGCCAGACACGCCGAAATACTCGTTGCAGATCGCTGACACGCCTCGGATGCAAGAAGTGTGCCCGGATAGAGAGACGTCGTTCGGCGCGACGCGAGCGTTGCGTCGCGCGGAGAGTCGAACGTGCAGTTGAGACTTCATCGATCGACGCAGCACCCCGCCGCCGTGCAGCTGCGCGCCATCGAGCTCCGCCATTCACCAAGGACCGGGCCGCTTGACGGCAAGCTTGCCTCTCCGCAGCGGAACGGCTCACAGGGAGCCGCACTCTCAATCGGCTTCGAACAGCGCCGCGCCATCCCGTCCCGCGCCCAGCGTCGACTCAGCGTCCGCCGCTGGCGTTGTCTGAGATCAACCCGCAGACCGAGACGCAGGATGTGTTGGCCGGAGCATGGCGGTGAGGACCGGGCCGTCGACGGACGGCTGCTGCGTACTGATCGGCTCGTAACCCCACGACTCGTACAGCGCCTTGACCTTCCCGTCGCCGTTCAAGGCGTTGACCAGCAACGACACCTGCTCCTCAGGACGATCGCGGAGCAGCTCATCGTGAATCAGCAGGGCGATCCCCCGACCCCGCCACGGCTTACGCAGCATCATCTCTTTCACTGCCACGGTCGGCGTCTCGGTGCAGCCGTCGGGAAGCGGGGTGGTCATACGGCGCCACCAGCGGTCGTCAGGCGTGAGGGTGTTCGCGTACGCAAACCCAACCGGCTCATCCGCGTCGTAGCCGATGACAACTTCCCACCCGGGATCCGACGCATGCCGCGCAAGCTGCTCTCCGAAACGCTCGACCGAGTAGTGCGGCAGATGCAGCTGATCCGCGCGCACGTCGGCGTACACCTCGATCAGCGTGCTCCACACGTCGTCGATCACGGTGGAGTGGCGCAGCGCAGTACCGTCAGGGGTCACAGAAGCTTCCTCAGTGAGTCGTGTGCGTAATGGTCCCAGGCGGTTGCCGGGTCGCTCGATGGTGCAGCGATCTGCAGTGTGCTGCCGAAGTCTTGAAGCATGGAGTTGATGCGCGGATGCAGGCCGGTCGGTTCGATCGGGATCGACATTGCGGTGGCGACCGCTTCCTCCAGGTCGCCTTGGCCGAGCTGTGCTTTGGCGAGTCGCGCGGTGGTGATCGATCGCGTACGCCGCATGCTAGGCCGCAGAAGAGCGAGGCTTCGATGAGCGCGGCCCTCGGCCACCTCGTAGTCGCCGAGCGCCAGGTAGCCGGCCAGAGCGAGATTCTCCAACTCTGCCTGGTCGTAGAAGGCGTTCAGCCAGAGCGGTCGCTCGCCGCTGGGTTCAGATCTGGCCAGGGCATCTTCGGCATGGGCAACAGCCTGACTTACGGCGCGGTGATCGCCGGTCTGCCCAAGGATCGCGGCATGTCTGGCATGACCAAGAGAAGCGAACATCGGATCACGCCTCGCAATCGGCAGCCTACGTGCGACGTCGTTCGCAGCCAACGCATCGACCGGCCTGGCCATGTGGCGATACAGGCTGCCGGCGTGGGACCAGATCCTGAATTGGATCGCCAGATCGCCTGACATGGTTGCCAGGCCTGCCGCGCGATCGAAATGTCGTTGTGCGGTGTCGAATCGCCGACCGTCGATGGCAGCCCACATCGCACTCGACGTGAACGAGGCTGCGCACCCGTAGAGAGCGCTTCGAACGCGCTGACTCGCGGTCCCCCGCGCCAGCAGAGCGAGAGCTTCACCGGCGAGCGCCGACGCCTGGGTTTCGATGGTTAGCTTTCCGCCGTACTGATGATCGCTCGCGACGATCAGCGCGAATTTGGCGAGCAGCCGCTCGACGTCACCGGCACCGACGCGGGACTGGGCAACGCGCTGCGTCGATGCGCCGGCGGCGACCATGACGGTCGCCGCGGACGTACCGATGAATCGGCGCCGCGGGACAGGCCCCGGCTGGGCCGGAGCGACGAATCCGAGATCCGTGATCGGACAGCCGAAGACTGCGGACAGTGCATCGCGCTGGCGGTGATGCGGCCAGCGAGTCTTCCCGGTCAGCCAGTTCCGCACCGTTCGATCGCTCACAGTGCCCCCATACCCCGCGCGCCGAAGATCGGCGTTGACCGCCTCGGCCAACTCGGCCTGGGTCAGGCCGACCTCGGCCATGCGCGCCTTCAGGATCTGGTTGCCCTCCACAGCCCAACGATATGTACGGCGAGTCACCAGCCGACAGCGTTCTGCCCGGAAATTTCCGGTTTACGTCCGTCAACAGGTAGTCACTCTTTCCTTACGTTCCGCAGCCATAGGGCCTTCGATGGGACCAAGGACCTCGAAGGGAACTCGGATGGACGTCGATGCACAGCTCGAACGCTGCAGCGGGATCACCTCGTGCCCACGCCGGTTCGTACTACGTCGCGCCGTCGATGTCAGCGGGGTGAGCGGCACCGGCGACGTTGCGGAGGGAGTCGAGTGGTCCGACGGGACAGTGGCACTTCGGTGGCGCGGCAAGTGGGCCACCACGGTCGTGTGGGACTACGGCCTCGACGCCCTCCTCGCAGTACACGGCCACAACGGTTCGACCGTCGTCCGGTGGCTCGACCCCGACCGCTCAGCCTGACCGACCCATCAGTTCGATGACCGAGCAGGAACTCTGGCGCGTGCAGCTGTGGCTGGGCCACTACCTGATCGAGGAGCACATCGCCCCGACGGCACTCGCAGAGCAGTACGCGAAAGTCATCAACCTTCGGATCCGCGGCCTACCGGGCCGACACCTGCGGTGTCAGCGGATCGCCGACGCTGCAACCCAGAAGCCGGCCGGCGCGGGACGAGATAGCGAGTCCGTCCTGGGCCGGCCGTTCCAAATCCCGACTGGCAATGGAGACAGACCATGAGCAACGACATGACCGCGGTTCCGTTCGGTGTCCGTCACCTGGCATCTGGGCCGGACCAGGCACCGATGGAACTGCCGATGACCTACAGCGCCAACCTTCAGTTGAACGTGTCCGCGACCGGTAACCCGTACCACGCGATCGCCGCCGCGCTGCCGGAGACGAACACCGAAACGCCGATCCCCGACGGCCAGCGCCCCGGATCGGATACTTCGACCGACAACTACTGACCATGGGCACCGTCTTGGTGCTGACCGGTCGTGACGACCTCACCGCGGACGCCGTCGTCGATGAACTGACCCGGCGTAAGGCGTCGGTCGTCCGGTACGACACCTCCGACTTCCCGCAGTCGTCCCGTGTAGCGGTCGCCCTCGGGCCGCAAGGCTGGGAGGGGCAGCTGACCACTGAGCGTTCGATCGATCTCGACGCGGTCGGCGCCGTGTGGTGGCGACGACCTGGCGAGTTCAACGTTCCGATTGATTGGCCGGATGAGGCGCGAGCGTTCGCTGTGTCTGAGGCGCGTGTCGGTGTCCTCGGCGTACTGGGGTCGCTGCCGGTGCGATGGGTCAATCATCCGGCAAGGGACTCGGCAGCCAACTACAAGCCGGTGCAGTTGGCCGTCGCAGCGCGCGCCGGCCTCGATGTGCCAAAGACGATCATCACCTCGGATCCTGATCATGCCCGGGAGTTCATCGGCGCGGATGAGGTCATCTACAAGGGCCTCAGCGGCGGCGTGCTCACCGCAGAACGGCGTCACCGATACCTGCCGACGACGGTGCTCCGCGACGACGATATCGATGCGAGCCTCACCGGCACTGCGCATCTGTTTCAGGAGCGAGTGCCCAAGCGATGCGAGGTACGCCTGACCGTGATCGGGCAGCGGATGTTCCCGGTCGCAATCCACGCCGGAAGCGCGGCTGCCAGACTGGACTGGCGAACGGACTACCCGTCCCTCACCTACAGCCCTATCGAACTTCCGGTCGACGTCGAGAAGGGTGTCCGGCTGCTGATGGACGAGTTGGGCCTGTTCTTCGGAGCGCTCGACTTCGCCGTGACCCCGGACGGTCGATGGATGTTCTTCGAAGTGAACCCGAACGGCCAATGGCACTGGCTGGCAGTCAAGGCCGGCGTCCCGATGATCGCAGCAATGGCCGATGCCCTCCAAGGAAAGGACGACTGACTCCGTGACCGACTGGACCGACGCCGCTCGCAAGCTCGCCGACGAGGTAACCGCGGCCGCGCCGGAGTGGCACGACTCGGTCAGCTCCACACCTCGGCACCAACTGGTGCCGAGGTGGTGGGAGCCGATCCCCGACAGCTACCCATTCGCCTGGGGACTCCGAACCCCGCAACCGGACCAACCGTGGGCGGAGGTCTACGCCGACGAGACGCTGGTGACCCGCGTGGGCTCACTCCACGCGGACAGCGCCGACTCATCCGATCGTCCGACGGGTCTCCCGACTTCCTCCTCGACCCTGCCCGGGTTGATCGTGCGCATGCTCCACCTGCTCAACCCCGACGAGCAGAACCGGGTGCTCGACGTCGGCACCGGCTCCGGCTACTCCGCCGCCCTCCTCGCACACCGCCTCAGCGACGAACAGGTGACCAGCATCGACGTAGACCCGTACCTCGTCGATGCCGCCCGCTCACGCCTAGCCGCCTTCGGCCGAACACCCCGCATCGAGGTCGCCGACGCCACCGGCTCACTGCCGGACACCGACTACGACCGCATCATAGCGACGGTCTCCGTGCGTCCAATCCCGTCGGCATGGCTCGATGCTCTCCGCCTGGGCGGCAGACTCGTCACCACCATCACGGGCACGTCACTCCTGATCAGCGCCGAGAAGCACGCCGACGGAGTAGTCCGCGGGCGCGTCCAGCCAGATCCCGCCACCTTCATGCGCACCCGCCGCGAAACCGACTACGCAGCACGCCTTGACCACGTGTATGGCGCCGCCCGCGACCAGCCAGGCGACGAGACCCGCCAACTGACTGGCCCCCTGCCCGATCTGTGGGAAGACTGGCAGCTGCGTTGCCTGTACGAACTCGACAGCCCCGACATCGAGAACCGCTCCGCGACCCGCGAAGACGGCAGCCAACTCCTCTGGCTCCTAGCAGCCGACGGATCCTGGGCACGCGCCGACAGCGAAACCGAGACCGTCCGTCAAAGCGGCCCACGTCGCCTATGGGACGACCTGGAACGCGTCCAAGCCAAATGGACAGCAGCCAGCCGCTTCCCACTTCAGACCATGACCGTCGAACTCACCGCCAACCGAAACACCCTCACCAGCCCCGACGGCAACTGGACTCTCGAACTCTGACCACCTGCAGACCACCACGCCGCATTTGACCAGTCTGTAGTCATTCGGCCGACCCGGCGCCGTGACCTGCTGGTCGCCAACGCCTGACGAGACAACGACGCAGGTTGCCTGCGCTGGCCGATGGCCTCTCAAATCCTGGTCACGGCGCAAACGTCCTGTCCGAACAGCACGCCCGTTCGAACGCAAAGGGCCGTTCACAGAACCTCGTCCCTTACCTCGCCGGCGTCCGACACTTCCTGCCCACGAGACTGCCGACTGGACGGTCGCGCCCAAGTCAGCCAACTCGACGCGCCCGCAGCCGACCAAACCTGACTCATCGACCCCTGACACACATCTGGCACTCGAGGCGTGTCAGCAAACTGCAACGCGTATCTCGAACCGTCCGCCGGCCACGCGTTGAAGTAGCTATGGACGAACTGCCACCCTCGTTCGGGCACAATCTGACTGCCCGCCAACACGTCTGCGAGCACTGCGCCGATACCTACACCGCGACCAGATCCGACCAACGCTATTGCTCGGATCGCTGCCGCCTCCGCAGTTGGCGAAGCCGCCGACGAGTCCGCTCTGCAGAGGCCATCGAGGCCGAACACGTCACTGTGCTCCTCGCGGAAGTCGATCGACTGCAGAACCAAGTCACCGAACTCCAACAAGCCAACACAACGCTCCGGGAGGCACTTTCCCACGCACAGAAACGTTTGATCACGGGACTGCGATGGCCTCGCCAGGCCGCCGATCTCGTCCTCACTCCAACATCCGCGCCTTCCTCCGCCACGCGTTCAGCAGCCCAGGCCTCGAGGTCTTGGTGATGCTGGTCCGTCCGGCTGCTCGGCTTGCCCGCACCGTTGCAGCCCTGGCAGATGCTCTGGATCAATGTGCTCGGCTACGGCCCGGTGTGGCGATCGGCGCCGAACCCACCGACCCGAACGCGATGCCGCAATTGCCACGTTCGCCCCAAGAGCAGATCCTCGGCGCCGACCTCTGGCACCTGCCTTCAACTCGGTGCGACGCTCCCCACTTCCGCACCCGGGACACCGTCCGCGAACTCCACGACCCGCTGCCGAGTCCCGCTGGACCTACACCTCGGACACCAGCATCGCCGAGTGGTGAGGTAATGCCTGAGGATCAGACGGAAGGCAAGGTCTGGCGCAAGGTGAGGAGTTTGTCGGCTGCGAGGTCCGGGCTGAGGGACAGATTCGTGCGTACCGAGGTGAGAGCCTCGATCAGTTCGACGCACTGCTGATCCGGTGCGCTCGCGATCGCACCACGAACGACGTCGAACTGATCGACGAAGAGTTCCCCGATCGCCGCGTAGTACGACAGGACGGCAGAGATTTCGCTCGACCACCGGCCACCGCGGGCGTTCAGCGTCGATGCGGCCAAGTGGATCTGCGACTCAGCAGCCGCGACGTCGTCGAGCAGCAGCCGAAGGATCGATTCCCCTGACAGGACGCCGTTCGGCGGCGGCGAGCCGTCACCCTGTGATTCGGAGGGCTTCCGCAAGTCGCGAAGTACACCGCGCAGGTAGGCGCTCGTCTCCATGCTGACGACTGCTTTGACGAGTGGCTCGACCTCGTCGTGCCCAGAGTCCCTCCGAGCATCGACCAACGTACGCGCCGCACGGACGATATCCCGTGGTACACCGCCCGACAGGCAGTGGCACAGCGCGAGGAATGCACGCGGGAACCCGGTGACCCGGCGCTCGAGCAATGCAATGGATTCTGCGAGGGAAAGCTCCGGCAGCCAGACCACCTCGTCGAAGGCTGTGTCGACAGCCGTCCGCGCAGTCGAGATCCTTCGCTCGAACTGGGACAGCGCCTCCTCCGACACCGAGTCGCCGCCATGTCCACCTCACCCAGCGCGCGCTGCCAGATCGACTCCCGTCTCTGGTCGGCGCGATACTCGCCCGTGTAGCGCGAGAAGATCAAGTGCAGCCGTGCTCCCGGATTGCTGGATGCCACCGCGGCGAGATCCTACCCAAACAAGACGTGGCACGATGTCCGTGGATGGCTCCCGACGGCACTACCACAGGTGGCAGGAGGAACGTGGACGGCGATGACATCGTCACAGCACTGCTGGCGATGCATGTCCCACCTCGCCTCTGTGAGGACTTCCCTGATCTACCGCCGGACACGGAGGCTGTCCTGATCTACGGGAGCCAAGCGCGTGGAGACGCCGTGCCGGACTCCGACCTGGATGTGCTGGCCCTGGTGTCGAATTCACGACGCAGCACATACGCCGGCTCGGTCAGCGTGAGCTACTACACCCGCGAACAGCTTTCGACCGGCATCGGTACGCTGTTCGGGGCCCATCTCAAGCGAGACGCCAAGATCGTCTGGGACGAGCACGGTCGGCTCAAGCGCGCAGTTGTCGAAATGGGCGAGGTGGACACCGAACGCCTGCTCGCAAGGGCCCGCGGCATGTCCGTACTGTTCACCAGCCCGGAGCAGGACTTGCCGAAGTATCTCGCAGGCCTCCTCCGCCAGGCCCGGTATCTGCTGCGCAGTTGCCTGTACGCGCAAGCGATCGCCGACGGTCAGCCTTGCTTCTCGGTACGGGAACTAGCCGTCCGGCATGGAGACTCATCCCTGGCTCATCTCCTCGCCTCGCGACAGCCAGCCGAACCCACTACGGCTGACCTCGAACTCTGCCTGTCTCGCCTGCGCGTCATCCTCGGTGATCTTCCTGCCAGTCCTCACGGGTCTCTGGAAGCCACTGTCGTCAACGAGTGGGGACAGGCCAGCGACATCCTCTCGATGGCATTCATGGCCTTGGGAAACACCGGGGCGGCAAGCTCCGACTACGCCGAAGTGGAGAAGATTCTGCTGTGAGCGGCCAGATCGCGTTCGTCGGCGACATCCACGGGAACCTTCGCGCCCTGCAAGGGCTTTGCGACCTCCTCACCATGGCCGGCTGGCCGCACGCGGTATTCCTCGGCGACTACATCAACAAGGGCAAGCAGTCGGCCGAGGTCATGGAAGAACTGCTCAAACTGTGCGAGTCCGGGCGTGCGACCTTGCTCAAGGGCAACCACGAGGACGCGCTGCTCGACGCGCTGGACACCGAGGATCTGGCGGCCTTCCTCAAGATGGGTGGAGCAATGAGCATTCGGTCGTACGTCGGCGGGAAGGTTGGTCCCGAAGTCCTCAGCCACTTCCGCTCAGCGGTCCCGCCACGACATCTGGATGCGATCCGACTGATGCCGAAAACCTACGAGTCGGCCGAGGTGATCGCGCAGCACATCCCGCCGGCCGCATCGACCCCCAAGTTTCGGGTGAGCGCGCATGTACCGATCGGCCAACGGCCGAAAATCGGGCCACGATCGGCGCAGCTTGATACAGGTTGTGGACGCAAGTCCGGTCGGCTTACTGCGCTGCTGTGGCCCAGTCTCGCCTACCTCCAGGTCGATGCAACTGGCGCCGCGGTCAGCGAGCATCTCTGACTCGGGTCAATCCGCCAGGTGATCCAGGATCCACTGTGCGCGCCGTACGCCGTAGTCGTTGCCCATTGACGTATTCACTTCGAGACAGGCACGCGCCTGCTCCTCCGCCTCGCGCAGCCGGCCAGCCGCGTGGAAGCACTGAGCAAGGACGAGCAGAGAGATGGCCTCACCGTGCCGGCTCGCGATTTGGCGGTTCAGCGACAGTGCGCGTTCCGCATGAGGGATGCCTTCGTCGGGCCTGTCCTGCCGGATACGCACCTGGGCTGCCAGCACCTCCGCGTTGGCATGCAGGGCCGTTGGTGGTGTGCCACGCAGGGACATGACCACCTTGTCCGCGTAGTCAGCCGCCGTGTCCAGGTTCCCCGCGGCAACCTCAAGCCTCGCCAGATTCACGAGAGACTGACACTCGTCCAGCACATGTCCAGACGTGCGTCTGATCAGAAGGGCTTCCTCGAAGTTGCGCCGGGCGGAGTCCAGATCATCGGTCTTCTGGTACGCAAGTCCAAGGTCGTCGAGGATCCGGCAGCGGACTTTCTGCGCGTACGCGTCCTCCTTGTCGAGAAGCGTCAAGGCCTGTTCGAGCCGTCCAATGGCATCGATGTCGCGGCCCTGTCGACGTAGCACCCCTGCTTGGGCGGCGAAGGCCTGCGCTGCGAGCGCGGAGAACAGGTAAGAGTCCCCGCTGGAGAAATGGTTGATCGCGCGCTGCGTCGCTGCATGAGCCTCGTCCAGCTCGCCGTTCCGGGACAAGAACCGGGCGTAGGCGAGCTCCTCGACCGGACCGCCAATCGCCGCTGCCTCCTGGAGCGCGGCTCGTCCGGCATCGGCCTGACCGAGCTCCACCAGCTTCTCACCGCGCAGGCGCAGGTTTGCGGCCCTCAAGACCTCCTTCCCGGACGAGGGCAAGAGGTCCACGTGCCTGTGTGTCTTAGCTCCGGCCAGCTCCTCCCACGCCTCAAGACGCTCAGTCAGCTTGGCCTTGAGTTCGCGGACGTCTGCGATGGACTCGTAGAGCATCGCGTGAGAGCGGGCCAACTGCTCCCGGAGCTTGACGATCTCCGCGGCCGGCGAAGAGTGAGCGACGAAGCCCACCCAGATGTCCCGCATCGGCTTCTCGGCCCTGCCGAGCTCGAGCAGAGCTGTGAACAGCTCCTCCTCGCTCCCGGAGGTATAGCCCCAGGGGCTACCCGGTTCACTCCCCCATGACTGCTTGAAGAGCGCGATCAGGAAGTGACTCTCGCCGATTAGCTCGTTGATCGCCTCCTGCGGCCGGCGCGCAGTGCCCCGGACACGCTCCCAACCCACGACCTCGTAGCTGACATTGCTCCTGCCTCGCCGCCGGGCGTTGTGCTCATCGACGCACGCACGAACGGCCTCACGTTCGTCACGAAGGTCGCCAGGAGAGGCTAGGAAGATGCGGAGCGGCAGCGCGTCGTTCATGGCCCGACGATACCGACGCGGCGATCAGGGCGGCGCACCGACCGGTTTCGTCGGGCGAAGTCGGAGTCCTGCCGCGGGCCATCCTCGGATGGCGAAGTCTGATGCGTCGATGTCGTTCAGGCCGATGTCGTTCAGGCCGATCAGAGGAGCCGCAGGTCCACACTGCGCCCAGCTGCGTCAGGTCAGCTGGGCGCGGTCTTCTCGGGGAGTTCGAGTCCGGTGAGTGTAAGCAGCACCGAGCCGTCGACTTTCGCAATGGCGTCGAGTGGTGTCGACCAGTCGCCGAGCGACCAGGCTGCGACGATCATGCGTTTCGCCACGTCGTTTGCCCCGAGCCCGGCGAGCTTCGACGCCTGCTCTGCCGTTGTTTGCGCTCGCGCTCGTATTTGGTTGAGAGCAGCCACGCTTCGTTCGGCTGCTTCGGCCGACGCAGCGGATCGTTCCGACTGCCCGACTTCGCCCAGGACGAGCGCCAGCTCGGTCAAGGCGCGGGCGCGTCTGCCTGGATCTGTGAGCTTTTCGACAAGCCTCTCCGCATCGCTGTGCCGGCCACTCCGAGCCAGAGCGCCGGCGAGGTCGATCAGACCCCGTGCGTGTCGGTCTGGGTCACTCATCCCTTGTTCGGCGGCATCCAGGACCGTCAGTGCCCGGTCCGATTCCCCGCCGTCGAGCAGAGCGGCTGCGACAGCAAGATGGGCGTCAACCCGGAGTGCCGGGTGTTTGATCCGGCCGACGAATCGCTGAGCTTCACTAGGTTGCTTCATGAACGCCAGGAGCGCTGCAAGGTCGACAAACAGGCTGTCTTGCCCATAGCCGCCGTTGACGCGCTCAACCGCCCTCTGCGCGTGGTGCACGACCTCGGCAGCGGCAGCGGGTTGACCAGCGTCGACAGCGCCGTGCGCGACGAGCATCAGTGCTTTCGCTCGCGTCGAAGGGTCGGGTATGGCGTACCCGAGTTCGGCGGCGTCCGTGAAGTTCTCGGTCATAACGAGGGTCTGGATGAGCTCGGTCTGCGCCCACGCGTGCTTTCCGGGATCCGGTGTGTTCGCCAGATTCCCAGCTGCCTCGTGGCTGCGGAGGTTTCGTCCGACACCGCTTGTTGGCGAGTTCTGACACCGCCGGGCACGTGTCGGTGCCGCGGATGTTGGTTTGCGTCGACACCGCTTCCGCGCCCGACGGGTGTCAGGTTGTCCGCTGCCTTGTGGCTTGGGCCAGACGGTAGGAGTCGGTGCCGGTCTCGAGGATGGTGCCGCCGAAGGTGAGTCGGTCGACGATGGCTGCACATAGCCGGGGGTCGGTGAAGGTCTTGGTCCAGCCGCCGAAGGACTCATTGGACGCGATCGCGACCGAGGCCTTCTCCTCACGCTCGGTGAGGACCTGGAAGAGGAGTTCCGCGCCGCGGCGGTCGAGTTGCATGTAGCCGAGTTCGTCGATGCACAG
Organism: Kribbella sp. C-35; assembly: GCF_046549195.1. Taxonomy (NCBI): domain Bacteria; kingdom Bacillati; phylum Actinomycetota; class Actinomycetes; order Propionibacteriales; family Kribbellaceae; genus Kribbella; species Kribbella sp. C-35. The sequence continues at coordinate 40,339 of NZ_JAJPWG010000005.1, forward strand.
CAGGTCGACGCGGCCGTAGCGGGCGATGGTCTTCGCCAGCGTCATCTCGTCGGCGGCCTCGACGAGCTCGTTGGCAAGCTGGGTCGCCAGGGTGTACTTGACCCGGTAGCCGGCCATGGCGGCCTCGGTGCCGAGTGCGATCAGCAGATGGGACTTGCCGGTGCCGGAGTCCCCGATCAGACACAGCGGCTGTCCCTTCTGGACCCATTCGCACTTGGCGAGGGTGTGGATCACGGCGGGATCGATGTTGGGGTTGGCGTCGAAGTCGAAGGCCCGCAGGGACTTCTCGCGGGGGAACTTGGCGGCCTTGATCCGGCGTTCGGACCGGCGTCGGGCGCGATCGTCGCACTCGGCAAGCAATAGTTCGGCGAGGAACCCGCGGTAAGACATCTGCTCACGCCCTGCCCGGTCGGCGTAGTTGGTGAAGGAGTTGCGGATGGTGGGCATTCGCAGCATCCGGCACGCTTGGTCGATCGCGGCGTCGGCTGCTTCTTCGGTCATTCCACGGCGCTTGGTGGTCACGGTGCGGCTCCGTTCGGGGTGTCACGTCGGCTGGCCAACAGCTGGTCGTACTTCTCCACGCTCGGCAGCGGCCGAGTGTCGGCCGGGATGTGGGCGCGGAGCCGGCGCTCGGTCAGCGATCGCACGGCAGGGATCTCGCCTTCTCCGCGTGCCCTGTCGCCGCTCATCAGGGACTGGTGGTCCGCTGTCGTGTCGTCGGCTCCGCCATCTGCTGTGTCGTTGTACTTGCGCGCTTCCAACGCGACAGCGTCCGCGGTGAGCGTGCCTGCACGCAGCGCCGTCGCGAGTCCGGCGACGACGTGGTCGTGTGGAAGGTGCCGGTGCATCATCAGGACCTCAATGAGGGCACGGGTGCCGTCAGCGTCACCGTGGGCCTTGCAGGCCGCGGCCCACCAGGCGTCGTGAACGGGCGTGAACCGCCCGGATGCCCTGGCCTGCTCCAGCGCTTTCGCACCGGGTAGCGCGCCCGGTTTGCGGAGGAGGACCTCGAGATAGTGGTCCAGGTCGACCCGGGTCGAGCCCTTGGTCATGAGCCGTTCGTGGCGGGCGATCTCGGTCCTGCCGTCGAACACGACCAGGTCGCTGGCGTTCAGGAGCACCCGGGCTTGACGGCCGACCATGCGCGCGGGCACGGAGTACTTGTTCATCCGGACCGTGACCTGGGCGTACCGGTCCACGCGCGGGGTGAACCAGCGGCCGGTCTCGAACGGCTCGGTCGGAAGGGGCGCGAAGAGTGGCTGCTCGGTGGCGAAGTGTTCCCCGACCGTGCGGGCGCGGGACCCGATCCGCCGGGCGTCGTCGGCTTCGTCCCAGGCGTCGACCATAGCGTTGAGCTCGGCGAGGGAGTCGACTTCTGGGATGGGGACGAGGTGGTTGCGTCGGAACCAGCCGATCTGCCCCTCGACGCCGCCCTTCTCGTGCGCACCTTGGATTCCGGGCTGGCAATAGAAGGCTTCGATGCCGTAGTGGGAACGGACGGCGGTCCACCTGTCGGCCTCGACCCGCTGGCGGGAGAACCCGATCACGCTCGCGACGGCGGCCTTGAGGTTGTCGTAGCGGATCTTCCCGGTCGGCACCCCGCCGAGCACGTTGTAGGCGTGGACGTGACCCTCGAAGAAGGCTTCCTGCCCAGTCGAGGCACTGACCCTGTGCACGGCCTTGCCCGAGTAGGAGAGCCGAAGGCTGAACAGCGCGCAGGTTACGAGCTCGCCGCGCAGGCGGATGGCGACGTCGCCGAAGTCAACCTCGGCCTCGCGGCCCGGGAGGTGCTCTTGCGGGATGAACGCGTTGGCAGGTTCCCGTCCGACCTCGACGCGAATCTCACGGCGTCGGGTGGCGACGTACTCGCGGACCATCCAGTACGACACCACCCCGGCCCCGTCATGTTCGTCAAGCAGTCGATCGAAGATCCGCTTCGCCGTGTGTCGCTGCTTCCGCGGCGCGTCGAGGTCCGAGCGCAGCCAGTCGTCGATCACCACTCGGTACGCGTCAAGCCGTGAGCCGCGTTTGGGCGGTTGCTTTCTCTCCTTCGGCCATGCAGATTCCAGCGCCGCTGTCACGGTTCGGAAGCCGACGCCGTGCTTGCGCTGCAGCGCGCGGTTGGACATCCCAGATCGGGCATCCCGTCGGATCGCCGCGTACAGGTCGACCCGGGAACGCGGCTGCGTCATCGGTGGCACTCCTGACGTGAGCACGCCATGAGCACGCCGTGGGCACGACTTTCGGCACCGGGCCACCGCCCGGGAACGGTGACCGCATGCGACCACAGCCCGGAATCACTGGCCCTACCGAGGTGCCTGGTCATGTGCTGCGCGGGCTTCGGTGGGCGGTACTGAGTCGGCCCGGAGTGGAGGGTACGACCGACGACGGAGCCGATGAGCAGCGAGTAGGCCAGGTCGAGTCCCACTGAAGCCCAGGTCAGTACGACGGCCCGGCCTTGCGTGGTGACGAAGACGTTGGTGACGAGCACGCCCAGGATCAGGCCTGTGATGCCGCCGACGACATCAACCTCGACACCACCTGTCCGCCCCGTGTCCCTGGCGCGACGAAGATCTGCTTGCGCGGTGCCTAATCGGTCTTCCCGCAACACCTCGCAGGCCCCTCAGTGTTCGCTGCTGAAGAACCGTAGCAACAGCGGGCCGACGGTCTGTGGGTCGACGACGTGATCCGGCCCCTCGAGGGTCTCCCGTTGAGCGTGGGGTAATTGGTCTGCAAGCTCGTCGGCTGCGCGGTCGAAGAAGTCCGAGGGCAGGCCTGCCATATAGGGGACCGTGATCGGTCCTCCGGTGGTGACCAGGACCGGTTGGGTGACCGTTGCCAGTCGATCGGCCGGCAATTGGTAGCGGTTGAGGAAGACGCTGTCGTGGACCAGCGTGGGCGCGAGGGCGACCGAATGCGCCCAATGCGCCGTCTGCTTGCCTGCCGCTTTCCTGGCCGCGATGTTGTCGTCGGAGGCGCCGCTCAAGCGCATGAACAGTTCGAGAACCTCCTCGTCTCGCCCGGCGTCGAAGGCGCGTCGGGTGTCCGCGACGTACTCCTCGAATCGCTGGCGGATGTCGTCCCCGACCGCGTAGGGCACCTCCCACACGGCGATCGTGTCGATGGCTGACCCGGCCGCGGCCGCTTCCAGCGCCAGCGCGCCACCAGAGGACGCCCCGAACAGGTGTGCCGAGCCGCCCGCCTCCGCGATCAACGCATCCAGGTCCTCGATCTCCCTCTCCACGGCGTACGGCTCGGTGAAGCCGCTCGCGCCGCGTCCCCGACGGGCATAGTTGTAGACCGTGAAGTGCTCGGCGAGAGCCGGCGCCAAGGGAGCGTTCTCCACCCCCTCGTCGAGTGCTCCGCCCACCAGAATGACGGCCGGACCGCTTCCCTTCCGGTCGTAGGCGATGGTGGTGCCATCGTTTGATGTCACGCGAAAGGCCATCTCGTTCATCTCACATCTCCGTTCGAGAGGTTTGTCTCAGCGCCTGAGCAGCGTGCCGACGACGGCCTCGGTGCGCGACCACCGCGTCCTTGCGATCACGGCCGCCACGATGAGTAAGGCGAGCGGCAGCCAAGGGCTCTGCTCGAGCACGAACTGATCGGTGATGACAGCACCGGTCAGCAATGCCGCCAACCCGAGACTGGCCAGGCCCGCCAGAGCCGGGATCAGAAGTCCAACCCCTCCCGCGACCTCCAGCGCTCCGACCAGGTACCGGAGCCACTGGCCAGCCCCGATGTCGGCGAACATGTCCACCATGACCGGGTCGCCGGCGAGCTTCGAGATTCCGCCGCCGGCGATTATCGCCGCCAGCACGACGTGCAGAATCCAGACCCCGATGCTGCTCGCCCGCCCGGGCGTGTGCGCAACGGTTTCCGAGTTTTTCTTGGGGATGGTGCTCATTCGGCTCTCCTTGTCGTGTCCGGGTCTGGTAGCGGTGATGGCTTTGGCCGAGTGGGCCGGGTTGTCGGAGTTGATTTCGACCAAGTGCTCGCGGTAGCGGCATCTACTTCTTGTTGCGGTAGAGGACCATGGTGATGGGACCGAAGACCGCGACGAGAAGTACGGACGAGACGAGCACCCAGCCGATTTCCCCGGCGGGCACCGAGCCGTCCATCAGGCCGCGTACCACGGTCGCCAGGTGGGTGATCGGGTTGACCTCGACGACCGCCTGCATCCACCCGGGCATCGTCTTCGGGTCCACGAAGATGTTGCTCACGAACGTCAGCGGGAACATCACCATCATGCTGACCCCCGCCACCGAGTTCGGCGTGCGCAGGATCAGGCTGAGCATCGTCCACAGCCACGACAGGCAGAACGAGAACACCAGCAGCAGCACCACCGAGAGCACCACGCCGACGGCGCCACCCTCCGGCCGGAACCCTAGGACCAGTCCGAGCGTGATCACGATCGCCGACCCGATCGAGTAGCGCATCACATCGCCGAGCAGGGCGCCGACCAGCGGCGACGGTCGCCACACCGGAAGTGACCTGAACCTGTCGAACACCCCCTTCTGGATGTCGGTGTTCAGCGTTATGCCGGTGTTCATGGTGATCATGACGTTCGCCTGCACCAGGATCCCGGGCAGCAGGAACTGCAGGTACTCCTGAGTCGACCCGGCGAGCGCGCCACCGAACAGGTAGGTGAACATCAGTGTGAACATGATCGGGAACATGGTCACGTCGACGAGCTGCTCCGGGACGTGTTTGATCTTCAGCAGAGCGCGCCAGCCGAATGTCAACGAGGTGCGCACCGGGCCGGGGCGAGACGGCCGCTTACCGGCCAACAGCACGCTGCGCAGCGCGTCCTCAGTGACCGGCGCCGACCCCTGCTCCGCGGACGTGGCGGTCATGCGGCATCCTCCTCGGGTGTCTCCTCGGCGGCGTGTCCGGTCAGGGTGAGGAACACCTCGTCCAGGCTCGGCTGACCGAGCGCGAACTCGGTGACGTCGATGCCGCTGCGGGACAGCTCGGCCAGGGAACGGGCGACCCGCTCGGGGTCGGAGATCCGCGCGGACAGCGCGGCCGGGTCAGCGGACGGCTCAGCCGCCACCTCGAGGACGCCGGCGAGGACCCGCTCTGCCTCGGCCCGCTGCTCGGGCGCACGTAGCCGTACGTGCAGCGAGCCGGCGCCGACCGATGCCTTGAGCTCGCCGCTCGAGCCCTCGGCGATCACCTTCCCGTGGTCGATCACCGCTATCCGGTCGGCCAACTGGTCGGCCTCGTCGAGGTACTGCGTGGTCAGCACCACGGTGGCGCCCTCGGCGACCATGCCCCTGACGATCTCCCAGACCTGGTTCCTGCTGCGCGGGTCGAGCCCGGTCGTGGGCTCGTCGAGGAAGATCAGTTCGGGGGTGACGACCAGGCTCGCCGCGATGTCGATGCGCCTGCGCATCCCGCCGGAGTACTTCTTCACCTGCCGGTCGGCCGCCTCGCAAGACCGAACGCGTCGAGCAGGTCGGCCGCCCGCTCCCTGCCTCGGCGGCGTGAGTAGCCGAGCAGCCTGGCGAGCAGCAACAGGTTCTCCACCCCGGTGAGGTCTTCGTCGACCGACGCGAACTGCCCGGTAAGGCCCACCCTGCTCCGCACCGCCCGGGCGTCACGCACGACGTCGTAGCCGAGCACTTGCGCCTCTCCGGCGTCGGGGCGCAGGAGCGTGGCCAGCATGCGGATCGTGGTGGTCTTGCCCGCCCCGTTCGGACCGAGCACGCCGTACACGCCCCCGGCGCTCACGGCCAGGTCCACACCGGCGACCGCGTGGGTCGTGCCGAAGCTCTTCTTCAACCCTCTCGTCTCGATCGCGAGCTTTCCCATGGGTTCGATTCCTTCTCTCGGCGTTGCGAACGGATTGGTGAGCTAGTCAAGTTTGACTACTTGGCCAGAGCAGACAAGGACGAAACGTCTAGTCAAGTTGATTAGACGCGCATCTTGAGGTGATCGGGGACCGTTCGCCACGAACCCGGATCATCGGCCATGGTGTAGGCGCCCTCAGACAGTCGTTTGCTCAGGCTCTTCGCCCACTCCAGTTCGGTGCGTGCCTGTCCCGCCCACAGTTCGGCCTGATCGCGGACGTGCTCGGGGGTGTCCCGATTGGGGTGCTCCCGCCACTCGGCCTGCACTACGAGCTCCGCTTCCAGTCGCGCGACCCGCTCGTTAACCTGCGCGATGGCATCTGTCCTGGTCAGCATGGGCAACATGGCGATGGACGCGTTGAGCATGTCCGGGTCGTGGGTGCGCCGCAGACCGTCGCGGACCAGTTCGACCATCTCGTCACGTCCCCGAGTTGTCGCGCGGTACAGAACGCGCTCCGGCCCGGAGTTGCCCGGCTCGGCGTGTTCGGTGAGGAGGCCATCAGCCGCCGCCTTCTTCAGCGCGTGATAAATCGAGCCGGGCTTGATCTTGGCCCAACTCTCCGCACCCCAGCTCTGCAGTTCGGACCGCACCTGGTAGCCATGCGCGCCGCCGGAGAGGTGCACGATACCGAGTACCAGGAGCTTCGTCGCCGACATGCGCCCACCTCCGCTCAACCCTCTCGTCTCGATCGCGAGCTTTCCCATGGGTTCGATTCCTTCTCCCGGCGTTGCGAACGGATTGGTAGAGACTAGTCCAGTTTGACTACTTGGCCAAAGTACACGAGGAAGAAACGTCTAGTCAAGGTTGATTAGGCGCGCATCTTGAGGTGATCGGGGACCGTTCGCCACGAACCCGGATCATCGGCCATGGTGTAGGCGCCCTCAGACAGTCGCTTGCTCAGGCTCTTCGCCCACTCCAGTTCGGTGCGTGCGTGTCCCGCCCACAGTTCGGCCTGATCGCGGACGTGCTCGGGGGCGTCCCGATTGGGGTGCTCCCGCCACGTGGCCTGCTCTACGAGCTCCGCTTGCGCGCCCGCCAGGGTGGTGTCAACTCCCACCAACACTAGGGTGCCCTCCTGGTCCGGGTGGTGTCAGCACTGACCTACAAACGGTGCTGGTGGAGACCTCCAAAGCCAGCCTCGCGCGCCGCGATGCGCGCCTGCCTGTGATCGCCCGCTTCGGCAAAGGCTCTTGATGCCGCAAAGAGTGCCTCGGCTTGTTTCTGCGCGTCGCGGACGGTCAGCGCGACGTCCTGTGCTGCGGACGGCTGACCCGCCCGCCCGAACGCCGCGGTGACCGCGCGAAGGGCGTCTGAGCGCTTCTCCGGAGAAGCGATCATGGTCACCAACCGTGAAGCCTGATCAGCGACCGCCGTGGCCGTCGTTCCCTGACCGCTTCGCCACAGTGCCGCCGCGAGCAACGCCAGTTCCCTCGTATGCCGTTCCGGATCCGTGAACGTTGCGGCGACATGTTCTGCCTCCTCTGCCAGCGCGGCGGCGCGTGACATGGAACCTGCGTCAGCGGTCGCGGCGGCGAGAGTCGTGAGCGCACCGGCCCGCAGCGCCGGATCCGCGATGGACGTGATGAGACTGTGTGCCGCGTCGTACGCGCCCGTCTCGATCAGCGCGTCGGCAACAGTCACGACGGCTTCATCGCGTAGTGACGCCCGGGCAATGTTGCGAACGATCTGCCCGGGCTCTGACGGGTGGCCTGCGACGCCGACCGCGATCGCCAGCTTTGCCAGTACGCCGCTGCGTTCGTCCTCATCCTCCTCATCGCCTGCGCCGGCGACGATGCGTTCGGCATCGCGGACAACTGCCGACGACTCGGCGAATCGCCCCTGCTGTGCGTGATCCGCAGCCATCGCAGCCATCAGCATGATGTGGTCGGTCAAAGACCGGTACTGTCGACCGATCCGGACCGCATCCGCCGGGCGCCGCGCTCGGACCAAGAACTCGACAAGCGCAGACCGTGCCTGGGACCGGAGGTTGGGATCCGCGATGGCGTTGACCATCCGTTCCGCTACATCGGCACGTCCGCCGGCGACCAACGCGCCGACAAGTGAGACCGCCGCGTCCTCACTCCACCACGGTGGGAGGATTGCGACGGTGCCTCGCTGTATTTCGCCGGCCACCGCAAGCGCCCGTTCGGGATCGAGTGTACGACCGACGATGACGGCCATCGCCAATAGATCTCGACCAGCCGTTGTCACGCCGGGAGACCCGGCGAGAAGACGTTTCGCCTGCTCGGCACGCCCGGCGAGACCGAGAAATGTCGCCAGCACGTCCACCGATCCACGATCCGAGGCTTCGGAAACCAACTCGGCGACCTCCGCGAACTCGGCAGGCTCCATCGCCAGGGCCAGAGCCAGGGCAACCGGCTCAGCATCGCCTGGCATGAACCACTCGCGAGATCCCCTCCCGACATCGACGAACTCGCGCACGAGCCTGGCGGCCTCGCGACGATCACCGGTGACCGCCAGCGCGGCAGCCCGGGCGGCAACGGCACGCGATCGATGGTGCGAGGAACTGATTGACCCTGAGATCCGTTGTGCATCGAGGTGCATGCCTGCGTTGGCCATGGAGATGACGGCGTCGGCTCGTACGTTGTCGCGCTCGTCGGGGTCGGTGATCGTGTCGAGAGCCTGCTCGACGCCCTCAATAACAGCTGCGGCCTCGACGCTCAGTCCCGCCCGTGCCTCTTCGATCGCGACCAGAACTAGCGACTCCGCTCTACGTCCGCGGTCGGTGATCGACGCCGCGAGATTCTGCGCACGACCGTACTGGCCAAGTCGCGCCCAGACGACCGGGAGCTGGGATGGAGTCGTGTCATTCCGGTGGCGGAGTTGATCACGGTGCCAAACGACACGGGCCAACTGGTGGAGGTCGAGCTTGCCGGTTGCCGAAGGCGACCCGCGACCGGATAGCAGATCGGCCGCCGTCGTCAGCTCGGACAGTCCGATCGAGTCGCCGCCTGTCTCCGTTCGTAGCCGGGCCTGCCGATCTGTATCGGTCGCGATCGCCGCCAGACGGCCTTTCTCGCCTTCGGCTGCAAGCATATTGGCGTACCCCATGAGCAGGTATCGAGGCGTGTCCGAAGGCCAGGCGCGTGCTGCGTACCGGTCCGCCCAGGCGTCGATACCCGCCCGGTACGCCGGCAGGTCACCAGCAAACGACGCACGCGCGTGTTCGCGCAGGGCGTCGTGCGAGAACTCGTACCCGTTGCCGACCGCATCCGGCACCAGTGTTCGGGAAAGATGCCTGTTCCAGACCAGCTGAATGTCCGACTCGAGTACCTGCAGATTCAGCGCCTGAATCAGTGCTTTGAGATCGGCGTGCGTGAGCGGGCCGCTCGCAGCGGCGAGGAAGCCGATGATCCTCGCATCCAGTCGTCCGGGATCCTGCAGTGCGTGGCTGATCTCCTGCTCTGCCCGTTGCCGGACCTTGCCAGCAACCGTGGACGGATGCAGCAGCACCTTATGGTCGTACAGCGGATGTCCATCCGGCAGTCCCGCCGGGGCCCCTGCTCGGCTGCTCACCACCAGCGCCGCATTCGCCGGCAGGATCAGACTTCGGGGTCCTGGCAACCACTCCGCAAGCGGGATCTGACCGAGCGGCTCGTGCTCGTCAAGTCCATCCACAACAACCACGAGTCTGCGGCATTGGCGCGCTGCGTCCTCCAGCAGATCCTCGAGCCGAGTCAGACTCGTGGCGTCGATCACCTGGGCCTGCAACTGCCGGATCTCGAAGTCGGAAAGGCCCGCGACAGCGGCGAGTTGGGTCGACAAACTCGTGATGACGTCTCGAGCCGTGTTCATGCCGGCCGAGCGACGCAGAAAGGTGCCCACGACAACTGTGTCTCGCAGCTGTTGGTGAGCGGTCCACCACGCCAGTAGAGCGGTCTTGCCTCCGAACGCACCGGCCGAGTACCAGCGCCAGCGCTCGGAGCCGGCCGCAAAGGCATCGAGCTCGGCAAGTTCCTCGCTGCGTCCCGACAAGATCGGCGGTGCGAGACGCTCGGCCGACCGCCGATACCTTGCCGCCACTGCATCCGGCACCGAGGTGAGGACCGTCGGTCGAACAAGATTGGCGATCGCTCTACCACCCCCAACCGAACCGATCTGCGTCGCGTCAGGAACCTGAGGCCCGGGCACACCGGCGACTGTCAGGGTCGTGGCGCCCTCCACTGGATGATGCTGAATGACAATCCCCACCAGCTCTGCGCCGGCCCAGACCGCGCTGCCAGACATGCCCTCCCACACCGATCTCACACGATCCGCGCCGCCGGCTCGAGTGCCCTGGGCGTGCGTAGCGGCATCAGGGCCACCCCGCACATCCATCGCCAACGTTCCGGTCCGCACATTGCTGAGCGGCATCAAGTCCCCGGCGACGGCCGCAACCTCGCGGATCAACGGCCTGGCCGCAGCTTCCGCCGTACCGCGTTCAACAGCAGGCTCTCGCAGTTTGAACCAGGGCAAACCAAGAGCAACCGCCGAAATCGGCTCCCCGCGTTCGCGGTCCACTCTGGCAAACACCGCGGGCACGAAGCCCGGCGGTGGCTCTGTGCCGATGGGCAGCAGCGCCCAATCTCTGCCAACGTACTGAATCGCGCTGGCGTCGACCGCCGACTCGCAGTCCGCAGTGAGTTCAGCTTCCGGATCGACCCAGGCACGCACAGAGTCCATGCCGCGCACCACGTGACCAGCCGTCAGAATCCAGCCGCGGTCGATCAGGTAGCCCGATCCCACCCGGGCAGCTCCACCGGCAGCCGAAACGCGCAACTCCACCACGCAATGGGACGAGGGATGCCGGAACTGTCGCACAGCCAACTGCCGCCTCCGTTCATATCACGGCTGTCCCTCATACCTGACCGGCCCCGATACAGGTGGTGGCGGCTGCTGCTCATCGTCGCCCACCGCGCCGGACACGTCGAGACCCGTGTGCGTAACCGACCGTCGGCCTTGATCGTCGATCGTCGTCGTCGAAACCCGGGGCCGCAGCGTCATCGTCAGCGACTGCGTTCCGGACCTGGTCGCGCTGTGCGCGCCAGAACCCGACGCCTCAGCCGATCCGAACACCCAGAATCGTCCGGTCACCTTCCCGCCCATCTCGCCCGACGTCGTTCGTTCGTGTACGACGTCCAACGTGATGGTGACCTCTTCCACTCCGAGCCGAACCTCACCGCCACGTTGCAGCGCCGCCTTCTGCGCCGCCTCCAAGTCAGCGTGGAGATCGGCAAGGAAATCGACCAGCCCAAGGGGCTCTGAATCGCTCGCCACCAGCATTCCCACCCTTCTTCCGTCCGATGCAGGATCTCACAATCGGGACGCGGCAACTACGATGAATTTCCGATCTGGTCCAGGAACGAGTGGAGCTCAGCCGATGAATCCGCTGTCGGCATCGCAGTTGATCTTCGTGCTGAAGTGGCTGGCCAAACTCACCCGGAGATCTCGGATTTGTCCACAGTTCCCCATGACCGGCTGATGGAACTGGTCGTGTTGCCGGGTCGCTCGATGACGCGGCGATCTGCAGTGCGCTGCCGAAGCCGTTGAGCATCGAGTTGATCCGCGGGCGCAGACCGGTCGGCCGCTTTGTGGCCCAGCCTGTACCGACTTGATACACGCGGTTGCCGCACCTTCCCGGTCGGCCACCGCGTAAGCGGATCTGAGGCAGTGATTCCTGGCAACTTCCAGTGCGGCCAGCTACATTTCCGGGCATGCGGGATTTCGAGCTGAAGGTAATCACCGACTCGCGGGCGGCTGATGCCGAAGTGCAAGACGTCCGGCAAGCCTTTCTGGCCATCGATGACCGGGTGCTCATCGCCGAGGCGGACCGAGGAAAGGGACCCGATCCCTCGTCGCTCCCGTGGGTCGTCGCTGCCAGTGGTCCACTAGCACTATTCCTGGGCACTTTGGCGAAGAAGGGTGCCGAGGCCACCGTCGATGGTCTCCGCCGGCTCGTCATCGACCTCTACGAAGCTCACCGGACGCGGCGCAGCGGGCTGATCATCCTGAACGACGACGCCACGGGCCGTCGGTATGTGATCGACCACGACGTGCCGCGAGAAGCTCTGGCCGACTTGGTCGCACAACTTTCCAGCAATCATCCGACGCCGGTACCGCGTTCGACATACCGCTGGAGCGAGCTCGACGAGCAGTGGGTCGCGGACGAGGATTGAAAGCTCTTCAACGCAGGCCGATGAGGTGGTACGCCGCCCAACAGACTGGCGATGCTTCAAGTCCAGCAGTGCGCCCCAAAACCCGCCATCGCTCCAGTTGATGGAGCTGGAGCAGTCGGAGGTCCGCGGCCGGGTCAGCGGACGTCGTCATCATGTCGGCGATCGACTGGTCGAATCGTGCAGTGCCGGGGGAATCCCAGGTCGGCCATGATGTCGCGACGATCTGCTTCGCTCCGTTCAAGAGAAGCGCTGCCGACAGCCCTACCCACTCGCCTCGACCCGCACCGGCCGATCCCGCGGAGCTGCACGCGGCGAGTACGACGCGCGCAGGGACCGGCCAGGCTGCGGGCGTCCCTGCGGACGAGATCAGCTCACCGGCGCTCAGCATGTCCGTACCTGCGAGCGGAATCCCCGACGAGAAGTCCCCGGGACTCGCGCTGTGGCCAGCATGTCCGCTGTAGAAGAACGTGGCGGCTGCGCCAGGGCCAACGCCGAGCAGCGCCGACCTCAGGGTCGCCCTGTCGAGTGGGGCGACTATCGCGGTGGCGGGGGCACGGTCGGGCCGACCGGTCAGCACAATTGGCGCATCTGGCAGCCATTCATGCAGGTCTTTGAATTCGGCTCTCGCATCGACCGCAACAAGTGCCGTGGGATGGCTGCCTCGGACGCGGCCAGTCGCAGGTGACCGCAAGGCCTGTTGGACAAGCTCCGCGGGCGGGGCTGTGATCAGGATTGCGCCCTCGATTAGTCGGGTGTCGTCCTCGTTGCCAATGGCGAGTGTGGCAGTCGGCAGCCACGGCAAGAAGTTTCCTGACGTCACCAAACGGAGGGGACCACATCGTCGTCGTTGGCTGACCTGATCGATGAGCAGCGGCGGCAGGAGCGCCTTGCCCAGCTCTTGCATGATCTGCAGTTCGCCGCCCGGATCGTTCCGAAACTTGCTGTTCGCGATCAGCTCGTCCAGACGTTCGCGGTACATCCAGCTGGCACGATTGCCGTGCCGCGCGGTCATCTCCCACACGCTGACGTCACTCGTCGGATCAACCTCACGGAACACACCGTCAACCAGCGTACGGAGCTCGAATGTCAGCGGTGTGCTCCCGCCGCTGAATGCACCGTCCGGGCTACGCAGTACCCAGTAAAGGCTGCTCACGCCCCAATATGTCGCCCACCACCAGGAATCCTGGCCCGAAACGGACTCGATGATGCCCTCGAGGCTGATGGCATCTCCTACTGGCACCTCGCTGGGATACCAGGCACTCAGCGCGGAGATTCCGTCCACAGTCAGCGGCACGATCGGACCGAATGCAACGCCGCCTTCAAGGAACGCTCGCGTCACCTCACCGACGACCTGGCTCCCCACCTGAGGCCGTGCGACCCCAGCCGATCGCGCCGTCTCGATGAGCTCCGCGAGCAGTCGCAGGTCGCCGTACGCTATGGCTGCATCAAACGCGACCTCACGGATACCGGCGCTGATGCTGCCCATCGCCCTACGAAGAGATGTCGACCGCATCTCTCGATCGCTACAGTCTGATATCGCCACAGCGCGAACCGAACTCTCCACGGCCTGGCCCACGTGCCCATCCAGCTGCTGACAGATCGCACGACCGAACCATGCCGTCGCCTGATCGGTCGGCACCAGACGTTCCGTCTGCTCTGATAGCCATCCGATCACTGCGCGAACGGGATCCGGCAGCGGCGCCAAGCCTTCACGGCACACGCCAAGTAGACCGGCGATGCGCAGGGCTGTTTCGAGATCCTCAGCTTGCCGCGCCTCGCCGGCCACGCTCTCCAGCAGCCGGACCGCACGCACGTACTGCGCTTCCAGCCGCGCCTCGAAAACCTTCATGACAAAGAAGAGTGTTGCGGAACGACGATAAGCAAGATCCGCAATCTTTCCGATCATCTCGGCCAACTGCTCAACGCGTTCTCCAGACAGCCCGACCAGCTCAGCAGTCATCAACGTCGCGTCGGCGAACGCCCTATTCTCGCGGCCGTCCTCATCCTCGGCACTGAGGAATTGTCGTGCCCTTCTGAAGTATCGCAGCGCCAGCTCGATTACGCTGAAGTGCAACATGCATACGCCGAGGCCGTGAAGCGCCCGCCCGAGATCGTCGCTGTTTTCCGGATCTCGCTCGAAATACCGGGTCGCGAGTTCGAGACAGGTGATTTCCTGCTCGAGCCGTCCACACTCGCCGTGAACTTCAGCCTCGACCTGCCAGGTTCGACCTATGCTGGCCGTGTCTGCCAGTGATCGCCCCATGCGGCCGCGAGGTCGCGAACCTTGGCGGTGAGTTCGAGCGTCTGAGCCCAGTCTCGGCGGTCGAACATCGTGAACATCCGGTCCCACGCGCGGTCGTAGCGCTTCTTGATCCTTCGCGCCACATCCGGCATCGTCTCCAGCCGTACGCCGATCGTCGGCCCGCCATCTCGCACGAACGCCGCGACTGCACCGTCTAAATCCTCAAGGCTTTCACTGCTGAACGCCCTGGCGACCAGCTTCATTAGGCGCGAACCACCGCCCGAAGGCCTGGACGCAGCCAGGGCAACTGCCACATGCACGACCTCGACGCACGTAGACTGCGCACGCACCGCGAACGTCGCCGCCAACTCGAGCATGACGACCACATGACCGTCTACCTTGACCCCAGCGACCACCGCCCGAGCTCCACCTGCATTCAGCAATACGTACTCGAGCGGATCTATGTCCTTCGGACTGATCCGACGCCATACGGTCGGGTGCTCTGTTCTCAGCGCTCGCCAAACATGCCCAGTCGTCACTACGCCGCTCGCCGACTCCCCGACAGCTGCAGCCAGCAGATTCCCCAGCTCCGGGGAGGCCTCGACTGCCTTTCCCCCATCCGCCCCCACTGCTCCCCCAACCCGCGTCCGACTGACTGCCCATGATCCGACAAACGCCAAGGGATGTCAGCAACCAACTTTCTTTAGTCCCTTGGAGTCTGCGCACCCGACCAATTGCGCTGTTCGGCTATGTCCGCGATGGGCTCCTGCCACTCAGCTGCCGGCGGATCAGCGCCGGGCCCGATGCCACGATCGCGAATACTGCACGAACCTTGAGTTAGTCAATCTGAGGATCCCGGCGCACATTCTCGTGCTCGGCAGGGAACCAAGCCTGGCCCTCGTAAATCTGCGTCCCCAGCAGGAGCTGCTCGTGGCGCGGCAGACCTTCCGCAAGTTCATCGACGGCCCGAACCGCCAAGGTGAGCGCGATCCTCGGATCCTCGCGGCTGCCACGCCCTGCTGCATGAAAGAGCAGCGGATCCATGAGGATTGCGTCCCCTGGTCTCATCGGCACGATCACAGCCTGTCGCGCCAGGTCTCGTCGCCGATCGTCCGTGAGCCAGTAGCCTCCGCCGTTCGGCGGTCCTGCCGGAGTCCAGAGATGGGATCCCGGGATCACACGAGGCCAAGCGTCCTGATGCTCTCCCGCCATCAGAACCATGGTCGTCACATAGGACCTGGTCCAGTTCAGCGAGTCGCGATGCAGAGCGGCAGATTTCAGACCACGCTGACGATCGATCGTCAAGTGATTGTGTCGATTGCGAATCGCAACCACATTCCCACCAAGCAGGGCAATCCAGCGTTCTGGCAGCCCGGACGATTGCAGCACGTCGACTAGATCGAGCCGTGCGGCCACATCCTCGATCCTCTCTGCTGCCCGGTCGCCGACCGGGAGCAGGCTGCGAACCTTGGTCAAGAGGATGGACAGGGAACGTCGGGCCAGGACACCGGGAACTACGAGGAAGCCGGTGCATCTGAAGTAGTCGACGGAGTCCTCGACTGCTTGATAGCCGTCCATCACGAGGGTCCTTGCTTGTTGAACTTCTCAGCGTCGTCCGAGAAGCTTCGGAAGAATGGCCAAACACGGCCACCTTCCAGGCCGTCACGATAGGCCAGGAAGCCGGAAATGTGAGCCGAACGGCGCACGCGCAAGGTTGCGGGCCCCCACAGCGAGAGCGCGTCACGTCGCGAGATGTAGCGCCGATGGTAGAGAAACCCCAGGACGTTCAGCGTCGAAAGTGCGTGGTTGACCGTGTCGCGAGCGGACTCGTCCAGCGAGTCATACGCAGACCCCGATTCGGCCAACTGATGAACGAACCGCCGTCCACGCTGCTGGTCTGCTTCCAACAGGGTCCCGTAGATGGTG
The DNA here is from genome assembly GCF_046549195.1 of Kribbella sp. C-35. Lineage (NCBI taxonomy): Bacteria > Bacillati > Actinomycetota > Actinomycetes > Propionibacteriales > Kribbellaceae > Kribbella > Kribbella sp. C-35. Next base: position 56,539 of record NZ_JAJPWG010000005.1, read on the forward strand.
AGGAACAGTTGACGGCGGCGGCTGATGTACTCGAATACGAACGCCGCCAGACTTACTCCAAGCGCAAATATCGCCACAATCAGGGCCGCAGCATTCACACTGATCCCTCCCTTGAACCTCGCACTCACCGAACTAATGCACGCCTTGCGCTCGAAGGACGCTTGTGGATCAGGGCCTCTCTGTAGTTCATAGTCAGCCCCAGGGCATCAGAAAGTGGTCCGTGCAGCGTCAAAGCACCGCGCCGGAAGTGTCCGTGCAAAGCACGCCAACCCGGCCCAGCGGTAGGGTGCCGCCGGCCGGGCCGGTGTCCCCAGGTAAGCGAGCTGTGCGTCGCGCAGCGCGTCAGCTGCGTGCTTACAGCTACGCTGCTGCGACGCCACCTTGGGCGCAAGCTGGCCGCTGAGAGAGCCCTGGATCTCGACAACTCCACCGATCACGGAGTTCGCTCCGCCGATGAGGCAGCTGATCGGCAGGCCGATGGGTTCTTTACCGAGCAGGATCTCCAGTCGACCTACCAGGCATGAAGCGAAGATGGTCCAGTCCGGCCACGGCAGGCTCAGGGCGGTTGCTGCCGACAGTCGCCCCGAACCTGGCACCGACAGATACTGGCCGAGACCGATGCCGTCGCCATGCGCTGCTATGTAGGCACCGGACAGCCTTCTCGATCTGAGCGCATTGATGATCTCGCCAAGCTCCCTAGCGAGGATGATCTCATTGAAGCCGGTGACCTCATAACGTTCCGCTGGCTGCTCAACCGCCGCATCCAGGTACACGAGGACGGGATCGGACTCCGCGTTAGGTCGCCGGATGGCGGTGACGCGTGAATCGGACCGAGCCTCCAGGAGGTCAAGCGTCGGGACCAGCTGGACGCTTGCTAACTCGACGAGGAAGCGACCGTCGGCCAGCCGTAGCGCCGGCCACGGCAGAACAGCCAATTTGTCGTCGGGCACGACAACCAGATGGCCGGGGTCCCGATTGTCCGCGGCGAGGAGTGCGGACTGTAGAGCGTGCGGCACCAGGGCGTCGCCCAGCTGCCTCCAATGCCCAGCGTCGACACGTAGGCTCATCCGCGTCATCGAGTGCTCGCGAGCTGGCGTTCCTCGCAGTCCAAGAATCTCGAGAATCGGTTCGGAGTCGATGCGGAACGGCGCGACAAATGGACATCTGCCTGGCGATGTCCAAACCACATGGCCGCGAAGTTCGTCTGGACTCGCGAGATGTACGCGGTAAGAGAGGATGTCAGCTCGTCCGACTCGGCTCCGCAGGTCTGCGAAGTCCACCCCGGACGGCAGGTACGCGTTGGCAAATGTTGTGGAGAGTAGGTCGCCGAGTTGGTCGCGGTAGTTCCTCAGTAGCTCGTCGTCCACGTCGCCGATCGGCTTCTTCTCGAGCTCCGATATTTGCGTGATGAGGCTTCGCGCTGGTGGCGGCATCTCCAGCCCGCCGTGTCGGAGTGTTTGTGCCAGGGCGCTGCGCCGCAGCGATTCAGTGAGCTCGGCAGCGAGTAGGCCGGCGGACGGCTCGGTCCGCTGGATGTGGACGAGCGCGTCGTACGCCTTCTCGTAGATCGTCGTGTGACGTCCGACCAAATTGCTTCTGTGCTCGCCTGCTCGGAGAGCGCCGCGAAGCGTTTCGAGTTGTTCGATCCCTGCCCTGAGCTCGGCGAGTGCTTCCTCCGGCGTACTCCGCGATGAGGCGACGCCGAGCAGGACACGCGCGATGGCTTGGTCGAGCTTGTCCCGCGGTTGCGACAGGTCAGACGCAGAACGCCGGAAGGATGCTGCTGCGTCGGGCAGTGCGCCTCGTTCGAGGCGAACCCGGCCCATCACCAGGTGCGCCCTGGCGACGACAGCCGTCAGTCGCCGGGCAGCCGGTTCGTCGAACTCGAAACTGTCGAAATCGAAGAGAAGGAGGTCGCCGAGCCGTTCCTCGAGCTCCGCAGCCGCAACAGTGCCGAGCAGGTGACTGACAATCGCTACCTCCGTCGCGACGATCTGCTCCAGTCGACCGGTGCGCAGCAGGCCCGCCGCCGAATGTTCCAGCAGGCTCAGAGCAGCCTGCGGATCGCGCTCGAGGGCGAGCAGTTCGGCCCGCGTCGCAGCGACACCGGGATCACGTCGCACCCGGCGTGATCCCATGGCGTCGTTCAACATCCTGCGTGCTTCGTGTGCGTTACCGGCCGCCAGCAGAACCATGCCGCTGGTCGCATAGACCGAGTATCTGCTCCGGTCCATCGGTCGGGTCAGTGCGAGAGCACGCCGAGTGTGGTCCACGGCCTTCTGAAGATCGCCGTCGTTGAGTTCGAGAACCGCCAATCCTGCCCACGCGCCTGCCCTGACCACGGTGGCCTGTTGATGATTGCTTGCGAGATCGCTCCAGAGCTTGCGCGCAATGTCGAGTCGGCCAGTCTCACTGGCGCGACACGCCGCATGCCAATACTCACGAGCTTTCCACGTCCCCAACCCGCCGGGGCGGCGGGGCGACTGTCTTCGGCCGACAACCAGAGGAGCTTGTGCCTTGGTACCGGCACCTCGTCCGACGATGCCGAACGCAAGCGCGACGCCGAAGTCGACGCCGGCACGCTGCCCGGTCGCGAGCAGCGTGGCCAGGCACCAGAATCCGAGGGTCGCCAGTCGGCCGCTGAACGGTCCGGCCTTGACGATCGATTGGGCCAGCCCCGCGGCAAAGGCGGCGCCGATCCAGGACGGTACGCCGAAACCGAGCAGCCGATGGTCCGGAGCAGGCAAGACGAGCCATACGACAAGGAAGGTGCCTGTCGCCGCCACGGCTCGCACCGCGAGGCCAAGGACCGACTCTAAGAACGCGAGCCAGGCGACCGCGGCCTCCAGGCCGGGCGTCGGACCGGACGGCCAGCGTCCGAACAATGCGCCTCGTAGCAAATTGGCGGTACTCCGCGTGATTGCCTTGAAGTCGACAGCCGACCATGCAGCCAGCCAGGTCGCGACCGCTTTGTCGACGAGATCGAAGTCTCTGGAGTTTCGAAGAGCTGTAGCGGGCTCATCCCAAGCCTGCGGCAGGCCCGCTTCTCCGACGACACGCTGTCTCAGCCCGACGAGTGACTGTCTGCCCCGGGCCCAGCCTCGGCCTACAAGGAGCAAGACAAGCGCACCCGCAGCGAATCGAATGCCGACGAGGACGCCGGCAGCCGGTACCAGGAGGGCAGTTGCACCAGTGGCCGCCAGTCCCAGCCAAACACTGCCTACCGGACGGACGAGGATCACTATGACCGCACAGAACATCGCTTGAAGGAGACCACGACCAGTGGTGGCAACGCCGATACAGACGGTCAATGCTCCAAGAGTGCAGAGCGGCCGCACTACCCACCAGACGAGCAGGGCCCATGGCGGCCAAAGATCACGGGCCTGTGCAACGATCCGTCCGAGCCCGGTCGTACGGTCCGGCTCGACCTTTCGACTCTTGCCGTCCGGCACCCTCGACGAGTCGGATCCGCGCACTCGATCCGGATTGCGGGGCTTGCGCGACTCAGTGGTTGCCTTGACGGCCACCGTCTCAGCGGTCGTGACGCGGATTGTGGCAGCATCCTTCTGGGGTTGAGTTGCGGGGCTCGCCGCCGGCCTGCCGACAGCGCGCAGGTCGAGCCAGATCGCGTCATCGAGCTCCGCTGCTGCTTTGTTGCCCGATCGCGACTTGTCGCTCAGCTCGACCCGAGGGAGAAGAAGTTCGCCTCCCGGCATCGCGCTGGCACGGGCCATTGCCTCGATCAAGTTGCGCGGCCCGACACCTGCGGCGCTCGTGGCCTGCGACACAATCTCCGGCCGCGTCCCACCTGCGGAGTTCGGAACCGCGACCGCCGCCGCAGCCAGCCCATGCACGTCCAGCCGACCGTCGGGCAGCGTGAGGCACCTGGCCACGAGCGCGGCCTCAGCGGCGCAGAACGTCCATCCAACGTCAGCGACGACTCCTCCTTCCGAACCGCGACGGACGGGAACCCTCGACGCCCTGACGGATCCCCATCGGAGCGGATCCGAGCGGATCGCCGACCGCACGATTCCGGCGGTATCGACCACGCCACCTGCCGCCGCAGCCTCCTCAGCGAGCAAGCGCAGCAGCTCGGACGGGAGAGATCGGACGCCGCCGACCAGAGCTCCCTCGTCCGGAGGACCGGGCTTTCCGCGCGGGACGTAGTATCGATTCGCCAGCAAGACAAGGATGTCGACGGCGCAGACGGCGGCCGCAGCCCAGACACCTAGGCTCCCTGCGACAATCAGCAGGGCCACCTGGAGACCTCTACCCACCAGGATTGCTACCAGCGCAGTGCCGGCGACGGCCAATCCGATCGCATCCCGATCGACAGCCATCCACACGCCAACAGCTGACGCCCCGAGCAGTGCGACAATGTGGAGTCGGCTGGTCCATTGCGCGCGGCGCCGTTGTCTCTCGTTCATGGCACGTCCGCGCTGCTCGTGTGCCGGGCTGCTGCCTTGGCCGCAGCCCGCTCGAGGCGGCGCAGACGCCAACTCAGAAGGCTCGCCGTCTTGGTCGCCAAGATTGCCTCACCGCGGCCTCTCCGACGTTTCTCCAGCGCGTTGTGCTCGGTTTCTGTCAGCCATATGCCGGTTCGACTCAAGAGGTCACGTCGCTCGGCGCGCGAGCGCCAGTAGCTGATTGCCGTCTCGACCAGCTTCGCGCCACCCACCAGAGGTCCCGCAAGAAGCCAGAAGACGACCGCACTGACCAACGAAATGATCGACGGCGAGGACGGTGGACCGGTGAACACCAGCGGAATCAGGAACAGCTCCCACCACGCCCCTGGGCCGACTGCGTGCCAGATCAGGAGGCCGAACACCGCCGTCATCGCGACCAGGTTGATGACGCTCGAGAGCCGCTCAGCTCTTGATCGGGCGACCCGGTCGTCGGCGTACGCTTCGAGCCGCGCGTCCACCGCCAACTCGGCGCCGCTCACTCCGAAGATGCCCAGGGCACGCTCGAGCGCCGCAGACGGTCGTCCGGCCACCTCGACGAACACGTCGAGATCTGTTGCCGGCCGCCGATCCGAGCGTTCCTCGACGGTGCTGACCGCCTCGGCGGCCGGACGGCTACCAAAAGCTCTGGCCAGCTCGGCGATCAAACCGATCAGTTCGCTGTCGACGTTGGCTCTCGCCAGTACCTTCTCGACTTCTGGTGCGGACGCACTGGCAAGGAGAAGGTCGATGTCGTCCGGCGACCGTGGATGAGCCTGCGCGGTCGCGCGGTGCAACGGCAGTTCGTTGACCAGCGCCGCCCCTTCGCCGGCCCCAGCCAGGACCGAAGGCAGCCCAGACAGGCTCGTGCCCAGTAGATCTGACTGGATGATGTTAATCAGTTCGTCGCGAGTGGTCTCTCCACTGGTCAGCAGAGCCTGCGCCGCGCCACCGGACGGCACTGCGACGAGCGCGAGGGCCAGCGCGCCCGGCTGAACGGGAACCATGTGGTACGTGTCGACCAACTCTGCCAGGAGGTCCATGCAGGCCTTCATTGCGGCCGATAGCGGCACTCCCCGCCAGGTCGAGCGCGAGCGGAACGTCACAGCATCCTGCGACTCCGCATCGTCGGCCACGTCGCTCAACCCGATGGCAGCGGGCGTGCCGCTGTGCAGCCAGATCCGGCTCCAGTCGCCGAGCGTGTCGACGCGAGACAATGCATCGAGGACCAGGCCCGTCCGAAGTTCTCCGCCTGCCCTACGTTCTGTCGCGGCGACCATCAGCGCGGACGCGACCGTTTCGCTCAGGATCAAGTGATCGTAATCGCCACTCACGAGTCCCCACCGCCGTGGTCGACGAAGGTAATGGGCTCCGCTGTGGTACCTCGAAACAGAAACTCCGTCAGGGCGAGGCCAAGCTTCGTTTCGTCCTCGATCTGCTTCGGCAACGGCCAACGCAGTTTGACGTAGAGATCGCCACGATGGACGTCGAACGCCGACTCGAGCAGATCACCGAACGATTCGACGCGATCCGGCAGGGACAGATAACCGAAGAGCAGACCGACGCCCGCGGCAATCAGTACCAGCGGAGTCCACAGGCTGAAGGGCACCAACAACACGGACCAAACCATCACACTCACGCTGGTGCCGATCTGGCCCCACGATGTGCTCAGCTCTTTCTTCGTCGACTCCGGAAGCACCGTCCACAATCGCGGCCAAACGACCGAAGCCTCCAAACCGTACTTCTCGTACGGCCGGCTCTCCGACGCACGAAGCATGTTACCGACGCGCGTCGGCATGACCTGCTGGAGCTTTGCGGGATACCGCCGCCTGAGCCGATCCAACTCGACCATCCGGCGCTCGTCCTGATCCGCGGGAGAGCTGGACCCGTACACGCGATCGACAGCCAACTGCCATTCAGAGTCCAACGCCGCGGCGCGGTTCCGAAACCGTCGCGCCAGAAGCCGCCGAAACCACCCCGTCCACCGGGGCCAACTGCCCATCAGCAGCGGGACGACAAGCTTCGTGACTCGCTCGACCAGAAGCATCGATCCGGCCGCAGCCAGCAGACCGACGACGAGGATCACGGCTTGCAGCAACACGCTGTGGTTATCGAGCGAGTCGATCCTCGCGCTGAGGCGAGCCAGCCCTCCATGGCCGGTCGCCCACGCGCCCCCCACGACGAGCCAGAACGCCAGTGCGGGTCCGGATATCGCGGCCCAGCGGTCGGCCAGCTTCGTCGCCAGGCCGTCCCAGAACTTCTCAAGCACGGCTACCCCTCACGGCGAAACGAGAGTGCACGCGTGATCCGGGCATTCAGCCACGCGCTCAGTCACAGTGCGCCGGTACCACACGTAGTGATCGGCCTCCGGACACCGGTACCGAACCGCGCGGACCGGGTTCCCGTCCGGGAACTGGACACCGGACGATCGCACCGCCTGCAGATCAGGCGGCACATGCGCGGGGTCGTCCAGGAACTCCAGAAGCCACTCCCTGGTGGCCTCATCTCGTTCGAGCACACGACGCAGCGGCTCGACCTCCCCCACGTGTCCGGACTCGACCTCGAGCAGTGCCGACAATTCTGCATCGACCTTGCTCGCGTCGTCCCCCAACAACTCAATGAGATACGGCCGGATCGCGCAGGCAGCCTCAACCAAGACCTGATCCTCAATCACCGTTTCACTCCCCCATATGTGAGAACGATCGATGCCAGGGGCCAGCCGTTCAACACGCAGCCGCATCCGGACACAAGGGACTGGCTCGAAGGACGAAACCTTGCTTGGTCGCGGGATGTCCGCGGGTCCGGCTCGTCAGGCTGCTGCCTCCGGTCAGCACAAACTCACCCGTTCGGACCGTGTACTCAGGCAATCAATCGCATGACTGCGCCGAGCGACTGCGAATTCCAGGCAATATCTGGCAATCATCCATCCCCCACAACAATTGGCGCGACGATGGACATAGCCCACGAGGCGCTTCACGAACTATGCACTGCTCCGCCGCGCCCTGCCAAGGCCTCGTCCACGGAAACTGGTTAACTCGAGCAGTCCATATCTCCAGCAACCATGAACAGGAAGTCAGCGACTCAATGAGCAGCGCACTTGTTCCGCCAGATCACAATGACGCGGCCTAGGTCCTGGCGCTGATGAGGAGATGGTTGGGCAGTGCCAGCCACCATGTAGCCGCTGCGCGGGGATCGACCGTGGTGCGCGGGTCGGAGCGGACCTGTTCCAGTGCTTCACGACGGCCGGTGATCGCGGCGCTGTAGATCAGATTGCGCAGGATCTCGACATCATCCTGGCGGTCGGGGTTCGCGGTGAGAAGGCTCAGCCGTTGGTTGATCGCGCCACGCCACCACTCGGTGGGAGTGCCGGTCCCGAGGTGAGCGAGTGCGAACGCGGCAATGCGCTGGGTTTCGGATGGTATGCCGCGGGCCAGCACGATCCGCTCGGCCAGCCGGAGCTCCGGTTCGCCCCCGATGAAGCCGAGGGCCATGAGAATCGTGGTACTCCAGCGAGTCGAACCGGTCAAGGTATTGGGCAGCATGAGCTCTGCACGAAGAGCGGCCGCCAGCGAGGTTTGGCAGGGAGTCGCCGAGACCGTGAAGGCGGCGGCGAGCTGACTGTCCTGGAGCGGATGGAACAGGAGGCAGTGGACGAGTTCGGTGAGCTCTTCGATGTCGCCGAAGTCGGGGTCGTTGAGCTGAGTGAGCGTTCGGAGGACCACCCGATCGGTCACCTGTCGCCGCGGATCTTCAGGTGGAGGAAGTGGATCCGGCAGCAACGGTTTGTGCGTGCCGTCAGAGAGTCTGCGCAAGATCCGGGTCGACCGCGAGTCCAGCTCGTCACCGGATCCGGACAGCGGCCGCAGCACGTCCATCACTCGTACTCGCTGTGCGGCCTGCAGCTGCCCACGCCACACCGCTTCGGCGAGGCCGGCGATCGCCCCGTCGAGTGCACGATCGTTGGTAGGGTGGTGGACTTGACCGACCATCGCCCTGATCGAGTCCTGGTGATCACTGCTGCCCAGCGCTGCTACCGTCGAGGCCATCGCCTGGTGGTTGCGAAGAGCAGCCGCGGACGCGCAGGCATCGATCGTCGGCGGACCGCCGGCCGGATGGTTGACCAATCTGGCAAACGCCTCGTAGCGCTGGGCCCAGGCGATGCCATCGGCGGCCAGCAGCTCGAGAAGTAGGCGCTGGGCCGTCGCTTCCCACATGGTCATCGGCAGCATGGCTCCGGGCCAACGCATCAAAATACGGGTCAGCTCGTCCCACTCGCTGCCGGACACGATCGCGTCGGTCGTTGTCCGATCAAGCAGTTCGCCGACGCGGCGGCTGTCGTCCGGTAACTGCTGCAGATCGCTTCCGGAGACAGAAGCGCGGAGTTGAGGCGTAAGGCCTCGGAGAAAGTCCGACACTGTGGTCAGGCGACCAGTCTGCAGCCCCAGCAGTTGCTCGTAACGTACGAGCGCCTCCCGTGGCACGGGCAGGTGCCCGGTCTCCCATCGCTGAATCGTCGAGACGTGAACAGGGCTGATGTGCTCACCGTCCGGCCAAGCCCGGGCAAGCGACGTCCGGCTCCTGAATCGACGATCGGGGTCCAGTTGGCGGCAGGTGCGAAGCGTCCACGCCAGCCAGTGCCGAATCCGCATACCTCAACGACAGCAGGTCCCGATGCCGACCGCAACGCCACAGTTATCCCCGGCGCGCTCGATCAGTGACGGTCGCAGGGCCTGTGCGACGTTGTCATCTGCCGCGTCGCCGTAGTGGCGCGCGCTGTCAGAAGCGGTCGAGCTCGTACAGCTTCCGGCCGGACGAGTCGAAAACCGCAACGTGGTCGGTCGAGTCGAAGCGGAGTTTGTAGGTGGCACTGTTCATGCTCTGGGTCACCCGGAGGGTGTAGAGGCCGTTGCTGTCCGGCTTCGCCGAGAGGGCGCAGGTCATCGGCCCGCCGATGTCGAGCGGCTTGCCCTGGTTGTAGAAGACGCCGTCGCACTGACCGTCTGAGCTGAAGGACTTGGCGCCCGTGCCGTCGGAGGCCGTCCAGTTTCCTACCACCGTGCTCGCGTCGGACTTGGGATGGCCGCCGAGGGTTGACCAGAGTCCCCAGGCCACGAGCACAAGGGCCACCACTGCCACTACCGCGTAGACGGGGTTCTGCCGGATCTTGTTGACGATCTTCTGACTCTGGTCGACCTTGACGCCGCCGTGGATCGTGTTCGCGTTGCCCATGGAGACACCGATGTTCCGCGATGCAGGAGCAGAGTGCCCGAGCGACGGCATCGCGGCCTGGAGCGCGGCCCTGAACTGCAGGTCGGCCGCAGCCGCGGTCGCAAGACTCTGCGCTGCGGCAACGCGAACCTCACTCGTCGCTTCACCGGTCGCGCGAGCCTCAGCAGTGAGCCGCTGGATCGCCGGATCGAGACCCAGCTTGGGCTCCACTACGTTCCAGATTCGCTCGCCGACCGCGTCCAGCGCGTTGTCGGTCAACCCGTCGACGATCTTCAACACCCGGCGGGCTTTGCCGGCTGCCCAGGCGACGAGGAAGCCAACCACTAAGTCCATTCCAACTCCGTTTCGGCGCGTGAAGAGTGAGCGAAGCTGTCAGCGACAGCGCTCGCCCTCGGCCACCGTATGGGTCTCGGTTACCCGAGGAACGGGAGTTGTGCGCGACCGACCCGGTTGCGCACAACCGGTATCAGACCGGAGCGTAGGCAGGTCTTGAGTGGTGATGTCGTGCCCGCTCGGCCCGATCACCGATCCGGAAGGTTCCCGCATGATTCGCAAGACCATGACCGCTGTTGGCGTGGGGGCGTTGTGCGCACTCTTGGCGGCCTGCGGCTCCCGCTCAGACGACCAGGCGTCGACTCCCGGAGGAGTCCCGGGCACGTACAGCGCGCCCACCGTGTCCACGCCGACGCCGGCCACCGCCACACCTTCGTCGCTGTCCTGCCCGGGTGCCACGCAGGATGCTGATGGCAAGTTCGTGTGCCCGACCGAGGCGACGGCGGCCGAACAGCCCTACGGAACCGCGACGGTCACTCTGACGAGCAAACAGGGCTACAAGGCCCGGATCGACGTGAAGGTGAGCGCGCCGGAGACGGTCACGGACCTGGTGAGCATCGGGGACTCCGCCAACCCCTGTAACAACATCATCGGGGAGACCAACTCCCACAGCGTGGGCTACAGAGTCCACGTCGAGACCATGACCACCGACATCACCGGCAACGGCTTCAACTGGGACATCTCAGTCCCCATTACGAGCCCCGGGGTCAACGCGATCGCCTACGACCCGCATCACAGCGCAGTCGAGCAACCGATCCGGGGCCGCGTGTTGTGCTCGTCCAACGCACTGAACGACGTCTCGGCGAAATTCGGACCGAACGAATGGACCCTGGCCGTGTGGGACACGGCGACGCCCACGCACAAGGTCGACGCGGCGGCGGTCCGGAAGGCGGCGCTGTGGATGGCTCAGATCAGCATCCAGGGCGCGGGCTGTGTCCCAGAGCTTCAAGGCGGCGGGAGCCACAAGACCAGCCTGAGCCCGAAGGGCCGTTGGAACCTGCTGAACGCCTGCAAGTTCGGCCTGGTCGGGGTCGAACCGAACCTCAGCTGAACGCGGCGATCCGACCGGCATTCGCAGCCCGTCGTGCCGTCACTCGCGGGCCGCGGATGGAAGCGCGCGGCCGGCCGAGGGGCTATGTGGATCAAGGTCTTGCGAGTTGATCAGGGCGCGGACGTGGCGGTACTTCCCACCGCGAACTCCTGGCTGCGACAATGGAGAATCGAAGCTGGGTATCGCGGTCGCCGCCAATGGCTGCACGCGGCGTGGTCAGTGGAACTCAGTAGTCATGGGTTCGGCGGGCAGTGTCGTGATCCAAGTCAAGGTCGAGGCGTGTGGCTAAGGTGCGTGTCCCGCCAGGAACAGGCCACCGCAACACGGCCGACAGCGGGCTGCGGCGCCGGGGCAAAGCGCCCCGTGCAGCGTTCAAGGTTCTACGTGCGTCCCCGGCGCTGGACAACTCACTGGCTGCCGGGCACAGGATGCCACCTACTCGGCTCAGTCAGGCTGCGTGACTGATCATGAGCGCGGACAACCGTTGTGCCTGATCCCGGTGCACAAGGACTCGGCGTACCTCGAGCGACACTCGACCGTCGCGCACCGGACTGACGACAGAGCGGTACGCGATCAACTGATTCCCGATCGACGGAGCAGTCGGCGAAGGAATTGTGCACGATCCGAGCTCGCTGAGATCCTCGACAGCCTTGCCCCGAGCTCAGCTGAAAGGTCTTTGGTCAGGAGCGACGGGTCCTCGTCGACGACGCGGCCGAGAGCGCGGTACGCACGGTACTCCCCATAAGGCTTGGCCGGCGCCCGCGAGGTCGTGGCAACCGCTTGGCCGATCTGGGATCTGCCCTTCAGATGCAACCTCGACCCGGCCACTGCGGTAGCGGATCTTGTTCGCGGAGTTCAATGTCCCGAGGAGCGCTGTACCACTCGCAGGCGCCTACGGCAGAACCGGCCGGCTTGCTCGTGCGTCCACGCGCCGCTGACGTTTGATCCCGGCCCAGATGCAGGGCCGGGCGGTGCGGTTCAGGTGCGTGTCCCGCGGCGGACTCCGCCGCTAAGGCCGCGCTTGATGGGCTAACTGCATACGCTGCCGTGCGCTGTGCCGGACCGGTGGTGAATGATGGTCGCAGCGGCCGTTCGGGGGCTTTGGGTTGAAACCCATGACCGAGTGGAAACGAATCTCGCGCCCGAGACCTCGGGATCCGACCGCCGAGATGTCGTCGATCCGCTTGACGGCCGTCGTGAGGCGCTGCGCTAATGAAAGGAGCGCAGGAGGCGTCATGAACCGATCGATGTCGAGGGTGGTCGCCGGGCGCGCACGGTCGGCAGGGACGCCGGTCCCACACGGCCGGGCGGTACCCAGCGGCGCCGTTCCCGCCGTGTGGAATCTTCAGCGAATCGTGGGAAATCAGGTAGCCGGCGAACTGCTTGCCGACGGAGCGGACGCAGCGCACCTCGACCTCAGTTCCCGCGGCCAGGTGCTGGATCCCGTGGTCGCGGCAGTGATCGGATCACGTCTGGGGAAGAACGTTGACCATGTCCGGGTGCACATCGGTAGCGAAGCCGTCCAGTTGGCCGAGCGGCTGCATGCACGGGCCTTCGCAGTTGGCCAGGACGTGTACTTCAATGCAGGCGAGTATCGGCCAGGCACGGCCGGCGGACAGGCGCTGCTGGCCCACGAGCTTTCACACACGGTCCAGGCGCGGGGCCGCCGCATCATGGAAGAGGCGCTGCTTCTCCCGGTGGGCCGCAATGACAGCCGGGCCGAACTCAGTGCCCGCCGCGCCGCGGACGCCGGAACCGCCGGCAGACAGCCTCCTGCCCTCGCCGAGGTCGCCCCGGCGCTGCACCGGCAGGCCAAGGCGGGCGCACCGGCTCGCATCCCCACGGTCGTCGTCTTTGGGTCCGGCCCTGGCGACACGGCCGGTGCCCGCCGATTGGCCGCTGCTCTGGCCGGCCGGATCCAGGCCGGCACCATGACCGACGACGACCACGAGGTCCTGCGGCAAGCGGGCTCGTACTTCACCGTCCCGGCCCGCGATGCCTTCCATGCCGTAATCGACTCTGCGATCAAGGATCGTGACGTGCTGCGGGAGGTACGCCGCAATGCACCGGCCCAGGCGCCGGGCGTTGGAGTGATTCCGCCGCTGCTCGTGACGACGATGCGGGCCAACAGCGTCGCGGATGCCGAACGGGTCGGCGGGCGGCACGCGGTGCAGCTGCGAACAGGCACAGTTAGCGTAGACCTTCGCGACGAGATCGAGGCGACGATACGCTTCTTCGAGGGCAGGGCCAAAACGGTCTACCGAGCGAAGGTAGCGCAGGCAGTCGAGGGTGTGCGGGCCCGAACCGAGCGCCATCAGCGCGGCGAACGGAAGCTGCTGGACAACCGCGGCCATACGCTCGGCCCGAGCTTCGGCCCGACCTCGAGGGTGGAGGAGTTCCAGACCGAGATCCTGCCTACCGGACCGGCGCGGAAGACATTCTCGATGGCGTTCGCGTTGATCGCCGCGACCCGGCAACAGACCAGCGACTCGGTGTCCGTCGAGTTGTATACGGACTATTCGGCCGGGGCGGAGGTCGGTGTGAAGATCCCGATCAAAAAGATTGTCGAGATCAAGCTGGGCGCTGGGGTGAAGAAGGGGCGGAAGTCGGCCGATAGGCACGAGGAGGCGAAGGTGAGGGTCGACGAGCGGAGGGCCTCCCGCAGCTACCAGCTCGACGTACTCGAACGCGAGGTGGTCCGGAAGACGTTTCGGGAGGTGACCGACGAAACCCGGCCGACAGGCGGTGGCTTCGTGATGGCGGAGTCGGTCGAGACGGCGCTTCAGTCGGGTGACACCGAAACGCAGCTCGGCTATGGCCTGACCAGCAAGGATTCCGGCGAGTCGAGGACGGTCTGGCCGGTCTTCACGGGGCGGCGGATCTCGCGTACGGCCGGAGAGGGGCTGGCGGCTCTGCTCGATGCGGACGGCGATCGGATGGCTGCTGAACTCGCCAGACTCGATCAAGGCTTCTGAGCAGCCCTGGGTGATCACTGACATGGATCGGGACCTGTCCAACAGTTAGATATGCCCACCAAGTTGCCTCGTCGCAGGCGACCAGACGAGGCAGGTGCAGAACCTGAACCGCAGCACCCATCAGCAACTCCAGCGGGCTGCTCCAGGGAGAACGGCCATGGCGGTGACCAACGTCCAGGAGTTGGCGAAGGATCATCCGGTGCTCGCACCGGTGAATGATTTGGCGGTTGACATGACCACTGGGCGGCCGATGGCCCACGTGACCTGGCAGGCCGACCGCACCACATCGCGATCGCAGATCGGCAGGAATCCGCGGTTCACCGCACTCCGGGTGGCGTACGAGCGCGCCCGGAAGGCGATCGACGCGAAGTTCGGAGAGCTTCTCGGCGAGCAGCGGTTTCGACCTCCTTGTTTCCGGTCAGTCTCCGACCGGGAATCCGCCAGCGAGCATGGCCTCGTGCTCTGGGTCCAGGAGCACCCGTGCCGCGCCGTCGCCGAACAGGTCCGGGTGCAGGTAGCGTCCACGGTCTTGGTCAGGCTTGGGTTCCTCCACCTGGATCCGGTGTGCCTGCGCCCATGCATCCTGGCGTACGCCGAACACCAGCCAGCACACGCCTGCGCCGGGTAGTTCGGTGTGCAGGCTGAACCTGTTGTTCTCCAGCGGTTGCGTCACACCGACGGTACTCGCACCGCCAACCACCGTCAGGTGATAGCTCAAATCGCCGTTCAGCGCCTCGACGTACGCCGGCAACTCGACGGTTGCGTCGCCGTCGAGGTCCGTCGTCACGGTCCCCCGGTACACGTTGAGCATCTCCGGCGACTCCACGAAGGAGTGTGAGAGGTAGGCGTTCGCGGGGTCGAGCGGATGATCGATCCGGAAGCCTCCCCCGCCCTTGTGCAGGGTGCCGGTCACGTCGACGTCGCCGAAGAACTGTCCCGCGGTCGGCCCGGTTGCGACCAAGCCCACCGAACCTCCGCTGGTGAACACGCCGGTCCTGCGACCCTGGGCGAACACACCCGTCATTCCGCTCGCCTGTACGGCGGATCTGAACGGACCGTCCTGCGAGTTCGTGGCGACGATTGCCGTACCGATCGATTCGACCCCTAGCTGCCCGCCGGGACTCGTGGTGCCGATGCCGACGGCGTCCCCGCCGTTGAACGCCACGACCGCCCCACCGGACTGGATTGCCAGGACTCCCCCGCCGACGTCGAAGATCCGCGAACCGAACAGCGAGAGCGTCGCCGGCGCGTCGGGCCGGCCGAACTCCACACCGCCGTTCGTCGTCGGAGTCACGGTGAGCAGGTCTCGCCCGGACCAGAGCTTGGCGCTTCCACCCTCGGAGTACCACACCCAACGCTGTCCTGCAGACGGAGACTCGACGAAGGTGCCGACGGCCCGGTCCGCGAACGAGAACCCGCCGGCCGGGCCGCCGCTGTGTACCTCGCTGCCCTCCACGTGGACAATGCGCTGCGGGTCCCCCGCAACGCTGATCGCCAACTGTCCGCCCGGCAGGGTCAGCCGCTTGTTGGTCATGTCGATACTGAGTACGTCGGTACCGGACCACAGCCGGGCCGCGCCGGCCGACGCGTACCACTCCCAGCGCTCCCCCGCCGCCGGAACGTCGACATAGGAGCCGACTGCCCGGTCGGCGAACGAGAACCCGCCGCGCGTGCCGCCGCTGTGCACCGGCTCTCCCTCGACGTGCAGCGTCGTACGCGCGGGTCCGGGAGAAGCGACCGACACGCGTCCCCCTCCGGAAAGCAGCGACAGCGAAGCAAGGGCACCGTCCACAGACAGCAGGGGGACGTCCGAGCCGTCGGAGCGAGCACTGAGCAGGAGGCCGCCATCGGCGGGGATGCTGAGCGCAGCGCCTTCTTGCTGCGTCACGTCGGGTGCTGGACCGCCCGTGGCGACCGGACTGCGCAGCTCGAGCCGGCCCGCCGGCAGGCCGGCCAGGTGACGCCGATCGGCATCCAGTGCGGTCGCGACGCCGCCGGGCCCCAGAGTCACGGACGCCAGGACGAGGATGCGTCCGTCGTCCGGTACGTCGTCCGGCGCCAGCAACCGCAGCCACGGCGTGTGAACGAGCAGTGGAGCGTTGAAGAGCAGCCCTTGATCCTGCACCTCGCGGAAAGCGATCGTCAGCAGCAGAGTGCCTGGCCCGGCCGAGTCGGTCGGCACGATCAGACCGCTGTCTCCGACGGGCACTGTCGGCACGTTGACCATCTGGCCCGGATCGACCGCCGGATCCACGATGGCCACACCTCCGACCGCCAGTGCGACGATCCGGCCCAGCGAGTCCAGACCAGCGCCGGGTGCCACGGTGAGACCCGCCGTATCCAGCACCGCCGACACGGCCAGGCCATCCGCGACACCCCAGGAATGCAGGCTCGACTCGGTCGTCCTGGACAAGGGCAATAGCCCGCTCTCCACGTCCGTAAAGCTCTCGCCGTGATTCGTCGAGCCGCTGCGAATCGTGTTCGTGGACAGGTTCCAGTACTGCGTACGGACCATCGGGGTGACACTCACGGTAGGACCTTTCCTCGTGGACCTGGGTCGCCGGATCAGACCGCAGTGAGCCGGCTCTGCCCGGCGGCGGAGACCTTCCACGTGCTGTCCGTCGGCGGGACGGCATTCGCGACCGGCGTGGTGGTCGCGCCCCCGGCCAAACGCAGCAACACTGCCGCTTTGCCGACCGTCAACTTGGTGGCCACCCCCGATGAGGCGGCCTTGGTGATGCAGGGAGCCGGCAACGGGACCTGACTCGTCGTCACGTGCGTGCACTGCAGCGGCAAGGGGGATGTCGGCGGTGCTGCAGGCAGGAATGGCAGGTTCTTCTCCTGCTCCAGTAGGAGCACGCCCTTGTTGCGGACGGTGAGGCGCGTTGAGACGTGGACCAGGCTGATCCTCCCGGAGTGGCCGCAATCAATCGTTCCGCCCTCGACGACAACCGACTCTGCCATCAGCCGACCTTCAGCACCGAGCCGGCGGCCGCCGGGCCGTCCGCCACGTCACTGGCGGCGCCGACGGTTGCCTGTTCGCCAGGTGGGCGTCCGGTCAGTTCCTCGAGCACCTGGATCGCCCCGCTGATCCGCAGCAAGGTCTCGCGCAGCGTCACCTCCTGGGCCATGAACTCCTGGAGGCGTCGTTGTCCCACCTCGTACTCGCGCTGCAGTTCCGACAGCCGTGACTGCGCCTTCTCCCGCATCGCAGCGTCCTGCGTCGTATCTGTCATGATCGTTCGCTCCTTTCCGATTGTCAGCCTGCCGCGACCAGCGTGCGGCCGGACTTCTCGGTCACGACGGCCAGCGGTTCGACGTCCGCCCGCACACCCTTGACCTCCCACCAGAAGCGTTGAGAGGGATTGCGCCCGTCCGCCGCCCGTACCGTGAACCGGCCGCGACGCACCGGCGAGGCGGCCAGGACAGCGACTGCTTCGTCGTCGTCGCAGAGGGCTGTGAGCATGACTGTGCGCTCTTCGGGGAGGACCAGCGCCTCGAAGTACTCCGGAAGAACCACCTCGGCGCGGCCGTCGACGAGCCGACCGGACCCGCGGTAGAAGACCGCCGCCTCCGGGCCTTCGATGCAGACGTGCTGCAGCGTCCGGTTCTCGGGGTCCAGCGGATGGTCGATGACGAACGCCTTCGTTCCGTTCGCGTAGATGGCGGTCCTCGGATTGTCCACGTCCTGGCCCACGTAGATGCCACCCGTCGAGAACAGGTCGAAGGTCACGACTCCGCCACCGGACCAGGCTGGTACTGCGGGCGCGCCCCTGACACGCAGGTTCCCGTCGACCACGCCGTCGCCGTGCACCGCGAAGGTCGCCGCGGCAGCCCCGCCGACGTGGACGCTGCGGCCCGTCGCCCAGTTGAGGAAGAGGTCGTCCGCCCCGTCGCTGCCCACTGCCTTGCCGTTGACGTGCCGGGCTGTCAGTACGCCGTTGCCGCCCGCACCGACGTACACGTCGCCTGTCACACGCAGGTCGGCCCGCCCGCCCGCACCGACATCGAGCGGCCCTCTGGCCGAGACCCGGCCGTCGCCCACATCCATGACCAACGCGAAACCCGCGCCCCGGCCCCAGATCCCCGCGTGCCTGTCGTCGGACATCCCAAGGAACGCGGCGTCCCCGGATCCGTTCTGGTGAAGCCAGATCCCCGCTGACGCGTCACCCCCCTGACGTACCCGCATCCGGCGCGCGACGTCGAGCCCGCCACCTTCAGCAGGCGCTCCGACGGTGAGCTGGTCGGTCCCCGACCACAATCTGGCGGTGCCACCCGCGGCGTACCAGACCCAGCGCTGTCCCGCGGCCGGGCTTTCGACGAAGGCGCCGGCCTGGCGGTCCGCGAACGAGAACCCTCCGCCTGTCCCGCCGCTATGCACCTCTGATCCCTCGACGTGCAGGACCCGTGACGGTACGGCGGAACCCAACCCGATCGCCACGTCCCCGGATGGCTCGACGACGAGTTTGCCGGCGACGTCGAGACCACCCGTCGTCTCGAAGGTCCCCGCCACGACGACCGTCCCTGCTACATCGAGATCACCGGCCACGGTCAGGCCGTCCGCCACCCGCACCTGTCCGGTTGGTCCGTCCACGGTGAGGCCGGCGCTGACTGTGCCGTCCGGGGCGGTGCGTTCCAGCTCGAGGCTGCCGTCGGGAAGCGACCTCGGCCGGCTACCAATGGCCTGGCCAACAGTGAGCGCGGAGATTCCGCTCGCAGCAGTTGGGTGGCGGGTCACGGTGTCGGTGACCGCGAGCGCTAGGCGACGGCGATCAGCAACCAGCGCGGTGACCGCGCCGTTCGCGTCCAGCATGACCGTCGCGAGTGCAACACTGTGCTCGTTCTCGGTCCACGCCGCCGCCGGCTCCAGGTGCAGCCAAGGTGCGTGGTCGATCTCAGGCACTTGCCCCAGATTCGCGGTGACCCAGACTTCCCGAGGAACGATCGAGAGCACGAAGTCGCCGCTGCTACCGTCCGTCGGAAGGGCGACCCCGTCCACGGTGACATCGACCATCGGCACATTCGTCTGTTGATCGGCCGGCAGAGTCTGGTCGATGACGGCCGTGCCGTCCACGACGAGGGCGGCGACCCGGCCGAGACCGTCGACGGCCACTCCCGGCGCGATCGTCAGCCCCGGCTGCCCCTGCACCGCACTCACTTGCAGGCCGTCCGCGACGCCTGGCTCGAGCAGCGCACCGAGCGTGGTCCGCTCCATCGGCAGCAGGTATCCGTCGACGTCGGTCAGACTCTCACCGCGTTGTGTACTGCCGCCGCGGACGGGTCCCGTGTCGAGCACCCCGTAGTACGTTCGACGCAGTCTCATGCTGGTTCCCTTCCGTCCTAAAATGCTGTGCCTGCTGGGCCGACGTCGTCAGTTCGCGGTGATCCGGCCCCATTCGGTGTGAGCGGGGCGGTTGTCCTCCACGACACTGCTGACGATCGCCAGGACCTGGCTCTCGGTCGCAGCCCGCTCCTCTTGGTCGATCGGCAGCCCGCTCTCGAGGAAGTGGACGACGACGTCGAACCGGTACGGGCGCAGCCGCGGCCAGATCGGGGTGACGCCGGGCGCCTCCGGCTGGCCGGGATCGCAGATGACGAGCCGGTCGTCAGCGGCAACCATCCCGGTCGGGAAGACCATGTGCCCTGCCACGCTGACCCGCACCGCTTGCGGCGTCGCGGCCTCTGGATCGACCTGGTAGACAGCCGCGCTGTCGCACACCGCCCGGACGAACGCGTCCTGGTCGAGCTGCCGGAACGGCTTGATCCCGACATCCAGGACATGCAGAGCGCCGCCCCGGGTATGGGTCACCGCGGTGGGCGCGACCAGAGGATTGGCCGTCGGCAGCAGTAGGGACTCCGCCCACGCCGCGGCGTTCGTCCGGTCGACCACGACGAGATTGCCGTTGAGCAGTCCGGGGCCGAGACCCTCCTGCTCGCGCCCGTCCCCGATCACCAATGTCGCGTCGGGACGGACCAGCAGAGACAGCGGTTCCAGCACGGTCGTCAGCGCGTGTCGCGTGACCGACAGCGGGGTCGGCGTGATGGTGACGATCTTCGGTGGGTTGGGTGTGCCAGGGCCGTCTCCACGGTCGAGCACGAGCAGGTCGCCGTTGACGTCGACCGCCAGTGCCACCGGTGCGAACAGGTTGGCGCCGACGGCCAGCGTGGTGACCTGTGTCGCGGTGGGAGCGTCGTACGGCGCGGCAACGGCGGTGAGCGTTCCACGCACGTCGAGGATGTAGAGCGTCTCCGGCTGCGCGCCGCGTGGCGGTCTCACCGCGACGCCGACCACCTGCCGGAACTGGGTGTCGGGGGCGACGGGCCGCGGCTTCGGCGGGGCGCCGGTGTACGTGTAGTCACCGGACGAAGTGAGCCGCCACACCCGTGGCCGCAGTGGCAACGGAACTGCCGTCGGCAGGCCGACGTCGCCCACGAACAGGTCTCCCCCGCCACCACGGGCGATGCACCACGGACGTATCAGTCCTTCGGTCACGACGGTCGAACCACGCAGTACGGGCCCCTGGCTAACCATCACATTGACCGGCGCGAGCAGGTCCGGTCGTGGCCTGGTGACGAGCACCCGGCTCCCGTCATCGATGGCCACTCGGGGCCTGGCCGGTCCCAGCGTGTGGAGAGCCAGATGGTCCAGCAATCCGCCCTTCAGCCCCCGGCGGCGATAGACGGCGGCAATCGAGGCCGTGACCCGTCTGCGCTGGTACTCGTCCCACAGCGGCTCGCCGCGCAGGGTCGGCAGGTCTAAGCCAACCCACGAGGCAAGGTACGGCAAGAACTTCTCCGGCGTCTTCCAGGCATCGAACAGGCGGTCGGTGCCGGCGACCACGTCGGCCACGGCGTCGTGAGCATGGTCCCCGTGATCGAGCCGGACGTCGTCGTTTATCCCGGTGAGCACCTTCTCGACGATGCGCAGCCACTCGCCCAGCCTGATGCCGTCGGGCGGGCCGGTGTCCCGCCACAGCGCCGGCGGCAGGTAACGAAGATAGGAGCTCTGTTCCATGTCGCGTCCTCCCGCCGCGCTCAGCTGTCCGAAACCTGGAGCTGGACGTCGTGCTTGCCTGTAGCTGCGCAGACCAGCTCGTAGTCGGCGAGGCGGACCGAGGCCCCGAACCCGGACAGCGCGAACGGTCGCTCCAACGTCTGGTTGTAGTTGCCATCGGTCCCGGTCGGGTTCAGCGGCGGATAGTGGTACGCCGGAATATCCGGCTTCACCTGCAGCGTCGAGATGTAGCCGAGGTCCCGGGCCGGTATGATCGCCTGGAACAGGTCGGAGGTGTACACGTTCTGGCCGACCTGCCATCCGATGCCGTCCGGGCCGCCGCGCGCCGGATGCAGGAAGGTGGCGATCCGGGCGAGGGTGTCGGCCTTGACGTCTTCCGTCTTCGCCCCCGCGGCCGCTGCCTCCTTCCAGATCACCACCTGGGCCTGCACGATGATCGGCAGGTACCGAGGTCCGGTGACCTGCAGCTGTACGCCGATGTCGCGGCGCTGGTCGAGGTAGCCGCGCACCTCGTCGACGAGCTCCGGAGTCGGAGTCGGCCGCGGGACCGAGTCGCCCTGGTCGGGCACGACGACGACAGTGACGTTTCCCGGCGCGCGCACCACGCCGGCGAACGTCCATGGATCACCGGCTTTCCAGGCCGGCAACTGGTCTAGCAGCTGCATCCGTGGCAGCAGGCAGGCCGCGATGACGACGCTCTTGTTGGGCTCGCCGGCAAGGATCTCGTAGTCCTCCGCCGTCACAGCTCGATCCCGCGTCTTCAGCTCGCGTGGCGCCCGGCGCAGTGTGTCGGCGACGGCCTCCTCGTCCGAGCCATCGGCGGCCGGACCCAGGTTTGTCACCGACTTCACCGCGGAGAGCTTCTCGCCGACCAGCGTCGTCCCCGGCTGTACCACTTGGCGGGCCGCTACGTTCCCGGCTCCGCCGGAAGCAACGTAGCGGTAGGCGGCCCGGATCCGGCAGCCCGCAGCAGGGATGGCACCGCTCCCCTCCCTTGCCTGCGGGTCGTAGTTGCCGAACGAGATCTCGCCCACAACGGGATCGACCCGGTACACGTCACCCGGTCCGGCCTTGAGGTCCTCGACGGCACTCCAGGCCTGCCACACCGGCGGCGTACCCGTGCCGACCTCCACGACGAGGTGCCCGTACGGCGCACGCGGGTCCGGCGCCCGGTAGAGCGGCCGGTAACGCAGCTGGAAGGTCTGGAACGGCGTACCGTCACTCACCCCCAGGTCCTCCGGCACCCGCAGGGTCAATGCGGTGGACGCATGGGCGGCGTTGAACAGCACCCGGTCGATGCCGACGGCGGATTGGGTTGTGCCGCTGTTCACGAGCCGCAGTCCCAGCCAGAAACGCGGGCTGTTGTTGGCGTCCGCAGGACTCGCGGCGCTGACCGCACTCCAGGTCGGCGTCGGCGGGCCGTCGGACGTTGGTGCGGCGCGCTGCGCGGACCAGGCCGCGGGCGGTGTCAGGACCACAGCCCCGTCCTGACCCAGTGCCAGCGCCGGACCGCCGCCGGGTGGCAGGAACAGGGTCCCATCCGTGAGTTCGCTGGCCGCAGCCTGTGTCCACGCGATCGGCTCCACGGCCGCCGTCGAGTACGCCCAGGTGACGGCGACCCCCGGCGGCAGCGGTCGGTACAGCCGGATGCCCAGCCTGGCAGCCTCTGCCGGCTTCGCGTCCAGGCCGAAGCACAGCTGTACGGTCTTGCCCGCCGGGAGAGTAACGAGCATCTTGGCCGCCGGCGACCCGGCCAGCGCCGTCGTCACATCGCCGTACGTCGCTGTCGCGGCACCGTTGTCGAAGGGACCGATCTGCAGCGCGGTGTCGAGATGCACGGGCAGGACCCGCACCGGCTCGTCGGTCTCGAAGACGATGCCGGGTCGGCCCTCGGTCGCCGCGGTCTCGGCCTGAGCTCCGGCCGCGATGTCCACCGGTACGGCATCGCTGCTGAACGTGAGATACGTGTGGGCCGGTGTCGGCGGGTCGCGGGTGATCCCCAGAAGGTTGAGGAAGGCAACGTAGTTCTTCTCTGGCACCTGGTTCAGCCGGTACAGAACGCTTTCGGTCAGCCAAGCGAAGAGCTCGATGAGCGTGATGCCGAGGTCGCTCGGGTTGTGGTCGGTCCAGGTCGGCGCGTACTTCGGGATCAGCGCCCGCATCTCGTTGACCAGGTCCTGCCAGGTCCGGTCGTCGAGGTCCGGCGGCTCGATACGTCCACGCTGCGCATCGAACGTCATGATGTCGGCTCCAGGTAGAAGGGGTAGACGAGGTTGTGCACGTCCTGGGTGGCGCGCAGCCGGTAGGTGACCGTGATGAGCAGCTGGGCCGCGCGGTTGGCGTTCTCGACGACGATGTCGAGCACCTCGATCCGCGGCTCCCACCGGGCCAGCCCCTCCGCGACGTAGTAGCGCGCGAGACCGGCGGTGGCAGCGTTGTTCGGTGCGAAGGCGAGCGTGCTCAGGTTGCAGCCGAACGTGGGCCGCATGACCCGTTCCCCGTACTGCGTGCCGAGGATGATTCGGATCGACTCCTCGACCTTGGGTGATCCGGCGGACTCGCCGAGTCCGGCCACACCCAGCCGGAACGGATGGCTGAGCCCGCGCCCGTACACCGCCTCATTCATCGCCGCCCCCTCGTCCGCCCGCTCACGTGACATCCACCGAGGCCGCCGTCATCGCGATCTTGGTTGTGCCGTCGGCGGCTTCGAGATGAAGCTCCTGCTTGGCCGACAAGGTCAGGTTGCCGTCGCCGGAGATCGAGATGTTGCCTTTGGCACTGATCGTGAGGCTGCCGGCCGACGCGATCGTGACAGCGCCGTCCCGCGAGTCCAGCACCACCTTGCTGCCCTTGGTGTCCTGGATCGTCACCGACCGCGAGTCGTCCGAATCGTCGAAGGTGACGATGTGTCCGGCAGGAGTCCTGATGACGCGCTTGCTGGGATTCTTCTCCGGCGGCAACTGCTTCGCGTTCCACAGGCCGCCGAGGACGTAGGGCTGCGAGAGGTCGCCGCCTTTGAAGGCGACGAGCACCTGATCACCGGA
The DNA here is from genome assembly GCF_046549195.1 of Kribbella sp. C-35. Lineage (NCBI taxonomy): Bacteria > Bacillati > Actinomycetota > Actinomycetes > Propionibacteriales > Kribbellaceae > Kribbella > Kribbella sp. C-35. Next base: position 80,628 of record NZ_JAJPWG010000005.1, read on the forward strand.
GGCGGGCAGCCAGTAGTGCCCACTGCCGGAGCCGGCGCCGGGCTGGACGCAAGGCGCCCATCCGGTCTCCGTCTCGTCCGACAACTCGGTCAGCCGCAGCCTCACCCTGCCCAGAGGTGTCACGGGCGGGGCGGCCGTCAGCTCCATGTTGTCGATGACCTCGGCAACCATGACGCCGTAGAACTTCTCCGCGTGCTCAGGCCCACGCACGTCGACGGCCTTCTTCCGCAGCAGGCCGAGCAGACTCGACTGTCCGCGCTGGGAGATCGAGAAGCTGGTGCGAAATCCTCCCGAGTCGATCGTGTGGGTGACCTTGCGGGCCCGGTATGTGCCGGAGAACCGCTTGCCGACTCCCTGGATCTCTACGTACTTGCCGGCCGTCAGGTCCGGCAGACCGACGCACGACCCGTCTCCCTCGTACATCCCCTCCAGCAGGTCGGCGAGCACCGAGCGCGCGATCTCCACCGCGCTGAACGAGCTCGCGATGGTGTGGTCCCGGATCCCCTCACGAACCAGGGAGCTGAGCAGGTCCACGGCCGAGCTGCCCAGGCGTTCGAGCAGGTTGTCGGTGTCGAGGTCCGCCGCGATCGCAGCGGCGTAGATGCTCTGCGCGAGTTCCTGGTTGTATCCGCGGACCACCTGGAGGCCGGCCACGCCGGCGCCCGAAATGCGGGCGGTGAAGCCCGACAGGTTCTTGCCCCACTGGAGAACCTCGGCGGCCAGCTGGGGCCGGGGGAACTGGAAGTGCAGTCTGTCCCATTCCACGTAGACGTCGAAGTAGTGCCGCTTGGCCAGCGACTTCAGCAGGGTGAAATCACTGTCGGTCTGGGACAGGGATTCGAGCAGCGGCGGCGTGGGGTCCACCAACGGGATGAGGCCGTTCTCGACGGCGATCCGGGCCGCGATCACGCTGGGACTGGTGAGGCCGTACGTCGTCGGTTTCGGCTGGTTGCGCCGGAGCTTGTACGACTTGTCGTAACCAGTCACCTGGATCGTAGGCGGGCCATCCTGCGGGAAGCTCGGCGCGACGGAGGCCACCTCGCCGAGGAACGCAGGTCGGAGGTCGTTGCCGTACCCGAGGTGGATCTCGACCGTCTTGCCGATGTCCAGGAGGGCGGAGTCGAGCAGCGTGTTGTCCGGGTTCCGCAGTACGAGCGAGAAGGTGCCTGCCATGTCCAGGTCGGTTTCGACGGTCAGGCTGACGATCTGCTCGGTGAGGTCCGCGCCCAGGGTGACGCCGGACAGCACGATCTCGAAGCGTGGCGCGTAGAACGGCTGCGTCATGGCACCCGCCCCCCGGCGCCGGTACCGGCCGCGCGTCCGCGCGGCGGGATCATGAGCGTCGTTCCCGGCGGTACGCCGAGGGGGTCGTCGATCTTGTTGGCGCGGGCGATCTCGCGCCACAGGGCTGGATCTCCGAGGTAGGCCGCGGCCAGACCGGCGAGGGTGTCGCTGGTGCTCGTCACGTGCAGCGCGGTGGTGACGCCGATCATCGCGCCCACGGCGTTCGCGGCCGCTGACACAGTCGGCGAGCCGAAGAACACGCCCTGATGGACGTCGACCTCGAGGCGCACGTACTCCTGGAAGCGGACGGACAGGCTGCTGCGCACCGGAGTACCGTCGGGCAGGAACATCGTGTAGCGCTGGCCGGCGTCAACCAGGACGCATTGGAACTGCAACCGTCCCAACGAGAACAGCAGAATCGGTGGCGCCTGCTCGTTCGGATCCTTGTCGAGCAGCTGGACGACCGGGGCTGTGAAGGTACGGACGTCCTCGCCCGTCTCATACGTGTCGAAGAACAGCTCCATCGACAGGGTTCTGGCCTTGCCGCGGACGTACTGCACCGGTGGGGTGCTCAGGCCCGGGATGCCCACCTCTGCGAAGGTGTTGCCCTGCTCGAGCTTCACCTCCTCGGGGTTGTACATCACCGAGTGGGTCTCGTGCGTGAAGGTGTTGATGATCGTCGCCTTGGCGAGGGCGCGGGTCGGCGAGGCGACTGCGGCCAACTGGCCGGTGAAGACGCTCGGCTCGCTCATGTCAGCCACCTCGCTCGTACTCGCTCATGATCTGGCGCATCACGTCCGCCACCACACCCCGGCGCAACGACTCGAGATCCACGGCCGGCGGACCGTCCAGGTCCCGGTCGGTCGCCGCACGGGCGGCATGCGGTGCCGTGGCGTGCACCGCCGCCGGCATGACGGCCGACGGCATCGCGGCTGCTTGCCTCGGCACACCCGGCCCCGCCGCGAGGCTCAGCGGCGCAATACCGGTGGTGGCGCCTGCCAGCCGTGTGCCTGAGTCCGTGTGCCTGCCGTCATCGCTAGGCGCCCGCCCCGTCCTCGGCCGCGTCGGCTGGTCCGCCGAACCGCGTAGGACGTGGCGTTCATGGTCCCGAGCCAGTCGCTCTTCGGCACCCGTGCCGACGGCACGCCTCCAACCCTTGCCGGGGTCGAGCAGGGCAGCTACGTGGGTGGCCTCGTGCGCGAGCAGCGCGACTCCGTCCTCCCGTTGCGGCGCATACCGGTCTTGGCGGACATGGACGTCGCGGCCAACCGTCACGGCGTCCGCGTCCGCTGCACGCGCGATCGAGTCGGCGTCGCGGCCGACGTGTACCTGCATGGCTTCAGCGGCAGGTCCTGCGAGTCCGCGCAATCGAGACCGCACCGAGGACGGAACTTCGCGTACTTCGCTCTCCTGGTGCCGCCCCTCGCCGTACTCCTCAAAGCGCTCAAGTGGACGGGCCACCAGACCCGCAGGCTGCTGCATCGCGCCGCCCGAAGACCGCAGGTCGCGCGCGGCGATGTCCGTGTGCGGGTGTTGTTCGACGCGCTCGAAGCGCTCGCCCGACATCTCGGCGAGCTTTTCGACCCGCCGCACGAGGACAGCGAACGACCTTGCCCAGGCCAGACCGGGCACGTAGCCGGCGATCCACGCACGAGCCTCGGCATCCAATTGCCGGCCGAGCGTGGGCCACGGCGATGGACCAGACGCTCGTCGGTCGTCCTCAGGCGATGCATCGTCCATTGCGGTCCTCCTCTCAATGTCGGCGCCGGCGTCGCTTCCCGATCCGGCTCAGCCCTCATCCGCCAGCTGCGCGCTGACCTCACCAACCCAGCGCAGCCGCTGCGCGTGGTCGAGGCCGAGCAGCTCCTCGAGGGTCCAGTGGACTTGGCGTCCGAGGAAGGCGACCTCGTGGTGAACCCGGTCCACGGGGTAGCCGGTCATCCCCCCAACGGCACCACCTCGACGACGTGCTCGGCGCCGCATTGCGGGCAGGTCACTGCCATCTGCGTCGCAGTAAGCCCGTTCAACCGGTTGTAGAGGTCCTGCAGAAACGCCAGATCCTCGGAGAAGAGCCCTTCGACCACGCCGGCATGAACCTCCGGCAGACTGCCCAGCTTGGTCACCACCCGCGAGAGCACGAGGACGACGAGGTACGCCGGCCAGTTGCGAACCCTGGGATCCTTGAGCGGGTAGATCTCGTCCGCGGCCGTCGCCAGGCGCATCACACCGGTCCGGTGCACGGTGCCGGTCGCGTCGACATACCCTTTCGGCAGCTCGAACTCGACCTCGGTGACGAGGGGTGTCACGCTCGCGTCAGCCCTTCGTGCGCGAGCGTCAGCGTCTCGATCGCTACCTCGTTGCCCTTGGCCGAGAACGACGGCAGCTCGCACTTCGTCGGCCAGGCGCGGATGAAGTTCCACCGGGCCCGCTCGGTGCTCGCGTCGAAGTCGAAGAGGACCAGCGTGCCGTGCTTGCGCACCACCTGGCCGTCGATAATCTGCTGCCGCCAGTTCCACAGGTCGAGGTTGTCGGTGATCCCCCACTTGAGCGTGATGTCGCCGTACGCCGTCTTGCCGGGCAACTTGTGCACCGTCGTGTTGTCGCCGCCCTCGCGGTACTCGACGACCTCCGTCGTCGACGACAGACCGCTGCACTCGCTGAAGCCGGCCTGCGTGATCCCGTCGATCTGCACCAGGAAGTTGAAGTTCCGGTACGGGTCTACGAGTTGTCCTGTCTGTGCCATCGCCATCTCCTCCGGTCCCGGACCGTGCAGGCCGGGGCGTACGTCTGCTCGCAGCTAGCTTTCGGTGGTCCGGGAGCCGTCGTCCCACAGCCCGATCCGGACGACGACGAACTCCGCCGGCCGGGTCGGCGCCACCCCGATCTCGATGACCACCTGTCCGGCGGCCCGCACCGCCGCGGGGTTGAGCTCCTCGTCGATCCGCACGTAGAAGGCTTCCTTCGCCGTCCGGCCGAACAGCGCGCCGGACTGCCACACCCGGGTCAGGAACTCCGTCACGGTCAGATCGAGGCTCTTCCACAGACCGGTGGTGTTGGGTTCGAACACTGCCCAACGCAATCCGTCCAGCAGAGACGCCTCCAGGAAGGCAACCAGCCGCCGCACGTTCACGTACCGCCAGGCCGTCCCGTCAGTGAGGGTGCGCGCGCCCCACAGCAATGGAGGCCGGCCGGGGAACACCCTGACGGCGTTGATGTTCGCGTGGTTCAGCGACCCCTGTTCGGTGTCGTTCAACAGGTACGAGACGTCCCGGGCGCCTCGGACCACCTGGTTCGCCGGCGCCTTGTGCACACCGACGGTGGCGTCGCAGCGAGCCATGATCCCCGCCACGTGGCCCGACGGCGGCACGAGAGCTGTCGCCGACGGCGTCGGCGCCGGATCGTCGACGACGATCCACGGCCAGTACAGACCGCCCCAGCCACCCTTGGAGAGCAACGCACCGCGCTGGGTTTGCAACGGCCCGTCAGGCTTGAGTGGGGCAGTGTCGTTGGCGCCGTCGAGGATCGCGAATCGGTTGGCCATCGCCTCGCAGTGCGTAAGGATCGAGCCCTGGATGCCGGAGTCGACTGCGCCCGGTGCGCACACAAGGCTCGCATCCCGCACCCTGGTCAGGCTGTCGAGCGCCGCCGTCATCCCGCCGGAGTCCTTGATGTCCTTTACCGGGACGATGTAGGCCGTCGTACCGCCGTTGTCGAAGAACCCGCGGACGGCGTATGGCAGCGGCTGCCCGGTCTTGAATCCACCGAACTGGTCGACGTACTCGGTCCAGCTGGTGATCGGCACGGGTATACCGAGGTTCGCGGTCGGCACGCTGCCGACCACTGTGCCGATGAGTGCGGCGGTACTTGTCCCGACACCCGTGATCGGCCCGGCAGCCGTTTGCTCCTCGATGTAGACGCCTGGCGCCTTGGTCTCGTAGTCGACCATGCTTTCTCTCCTCGGCGATGCCGGGTCAGGGCCCGGTCAGGATGACGTCGTGTACCTGCGCGTCGGCCGCGTAGTCGACGTGCCGTGTGGTGTCGGCGTTCCCGGTCGTTTGAACTGTGAGGGTGTAGGCGCCGAAAGGGACGTCGGTGAAACTGAAGCCACCCAGCGCATCGACACCGGTGCTGAGGCCGGCCTCCATCAACTGGACGGTGGCGGCCGGAACTGCGTCGAGCGCACTGGTCAGCACTCGCCCGCGCAGCACAGGGTCGCCGACCAGTCCGCCGCGCAGCTGCACGGCAGTGACCTGCGGGTCGGTGCGACTCTCGGGGAACGGGACCGTTGCCAGCGTCACGGTCAGGGATAACGCAGGCCGCGGGGCGATTCCCAGAGCCGTCCAGAACTCACCGATGGACTGTCCCTCACGCCGCTGGGCAACATTGATCGTCACGGGGTACGGCTGAGGCGGGGACTGCAGAAGCCCTTGCAGATGTCCCGCGTCCAGCACCGGGAACCTGCAGAGCCACTGCAGTGTCAGGCCGAGAATCTGGTGCTCCTCGGCGGACTGCAGACCACCGGTCTTCGTGGACCAGGCTGTGATGAGGTAGGTGCAATCGACCCGGACAGCAGGCCTTCGAGTCAGATACCCCTGGGCAACGCGTTCCGTCACTGGTGTGTCGTCACGCAGCGCGCGGTTCTCCTCCACCTCATGCAGGAAGAGATTGAGCGTCGCCTGGGACGGAGCGAAGCTCTTGTCCGGTACCGCGAAGCTCACGTCCGCGCTGCGTACCGGCGCCGGTGCCGCCGGGTCGTCCAGCGTCGCGGCCAGGCTGGCGTCGAGATCGTCGAACATCTCCCCCTCCCTCAGCTCGTGCATCCTCGACCGATCGTGTGCGCGTCGATGTGTCTCGGTCAGGGGGAGGGATCGGTTGCTACCTTGCCCATCTTCTCGTGCTCGCGCCGGGTTGCCGCGAACAGTTGGTCCATGCCGATCGGCGTACCCTCAGCGGCCGCGAGGAACGCGGCGGCGAGCACGATGTTCTTGATGTTGCCGCCGCACAGCCTGTGCCGCGCCAGCAGATCGACGTCCACGTCCGCCGCCAGCGGTGCCTCCGGTGGCAGGCATGCCTGCCAGATGCGACGGCGCTCGGGGACGTCTGGGAACGGGAACTCCACGACCACCTGCAACCGCCGGACGAAGGCATCGTCCAAGTGGTGCCGCACGTTCGTCGCGAGTACGGCGAGCCCGTCGTAGCGCTCCATCCGCTGCAGCAGAAAGGCGATCTCCAGGTTGGCGTAGCGGTCGTGCGAGTCTCGTATCTCCGAGCGCTTGCCGAACAGCGCGTCCGCCTCGTCGAAGAACAGGATGGCGTCGGTGTCGGCAGCGGCGATGAACACCCGCTCGAGATTCTTCTCCGTCTCCCCGATGTACTTGCTCACCACGCTGGACAGATCGATCGTGAAGAGGTCGAGGCCGAGCTCGGCGGCGATCACCTCGGCGGCCAGGGTCTTGCCGGTCCCAGGAGGTCCGGCGAACAAGGCGGCGTTGCCCTTACCGGTGGACAACTTCGCGTTGAAGCCCCATGTCTCCATGACCTCGTCGCGGTACTCGACCCTGGCAGCCAACTCGCGCAACTGCCCGAGGGCGTGGTCAGGCAGGACGAGGTCGGACCAGGCACGGGTTGGCACGATCCGCCTGGCGAGCGCTTCCAGGGCCCGACCGCCTGCTCGCCGTCCGGCGGCGTACAGATCCGGCGCGCGAAGCCAGGGCTCGTCGCCGGCAGCGCGAGGTTCGTCGCCGCACGCTCGCAGGACAGCGCCGGTCGCGGCGGAAAGGGCGGCGTCCTCAATCTGCCCGGCCGACAGACGGAAGCGCTGTGCGACCGCGGCCACGTCGCGGTCATCTGCACGTACTCCGGCAGCACGCAAGGCGTCATCCCAGAGGCGCCGGCGGCGAGCTGCCCCGGGCAGCCGGAACGGCACGTCGAGCACCCCGAGCGGAGCGTCCGCCGCTGTCGGTACCCAGTGGTCCCTCGTCGCCAACACGACCGCCCCCTGGAAGTCCGCGAGGGCGGCAGCCAGCTGTGCAGTCCCTGCCTGGGGCATGTCGACGTTCTCGAGATACGCTAGCGAGCCGCGCATCGCGGCCTCGCGGAACACCAGCCGAAGCCGCTCAGGCACCTCGGCGGATTCGCCGACCAGCCCCAGTAGGTCGACCACGAGCAGCGGAATCCCGAGGCGCGCCGCGACAAGTTTCGCTGTCCGCTGGCGGCCGCTGCCCGGCGGCCCGCTGAAGGACAGCCGCAGTGGGCGACGGTTCAGCGCCCCAGCCACCAGAGCGGCGAGGGGTGTGACCAGCTCTTCGGCATCCGACGGGTCCAGATCAGGCATCGCCGGCACCGTGCGGCAGAACGACGCCAGTCGCGGGTCGAGGCCGTCCTGTCCGATCAAGGCCGACACGATCTGCGGGTCCACGGCGATCCGGTGCGCGATCAGCGGGCCGTCCGCAGACCGCTCGTCGGTTCTGATCCCGAGCAGCCCGTTGGCGATCAGCGGTGCCTCGGGACCGAACCGTCCGAGTGCGGCGATCCGCTGCTGCGGCGACACCGTCAGCAGATCGAGCGCGAGATTGACGGTCGGACGGCGCGCCGACACGTCGTCCTGGAGGTAGCCGTACAAACGCTCGTACCGCAGATCGACGTCCGGCCCCAGGGCGATCAACACGACGTCGAGCTCGAGGTCAGTCAGTCCATAGGTGTCCCGAAGCCAGCTCCAACGAGGGCTGTCAGTGGCCACCTCGCGCCAGGACGGCAGGTCGGCGCCGAGGTCGGCCATCCCGGCGATCGGCTCCCCCGGTGGACGGGCCAGGGACAGCTCCACCTGCTCAGCCGTGAGATACAGGCCACGATAGTCGTCGGCGGCGGCACCCGGTCCGTACCGTTGACGCGCCGCGGTCACAGCACAGGAGAGCAGGAGGTCGAGGCGACGGAAGGCCAGGAAGCCGGGAAGAGGAGTCGGCGTCTGTGAGACAGCTGACGTCGCGTCGGCGTCGAGCATGCCGTCTCCCCTTTCACCGGAGTGTCGAAGGACCCAGTCCCCGAACGCGGTGCACTAAATGCTGGATCCCGAGCCAACCCCACGCCCCGTCACCCGCGCGTCACCGGCCCGAGCACCTCGTCCAGCCAAGCCTCGACCAGTTCGACTACTCCGTCGCGGCTGGTGACGGTCTGCGTCTTCACCGGCTCCTGGCGCAGGCGTGTCGAGGTGGTCACGCGCATCCGGACCCTGCCCCCAGCCTCCGTCCATAGGCGGACCACGACGAGATCACCCGGATGCCTCTCTGTATCCACAGCACCCATTCACCGTCCCGGCCGTCACGTCGGCGTCAACACGCTGCTGCGATCGGGCAGCAGCCTGGCCAACCGCGGCGACGGTTCCAGGCCCAGCTCGCGTCGGAGCAGCGTGCGAAACATCCCGTACTGCCGTATTGCGTCCGACGCATTGCCCTCGGCGAGATAGACAGACATCAGGACCGCGTTCGCGGTCTCACGCAGTGGCTCGGTCCGAACCGCCTCCAACGCGAGGCGTAATGCCAGATCAAGTCGTTGCTTCTCGATGAACCGCTGCGCTGCGACCTCGAGCGCGTGCAACCGCAACTGATTCAGGCGCTCCCGTTCGACGACGACCCAGTCGTCGTACCAGCCGCAGAGAAGCTCAGGCTGACAGAGGATCCCGACATCTGAGTCGGCGGCCTGTTGCGAGTCGAGCACCAGGCTGACGACTCGTTCCAGCGCGGCGCTGTCCACCCAGACGGTGGCCGACAGGTGCATCGCGTTGCCGTCCGCCTCGAGCAGACCAGGCGCCGAACGTTTCGTCCGCCAAACGGCCGTACGCAAGCTGGCCAACGCCTGCTGTTCAGGCACCTCAGGCCACAAGGAACCCGCAATCAAGCACCGGTGCGACGGCCCGCGCAGCCCCAGGAACGCAATCAACCGCTGCATGCCGACCGGCGTCTCGACCGGCCTCCCCTGCCGCTCGCACGAGAAGCGGCCGAGCAGCAACAGCCGTGACCCATCCATAGTGCGCCCCCTGCCCCCAAAGCGTCCAAGACGCCCTGCTCCACTCTGGCACGCCCACACATGCTCCCGCCATGCCGGATGCTTTGCATGCAGCAATTCCCGGCGGGAAGCTTCAAACGTTTGACGGAACTTGATCAATCACGCTGGACGCCAGGCGGCCAGGAGATCAGCACCTCGCGGCCCACAGTGCGCGCATAAGCGACGGCGTCGCCCGTGCCTCCCTGTCCACGAGCGGGCCGGCCGTCCCAGACCGCGAACAGAATGTCGCAGTGATCGACGATGAAGCGACCCGCCGCGTTGTACGCCTCGTCGGTCGACTGCAGGAAGTCGAGCACTGTCACTTCATCGGCTTGCGACAGCAGGTCCAGGTACCGCTCCTGATCCCGCGGCGCGAACGTCGCCTCGAAGTCCGCAGCCGGGATGATCGCATGCAACACGCCTCCGAGCTCCAGGGTCAGCTCGGCGAACAGTTGATCAGCGCCAATTGCCAAGCTGCTCAGCCCAAGGGCGGGGGCAGGCAAGCTACCAAGCAACTGCCGGAGATCCCGCCGCGCCTGCGTCACTGCAGTCGCAGGAAGTCCCCGATGGCCAGACACTCCGACTTTCGTCACAGGTTTCCTTTCGAAGCCATCTGGCGACAACTGGTGTCTGGTGGTGTCATGAAACTGCGCTGACCTCGCCGTCGGGTCAAGACCCGCCGTTCAACCCGTTGGTCGGTCGTGGCATCACGGGGAGGATCCCTTGACGGTACCTAAGAGCAGCTCCGCAGGGACGATCACCGACGACGACCTGCCGGGACTTCACGACGCCGGGGACAAGGCCTCCTTGGAAGGACAGCGCTACTTCGTCGTCGCCAGCGGCATCAAGCTCGGCTTGGCGGCTAGTGCGGCTGTCGTCAGTGCGTTCTCCGGGCCGCGCGGTCTCGCCATCGCAGTCGCCGGCCTCTTCCTCGGTGTACTCTGCGCGGAAGCGTGGCTCTGGGCGAGGAAACCCGAACGGCGGTGGTACGACGGTCGCGCGTTCGCGGAATCGGCGAAGACGATGGCGTGGCGCTTCGCAGTCGGAGCGGCGCCGTACCTCAAGACCGATGCCACTGCCGAGGACCGCTACCTTGCCGACCTCCATCGCCTGCTGGACGACGGCCCCAAGACCGACATCTATCCGTCGAACAAACCACCGATCAGTAATGCGATGGAACACGTCCGGGGACTTGATCTGCACGACCGTCGAAGTGTGTACCTGCGCGACCGTATCGACGTGCAACTGAACTGGTACCGCACTAAGGCCCTGCTCAGCCGCAAGCGATCGACTCAATGGCGTACGGCCCTGATCGCGGCCGAAGGCCTCGGTGTGTTCTTCGCGTTCGGACGCGCGAGCGACCTGATCCCGATCGATGCCGGTGGCATCATCGCGGCCTTCGTCGGCGCCGGCGCGGCCTGGCTCGGCATCCGGCAGCACGAGAACCTGCAACGCGCGTACACCTACGCCAGTCAGGAGCTGTCCATCGCCCGCGCCGCGCTCGAACGGTGCACGAGCGATACCGAGTGGCCCCAACTCGTCGCCGACACCGAAGAAGCCATCAGCCGCGAACACACCATGTGGCGAGCCTCCCGCTCCTCCAGCTAGCCCCGCGATTCTCAGCGGTTCACGAGACGTAGGCCGACGGGCGCAGCCCTTCTTCGGTCCCACAGCGGGATCGAACGGTCCCGGCCCCCGGTCGCCAACCAGTCCTGACCGTCACCGTGCCTCACGCGAGCCGGAATTTCGCACCCCGATTCTCAAATCAAGCGGATGTTTGCGGCGCGAAAACCCAATGGAGTTCCTGTGTACGAATTGGTATACTTATTGTTATCCGGAGGGGAGCCGGCCGTGGGGGAATTAAGATTGTATAGAACGCTTTCGACGGCGCTCGCGGGCGCATTGCTGCTGTCGGCCTGCGGCGCCGAAGGGGGCGCCCAGGACGACGCCGCACCGAGCCCACCGTCGGCGTCGAGCGCGATACCCGGTACGACGACACCGACGACAACTCCGAGTACGACGGGCCCGCAGAGCACTACGCCGCCGACCTCGACGATCCAACTCCCGTCGACCCCGGTCACGTCCAGACCCACGCGCACCGGATCCTCTCCGGCAACCGATGGTGGCGGTCACACCCGGACACCCAGCACGAAGGTGGTCCCGGTTATCACCTTCCCGAACAAGAGCATCACCTTCCGGCGGCGGGGTGTCACTCTCGGCGCCCGGATCACCCCCAAGGGCCCGATCCAGTACGACATTGTCCACGGCGTGGCCGGAACCGAGAACGACGAGCAGTGCCACATCGTCGGGGGCCTGCTGAAACTCTGGAGGCCGAACCTAACCCCGGCCGAACGGGACAAGATCTCGCCCTCCCTGCCAACCACCTGTCTGGTCAAGGCGTCCTCACCACAGTCTGACGCCGTGAAGCCGCAGCAGGCTTCGATCCACATCGGGTACCCGATCTTCGACGTCCATGTGGACCCCGTCGACCCGGTGGACTGGTCCGAACACAAGACTGTCACCGTGCGGGTCCACGAATATTCCGGAGCCGCGTACTACCTGACGTTGTCTCTCTCCGACGAGTGCAGTTCGCCCGCGCCGGACGGCCCGATGGCTCCCGGCGCCCTGCACCTGGACATCCCGGTGACCCTGGCGAACCCAGGCAACACCTCCTACACCTGCAACATGACGGCGTTCGCCGGACCACAGGACATCTCCGGCGGGGGCCGCGAGTCGGCCAAGTTCACGATCACCGTCAATCCCTGACAAACCCCATCAATTGTGCGTTGTTGTTCCGTCGATTCATCGGATGCGCAGATGACTGCAGCTCATTCCATTGCCGCCCGCGCCAGGAGATGGGTTTCTAATTCGGAGGGGAGCCTGCCATGGGGGGATTGCCGAAAGCGCATCGCACGGCGTTTGCCTTGGTGATCGTCCTGTTGCTGCCTAGCTGCGGGACCGAACGGCCGCCCCAGGACAACGCGGCACCTACCCCGCCGCGGACGTCGACGGCGGGTACGACGACGCCCCGCGTGACCGTGCCACAGAATTCCCAGCCACCTACGTCACCGGCCGGTTCAAGAACCTCGGCGACAGGCAGCGGCGCGACCAGCTACTCCCTTGATGCAGGAGCCTCGACCGCTGCAAGCAGTGATCCGAGCACCGGAGACCCCACCGGATCCACCGGCTCGGTGAAGACCAGTGGCTCGACCAAGTCGGGTAGCTCGACCACGACGAGCCGGAGACCCACGACCGGTACGACGACCACCACGACCACGGATCGCCCGGTCGTACCGGTCATCTCGTTCGCCGACAAAACGATCGAGTTCAGACGTCATCCGATGGAGATCGGAGCCACGATCACGCCGAAAGGCCCGATCCAGTACTCGGTCGTTCGCGGTGGTCCGGGGAGCCTTGCTGACGGACAGTGTTTCATCGCCGACGGCCGCCTCAGGGTGGTCAACCCGAACGTTCCGGGCGACGCCGCACCACCAGCCCTCTACGCCGCCTGTCTCATCCAGGCTTCCGGTGGGCGTCCGGCTGCGACACCGAAGCGGGCGTTGATCAAGGTGTGGTACCCAACGTTCGACGTCCACCTGGACCCCGTTCCCAAGATCTCCTGGTCGACGACCAACCAGGTCACGGTGCACGTCCGAGAGCTTTCAGGTGCCGCTTACACCGTCTACGTCAACGAACAGGGCAATGAGGCCAACAGATGTAGCGGTGGCCAGGCCCCTGTTAGCGGCTACTCGGCCCCCGACACCCGGAGCTACAACGTCACGGTCACGCTGGCGAAGCCTGACCCGCCGGGATACACCTGCTCCATGTTCGCCCGGGCCGGACCGGTGAACATCGCCGGCAGCAGCAAGGACGTCCCATTCACGATCACCGTCATTCCTTGAGCAGTGGTCAGCGATGTCGGGGCTATTCCTCAGTTACGCGCACGTCGACCGGGTACCGGCGAAGCAGTTGCAGAAGTCTCTGCAGCGCGCCGGATACCAGGTGTTCCTGGACACTGATCCAGACGGCGGAATCCCGGCCGGGACGCTCTGGGCGGACGAGTTGCACCGCAACATCGAGCGGTCCGACATCGTCGTTTTCCTGGCGTCGGTAGCGTCGCTCGCCTCGCCGTGGTGCCACACAGAGCTGTCCGTCGCGGTGGCCCGGCGAAAGCACGTCGTACAGGTGTCGCGGTCCGAAGTGGGCGTCCACCCCGTGCTGGCCGCGCGGCAGGTGCTGCCGGCCGCACGGTCGGTGTCGGACATCGTGCCGCACCTGCTGGACGATCTCGAGAAGGCCGGCTTCGGGCCGTCCGACAGAGGGGCCTGGGATCCCAACCGGTCTCCCTACCCCGGCCTGTTCCGGCTGACCGCCGAGTACGCGCCGGTGTTCTTCGGACGCGAGGACGAGATCGACGACCTCATGCATCGCGTGTTCGGCCCGAAACCCGCACCGATCCTGGTGGTGGGTGCCTCTGGAAGCGGAAAGTCCTCGCTGCTGCGCGCCGGCGTGCTGGCGCGGCTCGAGCGACGCAAGAAGATCATCGTGCTCCCGCCGATCGAACCGGGGCAGAATCCGCTGGGTCGTTTCGCCTTCGCGCTGGCCGCACGGGATCCGGCGCTGGACCCTGACCGAATCAGTACTGCGCCGCGCGGGATCGCGGACGCGGTGGATCGCCTGACCGTGCACGGCGACCGGGTGGTTGCGTTCATCGATCAAGCCGAGGACCTGTTGACGGTTGACGACCCGCAGCGAACCACCGATCTGCTGGATCAGCTCAAGGACGTCGACCGGGATCGGCTCACCCTCCTGGTGGCACTGCGCAGTGCCTCGATGGATGCCTGGGGCAAGGATCAGCGCTTCTCCGCGATCAGCTCGTCCAAGCCCATCTGGGTCCGGCCACTGGACCGCGACGGTCTGCGCGACGTCATCCTTGGCCCGGCCAAGGAAGCCGGCATCACGTTCGAGCCGCGCCAGCTGGTGGAAGCGATTCTCGACGACACCGGTGACGGCAGAGCTCTGCCGCTGCTCGCCGCTCTGCTCGAGGAACTGGCCGAAGGCCACTCCAGGGTGCACCCGGCAACAATCGACAAAGCGCGCTACGAGTTGGTAGGTCCGGTCGAGCGCGTCATCGAGCGCCGCGCCGGGCTCGCGGCGGCACAGGCGCGGTCCGAACTTGGCATGACCGACGAGCAAGTCATCCAGGCCTTCTTGCGACTGGCCGAACTGGACGACCGCGGCAACGTGGTCCGCACGGAGCAGGAAGTCGCCTCGCTCTCCCCAACCCTGCGCCGCCTGTTCGAGGTGTTCGAGCGCCATCGCCTGGTGATCCGCGATCTGCGCACACCGGCGCCCGACGAGAAGCGGTACGTCGAGCCGGTCGAAATCATCACGGCCGTCCACGAGGTCGTGTTTACGGCTTGGCCCGCACTGGCGAACGCAGTCGACGAGCAACGCGGCGACCTGGTGCTCCGCAGCCGGCTGCGTCGGGAGGCCGAGCACTGGGCGAGCGCCGGCGGCGGTGTGGTCAGCCTGACCGGAGCGCGTTTGGAGCGGGCCAACGAGTGGCGCAAGCGCCATCCGGACGACGTATCACCGGAGCTTGGTCAGTACCTCAACGCGGCGACCCATCAGCGACGCAGAAGGCGTACTTTGACCGTCGCCACCCCGATACTCGCCGCAGTGGCAGCCGTCGTGACAGTCTTCGCGGTCCTCCTGTTCCGACAGGTCGGTGTGGCGAACGAGGCTCGGCGTACGACGGATGCTCTGCGCCTCGTCGGTGAGTCCGAGTCAGCGCAACGCATGCGACCGGACCTCTCACTGCTGCTCGCGCTCGAGGCGGCCGCCCGCGGCGGCGATCCGCGAGCGGTGAACGCGCCGTTCGTGGCCCTGACCCGGGGAGCGGGTCCGCGGCGCTACCAGCAGATACCCGCGCGACTCGCGGAAGGCGCGTTCAGCGCCGCCGGGGCGCGGGCAGTCGTGAGGGACACCGAGGGGAACTCGATCGACTGGGATGCCGCTGCCGGTCAGCAGGTCCTGAAAGACAACGCCTCGGTGAACACCGTGACAATCTCGGCCGATGGCTCGACGGTCGCAGTGGCAGATGTTGAGGCGGTGCGCATCAGATCCTTCGGATCGGACGCGTGGCGGTGCCGAATCCCCGGAGGGGCCAGTGATGTCCGGCTCACGCCGAATGGCCGGACCTGGGCCGCGCTGTCGGCCGACCAGGCCGGTTCACCGTCGACAGCCGTTCGCCTCGGCACGACGAGCGGCGGCTGCGTCGTGACGCGGCAACTGCGCCTCAGCGGTACGGTCGCCGATGCGGCGATCGACAACGGGCGGCTCGCCGTACTGCTGAACGATGGCGACGTTGCGCAACTGCAGATCATCAGTCTCGGGGGGCAACGTGGCGTACGGACGATTTCCGTGGCACAGGATGCGTCACGCGTGACGTCCGTCGCGCTCGCCCAGGACGAGGTCGCGACCTTGGACACGCTGGGGATTCTGCGAGTGTCGCGGCTGACGGAAGAGGCGCCACAGTGGCAGACCCGTGCGTTCAGCGACGAGGAGGCCGGCGTCGCTCTCGCACCCCTGCCCCAGTCACCACGGGCCGACCGCTCCAGCTCGTTGCGGTGGCTCGCGGCCGGCGCGAACGGAAGTCTGGCCGTCCTCACAACCGGCGACGACAGACCCGGCGCAGAACTCGCCAGCCTGCCAGCGCTCGGCGACCCCGCCGACCCGGCGGCACTCGCCCTGGGCACCGGTATCGGTACCGCGAACGTCGTCGATGAAACCGGCCGCATCACATCCTGGTCATTCCACACCGAAACCGCGTTCGACCCGCCCGCTCTGGCCGACCGGCGCATCGACAACGTCGCAGCGCTGAGCGACGGCGGGCTGGTCGTCACCGGACCGGACGGCGCCTGGACCCTGAACGGGCAGAACCAGGTCACGCAACTCGCAGCCACCGCGAGCGACGGGATCCTCGTCGCCCGAGACCAGACCTGGGCACTGGCATCACCCACGGGTCAGATCTTCCTCGGTCCTGAGCTGAAGGTACTAGGTTCGGTCCGGACCACACCGGTCGCGATCGCCTTCGTAGATTCCCTCACGACCGATCCGCAGGTTGTCGTTGTCGAGCGGGACGGTCGGACGACCGTGTTCGGGAACGGGCAACCACTCACGCTGCTGACCGGCGCGCGACTCGGCTCGACCGTCGTCGCCGGAACCGCCGGTGGAGAACGTCTCTACCTGGCCCTGGCGAACGGTCGGCTGGCTGTCGTCGACACCACGGCTCTCAGCGGCACGGCCGTTGGCGATTCGGAGAACGTTCGGACCTATCCGGCGCATGGCGACGGACCCACCAGCGCCGTCGCGATCAGCCCCGACGGCAAGCTCCTCGCCACCGGAGGCGACGACCGACGCGTCGTACTGTGGGATCTCCACGACGGCGTACCGCAGGCGCGACCGGCTCTGATAGGTCACGACGAGAAGGTCGTCGCGCTGACTTTCAACCCGGACGCCGGCGAACTCGCGTCATCCGCGGAAGACGGAGTTGTCATACGGTGGAACCTCGCACGCGGCGAGCAGACCGGGCAGCCTGTACACCTGCCGTCCATTCCCGCCCTCGCCTACACGCGGGACGGGGGGCCCGCACTGATCGTCACCTCAACGGGCGTCAGTCGCTGGCCCCTCTCCCCCGACCGATGGCGGGACACCACCTGCCACCTCCTGGGCGGGCGAACCTTCTCGGACACCGAACGCCGGCAGATCCTGGGCGACACCGATCCGATGGTCACCTGCCCGTCCCGCTGAGCGGCAAGCCGGACTCTGCTTCCCAAGCGATCAGCGGAAATATTAGTTGAGATTCGTGGGTGAGGTGTCACCCCCGCCGGGCCACGCATTGGCGACCGGTACACCTGGGCTGATGAGAGTTCCGCTGCTGGGAACCTCGCCTCTGGACCAAAGCTCGAGTCTGTCGCCGATCCTGGTGTCGACGGCTTCGGCGTTGCCGCCCGCCTCTGTCAGTCGCTTGCTCACCTCAGACTTCGCTCGCGAATCGCGGGTGCCGGACACTCGGCATTTGTCCGGCATCAGGTCTAGTAGGAACAGACCGAGATCAGCCGCGAGCTTGCGAGGTTGCACATTTCGTTCGTGCGTGGCGGCCTCGTCAGACGTGTAGATGACCCATGTGTAGGTGAAACCTCCGCTGGTCCACCATTCCTTACTGTGGGCGTGCCTCCGAAGAAGCGGAGGTAGGCCATTGCTGTCGGTGTGAGGGGAAACGAACCAGCCGACCAACGAGAACTCCATAGCTCGCTAAGGCATTGCCCCACCTCCGCCATCACCGGAAGAGCAAGCGTTGTCGATAGCTGGGGGTTGTCTGGTCGAAGTACCTGGTGGTCCAGCCGTCGTCCGGGCTCAGGTACCCCGAGCCGTCTGCATCCGTGTCGTTAAGGATCTGTGTGAGATAGCGGACGTAGAAGTGATTGAAGATCCGCATGAACTCGCCGAGGTAGATATCCGCCACCCGGGAGTCTCCTTGGATGACCAGCATGTTCTCATCGTTCTCGTTGACCGAAGGATCGCTGAAGTTGGCGGATCCCGCGATGACGAGCGGAGCGTTGCCGAGCGGGTCGATCAGCATGAACTTGTTGTGGGTGTACCGCACTCGCGAGTTCAGACCGGTGAGCTGTTCCTTGACCCAACGGTCCAACTTGTCCGTTCGCAAGAACGAGCCGACAGCGACCTTCAAGTTGTGGTCCGTTGTGAACTGCACCTCATCGGAGCGTGGCGGTCGTTCGAGGATCAGGTAGCGCATCACGTCGGACGGGGGCTTGATCACGTCGGCGATCGTGTCGTCGACACCGAAGGCAGCGGTCATGAAGAAGGACTTCTTTGCCGCGGCTGCCTCAGCGGCGTACCAATGCATCAGATCCAGGCTGGTCCGTGGACTGAACAGTGGCGCGATCCCGGCCGGCGGCGGGGTGGTGGGAGTCGGAGTTGCCGTCGTGTTCGCCGGACGGATCACGGCGTACGACGGGTCGGCAGCCAGCCGTTCCCAGTACTCGAGATACAAGGTCGCAGTGTCCGGATCGCGCACCAGGTGACCGACGTTCGACTGACCGAACAGACCACCCCAGCTGATGTTCGCCGATCCGGTCCACACTTGCTCCGGAACGCCGTTGCGCAGCAGGACGAAGAACTTGTTGTGCGCTATGGCGCTGTTGGTTCGTCGCGGAATCATGAAGGGCTCCAGCCCGGCTGCCTTGATTGCCGGTTCGCTCTCCTGCCAGACCTTCTCGCGTTCCGGATCGTCGCTCGGTTTGCCGCGCCGGTCATACACGATCTGAAGGTCGACACCGCGGGCAGCCGCCGCTGCGAGCGCATCCAGCACCCGAGGGTAAGTGAACTCGTACACCGCGCCGCGCAGTGAGAACTCGGCTCCGGTCGCTGATTCGATGAACGACAGCAGAGCTTCCTCGAGTCCTCTCGACAGCCAGTCGTACGCCGGATCCGAGCGATCGTCTTCGCGAGGCGCCCGCCCGAACCTCCGTGCATAGGCCTGGCTGCCGGCGACACCACGATTGAAGAAGACAGCGTGGGTCCCCTGATCGACGGACTCCGTGGTCACGGCCACGGTCACGTCCTGGCGGATCTCGAGGTTCTTCGGCGCGCCGTATAACGCGACGACCCTGTACTCGTACTCACGCCCCGGCTTTGCGGTGTAGTCACCCCAGAGGAACGACTGCACCGGATGCTCGCGCAGGCTGACAGAACTCCCCGGCGGAACGCCCGCCGACGTCTCCTTGAACGTCTTCATACCCCGCAGCCAGTACCGCTCATTCTCCGTTGGATCCCACCGCTCGACCGCGAAGCCGAGAAGACCCTTTGTCCGCGCCTTCGGTAGATCCAGCCCCAGCAGTACGACGTACGTTCCCGCGATCGCATGCACCCGCAAAGATCCCGCTTTGCCACCCCTACTCCGCATGACTCCCCCTTGACCACAATCTCCGACACGCTGCCCCTCACCTACCGGTGGCCGCGATCCCCGATCACATCGTTCCGTAGGTGCCCCCGGGCCCCAGGTCGCCGCCATCGATGGTGCTTCGGGCGGTGATATGCATGCCACGGAGCAGCCACACCCCCTGGCTGTACGGCGGTAGCCGGTGGAACACGACATGCAGCGTGACGGACTCGGTGACATTCACCCAGTTCCCGTCGAGTTGCTGCCGGTCGATCAGCTCGGTGCTGAATGTGCGCTCCGAACCTTTCCCCAACCGGTCCGCAGGCGCCTTGTCGAGCTCGGTCAACAGGTGTGTCGAGGCCACGTACTGACCCAAGGCACTCGTGGGATCCTCAACGAGGCAACCCAGCCACCGCGGATCGTCGTTGCCCTGGTTCGCCAGATACCACCGCCACACGATGTAGGCGCTGATGGTGACGTTCTTCTCCGTCGCCGGACTCAGGTTGTAATACTTGAGCTCCCGACACGCCGCAGCGCGACTCTCCAGGGTGTTGGCTGGTGTCGCCTCGCCCGGCTCAGGCGCAGACGTAGCCGCCGATGCCGAGGTCGGCGGCCCGACCACCACGGTTTGCGTGACCGTCGGCGGAGCAGCCGCCTGATCCTGTCCCCCGCACGACGCCAAGCACGCCACCGTCAAAAACCCCGCGGCTGCGCCGCGCACAATTCGGGCGCGACTGTATCTCCCCATGGCAAGCCCCCCTCGCCGCTCAATTCCCCCAGATATGAGCATGATCCACACCCGACCATCTGGGAAGCTCAAAGCACCGACATCAACGTGCAAGCCCGCCTGAAGCGCCTCGAGGTCCACGAGCCGTCGTGTAACGACGCCGGCCGGCCGGTCGATGACCGAAGAGGATGAGTCGTGGCGATGGTGCGCGGTGCCGATGGCGTGGCGTTGGCGCAATGCCGATGGGGGAACGATGAATGTGTACTGGCAGGACGAATCAGTTCAGCGTGGCCATGGGAGTCGCATCGGCTGGTTCTTGAGTTCAGCGTTCCGGCTGGCACGGTGGTTGCTTGTGCCTGCTGGTTTCGGCTCAAGACCGCAGGGATACCAGCTCGTGTACGTGGTGCGATCGGTGCTCGGCCTCGTCGTTCTGTTCCTTGTGACCCGGACATACCTGGGCATTCCCGAGGCGGAGGAACTGCCGGTTGCGGTCATCCTCGCGCCGGAAGCTCAGCTCGGATCGATCATTGTTCTGACTACTCTGGCGACAATGCCACTGCCGCGGACACGCAGGGGGTGACAATCACACTGACCTTTGCAATGTCTGCTTCCTCAAGAGGTCGCGAGGGCCTGCCGAGAGTTCAAACATTTGCAACCTTGACGGTGGTTGGGACTCGGAGGAGTGTGGAAATGAGGTGCGGCCGGTGGACCTGGGGGCGGGTCTGGCCGACGTATTCATCGGGGGGGTCCAGATGCGTCCAGACAAGGTTGAAATCAAGGTCACGCTGGCCGGCGAAGATGTCGAGGAGCCGATCGATCGCCTCGGGCTCACCGGCGGCGATCCGTGGACGGTGGTGTTCTGTGAGGACGTCACCGATGCCGCCGCGACGACGGCGTTGCTCGACATCGGCGTCGTACTGCGGGTACGCGGAAAGGGCTCGCCGACCGGGGACTCGACGATCAAGCTCCGGCCCAGCCGCTGGTCCCAGCTCGATCCGCTGTACTTCGAGAACACCGACCCCGACGAGGACCACCCCGAGGAACTGAAGATCGAGGCGGACTGGGCGGGCGACACCCGGACTCTGGCCGCGTCGATGAAACTGGAGTGGTCGGACGATCGACTCGCCACCGTGCCGGCCGGTGGATGGCTGGACCCCGAGCTGTTCAGCAAGCGGCAACTCGACTTCCTGAGCACTTGCAGTTCAGGGCGGGTCAACCTCGCGGCCGTCAGCATGCTGCCGCCGATCAAGGCGACCCGGTTCGAGGAGTTCACCATCGACGGCGTGCCGTCAGGGGCGCGGGCCGAACGCTGGCAGGTCGACGCCGGGCTCGACTTCCTCGAGCTCTCGATCGTCGCCAAGCCGAACAAGGCCGTCGCCGCTCAGGCCGCACTGACTGCGTTCGTGCAGCAGATGCAGTTGCCGATCGACAACAGCGGGGTCAGCAAGACCCGGCAGGCACTCGATCACCTCATCGCCAAATCCACGAGCTGACCCGGACGCGCAGATGAGCGAGAACGAGCAAGATCCAGGTCCGGTCCTCCAGGCCTTCACCATCAAGACGACCAACCGCGCCGCGCAGCAGAAGGTGGATCGCGCGATCAGCGACGTACTCGGCGACGGCTGGCACGCCACCAACTACGGAGACCGCAAGAACCAGTTCGAAGTGATCGCCGAAGAAGGTGCACTGAGCCCACGGGATGCGTGGGACCGGACGTATCAACTCCGCGCGCACAAAGGCATCGCGAGCGCCGAGCCGCTGTTCAAGGCCTGGGTCACCGACCGCCCGGAGTGGGGCCTCGACGGAGACGAGCAGGCGGCCGCCGCCTTCGGTCTACCGAACTTCGGCTGTGGCAGTGGCAAGGACTTCGCCAAAGCCAAAGCACACGAATGGAGCATCGAACTGGCCAACGTCCCGCTGGCCTGGCAGAACCACTTCGCCGGCGCGTCGCCGGGCGAAGGAGTTGTCATCGGCCACCCGGACACCGGCTACCGACGCCACCCAGAGATCGCGGCCAACCTGCAGACCAATATCGGCCGCGACCTCGTCGACAACGACGACGACCCGCAAGACGAGCTGAAGAAGAACTTCCCCTGGCAGAACGGCGGGCACGGCACCGGTACTGCGAGTGTCATCGTCAGCCCCCGAGGTGCCGCCAGCGGGAGTCCGGGCGATGCGGTCAGCGGTACGGCGCCACACGCCAGACTGGTCCCGTTCCGGGTCTCCGACAGCGTCGTCGTCCTCGACACGCTCAACCTTGCCCGGGCCATCGAGCTGGCCACGGACCGAGGCGTCCACGTCATCTCCATCAGCATGGGCGGCCTCGCCAGCGATCGCCTGCATGACGCGGTGGTCTACGCGACCAGCCGAGGCGTCATCGTGCTCGCCGCCGCCGGCAACTGCGTGCGCTTCGTGGTGTTTCCGGCGGCGTACGACGAGGTCGTCGCGGTCGCCGCCTGCGATGCCGAGCGCGGCACGTGGAAGGGTTCGTCCCGAGGACGCGCGGTCGACATCACTGCACCCGGCGACCGGGTCTGGCACGCCGCCGCGAACGCCGACGATTCCCTCAACAACGTGAGCCAGGGCTCAGGTACGTCGTACGCCGTGGCCACCGTCGCTGGGATCGCGGCACTGTGGCTCGCCAAACATGGCCGGAACAAGATCATCAGCGCGTGCGGCGGCAAGGAGCGGATCGCGTCGACGTTCTCACAACTGCTGCGCGACACCGCGACCCCGGTCCCGGGCTGGCCGTCCGGGCAGTTCGGCGGCGGACTCGTAGACGCCAACGCCTTGCTGGACGCAGACCTGCCGAACGGTCGAACCGTACCGACCCTCGCACCGACCGCTACCCAGCACGTGCCGCTCGCACGCGGCGGCCTCACCACATTCGGCCACCTCTTCGAGGGCAGTGTCCGCAGTGCCCAACCGTCGCTCGCCGCTGCGGGCGACGGTGCGGCCAACCCCCTCGACGACGGGTTGGCGAAGCTCTTGGGCAGAACCGCCGACAAGGTGCCGGCCGACCTCGGCCAAGTCGGCCAGGAACTCGCCTTCTACCTGACGACCGAGCCCAGCCTCTACCGTCGCTTCGACGCCGCGGTCGCCGACGGGCAACACGATGCCGCCGTCGACGACGTCCGCAAACAGCTACTCAAGCAAGGGGTCTCGGAGGCCCTGGAGGTCAAGCTGTCGCGCTAGCTCGCCAGCAAGCGACGGACTTGCCGCGGCGATGGGCCGGCTGCAGCTCGCCGCGGACGACCATCTGGAGAGCAAGACCCAGAGGGTCCCGGATCACGTGATCGCCCAAGTCATCAATCTGATCAGCGCCTTCGCCAGGACGCACAGCCGTCCACAGTGTCGACCGCAGGTCATCCGCACAACCGGAAGCCGGAAGGAATCCCGAGATGCGCTATCTCCTCACTCCCCTGCCACGCCACGAGAGTATGGCGGCCGCGTGCCCCGTGCCGCTGTCACCACAAGCGCTCGCACAGCTCTACGCACGCTTCCTCGAACTGAAGCAGTCCCGGCGACTACCCGCGGATATGACCTTCGAGCAGTACTACTCGGTCTGGCGGTCTGGCCGTCGAGGAGAGAGCTTGGAAGGTTTGGACGACGGCTCACTGGACCAAGGACCCGCTACCGGCCGGCTGCTCATCGATCGCCCGGACCGGCAACTGCGCGGAGTGGTCAAGACGCTCGTGCTGCTCGCCGACTTTCCGGATCGCGAGCACGACCCCAATCGCGGGCCTGCGTACTACGACGCGATGCTGTTCACGGAAGGGACTTTCCCCACCGGCAGCATGCGGGACTTCTACCAGCGAGTCAGCGGATATGGACCGGGTGAAAACACCGGCATCGACGTGCAAGGCGAGATCCACGGCTGGTTCCGGATGCCCCACCCCCTCACCTATTACGTCGACGGCAACTCCGGCATGAACGACAACTTTCCACGCAATGCCCAGGGACTGGCCCGCGACGCAGTCGAGGCCGCCCTCGCGGAGGGCGTGGACTTCGCGCCGTTCGATGCTCTCGGCGAGCACGTAGTCACCGCTCTGTTCGTCGTACACGCCGGCAGTGGAGCAGAACAGACACTGTCGCGCGACGACCTCTGGAGCCTGAAATGGGTGATCCCAGGCGGAGTGCCAGTAGCAGACAACCTGACCGCACGCACCTTCCTGACGGTGCCGGAGGACTGCGCGATGGGCGTTTGCGCGCACGAGTGGGGCCATCTCGCAGCGCGGTGGGCGGACTACTACGACACCGGAGAACTGGACGCGACTCGTTCGAACGGTTTGGGCAACTACTGCTTGATGGCCGCGGGCTCGTGGGGAAACGGTGGACTCACCCCCGTGTTCCCGAACGGAATGCTACGCATGTTCCACGGCTGGGTAGCCCCGCAGCGGGTCAACAAGACGACCTCTGGCATCGACCTGAAGCCAGCGGCAGAAGGCGGCTCGATGCTCTTCATTCAGAACAAGAAGACGATGTCGCAGACGCAGTACATCGTCGTCGAGTACCGACGCAGGAAATCTCAAGATGCCTATCTGCCGGACGAGGGTATCGCGGTCTATGTGGTCGACGAGCACATCGAGAACGTCGATGACGAAGACGCCCTCGCCATCGAGCTACTCCAAGCTGACGGCCGTCGGGACCTGGCAACGATCTTCGGACGAGGCAACCGGGGCGACTCCGACGACCTGTACCCCAGCGCCGGGAACTTCAAGATCGGCAAGACCACTAATCCCCCTCTGGAACTGCCCGGCGGCAAATGGTCAGGCGTCACCATCACCGTCAAAGGCACTCCCGGCGCGGACACCATGCAGGTCGACATCAGAATGTCCACAACGAAATGACCAACATCCCGAGACTCGGAAAGGACTACACCTGGCCGCTGTTTCAGGTGATCGTCGCCAGTACAACCAACGGCCGTGGCCAGCCGGATCCTCTCGTAAACGACCTGCTTCTCACGAATGACTGATCCGGATGAACCCTCTCAGCGGCGCACGAATGGTGGCGTCGGTCTGGTCTGCGATGGGGGCGGGGCAGACCTTGCCGGTAGCGGCCGGTACCTGGCGTGCACTGGGCATGAGGATCGGCGTACCAGCCGGCGGGCCGGTCCCCGGTTGAGTCCGCTACCCCAGACAGGAGACCCGATGAGCAGTGTAGGCCTGGGTATGCATCGCATCGACGGTGATGACCGCGCCAGTCAGGTTCGTGAACGCCGACAGGAGATCCGGACCGCGGGAACCTCGTTCGACTTTCGCCGCGACCGCGACCTGCGAGGACGGCTCCGATGCCGTGCGCCAACGCTGCGACCAGGCGCGGCGCGTGCCTGTCCTTGTCCCGTGCGCCGCGGACGGTCTGCCGTCGATCGCGACCACCGACCGGCCCCATCACCTAGGCGCACCGGGTCCACAACCAAGCACCGAGGACGTTGTCGAGTTTACTCGCGTCGACCGCAGTGAACGCCCTGCGGAACCTGACTCCTCCGCCGCTCCCCGAGCGGCGCCTAGTGTTGCCTGGGCGTCGGCGTCGGCGCAGGCATCCGCAGCCCACTGCTCGATCGCCAACAGGCCGACCGGCGAGTGCCGACGACCACGCTCGTTGCGGGAGATCGGGGATCTGGGCAAACAGATCGAGCAGGTACTGGCTACCGGCAGCAGGAATGGACGACGATGCCATGGCGGGTTGCGGTCCTCATACGTCGATGGTAAGTGTGAGAACTTCCATCGAGCCGCTCGAGGCCCGCCCGCCGCCCACAGACACCCCGGGCCGCCTACCGGCCCCGCGGATCCCGAAGGCCACGAACTGCACTGCCTCAAACCCGAACCACCCAGCAACCACCTCGCTGCCAAACAGCTCAACGAGCAAGAGCCCTCCTTGCAACACCGCGCCACGTCTCCCACCTAGTGGCAACAGGGCCCACTGGACTTCGGCTTTTCACCTTCCGGCTCGTTCCGTTCATACCAGCAGATCAGGCTCCGCTGCCGTAAATCGATTTCCACGACCGCGCTCTTCCCAGACGGGGATCGGGGATCTCATGCTGAGATCAAGGGGCTGTCGGGATTTGGTCAGGCAGGGGTCGGGTCATGAAGGAACTGGTGGAGTTCGATGCCGCCGACGGTGGATCATTGGTGGTGGAGGTCGACGACGATGACGGCGCTGACTATGTTCGCGCCGCTAGTCCCGGCGAGCTGGTAGGCAGGGCCGTCGGCCAACTCGACGACGCATTGGGGGTCATCCAGACGACGGCACGCGCCGTGGTCCATCAGGTCGTGGCGCTGGATGAAAAGGTCCGGCCGGATGAGGCGATCGTCGACTTCGGTGTGACTCTGACCGGAAAGGTCGGCGGCGTCTTAGCCGCTGCTCAAGGCGAGGCCCACCTGAAGGTGACCTTGAAGTGGACGCGCAGTTCGTAGACAGCCCGCCGTGGCTGGCCCGGATTCCGCGACGCCCAGGCAGGGTCGCGGGTGGCGGGATGCTGGTGGACCACAACCATGTGGTCACCTGTGCGCACGTCGTTGAGGACGTGCTTGGCGCCGCACCCGGCAGTGGTCCGCCGGAGGGCGAGATACGTGTTGAGTTCCCGCTCTTGCCAGCGGTGCCGAGTTGCCAGGCTGTCGTGGTCGCCGAGGGCTGGCAGCCAGCTTCCGAGGACAGCGGCGACGTGGCGGTCCTGCGGCTGCTGACACCGATCGATGGGGACGAGGTGGTGCCGGCGCCGCTCCTGAAGCCGTACGCTGTGATCGGCCATGGGTTCTCCTGCCGTGGATTCGGTGGTGGGACGCCGACTGTGCGGGAAAGCCATGGCACGATGCGGGGCACGAGTGGCGCGTCGGGGCAATGGATGCAGCTCGACGCTGACACAGGCTCAGGGCTGCCAGTGGTACAGGGGTATTCGGGCTGCCCTGTCTGGGACACTACTGTCGGCGCGGTTATCGGGATCGCGGTTGCGCAGGACAAGCACGTCGCAGCAAAGGTCGCGCATCTGATTCCCGTCAAGCAGCTCAGTCGCGCGTGGCCGCCGCTCGGCGATCTGGTCGGCTGGCGGATGGATCTCGACGAGGCGCTGGACACGCATTGGTCGCCGAGGGCCCGCGGAATCGAAGGATCATCGGTACCCACCGATCCGTGGCTCTTTACAGGGCGCACGTGCGTGCTACGCGAGCTCACGACCTGGTTGAACTCCGCCGATCCCGTTGACGGCCGAGTCCGCGTGGTCACCGGCAGCCCCGGCGCAGGCAAGAGCGCTGTACTCGCTCATCTCGTGATCACGAGTCAACGATGGCTGCGGGATCAAGTCCCCTCCAGTCAGTTGGCCGCGGGCCTGGTACCGGATCTGGGCCGCGTCGACGTCGCCGTTCACGCCCGCGACAAGACCGTGGCCGCCGTGGTCGCCGAGATCGCACGGGCTGCTGGCGTCGATATGAGTACGGACGTGGACTTGAGCAGTCGGCTGCGTATCCGTCGTGAACCCTTCACCATGGTGGTCGACGCACTCGACGAGGCAATCGAGCCGAAGCAGCTCGCGCTCCTGCTGCGGTCGGTGGCGGCTGACCCGGACAAGATCGGATTGCGAGTGCTGGTTGGCACTCGCCACGGTTCCCACGGCCCCGAGGGGAACCTTCGTCGGCTCGGCAGGCCTAAGGTGATTAACCTCGACGAACCGCCCTATCTGGACGAGGCCGACCTGGCTGCGTATGCGGAGCGGTTGCTCGCCGAGTCGTACCACGCCGAACCGGACTCGCCGAACCGCAATGGTCCGGACCGGACCGAACTCGCCGCCGCGATCGCACGTCGCGCCGCAGGGAACTTCCTTGTCGCCCAGCTGACCTGCCAGGGGCTTCTGGCGCGAGACGAGCCCATCGACTTCGCAGATGGCTGGGAAGGCAGGTTTCCCGACGAGGTCGGAACGGCCTTCGACGAATACTTGGAGTACCGCTATCACGATCGTGAGCCCGAACTTCGGCGCCTGCTCACCGCGCTGGCCTTCGCCAAAGGCGATGGCATGCCGCAGGGGCAAATCTTGTGTAGCGCGATCGAGGCGCTGACCGGGGTCAGGTACCAACCGGCGGATCTCGAGTGGATGTTCGAGTCCGCGGCCAGTTATCTCACTGAGCGAGTCGGGCCGAACCAGATCGTGTGTTACCGGCTGTTCCATGACGCGCTCGACGCGCACCTCCGCACCCGCTGGCGTCAGGATCGCCGTGGCCTCGACGCCGACGGTCTCATTTTCGACGCACTCCGCCGGCTTGTCATCGCCCACGACACCTTGAGGCCGGACTGGGCCGGAAGCGATCCCTACCTGCACCGCAACCTCGCCTATCACGCTGCCGCCGCGGACCGCCTGGCCGAGCTCATCGAGCAGCCTTCATTCGTCGTCGATGCCGACCTGCCCCGGCTTCTGCCGCTCCTCGTTCCTGGCACCACGGCCGCTGAAAGCCCGATCGGGACGGTGCTCCGGCAAGTGGGCTCCCGCGCAGCTAGTCTCCCACCCGATCGCCGCGCCCGTCTGTTCGCTCTGACCGCTGCGCATCGGGGCTTTCGGGGTCTGCCACAAGAATTCTCGAGTGCCAGTTCGGCCGACTTCATGCCGCGCTGGGCGCATACCATCGGCCCCCCTCATCAAGAACTGACAGAACACGCAGGGCCGGTCGCGGCCGTGGCCCTCGGACGACTGGGCAAACGGCACCTACTCGTCTCGGCCGGCTACGACCGAACAGTGCGGGTGTGGGATGAGACCGGCCGACCGGTCGGTGAGCCACTGACCGGGCACACCAGCGAGGTGGTCGCCGTCACGATCGGACGCCTCGGCACGAGCGACGTCATCGTGTCGGCCGATGCCAGTGGCACGATGCAAATCTGGGACGATGCAGGGCTGCCGCTCGGCGAGCCGTTGACCGGCCATGCCGGCACGATAGCCGCGGTAGCTGTGGGATCGCTGGGTGATCGGGATGTCATCGTCTCGGCCGGCTACGACCGCACGATTCGAATCTGGGACGATGCAGGGCAGCCGATTGGCAAGCCACTCACCGGCCACAGCGATGTCGTCCACGCCGTGACGGTGGGGCGGCTTGGTGACGAAGAGGTCATCGTCTCAGCCGGCTACGACCGGACCGTGCGAATCTGGAATCACAAGGGACAGCCGCTCCGCCCGCCGCTGGTCGGTCATACCGATGTGGTCCTCGCCGTAGCGGTCGGACATCTCGGCGCCCTCGATGTCATCGTGTCCGCGGGTCGTGATCGGGTACGGGCCTGGGACGCGGACGGCACGACACTCGTTCGCCCGTTCTCTGGACACCGAGATGTAGTGACGGCGCTGGCGATCGGTCAAATGAACAACCGCGACGTCGTCGTTTCAGCCAGTCACGATCAGAGCCTCCGGCTCTGGGACGCGGGCGGCGAGCCGATCGGAGGTCCGCTGACAGGTCATTCAGGTAGCGTCACAGCGGTGGCGATCGGACGACTAGGTGGACGCGAGGTTCTCGCGTCTGGCGGTCACGATCATACAGTTCGGATCTGGGACGAACCCGGTCATCCGATCGGCACCCCACAGATCGGCCACAGCGATGTGGTGCGAGCCTTGGCTGTCGGGAGAGTAGGCCACAAGGACGCGATTGTCTCGGCAGGCTACGACCGCACGGTGCGGATCTGGGACAGGGATGGTCATCCGTTCGGTCGCCCGATGGCCGACCACACCGCGCTGGTCAACGCGATTGTGGTTGGGCGGCTGGCCAAGTGCGACACCATCGCGGCGGCGAATGACGACCGCACCGTGCACCTTTGGGAGCTCGGAACACACGTCGACATGGCCCTCACGGGCCACCTCGGCAGCGTCACGGCACTCGCGCTCGGGAAGCTCGGAAAGCGCGATGTCATCGTCTCGGTCGATGCTGCGGGCACCTTGCGAATCTGGGATCTCGAGAGGAGCAAACACAGCAAGGAAAAGGCCAGGGCTGCAGGCAAGCAGTTGCGACTTGTGGTCGCCCGACGTTCGGTCCTGTCCGCGGATCCCAGCCTTCGACTGACCGCCGTCGCTCTAGGCCGACTCGGTGGCCGCGATGTCATCATCTCGGCCGGCTACGACGGCGTCAACCGGACCGGGACGATGCGGATCTGGGACGAACGCGGACGTTCGCGCGGCGAGCTGCCGGCTGACCACAACGGCATCGTCACCGCCCTTGCGGTCGGCGAGCTGGAAGGACGCGATGTCCTCGTCTCCGCACATCAGGATCGGACTCTGCGAGTCTGGAGTCGGACAGGACAACCGATCGAACAGCTCGTCGGCCATACGGCTGATGTCACCGCGGTCGCCCTCGGACGATTCGGCGATCGGCACCTCATCGTCTCGGCCAGTGCGGACCAAACTCTACGGATATGGCGTCCGGGCGATGCCAATAGCGTCGCAGTCGTCGACCTTCTCGGGAACCCGAGTGGTGTCACGATCGCGGCCTCCGGAGAGTCGATCTACACGGCATCTGTCACAGCGATCTGCGCATTTAGCTGTCCACCGGCCTCCTAGACGGCTCCAACACTCGTTGAGGGCCGTACGCCTTCGACCGTTGACATCGCCAGACCCGCGGCCGACGGTGGTGCTGTTGCGGCCTGGTTCCGAATCCGATGGCATTTGGGGGGATTTCATGGCTCGACCACGCAGTGCAACTCGTGATGCCACTAGCGCCAAGACGAGAAGGTCCGGCGCTGGGAGAGCCCGGGATCGGGCGGCCGACGCGGCAGAGCACGCCGCCGTCCCACTTGAAGACTTTCTTTCTTCGGCTGGGTCGCTGACTCTCGCACAGAGGATGTTGCTCGTCGATCAAGCGATCATGTTGTTCGAGGAGAACTACGTACACCTACCGCAAAAGGTGGCGATGTACGTCATCAATCCAGCACAGCTGCTCCGCGGCTTGCGAGCGAGACTGCGACGGCAGACCAATGAAACCATGGCCGCGGAGTGGATCTTCCATCGCGAGATGTCGAGCATCTTCCACTCCGTCCGAGACCTGGCAACGTGCTACCTGCTGCCGTCGCCGTTCGCGGGACAGTTTGCGTTCCTACCGTTCGTGATCGAGGCAGGCATCGACGAGATCGGAATCGAGCGTTATTTGGTCACCCATGTGACCCCCGGTTATGAGGCTCCGCACTTCGGTGCCGGCGCCGAGGTGACCTATTGGAACGGTACGCCGATCGCGCGTGCCGCCGCGCTGAACGGTGCGACCTTCGTCGGCAGCAGTAGCGCTGCCAACCTGGCTCGCGGACTGGACTCACTCACACTGCGCCCGCTGGTGGTCCAGCCGCCGCCTGACGAGGGTTGGGTGACGGTGACCTACATCGGTCTCGATGGATCTACATACGAGCTTCGTGAGCAGTGGAAGGTCGCTCGCAACCTGCCTCCGGTGACAGATCTCAACGCGATCAGCGAAGCCACCACCTCGATGGGAATCGACCTCGACTCCGACGAGAGATCCCGCGCGAAGCAGCTTCTGTACTTTCGTGAGGTCGTCGAGGTGACCGGCGGACAGACGTCGACGCAGCTGTCCTCTGCGGTTGCCGTCGGTCCGGCGGACGTCCCTACGACAATGCCAGGAGCCCTTCGCGCCCGCGTGATCGTCACGTCGTCCGGGACTTTCGGCCACCTGCGGATCTTGACTTTCGGCGTGCTGGACCCGGTCGCGTTCCGGGACGAGTTCATCCGCCTGGCTGCGGCCCTGCCGCAGAACGGCTTGATTGTTGACGTCCGCAATAACGGCGGCGGCCACATCCTTGCCGCTGAACTCATCCTTCAGACGATGACGCCACGCGCGATCACGCCAGAGCCCGCACAATTCATCAGTACACCCATCAATCTCAGCATCTGCAGTCGACACCGCGACAACCCTCTCGGCGTCGACCTCTACCCATGGTTCGGCTCACTCCAACTGGCCACGGATTCCGGCGCAACCTACTCGGCCGCCAAGCCGATCACTCCACAGGACGCGGCAAACGAGATCGGCCAAACGTACTACGGACCCGTGGTCCTCATCGTCGACGGCCGTTCCTACTCGGCCACCGACATCTTCGCGGCCGGATTTGCCGATCACGGGATCGGCCCAATTCTCGGCGTCGACCCAGGCACCGGCGCCGGTGGGAGCAACGCTTGGACCCACGGTCTGCTTACCGCTCTCCTCAATGAGCCGTCGCCACCCGACAGGACATCACCGTACGTCGCCCTGCCGAACGGCGCGAACATGCAGGTTGCCGTGCGACGCACACTTCGCGTCCATGACCTCGCCGGCACCCCACTCGAAGACCTCGGCGTCACGCCCATCGAGCTGCACTGGCTGACACCGGTCGATCTCCTCAACCACAACGCCGACCTTCTGAACAAGGCCGGCGCACTACTCGCCGCGATGCCGAGCGGACAACTGGAGGTGGAGACATCGTCCGTCGGCACAACCCTCACGGTCGTACTCGACGGACAAGGCGTGGATCGCGTCGATCTCTACCTGGACGGCCGCCCCATCAGCTCAGAAGACATCGACGACGGACCCTTGTCTGTCGACATCCTCGACGTCCCACCAGGAGCCCTGCTTCGCGCAGACGCCTACAGTACCGGCACCCTGGTAGCCTCCCACCGCCGCAGAATCTAGCCAGAACGACTCCGATCCCGCCGACGTGGCTGAAGTCAAATTCCGGCGTATGCACCTAGGACCAAGGGCGTCATCCTGATCCCAGATTGACGTTGGCCATCTTCAGGTGTGGGAGCGACACACTCCCAGCAATGGCTTCGACGACGCGCCAGCAACCGGCCGGGCGCCCTTCGTCGAGGCTGGTGGCGCTTGTATGAGGGACCAGCAAAGGTCCGTCGGAGCTCCGAGTCGAAGGCAACATCCGTTCGCTACACAGTTCTCCCCATCACATCGTCGTCGAGCTCCAGGCGCGTGGTTAAGGTACGCATCCCTCCTCGGACACTCTTCTCCACACGGTCACCCATCGGGTCGACCTCCACATCGACTGTCGGCCGGTGTGGTGATACGTCAGCGACAGTCGAAGTGACGAGTAGAGCTCACTCAGCTCCTCCTGCTCGGCAGAGTCCAAGGCCTGCGCGACGTCGCCGAGCTGGTCGACGTACGTCTCGAGTTCTGCACGGGTCAGACCCATCTCACTCTCGTCGCGGCACGTGCCGTCTCGGCTGCGTGCTTCTCGGCAGTCGCCGCGTTGTATTGCGCCCGCAACTCGACCGGATCCCAGCCGGCATCCAATGCCTTGCGCAACTTTCTCCATGACGGCCTCGGCCGCGGCCACGCGACCTCGCAGTCGTTCGACTTGGTCGCGTAGCTGGTCGGCTGAGTCGTCAGCCTGCAAGAGTGCGGTGATCGTCTCGCTCCGATGGATCGGATCGAACAGGCTGCCGATCCACCGGTTGATCTGCGAAGTGATCAGATCCGCGCGGAGGCAGATCTGTCGCGGATGAGCCATCGCGGTCGCTGATCCGGGCACCAGAGTCGGGCAGCGTTGCAGCTGTCTGCAACGCTCGTGCAGGACGAACCAGCTATGCGCGCTGCGTTCGCCGATCCGGCAGTAGACGACGATGTCCGCGGCCGCGTCGCCGTCCGGCGCGCTGAGCGACAGTCCGGCGTCGGTGGCCGGGACTGGAGGTGCTCCCACGGAAAGCGCTCCGGAGCGAGGATCTCGCCGGAGAACTCCGCCGCAGACCGGACGTCAGGATGCTGTCCCGGCCGATCGCCGCGTTCAGGTCGTCCCGGAACGCAGGCGGACTTCCGTCCACCGATTGCGCGCGACAGGCACCTAGGCGCAGGGTGCACTCGCGAACTGTCGGCGTACCCGTCAGAGGGCGGCCGTCGAGCTCCCACCGCTTCGTACCGCCGCCCAGCAGACGTACGTCGCGATGTCCGCAGAGCTTGAAATGCCACTGCGCGTACGCCGCGAACCAGTTGTTCTCCCCCTACAGGATCACCGTAGCGTCGGGGTGACCTGGTGCGGGGGCCAGCGGTCGGCAACGACTCGTGACCTGCACCGACCCGGAGGGCAACCAACTAGGTCTCCTCGAAGCCAACAAGTGATCTCTGAAGCCGCATCATCTGTCGGTATATGCCTACCTCAGGCAACCACGAAGTTCGGTGCTGCTTCGCAGAGCGCTGCGACGTCGCGGGCAACCCGCAGGACCGTGAAGTCCGGTCGTACCAGTGCGGCCGCAGCCTTGCCGTCTGCGAGCCACTTGTACAGGGCCGAGCCAGGTGCCACCTCGAGCACCTCGGTCCCGCGGCTCGCCAGGACCGCCCGCTGCTCGGGCGAGAGCGGTACGCCGGTCACGAGCACGAACCCGCCACGGGTCACGGGCGCCCGGTCGGGATCGTTGCGTCCGGCAAGCATCCAGAGGAACAGCATCGACAGCCGCATGACGACGTACCCGAACACCATCACCCGGACGTCGATGTGCCCGCCGTGGTCCAACGACGCGAACATGTCCGGCAGACCCAGCGCCAGGACGACCACCCCGGCCATCTGCACTCAGATGACTCAATGGCCGCACAGCCGGGCCGTCACCAAATTCGTGGTTACCCACGCGAAACGTGGGGGGTCGATTCGGAAACGTGAGTTTGTTCCGGTGGCAACGGTCAGGCAATCGGGCGGTTCTTCACTGGAAGGCGTTCAGGAGGGATCGAGACCCGGGAGCCGAGATGCAACTGAGGGACGGTGCGCGGTACTCCGTGGTCGTGGTCGGCGGAGGTCAGGCGGGTCTCGCGACGAGTTGGCATCTGGTCCGCGCCGGTGTCGATCATGTCGTTCTGGAAGCGGATCGAGCTGGCAGCGAATGGCGGAACAGGCGGTGGGACTCGTTCTGCCTGGTGACGCCGAACTGGCAGTGCAGCCTGCCGGGTTTCCCGTACGACGGACCCGCCCCGGACGGCTTCATGGTCCGCGACGAGATCGTCGGCTACCTCGAGGACTACACCCGCTCGTACGACGTCCCGCTCGTCGAAGGAGTGCGGGCGACACAGCTCGACAGCGGGTTCCGGATCGCGACGACGGCCGGCACGATCAGCGCCGACCAGGTGGTGGTCGCGACTGGTCCGTACCAGCGACCGCGGATCCCCCGGCTGGCCGAGCGGTTGCCAGTCGTTCAGCTGCATTCGTCGGCGTACAAGAATCCTGACCAACTCCCCGACGGCGACATCCTGGTGGTCGGCACCGGCCAGTCCGGTTGTCAGATCGCCGAGGATCTGCATCTGGCGGGAAGGCAGGTCCACCTCGTGACACGTACGGCGCCACGGGTTGCGCGCTTCTATCGCGGAGCCGACGTGGTCGCCTGGCTCGATCGGATGGGCTACTACAGCAAGGGGATCGACGAGTTCGACGACACCGACGCGGTCCGGTTCCGGGTGAACCATTACGTCACAGGCCGGGACGGAGGTCGCGACATCGACCTGCGGAAGTTCGCGCTGGAAGGGATGCGGCTGTACGGCCGGCTGATCGACGCGGATCAGAGCACGCTCCGCTTCGCCGACGATCTGGCGCAGAACCTGGATCACGCCGACGCCGTCTCCGAAGGAATCAAGGACTCGATCGACGCCTTCATCGCCGCCGAGGGACTTGACGCTCCGCAAGAGCCCCGCTACCAGCCTGTCTGGCAGCCCGCGAACATGCTGGAATCCCTGTCCCTGCAAGGGATCGGCGCCATCGTGTGGAGCACCGGATTCCGCCGCGACGACAGCTGGATCCGGGTGCCGGTCTTCGACGGCCGCGGCTATCCAACACACCAGCGCGGTGTGACGAGCGTCCAGGGCCTGTACTTCATGGGCCTGCCTTGGCAGCACACGTGGGGATCGGGACGATTCGGCGGAGTGGCTGCAGACGCCGAGTACATCGTCGATCGCATCACCCACCAGCAGGTCGGCGTACCGTGGATCGCCGGTCGGCCGCAGCGGACGGTGGCCTGAGATGAGGGTGTACGACGCACACCGCCACCTCGGGATCCTTCCGGCGTACCCGTTCTACGGCGGCCCTCCGGTCCACCCCGACCTCACCGCCCGCGCCACCGTCGACGAACTGCTCGCCGATCTCGATGTCGAGGGCACCGAACGCGCACTGGTCATCCCGAACTACGGCGTACCGGACGTCGCCGTCTCGTTCGCCTTCAACGACCTGGTCGTCGAGGCCGCGGCCCGCGACGACCGGATCCGCGCCGGGCTGTGGGTGTCGCCGCGCCCGCAGGATGCCGAGCTCACCGCCAAAGCGCTCACGCTGGCCGGCGAACCCGGCGTACGGGCGCTGAAGCTGAGCTTCCTGCTCGGCGGTCACCCCACCGACGACGCCGTCCGGCCGCAACTCGACCAGATCTTCGGCGTGGCACGGCAGAACGGGCTCGTCGTCCACGTGCACACCTCCCCCGGCGCCGCGTCGGACATCGATCACATCGGGTATCTGGTCGATACGTACGCCGCCGACGTACCGCTGCACCTGGTCCACTTCGGTGGCGGGATGAGCGGGCACATCAAGCTCATCGGATCCCGGTTCTTCGACTGGATCGAGGCCGGCAAGCACGTCTACACCGATCTGTCCTGGGCGATCGGATTCGCTCCAGGCTGGCTGGCCGCCGAGATCGAGCGTCGCGGCATCGGGCACGACCGGGTGCTGTTCGCCAGCGACCAGCCTTGGGGCGACCACGCCGGCGAACTCGCCCGGATGCAAGCCGCGATGGGCGACGGCGAGCTCGCCGAGCTCGTCTTCCACCGCACGTTCGAACACCTCTACGACTGACCCCTACAAAGGAGCAAGCAGATGTCCGAAACCGTCGAACTGACCGAGCTCGAGGCCAAGAGCCTGGGCGAGATCCCGCACCCGTCCCTGCCCGAAGGATCGAGCATCTACGGTGGTACGAAGGTCTTCCCGGACTACCAGGCGGAGAACGGCGAGACCTACTTCACCTTGGTGCACGGCATCGCCCACGAGTCGTCGGTGAGCTTCGTCGCGATCCTGCAGGCGACGCGCGCGCAGCGGAAAGGTTTCGAGTCCGCGATCTACTTCTACGGTCCCGGTTCGCTGAACTGCCTGGCTACGCGCGGCTTCCCGACCACCGGTAACTCCGCCTTTCCGGGCGAGCACAACATCAACGAGTCGCTGAAGACGTTCATCGCCGAGGGCGGCAAGGTCTACTGCTGCCGGTTCGGCCTGTCGCTGCACGGTGCGCGCGAAGAGGACCTGATCGAGGGCGTCATCCCCACGCACCCTCTGGATGTCCAGGACGCGTTGATCCACTACGCGCGCAAGGGCGCGATCGTCAACTCGACGTACATGTTCTGAGGAGACCCACATGACCGTCGACAATCTGGTCACGCGTGCGGAGATGGCGGTGTACGGCGTTCAGGTGGACGCACCGGTACGCCGCAGCAAGGGCGCCGGCCCGAGCGACGACGGTCACCTGGTCGTCGACGGCGCCAACGCCACTCTCCCGATCGTTGCCGATAGCCCCTACCACGTGAAGGACGGCACGGTCTTCCGGGACGGCCGGAGCCTGGGACTGTCGATCGAGCCCGTCCGCCGTCCTCGGTTCTACGACCTGACGACGACTGACGGGGTCCCCTACCAGCAGATCGCGTTGCTGCACGGCAAGGACGTACTGGCCACCACGGTCGTGCAGACGTGCATCCGGTACGACGAGTCGACGCGATGCCGGTTCTGTTCGATCGAAGAGTCGTTGCGGGCCGGCTCGACGATCGCTGCGAAAACGCCGGCCCAACTGGCCGAGGTCGCCGAGGCCGCGGTCCGGTTGGACGGTGTCACGCAGATGGTGATGACGACGGGTACGACGACCGGCAAGGACCGCGGAGCGCGCAACCTGGTCCGATGCGTGCGGGCGGTGTTGCAGGCCGTGCCCGGGCTGCCGATCCAGGTTCAGATCGAGCCGCCCGGCGATCTGGCGGTCCTGACCGACCTCCGCGAGGCCGGGGCCACCTCGATCGGTATCCACGTGGAGTCCCTCGACGACGCCGTACGGCGGAAGTGGATGCCCGGCAAGTCGACGGTCAGCATGCCCGAGTACTACGCGGCGTGGGACGAGGCCGTCCGCGTGTTCGGCCGGAACCGGGTGTCGACGTACCTGCTGGTCGGGATGGGTGAGGACCCGGACGAGTTGGTCGCCGGCGCGGCCGGGTTGATCGAGCGCGGGGTGTACCCGTTCGTCGTACCGCTGCGGCCGATGCTCGGGACGCTGGCTCGGGCGGACGGAGCGTTGCCGCCCGATCCGGCAGCGGTTCGCGACGTGACAGCCCGGGTCGCCGAGCTGCTCGCCGCGGCCGGAATGCGTGGCGCGGATCAGGGCGCGGGCTGCGCCGCTTGCGGTGCGTGCAGTCTGCTCTCGGCGGCGGGCGCATGAGTACGCCGGTTGTGCAGACCACCGGCGTACGCCGTGCCGCGGAGGTTTATGCGCTGCTCGGTGATCCGCCGCCCGCGTTCCTGATCGAGGAGGCCGACACCTTCGACGCCTATCACGAGCTGCGGCGGCAGGTGTTCGTCGAGAAGCAAGGGCTGTTCGCGAAGAGCGACCGGGACGAGCGTGACGATGATCCACGCACTGTCGTCCTGGTCGCCCGGAACGCGCACGGCGAGGTCCTCGGCGGCGTACGGCTGGGGCCTGCGACGGACGGGCCGGACATCGGCTGGTGGCGAGGCGGTCGGCTCGTTACCAGGCCGGGCGGTGCGACGAGGGGCGTCGGCGCGGCGCTGGTGAGGTCCGCGTGCGCACGGGCCGAGGCGGCCGGAGCCTTGCGGTTCGACGCGACCGTTCAACTGGGCACGCAGCGATTCTTCGAACGGCTCGGTTGGCAGACGGTCGGGCCCGTCGCCGTCGCCGGTACACCACATGTGTTGATGCGCTGGCCGATCGATCGGGTCTCGCGCTTGGCCCGCACCGCCAAGGGAGACCTAGGTGTTCTCCTCCAACGCATAGGACCGGCCGGATTCGTCGGTGACGACGGTGCGCCGGTCCCGGGCAGCGACCTGGTCGCGGCGTGCGATGCGATCGTCCCGGCGATGGTCGAGCGAGACCCCGAGTGGGCAGGCTGGTGCTCGGTACTGGTCAACGTCAACGATCTGGCCGCGATGGGCGCCACGCCGATCGGGCTGCTGGACGCGCTCGGTGCCCGGGACGTCGCGTTCGCCGCCCAGGTGCTGAGCGGTCTGCGCCGCGCCGCCGCGGCGTACGGCGTCTCGATCCTCGGCGGGCACACGCAGCTCGGCGTACCTGCAGCGTTGAGCGTGACCGCGCTCGGGCGGACAGCCCAACCGGTACCAGGCGGTGGAGGACGACCTGGTCAGCAGGTCAGGTTGACCGCCGACGTGGCTGGAGGCTGGCGCCCTGGCTACGCGGGACGGCAATGGGACTCCACCAGCCACCGACAGCCGGCGGAGCTCCGCGCGATGGTCGCCGCAGTGGGACACGCTCAACCCGACGCGGCCAAGGACGTCTCGATGGCAGGTGTCGTCGGCACCCTCGGCATGCTCGCGGAAGCCAGTGGCTGCGGCGCAGTTCTCGACGTGGCCGCCGTACCGAAGCCCGCCGGAGCCTCGATGGGCGATTGGCTCACCTGCTTCCCGGGGTACGCGATGCTCACCACCGGTCCCCAGCAACTGGACGCCGGCCCGGCCGTCGGTGCGATCTGTGGCGAGCTGACCAGTGGGCAAGGCGTCGTACTTCGTTGGCCGAACGGCGAGACCACCCAGGCGCTCAGCGCCGGCGTGACCGGATTGGGAGCAGCATGAATCTGCGGATGGCGGCCGTGGCCGCGAACTTCGACCGCGACCTGGAGGCCGACTTCGTCAAGGTCGCGACCTTGATCGGCACCGCTCGCGAGGCCGGCGTGAAGTTGCTCGCCCTGCCCGAAGGCGCTCTCGGCGGCTACCTCCTGAGCCTCGACGGCACGGCCGAACCGCCACCGGCGTTCACCGTCGACAGCCCGGAGATCAACCGCCTCGCCACGCTGGCCGGCGACATGGTCGTCACTGCCGGGTACGCCGAGGCCGAGGACGGACTGATCTACAACAGCGCGGTCTGCGTCACCGGCGACGGCGTACTCGGGCATCATCGCAAGGTCCACCAGCCGCTCCGCGAGGACGAGCACTACGCCGCCGGCGACAGGTTCGAGGCGTTCGACACACCGGTCGGCCGGCTCGGGCTGATGATCTGCTACGACAAGGCGTTCCCCGAAGCGGCCCGGACACTGGCACTCGACGGCGCCCAGATCATCACCTGCGTGTCGGCCTGGCCGGGAGCCCGGACGAATCCGGACCCCGACCTGGCCAAGGACCGGTGGAAGCGGCGGTTCGATCTGTTCGATCAGGCCAGAGCCCTCGAGAACCAGGTGGTGTGGCTGTCCGCGAACCAGTCCGGCATGTTCGGTTCGCTCCGGTTCGTGGCGAGCGCGAAGGTGGTCGACCCGGGGGGCGAAATCCTCGCGGACACCGGCGTCACCGAGGGGATGGCGATTGCTGACCTTGATGTCGAGCAGGCGCTCGAGTTGGCGCGGCGGTCGATGGGTCATCTCCGCGACCGGCGGCCCGAGACCTATGGCACGCCCGAGTTGGCGGCGGTCTGAGCGTGCTGAAGATCGGTGCGGTGGCGGCCGGGTTCACCCGGGACCTCGAGTTCGACCTGTCCCGGGTCGAGGCCTTGATCCGGCACGGCCGTCGCGAGGAGATCCAGCTCCTCGTCCTGCCCGACGCCGCTCTCGGTGGCTACCTCACCGATCTGAACGAGCCCGACCTCGACGACCTGCCACCGGCACTCGATCCCGACGACCCCCTGATCGCCAAGGTGATCGCGATGGCCGGCGAGATGGTGGTGTGCTTCGGCTTCTGCGAGGCGGCCGGTCCGTACCGCTACAACACCGCGCTCTGCGTCACCGGCGACGGCGTCCTCGGCAAACATCGCAAGGTGCACCAACCACGCGGAGAGCAGGCGATCTATGCCGCGGGCAACGAATTCGCCGCCTTCGACACGCCCGTCGGCCGGATCGGCATGATGATCGACTACGACAAGACCTTCCCGGAGGCCGCCCGGGCTCTCTCCCTCGACGGCGCCGACCTGATCGCCTGCCTGTGTGCCTGGCCGACCAGCATCACCAACCGCGCACCTCGGATGAACGAGGACCGCCAGTCCCGCCTGTTCGACCTCTACGACCGATCCCGCGCAGCAGAGAACCAGGTCGTACTCGTCTCGTCGAACCTCACCGGCTCGATCGGCAGCATGCGCTTCCTCGGCCAGTCGAAGGTCGTCGGCCCGGGCGGCGACATCGTCGCGCGAACCTGGTCCAAAGCCGGCATCGCGACCGCGGAGGTCGACGTACACGCCGAGATCGACAACGCCCGCCGCGTATTGCACCACCTCGACGAACGCCGCCCGGAGGCCTACTGATGCGGATCGCGCTGCTCAGCTACTCGACCAAACCACGCGGCGGCGTAGTCCACACCCTCGCCCTGGCCGAAGCGCTCGCGTCTGCCGGTGCCGACGTGACGGTGTGGTCGCTCGGTCGCGGCGGCGACACGGGCTTCTTCCGTCCCGTCGACCCACGCGTCACGTTGTCCGTCGTACCGTTCCCCGAGGTGCGAGGCGAAGACGTCGGCGCGCGGATCCTCCGCTCGATCGCCGTACTGCGTGACGCCTTCGACGGCTCGCAGTACGACGTCGTGCACGCCCAGGACTGCATCAGCGCGAACGCCGCCGGGCCCTGCATCCGGACCGTGCACCACCTCGACACCTTCACCACACCCGAACTCGCCGCCTGCCACGAACGCGCGATCGTCAACCCCTACGCCCACGTCTGTGTGTCGGCCGCCGTCGCCAAGGAACTCGCCGCGGGCTGGGGAATCCACGCAACGATCATCCCCAACGGCGTCGACTCGGCACGCTTCGCAGCCGCTGATCCTGCGCCCTGGCGCACCAAGCTCGGCCGCTACCTCCTGACCGTCGGCGGAATCGAACCCCGCAAAGGATCCCTCGAACTGCTCGAAGCCGTCGCTGTCCTGAACGACCCGATCAAGCTGGTGATCGCCGGCGGCGAGACCCTGTTCGACTACCGCGACTACCGGGCCCGCTGGGAAGAACGCGCACACGAGCTCGGCGTCGCACCCATCGTCCTGGGCCCGGTGGACCACGCCGAACTACCCGGCCTGGTCGCAGGAGCCGAGGTGTTCGCATTCCCGTCCGTCAAGGAAGGCTTCGGTCTGGCACCCATGGAAGCACTCGCAGCCGGCGTACCGGTCGTCGTCTCCGACCTACCGGTCTTCCGCGAAATCTTCGGCGCCGCGGCAACCTACGCAACCGGCCCCGAGGCGCTGGCGACGGCCCTGCACGCTGCAATCGGTGACGACAGCCGCGCCGACCTCGGCCGCAAGACCGCCGCCACCTACACCTGGGACGCAGCCGCCGAAGCCCACCTCACCCTGTACTCACAGCTCGCCACGCCGATCGGGCGCAGATGACGCAGCTCGCGGCGCCGAGGTCAGAGCGTCGAGCTGCAACCAGCCCATAGCCCAGCACACCGGCGACGACGGCCGGGAACAGTGAGAGGAAGCACTCCCGGAACGGCCGGTCGTCGTTCGTCGGTCATGAGCTCGAGGAACCTGCCTGCCGGACGTTGTCGGCCGAGTCCTTGGCCTCGTCCGCGACGTGTTGAGCCGCGGAGCGGCCCTCGTCCGCCACATCGGTGGCTGCCTCGGACACGGACTGCTTGACGTTCTGGACAGCCTGTTGCGCAGGCTCTTGGAGGTTGTCCTTCACCTCTTGCGCCATCTGTGCGGCCTGCTCCTTCACCGGACCGGCGGCCTCCATCGCCTTGTCCTTGGTGTCGTGGGCCAGCTCGCGCTCCCGCGTCGACGCCGGCAGCGCCGCGGCGACGACCCACCCGGCCGCGAAGGCGATCAGGCCGGCGGCCAGCGGCGTACCGCGAGTTCGTGCCCGGGCCAGGTCTGGTGCCGAGTCCACCGCCTCACCGACCTTGCTGCCTGCGTCCTGCACGGTCGACATCGCCGAACCGGCGGTCTCGCTCACCGACCCCGCCGAACCCATCACGTGATCCTTCAGCCGACGGGCCCCACCACGAGCCCGGTCGAGGCGCCGGCCGACGACGCGGCGGGGGCTGACCTTCTCCGTCAGGGCATCAACGTCGCGACCTACGCTGCGCCGGGTCTGCTCGATGTCCCGCTTCAGCTCTTCCGGGTCTTCAGCCATTTCGCGTCCTCCTTGAGTGATTCGACCGTCTGGTCGGGTTTCGGGTGCACCTCTTGGAGCTCCTTGCGTCCCACCGCCGCCAGTACGGCGGCAACGACCGCCCAGCTGGCCGCGACGATGAGGGCTGCCCAGATGAGATCCATTGCCTTGTCCAGAGCCCACATCACCGTGAGCGAACCGAAGAGGGCGACCATCCATCCGGCGAAGGCCGCGCCGCCGAGCATGCCCGCGCCCTTGCCTGCCTTCTTCGCCTCCGTCTGCAGCTCAGCCTTCGCCAGCGCGAGTTCCTGGCGCGTCAACTGACCCAGGTCGGTGGTCAGCTGCGAAACCAGCTCGCCGACCGACTCGTCCATCGACATCCGTTGCGGACTGCCGCCGGGTGGTGATCCGTCGACAGTCATCTCACTGCTCCGGTCCTGGCCGCGTCATGACCGGCGTACTCAGCGGCGCCGCAGTGTTGTTCGGCATCACAGTGTTGTTCGGCTCGCTGGTACCGCCCGCGGCCAGGGCACGGGTCAGGCGTCCGGCGACGACGCCGGCTGCCGCGGCGACCAGCAGGAATGTGCCGGGCCTGCGCCGCGCATACGAGCGAACCTCGTCCAGCAGGTCGGCGGGTTCGTGCTGCTGCAGGAAATCCGCGGCTTGATCGGTGAAGTCGGCGCCCTGCCGTGCGAGTTGGGCACCCAGGCCCGACTGTCCGTGCTCGGCCATACCGCGCAGTTCGTCGCTCACCGAACGCAGGCCGGTGGTGGCACGGTCCTTCTGCTGACGCGCTTGCCCGGCAAGTTCCTGTCGCGTCTGGCTCGCCAGCCGCCGGGTCTCCGCACGGACGTCCGACGTCACGTCCGACACCTTCTCCTTGGCCGTACCCGCGACCTCGCGAGCAGCGTCGGCCGACGTCTCCTTCAGCTGCCCGGCTTGGTCCCGGGCGGT
This sequence comes from Kribbella sp. C-35, assembly GCF_046549195.1. Lineage (NCBI taxonomy): Bacteria > Bacillati > Actinomycetota > Actinomycetes > Propionibacteriales > Kribbellaceae > Kribbella > Kribbella sp. C-35. The sequence goes on from NZ_JAJPWG010000005.1 coordinate 124,803, forward strand.
CTCGGCCACACCTTCCGCCGGTGGGCTCTCCACGTTCATCCGATGATCTGTCGTTGGCGACATGTGACGGCTCCTTTCCGGAGCATTACTGATGTCACGAGGCGCCGCGCCGCATCCGCCGTACGACAACGACGGCAACAAAGCTGTAGGGAGCGGCCTGCTCTGGCCGGCGGGCGCAGCATTTCTGCCTCGCAACAAGGACTTACCGAAATGGCACACTGCCGTACCACATTCGAAGTACCCGCGGTCCAAACCCACGGACTTCAAGAAGGACCGCAGGCGCGGGAGGTTTGAGGACTGCGATCGTTGGGAACCCCAATGCAACTTGCTCAAATGAGCACCTACGGGTGGGAGGTCGTCATGTCTGTCGGCGGGGTGGACACCTACTACGACTACGACGAGCGCCGGTGGAAGTTCCGTCGCCTCGGCGGGGGTCCGGTCCATCCGGCTCGCAGATCTCCCGACCCACCTGAGACAGCGGTCACCGACGACCAGACGACGCGGGCATCGCATCGCGGTACGTCGGGGTCCCGAGCAGGACGCCGCCGTGCCACCACGGGCGACGGCTGATCCACCAAGTGTCTGCGAGTCGGTAGAACCGCCGCAGTACAGAACGCTTCGCGCCGGGCAGCACACGGCCAGGCCGAGTGCAGCCAAGCTCGAAAGCCGGGTCTCGTCCTGGCGCCCGGGGTTGGGTCCGGCGCGAAGCCCCTGAACGTACGGTGCCCGGCTCGGCTTGCGTTACTGCGCTCTGGTCCTGTGTTCGTCGCGTAGCTGGTCGGTGGTCAGGTTGATGTCGGCGACCTGTCCGGCCAAGGCGGGGTTGCTGTTCTCGAGTTGCGCTCCAGCCTCGGCCAACGGCGCCAGCAACGTCGCGGTGTCGTTGTCGCCGAGCGCGTGCAGAAGGCGATCGACGCTTTCCTGGGTGGCGGCGTCGAGGTCGTCGAGCGCGGTGATCTGCGCGGCGAGCCGGCGCAGCAGGGCCGCGTTGTCTCGAGCCCAGTGCGTGACAGCGCGTTCACCGGCGCGGCGGTCGCGAGCCGCCTGCACTCGTTGTTCGCCAGTCATGTCCGCCTGGTCGGTGCTGTGGGGGTTGAGTCGCAAGTAGCGACGCTCGGCGGCCTGCCGACTGGCGACGCCGAGCGCTGGGGCGAGGTCGGCCCAGCTGATGCCTTGTTCGCGCGCCGCACCGATGAGCACCGGCTCCCAGGTCGCGAGCCGGTCCTGCACAGCCCGCAGTTCGGTCAGCGCCGCGAGAACGTTCACCGCGCTGACGCCGGTCCCCGGGGCTTCATCGAGCTGCCGGACAACCTGTTCCACGGCGGCGAGCGCGGCTGCCACCGGAGTCCGCGCATCGTCTGTCTGGTAGTCGGCAGCCACTCCGTCACCTCATCGTGTCAATGTCAGCGATTGGACGACATCCCTACTTGTCATCGTTTCGATGACATGTTATACCGGAGATGCGTATTGACACCACAGTTGACTTGAGGCCACAGGAGGTGCAGACGATGTTGATGCGCACAGACCCGTTCCGGGAGTTCGACCGGCTGGCCCAGCAGGTGCTCGGGAGCCAAGCGCCGGGCACGTGGTCACGGCCGACCGCGATGCCGATGGACGCCTACCGGCAAGGCGATCAGTACGTCGTCTCCTTCGATCTTCCCGGTGTCTCACCGGACGCGATCGAGCTGGACGTGGAACGCAACGTACTCACCGTGAAGGCCGAGCGCCGGCCGCTCGAGCTCGGTGAGGACGTGGAGATGCAGGTTGCCGAGCGCCCACTCGGGGTGTTCTCCCGGCAACTGTTCCTGGGTGACACGCTGGACGCCGACCGGATCGTGGCTCGCTACGAGGGCGGCGTGCTGACGCTGAGGATCCCGATCGCCGAACAGGCCAAGCCACGCAAGATCTCGATCGCGAGCACCGACAGCGATCGCAAGGAGATCAACGCCTGACCGGGGCCGGTGACAGGGCAAGTTGTTGTCGATGGGGTGAGATCGATGACGGTGGACACACAGCAACTCGACCAGGCCTTCCTTGACCTGACGCTCGCCGATGACGAGCTGATGCGGGCCGAGTTCGACGCCTTGATCGCTGCCGTCTGGGAGTCGCCGTGCGAGCCCCCGCTCGACAAGCCCTGTCCACGCGGCGGTGGGCAGACGGCGCGGCCACCGTCGCGACGGGCGCGCCGCGGCACCGGTGCGCTCGGGCGGGTGCCGCCGCGGCGGCCCGATGGCCGTGCTCGCGGCCCTCCGCGGCGCCGAAGCTGCTGACAGATCTCGATCCGCGGGTGGAGGAGGTGAACACAACCGACAGTCGAGAGAACTCCTGACCGATGATGCGGCCGCCCGCCGAGTCACCCTTGACCAGGCGGGCCGCCGCATCGCCTCGGCCCAGCCCCGACCCAACGATCAAGGTTCAAGCCCGCGGAGTCGTGGGCGGACGGCGTCGACCCGACCTGTGGCTAGTCGGCTGCTGGCGGGGTTTCGGTGCGTTGGGGGCTGGGCGACGAGGTGTCAGGCGGCGGGGTACTCGTCGTGGGAGTGCTGCTGGTCGGAGTGCTTGACGGGGAGTCTCCCGTCGAAGGCGTTCCTCGGGTGGAAGCGCTCGGCGTGGCGCTGCTCTGGGTGGGCACGCTCGGCGACTCCGTACCCGGCGACGATGAATCAGTCACCGACGTGCTGGGCGAAGGTGTGCTCGGCGTTACCTGTTCAGAGGTGCCTTGCGATGGGCGAGCCGAGGTGACCTTCGTGCTATCCGGCTGGTTCGCGCCGGCGGTCGATGCCGTTCTCGTCTTGGTGGCGTTCGACGTCGGCGTACTGGGGCTGCTTTGAGGACCGACGTCGGTCGTCGGGGGCAACCTGGTGTCGTTGCCGTTGAGCACGACGCCGGCCAGCACGGCCGCTCCTGTCGCGAGAACGGCGATCCCCCCGACGAGAACTGTCCTTCTTCGTGTCCGGGTCGGCATTTCCGGCGCGTCGAGTGGCGGCTGCGTGGCGGTGACGACCGGGTCGTTCGCTGCCACAACTTCCGGCGCGGCCACAACTGCCGGGACGGACATGGCAAGGCCGGGATCACCTGCCCGCAGCTGGGCACGCAAAGCGCCGCCCGCGATCTCGGCTGCGGACGGACGGTCGGCGGCATCCTTCGCGAGCATCCGCAGCAGAACATTCTCGAACGATCCGGCCAGCTCGGGGCGGGCCAAACTCGGCGGCGTCGGAGCGGTGTCGACGTGCTGGTAGAGAATCGCCGCCGGGTGTTCCGCCGTGAACGGAGGCTGACCGGCAACCAGTTGATAGAGCACGCAACCCAGCGCGTACACATCAGCTGCCTTCCCCGCCTGCTCACCCCTCGCCCGCTCGGGGGCGAGGTAGTGCGTGCTGCCGACAATCTGGCCCGTCGCCGTGAGCGTGCTCGCCCCTTCTCCTGGAAGGTGAGCGATGCCGAAGTCCGCGACCTTCACGGTCCCGTCCGCCGTCAGCAGCAGGTTGCCCGGTTTCACGTCACGATGGACGACGTCCTCCAGATGCGCCGCGGCAAGACCCGCGGCCGCCTGTTCGACGATGTCGATCGCACGATCCTTCGACAGCGGTCCCTGCTGAGCGAGCTCCGCGGCGACAGTGCGGCCTTCGACCAGCTCCATCACCAAGAAGAAACCTTCGTCGTGGCGACCGAAGTCGTACACCGAGACCACATGCGGGTCGCTCAACCTCGCAGCAGCTCGCGCCTCCCGCTGAAATCGTTCGCCCGCTCTGGCGTCCCGATCAGACGGCAGCAGCAACTTGACCGCGACCACCCGCCCCAGCAGTTCATCCGTGGCACGGAACACCTCCCCCATGCCGCCCCGACCAACAGACGGCCCCAACCTGTACCGCTCAGCAATAAGCATCCCGATCCCCGTACCCAGCCCAACCGCAAACGAACCCGATACGACACCCACCTGGCGGTCGGCCGATGATGCATGGGATCGTGCCGCGCGTCCGTCCAGGTCAGTGCAGTGGAAAGCAGGCGGCGACGGCCAACGCCTGCCCTCCCGAGGCCCCGAACCTGGCCGGTACGGCGAGATCGGCGCTGCCCGGATCGATGGAAAGGAACGCCCCCGCCGCCTGCGATCCCAGGCCCAGCTGGTTGACAGCGCCGCGATCGTCGCGTGCGGTGCGCCGGTTCTGGTGCGGATTGTCGAGGATCACGTGCGGCCTCCGACGTGCTGATCGTCACGAACATGCAACGCACCAGGACGACGAGATGCTCGAGCGAGACCTGCGACTGGCCGGCGGCCGCACGCTGCACACCAACGAGCTCGCCGACCCCCTTTCCATTGCCGGTTATCCGCGCGTCGCCTCGCCGGATACGGTAGGAGGGTGCCGTACCCGGCCGCGGCGCCGCTCCCAGCGGCCCCAGACAGTGAATCCGTCACCGATGGATTCGTCGCCGGCATCGCGGAGCGGGAATGGGAGGACGTGCTTGCTGAGCAGTGAGGACGCGACCTCGGTGAGCTTGACGTTGTGGTCTCGGGAGTGTGCCACCATCGCCCCGGCCTGCACCGGCCGCTCGTGCTGCCGCACGCCGGCCATCAGCGTCCCCGAACACTCTGATCGACTGACGCCCGTACGGCGATAAGAACACATAGCCCCAGCCCCAACACAATCCACCACGTGGCGAACTGTCGGGTCCAGGGCACTCAACCGTCGCCGCAACATTCAGCCTCGCGCGGACGTGTTCCGACTGGTCACCGTGGATGCGATGACGACCAGAACGGCTGAGATCGCGATGGCCACGATCCAGCGCACCCAGTCGACGCCTGGGCTGCCATTACCGCCGAACGCTGTGTAGACGAACCATCCGATGATTACCCCGCCGATTCCGCACAATATGGTCAGCCAGATCGGGATGTTGTCCTTGTTGCCCGGAGCGACGAACTTTCCGAGTATGCCGATGATGATGCCGGCGACGATGACTCCGATGATTTCCATGGTTCCGTTCCTCTTGTAGCCCCGAATCGCTGAGATGATGTACCGCAGCGACCCACCGGTGCCCAAGCCACAAACCAGTCAAGCTCCCTGGTGTCGGGTGCGGTTCCGGGGCTGCTGGTCTGAACTCCCGGAACCTGGAGCACCGGACCTCGCGCGCGATCAGGCTTCCTGACACTGCCGGTGCCCGGCCGCATGCCTACGGCAACCACCGCGGCCTGCGGCACTCCGGAATCATCAGTCGGGCAGCTTGCGGGTCTCGATCAGCTGCAGCGCGACGGCGCGCAGCTTCGTGTTGGTGTCTTGGGAATAGCGCCGCAGTATGGCGAAGGCCTGGTCGCCGTCGAGGTTGTAGCGCTCCATCAGGATGCCCATTGCCTGGCCCACGAGTTTGCGGGCGTCGACTGCCTGGGCGAGGTTGTCCTCGTGCCGGGCGCTGGCGACAGCGGGCGTCTCCGGGCTGGAGGCGCTGCGGGCAAGCAGGCGCGTGGTGGAGCTGTTGACCGCGCCAGCTACGACGCGGCGCGGTCACGAGCAGCGCTGGACGAGAACTCCAACGGCTGACCTTGCCGCGCCGGCGTGCGCTACCGAGGTACGTCGCCGCGCCAGGCGCCAGTCTCGGTGCCGCGGCTCTCGATGAACGCCTTGAAGCGCTCGAGGTCGCCTTTCACCCGGCCTTCGACCACACCGAGTTTGTCGCCCATCTTCTCCAGGAAGCCTTCGGGGTCGATGTCCATCTGCGCGGTGACCCGGCTGGTGTCGTCGGACAGTTTGTGGAAGGTGATCACGCCGGCATGCTGCGGCCCGGAGTCCGACTTCCACGCCACCCGCTCGTCCGGATGCTGCTCGGTCACCGTCGCGTCGAACTCACGAGTGGCTCCGCCGACTTTCACGACCCAGTGATTGTGGGTGTCGTCGAGTTGACGAATCTCCTCCACACCCTCCATGAACTGCGGGAAGGACTCGAACTGCGTCCACTGGTTGTACGCCGTCGTGACCGGGACCTCGACGTCGATCGACTGGGTGATCGTGCTCATCCGCCTTACCTCCAAGGGTCGCTGCCGTCGTTCGGACCGCAACCCGGTACCCGCGACTCGTGAAGCGATTCATCCCGCGGCACTGTCGCTCGCGCGGAGGTAACGTGACGATGCCGCCCATTCGGTCAGCAGGTGTTCGGCGAAGAGGTTGTCGATGACGAGTGAGCAGCGGGCGCCGAACAGGACGTCGCTGATCGCGTCGGGATGTTGTTGCACGTAGCTGCCGCAGAGGTCGTGGGCCGCGATCTGCTCATGGACGGCGTCTGCTTCGACGTGCTCGGTGAAATACCGCGCCTGGTCTTCCGAAGCCCCGAGCCTGGCGGCACCGGCGGCGTACTGGCGATTCGGGAGCGTGGAGGTCATCTCGAGCAGGGCCAGGTGGCCGATGAGGGCGGCGGTCCATCGGCGGTGGATCGCGAAGAGCGACATCACGTTCGAGACGGCCAACGTGACGGCCGGGGCCGCCGCGACGTACCGGCCGTAGCTGTCGTCGAGGCCGAGCCAGCGCATCGTCGTACGGAAGAGCTCGGAATGCATCCGCTCCGGGCGACCGCCGCCGTACTCGTCGGACTCGATCTCGACCAGCGCTGCCTTCGCAGCACCGTCCAGCCGTGGAATGCCGAAGCTGTGCGGGTCGGCCTCCTTGAGCTGGTACACAGACCGCTGCAGAACGAACTCACGAAACTGGTCTCGCGTGGCATGCCGACGCAGGTACGACGCCAGCCGCGGTCCGTCATCGGCGTCGATCATCGCGCGGAGCTGCTCCGCGACCGGTTCGTCACTCGGACGAACCCGGCAGTTGGCTTCCAGCCAGTTGATCCACGGACGCTCCCACTGAGTGCGGGCCGCAATGATCACCGGATCCCACTGGACGTCGGGGTCCACGTCGTCGAAGCCGCGGTACTGCAGCTCGTACGCGATCCAGAGCGCCAGTTGCAGATCCTCGTCGGCGAACGGCTGACTGGATCGCGCGATCTCGATGGACCGCTGTGTACCGCGAGCGCCCGTGAGCTGGTCGCTCAACCAGGCACTGAGCGGCCCACGCGGCGGTGGTAGCTGCATGTATGTCTCCTCGACGCATTGGCCAGGAGACCAGTACCCGGCCAGGAAACCGTTACCGGACTGGGTACCGGCCTTTCATGACCACGGAGGACGACAGCGCGACCCAGATCCGCTTCTACCCGGACGGACCGATCCTGGTGCGCGGCGACTTCGAACTGCTGGACGAGGACGGCGATGCGATCCCGGCCGCACGCCGCACCATCGCTCTCTGCCGTTGCGGACGCACCGCCATCCCTCCGTTCTGCGATGGCACTCACACCATCCCCCAACGCACCCGAGCCACCTGAGTGCGACCTCATGCGGTGAAGACCTGCGCAAGCCACGGAACCACGCGGTGTGGACCGAGGGCTCGGAGTTCATCCACCAGAGGGTGCTCGACCATCGCGCGTACGTCGTCCAGACCGCCCCGCGCGTACGGCTCGGCGATATCGACGACGTCGTGGAGGCAGCTCCGAGTGGACCGGGATTCACTCGTCCGCAGCGAGTCCCTAGCCCGGCGGTCCGCGCAGTGCCCGACAGAGCAGTGGTTCCGTCGACGAGGGGGTGGACCGGCGCCGCGATCGCGGCCATGTCCGGGCCGCACACGTCAGCCACCAATTGCCGGCAACTGCGCAGCTCCTCAACCGCGTCAGTCACCTCAGCGTGAGTGGACGTCGCAATCTCGAGCTGGCAGGCCGGTAGCTCACGCTTCACCCGAGGGTCGCCGACACCCACAACCACCGCGCCGGCATCCTCGGGCAACCAGCTCCCCCGACGGACCACCAGCACCTCTTCCTCGAACCCCACAGTTCCCGCGACGGTGCCGGAGAACAACTCACGGAGCCGCTCGGCGTCGGACGGACGGACGGCGGTGGACTTCGCGTTGGTCACGCCATCCTGTTACCTCCCGTTCGCAAGCCAACCCTCGACCGGCGGCCAGACGCCTGGACGATCAGACGTGGCTACCCGGATCGAGCGCAGACAGGGTCTGTGCGGGTGGCAGACTTCTATCGGGCCCGGCGTCCAGCAGATGCAGGCACACTTCGACGTCGATGACCTGGATCGCGAGGCCGAGCGCGCCGTCAAGCTCGGCGCGACGGCCGAGTCACATCAGCCACAACCCGACGGCGTCCGCGTCATCCGCGATCCCCACGGCCACCTGGTGTGCCTCTTCCTACCCGGCAGCTAGCCTCCAAGAACGCGGACAAGCTGTTGGCCAGCTCTTCCGGCGCCTGCTCGGCCATGTGGTGACCGGACTTGATGCCGTGCCCTTCGACCTGGCGGCACCAGGACCGCCAGACCTCGACCGGATCTCCGTAGAGCCGCTCGAGATCGTCATCGGTCGACCACAGGGCCAGCGTCGGGCACTCGATCCGCCGACCGGCAGCACGGTCGGCCTCGTCGTTGCGGCGATCGATCCCGATCCCGGCCCGGTAGTCCTCCAGCATCGCGTGCACCGTCGCCGGGTTGCGGATCGCCGCCAAGAAGTCGGCGTGGTTCTCCGGTCCGAGCGCCCGCGGTGAGTTCTTGGTCCAGGCCTCGTACCAGGTCTCCGGGTCGGCGCAGATCACCCGTTCGGCCGGTTTCGCCGATTGCGCGAAGAACCACCAGTGCCACCACGCCGCCGCGAACTCGGACCCGCACCGCTCCAGCGCCTCCACCACCGGCACGCCGTCCATCACGACCAGCTTCGCCACCCGATCAGGATGATCCAGCGCGGTCCGATAGGCGACGTACGAGCCCCGATCATGCCCCACGACAGCGAACCGCTGATGCCCCAACAAATCCATCAGGCCGACGACATCGGCGGCCATCGCACGTTTGGAGTACGGAGTGTGGTCGGCGTCCGTCACAGGTTTGACCGATCCGCCGTACCCACGCAGATCCGGGCACACCACGGTGAACCCCGCGTCGGCGAGCCGTGGCGCGACGGCGTACCACGTCGTGTGCGTCCGCGGGTGACCGTGCAGCAACACCACAGCCGGCCCGGAACCGCCGTGCCGCACCCGGATCCGGATCCCCGCGACGTCGAGCTCCTTCAACACAAAGTCTTCGAACATCCCCCCTCTGTACCCACTTCACAAGCACAACAGGTCGCAACCCGCCCCGACTCGGATCCGTGGCGAACAACGCGTCGCAGGCCAAGGGCATGCCGAAGGAGCGAGCCGCCAACGCCCCGAAGTCAAACAAGCACGGCGGTGAGCAGAGCGGCAAGGGCGGCAAGGGCCGGCCAGCTACCCGCCGCCGCACACTCACCGCTCAGCAGTCGCATCAAGCCGCGAGTTGGCGCAGGGTCTCCTTCACTACCCCGGTGAGGGCTGGATGGATCCAAAAGGGGCGTTCGGCAAGGGTCTTGACGTCGATGTCGAGCGTCATCGCCACGACGAGCGGCTGGATCAGCGACGCTGCCTGCGGGCCTAAGATGAGCCGAGGCGCTGCTCAGCGGACAGTACGTCGGGAGTCGGCAGGTGGCGGCGTAGTGCCTCGGCCACGAGCTGAGCGGTGCCGTCCGTCACTCATCACCTTGCCCGCCTCGAGGCTGAGACCGTCCGCGATCGGGTCACTCGTGCCAGGCGCCGTCTCGGCGCTGGCCGGCAAACACCCGGTCTCGAGGTCAGCTCGAGCAAGTCCTGCGAGAGTGCGTTCCCCCCAGACCGGTGAGCCCAACGCAGAGTCCCACACCGGCCGGGCCAGACGTGCAGCACCCACTCGGACCATCACTCGGTTCGCCCCCACCCCGCCCCCTCCCCGGCACGCATGGAACCCCTGATTCCCCAGTGGACGACACGTTCGCAGTCCAGTGTGCAAGAGTCGTTACGGTTTCGGTGCGCGGTCCGCCGCGCCGCCGGCGCACGGGGTGGGGGTGTGGTGATCGAAGTCAGTCTGTTGGGTCCGCGCGACGCGGGTGCGCAGCCAGTCGGTGTCGTGTGGGTCGAGGGGTTCGACGGTGCCGAGGTGGCGGGCGATGTGGACGGTACGGGTCAACTGCTCGAGCAGCAAGGCGACTCTGACTGCCGCGCTTGCGGTCCGGCCGACGGTGAACGGCCCGTGGCGCGGCATCAGGACAGCCGGTGACCCGGTTGCTCGCACCGCGTCCACGATTCCACGGCCGAGGGCATCGCCCGTGCTCGAGACGAAAGGACCGACCGGGATCTGGCCACCGAACTCGTCCGCGAGCGTCGGCACGTATGGGATCGGCTCGCCCCGGGCTGCCCAAGCAAGCGAAAGCGTTGATCGGGTGTTCACGACGCCTCCTACCTCAGGCATCTCCCGGTACACATGGGCGTGAGCGTCACCGCCGGACGACGGGGCATGCACACCGTCGAGCACCTTCCCGGACAGGTCTGTGACCACGATCGAACCAACCGACAGGTTGTCGCTGGAGACTCCCGAGGGCTTGAGCACAATGAGGTCAGCGTCCGGAAGACGGACCGACACGATGCCCGTCGTGAACAAGTCGAGCTCAGACTCCGTCAGGTCTGCGACGCATCGACGCAGTTCGTCAACCGTCTCGCCGACTCCGGTCATCGACATCCCGATCTACCTCCCGGACATCACCGGGCTCCGGCCCGGCTGATGCGGTGGTAGACGTCGTTCCAGTGCAGCTCCCGCTGGAACTCCCGGACGGTGGTCGATGCGTCGATGACGGCCAGCTCGACGGACAGCATGTCGGCGAAGTCCTCGTAGACCTCGCGCTCGAGCGCCGTCGTCAGGACGGTGTGATGGGGTGCGCCGGCTACGAGCCATGACTCGGCCGAGGTGGACAGGGACGGCTCGGGCTTCCACACCGCACAGGCGACCGGCAGCCGCGGGAGCGCCTCGTCCGGCTCGACGAGGTGTACGACGTTGGCCGTGAGTCGGAAGCGGTCGCCGAGGTCGGCGATCCCGACCACGACGCCGGGTCCGGGGTCGGCGATGAAGCGCAGCCGGACCGGATCCTCGCGGCCGCCGATGGACAGCGGGTGGATCTCCAGCGACGGGCGGGTCGTCGTGATCGATGGGCACACCTCGAGCATGTGGGCGCCGAGGATCTTCTCCTCCCCCGGCATCAGGTGGTAGGTGTAGTCCTCCATGAAGGATGTGCCGCCCGGCAGCCCGGCGGCCATCGCTTTGCTGGCCCGCAGTAGCACCGACGTCTTCCAGTCGCCCTCGCCGCCGAATCCGTAGCCGTCGGCCATCAGGCGCTGCACAGCCAGACCGGGCAGCTGACGGAGACCGCCGAGATCCTCGAAGTTGGAGGTGAACGCGCCGAACCCGCCGTTGGTCAGGAACGCCCGGAGGCCCAGTTCGATCTGGGCGCCGTAGCGCAGCGATTCGTGCCGGTCGCCGCCGGGCAGCAGCTCGGGAGCGACGTCGTACGTGTCCACATACTCGTCCACCAGGGTGGAGATCTCGGCACCGGCGACGCCGTCGACCGCTGCCACGAGTTCGTTCACGCCGTAGGTGTTGACCGATACGCCGAACCGCAGTTGCGCCTCGACCTTGTCGCCTTCGGTCACGGCGACGTCGCGCATGTTGTCGCCGAAACGCGCGAGCTTCAGCGAACGGAGTTCGGCGACGCCGAGCGCTGCGCGAGCCCAGTGACCCACGCGTTCCTGGACCGACTGCGACTCGACGTGCCCGGCCACGGTCTTGCGGGGCACGTGCAGCCTGGACTGGATGTAGCCGAACTCCCGGTCGCCGTGCGCGGCCTGGTTGAGGTTCATGAAGTCCATGTCGATCGTTGCCCAAGGCAACGCTACGTTGGCCTGCGTGTGCAGGTGCAGCAGCGGTTTGCGGAGCGCGTCGAGTCCGGCGATCCACATCTTCGCCGGCGAGAAGGTGTGCATCCACGCGATGACGCCGACGCACTCCGGGGCGCTGTTGGCCTCGAGCATCTGCCGGCGGATCGCGTCGGCGTCGAGCAGGACGGGCTTCCAGGCGATCTGTACCGGCAGACCGGCGTCGGCGAGGCGTTTCGCCACCGCCTGGGACTGTTCGGCGACCTGCTCGAGAGTTCCGGGGCCGTAGAGACCCTGGCTGCCGGTGAGAAACCAAACCTCGGGGCTGTTCACAGACATGTGGTCCTTCCGGCAGTCATCGTTGTCCGTAGACGTTCTGGTAGCGGTCGTACAGGTGGTCGACGTACGTCTGGTCGATGGGGATCGGGTCGCCGAGCTGACGGGCCAGGTGCACGGACCGCGCGACGTCCTCACACATGACCGCCGCCTTGACCGCGGCCTTGGCTGTCGGCCCGACCGTGAAGACACCGTGGTTCTGCATCAGCACAGCCGGCGAGCGCGAACCGCGAAGCGTCTCGACGATGCCGCGGCCGATCGAGTCGTCCCCGATGATCGCGAACGGACCCACCGGGATGGGGCCGCCGAACTCGTCGGCACACATCGTCGTGACACACGGGATCGCCTCACCACGTGCGGCCCACGCGACGGCGTACGGCGAATGCGTGTGCACCACACCGCCGACGTCCGGCAACTCCCGGTAGACGTAGGCCTGGGCCTCGGTGTCCGAGGACGGCGCGTGCTCGCCGTCGACGACCCGGCCGTACAGATCGCAGACGACCATGTTGGCGGGTGTCAGCTCTTCGTAGGCGACCCCACTGGGTTTGATCACCATGAGGTCGTGCCCGGGAACCCGGGCCGAGACGTTTCCCGCCGTCCAGACCACCAGCCCGTACGCCGGCAGATGGGCATGCAACTGGCATACCTCGGCCCGCAACCGGATGAGGGTGTCGGCGACTTCCGCGACCGCGCTCATCGGGCCTCCACCGCAGCGCGCCGGATCGCCTTCAGCTTCCGCATCAGCCGGGTGTGACGCCCGAAGTAGTCGTGCAGCTCGAGATACAGCTCGAACAACTGGTCGTAGGCACGCGCCCGCTCCTCATCCGGCAGATGGACGCCGCGTCTGACCTTGCCCATGCTCTTGGCCGCGGCCGGGACGTCGGAATAGGCACCGGCCGCCACCGCGGCGTGGATCGCCGAACCCAAGGCCGGGCCCTGTTCGGAGTCGATGATCGAGAGCGGAAGCCTGGTGACATCGGCGTAGATCTGCATCAGCAGCGCGTTCTTCGCCAGGCCGCCGGCGATGATCAGCTCCTTCACCGGTACGCCGCTGCTCGCGAAGGTCTCGACGATCACCCGGGTACCGAACGCCGTCGCTTCGAGCAGGGCGCGATAGCCGTCCTCGGGCCGGGTCGCCAGCGTCTGGCCGACGACCAATCCCGAGAGCTCGTGGTCCACCAGGATCGAGCGGTTGCCGCTGTGCCAGTCGAGTGCGACCAGCCCGTGCTCGGCGACCGCCTGACCGGCAGCGAGTCGCGTCAGGTGCTCGTGCAGCGACTCCCCCGCCGCAGCGGCCGCTTCGTGGTACGACGGCGGTACGGCGTTGTCGACGTACCAGCCGAAGATGTCGCCGACGCCGCTCTGGCCGGCCTCGTACCCCCAGCGGCCCGCGACGATGCCGCCGTCGACGACACCACACATGCCAGGCACCTCGCGCAGCGTGTCGGCGCTCATCACGTGGCAGGTCGACGTACCCATGATCGCGACCATCTGACCCGCGTCGACGGCCTGCGCGGCAGGTGCGGTCACGTGCGCGTCGACGTTGCCGACGGCAACCGCGATGCCTTCCGGCAGCCCGGTCCATCCGGCTGCCTCAGCGGTCAGGGTGCCGGCCGCGGAACCGAGCTGACCGATCGGGTGTTCCAGCTTGTCCGCGACGAAGGACCCGAAGCCGGGCGCGAGCCCCTCGAGGAAGTCCGCCGACGGGTAGCGGCCGTCCTGCAGAATGCCCTTGTAACCCGCGGTGCAGGCGTTGCGGACGTAGCGCCCGCACAACTGCCACACGATCCAGTCGGCCGCCTCGACCCAGTGCTCCATCCGGTCGTAGAGCGGGCGGTCCTCCTCGAACAGCTGCAGCGCCTTGGCGAACTCCCACTCCGACGAGATCAGCCCGCCGTACCGCGGCAGCCAGCCCTCGCCCCGCTCGCGGGCGAGCTCGTTGATCCGATCGGCCTGCGGCTGCGCGGCGTGATGCTTCCACAGCTTCACGTACGCATGCGGCCTGTCCGCGAGTCCCTCGACCTCGTTCAGCGGGGTGCCGTCGGACAGGCACGGAACCATCGTGCACGCGGTGAAGTCGGTCGCGATCCCGATCACCTGCGCCGAGTCGATGCCCGAGGCCGCGATCGCCGCCGGAACCGCGGTCCTGAGCACGTCCCGGTAGTCGTCGGGGACCTGCAGCGCCCACTCCGGCGGCAACCGCAGACCGGTCGCCGGCAGCCGGTCGTCGATCACCGCATGCGCGTACTCATGGACGCCGGCACCGAGCTCGGCCCCGTCGGACACGCGGACGACGACGGCGCGGCCGGAGAGCGTCCCGAAGTCCACTCCGACGACGTAGCGCTCCTCAGGGCTCATCCACAGTTCCTCTCCGACGATCTCCGGGACCGGCAACGGTCACGAAATTGTGAACGCTAACATTCTTGTTTGTCAAGGACGGCAGAGACGATTCGGACGGTGTCTGTTAGCGCTAACCGATCAGTGTCCCGGGGCGGCCGTGGAGTCGCGAACGACCAGTTCGGGTCGGATCAGCTCGGTCGACGGATCGACCTGCCCGGCGAGCGCCTGCAGGGTCAACTCGACAGCGCGCCGACCGAGCAGGGAGAACTCCTGGTTGACCGTCGTCAAGGCCGGCCAGAGGTACGGCGCCTCCGGGATGTTGTCGAATCCGACCACACTGATCTCGCCCGGGATGTCACGACCCTTCTCGTGCAAGGCGTACACCAGCCCCATGGCCATACCGTCGTTGGCCGCGAAGACCGCCGTCACGTCGGGATCTTCGGCGATCCGCAGACCTGCCTCGTAGCCGCTCCGCGGCGACCAGTCACCGACGAGCTCCGGTCCCGGCAGAACATGCCGGTGCTCGTGGGCAAGTTGCCAGCCCGCGCGCCGCTGCCCGGCTTCCACCCACTCCAGCGGTCCGGTGAGATGCGCGACATGCCGGTGACCAAGGTCGAGCAGATGCTCCACCGCCATCCGCGCGCCGGCCTCCTGGTCGATACCCACCGCCATCGGTTGTCCGGTGCTCACACCTTGGACGACGACGACGGGGACGGGGACGGCCGTATCGAGCGACCTGACCTGCTCGAGCGCCTCGCGATGGGCGACGGCCACGACGATCGCTTCGACGGCCTCGTCGCGTAGGCGACCGACGGCCTCCCGGAGCGACTGCGGCGAGAAGTCCTCGACAGCGACGAGCGAGACGTCGTACCCCGCCTTGTGGCCGGCGTCCTGGACCGACACCGCGATCATGCTCGGCCCGTGCAGAACCAGGTGCGCCGAGATCATCCCGATCCGGCCCGACCTGTTCGTCACGAGCATCCGGGCCGCGTTGTTGCGCCGGTATCCCAACTCGGCGATCGCCGCCAGCACGCGAGTGCGGGTCTCGTCCTTGACGAGCTCCGACCCGTTCAGCACGCGAGACACGGTCTGGTGCGAGACACCCGCCGCGGCGGCCACATCCGTCATACTCGGAGCTCGTCCGACGCTTTCGCTCACTCTCGCCATGGGGAAATAGTAAGGATCCCGGCTGACCTACCGATCGAACCGGGCATCGCGGAGTGGCGGGGCGGTCGTACTGCGGACCATCAGGTGCGGTTGCACTGGTGCTGGCTGGATCGGCGTACCACTGATGCGGGCGAGCACCACCTGGACGACCCGTCGGCCGAGTGCGGTGAAGTCCTGGCGGACGGTCGTCAGGGACGGGACGTAGTACGGCGCCTCCGGGACGTCGTCGAAACCGACGACGCTGATGTCCTCCGGCACCCGGATCCCGCCTTCGTCGAGTGCGCTGAGCAATCCGAGCGCCATCTGGTCGTTGGCAACGAAGACCGCCGTGACCTCCTCCCCGCCACGCCGGCGGGCGAGGAGCTCACGGCCGGCCAGATAGCCGGTCGGCGGCCACCAGTCGCCGTACAACACCCGCGGTACCGGAGCGCCTGCGGCCTCGAGCTCCAGCCGCCAGCGGCGTTCCCGCGCGTCCGCCTCGAGCGCGTTGGCCGGTCCGCGGACATGGTGAACGGTGCGGTGCCCGAGATCGAGCAGGTGCCTCGTCGCGAGCGCCGCGCCGGCCTCCTGGTCGACCCAGACCGCCAGGTCCTGCCCGTCGCGCTCGGCCTGTACGGCGATCAGCGGAACCCGCGAATCGACCTCGGGCAACGCGCACACCGCGCCCTCATAGGTGCTCAGCGCAACGATGGCGTCGACCGCCTGTGTCGCCAGTCGCTCGACAGCCTCGATCAGATTGCCGGCGCTGTCGTCGTCGAAGACCGACACGGTCAGGAAGTAGCCGGCCTCGCGCGCCGCCTGTTCGAGCCCGAGCAGAGTCTGGGCAGGACCGTACTGGCTGACGTTGGCGATCGCGAGGCCGATCGTGCGCGACGATCCGGTCACCAGAGCGCGGGCTGCGCTGTTCGGACGGTAGCCGAGCTCGGCGATCGCCTCGAGCACCTTCTTGCGGGTCGCAACCGCCACGTTCGGGTGCCCGTTGACCACCCTCGACACCGTCTGGTGCGACACGCCGGCGCGCGCGGCGACGTCCGACATACCGAGGGAGCGGGTCGCCCCGAGATCTGCTGGTCCCGAACTGTCGACGGGGCGAACCATAGGGCTCCTTCGTCAGCGTTCGGCGCCGGCGCGGCGCTTGTTGTAGATGTCGAAGGCAACGGCCAGCAGCAGTACCAGGCCCTTCACGACCGACTGCGTCGACTGGTCGACACCCATCAACTGCATGCCGTTGCTCATGACCGCCATGATCAGGCCGCCGACCATCGCGCCGACCACGGTGCCGACGCCGCCCGCGACGGCCGCGCCGCCGATGAACGCCGCCGCGATCGCGTCGAGTTCGAACATGTTGCCGGCCGCGGGCTGGGCGCCGTTGGACCGGGACGAGTAGATGACGCCGGCGACCCCGGCCAGGAAGCCCATGTTGACGAAGATCCAGAAGTTCACCTTGCGGACCTTCACGCCGGACAGCGTCGCGGCCGACAGGTTGCCGCCGATCGCGTAGACCTGGCGGCCGAAGACGGTGTTCTTCGTCATCAACCCGTAGGCGATCACCAGGACCGCCAGAATGATCAGGACGATCGGCAGGCCGCGGGCGTGGGCGAGCTGCCAGGCGAAGTACATGACGACCGCGGCGACCACCACGACCCGGGTGACGAACAGCGGGAACGACTCCACCGGCTGCTCGTAGCGGATCCGTGCCAACCGCGTGCGGAACACACCGACGGCGTACCCGGCGACCGCGATCCCGCCGATGAGGAGCGTGAAGGCGTCGTACCCCTGCCCGCCGATCAGGCCGTTCAGGAAGCCGCTCGCGACCTTCTGGTATTCGGCCGGGAACGGCGACAGCGAAACGTTGTCCAGGACCTGCAGCGTCAGGCCGCGGAACAGCAACATACCGGCCAGCGTCACGATGAAGGCCGGCATGCCGACGTATGCCACCCAGAAGCCGTGCCAGGCGCCGACCGCGACACCTACCGCCACGGCTGCCACCACACCGATCCACCACGGCTGGTTGTGCTGGATGACGAGTACGGCGGAGACCGCGCCCGTCAACGCGACGATCGACCCGACCGACAGGTCGATGTGGCCGGCGATGATCAGGATCACCATGCCGATCGCCAGCACCAGGATGTAGGAGTACTGGAGCACGATGTTGGTGATGTTGCCCGGGCTGAGCAGGACACCGTCGGTCAGGGAGGCGAACAGCGCCACGATCACGATGAACGCGATGTAGATGCCGCTCTGCCGCAGGTTGCGCATGATCAGCGTGAGCGGATCGCTGGTGCCGACGTGCAGCGCGGTGGCGGAGGCGCTCTCTGCTGATGGCTGTTCCGTTGGTGCAGAGGGCTTGGTGCTGGTCATCCGGCGAGCTCCTTCTCCTTCGTCATGAGCACCATGAGGTTCTCCTGGGTTGCCTCGTCCACCGGCACTTCACCGGTGATCCGGCCGGCCGACAAGGTGTAGATCCGGTCGCACATCCCCAGTAGTTCGGGGAGCTCGGAGGAGATCACCACGACCGCCTTCCCCTGTGCGACGAGCCGGTTGATGATCGTGTAGATCTCGAACTTGGCTCCGACGTCGATCCCGCGCGTGGGCTCGTCCAGGATGAGCACGTCCGGATCGGTGAACAGCCACTTGGACAGCACGACCTTCTGCTGGTTGCCGCCGGACAGGGTGCCGACGGTGTCCAGCACGGTGCGCGTCTTGATGTTCATGTCGCGCCGGCCCTGCTCGGCGACCTTGATCTCCTCGTTGCCGTTCACCCAGCCGGCCTTGGCCAGCTTGCCGAGCGCGGCGGCCGACACGTTCGCGCGGACGTCGGCGATCAGGTTCAGGCCGTATCGCTTGCGGTCCTCGGTGGCGTAGGCGATGCCGTTCGAGATCGCCTCGGCGACGGTGCGGGCCCGGACCTCCTTGCCGTGGAGGTACAGCCGGCCGCTGATATTGCGTCCGTACGAGCGCCCGAAGACGCTCATCGCGAGCTCGGTGCGTCCCGCACCCATCAGTCCTGCGATGCCGACGACCTCACCGGCGCGCACGGACAGGTTCGCGCCGTCGACGACCTTGCGCGGCTGGACCGGGTGCCACACCGTCCAGTTCTCGATCCGCAGTACTTCGGCTCCGGGCTCGGAGTCGCGGACCGGGTAGAAGCTCTCGAGGTCGCGGCCGACCATGCCCCGGATGATCCGCTCCTGGGTGACCTCCCCCGAGGTCATGTCGAGCGTCTCCACCGTGCGACCGTCGCGGATCACCGTGGTGGAGTCGGCGATCGTGGTGATCTCGCTCAGCTTGTGGGAGATCATGATGCAGGTGATCCCGCGGTCCCGCAGCCGCCGCAGCAGGTCGAGCAGGTGTGCCGAGTCGACGTCGTTGAGCGCGGCGGTCGGCTCGTCGAGGATCAGCAACCGGACATCCTTCGACAACGCCTTCGCGATCTCCACCAGCTGCTGTTTGCCGACGCCGAGCTGGATCACCGGCGAGACCGGGTTCTCGTCCAGGCCGACCGACGTCAGCAGTTCGCGGGCCTCGGCGTTGGTCCGGTTCCAGTCGATCAGTCCGCCGCGTCCGCGGCGCTCGTTGCCGAGAAAGATGTTCTCGGCGATCGACAGGTACGGCACCAGCGCCAGCTCCTGATGGATGATGACGATCCCGACGGCCTCACTTCCCCGGATGCCGCTGAAGTGCACGGGTTTGCCGTCGAAGCTGATCCCGCCGTCGTAACTCCCGGTCGGATAGACGCCGGACAGCACCTTCATCAGGGTGGACTTGCCGGCGCCGTTCTCTCCGCAGATCGCGTGGATCTCCCCTCGCCGGACGGCGAGCGAGACGTCCTCGAGAGCTTTGACACCGGGGAAGGTCTTCGTGATGCCCCGCATCTCGAGCAGCACGTCGTTCATACATCCTCCTTCGCGATCGGGCGGTTCAGCTCAGGCGGCCGGGCCTGGCGGATCGTGCCGCCGGCCCGGCCGTCCGTCACTTGGCCTGACCGGCAGCGACTTCGGCGGCCGTGTAGTAACCGGAGTCGACGAGTTGCTTCTGGATGTCTTGCTTGAAGACGGTCTGGATCGGCAGCAGGTACGCCGGGACGACCTTCACGCCGTTGTCGTACGACTTGGTGTCGTTGGCCTCCGGCTGCTTCTTCTCCAGGAACGCCACCGACGCGTTGACGGCCTGCTCGGCCAGCAGCCGGGTGTCCTTGAAGATCGTGGAGCTCTGGACACCGGTGTTGATGAGCTTGACCGACGCGATCTCCGCGTCCTGACCGGTGATCGCCGGCATCGGGTTGGCCGCCGTGCCGTAACCGACGTTCTGCAACGCGGTGATGATGCCGCGCGAAATGCCGTCGTACGGCGAGAGGACGCCGGCAACCTTGCCGCCGTCGTTGTAGCTCGAGGTCAGCAGGTTCTCCATCCGCTTCTGTGCCGCCTCCTGCTGCCAGCGCAGGATCGCGACCTGCTCGAGCTTGGTCTGCTTCGACTTGACGACCAGCGAGCCGTTGTCGAGGTACGGCTTCAGGGTGTCCATGGCGCCTTGGAAGAAGAAGTGCGTGTTGTTGTCGTCCAGCGAACCGGCGAAGACCTCGATGTTGAGCGGCCCGGTCTTGGTGCCCTTCGAGCCGTCCGCGTTCTCCAGGCCCAGCCCGCGAAGAAGTGACTTGGCCTGGGCGACGCCGACCTTGTAGTTGTCGAAGCTGACATAGAAGTCGACGTTCTGGCTGCCGCGGATCAGCCGGTCGTAGGCGATCACCGGGATCTTCTTGTCGGCCGCCGCCTGCAACTGGCTGCTGAGCGCGGTGCCGTCGATCGCGGCGATGACGAGCACGTCGGCGCCCTGGGTGATCATCTGATCCACCTGCTGCGACTGGGTCGGGATGTCGTCGTTCGCGTACTGCAGATCGACCTTGTATCCCTTCGCCTCGAGCTTCTCCTTCACTGCCTTGCCGTCGGCGATCCAGCGCTCCGACGTCTGCGTTGGCATCGATACGCCGATGGTCAGATCCTTGGGCTGCTGGCTGGCAGTGTCGGTGGTCCCGCCCGCCCCTTGTCCGCCGCACGCCGCCAGGCCGAGCACCAGCAGGGCTCCACTCAGAGTGGCCACAAATCTCTTCTTCACAGACTCTTCCCTTCCGGCATCGCTGTCCCTCCCACATCAGGGGCCCGATCGATTGTTAGCGCTCACATATTGACCCCATCAACCGGACTGGTCAAGGCGTCAACAACACACCCTGGCGTCACGGTCTCATAACGGCAATCGGCCTGACCATCGTCGAGACACTTGGGAAAACTCTTACCTGGAAGGCCTTCAGGCGCGTACTACGCGATGCGCCGGAGCCCCGTCGACCGATGCGCGGGCCCGTTGCCGGCGAGGTGGTGAATCCTCACCTGTCCCTGGACACGCTAACAACTGAAACATACTCACCGAGCCGAGCGCGATCGTGTTTGCCTGCGCGCCCAGCCAGACACAGCCAGACACAGCCAGACACAGCCAACGGTCCTCGACAACCTGCAAGCCAAGGTAGGACCCATGCTGCTGCAAGGCAGGTATCCAATCCCGAACCCCATCTGGCCGAGCCGTCCGGCAGCTCTGGTCAGAAGGTGGGGAGCGCGAGAATGCCGAGCCGCAGAAGGCCGCAGCCACTCGTCCAGGGTGTTCAGGGTCGGCGTCAGCGGGGTGGGCGAAGTACTGCGAACGGATCGGTGACGGTCAGCTCGCGGGCCGCGAACTTGTAGACGGTCGCAGGACGGCCGCCGCTCTGGCCGGGGCTGGCTCGCCGTTCGGTTGGGTCGATCACGTGCCGGCGGGTCAGGACACGGGTGAGATTGGTGGCGCCGAGCTCATAGCCCAGCGCGGCACCGAACAGATCACGTAGCTCCGCAATGGTGAACTCCAGCGGAGCCAGCGCGAAACCGATGTTCGTGTACGACAGTTTCGCGCGCAACCGCGCGACCGCGGCATCGATGAAGTAGTGATGATCGAACGCGGACCGCGGCAGCTCGTCGACGGGGTGCCACTGCGTGTCGGACGGAAGCTTCGGCTGTACGTCGGACGGAACAAGGCCCAGATAGCCCGTCGCCAGCACGCGGGCCCGCGGATCACGATCGATCGCGCTGTGCGTGGCCAACTGTTCGAGGTGCGCGACGTCACGAACGTCGACCTTCGTCGCAAGGTGCCCGGTGATGGCGTCCCGCAGCCGCTCTGTGGGCTCGACCCCGCCGCCGGGAAGCGCCCAGCGGCCGCGGTACGGGCTCCGTGCGCGTTTCCACAGCAGCACGCACAACCTGCCGTCGCGAACGGACAGGACCACGGCGAGCACCTCGTGCGGGTAACTGGGGAAGTTAACCGGATCACCTTTCTTGGCTGTGGGCACGAGGCCGATGGTAGCGTGCAGCTAGTTATCGCCTCAGAAGCGAAAACATCTCGGAGAGCAGGGCAGCAGATGCAACTGACGACGGAGACGGTCCGGACCGCGGTGGCGGCCGCACTGATCGAGGACCAGGCGGCAGACGATGTCACCACCCGATGGAGCGTCCCGGAGGCGCTAGAGGCCGAGGCGACGATGATCGCCAAGCGCAGCGCGGTCGGTCATCACCGGCGAGCGGGTGACGCTGAACTTCGCACAACGGATGTCGGGCGTCGCAACCCTCACGTCGGCGTTCGTTGCAGCGATCGAGGTCGAAGTCACCACTGCCGAGGAGGCCCGCGAAGCGCTGGACTGCCAGGTCGAGTGGATCCTGCTGGACAACATGCCGGTCGAGCAGATGGCTCTGATCGTCGAGCGGCGCAACACCTCCCGACCCACTCCCCTACCGCACTTGACATCAGTCTGCTGGTGACCCGCAACCACGGGTGAACCAGGGACGTCACGGCATCACCATGCCCAGTTATCGCTTGCTAAGCGAAAACCTCCCGAAAGAAGGATCTGTTGTGACCGTTGGTCAGCGCACGGCAATCAGCTGGCAGGAAGAGGTACGGCGCCTCGCCCAGGAGCGAGATGCTGTGATTCTCGCCCACAACTACCAGGAACCGGCGATCCAGGACGTAGCCGACCACGTCGGCGACTCACTCGCACTGTCGCGCATCGCGGCCAGTACCGAGGCGTCCACGATCGTGTTCTGCGGCGTGCACTTCATGGCGGAGACGGCCAAACTTCTCAGCCCCGGCAAGACCGTGTTGATTCCGACGGCCCAGGCGGGCTGCTCGCTGGCGGACACCATCGACGCCGACCAGTTACGGGCCTGGAAGGCTGACCATCCCGAGGCGGTTGTCGTTGCCTATGTCAACACCAGCGCGGCGGTGAAGGCCGAGGCCGACATCTGTTGTACGTCGTCCAACGCAGTGGAGGTGGTGAACTCGATTCCGGCGGATCGGCCGGTCTTGTTCCTGCCCGATCAGTTCCTCGGCGCGCACGTCCGGCGACAGACCGGCCGGGACAACATCGAGGTGTGGATGGGCGAGTGTCATGTGCATGCCGGCATCAGCGCGGCCGACCTGCGCGCCCAGGTAGCCGCCGATCCCGCGGCCGAAGTTCTCGTGCACCCCGAGTGCGGCTGCGCGTCATCGGCCGTCTGGCTCGCCGGCGTGGGTGATCTTCCGGCCGAGCGGACCCACATCCTCTCCACCGCCGGCATGTTGGACACCGCTCGCGGCCTGACTGCGAAGACGGCTCTGGTCGCGACGGAGATCGGCATGCTCCATCAGCTCCGCAAGGTCAACCATCGGACGACGTTCCTGCCGGTGAACCCGAAGGCCTCGTGCCGCTTCATGAAGATGATCACCCCGGAGCTGCTGGTGCGGTGCCTGCGGGAGGGACGCGACGAGATCCAGCTACCGCCTGAGGTCGTCGAGCGGGCACGGCGTTCGGTCGAGCGGATGGTTGCCATCGGCAAACCTGCAGGTGCTCGATGACGCGCGTGGCCGATGTCGTCGTCATCGGCTCCGGCGTGGCGGGCGTGTCAACCGCACTCGGTCTCGCGGCGACCCGTCAGGTGATCCTGCTCAGTGCCGGCGACGGCAGCACACCCTGGGCGCAGGGTGGCATCTCGGCCGCGTACGGCGAGGACGATCCACTCGACCACTGGCACGACACCGAGGTCGCGGGCGCGGGATTCTGCGATCCCCGGAACGTCCGCGCGCTGGTCGAGGAGGGACCGCAGCGGCTTGCCGAACTCATCGCTCACGGGGCGCGCTTCGACCGTAACGGTGCCGGCTCGCTGTTGAGGACGCTGGAAGGCGGCCACAGTCGTCCTCGGATCGTGCACGCAGGCGGTGACGCCACCGGCGCTGAGGTTCATCGCGCGCTCCTCAGCGCCCTGCAGCGAAGCAGCGTTCAGACGGCGACCGGGCGTACCGTCGGTCTGCTTCAGTCGGAGTCCGGAAGCGTGGTCGGGGTGCTCGTCGAGGCGGGCACCGAACTCAGGCAGATCGAGGCGCGCGCCGTCGTACTGGCCACCGGCGGTATCGGCAACGCGTACCTGGCCAGCACCAATCCCGCGACGGTGCGCGGTGACGGGATCGCCTTGGCGCTGCGAGCCGGCGCGTCGCTGGTGGACATGGAGTTCGTCCAGTTCCACCCGACCGCGCTCCACACCGGTGAGACCAGCGGTCAGTTGCCCCTGGTCACCGAGGCGGTCCGAGGTGAAGGCGCCGTACTGCGCGACGTCCACGGCCGTCGGATCATGGCCGGACGGCATCCGCGAGCCGACCTGGCGCCGCGAGACGTCGTCGCTCGGGCGATCGAGGCGACGATGCGCCGCGACGGATCAGACCATGTCTGGCTGGATGCGACAGATGTCGCGCCGGACGTTCTCCGGAAGCGGTTCCCGACCGTACTGGCCTCGTGCGCACGCATCGGCGTCGACCTGTTGTCCGAGCAGATCCCGGTCGCGCCGGCCGAACACTTCCTGTGCGGCGGCGTTCGGACCGATCGCAACGGCGCAACCGACGTACCCGGCCTGTACGCAGTCGGCGAGGTCGCCGCGACCGGCGTACACGGGGCCAACCGGCTCGCCTCGAACAGCCTGCTGGAAGGACTCGTCTTCGGGCGACGCGTCGCAACGGCCCTGACCCTCGACCTCCCCGCGAAGGACCGCGGCCGCACCCGTGAGCTCACGCTCGGCGATGATCGTCAACCGGAGCGGATTCGCACGATCCTCAGCAGGTACGCCGGCATCCGTCGCGACGGCGCCGGTCTGAACGCCGCCACGGACGAGCTCGACACCATGGGCACCGGACCGCTCGCGACGGTGGCGCGGGCTGTCGTCGCCGCGGCCACCGCACGACAAGACAGCCGCGGCTGCCACTGGCGTTCCGACCATCCGCACGCCGACGAACGATGGGACAAGCACATAGTCGTACGCCTCGACCAAGAAGGTCGCCCGACCACGCGCCAACTTCTCTCCTCGACGTGTTCGGCGTAGTCGATACGCCCAACGGCGAACGCTCCGAGGCCCCACGCAGCCGCCGCGGCGCGTTGCGGAGAAATGATGACCGAAGGCCTGCTCGCCACATTCATTGAACGCCACCTACCGGCGCGGCGTCAGAGGCGACCTCCACGATCGGACACCGCTTCGCGGCGGCTGTCTTCGGCCGCCTTCGGCGGCGGGCGCGGACTGCACTCACGACCACCCCGAACGGCGCCAGGCACTGGACGAACTGCCGAGCGCGGTGCCGCAGCAACTTGTCCAGCGCCCCGGCGCCCATTCAGGCAGGCGCTACCTGACCCGACATCGACTCGCAGACCGTCAAGCTGGTCGCGTTGGCCGGAGCATTGCGGTGACGACCGGGCTGTCGACCGACGGCTGCTGCGTACTGATCGACTCATAACCCCACGACTCGTAGAGCGCCTTGACCTTCCCACCGCCGTACAACGTGTTGACCAGCAACGAACCTGCGCCTCAGGACGATCGCGGAGAAGCTCGTGATGAATCAGCAGGGCAATGCGATCGGCCGGGCAAACATCAGCCGCGGACCGTGCGGCTTGTTCTTCGCAACCGGTTATCGGCTCACCTTCCCTATCATCGGGACCTTTGTGATCGGCAACGTCGTACTGACGAAGCATGAGCGAAGCTACCTGGACACACAGCTAATACGACATGAGAACGCCGTACCTGGAAGTACTTCCGCCTGCTCGGGCTGCCCATGATTCCCCTTGTACGTCCTCGCCGCAGGCTGGTCCTGGCTACTCACCGGCGACCCGGCCGCCGGGAATGTGTTCGAACGCCTCGCCGGCCTGAGAGAGGGCGGGTACGTCGGTCGTGGAGCTGTTTGCGCTTCACACGGGCAGGTCATGGGCAGGTCTTCTCGTAGGGACGATTGCCGAAAGCCTGCATCCACTCCTCGTGGGTGAGGTTGCGACCGGCCATACTGCAGGCGAAGGTCATCAATCGATCGATGCGTGTGTCCCACCGGTATACGTGTCCGTCGTACGCGGCGATGGTGACGATGTCGTTGCCCTGGGTGAAGATCGGTGAGACGAGGGCCGGTTGGCTGCCGGTTGCTGTCGCGACGGTGCCGAGGAGCTCGAGGGTGTTGCTGTCCCAGAGGCTCACGGTGCCGTCCGATGCTCCCGACACGATCCTGGTGCCGTCGGGCGAGAACCGGACGAACTCACCAATGCCGTCATGGCCGGTCGTCGGTGCGTGCAGCGCGGCTCTCGCTGTCACATCGATGACCACGAGCTCGCCACCAATCCCGGTAACGGCGATTTTGCGGCCGTCTGGTGAGAACGATGCGTCGAAAAGGTTGAGCATCACCTCACCGTCAGCCACGAACTCGCCGGTCGCGACGCGCATGACCTGCCATCGTGCCTTGGAGCCGTCCGGGGAATGTTCGAACAGCACCATACGCTGGCCGTCTGGCGACGTCGCGGCGCAACAGTACTGGCCCGGCCAGTCATACCACTTGATGTCCCCGCCGACATCGATGGCTGGGCCGCTGGGCCGCAGCCCGTCTGCGTCGAACATCGTCGTCCGGCGGTCGATGTCGGTGACTGCGATGCGGTTCCCACGCTCGACGTACGCAATCGACTCGATCTCCCTCTCGACGACCTGGCGCCGCAGGATCAGTCGGTTCGTCACGGAGTCGATGATCGTGATGACGCCCGACCGGTCGACGGCCGCGAAGTGCCGGCTGTCCGGATGCCAGGCAACCAGGGACCTCACCGTGTCGATGTCCAGTCGCACCGGTGCGGTTCGGGCGCCGGTGGTCGAGTCGGCGAAACTCACCCAGGTGGCCGCGGCATCACTCCAGACGTACGCCGTACGCCTGCCGTCTCCCGACGCGAGGACGTGCGCATACGTGCGCGTGGGCATCCGCCGGCTGCCCTGCAGGTACGCCTGCTGTCCGGACAGGTCGTACGCCCGGACGATGCCCTCGTCGCCGCCGGTGTAAAGGGTCCGGCCGTCCGGGCTGAAGCCGACACCCCACAAGATCTCGAACGACTTGATCCGATGGCGGGGCCGGCCGGTCGCGACGTCCCAGACGATCGCCTCGCCGTCGTGCGAGACGGAGCCGAGCACAGTGCCGTCGGGCGAGAAGGCCAGCGCGCGCGGCTCGTCGATGTGGTCGGGTAGCAGCTTGACCGTCCTGCCTGTGCGCGCGTCGACAAGCCCGATCACGCTCGGGTCCGTGTAGTCCTTGTTATGCAGTTGGAGAGCGATCAATGCGCCGTCACGGGTGACGTCGATCCGCATGAAGCCGGTGAGATCCGGGCGCCGCCAGAGCTGTACCCCCGTGGCGACGTCGTACGCCGTGAGTGGCTGCATGCTGTACAGGACGCGGCCGTCCGGGCTGAGAGCGATGCCCTGAATCCAGTTCGGTAGGTTCACTCTGCGCGGGAGGCGGTTGGTCGCCTCGAGGTCCCACACAAGTGCGAACCCCGGATCCGACCTCGCCGCAGGAGCGTTGCCGATGCTCTGCTGGAACGAGGCCGCGAGGTATCGTGCATCGGCACTGAAAGCCGACGCGTCGTGCTTGAGATTCTTCGTGCTCTCGAACGCGAGCGGCGGCGACACCTCCTCCAGCGTATCCCCGTCCAACAGCCGCAGGAGCGGCTGGCCCGGCGGTGGTGACGCCTGCGGTGGGTAGATCGTCGACGCGACGACGAACCTTCCGTCCGGGCTGAAGCGGGCGTCGCCGTACACCGGCGCGTCCTTGTCCGGTCCGAGGACTACGGTCTTGAGTACGCTGCCGGTGGCTGCGTCATACACATGGAACCGCGCGTCGTCGTCACCGGAGACGATCCGGCGCCCGTCAGGGGATACCGAAATGCCTTCCACATCATCGCCGCGGCCGGGAAACGACCGGACCAGCAGCGGGCGCATGCTCACCGCCGCGAGCAGGTTGGCCCGGGTTTCCGCGGAGTCGTCGAGGCGCGCTCCGTGAGCCGCGAGCAGCAGCGAGTGGCTGATGCCTTCGGTGAGGAGTGCTCGCGTCCCAACCCGACGTGCGAGCTCGCTGGTCGCCGCACGCTGAGCCGCTGTCGCCTGCTGATCGGCGCGTTCGGCCTGGTTGACGGCCACCAGGCCGGCGATGAGAGCGCCGACCAGAAGCGCCGCTGCCGTGCTTAACGCGGCGCGAAGGCGTCGATTGATGCGGATCTGGCGCCGCGCGATGTCCTCGGCGGCATGCAGCTCGGCCTCAGAGACCTGCTTGCTCGCGGTGAGGAAGTCCTGCTCGGTGGCGGTCAGCATGGGCTGACGGTTGTCCTGCCATTCCAGGGCTTTGGCCAGGCGTACGCCGCGATACAGCTCGCTGTCCGGCCGGTCGAGACCCGCCCAGGCATCGGCGGCGACCGCCAAGTGGTGCAACACGCGTTGGCCTTCGAGATCGTCGTCGAGCCAGCCGCGCAGCCGAGGCCAGGCCCGGGCGAGCGACTCGTGGGCGAGCTCGATTACTCCGTCGTCGCTGGTGACCAGCCGAGCGTCGATCAGCAGGTCGATGATCGCGTCGTTCGCAGGGCTGGTCACAACCAGGCGCCGGGGAAGTCGGCTACGAACCGGCTCGCCGTCAGGGCCGGGCGTGACGAGACGCAGCAACAGGTCGCGCAACACCGGGTGCTGCTCGGCCGGGATCCGCTCGTAGGCCAGTTCAGCCGACTGCGCGACGGCGCTACGGATCCCGCCCGTGTCGCGGTAGCCGGCGACGGTAAGGGTCCGGCCCTCGCGGCGCTGCCAGGTCTCGGCCAAGGCATGCGACATCAGCGGTAGCGCGCCAGGTTGGTCGGCGATCTCGGTGACAAGCAGGTCCACCAGCCCTGGCTCGACCACGAGCGAAGCCAGCCTGGCCGGTTCCTCGATCGCGGCCCGCAGGTCCGGTTCGGTCATGGCGGCCAGCACGTACATCCCGTCGGCCACCAGACGTGCGAACCGAGCATGCGACGAGATGTCGGCCATCCGATCCGCGCGGAACGACACGATCAGCGGCGCCACGGCAGCGTGTGTCGTTAGCGCCGTCAGAAACCTCTCGCGCTCGGAGAGGTCCTGACACAACGAGAAGACCTCCTCGCACTGGTCGACCAGCAGTGTCGGCGGCGAGCCCCGACCAGGCATCACGGAGGCAAGTGTGGCGACCGGGTGCACGCCGGGCGTCATCACGACGACCGTCTTCCCGTCGCGCCGCAACGCGGCAGCGACACCAGCGCGCACAAGCGACGACTTGCCGCACCCGGACGGGCCGACCACCGCCACCACCGAGGTGTCGGCGAGCTTCCGCAGGCAGGCGGCGACGTCGGCGTCCCGGCCGAAGAACTCGTCCGCGTCGTCCACGTCGTACGGCTGCAGGCCTCGGTACGGACAGTCCGGGCTCGGTTCCGGCAACGCACTGGCCACCACCAGCGAGGGGTCTTGATGCAGAATCGCCTGCTCCAGTACGTCGATCTCGGGCCCTGGATCCAGGCCGAGTTCACGATTCAGCACGTCGCGCAACTGACGGAGCGTCCGCAGCGCCTCAGCCTGCCGGCCGGACTGGTACTGCGCCGTGGCAAGCAGGATCCACCGCCGTTCCCGCAGTGGCGCCTCCGCCGCCAACGTCCGCGCCTTGGCCAGCACCCTGTCGTGCTGACCAGACCGCAGCGCCGAATCCACATACAGCTCCTCCGCGGTCTGGCGCAGCTCGGTCAACCGGGCTGCCTCGATCCGTCCGGGATCCCACCCGTCCAGCTCGGCCAGTGGCGGGCCCCGCCACAACCTCAGCGCGTCGGCGAGCACCAGCGCGGCCCGCTCCGGATCGTCAGCGGCCAGCAACTCATTGGCCCGGCCGACCGCGCGCTCGAACCGTTGGGCGTCGATGTCGTCGAGCGGCACCGCGAGCCGATAGCCCAGTGGTGTGGTCTCGATCGTGTGACTGCCGAGCAGCTTGCGGAGCCGGACTACGCAACCCTGCACGACCTTGGGCCAGGTCGCAGGTGGCTGGTCGTCCCAGAGCACGTCGGCGAGTGCCTCCGCGCTGACTACCTCTCCTGGGTGTACGGCGAGAGCGGCGAGCACGACGCGATCACGTCGTCCGAGAACGGTTTCTTCCCCCTCGATCGTGAGCGGGCCGAGAACGGCGATACCCACATCTCGACTCTCGACCTGCCGCCATACCTGGTCAAGGGCCGCGTTACCGCGGTGATACCGCCGTTTGTCGGAGTGTTACCGCTGTGGGCGACAAAGGCATCACCGACCGTCAGGCGTACCCGGACTACCGGTACAGGAAGTCCCGCCTGGATGCTCGAGAGGAGCGCAGCAGTCATGTCTGCACACAGCACGAAGAACGCAACCAAGACCGCATGCAAGACCATCCTCGTCCGGCTGGCGCTGAGCACCATCGCGACCGCGGCGCTACTGGGGGTGGCGGCCGTGCCAGCGAGCGCGATCAACCAGGACCCCGGCGGAGGCGCGGTGATGCTCCCGACGCCTGCGCCGTCTGCCACAGGGCCCTCCGGCGGAGTCGACGCAACGTCGGCGGCACTCGGGGCCCTCGGCGGGATCGCGCTCGGCGGGGCCGGACTCGCCGTCACCCTCGGCCTACAGCGGCGCCGCGACCACGCAGCCACCCGTCCAGCCTGACCAGCGCGAGCCTACAAGCGATCGCCGATGCAGACCGTGCCAGTGATCCCTGCGGCGCCATCTTGTCGTACACAGCAGAGTCGGTGTGAAGCGGACTTGTAGTGCGCTGGACCGCCGTCCGGGACCACCTCACAGGATCTGGCAACACGACTAGACGACCTCATCACCCATGCCCTGCTGCAGATCAGTCCACCATCGACAGGCCTTCCGTTCCCTTCGAGTCAAGGTCGAGGCGTGTGGTTAAGTGCGTGTCCCCCTCGGACACTCTTCTCCACACGCTCACCCATCGGGTCGACCTCCACGTCAACGCCTCGCTCGACGTGGTGGTACGCCAGCACCAATCTCAGCGAGGCGTACAGCTCTCCCAGATGCTGGGCCTCAGCTGCTCGCTTCTCCGAGGCGGCTGCGTTGTACCGCTCACGCAGCTCGTCCGGGTCCCAGGTCGAGTCGAGCGCCCGCCGAAGCCTCTCCATCGCGACCTCGGCCGCCGCCACGCGATCCCGCAACTGCTCGTTCCGCTTCAAATCCCGTTCGACCGAGTCTCCCCGGAGATGGATCTGCGGCGGGTGGGCGAGAGCTGTCGCCGAGCCAGGCACCAGAGTTCGAGAGTTGCAGCGGTAGTAGATCGTGTCCTCGCGCCGGGCGGCGCCCTCCATCTTGCGAAGGCGCAGACCGCACTTGATCCTGCTGCGGAACATGTAGATCCCCTTCCTCGACACCCGGCGCCGCTGCACAGCCGACCAGCGCGCCCGTCCGCCCGATCGCCCGATCGCCGCCTCAGCTTTTCGAGCTAGGTCGCGGTGAAGGTCTCAACGGACGCGATCGCCGGGTGCGCCGGCTACCGCGACCGAACAATCTTGGCCTGCGGAGACCGCCGGATCTTCACAACGTAGCCCCGGCAACATCATCCGGATCCAGCAGCTCTTCGACCTTCTGCCAGCGGCCGTAGATTGCGCAGCCATCGCAGCCCGAACCCTCCGCTGCACATGCTGTCGCTCGGACTTCGACAGGCCGCCAGTGATCGTCATGGCCATGTCGTGCACAGTGTTCTCAGGGTCGACCCGACCACCAAGACTCGGTATCCACAGCGACACGCGGGGCCGTCTCGTCGGGTCGTACGAGGTGAACCGGCGGGTGAGGTGAGACGGTTTCTTATATGGCCTCGCATCTCCTTCCCGTCCTCGGCGATGGCGAGCTCGTTGAGCTCGACGCCGACCTCGCCCGGGCCGCGGTCACCGCGCTCGCGGTGACCGCCGTCGATCCTGGTGGCGTGCCTCGCGCGAAGTTCGTGCCGCGCGAGAAGATCGCGGAGATGCACCGGTCCGGGCTGGGAGCGGCACCGAGCTGGCATGTCTTCTGCATCGACAACGGCATCGCGTTCACGCCTGAGCTGGGCGTGCTCGGTGACCAGCGGCTGCGTCCCGACCTGCGCGCGCTGCGCGTGCTCGGCGGCGGCCTGGCCTGGGCGCCGGCGGAGTTCCATGAACAGTCCGGCTCGCCCTCGCTGCTGTGCACACGCGGGCGGCTACGGGAAACGGTGGACGAGTTGGCGTCACTCGGCGTGACCGCTACCGTCGGCTGCGAGGTCGAGTTCGTACTCACCGCCGCCGACGGCGCGGCGCTGACCGAACGCCCGTGGAACTGCTACGGCCTGACGGCAGGGCTGGACCGGGAGGACTTCCTCCTGCGGCTGCTG
This sequence comes from Kribbella sp. C-35, assembly GCF_046549195.1. Classification (NCBI taxonomy): domain Bacteria; kingdom Bacillati; phylum Actinomycetota; class Actinomycetes; order Propionibacteriales; family Kribbellaceae; genus Kribbella; species Kribbella sp. C-35. The sequence continues at coordinate 157,155 of NZ_JAJPWG010000005.1, forward strand.
GACGACTGCCGAATCGCCGGGCTCGACGTCGAGCAGTGCCATGCCGAGTACGGCGACGACCAGTACGAAATCTCCTTCTCCTCCGCCGATCCGGTCACCGCGGCCGACATGGTTGTTTTGGCACGCATCGTGATCGGCCGCGCGGCGCGGCGCGCAGGGCTTGCCGCGTCGTTCTCGCCGGTGCCGTTCGCGGGTGGTAGCGGCAACGGGGCCCACATCCATGTCTCACTCGATCGTGACGGTACGCCGATGCTGTCCGGCGGGCCCGGACCGCACGAGCTGACCGTGGAGGGCGAGTCGGCGATCGGCGGCATCGTCGCCGGGCTGCCCGGCGTGGTCGGCGTGCTCGCCGGGTCCGTGCTGTCAGGTCAGCGGCTGCTTCCTGGGCACTGGTCGGGCGCGTTTGCCTGCTGGGGACTGGAGAACCGCGAGGCCGCAGTGCGTCTGTGCGCGGTCGAGGCAGGCAGCCCCAACATCGAGGTCAAATGTGTCGACCCGTCCGCCAACCCCTACCTCGCGACCGCGGTCGTGCTCGGCTTGATCGTGGACGGATTGCGGCGCAGGACCCCGCTGCCGGCCGAGGCCACCACTCATCCAGCCGACGCGCAGCACGGGACACTGCCTACCGATCAGACCGCGGCGCTGGACGCGCTCCGGGATTCGGCCCAGGCCAAACACATCCTCGGCGCGGGCCTGCTGTCCGCGCTGCTTGCCGTACGGCGGCACGAGGTGACCGCCTTCGAAGGACAGGATCCGTCCGCAGTGGCCGACCGGTTGCGGTTCGCGTGGTCGGCATGAGCGATCAAGGAGCGATCCTGGACACCACGGAAGCCCAGCTGGCACGCGAGCGCGCGAGCGACGACGAGAGGCTGGCCGGTTATGCGGGCTGGTGAAAGCGTCGCCGAGCTGGCTGCCGAGTTGCCGCTGATCGACCACCACTGCCACGGCGTACAGACCGGCACCGCGACCGATGCGGAGGTGGAGCTGCTGGCCACCGAATCGGACTGGCCTGCCCCACCCGGCACGTCCGTGTTCGACAACCCGTTCGGGATCACGGTGCGTTCGGTGTGCGCGCCGTTGCTCGACCTGCCGCGGCATTGCACCGCGGAGGAATATCTTCGGCGCCGCGGCGAGCTGGGCGGCACGGAGGTCAGCGCGCGGCTACTGGCTTCGAGCGGAACCGAGCGGTACCTGCTCGACACCGGTTTCCGGGCTTCGACGATCATGACGCCGGACGAGATGGCGACGCTGACCGGCGCGGCTACCGAGGAGATCGTGCGCCTGGAATCGCTCGCCGAGTCGATCGCGCCGGGCTGTACTGCCGCCGGCTTCGCCGGCGCGTTCGACGACGCGCTGGAGGCGGCCGCCGCAAACGCCGTTGGCGTCAAGTCGATCATCGCCTACCGGTACGGTCTCGACTTCGACCCGGCCCCACCGGAACCTGCTCAGGTAACCGCTGCCGCGGACCGCTGGCTGACGGCAATCGAGGCAGGCTCACCGACGCGTCTCGCGGACCCGGTGCTGCTGCGGCATTTGTTGTGGCGGGCGGTGGAACTCCGTCAGCCGATCCAGTTGCACGTCGGCTACGGCGACCCGGACATCGTGCTGCACCGCTGCGATCCGTCCCACCTCACCGGGTTCGCGCACGCGACACGTACGACGGGCGCTCGGCTGATGCTGCTGCACTGCTACCCGTACATCCGTCAGGCCGGGATTCTCGCGCAGCTCTTCCCGCATGTTTGGCTGGACACCAGTTGCGCAGTCAGCCATACCGGGCCGTCCAGCCAGACGCTGGTGCGGGAGTCGCTGGAGATCGCGCCGATGCACAAGGTGCTCTACGCCTCGGACGCGTTCGGCCTGCCCGAGCTGTACGCGTGCGGATCGTGGCTCTGGCGCCGGGCCGTCGGCCGGGTGCTCGACGAGTGGCTGGCCGACGATCTGATCGGCGCGACCGACGCGCGTCGCTACCTCGAAATGCTGGGTCGCGGCAACGCCGTACGAGCTTACGGTCTGGAGTAGACCGGACCGACCTGTTAGCCCGCAGGCTCGCTTCTGCAGGTGACTGGAGTGGCGTTGGTGTGGGCGCGGATGAGGGGGTTGGCGCGGTGGCGGCCCAGGTTCCACTCGAGCCAATCGTTCTTGCTGGGCTCACGAGCGGTCAGTGCGCAGTAGACGACGTCGTCCGGCAGAGTGGTGAGTACTGGTACGGCGTCGTCGGACAGCCCTTGCAGGTAGTACCAATCGACTCTGCCGGTCGCGGCGTAGCGGTCGACGTTGTGCTGGGCGATCCATGCGTCTGGGTTGATGGCCGCGATCCCGAGGAGGAGGCCGGCCCCGCTGAGCAGCGCGGCCCGCGGCAGCCAGGCAGCCTTCATGGTCACGCCGGCCACCAGCACGCCGATCACGAGCAGACCCAGCCAACCCTCGAACACGTCGACGAGCAGCCGGAGCTGGGTGAAGCCGTACGCCTCCTGGTAGACGTGCATCCGGTAGAGCGCGGACGCGACCACCACCAAGGTCAGCAAGCAGAGCAGGCCGAGCGACCCGCGCAGCCAGGCCACGTCAGCAGGCGTGGCACGCGGTGCCTTGCGAGCGGCGGCCCACACCACGAGCAGAGTGAGCGCAGTGGCCACCGTGAGCTGGCCGAAGCCCTGGTGGACGTACTCCGCGTAGGTCAGCCCAGTGATGCGCTCCAGGTACTCGTGCCCACCGAAGTTCGCAGTCGCCTGCGCTGCCAGGAAGACCAGGAACACCGCATCCACAAGCAGCACCGGCACCAGCCACTCGTACCGGCGTGCGACCGGCCGCACCGGAGCGCCCGCAGGTTCGACGCTGGGCGGATTCAGACCCAGGTACGTCGCTGCCAGCACGACGCCACCTACTGCCACGGTGATGAACGCACGCAGTACGAACGTGTCGAGATTCAGATCAGGTACGACGACGCCCACCCACTCAGCGAAGACCGCATCGGCCGAGGCGAACAGCAGTCCGAAGACCAGGACCCCCAGCAACGACCACACCGCAGTCCGCAGCGCCGCAGCGCTCGTCCGTAGACCTCTCACGGCCTGCGCAGAGCGACCCAGCCACGGCAGTCCCCGGAGCGCAGCGAGCGGCCAGGCCAAGCCGGCCAGCACGAAGCTGGGTAGAGAGCGGCCGTTCACCAGTCCGGCCATGCAGACCGCGCCGCCCGCCAGCAGGCACAGGACCACGATCCATTCCGCGTCCCGCAGTACGGCTGTCAGGGCCAAGAGCACGCAGAGAGCGGCACAGGCTTGCGTGAAGCGGGACCGGCGGTTGACGCTGAAGCCGAGGATCACTCCCCCGGCTGCCAGCAGTACGACGAGCGTGCCGACGCCGAGGTCGCGGAAGGGCAGGACGATGCCGGCCAGCAGGCCGACTGCCAAGCAGGCCAGGACCGCACGGACGTTGCCGGGCAGGCCGGTCTCCGGCCAGAACCTGCCGAACAGCGTATCCATCCCTGGCTCCGACACTCGCGCTGGCGCTGCAGCGGGTATGGGTGTCTCGACCGGCTTAGGCATGGCGGGCTCCCTCTTGATGACCTGTGTATGTTGCCGTTGTTCGTGCTTGGCGACCTGAATGTCTTGACGTGGTTCATGCGGTACGTCGACGCGGACACGGGCACCCGTGCTGCCCGGCGCGGGGTCGACGAAGTGGATAGTGCCGCCGTGGAGATCGGTCACCCAGCGGGCGATCGCGAGACCCAGACCTGTGCCACCGCCACCGCCCGCTTCCGTCAGCGTCCCGAACCGCTCGAAGACTCGGTCCCGGTCGACGGCAGGGACACCTGGCCCGTCATCCGCGACTTCCAAGCGCCACCCGGTGGCCGTGGCCTCGGCGGTGATCCGGACGACGCCACCGGCAGGACTGTGCCTCGACCCGTTGTCGAGCAGGTTGGAAATCAGCTGGTGTAGCCGTGCTGGGTCTGCCGGGACACTGAGGTCCTGCGGCGTTACGCATACGTCGTACCGCACCTCACGACCAGTCACTCGAGCCTCGGCGACTGCCTGCTCCAGCAACTCCGCGACCGCGACCTGTGTGGTGGACAGTGGAGCCGCACCGGCGTCCACGCGGGCCAGATCCAACAGATCCGAGGCGAGTGCCGAGAGCCGCTCTGCCTGGTCGAGCGCTGTCCGCAATGCGACGGGGTCCGGCTCGGCGACTCCGTCGACCAAGTTCTCGAGTACGGCACACAGTGCAGCGAGCGGCGTACGCAACTCGTGGCTCACGTTGGCGACCAGCTCACGGCGTTGGCGGTCGACGGCCTCCAAGTCCTCAGCCATCCGGTTGAAGGCCCGCGCCAGCTCTCCCACCTCGTCGCTCGAGGTCGCGGTGACTCGGCCCGAGTAGTCGCCGCGCGCCATCTGCCGGGCTGCAGCGGTCATCTCGCGGAGGGGCGAGGTCATGCCGACTGCCAGCAGCTGGGTGACGCCGAGGGCCAGGGCCACCGTGACCGGGATGCTCAGCCAGGCAGGTACGTCGCCGACGGCCCCCACCGCGGCGACGATCGAAGCCACCGTCACACTGATCGCTACCAGCAGACCGAGCTTGACCTTGACCGACGTGACCTGATCCATCAGCGGGCCGCTCACGTCGTGCTCCCGGGCTCGAGGGCATAGCCGACGCCGTGGACCGTTCGCACGCGGTCGGCGCCGATCTTGGCTCGCAACGCCTTCACATGGCTGTCGACCGTGCGAGTCCCGGACGCACCCGGCCAGCCCCAGACTTCGGCGTACAGGTTCTCCCGGGTCAAGACGTCACCCGGCTTCGCCGCCAGACAGAGCAGCAGATCGAACTCGGTCGGCGTCAGATGGACCTCGGCCCCGGCGGCCCAGACCCGGCGCGCGGCCGAGTCGATCCGCAGGGTGCCCACCTCGGCAGCCGGCCGGACAGCCAACTCGGCAGCCAACTCGGCAGCCCGCTCGACCCGCCGCAGCAGAGCCGCCACCCGCGCCACCAGTTCCCGCATCCGGAACGGCTTCGTGAGGTAGTCGTCCGCCCCCAGCCCGAGCCCGGCCAGGATGTCCGCCTCGTCGTCGCGCGCGGTCAGCATCAGTACCGGCACCGGCCGCTCAGCCTGGATCCGCCGGCACACCTCGTGACCGTCGAACCCAGGAAGCATCACGTCCAGCAGCACCAGGTCCGGCGCGCTCGCCGCGAACTGCTCGACCGCTCCGGGCCCGTCCCACGCCTGCACAACGTCGTACCCGGACCCACGCAGCCGGTCAGTCACCGCCTGGTTGATCACCGGCTCATCCTCGACCACCAGAATCCGGCGGCCCACTCCGTCAACTACCACGCTCCGACCATAGGAGCCGACCTGGTCAGACAGGCACGACGACTCGTGAAGGTTCTGTGCAGGTTGCGCGACCGGCCGCGCTTCCGCCACGGGTAGACGATCCCAGGTCCAGCCGTTCCGGCGCCGTGAAGGGTTAGCCACCAGGCCACGGCAAAGAGCTGGCACACCCGGCGGCTGGTGCGCGCCGGGTGTGCCGTCGGGTTCGGGTCAGAAAGCGAACGGGTTCAGTACGGCGAACTTGTCGGCCGCTCCTCCGTTCGAGACTGCGACGATCCGGCGGGTGATGGTGTGGGAGCCATCGGCCGGGAGGTCGAGCTTGAACTTCGACATGGTCCAGATCGACTGCGAGTACCCGGTAAAGGGACCGCTCGCCGTGTCGTAGACGAGGCCGTAGGTCTGGTTGTCGGCACCCGTTCCGGACTGGCCGATCCAGCGTTTGGCGTCCGGAGTCTGGGCGAACGGGCCGCCACTGGTCACGGGAGCGTTGCCCGAGACGGCCGAGCGAGAGCCCGCGCCGTCGTGGTCGAGCGCGTCGCCGGCCCACACCGTCAGGGGCGCACCGGTCGCGTTGGTGATGGTCGTGGCCGCGGTGACGAACTGCTCGTCGGCGGTCGCGGTGTACGTCGTGACCACCTTGAGGTTCGGGTTCTCCGCCGAGGTTCCAGTGGCCTGGACGACCGCCTTCTCGCCGGTGTTCTCGACGATCCGTACGTCGGTCGAGCGCACCTGCAACTGTTGCCAGGCGCTGCCTCCGGTCGGCTCGCTGGTACTGACGTACGGCAGGTTGATCCAGTCCAGCTGGTCCGGTTGTCCGGTGATCGCCAGGTCGACGACCTTGCCGGGTGTGGACGGTGTCAGCTGCGGGTCCTGGAACACCTTCGCGATCGCCATCGCAAGGTGCTTGTTCTCGATCACGATGTCACCGACACCGCCCTCGACCAGCCCGCTCGGCAGCCGCTTGCCGATACTCGCGTCGACGTTCACCGGCGACACGTCCAGGTCCGCCTGGTACGTGCCGCTGTCCGCGGCTTCGACGTCGCGAGCAGCGGTCGCGTACCCGAGCTGGGCAACCTGCACGGTGTACGTGCCCGCGCCCTTCGAGAGCCCGACCTGGTAGTTGCCGGCAGCATCGGTCGTCGTGCGGCCGACCGCAGTACCGTCCTGGACGACCAGCACGGTGCCATTGGCAACCGCCGCGCCGGTGGTCTTGTTGGTGACCTTGCCGGACACCAGCGGCCAGGGCTTGGCGACCGGGCCACCCGGGGTGAACGCGTACAGGTTGCCGTCGAACGCACCCGTGACCACGGTGTTGCCGCTGACCGCCGGACCCGCCGACACCCAGGTACCGATGTCCTGCGACCACAGCGGCTGGCCGGTCCGCGCATCCAGCGCAGAGAAGCCGCCACTGTTCGCGCCGACGAACAGCGTTGTCCCGGACAGCGCCGGTGAGGTGAAGGAACCACCCCGGTACTGCGAACCCGGCAGCAGCTGGTCCCAGATCACCGCACCCGTCGTCGCGTTCAGCGCTGTGACAGCGCCGCTCGGGAAGGACATGTAGACCGTGTTGCCCTTGATCGCCGCCGCGGACGGGGTCGCGCCGCTGCTCACCAGCGACGGGTGCGAACTGGTGTACGACCACAACACAGCACCGGTCGCACCGTCCCGGGCGACGATGCCGTTGTTCGAGCCGATGTAGACCTTGCCGTCGGCCGCGGACGGGACGCCGTCCTGCCAGCCTCCGAGCGTGTCGGTGCCCTGCCAGAGCTTTGCACCGGTCTTCAGGTCGTAGGCGATCACGACACTGCCGTCCTGGTTGCCGACGTACACGCGGCCGTCCGCGACCGCCGGCGTACCGTCGCTCATCGTGTTGCCGGCCATCGGCGACGCCCACACCCGCTGACCGGTCTTCGCGTCCAGAGCCAGCAGCAGACCGGTGGCCGCTTCACCGAAGCGGGTCTGGTACGGGAACAGGACCTTGCCGTCGGCAACAGTCACGCCGTAGTAGCCGTACGTGCGCTGGTTGTTGCCTTCCGGTGCAGGCTCCGGATCGTTCCTCCACTTCAGCTTGCCGGTCTTGGCGTCCACCGCGAACAGCGAGCCGCGCAACGTCGGGACGTAGACCAGGCCGTCCGAGACAGCGACGCTGCCATGGACCGACGACGGCACGCTGTAGCTCCACAGCTTCTTACCGGTCGCCAGCGAGACGGCGTGTACGGCGCTGTTGCCGTCGCCGTTCTCGTCCCGGGTACCGGCGTACACGACACCGTTGACGATCACCGGCGAACCGGTGACGAAGGTGCCCTTGGTGCGGTACGACCAGGCCAGGCGCTGCCCCGCCGCGATCGCGTCGCCGGCGACACCACTGTGCATGGCGTCGCCGTGGTGCTGCGACCAGTCCGCACCGGCGACCGGCTGGATCGCCTTCTCGCCGGTGAAGGTGAAGTCCGACGTCCGCGTCCAGGCCGCGCCGTTCTTGTCGGCGGCTTCCACGACGATCCGGTGCTTACCGGTACGGACTCCCCGCGGAAGGTCGGCGTACCAGGTGAACTCGCCGGTCGGCTGCAGCGGGCGCCAGCCGGTGTTGTCGAGCTTGTAGCGAACCCGGACCGGCTGATCGGTGGTGTCGTACGCGTTCACCTGGATGCCGGGGAACCGGTCGAGCGGGATCGTGCTGCCCGGCGCCGGCGAGACGACGGTCAGGTCCTTCTCCGCGCCGTAGATCCGGAACGGGTTGTCGAAGGTCTTGTTGTTCATGTGCACGAACCGGAACCCGCGCGGCGCGTTGTCGATCGTGTACGAGCTCGACACCGTCTGGATGTGCTTCGCGGTACCGGCGAAGTCGCTCTTCGGTTCCACGTCGTTCGAGTGCTCGTGGCCGACCAGGATCAGCTCGGCGCCGTACTGCTCGAGCACCTTGCCGTACTCGTCGTACACCGACGGCGAACCGAAGGGCACGTTCATCGGCTGATGCGTCAGTACGACGAGGTGCTTGCCAGGCTTCAGGTTCCTCGCGAGGTCGGCCTTCACCCACTCCAGCTGCTCGGCGAACGGCGCGGCGCCGTTGTTCTCCAGCACCAGGAAGTGCCGGTCGCTGTAGTCGAACGAGTACCACTCCGGCCCGACGTGCTTGCGGTAGTTGTTGATCCGGATCGCGTACGTCGCACCCGCCGCGTACTCGTGGTTGCCGACGGCCGGCCACACGGGAACCTTCGAGTTCGCGGTCCCGCGCTTGTAGGTCTCGAACTCCGCGTCGGTCGCGTTGTTCGTCAGGTCACCGCTGACCTGGATGAAGGCGAGATCCTGCTTGGTCGAGTTGATCTCGGTGATCTGCTCCGGCAACTGGGCGTTCACGTGCGGGTCGGCGACATTGCCGAAGGTGAACCCGCCGCCCGCCGACTTCTTGTCCTTGCGGAGGCCGAAGTTGGCCTCCCTGGTGTCGCCGTCGGCGAGCTGCCCGAGGTTGCGGAAGAACGCGGGCGTCATGTTGTCGTCGGTGCCGACGTCGTACCCGGCCGGCTGGGTGACGAAGACCAGATCGACGTCGCGGCGCTCGACGTCCGTGGTGAAGGTGTAGCGGCCTTGCGCGTCGGTGGTGACGATCTGCTGACCGTCGGACACGGCGACGCCGGCGAGGCCGGCCTCACCGGGGTCGATCCGGTCGTCGGCGTCCCGGTCCTCGAAGACCGTGCCGGTGATGGTGGCGCTCGGCCCGTCAACGGCGTCCGCGACGACGCCGGTGAGCGGTACGGCGATCACGAGCACGGCCAGGCCGCCGGTCACGCCGTACAGGAGCTTGTGCCACTTGGTTGTCTGATCGCGAGACGAGCGGGTCAGGCGAATCATGCGAGGAGGAACCTTTCTACGAACCAGTACAGGCCGAAGACGGCGACGACCCCGGTCGCCGAGCGGACTACCGGAACCGCGACGCGGGTCCGGCGGATCAGCAGGACCAGTGGGAACACGGCCAGGAGCAGAAGCGCCTGGCCGACCTCGATGCCGACGTTGAAGCTCAGCAAGGATGCGAGGAGTTCCGGACTGACCTGATCGGTGATCCGCAGCGACCCGGCGAAGCCCAGGCCGTGCAGAAGGCCGAAACCGAACACCACCGGGAGCCGGTGGCGGGTAGAGCCGAGCAGATTCTCCACCGCGACGAAAGCGATCGACAGCGCGATCAGCGGCTCGACGATCACCGCCGGCACCGACAGGCCGCCCAGCAGGGTGGAGACGAGAGTGACGCTGTGCGCCACGGTGAACATCGAGATGACCTGCACCAGGCTGCGCAGGTTCGCGGCACCGAGGATCAGCGCGACCACGAACAGAACATGATCGAGGCCGAGCAGGATGTGCTCGACCCCCATCTTCCCGAACTGCAGGCTGGAACTGGCCAAGGTGCTGTCGCCGACAGTGAAGTCCTCGTGCGACCGGTCGAACACGGTCCGGCCGGATCCATCCCGGAAGCTGTACTCAACCAGGTTGGTGTGGTCGTCGGCGACGGCTTCCTCGGTCGCGAACACGTTGTACCTCAGCCTGAAGGCGCCGGTCGAGCCGGGGCATTCGAAGACCAGGCCCAGGTCGGCGTACGCCTTGGTCGCCCGTTCGCCGACCGCGGTCGTCTCGAGCGCGAGCTCACACGCCACACCGTCGACCGAGACGATCACGCGGTCATGCAGATAGTCGGCGATCTGGTCCTTCGCGGCGTCCAGGGCCTGCGACCGTTGCCGGTCGTCGGTCGTCGGCCCGCCCAGGGCGACGGCGCGCGACAGTACGTCGTACTCGAGGCTGAGCAACCAGGTCACCTGATTGCCCTGTTGACTAACGCTCGAGTAACCGGTCGACGCAATGACGTGCGCCGAAGCAGACGAGGCACCGGTCAGGAACAACAAGACCGTAAACCCGGTGAGCACCAGCAGACGCCGCATGAGATCTCATCCCACGCGACTCCGGCAACGCCTCAATGACCCCTCAGCAAACAACCCACCAACGCTGGCCCTCGCCAGCTCGGCTCACAACTCGGCTGAGCACTTCGAGTGCCTACCCTGGAACGATCCCGCTCCGCCCCTGCCAGGAGCCGTGCTCCGACAGCGGCCGGAACCGGAGGGTCGCGAACTCGTGGTGGAAGTCCCTGCGCCGGCGTTCGGCCATTGCGGCGATGTGACGGTCGGGATCCGGGACAGTGCTGTGGCCGTGCACCATCTCCTCCATCTGCCGCACGGATCGCCAGACCGAGAACGTAGAGATCGTCCGGGGCGGGCGCATCGCGGCCAGCGCCAGCGTGGTCCCCGGATGGTCGCGAACCAACCGTTCCACGGGCTTGCCCCACTTGAGGAACCGCGGCACCTCCAGGAGGCGCATCCGGGCCAGCGTGACCGCCACGACGGGTTCGGCAGGATCCCACTCGCCCGATCTCGCCGGAAGATCGGGCAGCGCCGCAAGCCGCGACCAGCGGCGCAGGAACTGCATGCGCACGTGCCAGCCTGTCGCCAACTGCCTGCCCAGGGGGTCGTCCGCCAGGAAGGTCTCGACCGCAGCCTCGTCCTCCCACCGCGCGAACATCGCCATCCGACGCAGCTGCATCCGGGACGGCGAGACGGTCGGGGCACCGAGGCGCATCAGCGCCAGGCACTCGGCGTACCGCAACCCGGGCGTGGAAGGCACAGCCGGCGCCTTCCACAGTGCACCCGCCGTCGTCGTCGGACGGAGTTCCGCGAGGTGAAACGTAAAGATCGTCATCGTTGGGCAACTGTCCCACGACCCAGGCCAACAACTTGTTCCCGTCGCAGTGCCTGCACACCGGTGGCGCCCATCCGCGAGTCTTCGCGCCGAAGCCACGCTGCCAGCGGAGGACCCCGACGGCAACCTGCTCATCCTCGGCCAACGCTCAACCACCTGACCAGCCGGACTGCTGGGTTCGAGCTCTGGCGTCTCCCACAACAGAACCTCAAACCGATCGGACTCCGACGGCAATCGCTGCGTGAGTCGTATCGGAGGGTTGCTGGCGGGCCGTCCTGGGGGGATGCTGGGAGGCATCTTCCCGGGGGGGTGGAGGCGGGTGGCGGGTAGAGATGCATTTGATGAGGCGTATGAGCTAGGTGTGTCACGTGCTGTTCGGCGGCCGGCCCGGTCAAGAGGGCGGCTGCGGCGGCGAGATGTCCCGTTGGATGCCGGCGCTGCTATTACGGGTGCTGAGGCTACGACACCGACGGCTTTTGGTGGGTCGGTCCTGAAGAGCGATGGATCGCTTGCTCGTGGCTGGGTGGTGGTGGAGGGCGGGCAGATCGTGTCGGTGCGCTCGACCAAGCCGCGCGATGTCCAGCACGCGATCAGCACCGGCGGCGTGATCGTGCCGGGCCTGATCGATCTGCACGGGCATCCGGAGTACAACGTGTTCGCGGCGTGGGAGCCACCGGACACCTACATCAATCGCGGTCAGTGGCGTGACAGCCCCGAGTACGGCCGGCTCGTCAAGGAGCCCTGGCGTACGTTGACCAGTGGTGGAAAGTCGGTGTCGGTCAAGACGGCGATGACGCGCTACGCAGAGGTCCGTGCAGCGGTCGGCGGTGTCACGGCCATCCAGGGCGCTTCCCAGGACTACCCGAACAAGGCCGAGGCGCTGGTGCGAAACGTCGACCTGCTGATCTTCGGCACCCAGGTCGCTCGCAGCACGGTGGATTTCGACCGCCTGGACGACGACGCCATCGAAAGCATCCGCAAGGGCATCTTCGACACCCAGACGGTCAAGGCGCATTACGTCCATCTCGCCGAAGGACAGAAGACCAATCAGACCTCGGTGAACGAGTTCGTCCGATTCACCAACTCACCCTTGTTCGGCTCCGCGACGGTCATGATCCACGGGACTGCCTTGGCCCGTGTGCATTTCGACCAACTCGCCGCGGCGGGCGGGAAGCTGGTGTGGTCCCCGCAGTCCAACTTGCGTCTGTACAACGAGACGACTGACATCGGCGCAGCCCTGGCGGCCGGTGTGCCAATCGCGTTGGGCGCGGACTGGATGCCCTCCGGCAGCCCGAGCCTGCTGCACGAGCTCAAGGTGGCCCGCCAGGTCCTCGAGCAAACTCCTGGCATCACGGTGAATGCACCAGATCTCGTCCGGATGGTCACCAGTGGCGCCGCCGAGATCGCCGGCCTCGCGGACAAGATCGGAACCCTCGCGCCCGGCCGCGCGGCGGACCTGGCGATCCTGCAGAAGCACCTCGACGACCCCTACGACAACGTGGTCTCGGCATACCCGTCCTGGATCGACATGGTGATGGTCGGCGGGGACATCATCTACGGTCGCCCCGACTGGGTCGCCGAACTCTCCACCCCGGCCGACTACGAACCGGTCACCGCCTGGGGACGCCCCATGCTGATCGACACCCGATTCGGCTCCCCCGTCGATGCCGGCGTCGACGGACCTCCACGACGACTCGCGGAGATGCGCGCCAAACTCATCGCGCGCTACCCCGCCGTCGGCCCGATCTTCGCCTAACGACTCGAGGCCGCCCGCCCGCGGCCCCGCTGTCTCGATCGGTTTCACCGATCGATAGCTGATCACCGCAGACCAAGCTGGATCTTCCCGCCACACAGAGGAAACGGGGCAGGCAATGATCGACTTCGACCCTGGCGCTTCACCGAGCATCGAGTTCGACAAAGGGCCACCCATCGCGATCGCACGGCACTTCGCAGCGCTACCACCGATCGCCCCCGAACATCGCAACCTGTTCTGGTACGACTGGGGTCCGGTGTTCTACCGCGGTCGACTCGACGGGAGCGCCAAGGTCCTCTGTATCGCCTCCGACCCAGGACCCACCGAACGTCTCGTCGGCCGCACCCTCGTCGGCGACGCCGGCCAGCGGGTTCAGGGGTTCCTCACCAAGCTAGGGCTGACCAGCAGCTACGCCTTGGTCAACGCGTTCCCCTTCGCAGTTCACCCCAGCAAGAGCAGCAAAGCCCGCCCGCTGTTGTCCGACCCCGCCCAACGGGCGTGGCGCAACCGCTTCTACGACCTCGTCACCGGTTCCCGGCTGGAGGCCGTCATCGCGTTCGGCGGCAACGCGCAAGCCGCCTTCGATCTCTGGGACGCCGCACCCGACGTCCCGACCTTCCGGATTCCGCACCCCTCCGCGCACGAGGGCGCCGTCCTCGCCGCCAAGTGGGCCGCTGCGATCCCGGCCGCCCGCGCGGCCGTCACCCCAGACCCCGGCGGCGACCAAACCGGCCCCAACTACGGAGCCGCCATCGCCGAAGCCGACTACACCCGCATCCCGCACGCAGACCTCCCTTACGGCCAACCGATCTGGATCGGCGACGACCGCTGGGGGCGCACCGACTCACCCCGCCACAACAACACCATCGAACGCTCCGCCGCCGACCTCGACCACCTCATGACTTGGCAAGCCCCCGCGCCATAGGACATCCCGATCCCACCGCGGGCGCGGCGACGCTACCGATGTCCGGGGTGAGCATCCAGCGGATCCTCAGAGGGAGGAACTGCCTTTCGCAAGGAGTCACTCATGTCCCAACCCGACACCGTCGCCCTCACCGCAGGCCACAACCTTGGCACCGTCCGCACCATGCCGCAGTTCCGCAGCCATATTGCGCAGGGTCCGCTGACCGATGCCCAGCGCCGCGTCGTCCTGGATCAGGCCGAGATCCTGATCGGAGAGGTCTACGCCCACCTGCCCCTCAAGCGGGCAATGCACGCCATAGACCCACTGCAAGCCCTCCGCCTCCTGCGGCACCGACTGGCCGACCTCACCGAGACCGAGTTCCACGTACAGCTGCAGCGGATCTTCCTCGGCCTGCACGACCTCCACACCAACTACATCCTGCCCTCCCGGTACGCCGGGTTCGCGTTCCTCGGCATCTTCCTCGAACGCTGCGTCGACAACGGCCGCATTGCGTACCTTGTGACGAAGACGTTCGACCACATCACCGGCGACCCGCAACTCAAGGCGGGAGTCGAGGTAACGCATTGGAACGGCACCCCGATCCAGCTCGCCGTCGAGGCCAACGCCGCACGCGAGGCCGGCAGCAACAAGGCGGCCCAGCTCGCGCAGGGTCTCCAGAACATGACCCTCCGGTCGATCAACATGTCGCTGCCACCGGACGAGGACTGGGTCGACGTCACCTACAAGGTCAACGGTGCGACCCACGAGACCCGAACGCCGTGGCGGGTCTTCGAGTCCGTCGCCGAGGTGACCACCCCCGGGACCCTGCCGTCACTGCCCAGCGGAGTAGTGGTCGCTGCGCACCACCTGGTCGGCATGGACCTCCGCACGGAACTCACCCGGCGGGTGAAGCGCCAACTGTTCGCGCCGGCCTCCCTGAAGGACGCTCCTGTCCCCAGCAACGCGAAGGCGCGCGCCCACAGACCCCGCGCTACCGCAGCACTCGCGGCCGGACCGGTCCCGACCAGCCGTCCCGACGAACTGAAGGCCCGGATCGTCGACACGCCGAGCGGCACCTTCGGGCACCTTCGGGTCTTCACCTTCCACATGCAGGACCAAGACATCGACGCCTTCATCAACGAGTTCGCCCGCCTGCTCTCTGTGCTTCCTGCCGAGGGCCTGGTGCTCGACGTCCGCGGCAACGGCGGCGGCTACGTGATCGCCGCGGAGTACCTGTTGCAGTTCCTCAGCCCTCGCCGAATCACGCCGGAGCCGTTCCAGTTCGTCAGCACCCCTAGCACCACCGGACTCGCCAGGACGGTCGCCGACTATCAAGAATGGAAGGCCTCGCTGGAGGAAGCGGTGACCACCGGCTCGGCGTACTCAACGCCTTTCCCGCTCTACCCGATTGATGCGGTCAACGACGCAGGACAGCTCTACCAAGGCCCGGTGGTGCTGGTGACCGACGCGCAGTGCTACAGCGCCTGCGACATCTTCGCCGGCGGCTTCCAGGACCACCAGATCGGGCCGGTGCTCGGCGTCGAGGCCAACACCGGCGCCGGTGGCGCGAACGTCGTCACGCACGAAGAACTGCGCACTGAATGGACTGACGGCAAACTCAAGCAACTGCCCAAGGGAGTGGAGATGCGCGTCGCACTGCGCCGCTGCCTGCGGGTCGGCACGCGGATGGGGCAGCCGGTGGAGGACCTGGGAGTGCTGCCCGACGCAATCCACGACCTCACCAAGCGCGATCTCCTCGAGGAGAATGCCGACCTGATGGCGGCCGCCGGCGTCCTGCTCGCCCAACGACAACCGCGGCTGCTGCGCTTCACTTCCACCTCAGCCGGCACCAAGAAGCGCAAGCTCACCGTCACAACGGAATCGGTTGCCAGCATCGACGTGTACGTCAACGGCCGCCCGGTCGCGACCACGCCCACCGACGACGGCTCCACCCAGATCACCGTCCCCGCCGCCGCTCGCGACCTCATCCGAATCGAAGGCTACGACGCCGCCGGCACCCTGGTCGCCGCCAGCCAGCAGAAACTGTGACCATCCCCGCCAAGTCACCATCGGTCGACCGCTGTCAACGGTTGTTCTGGGCAACGGACTGGCGGACGACGACCGGGCAGGGCAGCAAGGTCGGGTGTGTCGAGCGGTACCACGAGGTGCTGCTGCTCTGGATGAGCCGGGTCAAGGTGGCCACCGCCCAGGCGCCCATCTCGTAATGCGGCAGGGCGACGGTGGTGAGCGCCGGGTAGACACTGGCCGCGATGGGCGCCTGGTCGTCGAAGCCGACGATCGACACGTCATCGGGAACTCGCAGGCCGAGCTCCTGGGCCGCGCGGTAAGCGCCCATCGCCATCCGGTCGTTGTAGCAGAAGATCGCCGTCGGCCGATCGTCCCGATCGAGCAGCTCGAGGGTGGTCGTGTATCCCCCGCCGGCCTCTGAGACACCTGAGGTGATCAGTCGGTCGTCACGCGGGATACCGGCCTGCTCGAGACCGCGGAGGTACCCGACCAGGCGGCCCTGGGTGGCCGGAACCTCGATGCTCGAGTCCGCGAACGCGATGCGCCGATGCCCCGCGTCGGCCAGCAGAGCAACGAGATCGGCCGCCCCACTGGCCTCGTCCGGGAGCACGGCGGGTACGACGCCTTGGCGGTCCAGGGCTCCTATCAACACCGCCGGTACCGCGCGCAACTCGCGCGGCACCGACACCTCGTGGTGGAAGACCGTGGCGTAGATGATGCCGTCCACCTGACGCTCGATCAGCGCCCGGGCGTCGGCGCGGCGGGCGTCCGCGCCGGCGTCGAGATGCGAGTTGATGATCGCGAGCGTGAGGTTGTGCCGACTCGCTTCCTCCTGTGCGCCGAGGATGATCCGGCCGGCGTGCGGGGTGGTCGCGATCTCCTCGGTGAGCAGCCCGATCATGTCCGACGCGCGGGTCCGCAGGCCGCGGGCGAGCCGGTTCGGGGTGTACCCCAGGTCCCGGGCGACCGATCGCACCCGGTCCCGGGTCGCCTCGCTCGTTCGCGTGTGCGGAGTCTCGTTGAGCACATGCGAAACCGTCGTGACGGACACCCCCGCAGCGCGCGCGACGTCCCGGATCCCCACCTTCGGCACAACCACATCCTCGTCAGGCATTATTCGTCCCAGAGGCCGTGCTCCGGCCATCGTCGCGGTAGCCGCTCCTCGACCGGTGGCAGCTCGGCATGCGGCGCGTGATCCCCCAACTGGTACCAGTAGGCGACGCTCGAGTAGTCGTTCCCCTGATCGTTGGCGTGTCCGTGCTCGATCGACACCCGCAGGCTCTTCTCGAACCGGACCGGGTCCTCGATGTGCCAGCGGAACATGCTCCACAGCCCGAAGTGCTCCTGCGGGCTCGCACCGAGCGTGATGCCGTGG
The DNA here is from genome assembly GCF_046549195.1 of Kribbella sp. C-35. Lineage (NCBI taxonomy): Bacteria > Bacillati > Actinomycetota > Actinomycetes > Propionibacteriales > Kribbellaceae > Kribbella > Kribbella sp. C-35. The sequence continues at coordinate 174,262 of NZ_JAJPWG010000005.1, forward strand.
TACGGACCGGCGTACTCCCCACTCGGGAATCCCCAGGCGGCGCCGAAGTAGTCCTCCGTACCGGTCCCGTGCAAGGAGGGCGGCCAGACCTCCCCGTCGATGAAGAACATGTCGTCGCCCTCCCCCGGCCAGGTGAACACCTGGTTGGAGGCGTCGAAGTTGTCGATACTGAGCACGCAGCCAACGTAGTGCCCCTTGCCGGTCGCATCGAGGATCACGTAGTTGTCGTCCCCGGTCAGGTTCGTCCCCGGCAGGTCCCACGGCGCCGGGTTCTCGAGATCGGTGGTGTGGCGTACGGCGGTCGTCGGCTTCTCCTGGCGGTAGTACGCATGGAACCGCGCGACGTCGTCCGGGATCGGCTGCTCGCTGAGCTCGTAGTCGACGTAGTAGAAGAGGTTCTCGATCGGCTGATCGCTCTCGTTGCGGATCTGGATCTTCGCGTGACTGCCGAACGGCATCGGGAAGTAGCTGTTCATCGCGGCCGCGAACGGCCCCTTCGGACCCCGCCGCGGACCGAACACGGCGTTCAGCGGAAGAGAGATGTAGTGCTTCGCGACCGCGTGCCCGACACCGAAGAAGTCGCCGAGCGGCGCCCGTACGCTCGGGTTCTCCTCACCGTCCCAGAACATCTCGATGACGAGCTTGCGCAGGTACTTCTCCGAGTAGCACCGCGTGGTCAGCCAGATGTGCTCGATGCGCCCGGCCCCGCTGATGTCGGCGATCACGAAGGTCTCGCCCGCGGGCACCACCGCGAAGTCCCGGTTGCCGCCACTGCGGTCCCAGCTGGACTCGCGGCGCGACCGGCCGGACTTCACGTGGGCCAGGCCGCCGAGCGGGCTGTTGGGTTGCCAGAATTCCATATGTCTTCTCCGATGACTTGGTGGTGTCAGCCCTTGACGGCGCCGAGGGTCAGGCCGGCGACGATGTGTCGCTGGAGCGCGAGAGTGAGCAGGATGACGGGGACGGAGTACACCGCCGAGAGCGCGGTCATTCCGCCCCAGTCCAGGCCGAACTGGGTCTGGAAATTGGCGATCACGATCGGCGTTGTCTGAGCCCGCACCGACGTGAGCAGCAGTGCGAACAGGAACTCGTTCCAGGACGCGAGGAAGGCGAAGATGGCCGTGACCGCCAAGCCGCCGGAAACGACCGGCAGAACGACGTGTCGGAACGCCTGCAGCCGATCGCTGCCGTCGACCTTGGCGGCTTCTTCCAGCTCGACCGGGACCGCCTCGAAGAAGCTCGACATCAGCCAGATCGACAGCGGCAACGAGATCGTGGTGTGGGCGATCGCCAAACCGATCGTGGTGTCCGAGATGCCGAGCCGCCGCATCGTCTCGACCAGCGGCGCGCCGACCGCGATCGTCGGCACCATCCGGGTGACCAGCGCCGCGACCACGAAGATGCGCCCGCTCGGCGTTCGGTAGCGGGTGATCGCGTACGCCGCCGGCACTCCGAGGGCGAGTGAGAACGCCGTACTGAGCACTGCGGTTGCGACGCTGTTGATCAGCGCCGGTACGACGCCTTCCTTGCTGAGCGCGGCGACGTAGTTGTCGAGCGTCCACTGCGACGGCAACACCTGGGGCGGTACGGCGATCGCGTCGAGCGGCGTCTTGAACGACGTCAGCAGAAGGTAGACGAAGGGGAAGCCGTACAGCACCAGTACGGCAGCCAGCGCGCCCCACAGGATGACGCGCGTCGGACGGCGACGGGTCTCGAGGCCGTTCATGCCTGATCACCCCCGGGCCGCCAGATGGCGAAGATCGCGACCGCTGCGACCACGAGCATCCCGATCAGGTAGACGGTGCCCATCGCACTGGCCAGGCCAGGGTCGCCGTTGCGCGTCATCGTGCGGTAGATCAGCAGGCTCAGGGTCGTCGTACTGTCCTGTGGCCCGCCGTTGGTCTGGATCAGGATGATGTCGAACGCGCGGGCCGCATCGATGCCGCGAACGATCAGCGCCACGGCGATCACGGGTCGCAGCAGCGGCAGGATGATCCGGAACAGCAGCGTCGGGAACCGTACGCCGTCGATCCGTGCGGCCTCGATGACGTCACCCGGCACGTTCTGCAGTCCCGCGAAGAGGACGAGCGTGATGAACGAGGTCGTCAGCCAGATGTCCGGCAGCGCCACCGAGAACAGTGCGATCGTCGGATTGCTCAGCCAGGCGATCTGGTCCGTGCTGTGCAGCAGTCCGATCCGGCGCAGTAGCTCGTTGAGGATGCCGAAGTTGTCGATGAGCAGGAATCGCCACAGCAGGCCGGCAACCACCGGGGCGACCATGAGCGGGTACATGAAGACAGTCCGGAACACCGCCGACCGGCTGCCGAGCGCTGCGAAGACCAACGCCACGGCAAGCCCGAAGGTGAATTCGAGCGCGACCACGATGACCGTGTAGACGATCGTCCGCAGCGCCGCTCCTTGGAATGCAGGCGAAGCGAACGCCGTCGCGAAGTTCTCGAAACCCACGAACTTCCGCGGGCCGCCGGCCATCGGCGAGATCTCGTAGAACGCGTTGACGACGAATCTGAGCAGTGGCCACGCCACGAAGGCGGCGAGGAACAAGGCGGCCGGCGCGATCAGTGCGAGTGCGAACCGGCGGTCGGTGAGGCGCACAGAGGTGTCCCTACTTGACGATCGCTTGAATCTGAGCCTTCGCCTGTTTCAGCAGTGCCGCGTTGTCCGCGCCCTTGGCGACCGCCTTCTGCAGCATCGGCGTCAGCACCGAGGTCACGATCTCCTGCCACTTCGGTGTGGCCGGCCGCGCGACCGTCGCGGGAGACTTCAACGTCGTGAGGATGGCCGGGTAGTTCTCGTGCCCGGCGACGCCGGCCTGCGATTCGAACGCCGAGATCCGTGCGACAAGGCCCAACGACGTCTTGATCGAGAGGTCGTTGTGCTCGTAGGCGAAGGCGATGAACTTCTTGGCCTCGGCCTGCTTGTCGGTTGCCTTGGGCACCGAGAGGTACCAGGCGCCCGGTACGCCGGCGATGCCGCCGGGTCCCGCGATCATCGGAGCGACGCCGATCTTGCCTTTGACCGCGGCGTTGGCCGGGGTCTGGGTATAGGCATGTCCCCAGAAGCGCATCATCGCGAGCTTGCCCTGGTAGAAGAGGTTCTGCGCGCCGGCCCAGTCGAGCTGCGCGGCGCCAGGCGGCGCGTACGGCAGCAGGCTGGTGTAGAAGTTCAACGCTGCCAGGTGATCGGCGTCGTCGATGGTGACGTCGCCGCTCTTCGGATCGAGAACCATCGTCTTCTCGCCGGTCTGCGAAACCGTGGCCAGCCACTCCGTCTCGACCGCACCCTTCACATCGGTGCCGTACAGATCGGTCTGGCCGTCGCGGTTCGTGTCGCGGGTGAAGAACTCGGCCACGTCCTTGTACTGCTTCCACGTGGTCGGCGGCACGAGCGCGTACCCGTACTTGGCCTGGAAGGCCGCCTTCTCCTTCGGGTCGCCGAACAGGTCGGTCCGGTAGTAGAGGATCTCGGAGTTCGTCCAGACCGGCATTCCGACGTACGACCCGCCGACCTGTGCCTCGGTCACCAGGCCCGGGAACAGATCGCGCTTCACGTCGTCGGTGAACAGATCGTCGAGTGGCGAGACACCGGCCGAGAAAGCGCTCAGCCAGATGGCGTCGAGCGCCGCGACATCGAACGACGTCTTGCCCGAGCCGAGCTCGGTCTGGATCCGGTCGTAGAGACCGTCGTACGGCAGTTCGACCAGTTCGACCGTCGTACCGGTGTCCTTCTGGTAGAGATCGGCGATCGGCTGGAGCTCCGCCTTTCCGCCGCCCTCCACCAGGACGGTGAGCTTGCCGGCGGCGCCTTCCGAGCTTCCACCGGCCCCGCATCCGGCGATCGCCAGGATCACACTCGTCGCAACGGCGATGCCGGCCATCGCGGTCCGGAGACGACCGCTCGTGCTGCGAAGTTTCATACTCCGACTCCGTTCCAGGCTGGTGATTAAACGTTTTGGCAAAACGTCTTGGCAGCAGTGTTTGCCCGCCGGGGCCGGTCGGTCAACGCCAAAATTCCGCCAAACAGCTGCCAAAACTTTTGGCACCGGCGACGATCTTGCCGCCGTCTGGACGCAGTCCTACCTTCGGATCAATTCCGCTCTGCCAAAACCTTTTGGCAAACCTCGAGAAGGAGCCGCCGTGAACTCCTCCACCCCTCCTGACGCACGCCTCTCGCGCCGGGTCTTCCTGGCAGCCGCGGCCGCCGTGAGCGCCGCGGGCTACCTCCAGCTGCCCAGCACGCCGGCGGTTGCAGCCGCTGACCCGGCGCCGCGACCGCACAACACCCTCCTCGGCGTGCTCTGACCCCCACACCAGGAAAGAGAAGACGATGCCCTCGACGATCTACGACGTCACCACCTGGACCATTCCCGGCAGCCCATCGACGACCGCCTACACCGACATCGGCGCCGTCGTGAACAGCATCATCGCCGACATCAAGACGAACCAGCCGGCCCAGGCCTCGAAGCCCGGAGCGGTCATCTACATCCCGCCGGGCGACTACTCGCTCAAGACCCGGATCGTCATCGACATCAGCTACCTGCAGATCAAGGGATCCGGACACGGCTTCACGTCGTCGAGCATCCGCTACAACGCCGGCAACACCTCCGGCTGGCACGAGATCTGGCCGGGCGGCAGCCGAATCCGGGTCGAGAACACCGACGGGAACGCCGAGGCCATCCTGATCAGCCGCAGCGGCGACCCCCGGCTCAGCTCGATCGAACTGCTCGACTTCTGTCTCGACGGCGTCTCGTTCACTCCGAATCAGAACAGCTACCTCAACGGCAAGATCGGCATCCGATCGACCACCGCCACCGACTCGCTGCGGATCACCGGGATGGGCCTGGTCTACCTCGAACGCGGCATCGTGATCACCGACGCCGACGCACTGCACATCCAAGGCAACTTCGTCTGCGAGAACGGCAGCTGCATCGAGCTCGTCGGGTCCGGGCAGGCCAGCATGGTCAACGACAACATGATCGGCGCCGGCTATGTGGGCTTCTCGATCTTCGCCGAGAACCACTTCGGCCTGATCGTCTCCGGGAACAACATCTTCCCGCGGGGCAAGAGCTCGGTGCACCTGAAGAACTCCACGAACAACAACATCAGCGCGAACCGCCTGCACGCCTTCTATCCGGGGATGATCCAGTGCGAAGGCGCCTGCCACAACAACCTGATCGGGTCGAACCACTTCCTCCGGGTCCCCGAATCGTTCCCCGCGATGACCGGCTACAACAACGGGCTCGACGATCTCTTCGGGCTGGTGCAGCTCAACGGTAGCGGCAACACTGTGGTCGGAAATCACTTCTCGTACGACGTACCGCCTGCGAACATCACGCCGTCCGGCGCGACCCCGACGATTGTCCTGGTGAAGTCGGGGAGCAACAACTACGTCGCAACCAATCACACGGCCGCGAACGTCGCCGTACGCACCGTCGTACTCGACGGATCGACGGTCAACACGAAGGTCCTCGACTGCGGCACCGCGGCGCAGTTCCAGGCGCTGAGCGGAGCGACGTACGGGTTCCGGGCCACGCCATGATCCGGGTCGCGTCGTTCCTGGCCTGGGTCCTGGCGCTCACCGGTATCCCGGCGGTCCCGGCCGCCGTGGCCGGCTCACCCTCCGACTATCCGGAGTACCCGTACGCCGCCACCGACTACACCGAACCGTTCCGCGGTCAGTTCCACTTCAGCCCGCAGAACGGCTTCATGAACGACATCAACGCTCCGCTGTACTACCGCGGCGTCTACCACCTGTTCTTCCAGCACAATCCGCACGGGCTCGGCTGGGACGCCGCGGTGCACTGGGGACACGCGACGAGCACGGACCTGGTGCATTGGACGCAGCAACCGATCTCCCTCGAACCGGGTGTGCAGAGCGGCACTCTCTGGTCGGGATCGGGCTGGGTCGACGTGAACAACGTGACCGGCCTGAAGGTCGGGTCCGACGACCCGATCCTGCTGTTCACCAACACCGACGGCGTCAGCATCGCGTACTCGACCGACGGGGCGAAGACCTTCCAGATGTACGACGGCGGCGCGAAGGTCATCACCGATCCGGTCGAGAGCCGCGATCCCAAGGTGCAGTGGGACCCGCAGCACAACCGCTGGGAACTCGTCACATTCCGGGCCGGGACCGGCGCCGCCTTCTACACCTCGACGAACCTGCTCGACTGGACCTATCGCGGCGCCTACGCGGCCGGCTGGTTCGTCGAATGTCCCGACCTCTACCAACTGCCGGTCGACGGGAACTCCAACGACCGGAAGTGGGTCCTCCAGGATGCCAGCGGCGAGTACGTCATCGGCTCACTCGACGCGAACGGACTGTTCGTCGCGGACTCGGCGATCCCGCAGCGGATGGAATGGGGAGTCTCCGGCGCGGCCTTCCCCCCGTCCACCTGGTACGCGCCCCAGACCTTCAACCAGCTGCCGAACGGCCGCATCGTCCAACTGGGGTGGCAGCCGAGCAACGCCGGCGTGACCTGGACCGGCAACGCGTCCTTCCCGGTCGAGCTCGCCCTGAAGACCTATCCGGAGGGCATCCGCCTCACTCGCAATCCGGTCAGCGAGATCTCCACCATCCGTACGTCGACGCAGACCTGGGGAACGCGCACGATCACGACGGATCCGGCGACCGATCCGCTCAGCGGCGTCTCCGCCGACACATACGAGATCAGGGCGCAGTTCGACCTGACGGGCGCGACAGCGTCGGAGTTCGGATTCCGCCTGCACGCGCGCTCGGACGGATCGAGCGATCGCACTGTCGCGTACGGCGTTGCGGCGCAGACCCTGTACGGCGCGCCGCTGCCGCCGACCTCGAACCAGGTCACGATCAGGCTCCTCGTGGACCGCGGACAACTGGAGGTCTTCGGCAACGACGGCAAGACCGTGGTGAGCGACAACGTCGCCTTCGACTCCTCCCCCGCGAGCCTCGGGCTTCACCTGTACGCCGTCGGCGGCGCGGTCACACTCACTTCGCTCAGCTTCTCCCCCATCGGCTCGACCTGGACGCCCGGTCCTGCGGGCTCGGCTCCCGCCGGCGCCATCGCGTCGACCACGCGCCAGGACCTGTGCGTCGACCGCGATGTTGCCAGCGGCAACGTGCAGCTGTGGTCCTGCCTGGCGAACCCCAACCAGACGTGGAGTCTCGACAGCTTCGGACAGCTGAAAACCGGAGGCGTCTGCCTGGAGGTACCGTCCGGCCAGACGGCGAACCTGACCTTGGTCCACGTCGCGGCCTGCTCCGGCGGCGGCAACCAGAGGTGGCGCCAAGGCAACTTCGGCTCGCTGATCAACCAGGCCTCCGGGCGGTGCCTGGACCTGCCCGAGGCGGACTTCACCAACGGCCGCCAGTTGCAGATCTACGACTGCGTCGGAACCCGCAACCAGAGCTGGGTCGGCCCGGCCTGACTCACCCGACACCCGGGGTGGGCACTCGCAGCAGTGCCCACCCACCACAATCACACCCGGCGGCTCTGGTCAGAAGGTGGGGAGCTCGAGGATGCCTCCTTGGTCGTCGTCGCTGCCGGGCAGCGCGCCCACGTAGGTCACCCAGATCCTGGATCCGTCGGTCGAGGTCGCGATGCCGTTCAGCCGTGCAGCACCGAGCGAGTGACGCCCCACGCGAACTCTGCGGACGCCGACGACCGTGCCGTCCTGGTGCATCCGGACGATCGTGTCGTTGCCACGGTTGCAGACGTAGAAGTCACTGCCCGGCTGCAGCGTCGTGTTGCTGGCCCGGTCAGGATGCACGATCTCGATCCGCACCGGAGCCAGATCGAGCGGCTGATCCAAACCGGATGACCTGATGGTGCGGATTCCGCTGGGCACGAAGACCTCGTTGCCTGCCGGGCCACCGATCGTCAGCGTGATCACCTTGATGGAATCGTCGAAAGGCTGACTCACGTACAGGACGACCTCAGGCGAATAGCTCATCAGGACACCGAGCCGCGGCAACGCGGCCCGCCCGCCATGACCAGTGTCATGACCCCAGGAACGATTGACCAGCGGCTGGACCGTACGCGGTGGAGCGATGCCGTCGAGCGCCTTCACCGTGTGCTCCTGGACGATGCTGCCGTCAGCCACGACGACAGCGAACACGGCACGCCCGCTGCCGTCCGGGGATCGGCCGATGAGCGCCGTACCGACAGCCGCCTTCGACAGCGCACCCGCGACGACCTGGACCGGGGCGCGGCCGGTGATGTCGTCGAAATAGACGCCACCTGTGCTCGGGTTGAGGGCGTTGTTCAACGGACGCCCGTCCGGATCGGCGATCGACGACGAGCCGGGGCCGTTCAGCCCGTACGGCGCATTGGCCGGCCAGAACCGGCCGAAGGCATTGTTGATCGACATGCCGAGCGGGTTCGCGACCGCTGTCTGGTCCGCGGTCACAGCACCGGGCGTGTAGACACCGTTGCGCCAGTTAGGGCTCTGCGCGCTGTACATCTGGACGGCTCCGCCCAGCGCGGACGCCTGCCCACCGGAGGCCGCGAACCCGGCCGGTACGGCGAGATCGGCGCTGCCCGGATCGATCGAAAGGAACGCCCCCGCCTCCTGGTCCTCGTTGGCCTTCGGGGCGCCGAAGTTCGACCTGCTCCCGACCAGGACGCGGGTCGGATCGCACACCCGGCCAGGCTGCGTGAATGCCGCAAGCACCGGGTTGGAATTGATCGGGCTCCCCGGCAGGAAGGTGCCGATCGGAGCGATCGCCGACGCGCCGGGAATGCCGACCGCCACGACGCGGCCGCTGATCGTCGGCACGTCGCTGCGATCCCCGGCGTAGGCGCTCGACGTGCTCGTGACCGCGTCCACACCGGCAACACCCGCCAACCCAAGGGCCACGAGAGCCTGACGCCGACTGATCTGGAAACCGCGTTCGGGCATGTTCGTACCTGACATGATCAACCTCCCCGTCCCCACCTACTGCTGCCACAGACCAGCAAGACCGCGCGGTCGTGACGTGCCCTTGCCCCCTGGCAGTGCACTACTGATTTGGAGACCCGCCAGTCACGAAAAGCACCGAGCAGACCCCGATCGATGACGCCAGTCTCAATCGCAGCAACGGCATTGTCACGACCTCGGACGCCACCGTCTGAGGATGTCGTGCAGGTGGTTGGCCAGCGCGCTTGCGTTCACGAGTTGTGGATCGGTACGCCGTACGACGGCCAACTCGACCTCGGCCACAGCGAACTCGCGGCTCAACGAGCCGGGCGGCACCGGTCGCGTGGCGCCGTCGGCCACGAGCTGGGTGAGGCCAACGGCAACCGCCACAACGCGAGCGAGCCGCTCGTGCATCCGTGGCAGCCGGGCAAAGCCACGGGCCACCAGCTATCTGACCTCGTCGATGGTCGGCCGCCGATCGGTCGGCTCGAGGACGACGATCCCACCGACGTGCTGAGCGGCGCCCGTACGCTCGACATGCAGAAAGAACGCGTCCGCGCCAGCCCGCAGCCGCCGGTCAGAGTTCGCCGCCGAGTGCTTCCGCGAGGCCCTCTGTGGTCAGGCCGAGCCGGCGGAGCAACTCGGCGTCCGCGTCGTTGTCGGGGTCGATCCGATCGGGCAACTGTCCCGCGATCGAATCGGCGAATTCAGGCCCGTACGCACGACGAATGACTGCCAATGCCTGAGCCTTCGTATGAATCGCCATCACTCCAGCTTTCCGTTCTCGGGCTTGATGTCTGTCTCAAAGGTGACCATGGCTCCTCTTGGCGTCGAACGGCGTCGTCAATCAGGTAGACCGGCTCCACCACCCATCTGTGACACCACAGGTCCCTCCCGCCGTCGGTGTGCAGTCCAGCCAGACCGCACAGTCTGGTCTAGCCTCTCGAGGTATGGACGTACTCGACTCGTGGACGGCCGGTAGCTACAGCGCTGCGGGCGCGACGCATCAGACGTTTCGTAAGGGCAGCGGCCCCGGGGTGATCGTGATCCATGAGATACCGGGCATAACCCCCGCAGTCGTCGCTTTCGCCGACGAGGTGGTCGGACGCGGCTTCACGGTCGTGATGCCGGTGCTGTTCGGACGCCCAGGCGCGCCGGCGACGGTAGGCGAAACGATCCGCAGTGTCGCCCGGATCTGTGTCAGCAGGGAGTTCAGCATGTTCGCGCTCCAGCAGACCACGCCGGTGGCCGCCTGGCTGAGGTCCCTGGCCAGTGATCTGCACACGGAGCTCGGTGGTCCCGGCGTCGGCGCCGTCGGCATGTGTTTCACCGGCGGCTTCGCGCTGGCGATGCTGGCCGGCGCGCCGGTCGCCGCGCCGGTCCTTGCCCAGCCGGCCTCACCAGCGCCCGTCGGCCGCGCGCGAAAGGCCGACCTCGGGCTGAGCCCCGCCGATCTCGCCTCGGTGAAGGCGAAGGTGGCGGCCGGCTGCCCCGTGCTCGGCCTTCGCTACCAAGGCGATCCCGCGGTCGGCACGCGGTTCGACACCCTCCGCGACGAGCTCGGTGACAAGTTCATCGCGGTCGAGTTCCCCGGCCGCAAACACGCCACTCTGACCGAGCACCGCCAGCAGGAGGCCGTCGACCGCGTACTGGCGTTCTTCGAGCAACAACTGAACCCGTAGCCCAGGGCACGCAAGCTCGGTTCACCGGCGAGGTTTCGGTCGCTTGGTCGGGATGGCGGTGAGTGGATCTTCCGGCCAGGGATGGCGGGGGTAGCGGGCTCGCAGGTCGGCTCGAACCTGGGGATAGCCCTGCTTCCAGAAGGAGGCGAGGTCGCTCGTGATCGCGACCGGGCGCCGCGCGGGAGACAGCAGGTGCAGAACGACCGGGACACGGCCGTCCGCGACGGATGGAGTGGCGGTCCAGCCGAATACTTCCTGCAGCTTTACTGCGAGCACCGGCGGCTCGGGACCGTCGTACGCGAGTCGCACCTCGGAGCCCGACGGGACCTGCAGCCGTTCCGGCGCGAGTTCACCGAACCGGGTTGCTGCGGGCCACGGGAGTAACCGCCGGAGCGCCGAAGCCACGTCGATGTGGGCAAGGTCGCGCGAGCCTCGCACGGAGGCAAGCTCGGGACCCAGCCATTCGTCGAGATCGGCCAGAAGCGCCTCGTCGTCGACCGCAGGCCACGGAGCGCCAAGGTGGGCGTGGCAGAACGCGAGCCGCTCTCGCAGGGCAAGTGCGGCCTCCGACCAGCGCAAGACGGACAGACCGCTGCGCCGGATACCGTCGCGGACGGCCGCTTGGACGCGCAGCGGGTCGGGCTTCGCCAGCGGTACGTCGTTGAGCACGATCGCGCCGAGTGCCTCGACGCGTCGGGTCACGATCCGGCCGTCGTCCCAGCGGATCTGATCGGTCGTCGAGACGAGGTCGCCGGCGATGTCTCGCGCGGTCTGCTCGTCGATCGGCGCCGCGGAACGGATCCTGGCGTCGGCGCGACCGGGTGCCCGGTCGGCAGCCGCGATCGCCAGCCAGGCCGTGGTTCGCAACGGCGACTGCGGATCCAGCACAGCACCCGTACCACCAGCCATCTGGTACGTCGCGGAGTCGGCCCCCCGCACCCGCGCAATCCGATCCGGATACGCCAACCCCACCACAACCCCCACCGCAAGATCATCCGGTACACCCTGCGTCCCCCGACCACCCGGCGCACCACCCACCGGCCGCGCTTCAGCTCCGTCCGCTGGGTCGCCGGTTGTCGTGCCTCGGTTGAGGCGCTTCGTTTCCTCTCGCCAGCGGGCCGTGGCCCCGCGGTCCTCGCCGCGGCGGAGGGCTCGCCAGCGGGCTGGTAGATCGTCGCCGAAATCGCGGCCGGAGTCGTCCGAGAGCATCGCGACGACCTCGCGTGCCCGGTCGGCGCCGACCCGCGGCGTACCGTCCAGCAACGCGCGAGCCAACCGAGGATGCGCCCCAATCGCCGCCATCCGCCGTCCCCGCTCGGTGATCCGGCCGTCGTCGTCCAGGGCATCGAGGCGACGCAGCAACTCGGTGGCCGCGGTCATCGCCACCACCGGCGGCTGCTCGAGCAAGGTCAGACCGTCACCAGCAGGCGCGCCCCACGCCGCGAGGTCGAGGGCGAAGGCGGCCAGATCGGCTATCGCGATCTCCGGCGCCGCATGATCGTCGAGATGCGAGTGGTCGGTCGCAGACCAGCACCGATAGACCCGGCCGGGCGCCTCCCGCCCGGCGCGACCCGCTCGCTGGTCGGCCGACGATCTCGAAACCCGGCAGGTGACCAACGCACCGAGGCCACGGGACTGATCGGTCCGCGGCTCCCGGGCAAGACCCGAGTCGACCACAACCCTGACCCCGGGCACCGTCAGCGAACTCTCCGCGACCGACGTCGTGACCACGATCCGGCGAGTGGCGGCCGGTGCCAGCGCGCGGTCCTGTTCAGCCCTGGACTGACGACCGAACAACGGCAGGACATTCTGACCGGCCAACCGGCGAGTCACACCGTTGATCTCGGCCTCCCCCGGGACGAACACGAGGATGTCGCCTGCGTTCTCGGTCAGAGCGCGCTGGACGACGGCGGCGACGTGATCCAGCAAGCGCGGGTCGACCCGCCCACCGGGAAGCAGCGGCACGGGGACAGGTGGAGGCGTCCACTCGACCGCGACGTCGAACTGCGCCGCGGTCGCGCTGATCACGGGTGCCGCACCGTCCGAGCCCAACGCGCGACTCAGCCTGATCGTGTCCGCCGTGGCCGAGGTCGCAACGATCGCCAGGTCGTCCCGAAGGTTCGCCCGGATGTCGACGCAGAACGCGAGCAACAGATCGGCATCCAGATGCCGCTCGTGGCACTCGTCAATCACAATCGCAGCGACCCCCGGCAACTCCGGGTTCTGCTGCAGACGCCGTACGAGAAGCCCTGTCGTCACCACCTCGACGCGGAGCCCTTTGCCACCACTGCGTTCACCGCGCATCGCATAGCCGATCCGCTGCCCGAGCGGTTCCCCGACCAGCATCGCCAGCCGGGACGCAGCCGCGCGGGTTGCCATCCTTCGCGGCTCGGCGACGACGATCGTGCCCCCGAGCGCATCGCCCAACGCAAGCGGCAACAACGAGGTCTTCCCCGATCCGGGCGGCGCAACCAACACCGCCGTACCGCGCGAACGCACCGCATCGACCGTGGCAGGCAAAACCGCCCGGACAGGCAGATCAGCCCCCGGCACCGACGACTCAGGCAGCAGCACGCCCCGACGCTAGCCGACCAGTACGGACACGGTTTGCGGGGGCGACCGTAGTCAGCCGGTGAGGCTTCGTACCAGGCGGTTGAGCAGTACGGCGGCACGATCTGGGTCGTCGGCGACCGCGCCCAACGCGTCATAGGTAGGAAATGACGTCACGGCGATGACACCCGCCAGAACGTCCGCCTCGTCGACCGCTGACTCGGTCGTCGCCGCCGCTGTAAGGCGCCGTACTAGATGCTGCATCTGGTTGCCACGCCATTCCTCGCGTTGCGCCAGGATGGACGCGACTTCGTGGTCGGCACCGGCCAGGCCGAACAGCGGCCGGAGAAGCCGGCGCTCGGAGTGCCAGAACAGGCAGGTCCGCCGCACGATCACGGCGCACGCATCGCCGGCGCTCAGGTGCTGTGTATCCGTCAGGAGTTGGTCCATGCCGGCCCGGTCGGTGAGGTCGGCCAGCACCGAATCGAGCAGTCCACGCTTGGATCGAACCTGGTTGTAGACAGTCACCCGGGTCACCCCGGCCAGGTTGGCGACAGCCTCGATCGTGAAGCTCTGCCACTGTTGCGTAGCCAGTAGTTCCCGGGCGGCGTCGACGATCGCGCGACGCGTTGCCGCTGTCGCAGCGGCCCGCCGGCCGTTGGTGCTCACTGCGCGACCTCCCTTGACACGGTGTATAACGAGTGACTATACACCTTGTAAAGCGACTTGGGAGTTGAGGATGACTGACAGAGGATTGCTGCTCGAGTTCGGTGGCCTTCCCGGAACCGGGAAATCGACACTCGCCCGCCTGCTCGCCGCTGACACCAAGGCGGTGTGGCTGCGCATCGACGAGATCGAAGGCGCCCTGCGCCGCAACGGTCTGACCCCGGACCAGACCGGCCTTGCCGCCTACAGCGTGGCCCACGACGTAGCCGCGAATCATCTCCGGCGCGGCCTGACGGTGATCGCGGACGCCGTCAATCCGGTAGCCGAGGCTCGCAACGGCTGGCGCGACCTTGCGGCGACTGTCGACGCTGACCATGTGGTGATCGAAACGGTCTGTCCCGACAGCACCGAGCACCGCCGCCGGGTCGAGACCAGGGTCAGCGATCTGCCCGGCTGGGTGTATCCCTCCTGGGCCCAGGTGCATCGGATGATAACCGAGTACCAGCCGCGCACCGGTGATCACCTAGTCCTCGACACTACCCGTCCGGTAGACGTCTCCTATCAGGAACTGACGACCCATCTCACGCCAGAAAACTGATGCCCTCAGACCAGTTGCCACTGGCAACCGCATCGAGATCGGCGGCACGCCGTACCGCGGCCGGACGGCGAGTAGAATGCGGCTCATGGCCGGCGCGCAGAGATCGAAGCCGGTGACCAATCGGGCGTCTGAGCGAGTCTTCGCGATGGTCTTGACCAGAGGCCCGATATCTCGAGCTGACATCGCCCGGCAGACCGGGCTGTCGAAGGCAGCGGTCACGAAGGCCGCTCAGCCACTCCTTACTCGCGGCTACCTGGATGAACTCCTGGACCAAGGACGTCAGGTATCCGGGTCCGGCCGGCCGTCCAGTCCACTGAGTATCCGTGCGGATCGGGAGTTCTTCGTCGGGGTCAAGGTGACCGAGGACCATCTGGTCGGCGTTGTCACCGATCTGACAGCCCGGGAACTCGCTACCCAAACCTGGCCGCTGAAGTCGGCCGATGCCGAGCAGACGATTGCGCAGATCGCCGAGCTGGTGGCGGTCCTGCTGGACACCGAGCCGGCGTTCAAGGAGCGCACCCATTGCCTCGGGCTGGCGATCTCCGGCGACATCGACCGAGCCGCCGGCGTGGTTCGCTATTCGCCCTTTCTCGGCTGGCGACAGGTGCCGTTGGCCGAGCTGACCTCAGCCGCGACCGGCCTGACCGTGTCGATCGAGAACGATGTCAAGGCGTTGGCAGTTGCAGAGCACTGGTTCGGCGCCGGGGTCGGCACCGAGTGCTTTGCGGTGGTCACGGTCGGCATCGGGATCGGCTGTGCCTTGGTGATCGACAATCGCGTCCATCGCGGATCCCACGGCGTCGCCGGCGAGATCGGCCATGTCCCGGTCGCCGGCGACTCACCGCCATGTCACTGCGGCGGCCGGGGATGTGTCGAGGCGATTGCTGCCTCCGGGCCGATCGTCCGCGCGGTTCGGGACGCAACCGGTGATGAGTCGATCGACTTTCCCGAGGTGCTGCGGATGGCCATTGCCGGTCATGAGCCTGCCCGGCGCGCCGTGGGGCGGGCCGGGCAGGCGATCGGTCTGAGCGTCGCGGCGATGGCGAATCTTGTCGGCCCCGAGCGCATCCTCGTCACCGCCGACCTGGCCGCACTCGCCTCCTACCAGCACTTTCACGAGGAGGCGAGCGCGGCGTTCACCAGCCAGGCCTTCGGCGCCGCGGCCGACTGTGAGCTGACGTTCGGCTATCGGCCGTTCGAGGCCTGGGCCCGTGGTGCCGCAGCGGTCGCGATCCAGACTCTCTTCACCTTGTGAGCACCACCACGAACCCGCCGTTGTCGGCGACCTCGACGGTCAGGTTGTCGCCGGCTTCCACGGCGTACGTCGAGCTGACCACGTGTTCATGTGGATCGTCCGGCGACTCGGTGAACAACTCGGCCTGCCAACTCCCACCTGGGAGGAAGTCCAGTGGAACCGAGACCTCACGGGCCGTTCCGGCGACGCCGGCCCCGATGAACCATTGATCCCCGGACCGGCGGGCCAGGATCACATGATCTGACGGGTCCCCCGACAGCAACCGGGTCTCGTCCCACGCGGTCGGCACGATCGACAACAGTCGTTGTGCTGCCGGACGTTGCTGGTACGCCGCATAGTCGTCGGCGAAATGCTGGATGCCGGAGTCGAAGAGCACGGCCAGCGCGAGTTCGTGTCCGGCACTGATCGAGCGGACCGAACTGAAGGTCACTGGTGTGAAGTCCATCGGCCCCTGGACGTTGCGGGTGAAGGTCAGGGCGACGTAGTGCTCCGCAGGAAAGGGTTGCTTGCCCGGCTTGGGCTTGATCCACTCCGCACCCTTCACGGCCTCGGCGGACAGGAACTGCGGCCACGTACGTTCGGTACCGCGGGGAATCGTGCCGCCGTGGAACACGACCATCAGCTGCAGCCGGGCGGTCGCCGCCAGGATCGCATCGAACCACCGCATCCGATCCTGGCCGTCGGATTCGGTGAAGTCGATCTTGACGCCGGCCGCACCCCATTCCTTCCAGAGCGCCAGCTTCTCCCGATGCTCGATCTCGGAGTCGAGGTGCTGCCAGTGCG
The DNA here is from genome assembly GCF_046549195.1 of Kribbella sp. C-35. Classification (NCBI taxonomy): domain Bacteria; kingdom Bacillati; phylum Actinomycetota; class Actinomycetes; order Propionibacteriales; family Kribbellaceae; genus Kribbella; species Kribbella sp. C-35. The sequence goes on from NZ_JAJPWG010000005.1 coordinate 190,690, forward strand.
ACCACAAGAAGATGCCGACGTTCCTGTCCGCCGCGTACTTGATCAGATCCGGCATCCACTCCTTGTTCCAGCCGGCATCAGCCAGGAGATACGGCCAGCCCTGCGAGGCCGCATAGTCGACCCACTTCTGCTGTGCTTCGAGATCGCGGGTCGACGGGCCGTCCGACCACCAGGACCACGCTGCTGCGCCGGGCTTGATCCAGGCAGTGTCGTCGACCTTCGACGGAGCGGCGAGACTGGTGATCAGATCGCTCTCGACGATGGTCGCCAGCTCGCCGATGATCGCGGTTCGCCAGGGGGTGACCAACGGGCTGGCCGAGGTCACATAGGGGTCGGGAAGGTCGACCTGGAAGGAAGCGCCGTCGAAGTCGAGGCGAGCGCCGGCATAGGTCGCGTCCAGGTTCGATTCGGTGATCAGCAGCCAGTTCTCGCCGGTCTTGAACAGCGCAGGGTAGCCGTAGCGCATCTTCTCGGCGGCGTCCACAGTGGTGTGGACATGCACTTCTTCATAGTCCGACCGGCCGTTGTCGTACGGGAGCAACACTGCCCGCGAGTCGCCCGCCAGCACGTACTCCGAGGTTTCGGCAGTGACCGTGACCGGTCCGGTCCACGGCACGTGATACCTATAGGCGACGCCTTGCGCACTGATCTGTACCTCGAGCTCGAGCCGGTCGGCGCCCTTGGTGAAGAACAGTTTCCAGCCGGTGGCGACGTAGTCATGATCATGACGTTTGCCGATCAGGGTGACGTAGGAGTCGTGGATCTCTTCCGACGTGATCCGATCGAAGCTCAGGCCTTCGCTGAGGTCGGCGTGAGCTGTCTGGATGCCGAGTCGCGACGGTGCGATGACCGCCCGGCCGGCCAGCTCAACGGCGAACGTCAGCCGGCCGCGGCTGTCGAGTGTGATGGTTGTGGTGAAGTTGGCGTAGGTGAGGTCCCAATGGGTCACGATCTGGCCTTCCGGGATAGATGTCACTTCACTTCTCCACGACCGCGACCTTGGAGTCGCCGGCCGCCGAGTCGAGCGCGGCCTCGAGCAGCGCGACGCTGTGGAAGTTGTCCGCGGCCGGTGAGCTCGGACTCCCCTGGCCCCCGACGGCATCCAGGAACATCCGCATGACTCCGGCCCGATCCCGCAGACCGGTCGGCTGCGGCACCTCGATCTCTTCCACGGAACCGTCCAGCCGGATGATCCTGACCGGAGCCTGGGGTTGGGCGTCGTACGTCGCCTCGCCCCAGGTGAGCATCCCCTCGTCGCCGCTGATCTGCCAGTAGCCCGACCACGGCGTACTGGCCGAGACGCCATTCGTCGAGAGGTGGTAGTTCACCACCAAGCCGGAGTCGAGTTCGATGATCAGGTCGGCGCCGTCGGTTCCTTGGTCGCGGGTGCTGATCGGTGTGTGCGGGACGCAGGTCACCGCGCTGCCGTTGGCGTCGAAGAAGTACCGCATCAGATCGAGGTGATGAATGGTCATCTCGGTGAGGGCATCGTTCCGAACGCCTTCGTGATCGCGATGGAATCGCACCGCGACGTTGCGCAGGGCACCGGCCGCCCCTTCGGTCAGCAGGCGCCGGACCACCGGCACTCCTGCTCCCCACCGGTAGTTCTGGTCGATTCCGAACACCAGATCCCTGGCGGCTGCCAGCCGGATCAGCTCGCGCGACGAATCCGTGTCCAGGGTCAAGGGCTTCTCCAGCAGCAGATGGCAGCCGGCCTCGAGAACCTCGCGGGCCACCTTCGCGTGTGCGCCGAACGCCACCGGAGCGAAGACGATCTTCACGTCGTCGTGCGCGGCATGTGCCTCGGCGAAGGAGCTGAACACAGCTTCCCTGGCCACGCCCACCCGCTCGATGAACGCCGCCTGCGACGCCCGCGAGCTGTCGACCCAACCGACCACCTCGAGGTCCTCGAGCTGCGGCAGTACTTTCGTCGCCCAGTCCGCGCCCCAGTTGCCGAGGCCGACCTGGATCAGCTTGAGTTTCGGGCTCATGCGTTCGCCTCCGTGGATTCCCACCAGTGCTCGGGTAGTTGCGGCACCTTGGCCGGGATCGCCTCGACCGGCGTCGGCGACTTCGCCCACCGGGCCGCGTTGGCCAGCACCAGCCGTACGTCGTCGCGGTAGTAGATCGGGTACTCCTCATGGCCGGCGGCGAGAAAGAAGATCCGGCCTCGGCCACGCTTCCAGCCGCAACCGCTGCGCAGGACCTCACCGCCTTCGTACGCTGTGATGAAGACGAGGTCATCGGGAGTCGGTACGTGCAGCGGCTCGCCGTACATCTCGCCCTCGGGAATCACCAACGGGTTCGGTACGCCCTGGGCGATCTGATGACCAGGCTCGACGGTCCACATCAACTCCCTGCCGCCGTGCCGCCACCAGCTCATCCGGCAGGTGGTGCCGAGTAGCGCCTGCGAGATCTTCGCCTCGATCGCCGAGTGCAAGATCAACAGGCCCATGCCGCCGAGGACACGAAGCCGGATCCGTTCGACGATCTCGTCGGACACCTCTCCGTGTTTCAGGTGGGCCCACCAGACCAGTACGTCGGTCTCGGCCAGCACACGCTCGGTCAGGCCGTGCTCGGGATCAGCCAGTACTGCGGTGCGAACCTCGGCCTCCGAACCGAACTGAGCCTCGAAACCCTCGGCCAGTACGCGGTGGATCCCCTCGGGATACACCGCCGCCACCCGCGGGTCCTTGGGTTCTTGGTAGTACTCGTTCCATACCGTGATCCGCATGGATCAAATCACCTCTCGAGTAGTCAGCGGCCGCCGAGTCCCGACATCGTGATGCCCCGAATGAAGTACTTCTGCGCCGCCAGGAAGACGACGATCAGCGGAACCAACGCGATCAGGGAAACGGCCATCATCAGGTTGTACTGGTCGTCGTACTGGCCCCGGAACATCGCTATCCCGAGCGGGATCGTGAACTTCTCCGGCGACCGCAGATAGATCAGCGGATCCAGATACTCGGGCCAGGTTCCGATGAACGACAACAAGGTCACCGTGGCGATCGCCGGCCGGGACAGCGGCATCATGATCGACCACAGGATCCGCAACTCGCCCGCTCCGTCAATCCGGGCCGAGTCGACCAAAGCCTCCGGAATGCTGGTGAAGAACTGACGGAGCAGGAAGATCAGCAGCGCGGTACCGAAGAAGTTCGGCAGGATCAGCGGAACATAGGTGTCTACCAGGCCCAGCTTGGAGAACATCAGGTACTTCGGCACCAGCGTCACCTGGCCGGGAATCATCATCGTGGCCAGCAAGGCGACGAACATCGGACCGCGCAGCCGCGACCGCAGCCGGGCGAAGGCGTACGCCGGGAGAATGCAGGAGATCAGGTTCCCGAGAATCGACAGTGTGGTCACCAGCACACTGTTCATCAGGAATCGGTTGAACGGCATCGCGTTCCAGCCGTTCGGATAGTTCTCCAGGTGAATCTCGTCGGGCAGGAACTGCGGCGGTGACTGGATGACACTCCCCTCCGACTTCAGCGAGGTGGTCAGCATCCACAGCAGCGGCAGGACGAAGATCGCCGAGGTGAGGATCAGTACGACGTAGGCGCCGGTCTTCTGAATCCGTTGGATCCGTTCAGCCTGCTTGCGGGTATCGCGCTGGTACCCGGGTTCAGGATCCCTCCGTTGCACCGGTCGCGTCTGGACGTCTACTCCGGTCATATTCTTCGCCTACTTGTTCTCGTAGTGGACCCAGCGCCGGGCGACCGCGAACTGAATCGCGGTGAAGACGATGATCATGAAGAACAGCGCCCACGCGATCGTCGAGGCGTAGCCCATCTGGAAGTACTGGAACGCGTAGCGGTACACATAAAGACCCAGCACCAAGGTGGCATTGTCCGGACCGCCGTCGGTCATGAACAAGATCAGCGAGTACGCCTGCAGGCTCCCGATGAAGGCCACGATCAGGTTGAAGAAGATGATCGGCGACACCATCGGAACCGTGACGTGCCAGAACCTCCCCCACCAGCCCGCACCGTCGAGTTCCGCGACTTCGTACAACTGCGTCGGTACACCCTGCAGTCCGGCCAGGAAGATCACCATGGCGTTGCCGGTGGTCCAGACCGACATCATGATCAGGCCGGGGATCGCCCAGTTCTTGTCCAGCAACCAGCCTGGCCCCTGGATCCCGACCAGGCCCAGCAAGTGATTGACCAAGCCGTAGTCCGGATGCAGCACGTTGACCCACAACAGCGCCGTCGCGATGCCGGACAGCACCGAAGGCAGGTAGATGATCGTCCGGAAGATCCCCTGTCCGCGCACCTTGAGATTCAGCATCAGCGCCAGCACGAAGTTGAAGATCACGCCGCAGATCGCGGATCCGGCGCCGAAGTACACGGTGTTCTTGACGGCGATGAGGAAGTTCGCGTCGGCCAGGAGTTCCCGGTAGTTGCCGAGCCCGACCCATTCCGGTGCGGACAGCAGTTCCCACTTGGTGAAGCTGATCACCAGCGAGGCGACGATCGGGCCGCCGGTGAAGAAGATGAACCCGATCAGCCAGGGCAGCGCGAACAGGTGAAACAGCCGGCCTTCACGCCGGGCCAACGGTGAACGCCGGCGAGCGATTCGCGGCCGCCGTAACCGCTCTGGGGCGGCGACGGCGGTCACGCATTCTCCTTCAGGATCGGCCCGACCGTGGACTGGATCTCCGCGAGGCCGTCGGCCAGCGACATCGTGCCGGCCCGCACCTTGTCCCAGGTCACCGTCGCCGTGTCCGTGATCTTCGTTGTCGCCGGTCCCCGCAGCACGCCGTCCGAGGTTCCGTACGTCTTGACCGCCGCCTTGCCGTCCTTGACGACCTGCGCCGGCAGCTTCAGGTCGGCGAGGTTCTGCTCGAACGTCGACAACCGCGACGGCGGCGTCACCCGGAAGTAGCGGTGCCCGGCCGCGGACATGAAGGCGTTCAGGACGATCCATGCGGCCTCGGGATGCTTCGCCCGCTTGGTGATGCCGAACGAGCTGCCGACCAGCGGCGAGAAGCGACCCTGCGGACCACTCGGAATATCCGTCAGACCCCACCGGAACCGATCCGCCTTCGGCAACGTCTGCATCTGCGACAGGATCCACAGCCCGTTGACCGACATCGCGGCATGGTTCCGGCGGAACGGATCGGCAGCCGCGAGGGCCTGCATCTCGGCATTGCTCGGCACCGCCTTGTGCTTCACCGCCAGCTCGACCCAAGGCGCCAGTGCGTCGTGCGCTCCCGGCTCGTTGATCGTCACCGCCGACTCGTCCGGATTCAGGAATCGGCCGCCGTAGGCCAGCAAGTGGGTCGCAGCGAGATCGGCGCTCATCTTCGGCATCGGGGTGTACCCGAAGATCTTGTTCACGCCGCTACCGGAAGTCAGTTCGACAGCGGTCTCCTGCAACTTCTGCCAGGTCCAGGTCGCATCCGGATATTTCACCCCGGCCTTGTCGAAGATGTCCTTGTTGTAGAACAGCAGCTTCGGCGCCGAGTCGGACGGCACCGCATAGTGTTTGCCGTCCTTGATCCAATAGCTGATCGCTTCGGGAGCGAAGTCGTCGACCTTGAAGTCCGGTGTCTTGGCGATGAAGTCATCGAGCGGGGCGAGGATGTTCTTCTTGATCAGATTCGCAGCCCACGCGTACTGGCAATACATCACGTCGGACAGCGACCCGCCGGCCGCCGCGGTCAGGTATTTGGTCAGGAAATCGTCGAACGAGGTGACTTCGCGCTTGATCTGGATGTTGGGGTGCTGCTCACGAAAGAAGTAGGCGAACTGCTGATGCCGCACTTCGGCGTTCTTGTCGGCAGTGATGGCCATCGTGACCGTGACCGGCTTGGTCGGCTCCGGCACATCGGTCTTCGGCCAGGCCAAGGAATGAAAGAGCTCCTTGGCCTCGGCCAGCGGATACATCTCGTTCTCAGGCGGCGCCTTCAAAGGCTCGACGGAGTCGGCATCTCCGCTGCAACCCGAAGCCAGCGGGACGGCTGCTGCCGCCATCGCGGCCAGGCCGAGAACTTGACGTCGCGACATTCCGGTCGTATCCAACCGCCGCAGATTCTCACTGAGCTGGTGCCTCATCTGTGGGACCTCTCATCTGTGGGACATCGGCCACCGCCAGGCCTCACGGGACGTCCGGCACCCAGCTCACAGTCACTCGGCGGGCGCCGCAACAACCCGGACGGAAAGCGCTTACCACGGACGCCGCACTAGACCGCCGGATGAAGCCGCTGTGATTGTGCCCAGCAATCTAGACGGGTTAGTTAACTCAGTCAACGATTGATTTCGGTGTCCGCTTCTGGTATCGCCGCACGACTCTTCGCGACCGACGATCAAGTTGCCTCGGGCAACTGTTCCCAGAGCGACAGCAGCGCACTAAGGTTGGCCCATGGACAAGCAGACCGCTCAGGACTGGCTCGACCAGTACGTCGAGGCGTGGATGTCCTACGATCCGGAATCCATCGCAGGCCTGTTCAGCGACAACATCGCGTACCGCTACCACCCGTACGACGAGCCGATCACCGGACGGGACGCCGTCGTCGCATCCTGGCTAGGACAGAGCACGTCGGACGGCGCCTCCACCCGCGACGCACCCGGCACCTACGAGGCCGAATACTCGCCGGTCGCGGTCGACGGTGACACCGTGGTGGCCACCGGCACTTCGCGCTACCGCGAAGTGCCTGACGGCCCCATCGTCCGCACCTACGCGAACTGCTTCATCATGCGCTTCGACGACGAAGGACGCTGCCGCGAGTTCACGGAGTACTACCTCCGCCGCCCCTGAACTCGGCGCGAGCGGTGATTTCATGGTGGTGTGGAGCACGATCAGGAAGAGATCCTCGATGTCGGGAAGGCTTCGAGACGTGGGCACCGAAGGGCCGGATGGATTCTGGTCCTGGTGGCGTTGCTGAGCCTGATCGTTCTGCGTGCCTCCACGGATCGTCCGTCGCGGCCCTCCGAGGCGATCAACACGATCCCTGACGGACCGTCGGCGAGATCGTGGCCGACGGCGCCCGGCGCCTGTGGGGCGGACACACCACTGCCTATCGTGTCGAGCGAACCACCCGCGGAGCATACGGCGATCCAGGTGCTGCTCGGCGGCGAACGGCTGCGACTCGTCGACTTCGACAGCGGCCGCGCGACGACGCTGCCTGACGCAGTCATCCGTCCGGGCGGGTACGCCGCTGTGCTGGCAGGTGATCCGGTCACGGCGTACGCGACGACCGGGTCGTGCAACGAGACGGCTCCCTACGCAATGTTGCGCATCGGCGCCGATCACCAGGTGAGTCTGATCCGGCCACTCGGTCCGACCGAATGGCCGCTGGCCGATGGCCATCGGGTCTGGATCACTTCCTTCGCCAGCGACATCGACAACCCCTACGGGACGATCGCTCCGATCGCCGGCGGGCAGCGGGTACGGCTGCCGCTCGGCTTCTACGCATCCGCGATCGTGGGCGACACGATCGTCGGGCTGATGCAGCCCGATCCGGGAATCTCACCGACCTGGCTTGCGCTGGTCGATGCGACGACCGGTCGGTTGCAGGCCAAGCTCGAACAACATGTGGCGCCGCTCGCGGCCGGCGCCGGCCAAGTCTTCTGGACCAGCGGCTGTGACGACGACGCGTCACCGTGCACGCTCCACCGTCGGTCGATCGACGGCGGGGAAACCGTTGGATCCCCGCTTCCACGCCACGCTTGCTGCGGTGTCGTCAGCCCCGACGGCACCAGGATGGCGTTCCTGATCGACCGAGCATCGGCAGACCCACGGTTCGACGACCATCCGCTCCCGCCCATGGACATCGCAATCATGCACGTCGACACCGGTCGGATGAGCATCGTGCCGGGGATCGAACTGCCCGCCAGGTCAAAACCCGGGCTGGCCTTCGCCGCCCGCGGTGACTGGTTGGCGATCGCCCTCGACACGGGATCCCGCACCCGGCTCCTCGCCTGGCGCCCCGGCCTGCAGCAGCCGTACGAGACGAACGCTCTTCCAGGCGTTGTCCACGACCCGCCGACCCTCGTTGTCACCACCCACTAACCACCTCGCCGCGGTTTGCCTTCGAGCGCGCTCCAACCCCTAGCGTCACGATCATGAACATGACAAACGGCAACAAGACCTGGATCGTCACCGGCGCGAGCTCCGGCCTCGGACTGGCGTTGGCGGAGGCTGCTTTGAACGCCGGGGAGCGGGTTGTCGGGACGGCTCGTCGCGCCGACCGGTTCGATGCGCTCAAGGCGCGGTACGGGGATCAGTTCCTCGCGATCGAGCACGACGTACGGGACACGTCCACAGCCGCCCAGGTGGTCGAGCGCGCACTGGAGACCTTCGGGCGGGTCGACGTACTGGTCAACAACGCCGGCGCCGGACAGGTCGGCGCAGCCGAAGAGGTCACCGACGAACAACTGCGAGACATGCTCGAACAACACCTCTTCGGCCCCGCCGCCTACGTCCGCGCGGTACTCCCCCACATGCGCGACAACCGCTCCGGTGCGATCGTGCAGATGAGCAGCCAGGGCGGACGAATGTCGTTCCCCGCCGTCGGCAGCTACTCGGCCGGCAAGTTCGCCCTCGAAGGCTGGTCCGAAGCCCTCGCCGGCGAGGTCGAACCGTTCGGCGTCCGCGTGCTCATCGTCGAACCGAGCCGCTTCCGCACCGGGTTCAACGCATCCGACGTACTCAACACCGCCGAGCAGAACGCGACGTACGACGAGGTCATCGGCGCGGTCCGCTCGAACATGGCCGAGGCCGACGGCATCCAGGAAGGCGACCCCGACCGCGCCGCCCACGCAATCCGCGACATCCTCGACGCCCCGGATGCACCACTGCGCCTCCCCCTCGGAGCCGAAGCCGTCCGCAACCTCACCCGCGTCTACCAACGCGACCTCGACGACGTCCAGAAATGGGCGACCGTCAGCCAATCAGCAGACTTCCCAGGCCTACCCCCGGCCGCACGCGCCTTCTAACCCACGAACAACTCGGCGAGACAGGCGCCCTGTGACGTCACGAAGGCGGTGGCTGTCCGGACTTTGAGTCAGGCGACAGCAGGTCGGTCAGCTCGGCCGATCGACGATCCGAAGGGACGGCAACCTCATGAGTAAGCACTTCCTCGAGACAGCGGCGCAGGAGTTCGCGGACGCGACGGCGAAGCCGCCCTTCCTGTACGAACTCGGGCCCGACGGCGCGCGCAAGGTCTTGGACGACGTACAGGCGGCCCCCATCGCCAAACCCGACGTGACCGAGAAATGGATCACCGTCCCGGCCGAGGTCGGGGACGTACGAGTTCGCATCGTGAAGTCCGTCGACGCGGCCGCTGCCCTCCCGACCGTCCTGTACATGCACGGCGGCGGATGGGTTCTGGGCAATGCTGGGACGCATGACCGGCTCGTCCGCGAACTGGCGGTCGGGGCGCGAGCGGCGGTCGCTTTCGTGGAGTACGACCGATCGCCCGAGGCGCAGTACCCCGTGGCGATCGAGCAGGGATACGCGACCGCACAGTGGATCACCGAGCAAGGGACGACCGAGGGCCTCGACGCGACGCGACTGGCGGTGGCAGGTGACTCGGTCGGCGGCAACATGACGGCTGCCTTGGCCCTGCTCGCCAAGCAGCGGGGGGATGTCACGTTCGTCCACCAGTCGATGTACTACCCCGTGACCGACGCCGGCCAGGACACGGACAGCTACCGCGAGTTCGCCGAGGGACCGTTCCTCACGGCGAAAGGGATGGCGTGGTTCTGGGACTGCTACCTGCCGGACCAGGACAGGCGCTCCGAGATCACCGCGTCGCCGCTCCGCGCAACCATCGAGCAGCTCAGGGGACTGCCGGAGGCGTTCGTGATCGTCGACGAGAACGACGTACTCCGCGACGAGGGCGAGGCGTACGCGCGCAAGCTCACGGAGGCCGGCGTGCGTACGACGTGCATCCGCTACAACGGCATCCTGCACGACTTCATGATGCTCAACCCGCTGCGTGAGACAGCCGCCGCGACCGGAGCCGTCGAGCAGGCGATCCACGTGCTGCGCAAGGCTCTCGGCACCGAGTGAGTCATTCAGGCCGTTGCCGCGTCACCACCTGTGACGCGGCAACGTCGCGTAGGGCTACGTGGCCGGCTGAGACCACGTAGCACCCCACGTCGTTCGAGGGCGCGCCGGAACCGCCCCCGCTCGCATGGTGATCCCAAACGGGGCCACGAGCGGAGGGGAGCCGGGAGAATGACGAGCACCGAGCACGGCCGCGGAGACCTCGACGAGGCGGTCGCGACCTTTCTCCGAGTACGACCGCGGTTGATGGCGATCGGCTACCGGATCCTCGCCAGCACCAGCGAGGCCGAGGACATCGTGCAGGAGACCTGGCTTCGCTGGCAGAGGATGGACCGTACGGTCGTGACCAAACCGCACGCGCTCCTGGCGACGATCGCCATCCGGCTCGCGATCAATGTGAGCCAGTCAGCCTCGCGTCGCCGCGAGACGCCGATGAGCCCCTCGACCGCCGAGCGGATCGACGCCGGCAAGGATGTCGAGACGATGGTCGAAGACCGCGATGCGGTCGAACGCGCCCTTCTGGTGGTCCTCGAGAGCCTCGCCCCGAAGGAGCGTGCGGCGTTCGTGCTCCGCGAGGCTTTCGAGTACTCCTATGAACAGATTTCGGACTTCCTCCACCTCGAGTCCGACAACAGCAGGCAACTGGTCTGCCGTGCTCGTAGGCGGGTAGCCACCGCCCCGCAAGCGAGCCTGAGTCCGGCCTCCTACGAGCAGTTCCTGCACGCATTCATCGACGCTGCCCGGAGCGGTGAGCTCACCGGTTTCGAGAAGCTCCTCGCCGCCGACCTGGTCGCCTGAACTAGATCGCCTCGGACGGAACAAACCTCTTCACGAAATCGAGTGCGGTCCGGGCGACCTCTTCCCAGCCGTGGTCGATGGTCAGCGCGTGGCCGCGGTTCGGCATCTTCCTGATCTCGGTCACATCCGGGTTGCGTCGTTGCCGCTTGTAGGCGGCGTTGGCGATCGCCCACGGGACGGTGTGGTCCTTCTCGCCGTCGAGGATCAGCAGCGGGCCCCGGTCGGGATTCTTCGTGTCGACCTTCGACTCGGTCCAGGGGTTCAGGTTGGCGTTGCCCATCTGCGAGAGGGCGATTCCGGAACCGGCCACGTGGTACGTGTCGTACAGCCGGCGCGCCTCGTCGTTGTCGAGAGCGTTCGCCCACGAGTACTTGAACTGGTCGAACGTGAGGGTGATCGCGCGGCCTCGGTACGACGGATTCACCAGGAACGGTCCACTCGCCTTGAGCGCGGGAATGGGTAGCGGCAGGACGCCGCGGAAGACACCCGGGTCGATGGCTACCGTGGCCGCCGCGAGGCCACGGCCCGCGAGCATCTGGGCGACCAGGCCACCCGTCGAGTGCCCCATCACGATCGGCTTCTTGTCCAGCTTGCCGATCACGTCGGCGGTGTGGTCGGCGACCTGCTTGAGCGTCTTCTTGGCGAAGACGTCCGGGTTCCTCCGCGCTCCCGCAACCGTTTCGGGATCGTCAGGCCAGTCCGGCGTGAGCGGCGCGTAGCCGGCCTGTTCGAACAGCTCGACCCAGTTGGCCCAGCTGCTCGGCAGCAGCCAGAGGCCGTGGATGAACACGACCGGGGTACGCCCGGACGCGTTGGCTGCCTCTATTTCCTTGTATTCACGCTCAGAAATGCTTCTGGTGCTCATCACGGCCTCCCTAGCTCCGCGCTGCGAGCTCGATCACTCGCGTCGTCGTCCTGGAGTCGGTCATCAGCCCGAGATGCCCCTCGTCGAACTCCGTGACCTTCGAGCCGGCCCGCTTGGCCATGGCGCGCTGGACGTTCGGCGGGATGATCCTGTCCTCGGCTCCGACCAGGTACCAGGACGGGATCGTCCGCCACGCCGGCGTACCGGACTTGTCGGCCAGGCCGCCGAACGCTCCCGGTCGCTGCGTCGCGTAGACCATGTCCTTCTCCTCACTGCTCAGGCCGGTCGCGAACGATGCGAAGACGGTCGATCGCTTCAGGTACAGGTCAGTGGTCGGTGTCGGCGGTCCGGCCGGCACGAAGTCGAACACCGTCGTCGGATCGGCCGACAGCGCCGAGTCCGGCCCGGCGAGCTCGAGCGCCGTCTCGCCCTCGTCGGGCGCGAACGCGTTCACGTAGACCAGCGCCTTCACATTCGGGAGCCCGGTGGCGGCGTTGGTCACGACCGCACCGCCGTACGAGTGTCCGACGAGGACGACCGGGCCGGGCAGCGTCTGGAGGAACGCCCGTACGGTCGCGGCGTCGCCAGGAAGCGAGCGCAGCGGGTTCGGGATCGCACGCACTGTGTATCCGTCGTCGCGGAGGCGCGTGATGACACGCTGCCAGCTCGACGCGTCGGCCCAGGCGCCGTGCACCAGCACGATGGTGGGCTTCGCCGTATGGGCGCCGGCGCTCACGGCCGGGGTCAGGCCCGCGAAGGCCAGCGCGGCAACGAGGATCGCGATCGTGGGAAGCCGTCGCCGGACACGGCCGGCTGCTTGGTCGAAGGGAATGGTCATCGAACTGTCCTGTTCCGTGCGAAGGACGGCCCCGAAGGCGGTGCCGGAGCCGAACGTGTCGGCTCGTTCCTAAGTCCGAACCGCCGTCCGCCGTGTGACACCGCAGGTACTTCCAGGTGCGGCTTGCGGGGAGTAAGGCTGGGGGATGATCGATTCCCAGAGCACCGAACTGCAGCGCCGCTGCGAGCTGCTGCGGGCACTGCATCGTCCTGGTACTCCCCTGCTGCTTCCGAATGTCTGGGACGCGGCGACCGCGAGTGCTGTGGTCGCGGCCGGCTTCCCCGTCGTCGCGACCACCAGCGGCGGGGTGGCGGCCGCCCTCGGGTACGAGGATCACGAGGGTGCGCCGGCCGACGAGATGCTGGCCGCGGCCGGCCGGATCGCCCGCGCTGTCGGCGTTCCAGTGACGGTGGATGCGGAGGCCGGGTACGGCATGGAGCCGGGTGACCTCGTCGATGCGCTGCGGACCATCGGCGCCGCCGGCTGCAACCTCGAGGATACCGACCACCGGTCCGGCGGCCTCCGCGCTTCGAGTGAGCACGCGAAGTGGCTGGCCGCAGTACGCCGGGCCGCGGCGGAGACGGACTATCCGCTGGTCATCAACGCGCGGGTCGACGTGTTCCTCGGCCCCTTCCTCGCCGGTGCCGGCCCGGACGAGTTGGCGGAGCTCGTGCCGGAGGGTGTCGAGCGCGGTACGGCGTACCTGGAGGCGGGTGCTGACTGTGTCTACCCGATCGGCTTGTGGGAGACCGATGCGCTGCGCGGCTTCAAACAGCAGGTCGGAGGGCCGGTCAACGTGATCCGGCTGCCGCAGGGGCCATCGGTGGCCGAACTGGCCGAGCTCGGCGTGGCGCGGGTGAGCTGGGGCCCGTTCCTGCAGCACGCGGCGATCGCGCGGTTCGCGGACGAGCTGGCCTCGCTCACAGGCTAAGCCGATTCGAGGCGGCTCAGTGGTACGTGGCCGAGTTCCTTCCGCGAGGTGATCTCGAGCTTCGCGAACACCTTCCTCAGGTGCCAGTCCACGGTGTGACGGCTGATGTACAGCTCGGCTCCGATCTCGGGGTTGGACAGGCCGTCCCGCGCGAGTCGTGCGATCTGAGACTCCTGGTTGGTGAGCAGACCGCGAGTCCGGTCGCTGCGGCTGTGGGCCGATCCGCCGGCGGCGAGCAGTTCTCTCCGGGCGCGTTCGGCGTACGCCGCGGCGCCGACCTGACTGAACAGGTCGTGCGCGGTGCGAAGCTGGTGGCGTGCGTCGTTGCGCCGGGCTGCGCGGCGCAGCCACTCCCCGTACAGGAGGTGCGCACGGCCGAGGTGGACGGTGATGCGCGTCTGTTCGAGTCGCTCGATTGCCTCGCGGTACAGGGATTCGGCGGCCCGACCGTCGCTCAACAGTGCGCGCGACCAGGCCTGTACGCCGAGTGCCCAGTCCGTTCCGGCTGCGTCCGTTCGTTCTCGTACGCGGTGCAGGGCGGCTGCGGCCTCGTCCTGTTCGCCGCTCCGACTGGCGGCCTCGACCAGCTCGGGCAGGGCGAAGCTGTAGATGCCCAGGTCGTCGTACTTGCACGCCTCCCGGGCGGCGTCCAGCGCGACGTCGTACCGCCCGAGGGCGTTGTGCAGTACGGCGTTCATGTATCCGACGCCACCGATCGACCGCGCCTCGCCGCGTGCGGTCACGTCCTCGAGATCGGCACGGAACGCGTCCAGCAGTTCCGTCGGATCGATGCCACGCCAGGCGGCGAGCAACATCCGCGGATAGTTCACGGCCGCGCCGCCGGTCGCCGTCGAGATCACCTCGCCCTCTTCCATCAACGCCGACGCGGCCGCGAACTCCCCGGCGTACAGGTGCACGACTGCGCGGTAGCCCAGCGCGAGGGGCAGCCGAGCAAGCGCGCCGGACTCACGACACAGCCGGACCGCCTGGGAGGCAAGCTCGTGCCACTTCAGGTCGTCCCAAAGGTCACCCGCGACCAGCCAGGGCAGCCAGAACCAGTTCAAGATGTCCTTGTCGCCGGTGCCGGCGAACGCATCCAGCGCATCACGCAGCGGCGCGACCGCGGTCACGTAGCCATCCGTGAACCGGGTTGCCAGACCATCGAGGAGAAGGTCTGTGGGTCGCAACGCCGGTCGCACCGAGAGGGCATTGCGGGAGGCGACCGCGACTTCGTACGAGCCGACGGCACCATGCAGGCGGCCGGCGTAGATCGTGGCGCCGAGCGCCTCCAAGCCACCAGAGCCTCGACGCGATTGGCAAGTACTCCAACCCGTCGTACACAAATCGTGACTAGGCAAACGCGCGTAGCCGCGCCTTGGCTCCCCTCTCGACGAACAGTGGCACGAAGTCCCGGATCGGGACCTCGTCGAACTCGGGGCGGGACTGGCTCACGACCTGGGCGACCTGTTCCGCGGGAACCTGCGGAAACTGCTTCGCCAGGCGGTCGACCACCTCACTGATCGCACGCTCCTCATCTGACCTGTCCATCAGACCACGATGCGCTCCGAGCCCGACCCGAACAAGCCTCGTACAACATTTGACCAACTTTGCGCGACTCTGACATCCGGGCGCCGGCCAGGGGCTTCACCAGGGACGGCCACGGGCGCGACGGGCCGGCGGCGGTAGGACCGTCGACGGTATGAGTACCAACCGAGTCAGCCTGGCGAACGCGCACCGGGTGAGGGTCGTCGACCAGGCCGACGTTGCCCGCCTCACCGCCGTACCTGAGCCGCGCACGGACCTCGTCGCCCGGCTTGCCACCGTCCCGGGGCTCGTCCGCCCCGGAATCGCGCACTGGGACCTGAAGACCCGTCTCCCCCTGCATCCGCTGTCGAACGAGAACGCGTACGGCGACCCACGGTTGCTGCACGACCTCGCCGTGCCAGGCGCTGCCTTCGCCCGTCGGCTCGGCGTGGACGTCATCGTCGGCGCGGAGACCGGCGGCATCCCCCTCGCCACCGCCGTCGCGCTGGCCGGCGACCTTCTTTTCGCGTTCGTCCGCAAGCCCGGGTACGTCGGGCACGAGGACCGCGAACCACGCGTCCGTGGCGCGTCCGTCGCCGGCCGGCGAGTACTGCTCGTCGACGACGCGGTCTCGTCGGGTACGGCGCTGGAGGCCTTCGCCGACGAACTCCAGAGTGAAGGCGCGGACCTCGTCGGTGTCTTCACCCTCGTCGACATGCGCGACGTCGCCACGTCGGTCGCGCCGATCGCCACGACTCTCCCGATCGAGTCCATCGCGACCTACCTCGAGGTACTCGCGGCAGCCACCGACCACGGCGTACTCGATCCCGCGACCCACGACCTCGCCGTCGACGCCCTCGTCAACCACTGGCCCGACAACGACCCCCGCTGGTCGCTCCTCGACCACGCCGCCTGATCAGGGTCGCTGGTGTGCGGGTACGAAGGCGGTTCCGGTGGCTGCTTCCTCGGCGCGGATGATGTGCATGATGGCGTTGATCATGGCCAGGTGGGTGAAGGCCTGCGGGAAGTTGCCGAGCTGGCGGCCGCTGAGCGGGTCGATCTCCTCGGCGTAGAGACCTAGCGGGCTGGCGTACGACAGGAGCTTCTCGCACAGCGCGGTGGCTTCGGCCAGTTCGCCGATCTCCACCAGCGCCGAGACCAGCCAGAACGAGCAGATCGTGAACGTCCCCTCGGTACCGTGCATCCCGTCATCGGTCTCCGAGACGCGGTACCGCAGGACCATGCCGTCTTCGGTCAGCTCATCCGCAATCGCCCGTACGGTGGCCCGAACCCGCGGATCATCAGCCGGCAGGAACCGCAGCAACGGGAGCAGCAACAGCGAGGCGTCCAGCGTGCTAGCGCCGTACCGCTGGACGAAGACTCCCCTGTCGTCGACACCGTTGGCACAGATGTCAGCGCGGATCTCGTCGGCGACTGCCTCCCAGTCGTCCGCGAATCCGGGCTCGTCGTGCAGCCGGGCCAGCTTCGCACCCCGATCCATCGCTACCCAGCACATCAGTTTGGACGAGGTGAAGTGCTGCGGTTCCCCGCGTGATTCCCAGATCCCGTGGTCGGGCTCGCGCCAGTGCTTCGCCGCGGCCTCGGCCTGCTGCTTGAGGAACGGCCACAGGCTTTCCGTCACCTGATCGCGGGTTCTGGCGTGCAGGTACACCGAGTCGAGGATGGCTCCCCACACATCGTGCTGACACTGGAGAAACGCGGCATTGCCGACCCGGACCGGTCTCGCGCCTTCGTAGCCGGTCAGGTGGTCGAGGATCTGCTCGGGCAGCTCGCGTTCACCGCCGATGCCGTACATGATCTGGATGTCCTGAGCACAGTCACACATCTCGGTGAGGAAGCAGAAGAAGTCGTTCGCCTCGCGATCGAGCCCGATCGTGTACAGCCCCCAGAGCGCGAACGTGGAGTCCCGGACCCACGAGTAGCGGTAGTCCCAGTTCCGCTCCCCGTACGGCGTCTCCGGCAGGGACGTCGTCGCGGCCGCGAGCAACGCCCCGGTGGGTGCGAAGGTGAGTCCTTTCAAAGTGAGCGCGCTGCGCACCAGATGTCTGCTCCACGGGTGATCCGGAAACACACCGACATTGATCCATTGCCGCCAGTACTCGGCCGTTCGGCCCATCCGCTCGACGGCCTCCGCCCAGATCCGCGGCGGCGACAGGACCGACCACGAGAGTGCCACGAACGCCGTATCGCCCTGCGACATCCGAGTCCGCGCCTGCGCCGTACGGCCCTCGAGACCCAGCCGTAGGTCGGTCGTCAGCTTGAGAGTGACATCGTGATCCAGGCCCGGGCAGTCAGCCACCGCGTCGCCGTACCCGGGACCGTCGTACCGCCAAGTCGCTTCCCGGCGGCCGTAGCCGAACATCGGCTCGCACACCATCGAGAGATCCACTGCGCCACTGACGCACTTGACGGTCCGCAGCATGCAGTGCTCGGCGTCGTAATCGGTCGGCGTCCGCCGATGATTCACCGAGCGCTCCGAAACGTTGTGCCACGGGCCCATGAGCAGCGCATCACGGACGATCAGCCAACCCGTCGGCGACTTCCAGGTCGTTTCGAGCATCAGGCTGCCTGGCAGATACCTCCGCGCCGCCGGCACTTGTACGCCGTAGGGCCCGAGCCGAAAGCTGCCCGCGGCACGATCGAGAACCGCTCCGAACACGCTGGGCGAGTCGTGCCGCGGCAAACACATCCACTCCACCGCACCACTCGGTGCAATCAGGCAGTTGGACTCACAATCCGACAGGAAGGCGTAGTCGGCGATCGGCGGATAGGCACTCCGTCGTGGCCCTGGATGCGACCCATCGCCGACACCTCTCAGGGACTCAGTCACGGCCACCCCCTCCGCCATTGCACGAACCTCGTCCGCCACCCCAACCATCATGACCGACAACACTCGCGCTGACGCACCCCGAACCGAAGGTGCGCCGGACGGAACTGCCATCCGGTGGCTGCTTGTACGCGGCCCGCCACACAAAGTACGGTGCCTTGTTCAGCGCCGCTCAGCGCCGGCGGCAAGGGGGTTTCATGTTCGGACTCACGAATGCCGAGCTGCTCGGGCTCTCGGCGTTCGCAGCGGTGATCGCTGTCGCAGGCAATCTTCTTGCCTTGGTGCTGCGCGAGCTCGTCCTCGCACGCTCCTACGATCGGTGGAAGGAGCGCCGGTCCCTGCGGGCCGTCTATCAGCAATACCGCGATCCGATCGCGCTGTCGGGGCTTGAGTTGTTGTCTCGAACGCAGGAGATCGCTCGGGTCTATCCACCGGACTTCCTGCGCTCCGACGTTCTGAACCAGCACCCTGGCCGCCTGGCGACCGTCGGGAGCGATGATCCGTACTTCCGGCGCTACAAACTCGTCAGCAGCGCCTACCGTCTCTGCGCGTTTCTCGGATGGCTGGAGTTGTATCGCCAGGACGTCACCTTCCTGGACACCGGCCGCCGACGTGGCAACGCGGCCCTTGACGCGCTCCTCAGCAAACTGCGCGCCGCACTCGCTGACGGGCACCTGAATCAGGCGGCCGACTGGCAGGACTGGACGGATCGGCTGATCTTCCGCGAGGAGCAGCGGGCGATCGGAGCGGCGATGATCCGAGACATCGGCTCGCGACGGATGGTGATGGGCTACGAGGAGTTCCGCACGTTCTTCGACGAGCCGGATGACCATCCCTGGTGGTTGCATACAGCAACCAGCTTCCTGCTGGACCTCGAGCAGACCAAGGACTTCCGGCAAGAACGGCTCCGGCTCCTCGAGCAACACCTAGGCGGGTTGATCGCCGTCCTCAACCCGTCGGCCCGCCGACGGTAGCTCACGCACACCGCGTCCAGCGCGGGAAGTCGTCCATCCCGGGCTCGTGGCTCAGGGTGACCGCGACCGGTACGTCGATCCTCGGGCGCTTCGCGTTGTGGCGATAGTCGGAGTACGAGCGGAACGACGTACCGATGGATCCGGTCGTCCAGTAGAGCGTGAGGACGGTGCAGAGGGTGTCGCGGTCGAAGACGGACTCGAGATCGCCGTGGCAGTCGCTCCAGGCGCGATACTTGTCGATGATCCACGCCGCCAGACCAACCGGCGAGTCGGCGAGGGCGGCTGCGATCGGTCCGCCCGGGAGTTCGGAGTACAGGAATCCCGGAAGCGACGGCACGACGTCGACATCCAGCCGATCCAGCAACGGCAACATCTCCACGAAGGAGCTGTGCGCGCGGCCCAGTCGAAATCGTTCGCCCAGTACTCCACGAGCGAGAGCGCACGACCCGCGGGAGTCCGAGGCCGTTGCCCGGCGCACCACACTTGATTATGGGTAGCCTCGACACACCTAAGGCTGTGCTGGACAGGTTCGGGTTATGAGTGAGCATTCACCGCCGGAGCGGGAGGCGCGGTTCGTCGGGCTGTTCGAGGCGACGTACGTCGACCTCGTCCGGTTCGCGCAGCGACGGGTGCCGGAGGCACAGGCCGAGGACATCGTGGCCGAGGCGTTGCTGGTCGCGTGGCGCCGATCCGACGACGTACCGACAACTCTGCCGGACGCCCGCGCCTGGTTGTTCGGCATCGCGCGGAACGTCATCCTCAACGTTCATCGTGGGGCGCGACGGCAGGCGGCACTGGCTGTACGTCTCGCCGAGATCAGAACCGTTGCCCCCGACGACACCGAACTCGTGGCCCGGCAGGTCGATCTCAGACGAGCGTGGGACAAGCTCACCGCCGTCCATCAAGAGGCGCTGGCGCTCTCGGTCCTCGACGACCTCACCGCGCCCCAGGCCGCGACCGTCCTCGGCATCTCCCCCGTCGCGTTCCGGTTGCGGCTCAGCCGCGCCCGCCGCGCGCTGCGCGCCTTCGTCGGGCACGCCCCGGCCCACACTCCCGAAAGGCAACTCTCATGACCCGTATCGACGACCTCCTCAAGGCCCTGGACCCGGCGGTCACCGACGCCGACCCGAACAGCCCGCGCGCACAGGCCGATCTACGACGGATCCTCGCGACCGAAACCACACCGGTACGTCGACGCAAGCGGCCTGCCAGCCGGATCGCCGCGGCAACCGGCGCGATCGCTGCCACGGTGACCGCCGTACTCGTTCTGACCTCAGCTCTCGGTGGCGACCGCGCCTTCGCCACCTGGACCGCGACACCGACCGGACTGTCGGCAGACGAGCGCGCCGACGCCGCCAACTCCTGCCGCAAGCACCAGAAGTCAGGCAGCCCGGAGTATCGCGATCAGCTGTCCAAGGCAACCACCGCGATCGCGGAACGCCGCGGCGTCTGGACGCTCGTCGTACTCGCTGACCAGAACGGGTTCGGCGCACTGTGCATCACCGACGACTCGCGGCACCTCTTCCGCAGCTACTTCGGGTCCATCGGAACAACGCCAGCAGGCGACCGCCCGAATCCACGCGGCCTGACCCCGATCAGCCTCGGCACCGGCTCCATCGACGACAACAACCTGTCGGTAGCCGCCGGCCTCGCCGGAGCGGACGTCGCGACCGTCACCTACACCAGCCCCACCCGCGGCAAGATCACCGCAACCGTCAACGCCTCCCAGTTCGCCCTCTGGCTGCCGGGCGACGACCTGACCAACGCCAACCAAGCAGGCGTCCCGGTCCAGGTCACCTACCGCGACGGCACCACCGCGACAGTCACCTTGCGCCTCTGATCAGCCGGTCTTGTGGCGTGCGCCGCCCTCGAGGTGGATGGTCTCGCCGGAGATGAAACCCGCCTGGAGGAGCCACATCACCGTATCGACGACGTCTGACGTCTCGCCGTGGCGGCCGACCAACGTGCCGGTCGCGCTCTTGTCCAGCAAGGCTGTCTTCTTGTCGCCGAGGCGGTCCCAGGCGCCGGAGTCGATGACACCGGGCGAGATGGCGTTGACCCGCACCGGAGCGAGATCCGCCGCGAGATGGCGCGCGACGTACTCGACCGCACCGTTGGTCACGCCCTTGACCAGCGAGCCCGGCCCGGGACGCCAGCCGACGACGCCGGAGAACAACACGATTGAACCCGTCGGACGCAGCACCGGCGCGAAATGCTTGGCGACCAGCATCGGTCCGATCACCTTCGCTGTGAACGCTTCCGTCAGCTTGTCGCGATCCAGTTCGACAGCACGAACGTCGTGCGGCGCCGAACCAGTCGTCACGATGTGATCGACCCCATCCCCCAACTGCTCGGCGGCGGCCGAGATCGTCGTCTCGTCCTGCAGATCGATCCGTACGGCGCTCGCGCCGATCTCCCCCGCCAGCGCCTCCGCGGCGGCCAGATCACGTGCTCCGACCACCACGTCGTACCCGTCCTTCGCCGCCCGCCGCGCAACCGCCGCCCCCAGCGCCCGCGCACCGCCGATGACCAGGATCCGCTCCATGCGTCTCACTCCCTCTCGTAGGATCGAGACACGACAGTATGGATTTGATACCGGTATCTTCAACGAAACTGGGAGCACCGATGGGCAAGGCGTACAACGTGATGGCCGCGACCTGCCCGAGCCGCACCGTGCTCCACCGCATCGGCGCGCGCTGGACGGTGTTCGTCGTCAACGCCCTCGACGACGGTCCGCGCCGCTTCACCGAACTGAAGGCACACATCCAAGGCATCACCCCGAAGGTGCTGACCGAGACCCTCCGCTCCCTGGAGATCGACGGCCTCATCAGCCGGCACGAGTACGCCGAGAACCCGCCCCACGTCGAATACGCCCTGACACCACTTGGACGCTCGCTCCTCGTCCCGCTGCGCGCCGTCCGGCTCTGGGCCGAGGAACACGTCCCTGACATCGAGGCCGCCCGCGCTCACCGCGAGGCGTCGGGGCGGTGGGCTCAAGATCAGTAAGATCATACGTATGGCGAAGGACTCGATACCCGCGGTGCAGTTGATCCCGCGACGTCTGCCCGTGGGTCGGCTCGGGGTTTCGGTCGTTGCCGAGCTCGTGGATCTCATCGTCACGGGCCGGTTGAAAGAGGGCGATCTGCTGCCTCCGGAGGCGCCGCTGAGCGAGCATTTCGGCGTCAGCCGGACGGTGTTGCGTGAGTCGGTGAAGCGCCTCGAGGAGAAGGGCCTGGTGACCGTCTCGCAAGGTCGGGGTACGCAGGTGCGGGCGCCGGGGTACTGGAACATGCTCGACCCGGTGGTGCTCTCGGCCCTGATCGACAACGACGAGAGTCTGGGCGTCCTCGACGAGTTGACGGTCGTGCGCGCGAGCCTCGAGGCGGCGATGGCGGGCGCGGTGGCCGGCTCGCACAGCACGGAGGAGCTCAGGCGGCTGGAGAACGCGTTGACGGCCATGCGGGAGAGCGAGTCGGAGACGGACTCGTTCCGGCAAGCCGATGTGATCTTCCATTACGCAGTGATGGAGATCTCCGGCAACCGGTTGGCAGAGAACATCGCCAAGCACATCTACAAACGCGCCGTGGAGTCCAGCCGCTACCAGGGCATCAACCCGCCCGACGCGGTGGAGCTGACCCTCAAGGAACACGAGGCGATCGTCAGGGCCATCGCGCGCAACGACGTGGCCGCCGCCGAGAAGACGATGCACGCCCACATTCACGGATCGTGGGAGCGCCGTCGGCTGTCCGACCACGCGCCTCGGGCGCGCGGCCGGAAGCGGAGTCAGAAGAGGCCGTAGATCTCGGCGGCGCTGTCACCGCGTACGCGCCGGCGTTCGGTCTCGGACAGCCCGGCCAACAGCTGGTCCACCGCAGACTTCCAGGCCGTCGCGCCACCTCCGAGTTCGGCCAGCGGCCAGTCGGAGCCGTACAGGAGGCGATCGGGCCCGAACGCCTCGAGGGCGATGGACACGCGGTCGGCGAGATCTTCGCCACGCCACGACCCCGGAGCCAATCCGGAAACAAGACCCGAGACCTTCGCGGCCACGTTCGGACGGCGAGCCAGTTCTCGCAAGCCGGCCGCCCAGGCCCGGATGTCCTCCCCGGGGGCCGGCGGGCCGCCCAGGTGGTCGAGCACGAACCGCAGCCCTTCGTGGCGACCGCTCACGAGCGCCGCCTGCGGGAGTTGCCAGTCGCGTACGACGAGGTCGAAGCAAAGACCCTCACGCTCGAGTGCCGCGAGGCCGAGGGCAACGTCCTCCCGCAACAACCACTCGGGATCCGGATCGATGTGTACCAAATGCCTCACACCGACGACGGGAACGGTCGCGTTCGCGCGGATCCGATCAAGCTGGGGACCGGCCTCCGCGGTGAGGTCGACCCAACCGACCAGGCCGGCGACCACCGAGTGATCCAGTTGAGCAAGCCGGACGCTCTCGTCCAAGCTGTTGCTCGACTGGACGACGACCGCACGCTCGAGTCCCGTCGACGCGAGCATCGCTTTCAGGTCGACCGTGCCGAAGTCGCGGGCGATCGGCGCCATGGTCTGCGGATCGATCCAGTCCTGCGGATCCAGAGCTCGATCCCACAGGTGCACATGAGCGTCGATGCCGACGGTCATCCGAGGTGCCAGATTTCGTCGATCGGCTGCCACAACGCGCCGGGAGTCCGTTCCTCGGCGATCCGGATCTGGCACGGATCGGTGTGCGTCCACCACTCCTGCGACACCGGGTCGTCCGCGATCCGCTGCATATCCGCGTCGTGGTCGTCGCCGACGTACTCGTAGTACGCGAACAAGATGTCGCCGAACACGAAGATGCTGTAGTTGCGAATGTTGCACTCGACAAGCTTCTGCTCGACGCCCGGCCAGACGGCGCTGTGCAGCTTCAGGTACTCGTCGCGCTTCTCAGGACGTACGCCGACGACGAACGCCCGGCGCTCCGGTGCGCGCGTCACGAGACCGGCCTCAGCGGTACCGCGGGAACGTCGATCACGTCCGGCTCGGCCACCAGCCGCAGAGCTGCGCGCTCAGGCCGGATGTGCGGTCCGGTCGCTGCGGGAACGACCGCCGCGGAGTTGCCCGGTGACAGCTGGGACTCGTCCACGACGATGCCGATACCCGGGCGGTCGCCCAGGATGATCCCGCCGTCATCGAACTCCTGATCGACGTCCAGACCGACGGGGAAATGCAGATCCTGGACCTCGTAGGTCAGCAGGTTCGGTACGGCGGCGGCCGCGTGCGCGATCGGGTTCGTGTTGTACGCGACGGGGCTCACCGGCAGGTCGTGACCGTGCGCCAGCGTCGCCACCCGGAGGAAGTGGGTGATCCCCCACACGTTGCCCACCTGGACGATGTCGAGGGCCTTGGCGTCGAGCAGCGGGCGATACTGCTCGAGCCCGGTCAGGTTCTCGCCGCTGGCGATCGCGGCCCGAACCTTTCCGCGCAGGGCGGCCAGTCCGGCCGCATCCCACCGGCGCAGCGGCTCCTCCACCCAGGTGAGGTCGAATTGCTCCTCGATAGCTCCGACGTACCGGGCAGCCTGGGCCTGGTTCCACGACTCGTTGGCGTCGAACATCAGCGCGGGCCGGCGGGAGTTGCGGCGCAGGATCTCCCGGACGATCTCCAGCCGGGGCAGGTCACGGTCCAGGTCGCGACCGCCCTTGAGCTTGCCCGCCTTGAACCCGCGGTCCGCGAACCGGCCGTACAGTTCGGCGAGCTCCTCCTCGGTCAGGCCGTACTCGAGGCCGGACGCGTAGCCGGGGACGAACCGTTCACGAGCCCCGAGAGTCCGCCAGAGCGGCTCGTCGGCCGCCTTGGCCTTGAGGTCCCAGAGGGCGATGTCGATGGCCCCGATCGTGCCGAACATGGATCCGGAGTGACCGGTCTTGAACACCCAGTCGAGCATCCGGTCGTACAGGGCCACGACCGATCGCGGGTCCTCGCCCTCGACCGCGGGGAAGACGCGCGCGATGTCCGCATGCGCGCCGACGCCAACGCCTTCGATGCCGGCGTCGGTCTCGATGATGAGGACGGGGACCGGTGTGGTCTCGTCGCTCTGTACGCCGTTGACGTCGCCGGTGACTCTCCCCCAGTCGTGAACGGTGCTCAAACTGCGGTAGCCGGTGATCTTCATCTGTGGTTCTCCTTGGGGGCCGGGGCGGTCATTCCTTGGTTCCTCCAGCCGTCATCCCCTCGACGAGGAACCGTTGGGAGAACAGGAAGACGATCAGGACCGGCAGGATCGACACGATCGTCGCCAGTGCCAGGGTGGGCAGCTGGATGGAGTCGGATCCTGCCGAGCTGGGGTTGAACGCGGGGGTCGCGGCCAAGAGCGAGGTGAGGCCGACCTGGACGGGATAGCCGTCGCTGGAGGGCAGCATCACGAACGGGAGGAAGAAGTTGTTCCAGTTCTGCACGAAGCTGAAGAACGCGACCAGGGCGACGATCGGAGCGCCCAGCGGAAGCGCGATCCGGGCGAACACCTGGAACTCGGTGCAGCCGTCGATCCGGGCTGCCGCCAGCAGGTCACGCGGAATGCTCGTCGAGAAGTAGATGTAGGTGAGGTACACGCCGAAGGGGAAGAACGACATCGGCAGGATCACCGACAGCGGACTCCCGATCAAGCCGATGCTGTTCAGCTCCAGGAAGATCGGCAGCACCAGCGCGGTGCTGGGGATGAGCATCACGACCAGGGTCAGCACCAGGAGCGCCCGGCGCAGCTTGAACTCGGTGAGCGCGAGCGCGTACCCGGCGGGAATGCTCACGAGGAGCGTGATCACCAGGGCACCGACGGCGTACACAGCGGAGTTTGCGATCCAGGTCGTGACCGCGCCGTCCTGGAAGTCGAACAGCTGATTCCAGTTGGCGACGAAGTCGTGCCATGACCCCACGGAGAACGGGTTCGAGACGGTGAGCGCCTTGGCGGACTTGGTGACCGAGAGCAGCAACCACACGATCGGAATGGCGAAGAACAAGACGAAGAGGGTCATCACGACGCCCGCGATGGTTCGTCCGCTCCATCCCCGGAGATTCGCGCGGCGGCGTTCGATGGCAAGGGCCGGCATACTCATTCCTTCTCGAAAAGACCGCCGCGGGTCACGAATACCCAGGACAGCAGAAGCGCGACGACCAGCAGGATGAGGGAGATGGCGGCTGCGCCGTTGAAGTCGTTCTGCTGGAACGCGTACTGGTAGGCGAGCTGGTTCAGCGAATAGTCGTTCGGAACCACCGCGTTGCTGGCCTGGCTGAGCAGTTGCGGTTCGACGAACAGTTGGGTGCCGGCCGCCAGGGACATGACTCCCATGTAAGCGATCCACTTGCGGAGCAGCGGAAGCTGGATCCGGAGCGCGATCTGTACGGCGCCCGCGCCGTCGACCTGGGCTGCCTCGAGGATCTCGGTGCTGATGTTGTTCAAAGCGCCGTACATGATCACGATCCACCCGCCGGCTCCGGTCCAGAACGCGATGATCGCGAAGATCGCCGGCAGGTTCCCGGGCTGGATGACCGCTACGAAACTGTCGAAGCCGAACAACCGGAGCAGGCCGCTGACCGGGCTGGCAGTGGGGTCGAGGACGAACAGCCAGAGCAGGACACTGGATGCGCCTGCCAGGGC
Organism: Kribbella sp. C-35; assembly: GCF_046549195.1. Classification (NCBI taxonomy): domain Bacteria; kingdom Bacillati; phylum Actinomycetota; class Actinomycetes; order Propionibacteriales; family Kribbellaceae; genus Kribbella; species Kribbella sp. C-35. Next base: position 217,094 of record NZ_JAJPWG010000005.1, read on the forward strand.
GCCGGGGAGGTAGTAGACGAAGCGCAGGGTCGTGCTCGCCCAGCGGAGCCGTACGGCGTGGACGAGCAACGCCAGACCCACGACGAAGACGACCAGCCCGACGAGCCAGATGACCAGGTAGATGGTCACGTGGAGCACGGCGGGCCAGAACCGGAAGTCGCCGACGACCTTCGTGAAGTTGCTGACGCCGGCGAATCCGCCGTCAGCGTTCGTGAACGCCAGCAGGACCGCGTACAGCGAGGGTACTACTCCGAAGGCCAGCGCAAGCAGCGCGTACAGCGAGACGAAGGCGTAGCCGATCGGTGTGCGACCAGGTGCTCGGCCGTTGGGCCGGGCCGGCCGCCGGCGCTCGGAGGCGCCGGCGGTCAGCTGGTCGCTCGGTGGAGCGATGGTCATGTCAGTTCACCGAATATCCGTTGACCTTGGCCTGGTTCTCGATCGCCTGCTGCCACGTCGGCAACAGGTCGACGAGCGACTTGCCACCGGTGACTCCCGTGGTCATCGTCTTCGCCCAGATCGCTTCCTGGCTGAAGACGCCGTAGCCCCAGCCGTCCCACACATCCGAGGCGGCGGTGACCACCGGCTGCAGCGAGGTCGCGAAGTACTTGCTGGACTCCTGCTTCGCGACCCACTTCTCCGCGGCCGGCGCGTAAGCGGGGTAACCCGGCGCGACGTTCACCTGGTAGTCGTCGGCAGTGGTGACGAACTGGACGAACTTCTCGGCGGCCGCGAGGTTCTTCGAGTGGCTGGAGACGAACCACGTCCCGCCGCCGACGTTGCCGGTGACGGCCTTGTCGTCGCCCTTCCACGGCAGCGGGTCGGCGATGCCGAGCTGGCCGGCGGGCACGTTCAGCGACTGCGGGTTGTTGAAGATCGCCCCGGCGTACCAGGCCGGACCGGGCATCATCAGCACCTTGCCGGTGTACTTCTTCACGAACTCCGGGGTGAAGACGCTCACGACGGGGACGGTTCCGTTGCCGCGCAGCGTGTCGAGCATCGCCGCCGCCCGCTTGCACTCGGTCGTGTCGGTGTTCACCTTGACCGACTTCGGGCCGGTGATGCCATTGGCCTGGCACTTGCTGGCCCACAGGAAGACCTCAGGTGTCCACGCGTCGCCGGCGGTGCCGATGATGTACCCGGGGTGCTGCTTCGCCACCTTCTCCCCGAGGGCCTGGTACTCCTCCCAGGTGGTCGGAACGGCGTAGCCGAACTGGTCCATCAGCTTCTTGTTGTACCAGAGCACGGCCTGCGCGAGGTCGTTCCGGAGGCAGTACACCTGACCGTCCACAGTGCACGGGTTGAGCGATCCCTCGGTGAACTTCGCGAGCGTGTCACCAGGAACCAGACCTTTGTTCAGCACGGCCGCGAATGCCTCCTTCCCGCCACTCTTCTGACTGGCCCACGCCGCGTCGTTGTTCTGGCTGGAGAAGACGACGTCGGGCCAGCCGCTACCGGCCCGGTCGAAGAGCTGCATCTTCGTTCGGAACGAGTTGGATCCGTTCGCCGAGCCGTCATAGGAGACGACCTCGATCTTGGTGTCCGGGTTGGCCTTCTGGAACGCCTTCGCGGCGGCCTGCCGGTCCGCGTCCACCCAGACCGTGATGGTCGACGAGCTGTCCTGCTTGGCTTCCGGGAAGCCGTACGACCCGTTCGCCGAACTGGTATTGCCGCCGCATCCGGCGAGCGCCAGGAGTGCGGTTCCGGCGATGAGCCCGGCGACGGTCAACGCCGACCTACGGCGCGCCCGAACCGCCGTGTGGATTCCGACCATGAGATGTCCTTGTCTTGTCGACTCCGCTAGACGATTCGGAGTGGAGCTTGGCCCGACTGTAGAGCATACGTATGACGTTTTACCATTGCCGTCGACGGGAGAACAGAGGTGAAGTACGTCAGCGGCCGAGCCACCCGCCGTCGACCGGAAGGATCGTCCCGGAGACGTAGCGGGCGGCATCCGATGCCAGGAAAACGGCAGCGCCCGCGATGTCCGCCGCCGAACCCCAGCGCCCTGCCGGTATCCGCTCGAGGATGGCCCGGGAGCGGTCTGGGTCGTCCTGCAGCGCTTGGGTGTTGTCGGTTGCGATGTAGCCGGGGGCGATGCCGTTCACCGTCACGCCGCGGCCCGCCCATTCGTTGGACAGCGCGCGGATCAGCCCGGCCACGCCGGACTTGGCGGCCGCATAGCCCGGCACGTTGATACCGCCCTGGAACGACAGCAGAGAGGCCGTGAAGACGATGCTGCCGTACTCGACCTGCAGCATCCGCCGCCCGAGAATCTGGCTGAGCACGAAGGTGCTGGTGAGGTCGACCTCCAGCACCTCGTCGAACCAGTCGAGGGGGTGCTCGGCAGCGGGGGCACGGCGGATCGTACCGGCGTTGTTGACCAGGATGTCCACCGGACGGTCGTCCGCGGCGAGCGCTTCGGCGAACCCGATCACCGCGGCGCGGTCAGCGAAGTCCACGCGGTACCCGGAGAAGTCGCGGCCGAGCTCACGCACGCGATCCCCGATCGCCGAGGAGGCGGGGTCGAGAGTGGCCGACACCCCGACGATGTCGGCCCCCGCGGTCGCCAGCGCCTCGGCGACAGCGAAACCGATCCCCCGCTTCGCACCCGTCACCACAGCACGCCGGCCGGTCAGATCGAACGGATTCATGAGGCGTTCAGCTCCACGAGCAGCTTCATCGCCTGCCCTGCTTCGAGGACACCGAAAGCCGACTGGACCTCGGTCAGCGGCACGACATCGGTCACGAGTTTCGTCGCCGGGATGGTGCCATCGGCAACGAGTTCCGCGGCGCGCTCGAAGTCCCGTCGCTCGTAGACCCGCGCACCGAGGATCCGCAGTTCTCTCCAGAACACGCGATGCAGATTCAGCGGGCGCGGCTGCGGGTGGATCGCCACCACGACGAGCGTCCCGCGGACCTTGACCAGATCGGTGGCACCCAGAACGGCGGCGGCAGCGCCCGAGACCTCGAACACGACGTCCGCGCCGGCGCCACCGGTCCACTCCTCCACCCAGGCGGCCTGATCGACGGCCGAGGGATCCAGCGTCGCGAGTCCCAGCTCAGCGGCGGTGGCCCGGCGGGCAGGGTCGATCTCCGCGATCACGATCTCGGCACCGAACGCGACAGCGACGGTCGCGATCAACACGCCGATCGGCCCCGCCCCGATGACGACGGCCTTGTCGCCGGCGCCGAGCTCTGACCGACGTACGTCGTGGACCGCGACGGCCACCGGCTCCACGAGCGCGGCGTCTCGCAGCGACACCGTGGAGGGCAGCCGCACCAGAGTCGACGCCGGGACGTTCCAGTACTGCTGGAGAGCTCCAGGGCTGTCGATGCCGATGAAGTCCAGGTGCTGGCAGATGTGCTCGTTTCCGGCACGGCATGCGGGACACGTGCCGTCCCAGACGAGCGGCATGACGGTCACCGGGTCACCGATCGACCAGCCCTCGACACCTGGACCCAGGTCGGCGATCGTGCCCGACATCTCGTGCCCGATGGTCGCCGGCTTGCTGACGCGGCCGTCCATGTCACCGTGGAACACGTGCAGGTCGGTGCCGCAGATGCCGACATACGCCACGGCGATGCGGACCTCACCCGGACGAAGATCGGCCGGTTCACGCTCCTCGACCGTCATCGTCCGGTCGCCCACGTAGTTCACCGCCAACATCGCTGTCTCACTTCCTTCTCGCTCGGCACCGCGACCGAAACGGCCGGCGGCGTGGGGAGCGTAACCCAGGATCAACACAAACGTAATACGTATACCAAACTACGATATCCTCCGCAGCCATGCACTGTGACCACGTTCCCGACGCACCCCCTCCCCCGCTGCCGACCCGGCGCCTGCGGACCGGCCACCACCTCACAGAGCTGGGCCTGGGCGCCGCCCAGTTCGGCAACCTGTTCACGGAAACGACCGCCGAGGCCTCGCAGCACGCCGTCGCGGCCGCACTCGAAGCGGGGATCCGCTACTTCGACACGGCACCGCACTACGGCCTCGGTCTTTCCGAACAGCGGCTCGGACAAGCGCTGCACGACACCGATGCGCTCGTCTCCTCGAAGGTTGGACGGCTGCTGGTCGAGAGCCCGGAGACGGCCGATCGGCTCGACGACGACGGCTTCGTCGTACCAGCGACGAAGCGGCGGGTCTGGGACTTCAGTCGTGACGGGATCCTGCGTTCCGTGGAGCAGTCGCTCGCGCGGCTCGGTACGGACCGGCTCGACCTCGCCTATCTGCACGATCCGGACGACCACTGGGAGCCGGCCTCGTCCACCGGAATCGCTGCCCTGGTTGAGCTTCGGGATCAGGGAGTGGTCGGTGCGATCGGTGCCGGCATGAACCAGTCGGCGATGCTGACCGAGTTCGTCCGGCGGACGGACGTCGATGTCGTCATGGTCGCCGGGCGGTTCACACTTCTCGACCAGTCAGCCCTCGACGATCTACTACCCCTTGCCTCTGAGCGCGGCGTCGGCGTGGTCGCCGCGGCGGTCTACAACTCCGGCCTGCTCAGTACGACGACGGTCGACAGCTCCGCGCACTACGACTACGGGCAGGCACCTAGAGCCGTAGTCGAGCGGGCCGTCCGTGTCGCCGAGGTCTGCGAGCGGCACGGCGTGAGTCTTCCCGCGGCCGCCATCCAGTACCCGTTACGTCATCCGGCGGTCGTGTCGGTGGTGACCGGGATGCGCACCGAGCAGCACGTGCGGAGTACGGCGGACCGCTACCGGACGGACATTCCGGAGTCGCTCTGGGAGGAGCTGCACTCGAGTGGTCTCGCCCCAGATCCCGCGCGGACGAGCTAGACCCATACGAGGTCTTGTCGCAAACATCATACGTATGCTAACTCTGTTCCGGGGTATCGACGCCCCCTAGAACAGGAAGCGATCGAACATGACATTGATGTCTGAATCGCGACGCTCGACCATGCCCAGGAGACGCGGATCGGCCGTGCTGGCGCTGGTGGGCGCCGGCGCCGTCATCGCCGCGGCGCTCAGCCCGCTGAGCGCCCAGGCCGGGCCCGCGACGGTCTACTACACGGCACCGGACGGCAAGGACTCCGGGCACTGCAGCCAGGCCAAGCCCTGCTCACTCGAGCGGGCACAGCACGTCATCCGCCCGGCCGTGAAGCACGGCGACGTCACCATTCAACTTGCCGACGGCAACTACCGCCTCTCGGCGCCGCTCCGGTTCGACGCCGAGGACGGCGGCGGCGACCACACCATCCACTGGACCGCCGCGCCCGGCGCGCACCCGGTCATCACGGGCGCGTCGAAGGTCAGCGGCTGGTCCAAGTCCGACGCCGGCCCCGGGATCTGGGTGGCGGACACCCCGACCGGCCTCGACACCCGCCAGCTGTTCGTGAACGGCGTGATCGCTCCGCGCGCGTCCATCCGCCTCGCCAACGCGGACGTCACCCCCACGGCGACGGGCCTCACCATCAAGAACCCTGCCCTGAGCTATCTCGCGAACCTTCCCGACCAGAGCCGGATCGAGTTCGAGTCGCTGGGCGACTTCACCAACCGGTACTCGCCGGTGCAGAGCATCAGCGCCACCCAGATCACGATGGCGCAGCCGGCCTGGGACAACAACACCTGGGGCTGGGACACGGTCCAGAACTCCTTCCTGGCGGGGCCGAGCTGGTACCTGGACAACTCGCTGAGCTTCCTCACCCAGGTCGGTCAGTGGTATATCGATCCAACGGGCGGCAAGCTCTACTACAAGCCTGCCGACGGTGTGGACCCGAACCAGCTCGACGTCGAGCTCCCCCGGCTGCAGTCGCTGATCAGCATTGGCGGCACCTACGATCAGCCGGTCACCGGGCTCGCCTTCGAGGGCATCCAGTTCTCCGGTACGTCGTGGCTCGGCCCCTCGGTCGACGGGTACGCCGACCAGCAGAACGGGCTGTTCATCAAGGGCGCCTACGACTACCGCCCCGCCGACGCATTCACGAGCTGCTCGCGCGGCTGTGAGATGTTCGAACGGGCGCGCACCAGCTGGTACCAAGAACCCGCCGCGGTGCAGGTGTCGGCGGCGAGCCGGATCTCGTTCACGGGCAACACGTTCACCAACCTCGGACAGTCGGCGCTCGGGATCGGCAACGACGCGAACGCCACCGTGACCGGAGTCGGGCTCGGTGCGAGTGACATCGACGTAGTCGGCAACCGGTTCGTGGAGAACAGCGGCCATGGCGTCGCGGTCGGCGGCGTACTGCCCGACGCACACCACCCGAGCGACCCGCGGATGACCAACCAGGACATCCTCATCGAGAACAACACGATCAACCGGGTCGCGGTCGACTACAAGGACAACAGCGGCATCCTCAGCACCTACGTCACCAACGCCCGCATCCTCCACAACGAGGTCTCCAACGTCCCGTACGACGGCATCGACACCGGCTACGGCTGGGGCATCAACGACGCCGGGGGGTCGAACGACTACGTCGACCGCGGTTACTACAAGTGGAACACGCTCTACTCGACACCGACCACGCTCAAGGACAACCGCGTCGAGGGCAACCTCGTACACAACACGAAGGCACGCTTCGCCGACGGCGGATCGGTCTACAACCTGTCCGCGAGCCCCGGCACCGTGGTCAGCAAGAACTACCTGTTCAACATCTCGGGAGTCGGCCTGTACCTCGACGAGGGTTCGCGCTCGATGACCTACGAGAACAACGTAGTCCAGGGCGGTTCGTTCGTGTTCACCAACGCGTACAGCCTCCGGAACAACACCAGCGACAACGTCATCCAGAACAACTGGTACAACTCCGGTGGCGTCTCCGCGCCGAACGCCGCCGCACACAACAACAAGCTGATCAACAACCTCAAGATCAGCGGCGCCAACTGGCCGCAGGGCGCACGCGACGTGATCTGCGCATCGGGTGTCGCACCGCAGTACCGGACGTCGCTCAACGCGAACCAGTTCGGCTTCAGCGGCTGCCCGGTCAACGCGGCCGTCGAACCCGGGCTCGCCACCACAGGGGCATCGGCTGTCAGCTCGTACTTCGGCCAGAACGGCGGAGCCTTCGGGATCGCGGCCGCCGGCGCCGACATCTGGGGCGCCGGCGGACAGCACGACGACCAGTTCGGCTCGATCTACAAGGCCGGCTCGTTCGCACCGCAGGCCAGCATTTCCGCCCGGGTCGTCTCGGTCAACGACGCCAACGCCTGGGCCAAGTCCGGAGTCATGGTCCGCAACGACATGACGAAGGCGGGATCCTCGGCCGGGTACGCCGTGGTCGCGGCGACAGCCCGCAACGGTGTCGTGTTCGAGTGGGACGCCAACGGCGACGGCTACCTCGACACCGACGCCCGCGCGACCGTCGACAGCTACCGTCCCGTCTGGGTCAAGCTCACTCGATCCGGTACGTCGTTCAGCGCCTCGTACTCGTACGACGGCAAGAACTACGTCCCAGTCGGCGCACCGGCAACCCTGACGTCGGCCGCAGCACAGCAGGACGCCGGCATCTTCTCCACCTCACACGACGTGAACCAATCCGCCATCAACCAGTTCGACTCCGTCAAGTTCCCCGGCTAGGTCCACTGATGACCGCAGGCCTTCCACCCTCGCGTGGAGGGCCTGCGGCCCGCCCGACTTGCGGATCCGACCCCCTAGTCGGCCAGGGTTCCGAGGGCGATCACGCCGAGCAGTGGGAGGAGTAGGCCCAGCGCCCACTCGGCTTCCAGAGGGCCGCGCCGACGCCCGTCGAGCCGAGAAGAGTCAGCAGCAGCACCACGTACCTGACCGATCGCATTCAGCGACTACGACCCGATTCACGGGGACTGTCGAGGCAGATCCGGATCAGGTCAGTAGGTCGCGCACTGGTGGGTCCCGGGGCGCAGTGGTGGACATCGTGCAGCAGACGGTGGACTCTGGCCATGTACCGAAAGGAGGTGGGTCATGCTCGTCTTGCTGATCGTTCTCCTCGCCCTTTGGCTCGTCCTGGCGATCGTCGGGTTCGCCATCAAAGGCCTGCTGTGGCTGGCAATCATCGCGATCGTGCTGTTCCTGGGCACCAGCGCCGTCGGCTTCGTCCGCCGCAAGGCAGCCAACCGCTGAGGGGTCTGGGGCGCGCAGGCGAGAATTCACTCATGCGAATCCTGCTCCGGGTCAAACCGGGCGCCTCCCGGACCAGCGTCGGCGGCCGGTACGACGGTCCGGCCGGACCGGCCCTCGTGGTCGCAGTGCCAGCCCGCGCTGTGGAGGGCCAGGCGACAAAGGCTGTACTACAAGCGGTCGCCACCGCGTTCGGCGTACGACGCTCCGCGGTAACGCTGGTCCGAGGCTCCACCAGCCGCGACAAACTCGTCGACGTCGAGGGCGACGAGAGCAACATCCAGTCGAGCCTCGACAGGCTCCTCAGCTAAAACGTCCAGCAGGCAGACCGTGCGCAGCCACCGCTCTAGATTGTTGGGATGGATGCAGGGATAACAGTTGTTGGCTCCGGGCAGGCGAGTGCGCCGCCGGACGTGTTGCGGATGTCGTTGGCGGTGGTTCATCACGCCGGCGATGTGTCGGATGCTGTCTCCGAGGTGGCCGAGCGTACCGATGCCGTGATGGCAGCATTGCGCGCGGCCGGTGTGGACACGTCGGCGATCAGGACCACCGAGGTCGAGGTCTCCCAGAACTACCGGGAGCCGGGGCACCCGCGGATGTATGGCGCGGCGCATTCGATGACCGTCACGAGCAGGGACCTGCTCGGGTTCGGGCGGCTGCTCAACGCGGCCGAGGATGCGGCCGGGAACAGTCTCGATCTGCACGCGATCCGCTTCGACGTCGGCGACAAGTCCGCACTCCTGACCCGAGCTCGCGCGCTGGCCTTCCGCCAGGCACGTGCGAAGGCCGAGGAGTTGGCCGAACTGGCCGACCGAACCCTCGGCGAGGTCACCGCGATCTCGGAGACCTACGGCCACCACGGCTTCCACGAACAGGCGCTAGGAGCCCAGGCGGGATGGGAGTCCGAAATCCACATCACTCCCGGAGACACAAAGCTCGAGGTCTCCCTCGAGGTCCACTTCACCTGGTCCTGAGTTGGGCAGACGTGACACCCGGCGTGTATCAACGGTGGCCGCAGCGGGGCTCCTCGAAGGACAGGTGACGGCGACCGGAGGCGAACATGTCGGAACACAGGTCTGTCGATGTCGAACTGCTGGCGGTCGGGGCCGGGCCTTCTAATTTGGGGCTTGCGGTTGCGTTGGAGGAGTTGGCGCCTGAGGTTGCGGCGAATGCCCTGCTGATCGACCGGAACACGAGCATCGAGTGGCAGCCGGGGATGCTGATGACGTGGGCGACTAGTCAGGTGTCGTTTCTCAAGGATCTGGTCACGCAGCGGGATCCATGCAGCCGGTTCTCGTTCCTGAATCATCTGTTCGAGACCGGCCGGCTCGACGAGTTCGTGAACATGAGTACGTTCACGCCGTACCAGGTCGAGTTTGCGGAGTCCCTGCGCTGGGTTGCCGACTCACTCACCCGGGTCCGGATCCAACTGGGGTGTGAGTGCATCGCGGTGCGGCCGCGAGCCCTCCGCATGCTCCGCCACTCCCCCGAACTGACCACCCACTGAACCGAAGCCCGGTCAGGCGATCTCCCTCCCCCAGATCCCTGACCGGGCCTCGCAACCACCGAAAGTCGCCCAAGGCAACGAGGTCAGAAGATGTAGAAGCCGGTGACAGCGGTCGGGAGGATGCCCAGGACGAGCCACGGCGAGAAGGGTGTGCGCTGGTGAATGAGGCGCATACCGGCGACCGTCAGCAGACCGATCACGCCCGACATGAGCCACAGACCGATCCCGCGACCGCGCTCGGTGTCGGTGAATCCGATGCTGTACACGGCGAGCGACACCGTCGGAACGCTGCCGACATGAAAGAGGATCACCGAGGCGACCCACTTCTGGACGGTCTCGATCTTCATCGGGCGAGGCTGTCGCCGCTTCAGAGGTGCGCTCACCGGGCTGCCCGCCGTACTGGACCGGAAGGAACGGAGTCCGCCCGCAGGCCGTCCAGCAGCTCCACCTGGTCCGACAACACCGAGGTCAAAATGCCTCGGGCCACCGCGAGCAGCTCGGCCACCTGCGGACTGGTCAACGCGTAGTACACCTGTGAACCCTCGCGGCGGGCCGTCACGAGACCTGCCCGGCGCAGGACCGCCAACTGCTGGGACAGGTTCGAGGCCTCGAGGCGGACCTCCGGCAGGAGTTCGCTGACCGCCATGTCGCGTTCGCTCAACAGCTCCAGGACGCGGATACGCGCCGGATGCCCCAGTGTCTTGAAGAACTCCGCCTTCAACTGGTGCAGCGGTGTCGTCATCCTCCGCCCTCCACTCGCTCCCTTACCTTGCGAAATTCATGCGATCACGAATTGAAGAATTCTGCAACTCGTGCATAAGGTAGCTCCACCATGGACACGTTCACCGCGGAACTGCACCGGCGGATCACCTCCGCCCGGGACCAACTCCGCGCTGCCCAGCAGACCGGGGACCTCGACGCCGAGCGCATCTACGCCGGCGAACTCGACAGCCTCCTTCGCCAAGCTCTGGAGAACGGCATCACCGTTCCGTCGGAGGGCGCCGGCGAGCACGCCTGAACGACCACACCGTCTGGGGGGACATCTTGGAGACCGCCGCTCTCTACGAAGTGACCTATACAAAGCACGACCGAACCGCACCCACCCGGGCCGTGACGGACGCCGCCGGTGTCACCGAACTCGTCCGCCAAGCCGCAGCCTCTGGATCCCGGGTGCACGTGCGCCCGCTGCCCGAGGACGAGCAACCTCGAGCAACCTGAGCTATGGGGCGCCGATCCGACGGTTGACGATCTGGGCGAGGACGGGCGCCTCGTCGTGGGGCAGGATCCAGTCGGCCCCGCCGACCGTCAGGATCAGCGCCGGCCCTGGGCTGCTGACCGGCGGCTTGTCCATCGCGATCGGGTACTCGAGCCGTTCCGTCCCCGACAGCATCACGTCGCGCACTCCCCGGACGGCATCGAGCGGATACCAGTTGGCCCGCACGCTCGTACTGTCGCCGTCCGCAGTCCTGATCCTGATGCTCGTCTGCAGGCTGACCTTCCGGCCGTCGAGCACCAGGCTCAGCTTGACCTGCCCGCGCATCGTGAAGGTCAGGACGTACGGCGTCTCTGCGAGCTCCGCGACGGCGGGATGCAGCAAGGTACGCGCGCCGTACCAACCGATCCCGTAGCCGATCAGCCCACCGATAATTGCCCCGGCAAGAACAGCCCCCCGGAAGAACCAGCCGCCCAGGATCACCGCGAGCGGGATCACCCCCGCCTGCCAGTTGAAGACGTCGGCGTCGGCCAGCGCGCTGATCAGCAGCGTCAGCGCCAGGAAGATCACCGGGATCCCGACGTACACAACCCAGACCGCAAGCTGCGCCCGCCGACTCCGCCGCATGACATCGCTCGAGCCCACACCCCGACCCAACCACACCAGCCGGTCAGGACGCGGACCTCAGCAGGACAGTGTGGCGAAGGTGTAACCGCGGGCCGACAGGGTCGTCAGTACCTGGTCCAATGCGGCGACGGTCTGGACGCGGTTGCCGCCGCCGTCGTGCATCAGGATGATCGCGCCGGGGTGCGCGCCGGCCAGCGCACGCTGCACAATCGTCGCCGTACCGGGACGCGCCCAGTCCTGCGGATCCACATCCCACAAGACCTGCTGCATTCCGTCGCGCCGGATCTCGGCACGGACCGCGGCGTTCGTCGCGCCGTACGGCGGCCTGAAGCACTTCGACCGCACTCCGTCCGCGACCTGGTGATGCAACTGGGCGGGCGAAAGCTTGGGCAACTGCGGGTGCGACACCGAGTGATTCCCGATGCTGTTGCCGGCGGCACGGACCTGGTCGACCAGGTCGGGATGCTCGTTCGCGTGTTCGGCGAGCATGAAGAACGTGCCGTGCGCGTTGTGCGCCTGAAGTACGGCGAGCACCTGCGGCGTCCAGTGCGGGTCCGGTCCGTCATCGAACGTCAGGTAGACGACCTTCCCGGCCGCCTGCTTCACCGGTCCCGCGGACGGCTCTGCGGACGCTGTGGGAGACGGCTTCGCGGACGTCGGCTTGCCGGCTTGAACCGGAGTCGGGGTCGCCGCGGCGCGCGGTGCAGCCTCGGTCGCGCTCGCCGGCTGACCCTCACTCGCGAATGCGGTGTGCAGGCAAGCAATCGCCACCGCCGCACCAACCGCGAGCCCGATCGGCAACCCGAACCTGCTCCCCATCACGTCCCCCGATTCACCGCACTCACACCGTCTTGGTCACCACCATCGACGCCGCCGCCCAGCAGAAAGTTCACACCGGCATCGGAAGAGTGGCCGAGGTCTACCGGTTGTCGGCGGAGAGTGTCTTCATGGTGACGTAACTGGTCACCGCGGCCACGCCGGGGAGACTGGCGAGCTTGTTCGCGTGGAAGTCCTCGTAGGCGCCCAGGTCTCGCGTCGGCGTGATCAACTGACCTGGTCAGCGGCGTAGGCAGTTGCCAGGGGTTCGTCCCAGGGCTCGGATTCTGCGGCTAAGGAGTCGAGGACTGTTTCCGGTCGCGTTGCGCCGGAGACGACGGACAGTACGGGCGATGACGCCAGCAAGGCACGTAGTTGCAGGCGTTGCAGGGAGACGCCGCGTTCATCGGCCAGGGCGGCGAGATGTAGTGACGGCGCCGCGGTCGAGGGCCGGAGCGGCGAGTAGGCGAAGAACGGGACCTCGTTGGCTTCGCACCACGCAAGCACGTCGCGCGACTCGCGTCCGATGGCGCTGTGGTGATTCTGTACGGCGTCAACGCGCGCGACCGCGGCCGCCCGCTCGAGGTCGGCGACGGTGACGTTCGACAGGCCGACCCGGGCCAGCTTGCCTTCGTCGCGCAGCTCCGCGAGCGCTGAGACGCCCTCCTCCACGGGCTGTTCGGCGAGATCGACTCGATGGAGGTAGTACAGCTCGAGGCGTTCACCACCGAACGTCCGAAGGCTCGTCTCGACGTCGGACCGGATCCGGTCCGCGCTGATGTCGGCATCCCAGGTGGATTGGCCGGTTCGCGAATGACCGCCTTTGGTTCCGACAATCACGCCCGTACCCCGAGCGGCCTCGGCGGCCAGTTCCTCGCCGTACGACGGCACATCGACGTGCGCGTACGCACGCGCGGTGTCGAGGATCGCCGTACCCGCCTCGATGCCGGCCCGGATCGTCGCGAGATCGGCGGAGCGGTCCCTGGGCGCGAACGAGAAGCCCGCGACCCCGAGTGCGACCCGCCCGACGAGTTCCTTCATTCATGCCTCCTGCCGGTGACGCTACCCGTCCATGCACGGTACACGGATGCCTGGACAATCCGGTTCAACCTCCACTTCTGATGCCCTAGGCAACTACTTGTGAACTGACGGGAAATCGCCGTGAACCGGTTGGCTGTGGCGACCGTGTAGGCCCCAAACACACACCGAGCACGGCGATCAAGGCAGCCGTGACGACCAGGGAGGGACCACATCATGACCAGTGCAACACGACGTCTCCGGCGAGGTATCAGCGCGGCAGCCGTCGCAACCGTCACGACAGGCATCGCCCTCAGCCTGACCGGTACGGCGTCCGCGGCGCCCGCAGGCAGTGTCGTCGTCGACACCGGCCAACTGATCGTCACCGGCACGAACCGCGCGGACAACATCACCCTCAGCGTGCCGGCCGCGGACACGTCGGTGCTCGAGGTCGACTTCGGCAGCGGTACGGCGGAGCGCACCGTGAAGCGCAGCGACTTCGGTCAGATCAAGGTCCGCAGCCGTGGCGGCAACGACGTCGTACGGATCGACTACGGCGCCGAGGCGCAGCCGTTCACGATCGTCGACACCGGCGACGGCAACGACAGCGCGTTCGGCGGCAGCGGCAACGAGCTGTTCCGCATGGGCACCGGCAACGACTCCGTCGACGGGAACCGAGGCAGCGACACGGCGCTGCTCGGCAACGGCAACGACACGTTCACCTGGGACCCGGGCGACGGCAGCGACGTGATCGAGGGCGGTCGCAGCCAGGACACGATGGTGTTCAACGGTGCGGCCGCCGCGGAGAAGTTCGTTGCCTCCGCCAACGGCCGGCGCCTGCGGTTCACCCGGGACGTGGGCAACATCGTGATGGACACCGACAACGTCGAGCGGATCAAGCTCAACACCCTCGGCGGCGCCGACACGGTCACCGTCCGCGACCTGCGCCGTACCGACGTCCGCAAGGTCGACGTCGACCTCGGCGCGCAACTGAACGCGAGCGGCGGCGACTCGGCAGCCGACGCGATCACCGTCACCGGCACCCCCGGCAAGGACAACATCCGAGTCTCCGGCTCCGGCGGCAACGTGCGGATCTCGGGCCTGAGCGCTGACGTCCGGCTGTCCGACGCAGAACCGACCGACCAACTCACCATCGACACCCTGACCGGCAAGGACCGAGTCAGCACCGGCCGACTCGCACCGAACGTCACCGGCCTCAGCATCCTGTGACCCACTCCCCGGCGTCCGCCCCACCGCGGACGCCGGGGTTCGGCCCCTCTCGTGAGGGCTCGCTTGACAGATTAACTGAGTCCACTCATTATTGAGGTAACTCAGATTGATTGATCTGGGCAAGTCATCGGAACGAGAAGGAAGTCGCCGTGCGCGCGTTCGTCGTCAAGCAGTACAAGGGGCCGGTGCAGGAAGCGGACGTCCCCGAGCCCGTGGTCGGAGAGCACGACGTACTCGTCCAGGTCCGGGCGGCCGGGCTCAACATGCTCGACGAGAAGATCCGGGCGGGCGAGTTCCAGCAGATCCTCCCGTACAAGCTGCCGCAGATCCTCGGCAACGACGTCGCCGGAACGGTGCTCGACGTCGGCGCGAAGGTGCGGGGATTCACGCCCGGCGACGAGGTGTACGCCCGGCCCGGCAAGGACCGCATCGGCACGTTCGCGGAGCGCATCGCGGTCGCCGAGGCCGACCTGGCGCTCAAGCCGGTGTCCGTCAGCCTCGAGGAAGCCGCCTCGCTACCGCTGGTGGCCTTGACCGCGTGGCAGGCACTCGTCGAGCGGGGCAACCTGCAGCCAGGGCAACGGGTTCTGATCCACGCCGGTGCCGGGGGCGTCGGTACCATCGCGATCCAGCTCGCGAAGTACCTAGGCGCCACGGTCGCCACCACGGTCAGCTCCGGCAACGCTGACTTCGTGCGCGAACTCGGGGCAGACATCGTCATCGACTACCGCAGCCAGGACTTCGAGCAGCTTCTCGACTCCTACGACCTGGTGCTGGACAGCCTCGGCGGGAAGAACCTCGAGAAGTCGCTCCGCGTCCTGCGCCCCGGCGGCAAGGCGATCGGGATCGCCGGGCCGCCCGACGCGGCGTTCGGCCGCGAACTCGGCGCGAACGCGCTGCTCCGGCTGGTGATGACCGCCCTCAGCAGCGGCGTACGTCGCCAGGCCCGACGCCTTGGCGTGACGTACGAGTTCCTCTTCATGCGCGCCAGCGGTGACCAGCTGCGCCGGATCACTGCCCTCGTCGACAGCGGCGTACTGCGTCCCGTTGTCGGACGGGTCTTCGACTTCGACCAGACCGTGCAGGCCGTGCAGTCGCTGGACAAAGGCGGCATCCGCGGCAAAGCCGTCATCAGCAAGCCCTGACCACCCGGACAACCAGGAGAACCACCATGAGTACCGTCATCACCGCCTACAAGGACGCCCCCGCCCGCACTGTCGACGCCGGCGGCGTCACCTACGCCTACCGCGAGTTGGGACCGAAGGGCGGAATCCCCGTCGTGTTCTTCGTCCACCTCGCCGCGAACCTCGACAACTGGGACCCGCGGATCATCGATCCCATCGCCGCGGAGCACCACGTCATCACCTTCGACAACCGCGGCGTCGGAGCCTCCTCCGGCCGCGTCCCGGACAGCATCGAGGCGATGGCCGACGACGCGGCGACCTTCGTCAAGGCGCTCGGCTTCGACAAGATCGACATCTTCTCCTTCTCCCTCGGCGGCATGATCGCCCAGGCGCTCGTGGTGAAGCACCCCGGCCTGGTCCGCAAACTCGTCCTCACCGGCACCGGCCCCGCAGGCGGGAAGGACATCGACAAGGTCGCCGGCACGACGTACTTCGACATCCTCCGGGCGACCCTGACCCGGTCGGACCCGAAGGAGTTCCTGTTCTTCAACCGCAACGCCACGGGCAAGCCCGCCGCCCGCGCGTTCGTGCAGCGCCTCGCGGAACGCACCGTGGACCGCGACGCGCCGATCGCGGTGAAGGCGTTCCAGACACAGCTCAAGGCGATCAAGAAGTGGGGACGCTCCGCCCCCGCCGACCTGTCGAAGATCACCCAGCCCACCCTGATCGCCAACGGCGACAACGACCGAATGGTCCCCTCGGTACTCTCCGAGGACCTGCACCGGCGCATCAAGAACTCGGAACTGGTCATCTACCCCGACTCCGGCCACGGCGCCATCTTCCAGTTCCACGCCAAGTTCGCCCCACTCGCCGCCGACTTCCTCACCCGCTAATGACCACGCCAACAGTGCACAACAAGCCAAGGAAGCAGTTCGCGTCGTCCATCCCGCTGTGGGTACGAACCGATCAGCCGCGGGAAACCGGAATGGGCTACTGGAAGTGGCCGCACTCGAAGATCATCTCGGCGACCAAAGGTTTCCAGGAGTACCGACAGATCCATCTCGCCGACGTCAACCCGGGGCTGTGGCCGCCCACCCGCGGCGTCGAGACAGAAATACCCGTCGAACGCAAGATCGACGGGGTCGCGGAGATCACGTTCCAGTCGGCGTTGTCGCCGCTGCGGGGCCGAAAGCAGACCCGGCTCGCGTTCAAGGACGAAGTGAACGTCTTCCGGCGGACGCTGCTCTATCTCGGGCCGCCGTACTCGTCGCGCTGGTACGACGTGGCCGGGCCCGGTGAACCGGTCGGCGCCCGAGCCCTGATCTACCTCAGGCGGAGGGACGGCGTACCTGCCTCGGATTTCCGGAAGCACTTCACCGAACTCGCCAGCGCTCTCGCCGCGACGCGCATGCTGAAGGAACTCCGGACCCAGACCTTCCTGCCGTGGATCGAGAAGCTCTGGGACACCCCGAACGTCGCGCACGACAACCCGGAAGACCAGCGGTTCCACGCGTCGTTGATCCTGGGCTTCGCGGATTCTGCAGCGCGGGCGGCCTTCTTCAGGAGCCGTGAGCTTGAGAGCCTGTCCGACGCGCTGGCCCCGTTCGCGTCAGCCGTCCACGCCTACGAGGTCTCCGAGGCGCTGACCTTCGTGAAGGACGGCGTAGAGCAAAGACCGTAAACTTTCGCGCAGTAGGTGCTCGGACAGTAGACAAGGACGGCAGCCATGCCACTCGCCTCCCAACCGGTCGGACGGCGTGAGCGGAACAAGCAGCAGAAGCTCGACCGCATCACCGCCGCGGCCCGGGAACTCTTCGCCGAGCGCGGGGTCGACGAGGTCACCACCCAGGAGATCGCGGACAAGGCCGACATCGGCGCGGGCACGCTGTTCCTGTACGCCAAGACCAAGGGCGAACTCCTGCTGCTCGTGCAGAACTCGTCGTACGCCGACGCCCTCGCCGAAGGTACGTCGGCTGCCGAGAGCATCCCCGACGTACTCGACGCGGTGATGGCGATCGTCCGCCCGGTCGTGGAGTGCAATCGCAAACAGGTCGACAACGGGCGGACCTACCTCAGGGAGATCGTCTTCGGCGACCCCGAGGAGCCCCACCACCGCGACGCCCTCTTCCTGACCGTGCAGACCGAGAAGGCGATCGCCGACGTACTCCAGCGGGACGAGCGCAGCAACGCCGCCGACACCGCGACGCTCGCACACATCGTCTCCGCGATCATGTTCGTCAGCATGGCGGCAACAATCAACATCGCCAACCCGGTCGACGACGTCGTACAGGAAATCAGAAACCAGGTCCGGGTCCTGCTACCGAGGTGATGCCCACGGCGGTCACCAGACCACGCCGGGCAGTCGCTACCTGGCTGGGAACGGGTTGCGGTCGTCCGCCGGCCATACGTCCTTGACCTTCCACGCCATCTTCGGCTGAGGGTGACCTTGTCCGGGCCGATCGCGTACGACGACCTCCGCGTCGAGAAGGAAGACGTCGCCTTCTACATGCGCCGCGCGTCCGGCTCCGCTGGCTTCCCACAGCCGGGTGAGCGCGCTGACGATGCGTTCACTGCTTTCCATTCTGAAAAAGGCCAGACACTGAACGGTGCACCGACCCGCGTCGTCCGTGATGGCCGTCGCGGCCAACCGCTCTGGCGCCGGAGTGGCGTCGTGGTCATCGTCGCCGTCGTAGTAGGTGTTTTCGGCCGACTGCAAGTCAAGCCCGCTTGTCAGCCCTTTCGCCCACGCCCGGAAGGCGTCACCGTCTGCGTCGTCGATGACGTGCCTGACCCAGGTCTCCAGTTCTTCTTTCATGCTTCCTCCGTGCTTGAGACGAGCCTCAGGCGGTGCGCCGCAGCGGCCGCCTCGCCGCGGTTGCGGCAGCTGAGCTTGCGCAGGATGTTCGACACATGAACGCTCGCAGTGCGCTCGCTGATGAAAAGCGTGCGGGCGATCCGGCGATTGGTCTCCCCCTTCGTGAGCAGGGCGAGCACCTGCTGCTCACGACCCGTGAGGCCGGCCGGCTGGGTTCGATCCACGGTCGTTGCCGGTGGCGCCGTACTCAGCCCTGTGAGGTGGGCGCGACGGACCAGCGCCTCGACATCGCGGGCGAGTGTGCCTGCTCCCAGCTGATCAACGACGAGCAGCGCTCTCGACAGTGTCGAGGCCGCACGACGCCGGGAGGTCGCGGCCTCGAACTCTGCTGTCCATATCAAGCACCGTGCGTACCAAAGGGACTGCTGCAAGTCCGCCCAGCGCGTCGAGGCGGACGCCCAGACCACTGCGGTGCCGGTCCCGGCAGCCGTCAGATCCGCCGCTTCGTACGTCGCGTGCCACGCCTTGACCGCGGGATCGTCCGTTGACAAGAAGCCTTCGAGGCCGACTGTCCGGCGTACTTGGTTCGCGATGTACTCGCGGCTGGCGCGGAATGACGCAGGCGGCTCGACGTGCCGAAGTGAATGCAATGCGAGCATCCCCAGGACCGCGAGCGGCAATGTTTCTGACTCCTCGTCGGAAGAGTCCAGGGCTGCGAGCGCCGTCGTCACCACCTCGAGTGCCTCCGTGGGCGCACCGTCGGCCAACGCGATATCCGCCGCGATGGCTGCGAGCTGTGCGTGCAGGCCGGCCATGCCGGATCCGGCTGCCTCGTCCAACGCCAGCTGAATCATCGCCCTGGCCTGCGAGACATTCCCACGGAACGCCGTGATGTGGGCAGCTGTGCCGCGGAGACCCGCTTTGATCTCCGGCGAAATGCTCTGGGCCAAGCCCTCGAACACGTGGGCCAGAGCCTCGTCCCAGCGACCGAGCCAGTCCAGACACTCGACCAGATTGGCGATGAGTAGTGCACTGGCGCCGAGATCGAGGTGCTGCTCACGGGAGAGCACCAAACCCTCCAGCGCATCCGCTGCAGCAGCCTTGTGCCGCCCTGCGGCCTGAAGCACGAACGAACGATTGTTCAAAGCTCGTAGCTCTGCCTCTTTGTGACCATCCGTACGGGCTGTGGAAAGCGCATCGTCGAGAGCCGCGAGACCTGCGTCTGTGTCCCCTTTCAGCGCCGTCGCCACCCCCAAGGTGGTCAGGGCACCAACGGTCACCGCGCTCCGCCGGTCTGATGCCGCCTGCGCCGTGACGAGGTCGAGCGCCGAACGCGCCAGACTCGATGCCGCCGTGTACTCCCCCGAAGCCATGAGCACCGCGGCATAAGCCGAGGTCACTTCTGCGCGAGGCAGCGGTTCGGCGTCCTCGCTGAGGGTTTCGAAGGCATGACGCGCGGTGGCGATCGCTCCCCGGCCGTCGCCGGTGGCGCGCCGATAGCCGACGAGCCGGACAAGCAGGGCGGTGGTGGCGTCGTCAGATTCGCCGGGTTGCGCGAGTGCGCGCTCAGCCAGTTCCACGGCGTCGGTGGGATGACCCGCGCGGTACGCCGCCTCGGCCGCTTCCGTCAGCAGGTCGTACGGTGGGAGCCGTTCAGGTTGCGTCGCAGACAGCTCGCCGTACTCGACGATGGCCAGCCGAAGATGGTGCCACTGTTCTGGGTACGCCGCTGCGGTATGCGCGGCCTGCGCACCCTCCAGTGCAGCAACGACCGCAGCCTCGTGCTCCCCTGCCTTCTGCCAGTGAGTCGCACGTTGGGCAGCCCACTTGTGACCGTGCCCGTCGGATTGCTCATAGGCAGTCGCGAGACCGGCGTGGAGAGCTCGCCGCGTCGCGGGCCCCATCGACTGCACCGCCGCCTCGGCGATGAGGTCGTGGGCGACGCACACCAGATCGCCATCGAATCGGAGCAGTCCCCGCCGCGTCCCTTCGAGCACCTCAGCCTCGACCGCGAGCTCGGGAGCTCCGAGCGTCGCGGAGAGGATTCGCAGATCGACCGGTTCGCCGGCCAAGGCCATAACCTGCACCGCACGCACGATGTTCGGGTCGGCAGCCCGTAGTTGTGAAGCCAGGAAATCCAGCAGCTGCGCCGGCAGTGAGGCATCCGCGGCGCGGGCCGACCGAACGAGGGTCAGGGCGAAGAACGGGTTACCCCCGGCGCGCGCCACTGCCTCGTCGATCCCGTTCGCCTCAGGTACCGCGCGCCGGATCAGCTCGGTCATCGACGCAGTATCGAGGCCGCCCAGCCGGACATGACGGCAGTATTCAGAGCGCTCCCATTCAGCGAACATCTCGCCGAGGGACGAGTCGGAGGACAGCGCGGAGCTCCGCGCGGCGACGACGAGGAGTATCGCGGCGTGAACGACCTCGGGCAGACCCGCTCCGATGAGCGCCAGGGAAGACTGGTCGGCCCACTGAGCGTCGTCCAGAACGATGCAGAGCGGTTGCCGATCTGCCACAGCGACCAACTCGCGCCAGACAGCGACAGCCGCCAGCGCCTGCTGACGATCGACCGGCCGCTCCAGAAGCCTCAATGCGCCGCGCAGCCGAGCATCGATCGCTGCTGCCCCAGACCCCAGGGGGTGCGCCAATGCGTGACTCCACGGAAGGTACGCCAGCCGTGGACCGACGACGGGCACACCCCGTCCGACGACCGCGGCTCCATCTGCTGCCAGCCACCCGGCGACGACGGACTCGATCAGGTCGGACTTCCCGATACCCGCGGCGCCCGAGATGAGCGCCAACCGTCCGGATCTTTCGCGCGCGGCCTCGGCCATCGCCCCCAGCATGGCGCACTCATCCGATCGGCCAAGCGTCAACGGCCCGCGCTCCCCTCCGCCGTCCTCTCCACCATAGGGGCCTGTACCACCGAGCACATCCCCGTGGCTCCCTAAGGTTTCCGGAGCGCCGACGTACGTATTCCTTCAGATGGCAGCACGGTCCCGGAAAGGCACCGTGGCAGGTGTCGCATCCAGAATCCGAAGGAGAACGTCATGAAGCACAAGATCCTCAAGGATGCCGCTGCTCTCGCCGCGTCCAGCATCGACAAGCAGTCGGCCGCCCAGATCGCCGCGACTTTGGCGGCGGCCGTCGCCCGCCGCGACGGGCATCGCGGCCTGCGCATGGTCGCAAAGCTCGTGTCACAAGGCCTCGCGGCAACCGCTGAGCAGCAGAACCAGGGCACGGCAGGACCTCCAGGCAACTCCGGTCGGACGCCGGGCAACGACAGCTGGCAGAAGGCCCGGCAACTGCTGGACGATGCCCGGCCGAAGGAATCGGCGCGAACGGCAACGCGCGGAATCCTCTCTGGTCAGTACGACTGCGTGAACGTCGGCGCCTTCGCGTTCAACCTCTACAACTCCAGCCAGCTGCAAGTGAATCAGCTGCGCGCCTCCGGAAACGTCGGCGGCCAGTTCTGGATCGCGGACCTTCCGGTCGGCGCCTGGCACCGGCTCAAGGATCGCGGCGACCGACGTCTCCCCGTCTGGATTCGCAAGAAGGGGATCGACGTCGAGGTGCAGGTCGGGGACGGACCGAGCACGGCACCTGAGTTGCAGGCCACCGACATGCTTCATCGCAGCACATTGGGGTGAGGCAGCGATGGACGAGAATCAGCGTGCCGAGTTCGAGCGCCAGGAGGCAGCTCGCCAAGCCCACCACGATGCACTCGGGCACGAGCGCGTCTGCCCGAGCTGCAGCGGTCCGTCGCCGGCGGGTGGCAACTGTCCGGGGTGCGTTGCGGCGCTCACAGCGGCCGAACGCACGGCTACCAACTTCTGGCTGCAGGACAGCTTCACGTCCGTCGATGACAAGCCAGAGGCCACCAACGACGACGAAGTCGCCGACGAGATCACGGCGGACTACCAGGCGCCGCCCGATCATCACATCTTCCCGCAGCAATTCCGGGACAGATTCGAGGCCGAAGGACTTGAGATCGATATCGATCTCTACACGACCACGATGTACGAGTTCCAGCATCAGATTCTTCACACCGAGGGCTGGAACGCCGAGTGGAAGTTGTTCTTCGACATGTTCGACGAAGCCGAGGTCGATCCCGATTTCGACGATGTCGTGGGGTACGCCACGTTCCTGATGGACAAGTACGGATTCGGCGACGCCGTACTGCACCCCTATCGCGACCAGGAGGGCCACCTCGGCCCGCACATCCTCTAGCAGATCCAGATCAAACCTTCGCGACAGAAAGGCAAAGCCATGA
This sequence comes from Kribbella sp. C-35, assembly GCF_046549195.1. Taxonomy (NCBI): domain Bacteria; kingdom Bacillati; phylum Actinomycetota; class Actinomycetes; order Propionibacteriales; family Kribbellaceae; genus Kribbella; species Kribbella sp. C-35. The sequence continues at coordinate 239,772 of NZ_JAJPWG010000005.1, forward strand.
TTCACGTGCCGATCATCCTCGGGATCAAGATCGCATCCGCGATCTACCGAAACCGGGAGACCATTTCCGCGGGGCTGCAGTCGCTCCGCGAACAGCCACCGACTGCTGAGCCCTCGGCCGCCTCCGGCGAGAGCAGCGCGCCTGCCCCGAACGAAGCGCTCGATCGCACAGCCACCAGCACCTGAGCCGGACCGCCCCGACCTCGGCGCCGCACTTCGGGTCCTGATGAGTGGACCTGAAGGGCGGCGCGGCCGATCTGCGGTCTGTGCGTCAGGCGGACTTGACCTCGCGGTGGAGGAGGCGGAGGAGGCCGAGGGTTAGGGGTAAGAGTACCCAGATGGTGCCGGAGACTGCGAGGTAGGCCCAGTCGGCGGACTGGAACGTTCGCTGGTCGAAGGCGGGTGCCATGGCGGAGTTGACGTCGAGCCAGGGTGCGGCCTTCTCGAGTGAGCCGACCATTGAGAAGAGTACGGTCCACGCGATCGGGACCACGTAGTAGAGCACGATGGCGGCGGCGGTGTTCATCAGCAGCATGCCGAAGGCGAAGCCTTGAACGATGCCGATCAGCTGTACGGCGAAGAAGTCGCGGATGTTGGCGGAACCAACGTTCCAGCTGCCGGCGCCGTCCAGGAACGCCATCCCGGCCAGGTTGTTCAGGGCCGCGACGCCGAGAGCCACGACCACCGCGAGCAGGCCGACCAGGACCACGGCAACGAGCTTGGCGACGGCGATGCGGATCCGGCTGGGTTCGAGCGTGTAGGTGACCAGGCCGGTGCGCTGGCTCCATTCGGCGGTGACGGCGAGGATGCCGAGCACCGGGAGCAGGATGCTCTGCGGCGTCGCTGTCGCTCCCACGAGGTTCAGGAAGGTCAGCTGGTCCGGATCGGCGACGAACAGGAACACGACGATGACGGCGACCGTGATGAGACCGATAGCGGTCAGCAGCCAGAAGCCGGCCCGGGTGTCGACGAGCTTGCGCAGTTCGGCCCGCAGCAGGCGGCTGAAGGGTACGGCCGTCACCCGCGGATCCGGTGACAGTTCAGTGTGGGTCGCGGTACTCATGCGGTGACCTTCTCTCGTGCGTCGGCGGCGGTGAGCTGCAGGAACATTTCCTCGAGTCCGGAGCCGTCGGCGCCGCGCAACTCGGTGACGACCACGCCATGCCGCGCGGTGGCCGTGGCGATCTGCTCACGGGTGGCCTCCACGACGTACGCGCCGTCAGGCTCGAGCTGGTACACGTAGCCCGCGGCGTCGAGGCAGCTCGCCAGCGCATCCGGGTCCAGGCCACGGACGAGGGTGCCCGCGGCGTTCAACAGGTCGGCCTTGCTGCCGTCGGCGACGATCATGCCGCGACCGATGACGACCAGGTGGTCGGCGACGACCTCGATCTCGTGCAGAAGATGTGAGGACAGCAGCACGGTTCCGCCGCGATCGGCGAAACCCTTGAGCAGCCCGCGCATCCAGTGGATGCCGGCCGGGTCGAGTCCATTGGCAGGCTCGTCCAGGATCAGCACCTGCGGGTCGCCGAGCAAGGCATGCGCGATGCCGAGGCGTTGCCGCATGCCGAGGGAGTAGTCGCCGACCCGGCGGTTGCCCTCGTCGCTGGACAGGCATGCCACGAATGGACGGGCTCGAGGCTCTCGCCCAGCTCATGAGTCGCCACACACCGCCCAAGGTGATCGTGCTGACCACCTTCGACGCCGACGACTACGTACTGCGGGCGCTTCGGGGCGGAGCCAGCGGCTTCCTGCTCAAACACACCCCTCCGGCGGAGATCGTCGAGGCGGTCCACAAGGTGGCCGCCGGCAATCACATGCTCTCCCCCACCGTGACCGCCCAGCTCATCGCCCGCCTCGGTGCTGACGAGCCAGAACCCCAACGCGTCCTCGAGGCGCGATCACTGGCCGGCACTCTCGCCTCCCGCGAACGCGAGGTAGCCATCGCGGTCGGCCAAGGCAAGGTCAACGCACAGATCGCCGAAGAGCTCTACCTGAGCATGGCCACCGTCAAAGCGCACGTCTCGCGCATCATGATCAAGCTCCAAGCCACCAACCGCGTCCAAATCGCCAACCGCATCCACGACGCGGGCCTCACCTAGGAAGTGCCGGGTAGGCGGATTTCGAAGGTGGAAGGGCCGGTGAGGGCGACGGTGCCGCGGTGGCGTCGGACGATCTCGGCGACGATGGCCAGACCGAGGCCGGCTCCGCCGGTGTCGCGGGAGCGGGCGGTGTCGAGGCGGACGAAGCGGTCGAACACCCGCTCGCGGTCGGCCGGCGCGATACCCGGGCCGTCATCGGCGACAGTGAGTACGACGGTGCCGCCGGACTCGGCGAGGCCGAGCCTGATCTCGGACCGCGCGTGACGGATCGCGTTGCCGGTGAGGTTCTGGATCATCCGGGCCAGCGCCGGCTCGTCACCGAAGACCTGACCGGCCGAGACGGCTGCCGTCACGATCGTCAGCTTCGTTGCCGAGCGCAAGCGATGGGCTTCGGCGATGAGCAGGTCGTCGAGATCGACCGGCGTACGGGCAAGCTCGACGGGCTGTTCGTCGGAGCGGGCCAGCAGCAGGAGGTCGTCGACGAGATGCTGCATGCGCACGTCCTCGGCGAGCACGGTCGCCGCCAGTTCGCCGGGTGTCGTTCGATGCGGGTGCGCCACCGCAACCTCGGCGTACTGACGGATCGTGGCGATCGGCGATCTCAGCTCGTGCGCGGCGTCGGAGACGAAGCGTTGCTGGGCTTCGTGCGAGCGCTGCAGCCGGTCGAGCATCCGGTTCATCGTCCGGGCCAGGCGCCCGAGCTCGTCCTGGCGCGTGGCGGGGACGCGGCGATGCAGCTCGGTCGAGGTGATCTCGTCGACCTCCCGCCGGATCGCGGTCACGGGCGCGAGCATGCGGCCGGTGACGACCCAGGTCACGCCGCCGACCACCAGCATCATCAGCGGTACGCCGACCACCAGCACGCGGCGTAGGAACCGGGTCGAATCGAGCACATCCACCAGCGGACGGCCCACCACCACGTGGTCGCCGGTCGCGGTCTGCGCTGCCGCGAACGCGAAGTCCTCCCCGTGGCCGGGCGGCTCGACCGAAACACAGCCGGCACCTGGAGAAGCCAACAGAGTACCGTCACCCACGAGGTGGCCGGAGCGATCTGTCAGCTGAACGATCTCGATCGGCGACGACGTGCTCACCACAGCCGACGCAGCCCGAGCCGCCGGACCGGCGGCGAGTTGACTGGCGCGGGCGCGGGCGTCCTGGCAAACACCATCGGTCAGGACCGAGCCGAGCAGCGCGACGAGCACCAATGCCCCACCGACAAGTGCCGAACCGACGACGAGGACCGCGGCCAGGGTCACCCGCACACGCACGACGCACCGCCCTTCATGGAAGGTGACCTGTCGGCTCCTCGAGGCGGTAACCCGATCCTCGCAGCGTGGTGATGAGGCCGTCGCCGAGCTTCCGTCGCAGCCGCCGGACGTACACCTCCACGATGTTCGGGTCGCCGTCGAAGTCGTCGTCCCACAGCTGGTCCAGGATGGTCCGCTTCGACACCACTTCACCACGCCGCCGGAGCAGGAACTCCAGCAACGACAGCTCACGAGCGGTCAGGGTCAGTACGTCGGGACCGTGCCAGGCCTTCCTCGCCGCGGGATCGAGTCGCAGCTCTCCCGCTTCGAGGACACACGGTCGTTCGGCGGCGCCTCGGCGTACCAGAGCACGCAGCCGTGCAATCAGGACGGCGTACGAGAACGGCTTCGTGAGGTAGTCGTCGGCGCCGTAGTCGAGGGCGCGGACCTGGTCGGTGTCCGCATTCCTTGCCGTGAGCATCAGAATGGGCGTCCACACGTGCTCGCCGCGGAGCGTTCGGCAGATCGTCAGCCCGTCGACCTCGGGCAGCATGAGATCCAGGAGTACGACGCCGTACGCGTGTTCACGGGCCAGCCACAGCCCGTCGGTCCCGGTCAGCGCGACATCGACCGCGTACCCCTCGGCCTCCAAGCCACTGCGCAGGCCGGCCGCAAGTCGCGGCTCGTCCTCCACCACCAGTGCGCGCATCACCCACCTCCAGGCGATCCTCCTCCATTGTGGCTGAATCCCCGCTGAATGCACCGTTCAGCAAGGGTTCAGCCGGCCGGACCTACTGTCGCCGCATGGCGGCCATCGAAGCGATCGACCTGACCAAGCGGTACGGCGCGCGCACGGCGCTCGACGGACTCACCTTCGCCGCCCAGCCGGGTGAGGTCGTCGGCCTGCTCGGGCCGAACGGCGCCGGGAAGACGACCACGATTCGTCTGCTGACGACGATCCTCGAACCGACCGCCGGGACGTTCACGGTCGGTGGTGTGCCGGGCACCGAGCCGGATCGGGTCCGCCGGCAGATCGGCGTACTGCCGGAAAGCGCCGGCTATCCCGGTCGCCAGACCGGAACGGAGTACCTCCGGTACGCCGCGCGCCTGTTCGGCCGGAGCCGCGCCGACGCACGCGCTGTGGCCGAACGGTTGCTCGCCGACGTCGGTCTCGCCGACCGCAGCAGCGCACGGATCTCGGCGTACAGCCGCGGAATGAGGCAACGTCTGGGAATCGCCAGAGCGCTGGTCAACGAGCCGGCGGTCGTGTTCCTGGACGAACCGACCCTCGGCCTCGATCCGGCCGGCCAGCACGAGATCCTGGCGACGATCGGCGACATCGCCGGTCACCGCGGAGCGACCGTGGTGCTGTCGACCCACACCTTGTCCGAGGTCGAACAGGTCTGCGGCACCGTGATCATCCTCGACCACGGCCGCCTCCAGGCCGCCGGCCCGATCGACGAGGTCGTCGCCGGCACCGGCAGCCTGAGCGCGACATTCCGCGCGCTGACCGAGGACCGGTCATGACGGCGTGGCACGTGGTCGCCGAACGCGAGAGCCGGGATCTCTGGATCGGGGGTCGCGGACCGGTCCTCGTGTTCGGGTTCAGCGTCCTGCTCAGCGCGATGACGTACCTGGCCGCGACCAACCGGGCGATGAACTTCCTCGAACGACGGGAGGCGGTGAACCTCACCGTCCAGGTCGGCCTGGCCGTCGGGGTCCTGCTCACCGTCGTGGTCAACGCGGACGCGATCAGCGGCGACCGGGAACGCGGAACCCTGGAGAGCCTGCTGCTCACCCCGGTCTCCCGGCGCGCGATCGTGATCGGCAAACTCGCCGCCGCGTCGACGATGTGGCTCGCCTGCCTCGTCGTCACACTCCCCTACCTGTGGGTCCTCGGCGGCGCCGGCCGCGCGATCGTTCTCGCGCTGACGGTCGGCACGCTGGTCGCGATCGGGCTCGGCGGCCTCGGCCTGCTCTTCAGCGCCTGGTCGAACTCGAACAAGACCAGCCTCGCCGGCGGCCTCTTGCTGCTCCTCGTCCTGTTCGCCCCGACGCAGCTCCCCGCGCTGCCGAAGACCGGGTTCGGCCAGGCACTCACCCGGATCAACCCGATCGGATCGGCACTGCACTACATGTCTCCGATCATCGTCAACCGCCGCAGCTGGACGCACGAACTCAGCTATCTCGCCGCGCCGACCGTCATCGACCTTGTCGTGCTCGCCGGGCTGATCGTCTTCGCTCCACGACTCGTCCGACTGACAGCGGGCTCACGATGAACATCCTCAACCTGCTCGCGACAATCCTGCTCGCCAATCCCACGGTGACCATGAACCACGACCAGCTCACCGCTCAGCTCGGCCAAACGCTCACCGTCGAGTCAGTCGTCACCAGTTCGGGTCCCGCCATCGCGCATCTCAACGTCGTCAGCCTCGACGGCGTGTACGTCGACCTCGAGGACTGGACCCAGGACGTGACCCAACCTGTGCCCGCGGGCGGTGAAACCCAACTGGACTGGGAGTTCCAGGCCGTCAACCCCGGCCACTTCGCGGTGTACGTCGTGCTGATCCCGCGAACCGGCCCGCTCGTGGCCGGGCCGCCCGTACGCGTCACCGTCTCACCACGACAAGATCTCGACACCAACGGTGCACTGGCGGTCGCAATCGCCGTACCGGCCCTCCTCGGCGCCGCCGCGCTTCTCGGCCGACGACGCCTGTTACGGGAAGCAAGCAGCGACGGCTAGGCCGTCTACGAAGTCGTTCATTTCGTGGCCGGAGTGGCCCTTTACCCATTGGAAGGCTACGTCGCCGCGCTGGGTGACCAGCTCGACCAAGGGCTCCCACAGGTCGCGGTTGGCGACCGGCTTCTTCGCGGACGTGAGCCAGCCGCGCTCGAGCCAACCTGTGTGCCAACCGTCGCGGAAGCAGTTGACGACGTACGTCGAATCCGACACCACCAGCAACGGACCGTCGATCGCCCGTACGGCCTCGAGCGCGGCGCGGATCTCCATCCGCTGGTTCGTGGAATCAGCCTCGTGACCGGCGGCGTACACGGACTTCGACAACGCCCAGGCCCAACCTCCAGGCCCGGGATTACGCGAACAGGCACCGTCGGTGAACACGGTGCGCGCCCCCACCGGGACGGTCATATCAGCAGGACGAGGACGACGCGCACGAGGAGGAGACATCAGACCGAAACCCTACCCCGTCGACCACTTCGATCGGCCGCCGTACGTCGCCCCCACGCGGAGAACAGCGTGGGGGCGACTGCTGGATCAGGTGAAGAGGCTGACGCCGCCAGGTCCGACCAGGAGGCCGAGCACGATCAGCGCAGCGCCCCACATCATCTGGCCACGGAACAGCGACACGATCCCGGACACGACGAGGATCACGGCGATGATCCACAGAATGAATTCCATGGTCCTTCCCCTTTCCGAAGCCGGGCTTTGACCCGGCGGATTGATTCCCCGTGCTGACCTCTCGGTGCCCGCGCAATTTGCCTGGCAAACTCTGTGTCAGGGATTGTTGGCTACGCCCTCGTCGACCTTCGGGCCGCGCGCGCCGGTGATAGCGGCGTACGTGATGCCGGCGATTGCCGCGCCGACGATCGGGGCGACGATGAAGAGCCAGACCTGGCCGAGCGCCGAACCGCCGGCGAACCAGGCGACGCCGAGTGATCGCGCCGGGTTGACCGACGTGTTGGTGACCGGAATGCCGACGAGATGGATCAGTGTCAGGGCGAGACCGATCGCGATCGGGGCGAATCCCTTGGGTGCCCGGTCGTCGGTGGCGCCGAGGATCACGTAGAGGAAGAAGGCTGTCAGCACGATCTCGACGATCGCGCAGGCCAGCAGTGAGTAGCCGCCCGGCGACCGGTCGCCGTACCCGTTGCTGGCGAAACCGCTGTCGACGGCGCTGAACCCGTCCTTGCCGCTGGCAACGGCCAGTAAGATGGCGCCGGCGGCCGTGCCGGCGACGATCTGGGTGACGATGTACGTCGGCACCCATTTCCACTCGATGCGCTTGGCAACGGCGAGGCCGATCGTCACGGCCGGGTTGAAGTGACCACCGGAGACGTGGCCAACGGCGTACGCCATGGTCAGCACGGTCAGGCCGAAGGCCAGCGCCACACCGAGGTAGCCGATGCCGACAGAGACCTTGTCCGGGTTGAGCACGACGCCGGCCAGGACGGCCGCACCGCAGCCGCCGAACACGAGCCAAAAAGTTCCCAGGAATTCCGCACCGATCCGAGCCGCAGGACTTGGTGATTCCACGACTGCCTCCTTGTTGAGTTGAAACCCTACTGTCACAGTAAGCCATCAACTCGTGACAATCGGTGAGGTCAGATCCTCAGGGCCCTGGGATGCAGGGTCTGTGGGGCGATTCGTTACACCCAGTCAAAGTGAACTTTCTTCAACACGCCGGTGGGGGTTATCCACAGATTGCGAAGTCCGGCCGTTCCGGTGCCCGAAAGTCTCATATGTTCTTGGGCAAAGGAGGTGCTCGATGAGTGCTCGCAAGGACAGAGACGGCCGCCGGAGCGGCCGTGGAGACAGCAGGCGGCACAAGGACCGCGACGCGGATCGGCCGCACCCGGTGCTGACGCCGCTGACCATGCCGCAGGCCGACCGATTGGTCCGTCTCGCCGAGGCTGCAGTCGCGGAACGCGGGTTTTCGATGCGGTCCGACGGCGCCGGCGCACTGGTACCGATCGGACACGACGACGATCCGGTGGGCGATGCTCCGTCCGCCGGACTCGCGAACCTCGCACGCACCCTCGGCGGGTTGCCACGACAGCAATGGCGATCAGCAGTGGCTGCGCATTTCGACCAGATGCTCCCTTCGGGCGAGCGGCCGATGGTCCCCGAGGACTTGGAGAACGAGCTCTACCTTCGGTTGGTCTGCGCAGCCACGATCGAGCGCAGCTGGACCGACCGGGTGCCGGAGTTCGTGCCAGGTGTGGTCACCGCGCCCGCGACCTACACCGGGCGAGCCGTCGCGATGCATTTCGACATCGACAGCCTCGGCGTGCCGTGGGACGAAATCACCCGGATGGGCCTGGCGAACCTGCGCCGTCTCAAGGACGAAGTCGAGCTCGTGCAACAGCCCGGTGAGAACGGCGCCGAGATCGCGATGCTGACCGGTGGCATGTTCACCGCCTCGCGGGCGCTGGTCCTCGACACCGTGCTGCGCGAATCCCTGCGAGTCGAGAATCCCCCGTTCGGTTGCCTCGTGGCCATGCCGTCCCGAGACATGCTGCTCGTACACGTGATACGGGATCAGACAGTCGTCGGTGCATTCGGAATGCTCATCGAACTGGCCAACTGCTTCTTCGCCGATTCTCCAGGACCGGTGAGCCCGCACGTCTACTACGTCACAGGCAACGAGTGGCAACAAGTGACCGACTACAGCACCGGAAGAGCGGAACTCCAGGCCCGCGGCCGCTTCTCAGATGCCCTACGCCGCCTCGACGGCCAGCCAAGCGGTCTACCGCATGTCATCTGACGGGGTGGTGTGGAGGGCGGCGGTGGCGGTGACGACGTCGCACCAGGCTTCGCCGACGCTTTTGAAGAGGCGAGGTGCTCCCGGGGTGATCTCGATCTGACCGGTGGCGAGTTCGTGGAGGTCGGCTGTGATCGCGTCGCTTTCGGGTACGCCGTCTGCGATGGCGAGGATGATGTCGCCCGCCTGGCTCAGTGCGGAGGCGCGTGATTCGACGACGACGGTGGCGCGGCGGACGAGGTTCGTGTCGACCTCCCGGACCGCTGGTTCGTGCGACCCGACGGCGACCACCGTCGCTTCCGGCCGGAGCAGCTCGGAGTCGAACAACGGCGCCGTCGCGGTCGTGCAGCAGGCCACAAGGTCGACGTCCGCGACGTCGTCGGGAGTTCCGGGCCGAGCCGGGAGGCCCTGCGCTGCAAGCGATCCGACGAGCGCGGCGACCGCATCCACCCGGCGACCCACGACGATGACCTGGTCCAGCGGACGGACCGCGTTGATCGCCAGCGCATGGCTCAACGCCTGCGGTCCGGTCCCGAACACCAGCAACGAGTTCGAGTCGGTCGTCGCCAGCCGACGTACGGCGAGCGCCGAGAGACTCGCCGTACGTCGCAACGTCAGCGACTCGGCGTCGATGACGGCGACCGGCCGCAGCGTCGGCCCATCGAAGGCGATGTGGACGCCCTGGATCCGGGGCAGGCCGCGGGCCGCGTTGCCGGGACTGACCGACACGACCTTCACGCCGACCTGCGACCCGACCTCGCCCGGCATCAGGATGAGCTGCCCGCCGGACACCTCCACGAACGTCCGCGGCGGCGTGTTCCCAGTCCCTGCGACCAGGGCGTCCTCGAGCGCGTCGATCGCCTGCGTCCAGCCGAGCGTGCGCTCGAGAGCTGCCCTGTCGATGAACCTGATGCTGTCCGGCATGGATCTCCTAAACGACGCGTCCGCCTTGGATGACGATCCGTTGCGCGGCTGGATCCCACAGGCATTCAGGCTGCTCCAACGGGTTGCCCGAGACTACGAGAAGGTCCGCGATCGCCCCGGGCCGGACCACGCCGAGGTCGTCCAGCCCGAGCAGGCGAGCGTTCACCGACGTCGCGCAGCGCAGGGTGTCGAGGATGCCGAGCACGTCGCTCTGCAGCCGCAGCCCGTTGAGCTGCTCCTCCTCCAGCTCCCCCATCAGGTCGGTGCCGAACCCAACCGGGACCCCCGCGGCAACGGCGAGCTCGATCGCCTGCCGACCTGCGTCGAGCACCTCACGGTTCTTGGCCCGCGACACCGCAGCCATCCCGAGTTCGACGCCGCGCCGGTCGATCGCGTCGTACGCCGCCAACGTCGGAATCAGGAACGCGCCGTACTCAGCCATCGCTGCGGCCGATGCGCTGTCGAGCAGGTTGCCGTGCTCGATCGACCGTACGCCGTTGCGCACCGAGTGCACGATCGCTTCCGGCGAGTACGAATGCGCCGCGACGTAACTCCCCCGCCGCGCAGCCTCGGCCGTGACGGCGCGGATCTCGTCCTCGGAGTACTGCGGGATCCGGATCGGGTCCGTCAGCGAGATGACGCCGCCCGACGTCATGATCTTGATCGCGTGCGCGCCCTGCCGGAAACGCTCGCGAACGGCGCGACGCAGCGGGTCCACCCCGTCGACGACCTCGGTCGTGTGACTGTGGCAAGGACAGGTGTCCCAGTGCGCCGGCCGCGCGTCGCCGTGCCCGCCGGTCTGGCTCAGCGCCGGCCCGGTGAACAGGTACCGCGGCGCCTCCAGCCGACCTTCGGCGATCGCCTTCGCCAGCCCCGCCTCGCCACCGGCGACATCGCGGATCGTCGTGAAGCCGCGCCGCAACGCGTTGCGCAACCGCCCGGCCGCGACGATCGCGATGTAGCTCAGCGGGCTCGCCTCGATGTCGACCATGTCCAAGCTGATGCCGTACGGATGACAATGCGCGTCGATCAACCCAGGCAGCACGGTGCCGCCCTCGGCGTCGACCACAATGGCGCCGTCCCCAAGGTCCCCTGTGTCCCCGACCGCGACGATCCGTCCGTCCCGGACCGCAACCGGCCCGTCGACGAGCTCGGCATTCTCGCCGTCGAAGACCGTCGCATTGGTCACGATGAGCGTGCCTCGAACAGAGCTGCCGTTATTGACCAGCACGTCGTTCTCCTTCAGATCCGGTGGGCTGGAGCAGTGGTGCCATTGTCAGGGCGAGGTGCAGGGTCAGGCGGTCCTCGCCGCGGTGGAGGTCGAAGCCGGTGATGGTCTCGATGCGGCGGAGCCGGTAGTACGCCGTCTGCCGGTGGATGGCGAGCTCCGTCGCCAACTCCTGGATGTTGCCGGCCCGGTCCAGGAAGACCTGCGCCGTCCGTACCAGCTCACCGCCCGCGTCGAGCAGCCGCTGCGCCCGCGGATCGAGTACGGCGTGCACCAGGGCCGACCGCGGACCGCACGAGATCAGTCGGTGTACGCCGAGCTGCGACCAATGAGCAACCGCACCGAGACGCGGCACGGCGGCCAGGATCTTGGTGGCGCGACGAGCCTGTTCGTGACTGGTCCGCGCGTGGGTGAGACCGCGCTGCGGCTCACCGACCCCGACGAGTAGGCGCGCCGCGGCCTGGTCTCCGAGGCGCTGGGCGTGCAGCTGCCGGAGCCGGTCGATCGCCTGGTCGATCAGGGACATCCGCTCGTTCGCGAGGTCGACGAGCAACGTCGTGAAGCCCTCGCCCGAGGTCGCGAGCACATGGCGCGGCAGTGACCAGAGATTGAGCGGCACGACCTCGCGCGACGGCTGTTCCGCATGGACGACCACGACGTACGCCGTCCGCTGGACGAGCCCGCGACTGTCGAGCTCCTCGACCGCTCGCGCCGAGACCGCGTCGTCAGGTGCCAGCAGATTCGTGAGCAGGAGGGACGCATCGCGACTACCGCGGGCCCGTTGAGCGAGTAGAGCACCCGCGTCGCGTGCGATCGCAGCGGTCGCTTCGAGTTGCGACGGCGTACCCAATCCGCCTTCGGGGTCGAGCAGCCAGAAGTATCCGTAGGTCACGCCGTTCCACCGGACGGGCAGGCACAGCCGCGGCAGGATGCCGAGGCTCGGCTCGGCCGGCGTGCGGACAGGGCCGGCCGCGGTCGCGATGCCGAACTGCTCGAACCAGCTCCGGACGTCGGCCGTCGAACGCCGCCGCAGGATCGACCCGGCCCGGACCGCGTCGATCTCGTCCGGCTGGGTGTTGAACGCGATCAGGTTGAAGTCGCGGTCCTCGAGCACAGCCGGCGTACCGAACGCGTCCGAGATCGCGCCGACCAGGTCATCGAGGTCCACAGGAGCAGCTTAGACATATGTATGACGATTTGCGCCACCGGATCTGTCAGCTGGATAAGGCCGGCGAGGCGTGACGGTCCTTACAGTGCACTCACATCCTGACCAGGAGGAGTCCGCCGTGCTTGGTACCGCTCTGCTCGCCGCATCCCGCAGCCGTCGCGTCCGGGCCGCCGTCACCAAGTCCCCGGTGACGCGCAAGGTCGTCACGCGCTTCATCGCCGGCGACGACGTGTACGCCGCCGTCGACACCACCCGCCGGCTGACCTCCGGCGGCTTCGCCGTCACCCTCGACCACCTCGGCGAGGACACACTCGACCGCGCCCAAGCGGAAGCCACCCGGGACGCGTACCTCACCCTGATCAAGCAGCTGGCCGATCAGGGACTCGCGACCAGGTCCGAGGCCTCGCTCAAGCTCTCCGCGATGGGTCAGGCGCTGCCCGGCGACGGCGAGGCGCTGGCCGCCGAGAACGCGCACGCGATCTGCGCCGCGGCCTCCGACGCCGGCATGACCGTCACCCTCGACATGGAGGACCACACCACGGTCGATTCCACGCTCAGCATCCTGGCCGAGCTGCGCAAGGACCACCCGTCGGTCGGCGTCGCGCTGCAGGCGATGCTGTACCGCACCGAGGCCGACTGCCGCGACCTCGCCACCATCGGGTCGCGGGTCCGCCTCGTCAAGGGCGCGTACGCCGAGCCGAAGTCGGTCGCCCATCCCGCGAAGAGCGACGTCGACCGCGCGTACGCCCGCTGTCTCGGCATCCTGATGGCCGGACTCGGCTACCCGATGATCGCCAGTCACGACCCGCGGATGATCTCCATCGCCCAGGCGCTGGCGACGCAGCACGGCAAGGGTCAGGACGACTTCGAGTTCCAGATGCTCTACGGCATCCGGCCGAGCGTGCAGGAGCAGCTCCGCTCGCAGGGTTCCCGGGTGCGCATCTACGTCCCGTACGGCGACGACTGGTACGGGTACTTCATGCGCCGCCTGGCCGAGCGCCCCGCCAACGTCGGCTTCCTGCTCCGCTCCCTCGTCACCAAGTAGCGCGGATGTCGCATTTCGTGGTGCGCTGATCGTCATACCCCTGAGGGCGGACAGCCGAGTCCGCCGAGGAGGTGACGGCACGGTGCTGGAAGACGACACGAAACGGGCAGCGCACCGCGCGCTGGTGGATCGAATCCTGACCGGCGACGGCAAAGCGTCTACGGAGCAGCGCTCGCGTGCGTTCAACGACGAGGGACTCGCCCCGCCCTTGAGCGCACTGATCAGCAAGATCACTAGTACGCCGGTACGCGTCAACGCGACGGACCTGGCCGTAGCAGGCTGCACCGAGGACGAAGTGTTCGAGCTGGTGATCTGCGCCGCGGTCGGTCACTCGACCCGCCTGTACGACGCCGGACTGGCGGCCCTCGCCGAAGCGATCTCCGAGGAGGCGCCGGGCCATGCATCTTGACATCCTCAACCACGGCTACCGACCCGGAACGAAGTTGATGTTCGCGCTCATCCGGCTCTTCTCCGGGCAGCCGCTTCCGGACGCCGCCAAGCTGACCTTCTACCGGTCCGACTTCTACGGCAACCCGGCCAAGGAGTTCACCCACGAAGCACTGCGCGGGCCGTCCGACTGGTCCGTCGGAGACCGCGAGCTGATGGCGGCGTACGTGTCCAAACTCAACCAGTCGGCGTTCTGCGTGGGCGCCCACACTGCGACCGCAAGCCTTGCGTATCAAGACGGTCCGCGGGTGGCGGCGATCCTGGACAACCTGGAATCGGCGTCGATCGATGAGCCGCTACGAGCAACGCTGCGCATGCTCGGAAAGCTGATCCGCGACGGACGCGTCGACAGCGACGACGTACGTGAGGTCCTGGCTGTTGGCGTCTCGCCCGAGCAGGTCAAGGACGCGCTCGCGGTCTGCACCGCGTTCAACACCACCAGCCGCCTCGCCGACGCTTTCGGCTTCGAGCTCCTCACCCCGAAAGGCTACGAAGCCGGAGCCAAGTACCTCCTCAAACGCGGCTACCGCTAGTCGCCTTGGGTTGTCAGGGCGTTGGTGATGCGTTGGCGGGCTTTGTAGTAGTGGTCCGGGTCGAGGACCGGACGGTTGAAGCGGAGGGTTCGGTCGGGGTCGATGAGGTCGAGGGCTGCTGCGTTGCCGTGGGCCGCGCGGACTGCCTGGAGGGCGCGGTGGTCCCACATCGCCTGTGCGAAGACGCGGTGACGGAGTGACGGCCACGGCGTACCGTCCGGTCCTGGGTAGACGACGAACGGGTCGCCGGACGGGAAGGCGCCGCCGGCCGAGGTGTCCGCGAACGGATCCACCCGCCGGGTCGAGTGCCACGTGTACCAGAAGTTGAAGCCCCAGTGCAGGAACCCGTCCACGCCGGACGCGAACAACTGGTGCCCGATCGCACGGTTCCGCGCCGAAGGCATCCCGATGAACCGGTTGGCGACGTCGCGGTCCTGGCTGACGCAGTAGTACACCCACATCCGTTCCGGCCGCTCGGCCAGGAACGGCTCGACATGGTCGGTGGCGACGACAGGCACCTTCACGGCACCCGACGTGTAGAAGGAGTACTCGCTCAGGGCGTCGACGACCGTCCAGCTCTTCAGGAGGTCGGCGACGACGGCCTTCGCCGCAAGGTAGCTCGCAAGACCGTCCTCCCCCGACGGCTCGTCGGAGATGTGGAACACGACGTGGTCGCGATCCCACTCCTCGTCGAGCACTGCCTGCAGCGCCGGCAGCAGCGCTTCCATCAAGTCCCGATACCGTACGTCGGTCGCGGGCACGTCCCACCCGAAGACGCGCTCCTCGCCGACCACGATGCCGGGCGTGGCCTTAGCGCCCCACTGGGTGAACAGATGCGCGACCTCGACCCCAGTGATCCCGGTACGCCGACACAGTTCGAGCCACCGCCGCAGCCGATCGAACCCGAACTCGTACCCGTCGCCGGTCGCCATGATGTCGATCAACTGCACAACGGTGCGGTACGTGCCGATCGCAGTGTCGAGCGGCGGCGTCCACACCGGCGCCAGCAACGACGTCGCACCCATCTCGGCCGCGGACGCCATGAAGCGCTCCACGATGGTCCAGTGCTCTTCGCTGAACACCTCGACGCCGTAGTGGTCCGCAAGCGAGTCGAGGTGCATCCAGTGGCCCGACACGATGTCGAGCGGCGGCAGGTCGATCCCGGTGATCTCGACGGAGACCGGCGTACGGTGCAGCTCGGAGCCGTCGCGCGCGGTCACCACGATCGTGAGTTCATGTACGCCGGCTCGCGCCGGATCGGTCGTGGTGACGTCGAACCACAGCGCTGCCCAGCTGCCGAACCGCACCGGAGCTTCGCCGTTCGGCACCGGGCGCAGTACATCCGGGTACAGGCCGGGCTCGTCGAACTCGTAGCCGTCGTCGTGGCCCGGGAGGGCGACGAAAGCACAAGGCACGAGGTCCACGCTCGAGACGGCGACCAGGTCGGCCGCCGCACCCTCGACTCGCACCTGCAGCGGGCGCGGGTCGCGGAACTTCGGCTCGAGCGGAGGGCGGTACGCGAGCTGGAACGACGCAGGCTCACCGAGGAAGGCCTGGAACCGAGTTTCGGCGGACACCGGGCGCGGGTCCCGCACCGGGTGCACCTTCGCGAGCGCGTCGCAGAGCACGAACTCCCACTTGGCGGTCACTTCGGACCACTCCTTCCGACCAGCACGTCGTCCGACACTCATGCGTAATAGTGGAATCTATGATGCAGATTCGCGCATCAACGCACAACCGTTGTCTCGCGGCGCCGCTCACTCCGGGGCCGGGGTCAAGGGGCGTGCCGAGTAGTCGTGCAGGACGAGGGCCGTGGTCACCGGGCCGAAGCGGGCGAGGCTGTCGATGATGGTCTCGAGGCGTCGCGCGTCGGAGCAATGAACGTCGCAGAGCAGGCAGTCCTCGCCGGTGACCCTCCTGATCGCGGTGATGTCGGGGGTCCGGGCGGCCAGCGCGAGGGCCTGTTCGAGTTGGGCGTGCGAGGTGCGCAGCCTGATGTGGGCGGTGATGCCGAGCCCGAGCTTGGCCGGGTCGACGATCGCTCGGTACCCGGTGATGACGCCGGTCTTCTCGAGCCGCTGGACGCGCGCGCTCGCGGCCGGCTGCGACAGACCGACCCGGCGGCCGAGCTCGGCGCCGGTCAGCCGGCCCTCGGCCTGGAGCAGGGCGAGGATCCGCCGGTCGATCTCGTCGAGTGATTCCATGGTTGTCGCCGCCAATGTCTTTGTGATCACTTGCCACGCTGTCGTGAGCCTGTTGATTCGAACACACTCAGAGCCTCAAGCCTCCCCACGGTCGTGGGTTGCACAAGTGAAAGCGAGGTCTGCAGTGACAGCGTTCGTCATCCTCCCGGGCATCGACGGCTCCGACGGTGTGCACTGGCAAAGCCGGTGGGAAGAGTCCTGGGGCGACCGCGCCGTCCGGATCGTTCCGGCGTCGTGGACCGAGCCCGAGCTGGACGACTGGGTCGCCGCGGTTCAGCGTGCGTACGACGATGCTCGCGCTCGGGACGATGACGTGGTGCTGGTGGCGCACAGCCTCGGCTGCTGGGCCGCTGCCGCTTGGTTCGCTGCGGGAGGGTCGGCCGCAGCTGCGCTACTGGTGGCACCGCCGGACCCTGAGCACCCGACGTTCCCCTCCGACCGCGCCGGAACCTTCCAGTCCGTCCTGACGCAACCACTCCCCTGCCCCGCACTCCTGGTAGCCAGCACAGACGACCCGTACTGCACCCCAGAACGCGCAACCACCTTCGCCAGCGCCTGGAACGCAGACTGCCACCTGGTAGACCACGCCGGCCACCTCAACTCCACCACCAACCTCGCCGACTGGCCCCTCGGCCGCAAACTCCTCAACGGCCTCCTGGGCCTCTCCGGTCCGACACCTGCGTGACGCTGCCCGCATCCCGCGACTCGACCCACCACGTCCTATCCCCACCCACCACGTCCTGCCCCCCACCACGTCCCGTCCCCACCCACCACGTCCCGTCCCCACCGCCACGTCCGGTCCCCACCACCCCGCCAACTCCCGTCCCCACACCAGCTACTGTCTCCGGTCCCCACCGTCGCGCTGCTCCCGTCGGCGACCCCACCGTCCGGGCATCGCCGATCGCCGGGCAGGGGTTGCCCAGTCCACTGAAGGGTCGCCCCCTCGCATACTCAGTCGGCAGCCGTCCAGCCGAACGGGCAACCCCCGTCAAGCGGCGGGTTATCCCCTTGGGTTGGGGGTTCTCTGCTGGTGTGCGAGGGGAGAACCCCCAACACGAGGGGATAACCAGTCCCGTGCCCGGGTCCTTCCTGTGTGCCGTGGGCCAGCCATCCGGTTACTCCCGGTTCAGCCACCCACACATGCGCCACAGGAGCCGAGTGAGGCGAAGGTGCCGACGTATCCGGCGGCTGGAGTCGCGCTCCCACGTCGTAGCCCGCACCTGGAGTCCCGTCATCGTCGGTCGAGCGGGCCAGCAGCCGGCGGGGTCGACATGCCGCGGGGTCGCCTGGGGCGGTGGGGTCTCGTAGCGTCGGCTCAGACGGTGGGGACAGTCGCGCCGCAGGTAGATCGGGAGGTGCCGACGCGGGAGGTCGCGCCGGAGGTGGCGGCTCGGGCGGTCGCGCCGGAGATGGCGGCGCGGAAGGTCCCGCGGGAGGTGGTGCGGAAGGCCGCGCGAGCGATGGTGCTGGAGGTGGCGCCGGACCTTGGCGCCGGAGGTAGTGCGGGACGTGGTGCCGGAGGTGGTGTGGGAGGTGGTGGGTGTGGGTGATCGGCGTGGGGTTTTGTGTGTTGGGGATCTTGTTGAGGATGTGGTGGTTTGGGGGGCGGGTGTGGCGCGGGCGGGGACTGACAATCCGGCGCGGGTTTGTCGGACGCGTGGGGGCGCGGCGGCCAACGTTGCTGCCTTTGCCGGCGGGCTTGGGGTGGCGGTGCGGTTTGTTGGGCGGGTTGGGGATGACGTGGTCGGCGCGGCTCTGGTGCGGGATCTGGTCGAGGCCGGGGTTGACGTGAGGGTCCAGCGGCAGGGGCGGACCGGGACCATCGTCATCATCGTGGACCCGTCCGGCGAACGCACGATGTACCCGGATCGGGCCGCCGCAGCCGAGTTGGCCGACGTACCTGACCACTGGCTGTCCGGCGCGAGAGTCGTCCACCTGTCGGCGTACTCCCTCGTCGGCCCATCCCTGTCCGTCCTCCGCCGCGCGGCGCACATCGCACATGCAGAAGGTGCGATCCTCACCATCGACGCGTCTTCGATCGCACTCATCGACTCCATAGGGCCCGCGCAATTCCGCGACCTGATCAGCATGCTGCAACCGACGTACATCTTTGCCAACGGCATCGAAGCTGACGTCGGCTCCCTGCGCGACCTCGCCGGCTCCGGTACGACGGTTGTCGTCAAGAACGGCGTCGAACCCACAGAGATCCATGCCAATACCTCGACAACTGTCCCGGTCCCCCCGGTCGACGAGGTACGTGACACGACCGGCGCGGGCGATGCGTTCGCGGCAGGCTTTCTGTACGCCGTACTCGATGACGCCGACGCCGTCGAAGCGGTCAAGGCGGGCCATACCCTGGCCAGGCGGGTTCTCCGCGAGCCCGGCGCCACGCTGTCCACGCCGCCCACGCTGTCCACGACCTCGACGAGAACGGAATCGCGCGTGATTGAGCCCATCCTGTCCGACGACGTGGCCCAAGCCCTGGCCGAGCACCGCGCAGTCGTCGCCCTCGAGTCGACGATCTTCTCCAACCTCGGGCTGCCCGCCCCGGCCAACGCCGACGCGCTCGAACTCTGCAAACAAGCAGTGCGAGACCACGGCGCGGTGCCGGCCGTCGCCGCGATCCTCGACGGACAGGCCCACCTCGGCCTCTCAAGCGACGAAGAGAAACGAGTACTGCAAGGCACCCGCAAGGTCGCCGAACGCGATCTCGCCGTAGCGCAAGCACAAGGCTGGGACGTAGGCGTCACCACAGTCTCGGCCACAGTCGCCCTGGCCCACGCCGCCGGCATCTCGGTGTTCGCCACCGGTGGCATCGGCGGAGTCCACCGCGGATCAGAACTCAGCGGAGACGTTTCAGCCGACCTCGACGCGATCGCCAACCACCCGGTCATCACCGTCTGCGCCGGCGCCAAGGCATTCCTCGACCTGCCGCGAACACTCGAATATCTCGAGACCGCCGGCGTACCTGTCCTCGGCTGGCAACACGACTGGTTCCCCGCCTTCTACACGCGCTCGAGCGGCTTGCCGATCCCGCACCGCGTCGACGCCGAGCGAGTGGTGTGCGACGTACTCCGTTTCCGCGCAAGGCCGGAGACCGGCGTACTGCTGACAGTTCCAATTCCCGTCGACGACGAGATCCCAGCCGCGCGCATCGACGCCGTACTGACGGCTGCGTTGGAGGCGAGCGCAGAGGCGGGGGTCGTCGGTCCCGCCGTCACGCCGTACGTGCTCGCGAGGATCGAGAAGGAGACGGACGGGCAGAGCATCCCGGCCAACCTCGCACTCGCCCGGAACAACGCCGCCGTCGCAGCCCGGATCGCCGTCGCGCTGACTCAGTAGGTCTTGTAGTAGATCAGCTCGCCCGATTCGCCGGATGCGGCGCCTTCGCTCGGGATGAAGAGAGTGATCACGAACGCCGGCTGTCCGTTCGGGGCTTTCAGGTTGGTGATGGTGGGGTTCGCGAACGCCGTACTGCCGCCGTCGGTGGAGATCGTCGTACGGTCGGCATTGCCGGTCTGGTAGTCGTACACGAAGGTTCGCCAGGAACCGAAGTCGCCCTTGGTGTACTGGCCTTCGATCAGCCCGAAGCTGTAGCCGCGGAACGTCGTGTTGTCACGGTCGCCGATGTTGCCGTTGACGCCCCAGTAGAGGAGGGCGTTGTCGAAGTTCGGCTGCGCGGCGGTGGACCAGGACGTGAAGTTGGTCAGCGTTCCGCGTTGCTGGCGGTCGCGGTCGCAGTTCCACCAGTAGTGGCCGCCGACATCGATCGTCGAGTGGTCGATGTCGGGCGACAACGTGACGCTGTAGATGTTCGGCGTACCTTCCGCGCACGACGAGAGCCGGCGAGGTGCGTCGTACGCGCGGCTGACCTGTCCCGCGAGGAGATCGGTGCGATTCGCGAAGTACCGGAAGGCGAGGTGGTTGTTGCCGCCGCCGGGCTGTTCCTGTTCCCACGCGAGGACGAAGCCGCCGTTCGAAGCCTGGACGATCGTCGGCTGCGATGCCGGCCCGGTGTTGCTGCCGGCGAGTTCGCGGACCCAGTGCCAGTTGAGCAGATCCGACGACGTCGCCAGGTTCACCCGGAAGTGTCCGTCACCGGCCAGGTGGTGCGAGACCGCGAGGTAACCACCGGTCGAGTCCTGGATGATCTTCACGGTGTCCATCACATGACCGGCGTCGTCCTTCACGCCGTACCGCTTCCCGGTGGCGCCGGCGACGTTCTCGACGATGCCGCGCAGTTCCGCGCGTGCCGGATCCGATGCGGCGGTTGTCGTCGCCTCGGCCGGCGTCACCAGTCCGGCGAGGCAGGTCACGACCAGCAGGACACGAAGAACTCTCAGCATGGGCGGCGTCCTTAGTGATGGATTGCTGCGGATCCCTCACCTGAAAACGTTACGCCGCTAGGGCCCGGCTCACGACTTCTCCCTGAGTCGCGTTACCCGGGGAATACGCAGGGCGGGCCGGGCTGTTCTGTGTTTGTGCCTGAATCTGATCTTCGCGGACGACCCACGACCGCCCGATTCGACCTGAGCGAACTGACGCATCGGCTCCTGGTCGGTACGGCGTCGCTGACCTCGCCAGGACCGCTCTGGTTCCTGGTGCTCAGCGGTACGGCGAACCTCGGGACAGCGGCCGGCACTACCCAGCTCGCGCGTGGTGACGCGGCCTGGCTCGACTCGCGGACCGGCTTCGTCGTGACCACAGATGCTCGCGCCGAGCTTGCGGTCGCGGACCTGCGGGTGGCAGTCGCGACGTACCCCGTCCCGAGTCCGATGGTGATTCGCGGGTTCGCGGAACGGCATGCGGGCGTCGCCGAACTCGTCCGGGGCTGCCCGCTCGAGGGTGCCTGCCGTGCCTCCGTGTTTGCGGACGGTTACGGCAACCTCGTCGGTGCTGCGATGACGGACTCCTGGCTGGCGGACCAGGGTTCCGACACGCAGACCGACCCGCTGGTGACTCGCGTTCTCGAAGCGGTCATCGCAGACCCGGCGAGCAAGTGGAGCGTCGAATCGCTCGCGAGTCTCGTGCACCTGTCCCGGTCCGCGCTCAGCGCGCGTTTCCAGAAGGCACTCGGTCGTAGCCCGGTCCGGATGCTGCGGGAGGTCCGCATGGGCGCGGCCCGGAACCTGCTGTCCGATCCCCACCTCCCGGTCGAGGCCGTCGCGTCCCGCTGTGGCTACGGGTCGATCGCGGCCTTCAGCCGGGCGTTCGCCGCCGAGCACGGACTGTCGCCGCAGTCATGGAGAGCCAACACCCTTCAGGCACCGGGATTGCGCAGCACCGCGAACCCGATCCCGCTGACGGCTGCGCAGACCGCCCCGAGCACGAGCGTCGCCGCGACGCCGTGACCGTCGACAAACGCGCCGCCGACGGCTGAGCCGATGGTGATCGCCGTCTGGAAGGCTGTCACCTGCAGGCCCATGGCCGACTCGGTGTGTTCGCGTTCGGCACCCGCAACCCACAGCTGCGTCACGACCGGCATCATGCTGAACGCGAGCCCCCAGACGATCACGCCCGCCGCGAGCATCGGGACGCCGACGGCATAGCCCGTCACGGCAAGGCCCGCGGACAGCAACAGCGGCGCTGCGGCGGAAGCGAGCCGCAACCGTGACGACAACGCGCCAGCTGCGAGATTGCCGACCAGTCCGCCCAGGCCCCAGACGAGCAGCAGCCAGGCGGAACCATCCGGTGCCACGCGCATGATGGCCAGCCGGATGTACGGGTAGGCGACGAAGTTGCCGAGCGCGGCGAACACGATCATGACCAGGCCCGCGATCAGCAGCGGATTGCGCAACGCGCTCCGCATCATGGCCAGGCCTGCTGCCGGGTGCGCAGGAACCGTCGGGAACACCAGTACCAGGAACAGCAGGCTCAGCACGGTCAACGCGGCCGCCACCCCGAAGACGACGCGCCATCCGGCGGTGTCCGCGCCGATGGACGCCAGCGGTACGGCGACGATCGTCGCGACACTCACCCCGACCGACAAGCTGGTCGACACCAACCGCTCGCGGCCCGGAAGGGCGTGAACACCAGCGCCGAACGCGAACGACCAGTAGCCCGCGATCGCGATGCCGAGGATCAGGCGGCTCAGCAGCACCACCGCGAACCCGGGCGACAGCGCAACCGCCAGATCGGACACCGCAGCCACCGCGAGCAACCCGATCAGCACCAGCCGCCGATCCGCGCGCGGCAGCACCATCGCGATCGACGGGGCAGTCACTGCACCGGCGATCGCAGTGGCGGCAACAGCCAACCCGGCGGTCCCTTCAGAGACGCCCAGGTCGGCGGCCATGCGCGGCAGCACGCTGGCCGGCAGGAACTCACTCGCTACCAGCAGGCAGATCCCCAGATCGAGAGCGAGCAACGAAACAAGCCCGGACCGCGCCCTGGACGGCGCAGGGCGTGTATCGGACGATTCACACGTAGAAGTCACATCCCAAGCCTCACGCCCGCCGCCGTCCCGCGGTTGATCACCCGTCGCGAACGCTTGATCAGAACACCCGATGGGTACCCAGAGGACGACGTACGACGGAAGGCTGGCCGATAACGGTGGCGTACGAGCGTGATGACGAGAGCTCCGGTGAGCGCCTCGATCGGCACTGGAGCGAGCTGCTCCAAGAGCTGCGGCTCGTGCAGACCGGGACACAGATCCTGTTCGCGTTCTTGCTGGGAATCGCGTTCCAGAACCAGTTCCATGCTGCGGACGGCTTCACGCATGCCGTGTACGCGTGCACGCTGATCGCGGCGGCGCTGGCGGTCGCGCTGTTCCTGGCGCCGGTCGCGCTGCATCGGGTGCTGTACGGCCACCAGTTGCGTGACCGCCTCGTCACCACCACGGACCGCATGGCGCGGGGCGGTATGGCGCTCCTCATCGCCTCGATGTGCGGCGGCGTACTGATCGCCCTCGACGTCGTCCTCCCCCGCCCCGCCGCCGTCGCGACAGTCGCCGGCGTGCTGGTCTGGTTCGTGACGTTATGGCTCGCCCTTCCGGCGTACATCAGACATAAGCGCTGAGGCGGCTGCTTGGGCTTCGAGGAGGTGGAAGCCGTGGGTGTGGGCGATCGAAGCTGCCTGGGTGGCGGTGTCGGCGGCTGCTGTTGGGTTGCCGGCTTGGGTTTGGGCGGTTGAGAGCGTGAGTAGGGCGTAGGTCTCGAGGAAGGGATACGTTGCGCGGGCGATCGTCAGGCAGTCTTCGATCCAGTCGATGGCTGCCACCGCGTCGCCCAGTGCGAGGTGCGCCTCGGCGACGGCCGATGCGGTCTGCGCCTGGGCCTTGCGATCGCGTACGACGATGGCGAGTTGATGCGCACGCAGCGCCGTACGCAAAGCCTTCGTGCCCTCACCGCGCTGGCTGTACAGCCGCGCCAGCTCGTCCAGCGTCGACAACTCACCGCGGACGTGCGAGCGGCGTCGGTACGACGTGAGGACCTCGTCGAGGAGCCCGGCCGCACGATCGACCTCGCCCAGCTGCCGCAACGCGCTGGCCAGATTGCCCCGGTTCGCGAGCGCCGACGTCTCTCGACCGGTCTCGTTGATCTTCAGCGCGGCCGCGAAGAGGTCCGCCGCTTCGGCGAGTTCGCCTTGGTGGAGCCGGATCATCCCGAGTCCGTTGACCACGATGGCGCGGGTGTGGCCGCGCTGATCGTCCGCGGTCAGCTCCGTCGCGCGGTGCATCCAGAGCTCGGCGTCGACGAGCATGCCGCGTTCGAGTTGCAGCCAGCCGATGTCATGGGCCAGATAGGCCGCGGCCGCGTTCCATCCCACGCCGACGGCAAGAGCCTGCGCGGCCAGGCTGTCGGACAGCGCCTCCGCGTCGCGTCCGACCGCCCACAACGCCTGTCCGCGACTGATCAGCATGGCAACCCGCGCGAAGTCGTCGCCCGCTGCGGTCGCGGCGTCGAGCCCGGCCTGTGCCGCTGGGAGCCAGCCGTCCGCTTCGCGGCGGATCAGGAAGTACCCGCGGAGCTGATCCACGATCCGCCACGACAACGCGCCCTCGCCGGACTGCGCCGTACTCCCGCCGGCCGCGGCTTGTACGACGGCCACCAGGGCAGGCAGCTCGTGGTCCAGCCAGGCGAGCGCATCCGCCTCGGAGCTGAAGTACGCGGCCGCATCGCCGTGGACTTCGAGGCGCAGGAGTTGCGGATACGCCCAGTCGATCGCGGCCGTCACGGCCTCTGCGTACCAGGTGTGCAGCCGGGTCCGCGCGGTCTCGCGTTCAGGGTCCTCGGCGACGAGGCGCCGTGAGTACAGGCCGAGCAGGTCGTGGAACCGGTAGCGGTCCTTCGAGTGCTGGAGGAGCATGTTCGCTTCGAGCAGCGACTCCAGTACGCGGTCGGCCTCGGCCGTCGACGTACGCAGAAGGATCGCGGTGCTGTCGGCGCTGAAGTCGTCACCGGGATGCAGGCTGCACATCCGGAACGCCCGCTGGGCATCCGCACTCAGATCCGCGTAGCTGAGCTGGAAACTGTTGAGCACGCTGGACTCGCCCAGGCTGAGTTCGGTGAGCCGGCGGTTGCCGTCGTCGAGGCGGTCGGCCAGATCGGCGACGGTCCACTCCTTCCGGGTGGCGAGCCGTGCGCCCGCGATGCGCAGCGCAAGTGGCAGCCGGGCGCAGGCTTCGACAAGCGCACGAACTCCGCTTGGGTCCGCATCAAGCCGAGGCGTCCGCGCGGTAGAGGCGATCAGCCGTACGGCGTCATCGTGCGGCAGCGGCTCCAGACTCACAACGCCCGCGGCCGCCAACTCCGGCATCCGCCGCCGACTGGTGACGATCACGTCGCTTCGGCCCGCTCCTGGCAGCAGCGGCCGCACGTGCGCTGCGTCCTGCGCGTTGTCGAGCAGTACCAGCATCCGGCGGTCGGCGAGCTCGCTGCGCAGCAGGGCGGCCGCTTCGGCTTCGTCCGTGCCGATACGCCGACCTGGTACGCCGAGGGCGCGCAGAAACCGGCCGAGTACCTGGACCGGCGCGGGCGTAGTCGTGTCGCTGCCGCGCAGGTCGGCGTACAGCTGCCCGTCCGGGTACTGCTCGCGGAGCTGGTGCGCGGCGGTCAGGGCCAGTGCGGTCTTGCCGACGCCCGCGATGCCGTTGATCAGCACGGCTCGCGACGACACTCCGCTGGAGCCGCTGAGCGCCGTACGGATCGTCTCCAGCTCCTCTGCGCGACCGACGAAGTCCGGTGGCGCGGACGGTGCCTGCTGGACGACCACGCGCGTCGACGGCTCAGCTGGAGAACCGGTCTGCTGCCGCAGTACCTCCAGGTGAACAGCGCGGAGCCGCTCCCCCGGGTCGATGCCGAGGTGCTCCACGAGCGCGGTCCGGATCCGGTCGTACGCCGCCAGCGCCTCGACCTGCCGCCCCGCCGCGGCCAGCGTTTGGATGAGTTCGACGTGCAACGGCTCGTCGAACTCGTGCCGCACGGACAGACCGCGTAACGGCTCGAGTGCCTGCTCCGGTTCGCCGAGGTCGCGTGCGAGCGCAGCGAAGCCTCGAACGGCGGCCGTGTACTCGTTGACGACGGCCGTATAAGCAGGGCTCTGAGCGATCGCCTCGACGTCGGTGTCGCCGCGCCACAGCTCCACGGCGTTCGCGAGCTTGGCCAGTGCGATCTCCGGCTCGGCGCGTGCCGCCTCCGTTGTGAGTTCGCGGAACTCGAGGAGGTCGAGATCATCGAGCGCCAGGCGATAGCCGGCGCAGCCTCCGACGATGACGGAGTCCGTCGGCCGGCCGGTTTCGAGCAGTCGTCGGAGCCTGGCGACGCGGGTCTGGAGCAGGTTGACGGCGTTGGCGGGTGCGCGGCTTGGCCAGAGGAGATCGACGAGTTCGTCTTGGGTGACCGTCGTACCGGCCGCGAGGGCCAGGCGCGCCAGCAGAGTCCGTTGCGGAGCCGAGTTGACCGGGACTGCGACGTCTCCGGTGCGGACTTCGAGGGGGCCGAGTACGCCGACGTACACCGGTCCGGCTGCGTTGGTGAGGGCGACCGGGCGGTGCGTCTTGGCGGCTGCCTGAAGGCTTTCGGTTTCCGGTCCGGGCAGCTCCAGCGCGTTGGCGAGGGCTTCGATCGAGCTGTCTTTCGGGCTCCGGGTCCTGCCCTGTTCGAGGTCGCGGATCGCCGCGATGCTGACGCCGGCCCGCTCGGCGAGGTCCCGCTGGGTGACTCCCGCATCCTGGCGCAATCGCCGTAACAGCGCACCGAACCCGATCGTCGGCTCCTCCTGTCGCCGGGGCACGAGCACGATCCTACGGAAGCGGGCAGGTCAGCGTAGTTCGAAGCCGCGGGTGCGGAGGGCCTCGCGGAGGTGTTCGCGGCCCTTCAAACCCGCGACCGTGCCGAAGCGGGTGGCGACGCGGTCGATCCAGCCGGCCGGGAGTCCGGCGTCGGCGTAGAACGCGTTCAGTACCTCTTCGTAGGTCTCGACGTACGCCGCCTGCGGCTCGAGCGCGTACTGCTCGTGGTGCAGCACGGCCTGCTGCGGAAGACGTGGCTTGACCGCGGTCTCCTCGAACGCGGCGGGCCGGCCGACGGTCAGGCCGAAGACCGGGAACACGTTCGGTGGCAAGCCGAGCTCGTCCGCGACATCGAGGGGGCGGTTGCGGATCGCGCCGACGAAGACCGTTCCCAGGCCTAGCGACTCCGCGGCCAACGCTGCGTTCTGGGCGGCCAGGGCGACGTCGACGAACGCCAGAACCGCGGCTTCGACGAAGTCCGCGGCCTCGGCGGTGGCCGACCCGAGCTCGGTGGTGATCTGCCGCGCTCGCGCGAGGTCGGCGAGCCAGACCAGGAACAGCGGTGCCTGCGCGATGAAGTCCTGCTCGCCGGCCAGCTTCGCCAATCGGGTACGGCGCTGCTCGTCGCGCACCGCCACCACACTCCACAGCTGGAGGTTGCCCGACGTCGGAGCCGACTGCGCCGCCGCAATCAACGCCGTCAACGTCGCGTCGGGCACGGGATCCGACCGGTACGCCCGCACCGACCGGTGCCCGAGTTGCTGCGCGAGTACGTCGTTCCACTCCGCCGGCGGCGCGAACGCCGTACCCGATCCGTACCGCCGCCGGTACGCCTCATCCGCAGTCATCACATCTCTCAATCTCCTGGTAGCACGGACCGCGCCCCGGCACCCGCGGTCCCGCCTGGTGAACGGGGCCGATGGCAACAAATCCCCCGGGACACGATCCACCCCAAACCCTACCGATCCACTACACAAACCCCACCCCATCTCACCGAACGAGACGCACGTGAACCGCGACTCGATCGGGCTTGGGGGCAACCAGTTGGGCACGGTGTGTTGTCGGGTCGCGTCACGCGGTGTAGTGGGTGGGGAAAGGGCTAGCTTTTGGGTGGGGTTTCGGGCGTAGGGTCTGCACAGGATGTTTCGTGCCGAGGGGGGACAGACTGTGAGCGAGCGCGCTACCGAGTATCCCGACCACATCGACGCCGCGGTGCTGAAGATCGCCGGTGTCGTGGTGCTGGGCGCGATCATGTCGATTCTCGACATCACCGTGGTGAACGTCGCGCTGCCGACGTTCCAGGACGAGTTCGGCTCACCAGAGAGTCCGGTCGCCTACTCGACGGTCGCCTGGACGGTCACGGCGTACACGCTCGCCCTCGCGACCGTGATCCCGTTGACCGGCTGGGCCGCCGACCGGTTCGGCACCAAGCGGCTGTACATGATGGCGATCTTCCTGTTCACCGCCGGCTCCGCTCTGTGCGCCACCGCGACCAGCATCAACATGCTGATCGGCTTCCGGGTCCTGCAGGGGCTCGGCGGCGGCATGCTGATGCCGCTCGGTATGACGATCATGACCCGAGCGGCGGGCCCGCACCGGATGGGCCGGCTGATGGCCATCCTCGGCGTACCGATGCTGCTCGGCCCGATCCTCGGCCCGATCCTGGGCGGCTGGCTGATCCAGGTGGCGAGCTGGCACTGGATCTTCCTGATCAACGTGCCGCTCGGCGTGATCGCGCTCGTCTACGCCTGGCGCGCGCTGGCCCCGGACACGGCGGAGCGCACCGAGTCGCTCGATCTCCTCGGCGTCGTGCTGATGTCGCCGGGTCTCGCGTTGTTCCTGTTCGGCGTCTCGTCGCTGCCCGCCGAGGGCGGTGACTTCACAGCGCCGCGGGTCTGGGTCTCGATCCTGATCGGCGTGGCACTGATGCTGGCGTTCGTCTGGCACTCGTTCCGGCCGCAGCACCCGCTGCTCGACCTGCGGCTGTTCCGAGACCGCAACCTCACGGTCTCGATCATCACGATGTTCCTGTTCGCGGCCGCGTTCTTCGGCGGGCTGCTGCTGGTGCCGACGTACTTCCAGCAGATCCGCGGCGAGTCCACGCTGCACGCCGGGCTCCTGGTCGCGCCGCAGGGCCTCGGCGCAATGGTGACGATGCCGATCGCGGGACGACTGGTCGACAAGATACCGGTGGGCCGGATCGTGCCGTTCGGGCTCGCGGGGATCGTGATCGGCATGTTCGGGCTGACCCAGGTCACCGCGACCACGCCGTACATCGCGATCATCGCCATGCTGGTCGTGATGGGCTTCGGGATGGGCGGCACGATGATGCCGCTGTTCACCACGGCGCTGCGGACGCTGTCCGGGCCTCAGGTCGCGCGCGGTTCGACACTGCTCAACATCAGCCAGCAGATCGCGTCGTCGGTCGGCGTCGCGACGATGTCGGTCATCCTCACCAACCAGCTCAACGACTCGCCGATCATCCCCGGCACCCAGAACATGCCCGGGCTGGGCGACGGGATTCGCGAGACGCAGGCGGCGATCCTGTCCAACACCCGTCCGGAGAACGTTGCCGCGCTGCACCTCGACCCGGCCGCGATCGCGCGTGGGCTGGTCGACGCCGCCTCGTCGTTCGCGCACACATACTGGGTGGCGTGGGCGCTGGTGCTCCTCACGTTGGTGCCGGCCTTGATGCTCCCCCGCAAACGCGAGGTGACGCACCTCGCCGACAAGGACGCTGTGATCGACTGAGCCGTCAGGCCGGCCCGACGGCGAGAGTCACGACCCACCGATGCGGTGAGATCGCGCGCGTCCGCGTGAACCCGTGACTCTCGAACGCGGCCATCGGCCCGGTGTGCAGGAACGATCCCGCCACCTTCCGATCGTCGGTCTCCTCGGGATACCCCTCGACAACGCCACCACCAAGCGTGGCGATCTCAGTGAGCGCCCCACCGAGCGCCGCATGGGCGACCCCACGTCCGCGCAGCCCCTTACCGGTGAAGAAGCACGTGATCCGCCAGTCCGGCAGTACGTCGAGGCTCTTCTCGTACAGACGTTTGCTCTTGATCTCCGGCAACTCCTCCGGCGACCCGAACTGACACCAGCCGAGGCACCGCTCGTCGTCGAACACCAAAGCAGCATGGGTACGCCGTTCGCGCACCAGCTCCTCCTTCTCCGCCCGGTTCTGCGCTGCCGTCCGGCCCTTGCCGAGCTTGACGTGGAAGCCCATGCACCAGCAGCCGCCCCAGACCCCGTTGTTCGCCTCGACCAGCTCCGCGAACGCCGGCCAGGTCTCGGGCGTCAACGGCCGGACCGCCAAGCTGCTACTCATACGGCTCACCGTAAAGGAGAATCGCGCCGTTTGTCGGAGTGCTTGGGTAGTGTCCTCGCGTGGACATTGGGGAGCGGATCCAGGAACTTGCCGAGCGCATCGTCGTACTGCGGGACGCCTACTACCGCGGCACGCCGACGGTCGCCGACGCGGAGTACGACGCGATCGAGGACGAGCTGCGGGCGCTCGTCGAGGCCAACCCGGAGCTCGCGCCCGACCCGAACCCGCTGGAGCAGGTCGGCGCGCCGACGGTGCTGCACGCGCCGATCCGGCACTCGCGGCCGATGCTGTCGCTCGAGAAGGCGACACGTCCGGAGCAGGTCGAGGCCTTCTTCAGCCGCTTCCCCGGTCAGTCGGTGGTCGTCATGCCGAAGCTCGACGGCCTGTCGCTGGCTCTCGTCTACGAGAACGGTCGCCTCGCCCGGGCAATCACCCGTGGTGACGGGACCACCGGCGACGACGTGACCCCGCTCGTGCGGGCGCTAGCGGACGGTGTCCCCGACCGGCTCGACGTACCGGATCGGGTCGAGGTCCGCGGTGAGGCGGTCATGTTGCGGTCCACGTTCGCCGCCTACAACGCCGCGCATCCGGACAAACCTTTGATCAACCCACGCAACGCCGCGGCCGGGACGCTCCGTGCCAAGGACGCGGCCACCGTGGCTGAGCGGCGCCTGCAGTTCCTGGCGTTCGATCTGCTCAGCGACCAGGCCGACGCCGATCTCGAGCGCGCGCTGCAGACGATGGGGTTCACGGTCGCCGACATGCGGCACTGCAACGACGCCGCCGCGGCGCAGGCGGTGATCTCCACGATCGAGCAGCAACGCAACGACCTGGACTACGACCTCGACGGCGCCGTACTGCGGCTCGCCGATCGGGACGCGTTCGCCGCGGCCGGCACGCGGTCGAGTTCGCCGCGTGGTGCGCTGGCGTTCAAGTTCGCGGCCGAGGAGAAGACCACGGTGCTCGCCGACGTGGTCTGGGACGTCGGCAAAACCGGCAAGATCGCCCCGGTCGCCTGGCTCGAGCCCGTGTTCGTGGGCGGTACGACGGTCACTCGCGCCACCCTGGCGAACCAGGAGGTGATCAAGGCCCGCGGCATCAAGATCGGCGATACGGTCCTGGTACGCCGGGCCGGTGACGTGATCCCGTTCGTGGCCGGCGTACTCGACGCGTCGAAGCGCACCGGCGAAGAGCGCGACATCGTGCCGCCGAGCACCTGCCCGTCCTGCGAGCAGCCGCTGACCGAGCAGGGCAACAGCCGCGAACTGTTCTGCACCAACGTCTCGTGTCCGGCCCAGACGGTACGGCGGCTGATCCACTGGGCGTCCCGCGCGGCAGCCGACATCGACGCGATCGGCGGAGTCTGGATCGAGCGCCTGGCCGAGGCGGGGATCCTGGAGAACCCGTCGGACTTCTACAAGCTGACGGCCGAGGGACTGCTGGAGTTCGACCGCATCGGCGAGGTCTCGGCCGCGAGGATGATCGACTCGATCGACACGAGCCGGCAGGTCGGGCTGCGCCGCGCCCTGATCGGACTCGCGATCCCGATGGCGTCCGAAGGCACTGCGGCCAGGTTGTGCCGGGCCGGTTTCACATCCCTCGAAGCGGTCGTCGACGCGGGCGAGGACGGCCTGGTCGCCGTGGAGGACATCGGCCCGAAGGTCGCCGCCTCACTGATCGAGCACCTCACCCGCCTCAGGTCCGAGCTCGAACGACTCCGGGCCGCCGGCGTGTCACTCGACGTACGCGAGGAAGACCTGCCGCCGGTGGTGGCTGCCGGCGCACCACTCGCCGGCAAGACCGTCGTCGTCACCGGATCCATCAGCGATCCCCGCTCCGGCGAGAAGGTGGCGCGGCCCGCGTTCCAGCGACTCTGCGAGAAGGCCGGCGCGACCATCGCCTCGTCGGTCTCGGCCAGCACCGATCTGCTCATCACCGGTGCCGACGTGGGCGCCTCCAAACTCACCAAGGCCGAAAAGCTCGGCGTCGAGGTCGTCGACCAGTCCGAGATCTGGCAGCAACTCCAAGCCGCCGATCTTCTCAGCTGACCCCGGTTTGTCGAGGTCCGCCCGTCGGCTCCGATGTCTCGTGCGACAAGAGGTAGCCAAGGAGGCGGACTGAGATGATCGAACGTGACCTGCACCTGGCCGACGGCCGTATTCTGCACAGCTACGACACCGGCGGCGACGGCTTCCCAGTGATGTGGAACCACGGCACGCCGAACGTCGGCGCGCCGCCGGAGCCGCTGTTCGCCGCGGCCGACCGGTTGGGGCTGCGCTGGGTGTCGTTCGACCGGCCGGGGTACGGCGGTTCCACGGTCCACCGGGGGCGAACCGTCGCCTCCGTCGCCGGCGATGCGGCCGCGGTCGCAGACTCGCTGGAGATCGACCAGTTCGCGGTCGCGGGGTACTCAGGTGGCGGGACCTTCGCACTCGGTACGGCGGCTGCGTTGGGCGCCCGCGTCCGCGCGGTGATCACGCTGGCGGCGATCGCGCCGTACGGCGTCGAGGGTCTGGGCTGGTTCGACGGGATGCTGCCGTCCTCGATCGCGGCGCTGAGCAGCGCGGCCGCCGGGGCCGACGTGCGCGAGGCGCTGCACAACTCGGGATTCGACTACGACGCGGGATTCACGGCCGACGATCTGGCGATGTTCGACGGTCCGTGGGGATGGCTGGGGAAGGTCGCCGGTCCGGGGCTCGACGCCGGCCCGTACGGGCAGATCGACGACGACGCGTCGTACACCCGTCCGTGGGGATGCGCGGTCGAAGCGATCACAGCGCCGGTCCTGCTGTTGCACGGTACGGCGGACCGCATCATCCCGGTGGGCCACGGCCGCTGGCTGGCCGCGCACTGCCCGACCGCGACGCTGCGGGTGTGCGAGGGCGCGAGTCACTTCACGATCGTCGAGCACGCCGAGCCTGGACTCGACTGGCTCGCCGAGGTCCTCGGATGAGGCCGTTCACGATCGCCGTGCCGGAGGCAGAGCTCGCCGACCTGCGTCACCGATTGGACACCACCCGGTGGGCTCCGGAACCGGGCGGTGACTTGACCGGGTACGGCGTACCTCGCGGGTGGATCGAGGAGCTCGTCGGCTACTGGCGGGACGGCTACGACTGGCGCGCGTGGGAGGAGCGGCTGAACCGCTACCAGCAGTACACGACCACGATCGACGGCACCAACGTCCACTTCCTGCACGTCCGCTCGCCCCGGCCGGGTGCGCTGCCGTTGATCCTCACCCACGGGTGGCCCGGGTCGGTCGTCGAGTTCCTCGACGTGATCGAACCGCTGACCGACCCGGTCGAAGGTCTCGCCTTCGATCTGGTGATCCCGTCGCTGCCCGGATTCACCTGGTCAGGGCCGACGCCGGACCTCGGCTGGGGACCGCGGCGCATCGCCCGGGCCTGGGCGGTTCTGATGGAGCGGCTGGGCTACGACCGTTACGGTGCGGTAGGCAACGATTGGGGTTCGCACGTCTCTCCGGAGCTCGGCCGCATCGCCCCCGACGCGGTCGTAGGCGTCCACGTGACACAGCTGTTCTCCTTCCCGGACGGCGAGTGGCTCTCCTATCCGCCGGGCACCGAGCCGGATCGCCACGTGTTGCCGGCCGAGGACAAGGCTGCCCTCGACGAACTGCGCGGCCTCCAACGCGAGTCCGGGTCCTACGCACATGTCCACGCTCAGAGGCCACACACCCTCGGGGTCGGTCTGACCGACTCCCCCGTCGGCCTGCTCGCCTGGAACGGTCAGTTACTGCGGGATCTCGACCGCGACACGCTGCTGACTCATGTCACGGCGTACTGGCTGACCCGGACGGCATCCTCAGCCATCCGCATCTACGCCGAGCACCAGCGGCAGATCACGCCGGACAAACCGACCACTGCACCGCTCGCTCTGGCCCAGTTCCCGGATGACCTTCGCTCGATCCGCGCGTACGCCGAACGCGATCACGCGAACATCGTCTCCTGGACCGTGCACGACCGAGGCGGTCACTACGCCGCCCACCAGGCCACCGACCTCCTGGTGCAGGACATCCGCACGTTCTACGAGTTTCGGCTGTCCGATTCCTGACGCCACGCTGGCGCCCGGTGTGCCGGACCGTAGAGGGTGGACGTATGGCGAACAGCACCGGCAAGGACGGCGAGCTGACGGGCTTTCAGGAGCAGGCGCCGTACGACGAATCGATCGACCTCCGCACCGACTTCGTGATGGTCTACGGGCTCAACGACACGACACCGCAGCGGATCGCGCGCTGGCGTGAGGCCGGGTATCGGGTGCACCTGATGACCGGGATCTCCTGGGGTACCTATCAGGACTACCTCGACGGGCGGTGGGACGGCTCCGGCCATTGGGACGACGCGCAGACCGCGGGCGACGGGTCGCCGATCCTGCACGGTGAGAGCACCGACATCCCGTACATGGTCCCGACGTTCACCTTCACCGAGTACCTCGTACAGAAGCTCCGCCCGATCATCGAGCTCGGTGTCGAGGGCATCCATCTCGAGGAGCCGGAGTTCTGGGCGCGGGCCGGCTACTCGGAGTCGTTCAAGCGCGAGTGGCAAGCGTTCTTCGGCGAGCCGTGGCAAGCTCCGCACAGTACTCCCGAAGCCCACTACCGCTCCGGGCAGCTCAAGCAGCACCTGCTCTCGCGCAGCCTCGACCGCGTCACCTCGGTGCTCCGCGACGAGGCCCTCCAGCAGGGTCGGCAGGTGCGCTTCTACGTGCCGACGCACAGCCTCCTGAACTACGCGCAGTGGCAGATCATCAGTCCCGAATCGCGCCTGCGGACACTGCCCTCGATCGACGGCGCGATCGCGCAGGTGTGGACCGGAACGTCCCGGACGCCGAACGTGTACGCCGGGAAGGTCGCCGAGCGCACGTTCGAGACGGCGTACCTGGAGTACGGCATCGCGCAGGACCTCACCCGCGGTACGGACCGGCGAATGTGGTTCCTGCACGATCCGATCGAGGACCACCCGGACCGTACCTGGGAGGACTACCTGGCCAACTGGCAGCGCACCCTCATCGCGTCGCTGCTGCACCCGGGCGTCTCGCGGTACGAGGTGGCGCCGTGGCCGAACCGGATCTTCAACCGCCCGTACCTGCGCGAAGGATCCACCGAACGAGAGCTCATTCCACCGGACACCGCCACCAGCTACCTGATCGCGATGAACAGCCTGCGCGACCTCGACCAGCCCGACGTCCGGTGGGCTCAGGAAGGCCCGCGGATCGGGATCGCGCTCTCTGACACCGCTATGTTCCAGCGGTGGGCACCTGGTGGGGAGAGTGGTCACTACGACGGTCTGCAAGACGCGCTGGCGCTGGAGGGTCGCGAGCAGCTGCACTTCTCCGACTTCTACGGTTTGGCGCTGCCACCGCTGTACGACGGGCAGCGGGTCTGTCCGGTGCAGTTGGAGAACGTGATCGACACCCCCGATGCGTTGGACGACGTCGACGTACTCGTCCTGAGCTACGAGTTCCAGAAACCTCTTGCCCCGGGCATCCATTACGCGCTGGCCGGTTGGGTCAGTCGCGGCGGGAGCTTGCTGTACGTCGGCGACGGCGCGGACCCGTATCACGAGATCCGCTCCTGGTGGACCGGGCGGTACGACACCTGCGCGGACCATTTGGCTGAAGCGCTCGGAGCCGATCGCAAGCACGACGGCGTACAGGCGGTCGGTCAGGGTCGGGTGCGGTTCCTTCCGTCCCGTCCGGCCGACTTCACCGAATCTCCGGAGCGCGCCGCGGAGCTGGTTGCGGCGATCCGTGAGCTGACCGGTGACTCCTGGGAATCAACCAACTGGCTGTCGGTGCAACGCGGTCCGTACCTCATCGGCGCCGTACTGGAGGAGAGCGGCGGCTCACATGTTGTCGAGGGCACCTATCTCGACCTGCTCGATCCGCAGCTCGGTATCGTCCGCCATCGCTCGCTGGGCCCAGGCGAGCTGACGTGGCTCCGCGACCTCACCTACGACGAGGACGCCCTGCTCGCGTCCGCCGGCCGCGTCGTGAACTGGCAGCAGGACCAGTCCACGATCCGCTTCACCTGCGAAGCACCCCGCGGCGTACAGGTCACAACAGCCCTACGCGTCCCCTCCGAGCCCACGAACATCCGCGGCGACATCACAGCCACCCGCTACGACAACGGCATCCTCTGGCTCCACCACCCAGGTGTCCCCACCGGATCCCACATCGAGCTCAGCTTCTGATTCGCTTGCTGGCGGGTTACATCACATAACCCGCCAGCGGGCAGCCTTACATGGTGTGGCGTAGGACCACTGTCACGTGGGTGGTGCCGGCGGGTAGGTGGATGGTCCCGGCAGTTTGGTTGATGGTTGCGCCCTTTGCTGCGACGTACGCGATGTTGTTGCGTAGGGCCGGGAGTTCGAGGCTGTAGCCGGTGGGGCGGGACGTGTTGCCGGTGAGTTGGAGGGTTACGGTCTTGCCGGCCGTGGTCAGTTGGTAGCCGAGGCGGCCGCCGTTCGTGACCGGGTAGTCATTGAGTCCGATCTTCTGCCGGTTGCGGATCCACTCGTTCGGGACGCCGCGCCCGATGATGACCGTGCCGTCGGACTTCTCGGCGATCAGTGAGTCGAACAGGACCTTCGTCGCGGTCGACTGGCCCCACATGTGCTGGTTCGACCCGCCACCTCCGCGTGCGTGGTCGGTGTTCCACGGGGAGTCGGCGCTCGGGTAGTCGACGCCTTCCCACCAGCCGAACGGCCCGCTCATCGTCTTGTCGATCATGTACTGGTACGACTTGATCCCCAGATCGCGATACTCCTCACCCCGCAACGCGGCACTCCCGTACCCGGCGTTGTACGCACTCGAGAAGTACCCGTGCGGATACCCACCGAAGTTGTAGATCGTGTCCGAGATGTCCTTACGCCGCTCGAACCCGTGCGTGTACGTGGCGTCGATCTTGTCGAACATCGTCCCGCTCTGCGCCGCGCCGAACAGGTACCCGTCCCAGGCCCATCGCCCGAACAGGAACATCGAGGCCCAGTTCGCGTCCCGCGGATCCTTGCGCGGACCGGTCTCGTTCGGTTCGACCATCGAGATCGGGATGTAGTCCAGGCCGTACTGCTTCATCGTCTGATCGATGCGGGCGGTCGCCACCTTCAGCAGGTCGTCGTACTCCGCCTTCGCCCACGCAGCCTCGGCGGTCTCCCCGAGTGCCGTGGCGAGATAGCGGTACGTCGTGAGCCCGGTCAGCGCGGACCAGTTGTCGATCGTCCAGTACCCGTGGGAGTCGATCGCGTCGGTCTGCTTGATGATCCCGGTGCCGCCGTCGATCCGGTCGGTCTCGATCGTGTGGGTGTTCTTCTTGATCGTCTCGAACCGGCTGCGGATGAAGTCCTTGTCGCCGGTGCGTTGCAGGTACAGGGCGTACGGCCAGCTGTACTTCCACTTCGCGTCGTCGTACTGCAGCTGGGCCGGCAGCGTCGACAGGTAGTCGCGCGCGTAGGTGAAGTCGCCGATCGTCAGCAGCGTCGACACGATGCCGATCGTGTCGTGGTCGAACATCTCGTCGTACCCGTTCTCGCCGACGTGCAGTTCCTTCGCGCCGTTGATGTCGTCACGGATGATCAGCGTGTAGATGTACCCGGCCTTGTAGGCGTTGATCAGCCGCTTGTCCGGCAGGTCGGTGATGTTCGCGATCGCCGACAGCCGGTTGTTCCAGTACTGGCGCATGTGGCCGTAGTGCTTGTCGAACCCACCGAGCTGCTGGAGCTGCACCGGGGTCGGCCAGTCGTACGTGCCACCGAACCGATCGGCAGCCACTGCATAGTCGCGTACGACGGTCTGCCCGGCGCCGACGGTGGTGTCTTGTGGGTTCAGGGGCGTCAGCAGGTTCGACACCCGTGGCAGCCGCGCTGGTGTGGTTGTGGTGTTGGTGACCGTCATCCGTGAGTACGCGACCTCGAACCGGTTGCCGCCGACAACGACCAGGTCGGCGAAGTTCTCGACCTTGATCGCGAGTCCGTCCTTCGAGTACTCGCTGACGAACGCCGGCAGGTATCCCTCGGCGTTCGACCACTTGATCTTCCCCGGGATGTTCGGCACCCCGAACGTGATCATCGCGTCGCCCCGGCTGCGCAGCCGGTAGCTGCCGTCGATGAAGGCGATCGGCGCGTTCAGATCACCCTCCCAACCGAACGACGACGTCAGCCCCGGGTTCGTGACGGAGGTGTACTGCGCGTTCGCCGCCGACGACAGCGCCTCGTCGAAAGCAGCCTTGAGGAAGGTGTACGCCAGCCGCAGCTCGTCTTGCTGCGCACCGCCATCCCCGAGAGTCGCCGTCGCCGACGCGACCTCGCTGTCCAGTTGACGTTGCGCGGACGCACTCGCGGCGTACACATCGGCCGACGCCGCTTCGGCAAGGGCGTTCTGGACCACCTGGCGGTAGTTGCTCGCGAGCGTTACACCGGCCAGCGTGACGTTGCCGGAGGCATGCGTCTTGCGAGTCACCTGCGCGCTGATCTGCGCCGACTCACCCGGCGCGAGGTTGAGTTCGAACAGCCTGGTGACCGACGGATCGGTGCTGACCAAATCGGTGTTCACGTAGGCCGGCGCTCCGTTGACGGCGACCGAGATCTTCGCCGACGCACGCCATACCCCGGAGACGAAGCGCAGCGTACGCCGCTCCGCTGCCGCCGGGACCGTGAGGTCGTACCCGTAAGGATCGGTGAGGTCGACGTCGGTGCCCGCGCCGTCGGCGAAGAAGATCCCGCCGTGACGCGTGCCCGGCTGGGACGCGGTCGGCGTACCGTTCGTCCACGAATAGCTCACCGGGTTGTCGCTCTGCGCACCGATCGCGGCGCCCGGCTGCCGGTCCGCGACCGCGAGCCGTGGCGTCGAATCCGGTACGCCGGCGCGACGGTTGACCGTCGATCCGTCCAGGTGCAACCAGTCGTCGACGCCCTCGGCGGTCAGGTTCATCGCGACCGGCGCCGCGGTCGTCTGCAGACCGGTCCCGACCGTTGAGAGCGCCGCAGCCGAGAGGGACAGGTTGCCCGCCGCCTGGAGTTTGCTCGCGAACCTGCCCGTCACGACGACGCCCGCACCCGGGCGGATCGTCACGGTGTAGCGCTTGGCAGCCGCCGTACCACTCGCGTTGATCTGCGTCGTGTACGCCGTACCGCTGCCGTCAACCGCCGCGACGGTGACGGCTCCGGTGGCCTGCCAGATCCCACCCACGAACACCAGGCGTCGTGGCGAGTCTGCGGCCGGAACGGTGATCCGGTACCCGGCATCGTGGGCAGTCGCGTCGCCCACGGTCGTCGTGTCGTAGTTGAACACACCTCCCGTGGTGACCCCCGACGCCGCGGACGGTCCGTCCGACCAGCCGAACGAGATCGGGCTGTCGTCGAGCGTGGTCCGGCCGCCGTCAGGGTTCAGGTCGTCGACTGTGATCGCCTGCGGTACGCCGGCCTTGCGGTCGATCCCCGTACCGGTGACATGGACCCAGTCCAGGTCGCCGTACGACGTCAGATCCATGGCGCCGCCGACTCCGCGACCGTTCGGGAGGTTCTCGACGTTCACCACGAACGGGTCGGCGGCCGGGGCGGGGATCACTGCGGTCACCACGAGCGCTGCGGCGCCTAGCACCGCTAGCAGTCTGGTTCCGTGCCTCATCTTGGGTCCCTTCAGGAGGTACGCGGACGTGGTCCGGGCAGGCTGGATCCGCGGACCACGAGTTCCGGTTCGAGCAGGACGTGTTGCGGCGTACGGGGATCGCCGGCCATCAGGTTGTCGATGGCCTGGATCAGCTGCCGTCCGACCTCGTCGATCGGCTGGCGCAGGGTGGTCAGTCCCGGACTCACCAGAGCCGCGGTCGGCGAGTCGTCGTACCCGGTGATCGCGACATCGACTCCGGGACGCAGGCCTCTTTCGTGGAGCGCCCGCATCACGCCGAGCGCGAGCGTGTCGGAGGCACAGACCAGGGCGGTCGCGGGACGCGAGGCGTCGAGCATGCGGTGTGCGGCCTGGCAGCCGGCTTCGAGAGAGTCCACGACCGCGGCCTGCAGGTCGGTCTCGAGTTTCCTTTGACGGCACGCGTCGAGCCAGCCTTCGCGGCGGTCCTGGCCGAGCTCGGACTCCGCGAGCCAGCCGATGTGGCCGATCCTGGTGTGTCCTTGCGCCGCGACGTGGTCGGTTGCGGCGCGCGTACCGGCGCGGCCGTCGACGTCGACCCACGCCAGGCTGTCGTCGCCGTCCCAGGACCGGCCGAACGACGCGAACGGCACACCCCAGGAACGCAGCGCGGCCACCCGGTCGTCGTTGTGATGCGTCTCGGCCAGGACGAACGCGTCGATCGAGGTCTTCTTCAGCAGGTCCCGGTACGCCTTGATCTCGCCGGCCGGGCCGTCCTCCGCGTGACACAGGATGAGGTGGTAGCCGGCCGCGACGGCGGCCGCGTTCAGCACGTACAGGAAGTCGTCCATCAGGAGCGACGCCTTGTCCGGGCGGGACGGCCGCATCTTGAACGCGATCAGCGACGAGCTCCGGTTGCGCAGCGCGCGCGCCGAGAGGTTCGGCTCGTAGCCGAGTTCCTCGACCGCGGCCAGGATCCGCTTCCGGGTCTCCGGCGCGAGCCGATCGGGGTTGTTGAGCGCGTTCGACACCGACTGCGCCGACACCCCTGCGTGCTGCGCGACCTGCGCAAGCGTCACATGCCCATGCGGAGCCGGCCCCCGACTGGTGTGCTGCGGCACCATCCCGCCTCCTGCCTGATATTAACGTTAAAAACAACGCCTGCAAGCTACTGAGTCACCAGGTACGCCGTCAATAGCTGAGCCACGGCTAGAACTTTTAACGCTAATGCCACAACCTCAGGCACGGCTCCACCTGAGGCCCGCTACTGGTCGAACCGACGCCGACGATCGGACCAATCTCCGGCACTCCACCCAACGGCACCCAACGGCACCCGGCGGCAGCGCGTGGTTCGACTAGGTGTTCCCCTCGTGCGACGTCGCTGGCGTTGAGCCTCGGTGCGCTCACCTACTGGTGCCGCTGGTCTCGCCGCCCGGGCATTCGGCCTGAAGCCCTCCGAGTACGGCGGGGACTCAGCGGGGGCTCATGGGTCGATCCGGTGGGTGCCGTTGGGATCGACATGGAACGTGAACCCGTGCGGCGTCGTCCACTCGAGCGTCCTGTAGTCGACCCGGCGCACGCTCCAGCCAGACGCGTGAGTCTTCACCCGGTGCCCGAAGCGACCGAGAGGAGCAAGATTCGTCGTACTCGTCTGGCCGGCGGGTCCGTGCGGGTCGTAGGGCTCGATGTGGTCGAGGTCGATCGTGTTGGTGGTTTCACGGTTGCCATACGGAAACAGTTCGACGGGGTGGGTGAATCTGACCCGGTCGCGGATGCGGGTGGGGATCTCGTAGGCGTCGACACTCACGGCGTCGTTGAGATCGATCACGGGCTTGACGGTGTAGGGGCCATAGCCGATGAGTTCGGTGAGTTGAGCCGCGAGCAGCGGCCCGATGGATTCGGCACGCACTACACCGGTCCCGGTGGCCAGGGTGTGGTCGGTGAGATGCACGACCACCTCGGTTTGCCCCGGGCGCACCTGTCCCTTGGTTCCGTCGGTCCGGCCTGCCGGTCGCGCCGGTGCACCAGGGCACGCCAGCTCGGCCGGACCGCCGGGTTCGGCTGGATCGCGCGGCCTTTCTGAGCCGCCCGGGCCAGGTGTTCCGCTCGGGTCAGCGGGGCGGCATGGGTCGTGCGGGCCGGCGTGGTTGGCATGGTGGCTGGGGTTGGCAGGGTGGGCCGGGTAGCTCGGGTTGGCGTAAGCGTCCTGCCTTATCTGCGCGAGCCGGGCGCGGAGTGACCGCAACGCGGCAGCATCCATCGCCGAACCCTCTTCAGGTTCGTTGCTCGCGCCCGCGGTTGGTGTTCGCCGGTCGAACGGGTCGGTCAGCGGATCGGGGTCATCGGGCGCGGCGACTTCCAGCCACGGATCGTCCGGCGGCCCGAATGGCTCCAGATCAAGCGACCCAGGAAATTCAACCGACCCTGGAAGTTCAAGCGAGTCCGTCAGTCCGCGAGCCTCCGAGCCTTCCTGCACCACCTCGTCGCCAGGCACAACCACGTCCTCCGGCACCACCACGTCGTCTTGCAGCACCACGTCGTCCGGCACCACCGTGTCGTCCGGCACCACCGTGTCGTCGGGCGTTGCTGGGTCGTGGGGTTCGTGGTTGGTGGCTGGCTGGGGTTTGGTGGGGCTGGTTGCCGGGCCTGGCGGGGTTGACTGGGTGGGCTCGGTTGACTGGGGGTGGTTGCGGGCTTGGGTGAGGAGTTCTTGGGTGAAGCGGGGGTCCGGGAGGATGTCGATGGCTTCGGCGCGGCGGTGTTGGACGGTGCGGGTGTCGCCGAGTTTCTTGAGGGCTTCGGCGATGTCGGTGATGGTCGCGTTGAACCGGTTGACGGCTGCGGCAGGCGCTTTGATGTAGACGGTTTTGTTGCCGTGGCCATCGCCGCGGCCGATGTGGACACCGCGTTCGTCGGCGGCCTCGGCGCTCTCTTGGGTGGCGCGGGCGGGGTCGGCGTGTTTGCGGGCAGCGCTGACGATCTTCTCCAGCCGGTACGGCGAGATCGTGTCGATCACGTCCGCGACTTTGTGGTCGACGTATTCCGCCGCCGGGTGGTCGAGGTTCGTGCACGCCCGGACGATCTGGCGGGCTTTCCACGGGGTGGCCTCGCCGGCCTGGATGCGGGCCCAGGTGCGGGGGAACCGGTGCCGTAGGGCGAGGGCGTCGGCGAGCAGGTCACGGCCCGCGCCGGGCGAGACTCCGATCACGATCGCGAATTCGGCGATCGCGAACTCGGCGATCTCGGGGCAGCCGTCGCCGCCGAGGACGACGGCGCGTTCGCGGCCTTCATAAGCGCGGCGAGTGGGGCGAGGCGCGCAGGTCGAGGGGTGGAAGCGGTCGGCGTAGATCTGGGCACATTCCAGTAGCCGCGCGTCGGCCAGGCTGGCCACCGTGCGGGACGCTGCGGCCTGCTCCAGCAGGTCGCGCGTCGGGAGCGACTCCAGATCTGCCTCGAACATGTATTCGATTCTATGTGGTCAAGAGTTGGAGCTCAAGCCGACTCCGGCCGCGATTTCCTTATCCACAAGGGGAAACGTCACATGTCGGGCGTGCCGGGAAACGTGTATGCGGGAGTTGCGAGTCGGTGGTGGATGATCCGGAAGCTGACGCGAGTGACCGGGAGCGCAGGGGCGGGCCGACCGCGCCACGTCTACGCTGCGCTGACCGGTGCAGGACGGTGCCGTGCAGGACGGTGCCGTGCAGGACGGTGCCGTGTATGGCGCTGCGGTGGCGTGGGGGTGTTACTCCTTTGCTGGCTTAGTGTCGGGGCATGAGTGAGCTTGTGGTGGAGGCGCCGGTTGTTGGTGTGACTGTCTATCCGGATCGGGCGCGGGTTACCCGGCGCGGGCGGATCGTGGTGCCGGGTGGCGATCAGGTGGTGTACGTCGAGCCGCTCCCGCTGTTGCTGGAGGAGGACTCGGTGCGGGTGTCGGGGCGGGGGCCGGCGACCGTGCTCGGGGTGGACGTGGCGACGCGGCATCACCCGCAGGCTCCGGACGAGACGGTCGCCGAGCTCGTGCGGGTGCAGCGTGCGACGCAGGACGAGGTCGCGGCACTCAAGGACGCGGACGACGTACAGGTGCAGCTCGAGGTCTTTCTGGCGCAGTTGGCGAAGCGGGCCGGTGGCAGTTTCGCGCGCACGTTGGCGTCGGGTGATCCGGGGGCGGAGCTCGGTGGGTTCACGGAGTCGCTGGCGGGGCGGTTGTCCGCCGTACGGGCGACGCGCCGGGAGCTGACTGTGCAGCGACGCGAGGTGGAGGAACGTCTTGCTGCCGTGGGTCGTCGGCTCGCGGCGCTCAAGGAGAAGCGGGAGCCGGACAGGCGTACTGCGGCTGTCGCGTTGGCGCTGGAATCCGAGGCGGAAGTCGAGATCGAGGTCTCGTACGTCGTGCCCGCGGCCGGGTGGACCAGCTCGTACGACGTACGGCTCAAGGGTGATCGGCTGACGTTGAGC
The DNA here is from genome assembly GCF_046549195.1 of Kribbella sp. C-35. Lineage (NCBI taxonomy): Bacteria > Bacillati > Actinomycetota > Actinomycetes > Propionibacteriales > Kribbellaceae > Kribbella > Kribbella sp. C-35. Next base: position 283,778 of record NZ_JAJPWG010000005.1, read on the forward strand.
TGGTACGGGCTGATCACGCAGCGCACCGGTGAGGATTGGCCGGAGTGCGACCTCACGTTGTCGACGGCCCGGCCGACCGTGACCGCGAAGGTGCCGGAGCTCGACGCCTGGTACTTCGACCGCGCGCGCCCGCCGATGCCGCAGGCAGTGTCCGCCGCGCCACTGTCTCGTGGCGCGGCTCGTCCGGCCGCGTTTGCCGAGGGGCTCCAAGCACAAGACTGGGTTGACCAAAGTGCGATCGTCGAACAAGGCGTGACCGCGGCGACATACACCCCGCCGCGACCGGTCGCCGTACCGGCCGACGGCGCGACCCATCGCGCGACGATCGCCGCGATCGAACTCGACGCCGACCTGGACTACATCACGGCCCCGGTGCGGTCCACCGACGTACATCTGCGGGCGACCGTCGTGAACTCATCCGTCCACACACTCCCGGCCGGGAAGGCCGCGGTCTTCCACGAGGCGGACTTCGTCGGCTCGGCCGCGCTGCCGCTGTGGGCGCCCGGGGAGGACGTCGAGTTGGCGCTCGGCCTGGACGATCGCATCCGGATCGAGCGGAAGCTGGTACGGCGGGACGCGACGAAGGCGACGCTCGGGTCGACGCGCCGCAGGCAGGTCGAGTACGAGACGAAGATCGAGAACCACACGCCGCGGACCGCCCGGATCACGGTGCTCGACCAGTTCCCGGTCTCCCGCGACCACGAGATCACCGTGAAGCGACTGACCGCCGACCCCGAACCCACCGAAACCACCGACCTGGGCGTCGTCACCTGGAAACTCGACCTCGCCCCCGACGCCGAAACCACCGTCAAGCTCGCGTTCCGCGTGGACACCGCCAAATCCGTAGAGCTCACCGGCTGGCACGAATGAACCGCGGTGGTCAGGTGATCTCGAGGTTCGCCATCATGCCCATGTCTTCGTGTTCGGCGTTGTGGCAGTGGAAGAGGTAGCGCCCGCGGTAGCCGTCGAAGCGGGTGATGATCTCGGCGGACTCCCCCGGCCGCAGCGACACGGTGTCCTTCAGACCCGCGTCGTGCGGCAAGGGAGCACGCCCGCCGCGTGACAGCACCCGGAACCCGACGAGGTGCAGGTGGACGGGATGGTGGACGTCGGCAACCAACCGCCAGATCTCCACATCGCCGAGCCGTGTGGTGACATCGGTGCGGTCCGGCGCGAACGGCTGCCCGCCGATCAGCCAGCCGTGCCCGTCCCCCATCTGCCCGGCACGGAACGAGAAGTCCCGCACCCGTACCGCCTCCGACCGCTGCCACTCCGGCAGATCGTCGGACAGCACCTCAGGGATCCGGCTCCTGTCGGCCGCCTTCCGTACGACGCTGAACGCCATCACGTCCCGCGTGCGCCCGGTCCCCATCCGGTTGACGATCCGCACCCGGCTCCCCAGAGGCACCTGGCCGAAGTCCACAATCACGTCGTACCGTTCAGCTGGTGCGATCGGCAGATTGCGATGCATCACAGGTGCACGGAGCAGCCCTTGGTCGGCGCCGATCTGCACCAGGTCGAGGCGGCGGCCGTCGTCGAGGACCGCTTCGAGGTCGTAGTGCCGAGCGTTCGACGCGTTCAGGATCCGCAGCCGGTACCGCGCAGCGTCGACGTCCTGCACCGGCCAAGGCGCACCGTTCACCAGGATCACATCACCCAGAACCCCCGCAAGATAAGGCTCCTCGACACCGGGCTGCGTCATCAACTCCGGATCGATCGATGGATAGGCCAACGACCCGTCGGCAGCGAACGCCCGGTCCGCGATCATGAGCGGCAGCTCGCGCGGCCCCGACGGCAGGCCGAGCGATTCCTCGGCGTCGTCGCGGACGAGGTGCATCCCGGCCAGGCCCCGCCAGATCGCCGGCGCGGTGAAGTCCATCCGGTGATCGTGATACCAGAGCAACGTCGGCCGCTGATCCAACGGGAACGCGTACTCCCGCGTGACTTCGCTCGTCACCGCCAACGGATCGTGCATTCCGTGACCCATCTGACTCATGTGGCCCCACCCGGCGGGCAGCACGAGATCGGTCGGGTACCCGTCCGACGTCGCCGGGGTTCGCCCGCCGTGCAGGTGTACGACGGTGGGCACCGGCAACTCGTTGCGGTGGGCAACCGTGATCGCGTGCCCCCGGCGTGACTCGATCGTCGGTCCGGGGAACGTCCCGCCGTACGTCCACAACCGGGTCGGCACGCCAGGCAGGATCTCGGCCGTGACTTCCTTCTGCACGATCTCGTAGCGATCCGCACCGGACAGGACAGGAGGCATCGGCAGCGGCACCTGGAACGCCGGCGGCAACGGTACGGCGCTGCGCAGCTCGGCGCCCGTCGATGCCGGGCGCCGCGACAAGGCGGCTGCGGTCGACAAGCCACCAGCCGCGACCAGGCCGAGTGCTCCGCCGAGGCCCAGCACCTGACGCCGGCTCATCCGGTCACGCATGCTCGACCTCCCGCCGTACGACGGGCTGCCGCCACACCGCGATGAACAGCACGACCACAGCCGCAACCGTCATCACCCCCAACGGCAGGTGCAACCACAGCGCCCCGTCCTGCCCCGCGAAGTACTGCACCGTCTCGGCCGCCACCACGCCCAGCGACGCGACGAACGGCCAGACCTGCCGGAGCCGCACCCACACCACCACCGCTGCGATCACCTGCAGATACCCAAGCGAGGTGACGATGTCCGCCCCCACCGCATGCATGCGCAACCCGTCGAAGTCGCCACTGAGATAAACCCCGGCGAACACCGGCTGACCGAACACCGCTACCAGGTGCGCACTGACGACGCCCCGCAACACCCAACCACTGACCATGCGGCGACACTATGATTCAGCAGTTATGAGAGTCCAAGACCAATATCGCTATCTCGTTATGACGGAAAGGTCATGATGGACCTGACCATGCTCCGCCAGTTCGTCGTCGTCGCCCGCCTCGAACACCTGAGCCGCGCCGCCGACGAACTCCACGTCGCCCAGCCCTCGCTGAGCCGCACGATCGCCCGTCTGGAGAGCGAACTCGGTACGCCGCTGTTCGACCGCGCCTCCCGCCTCCGCCTGAACCCGGCCGGCGTCCTGTTCCGCGGGTACGTCGAACGCGCGCTCGGCGAGCTCGATGCCGGTCGACGCGCCGTCACCGAGGCGACCGAGCAGGGTTCCGGCAGCGTGCGACTCGCGGCCGAGACGTTCCTCGCCCTCACCGAATCGGTCGCCGGCTTCAAACGCGACCACCCGGCCATCGAGATCGAGCTCCAGCAGATGTCGGCCGACGAGATGCCGCGACGGCTACGCGCCCAGGACATCGACCTCTGCGTCGCGTCCCAGCCGATCCCGAGCGCCGGCCTCGAATCAGCCGTTCTGCTCGACGAAGCCGTCCGCGTCGTGACGCACCTCGACCATCCGCTGGCGAGCCGTACGTCGGTGACGGTCGAGGACCTCGTCGACGAACCGTTCGTCATCGCGAGCAAAGGCCACTGGCAACGCCGGCTTCTCGACCGGCTGTTCGCCGACACCGGCGTGACACCGCGGATCGTCTGCGAGAGCGACGAGGCCGCGGCCATCCAGGAGCTCATCCGCGCGGGTCTCGGCATCGGCTTCAACCCCGACTTCGCCCGCCGCTCGATCCCCAGCTACCCCGTCGCCGCCATCCCGGTCGACCACCCCGAGTGCCGCCGTACTCTCTCCCTGCTCTGGAGCGCCGACGCCAACCTGACCACCGCCGCCCAGTTGATGCGCACAGCAATCACCACCTGGAACTGGCCCGGCTAGTCAGAGTGAGCCGGACAGCCAGGACCAGGCGACCTCGAACTTCTTCTCGAGCCGGACCCGCACCGCCTCGGCGACCAGGAGTTCCAGGCGGGTGCCGACGACCGGGACGGACGCGATCACGTGCAGATCGAAGGCCTGTGTGGTCCCGCGTCCGTCCGGAACGATCCGTGTCGTACCCATCAGCTTCACCGGCACACCGGTCAGTGCTCCGCCGACATCGGCGTGCCGCGCACCGTCGACGTCGGGGCGATGCCAGACCTTGGACTGCTCCAGTTCCAGCGTGTTCCCGACGAACCTGCGCGCCACGACCGGTACATCCGAAACCTGCGTCTGCCAGTGCAGCTGGACCGCGAGGTCGTCACCGTCATCGCCCACCATCACGTCGTACGACTGCGCCTGCAGCCGCTCGAACACCTGCTCCTGGAACGTGACGTCGGTGATCATCGCAAACACTTCCTCCGGGGAGGCGTCGTACGACGTGGCGAGAGACAGATCCATGCGCCCATCTTGCACCGCCCGCCAACACCCGACCACGGACCCTGCAGCTTCCGGCCTTACAGCGCCAGGCGCATCCGGAGCTTGGGCGGATCCACGTCGACGACCTGAAATCCAAGACGTTCGTACAGTTGGCGTGCACGATTCAGTTGCAGCACATGCAACTCGACGGCGTTCGCACCCGACGCGCGAGCACGATCGAGGAGACCGCGCAACAACGTCGTACCGACCCCGCCGCCCTGCACCTCGGGTGCGATCTCGATCCGGGAGATGTAGTACGTCGTGGCATCGATCATTGCCGCCTGCACCATTCCGGCCGGCCGATCTCCGACCAGGACGATCTCGACGGTCTCCGGCACGAACCACTTCCGGTGGAACTCCCGTTGTACGGCGTCGTCCCACGGACCCCAGGTCGCCTCGATGACGTCGCCCAGGGTGCGGCGGTGCAGGTCGTACAAGAACTCGTCGTCGGCGGCGGTGGCCGGCCGCAGGTGAACTTCTTCCATGACTCCCACAATCATTGCTTAGTGCAGCTACTGAGTTTTCAGGCACTCTGCGGATAGGTGGTGACACGGTGGGCGACTTTCGGTAACCTTTTCGTGATGTTCACCGCGTAGCTGACTGAGAACGGGGCTTAGGAAGCGCATGGCCATCAACAACTTCGCACCGGGCGGTGCGTAACCGACACATGTCCACACACACCGCCGCATCTGTCGCAGTTTCCGGCGATCTCGACGACGAGGACGAACTGATCCGGCTCGCGCAAGCAGGTGACGGAGCCGCCTTCGGCCGGCTCTACGATCGGTACCTGCCGTCGATCTACCGGTACACCTACAGCAAGACCTCGTCCCGCAGCGCGGCCGAGGATCTGACCAGCGAGACGTTCCTGCGGGCGTTCCGCGCGATCGCCCGCCGGCCGCGGGCGCACCTGAACTTCGCGGCCTGGCTGGTCACCATCGCCCGGAACGTGGTGATCGACCATCACCGCTCCGGCTGGAGCCGGCTGGCGATCGTCACCGACGAAGTCGACCCGCAGGTCGACGATTCCATGGGACCCGAGCAGGCCGCACTGGCATCGGTGAGCGAGGCGGCGCTGCGCGGCGCGCTCTCATTGCTGCCGGACGACCAGCGCGAGTGCTTGCTCCTGCGGTTCTTCGCGGGACTGTCGATCAGCGAGACCGCTGCCGCGATGGACCGCACCGACGGAGCCGTCAAACAACTCCAGTTCCGCGCGACGAATCGGCTGCGCCGGATCATCGAGTGACCGGTTCGTGAAGGCACACGAAACACGCGACGGAGTCCTTGCGCCGCATCCTACGTTCCGGTAGGAAAGGGCGGCGCGAGGAGTCGGGCAGCAGCTACGGGTCCGGTGACGGCGATGAGCGTTCGTCGGAGGGTGGCTACGGCTCCTCGAACGACGGCGACAGCAACGACAACAGCAACTATGGAAACTGATCGGGGAGCACGCACATGGGCGTATTCGACAACATCAAGGACGCTGCCGAGGGCCTGAAGGACAAGGCGGCCGACCTGGTCGACGGTCACGGTGACAAGGTCGCCGACGGTCTGGACAAGGCCGGCGACTTCGTCGACGAGAAGACCGGCGGCCAGTACGGCGACAAGATCGACCAGGGTGTCGGCGTCGCGAAGGACCAGCTCGACGGCCTGGACGGGCAGAACGACGACATCCCTGACAACCAGGGCTGATCGGACGCCTTCACACTGAGGCGGTCGTGGGATCTCCCACGGCCGCTTCAGGCATTTCAAGCACTGAAGGCCTGCACAGTGAGCGCCGCGAACCGCCGTGACGCAGCGACCCGCCGGGCCGGCGTCGACGCCTGCAGACCCCGGTGCGCGGTGAGCATGATCACGAGATCACTCAACTCGAAGTCCCGCCGCAGCTGCCCCCGCGCCTTCGCCCGCCGAGCCAAAGTAGCCACGGACTTCAACGTGAGCTCGCGGCTCGCCGAACTGTCGACCGCATCGGGGTACGTCGCCAGGAACGCATCCGTGAACCCTCGATTGCGGACGTGCAGCTCACAGATCCGCTCGATCACCAAACAGAACCCCTGCCACGGATCCGTTGCCGCAAGCCCCTCTTCGACAATCGCCTCGCAAGCACGGACCTGCTCGGCGAAGGCAGCGGTGGCCAACGCCTGCTTGGTCGGATAGCGGCGATACAACGTCGCCGGACCGACGCCCGCATGCCGGGCGATCTCGCGCATCGGCACGGCCAGACCCTCACTCGCGAACAGCGCCCGGGCCGAGGCCAGGATCCGCTCGCGGTTGTCCTCCGCGTCGGCGCGCAGTTTCTGAGGCAATTGATCCGTCACTCCTCTCACTCTAGCCAACCGGACGGGTGCGTCCACTTAGGCTCGGAGCAGTCGAGAGGAGACAGCAAGTGAAGGCAGTAGTGATCAAGGCGTTCGGCGGACCCGACGGGCTGAGCGTCGTCGACGTTCCGACGCCCGAGCCAAGTGCAGGTGAGGTGCTGATCGAGGTCGAGGCGATCGGCGTCGGAGGTGTCGACGTACTGATCCGCAGCGGTTCCCTTGCCGCGTGGGGATTCCGCGAAGGTCTCGTGCCGGGATCGGAGGTCGCCGGAACGGTGATTGCCGTCGGCCACGACACGGACAGTTCCTGGATCGGCCAGCGCGTCTGGGCGTTCACGGGTCTCGGTGGCGGGTACGCCGAGCAGGCGATCGCTGCGGTCGAGGACGTCGTACCGTTGCCGGCCGGCCTATCCGCAGCGGGCTCGGTAACCCTCGGGAGCTCCGGCGTGGTGGCGCACTTCGGTTTGCAGCACGCCCGCTTCAGCCCAGGCGAGTCAGTTCTGGTGCGTGGCGCTGCCGGAAGCATCGGCATCCTTGCGGTCCACCTCGCCGCGCAGGGCGGTGCATCGGCGGTCGCGGTCACCACCTCGTCGGCGGCACGCGGCGAACTGTTGCGCGAGGTCGGCGCGACGCACGTCCTGGACCGATCCGGCGCGGGTGACTCCACCGCTCCCCCGGCGTACGACGTGATCATCGACGTCGTCGCCGGTCCGGAACTGCCGACGTTCCTCGAGAAGCTACGCCCGAACGGCCGGCTCGTCGCTGTCGGCGCGATCGCCGGCCCACCACCGGCTGACCTGGGGACGGCGTTGATGGCCAACTTCCGCAAGTCGCTGACGTTCGCGACCTTCAGTGCGGACACGGTCCAGCTGGCGGAACGTCGTACCGTCAGAGCCGAGCAGTTCGCCGCCGCGGCAGACGGTCAACTGCCGCTGGTGATCCATGCGGAACTGCCGCTGGACGACGCCGCACTCGCGCATCAGAAGATGCAGGACGGCGAGGTCTTCGGACGGATCGTCCTGAAGCCGGTCTAGTCGTCGGGTTCGTCGACGGTGGCCAAGGCGATCAGGTTCTCGGCGACCTGGGCGCAGCGTTCTTCGGCGCGGCCGCGGGACGTGCCGGTGTAGCGCAGGCGGGCGGTGGCGGTGAGCGGTTCGGAGCGGACCTCGATCAGCGAACCGCCGGGGCGCGGTTGCACCTTGACCGCCACTTCGACCCAACCGCCCAGTCCGCTGCGCAGTCGTACGACGAGTTCGCTGTCGGGCCGCCAGCGCTCGACGACCGCGACCAGCAACTGCCGGTTGTGGGCGTGCCGGGCGCGTGGCTCGCGGCCGTCGTCGCGCAGGATGACGCTTCCTATCTGCGGCCAGTTCAGACCCGCGCGAAGCTCCGGAGGTACGGCGACCATCCAGTCCGCGAAGGTTTCCGCGTCACGGAGTACCGACATGACGGCATCGACGTCAACGGCACCGAACCGCCACGCCATGACCATCGCATCCGCTTCCCTGTCGGCGACACGTCCTCACGCCCGTGTCTACCAGCAAGCACGGGCGACCGAGCCCTCCAGGCGCTGTCGCGGAAGTCACATAGCCCTTACATTTTCGGGCCGGCCACCCGATAGGCAGGTACAGCGACCGCGGTCACGACCACATGCATGAACATCAGGCCCGCGACCGCGGTCCCCGAGGTGTCCGGGATGAACTTGGTGGCCAGGAGCAACAGGTCCGGAATCATCGACAGCACGAGGACAACGGGAACCAGGACGCGCAGAGCAGCTGCTGGTCGCGCAGAGCGGCGTACGACGGTCCTCCACCCGGCGAACCCGGCGGCGAGACCGATTAGTGTGAACGGGATGAAGACCGGCGCGGTCAGCGGCCGGAACGACTCGTCCGCGCCGAGCGCGACGGCTCCGAGCGCGACCAGATAGTTGAGCGCGACAGCGACCACTGCGGCCGCTGCCAGGACGGTGAGCCGGCGGCGACCGATCGCCACAGGATGCTGCACGTTGACCGACGCCATCGGGCACCTCCGTTATCGGTACGCATCTCGTACTAATTGAAAGATAGCCGACACCCCCGCCGAAGACCAGCCCTTCGGCGAAATCAGTCCGAAACTCGTACTGTCAGGCGTCCTCGTGGCCCGCGATGACGGCCGTCAGGAGCACGCCCAGCGTCTCCCGCTCGGCCGGGTCGAGCACCTGCAGCATGCGCCGTACCTCGGTCCGCAGCCGGCGCTCGAACTCCTCCGCGACCTCGGCGCCGTGCTCCGTCGGCGTGACCACGAAGTTCCGCCGGTCAGCGGCGTCGGGCACCCGCACGACCAGCCCCGCCGACTCCATCCGGGCGACCACTCCGGTCATCGTCGACTTCGTCAGCCGCAGCGCCGACCCGAGGCCGAGCATGTTCGTCGGCTGCCGGTGCAGGATGAACAGCAACCGCGCCTGCTGCATGGTCAGCCCAAGGTCCGAGCTGATCCGCTCGTACACCTCCGTCACGGCGGTGGCGGCCCGGATCAGCGCCGGTCCGGCCGCGAGCACCTTCGGCTTCGACATACGCCCCTTCCCGTCCCCGGTCAGCGCCAACCTTAGCTCCGCGAGCGGCCGGAAATTTGCTCCAACACGACCGGCAACTTTTCGGCGGCGGCCGGACTCCAATGCGGTACGACGGAGGCTGGGGTGCCTCCGCGTGAAGGGGAGGACGATCAAGATGTTTCGTAAGACCGTAGGTCTGGCCTCGGCCGGCGTGCTCGCGCTGGGCCTCGGGGCGGCCATGGCGCCGTCGGCCCAGGCTGCACAGTCCACGTCGGGCAGCACGACGGCAACGACCGCGGCGTGCGCGCTGCGGCTCGGGTCGGTGACGTCGACCGGCGCGTTCACCAGCCGGATGGTCAACGCCACCGCGCCGATCACCATCGGCGGGGTCCGTGGGACGGCCGGGGTGTTCCCGGCGAACCAGGTCCAGAAGATCAGCACGTTCACCGGCACGCCGGTCGGCACCAGCGGCGAGTCGCGGTCCGGGCTCACCGTGATGGGCGGCGCGCTCTACTCGAGCTCGTTCGTCGTCGACGGCCAGAGCCAGCTCGACCCGCACTACCCGCACAACAACCTCCGGATCGGCGCGGGCTGGTCCGACTACCGCTGGATCGAGCAGTCGGTGTACGCCGGGAGCCCGGCTCGCACCCTGCTCTACGGTCAGCGCGCCGACGGCACCACGCAGCGCTGGATCTCCGACGGCAAGGGCTGGCGCATCACTGCCGGCGCCGGCGGGCTCAGCACGGTCAAGGGCATCGCGCTGATCGGCCGCACCGCGACCTCGGAGACCTTCCTCGCGAACACCCGGGGCGGCTCGCTGGTCACGGTCACCTGGCCGACCAAGGCGAACTCCGGTCCGACCAGCCGAGTCGTCCGCGGCTCGACCTGGCAGGGCTTCGAGCAGCTGATCGCGACCAAGTGCGGCGCGAGCGGCACGCTGCTGCTCGGCATCGACAAGGAAACCAAGTCCGGTTACCTGTACGCCGTTGGTCACGCCAACGGAACCAGCACCGCCATCAAGAGTCTGGGCAAGGTCCCGCTGACCTTCTCCGACCCGCAGTACTTCCGCATCGCCCCGAAGAACGACGTCCTCAACGGCGGCTAGGGCCTACGCAATACCGGTACGCCGTCCTCCGACAGCAGTTGGAGGACGGCGTACCTTTTCAGTTGGCGGTTGTTCAGCCGACGGCCACCGACCTCGCCTACCGTGGGGCACCTCCGCCCACGGAAGGTTGTCGCATGCGCTTGGTGGCTGTTGGTGTTGCGATTGCTCTGCTCGTCCCCGCAGTTCCTGCACAGGCCGCGTCCGATCCGGCCGCGTTCGATCAGGCAGCGTTCGATCAGGCAGCGTTCGATCCCGCGGTGTACGTCGATCCGTTGGTCGGGTCGGCGCGGGACGGGACGACCTGGCCGGGGGCGGTGCGGCCGTTCGGGATGATCTCGTGGAGCCCGACCAGTACCCGCGGCGACCAGACCAGCACGGGCGCCGCGAACGGTTACCAGTACGACGTCACGCGCGTCCGCGGCTTCAGCCTGACCCACCTCAGCGGCGCGGGCTGCAACCCGGGCGCCGCGGGCGACATCCCGATCATGCCGTACGTCGGTACGGTCGACTCCTCGCCGACCGCCGACACGACCGACGCGAAGTACGCGACGAACTTCCGGCACGAGAACGAGCGAGCGCTCCCCGGCCGTTACACCGTGACGCTCGACTCCGGTGTGAAGACCGACCTCGCCGTGACCACCCGCGCGGGCGTCGGCGAGTTCACCTTCCCGGCCGATCAGGCCGCGAACCTGCTGTTCCGTACGTCGAACTCGCTGAACGGCAGCGAGGACGCCGACATCACCATCGACCCGAACCACCGCAAGGTCACCGGGTCGGTACTGACCGGAGCGTTCTGCGGACGCCGCGCGAACGGCGGCGTGAACAACCGCAAGACCTACTACCGGCTGTACTTCACCGCGTCCTTCGACCAGCCGATCGTTGCCAACGGCACCTGGAAGGACAGCACGCTGGCCGCGGGCAGCACGCACACGACCGGTGGCGAGGGCTACGCGACCGGAGCGGACCGGGCCGGACGCGGCTCCGGCGGGTACGTCACGTTCGCACCGGGCTCCGAAGTACGGATGCGGCTCGGGATCTCCTACGTCAGTCTGGCCGGCGCCGAGCAGAACCTGCGCGCCGAGCTCAGGCCGAACGCCACCACCGACAAGGTCGCCGCCGACGGGTACGCCGACTGGCGACGCGAACTGAACGCGATCCGCATCACCGGCGGCACCGACGCGCAGCGGACCACGTTCTACACCGCGCTCTACCACACGCTCCTGCAGCCGAACATCTTCAACGACGTCGACGGCCGCTACCTCGGTTCGGACCTGAAGATCCACCGGCTCGCGCGCGGGCAGCGAGCGCAGTACGGGACGTTCTCCGGGTGGGACCAGTACCGGGCTCACATCCAGTTGCTCGCGCTGCTCAAGCCCGATGTCGCGGGTGACTACGCGCAGTCGATGTACCAGTTCGCTCAGCAGAACAAGGGGATCTGGGACCGCTGGCTGCACAACAACGGTGCTACGCACGTGATGACCGGCGACCCGGCCGCGCCGACGCTCGCGACGTTCGTCGCGATGGGCGCCGCGAACTTCGACGTCCGCGGCGCCTTCGACTCGCTGGTGCACCAGGCCCGGGTGCAGAACGCGGACGCGGAGAACGACGGTGGCTGCCCAGGGCAGTGCACCGGACAGCGGCCGGCGCTGAACACGTACCTCGCCAAGCACTACGCGCCGCAGGACGCGTGCCACTGCTGGGGCGGCGCCGCGGAAACGCTGGAGAACGCTCTCGCGGATTTCTCGCTCGCTCAGTGGGGCGCCCGGCTCGGCGCGGACGTGGCGGATCTGAAGGACCGGGGCAACTGGTGGAAGAACACCTTCGACCCGGCGGTCGGGTACCAGCGAGCGCGGAAGGCCGACGGCACATGGCAGGACGGGTTCAGCCCGTCGACGGATGTCGGGTTCGCGCAGGGTACGACGTCGACGTACACCTGGATGGTGCCGCAGGATGTGTCTGGTCTCGCTACCTTGATGGGCGGGCCGACGACCGCGGTGCAGCGGCTCGATGCGTTCTTCCACGACACGAACGGGAACTGGGCGGTGAAGGGCGGCAGCCCGGTGCGGTACGACCCGACGAATGAGCCGGGTCTGCACACGCCATGGCTCTACAACGGTCTCGGTGCGCCGTGGAAGACGCAGGCGACCACGCGGGAGATCGTCGACACCGTCTACGGGACCGGACCGTCCGGGCTGCCGGGAAACGATGATCTCGGGACGCTCTCGGCTTGGTATGTCTTCGCGGCGATCGGGCTCTTCCCGCAGACGCAGGGACGGGCCGAGTTGCTGGTCGGTAGCCCGCTGTTTCCCAAGGTCGAGCTACGCCGGAGCAACGGAGTTCGGCTGACTGTCGAAGCGCCGGAAACGTCGGACGCGAATCAGTACGTCCAAGGGTTGTCGCTGAACGGGCGGGCGCGGGGCGAGTCCTGGTTGCCGGAGTCGTTCGTGACGCGCGGCGGGCGGGTCACCGTTGAGATGGGTGCGGCACCCTCGGCTTGGGGTACGCCGCCCGTGGACCACTGAGTCGGCCGCCGACGGCGACCCGTTATGCTGATCGGAGTTTGACCGGCGGTGGGGCTCGCCGGATCCAACTGTCGCCTTCGGCGGCCAACAGTCCCTACCTGAGGAACCTCGCGGCGCCACGCCGCGAGGCCGTTACCAGGTAGGAGGCCTGTCCGTGGAGCACCACCCCGTCGAGCCGATCGAGCCCACCGGCACCGCGAAGCCCGTGAACCCTTTGCCCAAGGGTCCAGTCGACTCGGACGTCGACCTGCGGATCGACGGCCGAGCCCAGCGTGCGCATGACCCGGTGGTCCTCGGCGCGATCGCCGTCGGCGGTGCGATCGGCGCCACCGCGAGGTACCTGGTCGGGCTCGGCTGGCCCACCCCGCCGGGCGGTTTCCCGGTGAGCACGCTGGTCATCAACGTGGTCGGTTGCGGCCTGATCGGGATCTTGATGGTGCTGGTCACGGACGTTCTCACCCGGCAACGGCTGCTCCGCCCGTTTCTCGGCACCGGAGTGCTCGGCGGGTTCACCACGTTCTCGACGTACGCCGTCGACATCCAGCAGCTCGTCACCGGGCGGAACGCCGGGATCGCGTTGCTCTACCTCGCCACCACCATCGTCGGCGCGTTGCTAGCGGTCCGGGCCACCGTGAGCGCGACGCGCGCGCTGATCACCTGGAGAACGCGATGACCCGGCTGTTGCTCGTGATCGCCGGCGGCCTGATCGGGGCGCCGCTACGGTACATCGCCGATCGCGCCGTCCAGGCCCGGCACGACTCGCTGTTCCCGTGGGGCACGTTCAGCGTGAACGTCGTGGGCTCGCTGATCCTGGGTTTCCTGGTCGGCGCGTCCTCCGCTCTCCCGCACGACATCCAGCTCCTCGTCGGCACCGGGTTCTGCGGCGCGCTCACGACGTACTCGACGTTCTCGTACGAGACGATCCGGCTCTACGAGGACCGAGCGCGTTTCCTCGCCGTCGCCAACGTCACCGCGAGCATTGTGGCAGGTCTGGGCAGCGTGTTCCTCGGCGCAGCCGTCAGCCAGGCGATCTGGAGCTGACAGACATCAACGATCGCGGACCGCGATCCCCGGGTAATCCAGCACCAGTCCCGAAGCGTCGAACGTCAGCTCACACTCGAAGTCGAACGTCGCGGACTCGTAATGGAACACGTGCCCCCGCTCGTCGGAGCTCGTGAGCGTGTAGCGCTGCTCGAGACGCACCACGGTCAGATCGTCAGCCTGTACGAAGGCGGCCGGCACGTCGACCGCCGTACCGGGAACGAACGGGAGCCGGTGCACCGGCAGAGTGTTGGTGACCGCCGAGGACTCGAAGTCCACGTCCCGGCACCCGTCGAGATCCGGCCGAGCTACACCGTTCACGGTCCAGCGATCGTCCGGGGAACGTGTCAACGCCACCTCGTGATCACCGGAGATCGTCGAGTTCACCGCGTTCACGGACTCGGTCGACCAGTCCGCGCCGACGGCGATCTCGTACCCGACGTACCAGATCGCTTCTCCCTCGCGGGCCGACGTACGGCCGCGCAACCGGCCGTCGCCGGAGAACAGCACCTCGAATCCCACCCGGGCCCCGCTGTGCGTCCACGACGCGGCGGCTGGCAGCGCGCGCAGTTCCATGTCCCGACCCTATCCAGCCCGGCAAGAACTGTTCGAGGGGTGACACGAGGCGGTCGATCTCGGCGAGTGCGCCTATCGTTGGTCGGTAGGCGTTTCCGTGGAGGGGTGGATGCTGGACCGGTCGGAGTCCGCGCTGGGCATTGTGCTCCGGTCCAAGTTCTACCGTTCGGCCTTCCTCTCGTTGCTGATCGCCGGTGTCGGTCTCTCGGCGGCGACCCCGCAGCTGACGCTGTTCCTGGTGCGGGACCTCCACACCCCGCTGCCCGTCGCCGGCCTGTACTACGTGACGAACCTGGCCGCACCGATCGCCGGGTTCCTGGTCGGGCGTTGGTCGGACCGGACCCAGGACCGGCTCCTGTGGTTCCGGATCTGCTCGGTCGTCGGCGCGGCCGGCTGGCTCGCGATGGCGGCGGCGACCGAGGTCTGGATGCCGTTCGTGATCAGCGCGCTGGCGTTGAGCGTGGCCGGCGGATCGATGGCGCAGCTGTTCGCGGCCTGCCGTGACGAGCTGAGCCGGCATCCGACCCGGGCCGAGAACCGCGTCGTCGCGACCGTCCGGATGGCCTTCACCACGGGCTGGATCCTCGGCCCGGTGCTCGGCAGCTGGTTCGGCGGCGCCTTCGGGCTCCGTGCGTTGCTGGTGGCAACAGCCGTCTGCGTGGTCGCCGCGATCATTCCGCTCGGCCTGCAACGCGTCGAGCGGTACGACGATCCGCGCGGCGTACCGTCCGAGCGCCGCCGGATCGACCACATGATGCCGTTGCTCATCTTCACCGCGGTGTGCGTGCTGGCGATGACCGGCGACACGATCAAGTTCGGGTACCTGCCGATCTACATGGCCGAGCAGCTGCACGTCTCGGACTCGCTGCGCGGCGTCGTCATCGGCATCCAGCCGCTTCTCGAGTTGCTCCTGCTCCCGGTGGTGGCACGACTGGCCGACCGGTTCGGCGCGATCCGCGCGATGACCGCCGGCGCCGTACTCGGCATGGCCGGCAACCTCGCCTACGCACTCAGTACGTCGGTCGTCGGACTGTTCGTCGGCCAGGCGCTGACGGCCGGGTTGTGGGCGTGCGTCGGCGCGCTCGGCGTCTCGATCGCCCAACGGCTCTACCCCGAAGGTGTCGGGATCGCGTCCGGCATCTTCCTGGGCGCGATCCCGCTCGGCTCGGCGATCGGCGGCACCATCGGCGGTATCGGCGTGGCCGCGATCGGCCTGCCGCACGTCTTCTTCATCCCCGCCTGCCTCACCGCCGTCGCGATCGTCGGCTTCACAATCCTCAGCACCCGCGACACCCCACACCAACCAGGTACCGCCGGCAGCTAGCGGTTCACACGTTCGCGGCGAGGGCTGCGATCAGGACCGACACGACGACACCGCAAACGATGATCAAGGCAACGATCAGCAACGGGCTCTCGGCGGATGACGGGTGGTGCTCGGTGCGAGCGAACTGGTCGAGTCGGTCGAGGTCGGGTCCCCACCCGAACGGGCCCGACAGCGGTGACTCGTCGTCGGCGGTACCTGGCAGCGGGTGATCGCCGTACGTCGGCATCGATCCGTCCGGCAGCGCAGGCGGCGGATACCGGAGCTCCGCCTGTTCCTCAGCAGGCATGTGCTTCCTCCCCACGACACCGGCCGTTCCTCACGGTCTCCCCCACCGCGGCAGGTGCCAGGTAACACTCTGCACCACCGGAATCGAGCCTGGCACGTATCGATTTCCTTCGTTGACGGACCGTCAACCAGTAGTCACGTGAGGTATAGGCGGAAGTGGTCCCGCCCTGGCATCCTCGGATCGTTCCTTTCCGCCCTGAAGTAAGACCTGTAGTAAGGAGCGATCGATGCAGGACTCCGCCCCGCCTCCTCGACCACGATCCTTCCGCCGGACGCTCGGTGTCGTCCTCGGAACCGCCGCCCTGATGGTGACCTCGGCCGCGATGGCGTACGCCGCTCCGCCGCCGAGCCTGCCGCAGAACGCCGACGGGTACGAGCAGTCCTTCTCGCCGGCGTACGACTACGACACCGACGGCTGCTACGCCACTCCCGCCATCGGAGCGGACGGCACACTCAACCCCGGCCTCAACCCGACCGGCGCCGTGAACGGCAACTGCCGTGACCAGTCCGACCTCGACAACTCCCAGACCTACTCCCGCGAGAAGTGCAACAACGGCTGGTGCGCGATCGTGTACGCCAGCTACTTCGAGAAGGACCAGGCGCTCCCCGGCAGCAGCCTCGGCGGCCACCGGCACGACTGGGAGCACGTGATCTCCTGGGTGAACCAGTCGACCAACCAGATCGACTACGTGACCACGACGCAGCACTCCAGTCAGGTCACGTACACCCGCTCGCAGGTGCGGTTCGACGGCTCGCACCCGAAGGTCGTCTACCACAAGGACGGCGCGAGCACGCACTTCTTCCGGCTCGCCAACAGCAACGACGAACCGCCGGAGAACCACTACCACAACTGGCGGTACCCGCCGCTGGTCGGCTGGAACGGCTACCCCAGTACGTCGCTGCGCGACACCCTCATGAACGCGGACTTCGGGTCCGCGACGATCAAGATCACCGACAAGGACGACCGGTTCCGCAACCTGCTGAACGCGTCCAAGCCGTCCGGCATCCCCTTCGACCCCTGGGCCTAGACCGACGAGGAGGCGTGCGCGTTCAGTCCGCGGCGCGCACGCCGTCCGTCAGTGACTCCGCGATCAGGTCGATCATCGCGGCATGCCGGTTGGTCGCCGTCTCAGCCTGCCCGAGCGCGACCGTGTCGAGGAACACCCGGCTGACCACGAGTTCCGCGGCCGCCTGCACCCGGGCTTGATCCGCCACCACGTCGTCGGCACCGGCCAGTACGCAGGCCACGGTCTCGGTCGCCTCCGCGAACAACTCAGCCGCCCGGGAGGCGATCTCCGGCCGGCCCTGCGCCTCGCGGAACACGATGATCCGGGCCGCGCGGTCATGCTCCAGTTCCTCGACCATCGTCGCGACGATCGCGCGCAACCGTCGCCGTACCGTCCGGCCGCGCGCCGCAGACCGCAGTACCTCACTGGGCGCCGGGCGCTCCTGCACCACTGCGAGCAGCAGGTCCAGCTTGGTCGCGAAGTGGTAGAACACCAGCCCCGACGGTACGCCGGCCTCGGTCGCGATCCGGGCCGTCGAGGTGGCGTCGTACCCGTGCTCGGCGAACAGCCGCTCGGCGGTCTCGATGATGAGCTGCCGTTTGGACGGTCGCGTGGCGTGGCGCGTGTGCGCCGGAGCAGTCATGAGCCTGCCGGTTGGGCGGCAGGCCAGATTTCACCTTTCCGTTCGGCTGCGAGCACGGCGGCTCGCTTCAGGGACTTGAAGACATAGTCCGGCACCCGCATACCCTGCCGGTGCGCCCACATCAGTTCGTGCTCGGCCCGTCCGACCTGCCGCGCGTACTCGCGCAGTTCCGCCTCGCCGCCGTCGCTCATCTTCAGCGCCTCCATCACGTCCCCGAACTCGGCCACCTGACGCTTGTTGTAGGCACCGACCACTTCGAACGTACGCTTTCGCAGCCCGCGCGTCAGCCACTTCTGCCATCCCGACAACTGATCCCAGAGCTGCTGCGCGGCCATTTGGTAGTACGCGAAGTGCCCAGGCTCCTGGCGGCGGATCGGTGCGATCACCGTGGCGGCGATGGCCCGCTCGCCCAGCCCGACCAGCCCGGCATGAAACTTGTTGTAGGCAATCACTGCGGATCGCTCGGTGGCCAGCCCGGTCAGGTAGTAGAGCATCCGGCTGACGTCCTGCACGCCGGGCATCCGGCCGAGCGCCCCGAGGAACTTGAGGCTGAACGAGACGTCCGCGAGGTTCGGTTCGTGCGGGTCGACGCCGATCAGGTTCTGCAGCTTGTCGAGAATCTGCCCGTGGCGTGTCTCCTGCGGCATCCACACGTCGGCGTAGAAGTGCCGGTCGACCTCGGGCGGGTCCGGCAGCAGGATGTTCAGTTCGAGCACGTTGCGCTCGACCTCGAGCTCGACCCGGGTCATGTAGGCCAGCACCGGACCGAACCGCTCGGCCAGCAGGCTGGGCTTCTTCATCGAGTAGTCGACGCTGCCGAGCGGGATCGGCGGGTGCTCCTCGCCCAGCCGATCGACATGGTCGGCAAGCCGGGAGTCTTCCCGCCGGCGGCCGCGCCGGCGCGAAACGGTCACATCGCTCAACCACATAGGCGGCACCTCATTCATCCGACAGGGATGCGCGCTCGATCCCCCCAGAAGTAAGCCTAACAAAGTAACTGACTGATCAGTCAGTCATAGCTTGTGACCCCCACAACAGAACGGCGGATGGCGGCCCTCTGAGGACCACCACCCGCCGAAAGGTTTGTATTACTTGGCGATGGAGTATCTGATCGTGTCGTTGCGGAGTACGTCGCCGTTCACCTTGACGATGCGTACGACGTGTTGCGCGTTCTTCAGCCCGGTCGCGGTGAACACCGTCCGGTTCGTCACCCGGGTGTCGTTGTGCAGGTTCACCCGACGTACCAGATTGCCGTCGACATACACGTCCGCGTCGCCCTGATCCGGTGCGAGCGCCGTACTCCAATCGACGCCGGTCCCGGTGAAGGTCAGGCTGACCGAAGCGCCGTCGGCCTTGGTGGCGTGGATGTCGTCGCGGTAGTCGCCGCGGAACCGGACGTCGAGGGCCGTGTTCCCGACCGGCAGATTCGCCAGGTAGGACTTGCTGATCGTCACCACGTTTCCGGCGACCGTGTAGTCCGTGCCCTTCACCAGGTCCTGCCCGGCCTTCGCGATCCCGTCCAGCTCGCCCGGGTCACGTCCGAGCTGCACGCTGACATCGGCCGGCGCATTCTTGTCGAACGCCGCGGTGTCCGGGTTCAGCAGGCTCTCCTGCCGGATGTTCAACTTGTCGAGCAGCATGAACTGGCCGGATTTCTTCACGCCGCGGATCGTGTGGCTGCCGTTCGGCAGATCCGAGACGCTGTAGACGATCTGCTGCGGTTTGTTGTGTCCCTGCGCCGGATCCATGTACGTACTCACGGTCTGCTTGAACTCGCCGTCGACGTAGATGTCGACGTCGCCTTGACCCGGGTCGGTCTCGGTCACGTAGTCGACCCCGGTGCCGACGAAGCTGTACGAGAACGAGTCGCCGTTCCCCTCCGTCCATTGCACGTCGTCCTGGTAGTCACCGAGACCACGACCGGAGCTGTAGTTCCAGTTGCCGGAGTAGACGATCTCCGGGCTGTTGTTGTTGACCTCGACGGTCCGCGTCGGGAGATCGGCCGCCGCGAAAGACTTGGCAGACGAGTCCGTCACGCCGACGGTCAGCGCCTGCGAGACCGCAGGTACTTCGTAGTTGGTGTTGCGCTGCCACGCGCCGTCGTACGAGACCCGGAGGTCGTCGTCGTTCACGCTGATCGCGGCGCCCTTCTGCGGCGTGACCTTCAGCAGCCGTACGCCGTGGATCGGGACATTGTTGGCGGTGAAGCTGGAGGCGAACGTGCCGAGGTCCTTGCGGGCCCACAGGTCACGCACCTTGCCGGCGCCCTTCAGGCCGAGGTCGGCGAAGTTCACCGTCATGTCGGCGTCGGTCTGGCCGAGGTTGAACAAGGCAACGGTGTACGAGCTGTCCGGGTTCAGCGCGAACCACGTCTGCCGGTTGGTCTTCATGGACAGCGGGTGCGCCGGGCGGCCGGCCTGGTTGACCGCGATCACCTCGCGGTTCGTCAGCAGTTCGAGGCCGTACGAGTCCAGCCTGGTCATGTCGTTACCGACGTACATCGGCGCCGCGGACACCGCCCAGAGCGTTGCCGCCGTACGACGTTCGTCCTTGGTCATACCGTCCATCTGGCCGTTGCCGACGTCGAGCGAGTCGAGGTCGTTCCAGCCGCCCGGTCCCGCGTGCCGCCACCATTCGGCGAGCTTCGGGAACAGCCGGTTGATGTTCGGCCAGGCGGTCAGCGCCGTACCCGTGCAGTAGCACTCGACGTCCCAGTCGATCCGCCAGCCGTTCGCGTACTGCTTCCAGTAGTCGGCGTAGTTGATGTCCAGCGCCCAGGACAGCTCGAACCAGATGTTGTGCCGCTTCAGGGCCTGCGACCAGGCCTTCACGTCGTCACGGGCGTCCAGCGACAGGTCGCTGATCCCGGAACCCGGGGTGACGCTGTCGAACTTGAGGAAGTCCAGGCCCCACGAACCGAACAGGTCCGCGATCGAGTCGATGTACTTCTGCGCGCACGGCTTCGAGAAGTCGATGCGGTAGCCGATCCCCCAGTAGTCACCCTTCTGCAGCGGCAGCACCGGAAGATCACCAGTAGTACATTCCGGGGCGCCGTAGATCGGGAGCTTGGCGTCGATGACGGCCTTGCTGATGCCCGGGATCGTGTAGAGCCCGACCTTCTGGCCGTTGGCGTGGATGTGGTCGATGACCGCCTGCAGGCCGTTCGGGTAGAGCTTCTTGCTCGGCGTCGGCCGGCCGTACGCGTCGATACCGTCGTTCCAGCCGGCGTCGATGTTGATGTACTCGTACCCGTACGGCTGCAGCTTCGCGTGCATCGCGTCGGACTGGGCGATCAGCTGATCCGCCGTGATCCAGCTGCCGCCGTTCGGGTTGTAGACCTGCATGCTGTAGCTGCTCCAGCCCATGTACGGCCGCGCAGCTTTGTCCCCCGCGGGCCCGGGCAGCTCGGCTGCGGAGGTCGCGGTGGTCACGCTGGTGGTAGGTGGCGCTGGTGCTGCTGTCGACGTACTCAAACCTGCCGGCAGCAGCCCGGCGACTACGAGCCCCGCAAGCGCGGCCCGCAACACCCTGCTCCGAACGGATCTGGTCATGGCGGTGACCTCTTCCCAGAGAACTCAGGAGAAAACCGAATCGGATAGGATATTGGGTCTATTACTTAACCTTGTCAAGATTCTGTGCGAAAGTGGCACAGTGATGACGCGCCGCGAAGTCCGTCGACAGCTGCGGCGCCGGTGGCACCAGGGACAGCACCCGGCCGGTGTGCCCTGACGTGGGCCAGTAGGTCGAGGGCGTCGACGGGTTGCCGGTCTTCGCGAAGTTGACCCACGCGGCGCGCATCGAGTCGGCCAGTGCGGTCTGTTCGGCGTTCAGCGGGACCGGGAAGGGAGCGTTCGGGAGGTCGAACAGGTACCACATCTCCGAGCCGTGCGTGGCCACCGAGAGCAGGCCGGCAGGGGCGAAGAGGAACGGCGCGGTGTCGTCGTTGAACTCATAGCCGTACGTCGGAACTCGCCGTGCGGTCCACTTGTTCACCTGGGCCGCACCGCACGCGAACGTCGCGTCGCCGACCAGTGTGCCGAAGGCTCTGTCCGGGGTGGCGTACGCCGACAGCGGGTACTCGTTGGCGATCGCTGCGGCTTGTGCCGGCGAGACCCGTAGTGCGGTGGCGATGTTGGTCTCGTAGTTCGCCGCGGTGACGGGGCTGGTATAGGGGACGTTGTACCCGCGACTCACGACGCGGCCGCCGAGCGTGAAGAGCGCCTCTTCGTCGTGGTTGCTGCCGTTGAGGATCGTCACGTGGTTGAACCGGCCGGCGGCGAGCGCCGTACCGATCGACTCCTTCAGCACCGAGCCATCGACCACGCCCGGGATGAGGGCGGTTGCCGTCGAGATGTTGTCGACCAGGGTCTGCACCGGGACCTTGCGCAGGCAGTCCGCTGACTGGTCCGGGCAGCCGACCTTGGTGGCGAACTCCTTGCCGAACGTCTCGGCCTTGGCGAGCGATTCCTGCTCCAGGGCGAAGGCGCCGCTCTCTACGATCGCGCGCTGGAAGAGGCCGTTCGAGCTGCGTGAGGTGACGTGCGCGAGGACGGACAGGCCGCCTGCGGATTCACCGGCGATCGTGACGTTGTGCGGGTCGCCGCCGAACTGGGCGATGTTGCGCTGCACCCAGCGGAGGGCGGCCTGCTGGTCCATCAGCCCGTAGTTGCCGGCTGCCCCTCGCGATTCCAGCGCCGGGTGGGCAAGGAAGCCCAGTGCGCCGAGGCGGTAGTTGATCGTCACGACAACCGCACCGGCCTTCGCGAGCTTCGTGCCGTCGTAGTTGGAGCCGGTGTCTGCGATCAGGCCGCCGCCGTGGATCCAGACGAGCACCGGTCGCTTGGTGGCGGAGTGCAGGGCCGGGGTCGAGACGTTGAGGTAGAGGCAGTCCTCGGACAGTTGGCCAGTCGTCACCACGCTGGGTGCCTGCGGACAGCCCGGTCCGTACGACGATGCGTCGCGCACACCCCGCCAACTCGCCGCGGGCTGCGGCGCCCGCCACCGGAGGCTGCCGACCGGAGCCGCAGCAAACGGCAGCCCCCGAAACGAGTAGGTGCCGTCGCCGCTCACGCCCCGCACGGCACCATTGCCCGTAAGAACAACCGGACCGGCTAAATCGGAGGTCGCGGAGGAGGTCGCGGAGGCTGCGGTGAAGGCGGTGGAGCTGGCGTCGGCTGCGCCCGCGGCGATCAGTGCGCCGGCGCCGATGGCGAGGGCCGCGGCCAGGGCGGCGACCACGATGCGTGGTCGCCGGGAATGGATGATTCTCATGCCCTCACCCTCCGGCGCGAGGACCACGCATCGCCCCAGGGAAAGTCCCTGGTCCTAGGCGGCGGACTCCCGGTCGGCCTGCCAGTCGGACGGCCCGTCGGACCCGGCCTCGTACTCCTCCAGCGGGACCTCATCGGCGTGCCACGCGGCGAGCACCGGCTCGACGATCTCCCAGCAGCGCTCGGCCACGTCACCGCGTACCGACAGCAGCGGGTCGCCGCGCAGGATGCCGTTCAGCACCTCGCCGTACGGGAGCACCGACGACGACGGCAGCGTCGCGTCCAGGAAGACCTGACCCATCGTGTACGGTCCGTCGACGCCGAGCGCCGGGACGGACAGTGACAGCTCCCCCGGGTTCAGACCGATCCGCAGGGTCTCGCCGTCGCGCCCGCCGTGCAGGCCGGACGGCAGGTGCCGCAGCGGCTTGAACCTGATCACGATCTCCTTGCGCGCGACACCGAGCGCCTTGCCCGACCGCAGCGTGAACGGCACACCGGCCCAACGGTTCGTCCCGACCTCGACAGTGACCTCAGCCAGCGTCTCGGTCTCCCGGTCCGGGTCCACACCCGTTTCACCGGCGTACGACGGAACCACGCGCCCGTTCGCGATACCAGCGGTGTACCGCGCCCGCCGACTCGCCTCGACCCCGGAGCCGCGGAAGAGGCGCGTACTGCGCAGCGCGCGAGCCATCTCGCTCCGCACCTCGACCGCGTCCATCGTCGCCGGGGCGTCCATCGCGAGCAGCGCGAGCACGAGCAGCAAGTGACTCTGGATCATGTCCACCAGCGCGCCCGCGTTGTCGTAGTACTGCGCGCGACCCTCCAGGCCGAGCGTCTCGTCGTACACGATCTCGACGCTCTCGATGTGCTCGGCGTTCCAGACCGGCTCGAACAGCCGGTTGGCGAACCGCAGGCCGATCAGGTTCAGGACCGCGGTGCGGCCGAGGAAGTGGTCGACGCGGTGCACGTTCTCCTCGGGCACGAGCGAGCCGACGAGTTTGTTCAGCGCGGCCGCCGACGCGGTGTCGGTGCCGAACGGCTTCTCGAACGCCAGCTCGGTGCCCTCCGGGAGCTCGACCCGCTGCAGCGTCTCGACGATCGCGGTCGTCACGGCCGGTGGCAGCGAGAAGTACAGCACTGGCGCCGGACCGGCGAGCTCGAGGAGCGCGCGCAGGTGCGCCGCGTCCGTCGGGTTACCGGCGACGTACTGCGTGGTTGCCAGGGTCTCCGCCGCAACCGGTCCGATGACCCCTTGGGATTCGAACGCGGTGCGGACACGGTCCGTCCACTCCTCCGCCACGAGCGGGGACCGGCCGGTGCCGATGATCCGCACTGCGGTGGCGCGCGTGCCGGCGAGCAGACTGCCCAGGCCGGGCAGCAGCAACCGAGAGCTCAGGTCGCCGCTGGCGCCGAAGATGACGACCGTACGTTGAATCAACACGGTCAAACTCAACCACGTGAGCGGCAACCGCATTCCCCTACCCGACGGTTGTCTCGAGGGTTGGGTACGGCGTGTCCGGCAGGCCGAGGTTTCGCCACACGAACCGCGGCACCCAGCCCAGGAAACCGCGCAGGTACGCCGAGCAGAACGCGATCGCGGGCTGACTGTGCTCCCCCGGCGTGAACCAGACCCAGTCCTCCACGATCCGGAACGGCGCGCCCGGCGTCGCCATCAGGTACTCCATCTGGCGCGGATGAATCACGTCGTACGCGAACTTGGTGTCCGCCGAGCTGACCGCGAACCGATCGTTGAACGCCGAGCTCTCGAAGCTGATGCCGCTGCGGAAACCCTTCGGCCCGACGCTGAGCTGCGGCATCCGGGCCGGCAACTGGAAGCCGAGGATCGGCTCGGAGTGGTTCTCGACCACGGTCCGGGTCTGCGAGTTGCCGTTGCTGTCCGTGTACGACTCGGTGTGCGAGGTCTTCCAGTGGTGCTTGAACGCGACGAACGGCGGCCCGTCACCGTCCCGCCCGCGGATCACCTCGTCGGTGCGGTGACCGTAACCGCCGCGGTGCACCGGCGTGTACTGCAACAGGTTGTCGTCGACGCCGATCCAGTACCAGTCCGGATGGTGGTAGAACCGCAGCCGCGGCTCCGGCTCTGGCTGGATCCAGTGGTCGAGCGGCGTCGCGTCGATCGCCGCCGCGATCGCGCCGAGCTGCTCGAGCCAAGGAGCGAGCTCGTCGAGCTCCTTGCGGGGCGGATTCAGTACGACGATTTGGTCACCGTCGACGCCTAGGTTCACACCGGGTTGCCCGCCGGCCAGCGCGTTCAGCTGCGTGCACAGCGCCGGGGTCATCACCTCGTGCGCGAACGCAGGATCCATCGCGCCGACCTGCCATCCCGGCCCGAGCTGCGCCGGAGCGACGACGCCGTGCGCGAGTACGCCGTACCTCGGAGCGGTCTCGCCACCCGTGATCCACAACTCCGGCAGCCGCCGCGACAACGTCACCATGCCGACCCAGCCCGACCAGTACGCCGACTTGTACTCGATCACCTGGAACGGCCGGCCGGTCGCAGTCCGCCCGGTGATCTGGTCGTCGGGTTTGCGCACGAACCCGACCCCGAACGGCGGATTGCTCAGCCGCGCCACCGCGTCGAACGTCGGGCTGTTGACGAAACTCCAGCCACGCTGCCGGATCGACCCGATGTACTGCTGCCGGCGGACGAGCGCGACGATCCCCCACACGATCGCAGCCACGACGAGCAGCAGCGCGATCACCATCAAGACGATCAAACCGCTCACTTACGCCTCCCCGATCCGGCTGCCTGCACACCGGACGATAACGCCGGAAGAGGATCAGGCCAGGGCACTTGGCAGCGGTTCGGCGTGGATGATCTGGAGGCGGCTGACCGCCCGGGTGAGGACGACGTACAGACGGTGCAAGCCGCGGGGCTCGGCGGCGACGATGTGGGCCGGCTCGGCGACCACGACCGCGTCGAACTCCAGGCCCTTGGCCAGCGTCGCAGGCACACACACCAGGCGCACGGTGTCGATCTCGTCCTCGGTCTCGCCGATGAGCGCGACTTCCAGACCCGCCGCTGCGATCGCGTCCCGGAGCCGGACGACCTGGTCGTCAGCCGCGATCAGTGCGACCGACCCTTCGCCGGCCAGCGCGGCCCGGCACCCGGCGACCACCTCGTCCGCGAGTGTCGACTCGCTGGCCGAGACGATGCTCAGCGCGTCGGCGACCGTCCGGACCCCGCTCGGCGTGCCGAGTGTCGGCGCGATCTCGGGGAGCAGCTTCGCCGCGAAGTTGATGATCTGCGCCGGCACTCGGAACCCGCGGTCGAGCTCGGCCACGACGCCGTCGCCCTTGTCGAGATGACCGAGCACGCGGTCCCAGGATCCGGCAGCCCACGGCGTCGTCGCCTGCGCGAGATCGCCGAGCACCGTGGCCGATCCCGAGCGGCAGCGCCGACCGAGCGCCCGCAACTGCATCGCCGACAGGTCCTGCGCCTCGTCCAGGACAAGATGCCCGAGCGAACCGGTACGCCGCTCGATCAGGTCCTCGAGCTCGTCGAGCAGGACGGTGTCCGCGAACGACCACTTCGCCGACTTCCACGAGCGCGCCGGCTTCGTCCACAACACCGCCGTACGCTCCTCGTCCGTCAGGTCCGGGGCCGCGGTGGCCAGGAAGTCCGGGTCCGAGAGGAGCCGATGCAGGACCTGCTCGGGGGTGACGCGCGGCCAGACCGAGTCGAGGACGTCCTTCACCGGCTTCGAGCGCGCGACCGCGTTCTGCACACGGTCGTCCGGCGACTCGGCGCGCTCCTCCATCCGGACCAGCACGACGTGCGCGATCCGTTGCGCCAGTGCGTTCCGCCCGGGTGCGTACCGGGTCGACTCACGCAGGTCCGACACGATGTTCACGACCTCGTACTCGTGGACTCGGTAGCGCCGGGATCCCTTGCTGTACAGGACTCCCTCGGTCGGCGTACCGACGTACGACCACAACGCGCGGCGCAGTACGTCGGACATCCGCGCGTCGCCCTTCAGCCGCTCGGCCTCCGTTGCGTCGGTGGCCGCGGTAGGGCGGGTGAGCAGCTCGTCGATCGTGATCTGCCGTACGTCGACCTCGCCCAGCGCGGGCAGGACCTTGCGGATGTACGACAGGAACGACCGGTTCGGTCCCACGATCACGACACCGCCGCGACCGAGCCGTTCGCGTTCGGTGTAGAGCAGGTACGCGACGCGGTGCAGACCGACCGCGGTCTTGCCGGTGCCGGGCGCACCTTGCACGCAGACGCTCGGGTGCAACGGTGCGCGGACCAGGTCGTCCTGCTCGGGCTGGATCGTCGCCACGATGTCGCGCATCGGGCCGGTGCGCGGCCGTTCGATCTCGGACCGCAGGAACTTGTCCGCCTGGTCCGACTCGACGCCGCCGGTCAGCGGCTCGTCCTCGAACCCGGTCAGGTCCGCATGGTCCGAGAAGCCGTACCGCCGGCGCATCAGCACCCGTCGCCGATCGCTCGGCGTCGCGCGGTAGAACGGCACCGACACCGGCGCGCGCCAGTCGATCACCAGCGGTACGCCGGACCCGTCATGGACATGCCGGCGGCCGATGTAGATCTGGTCCAGGTCCTCGATCGTGCCGTGCTCGTAGTCGAGCCGGCCGAAGAACAGCGGTACGTCCGGCAGGTCGAGGAGCGCGTGGGTCCGCATCTCCTTGGCCCGCTGGTTGGCCTCGTTGGTGAAGCGTTCGTCGTTGTCCTCGCCGCCGATGATCTGGACGTCACGGTCGACGACCTCGGCGTACATCCTGCTGAGTGCGGTCTTGGCAGTGGTTAGGAAGGCGCGTTCGGCCTCGAGTTCGGCCATGGGAGAGAGCCTCGAATCGTGAGCTGGGTCCCGCCCCGGAGCAGATCCATCCGGTTCGATTCGATCCCGAAAAGACAGACCGGCGACATTACCACCCAGCTCAGTGGGCAGCCACCGATTTACTGCAGCCAGTCGGGCGTGTTCTCGGCATCCCGGGGAAAGGCGGCCAGATCGGCCGGGTAGATCGTTGCGTCGACAGGGATCGACCACGCCGGTTCGTGGTCGTAGTCGAAGTCGGTCGCGAAGTGCCCGGTCGACGTGACCGTCACCTTGGCCGTCAGCCAGGTCCCCTTGCCCGGCTGGTACATCTCCCGCCGCAACTCCTCGAAGTGATCCTCGAGGCCTTCGGGCAGCGTCTCCAACTGGGTCTCCCCCGACGGCAGCACCACGTCCGCGTCCAGTTCGGCGTACGACGTGGTCGCCCGGTAGACCGCGCTGACCTCACGCCACCCGGCGGGCAGATCCGCGACCAGGGCGCGGGCGATCGTGTCGATGACACCGATCTCGCTCATTCAACCACACGTCCTGTTGGTTTTGTCTCTCTGAAGATACGCCGGGGTGAGTGCTTGCCGTCGTGCCGGTCCACGACGGTGCGGGACGACGGCCGGTCCGTCGTACGGTTCGCGTGCCGGACGTCGATCGCGGCGTGCACCTGGATACCGGAGACGCGCATCGCCTGCCAGGTCTGCTCCATCGCGCGCCAGTTCTTGCTTCCGGTGTGCGCCCGGTTCTGCTCCTGCGACTGCGCGGTGAGGTTGATCGACTCGCCCGGGCCGTCGAACACCGTCGCGAACAGGTGACCGCCGTCGTCGTTCGGCTGCCGATCGGGCTCGCCGGCCTCCCGTTGGGCGCTGGCGTTGCGGCGGTCGTCGTTCTCCTCGGTCGGCAGCCAGCCCAGCCAGCCCTCGGCGTGGGTCACCCGCCCGGCCTTGTCGGTCGCGTACAGGTACCGGTCGTCGACGACGTACACGGCCGACGGCTCGGGTTTCATCAGGTCGGCGTTCCAGTGGCCGACGCGCCCGGACTGTTCCTTGTGCACCGGCAGGCCGGCGTACTTCTCCGGCACCACGGGTACGTCGTCCGGGCCGTAACCGACCGCGCGGACGTCGGCCGGATCGGCAGGTTGCTCGATCCGGGCCGACGCCCGCGGTCTTTCTGGCATGTCGTAGTTCTACACGCTCGTTCTGAACTTGTGGTTACTTACGCGTGTCAGCCGTCGTTCTCGGCGGCCGGGATCACCGCACCCGGAACGTTCTGCGGGGCGAAGATCTGGGCCTCACCGGGGTACGGCAGGGACCAGTTGTGCGCCTCGTACCAGTTGTAGTGGTTCATCTGGGCCGGGTTCGCGAAGTCGGCCCGGGCGTTCGGGCCGGTGGTCCGCTGCTGGTCCTTCCACGCCGACCACTGCGCGGCCATGGTCTCCATGCTCGCCGGCACGGTCACCTTCGGCGCCGCGGCGACGGTCGGGTTCTGCGCCGCCGGCACGTCCAGACCACAGGACGGCGGCGTCTTCAGGCCGTCGGTCAGCGCGACCCGGTTGGGCAGCGCCGTGAACGGCGTGTAGTTCGGCTTGCTGGTGAACGCGCCGAACATCGGCGTGGCCGCGGTGTCCTTCTGGTTCATCGGCTTCATCCCGAGGATCTGCTCGATCGTCCGGATCATCGTGATCTGCGTGTAGTAGTGGCTGTCCACCGCACCGTGCTGCGCGTACGGGCTGATGATCTGGATCGGCGCCCGGTGCCCGTCGACGTGGTCGAGACCCGCCTGCGAGTCGTCCTCGACGACGAAGATCGCCGAGTCCTTCCAGTACTTGCTGTGCGTGATCTGGTCGACGATCCGGCCGGTGGCCAGGTCGTTGTCCGCGACCTGCGCCGGACCGTTGGCCGGACCGCCGGTGTGGTCGTTGGAGAGCCAGAACATGTTCAGGTTCGCCGGACCGTTCTTCAGGAAGTCCTTGCGCCAGATCTCGGTCTTGTAGATGTCCGGGACGCTGGTGTCGAACTGCGGGAAGCCCTGCACCGACACCTTGTTCAGCGACGGGATCGCCGACCCGATCGCGATCGGGTACTTGGTGTCCGCCCCGGTCGCGATGATGTTCTTCGTGTCGCAGTAGTAGTTCTGCCAGGTCCCGTCGGCCGGCTTCTGCTCGATCGACAGGAACTCGCCGAAGTTCTTCACCGACTTGCCGGCCGCCTGGACACCGGTCCAGAGGAAGCCGCTCTTCTGGTGGCCGAGGGCATCGTCCTCGGTGTCGTAGCTGCGCAGGTACTCACCGGCCGAGGACTCGGTGTACTCCGGGTTGTCGGCCTGCATCAGCCAGTTGTGACCCTCGGCGGAGTTCGTGCCGACGTCGTACGTGTTGTCGTACAGCCCGAACTGCTTGGCCAGCGCGTGCTGGTTCGGCGTGACGTTCTCGCCGTACTGCGCCAGCGCCGGGTCGCCGTTGCCCTCCGGGATGTCGCCGTACACCTGGTCGTAGGTCCGGTTCTCCTTGACGATCAGGAAGACGTGCTTGATCGTCGACGGGTCGCCGAGCTTGGCCGGAACGGGTACCGGCTGACGGTGGCCCTGGTCCGTGGCGACCTGCGCCGAGCCGTTCGTCCAGCCGTTCTGGTCGAAGACGGTCTTGGTGTACTTCTTGATCGCCTGGTCGTCCGGCAACTGGAACTTGGTCAGGCTCGACGTGGTGTCGTGCGTGCCGCGTCCCGCGGCCGTCGTGTCGCGGCGGGCGTCGATGCCCCGCGTGTTGGACACGACGATGTCCTTGCCCACCTGTGCGAGCTCCGCCGGGAAGTAGTCCGTCGGCAGCAGACCCACGTAGCTGACCGGCTCGAGCGGGTTGCGGTACTTGTAGACCGCGACCGCGTTCGCACGGCCGAGCGACACCAGCAGGTGACCGTCGTCGGTCAGCGTCACACCGTCCGGCTCGTAGCCGACCGAGGCCTCCGGCCACGGCTGCGTGGCGATCGTCTGGACGACCTTGCCGCGCTGGGTGTCGATGACGGACACGCTGTTGGTGGCGGTGTTGGTGACGAACACGACGCCGTTCTTGGCGTACACCGCGGTCGGGTGCAGACCGACATCGATGCTGCCGACGGCGGCGGCCGGGTTCGACAGGTCGATCACGCTGACCGTACCGGTCGTGGTGATCGCGTTCTGGTTGGCGACGACCTGGGTGCCGTACGAGTTGATCGTCGGGTCACCCGGCTTCGCGGTCCGGCCGCCCTCGTTGCTCACGTACAGCTTGTTGCCAACGACAACCATGTCGCGGGGCGCGTTGCCGGTCGCCCAGCTCTGCGTGATCGCGCCGGTCGCGGTGTCGATCGCGACGACCCGGTTCTGGCCGTTCACCGCGGAGTACACGGTGGAACCGTCGGCGGAGAACACGGCCTCCGCGGCCAGCGAGTGCTTCGCGCCGTCGGCCGGGATCGAGACGAACGTCGGGTTCGCCAGCGAGCCGTCCGAATTCACGGTGAACTTCCGGTAGCCGTCGGTCTGCCCCAGCCAGACCTGCGAGCCGTCCGGCGAGTACGTCGGACCCTCCTGGCCGATGTCGTTGCCGGGGATCTTCAGATCCGCGGCAGCGTTGTTGCCGATGTACTGCTGGACCTTCCAGCTCTTCAGGTCGATGATCGCCAGCGCCATCCCGCCGTCGGTCACGGAGGCCGCCATATGGCTGCCGTCCGGGCTGACCGCCGACGACATGATCTTGCCCTTCTGGAGGACGAGACGGTCGCCGATCGGCTTGATGTACTGGTCGGACGAGATGACCTGACCCTTGTCGGTCACCTGCCCGACCTGGTCGTGACCGAAGCCGGTCGTCGAGGCGACCGCGGTGCCGGCCAGAGTCACCGCGAACGCGGTGGCCCCAGCGGTCACCAGTGGTAATCTGCGCCGGCGGGGACTTGGCGAGCCCTCTTCGTCACGCCTGCGGCGTGTTACCTGCATGGGTGTTGTCCCTTCGGGGTTGGGCCTCAGTTGGCAGGTAGCAGTTCGATATTGCCGTCGAACTGCCACAGTGGGTTCGGTTCGTCTCCAGACGGGGTGCGGACCAGGAAGAAGCCATTCACTTCTTTTGGTCCGTCCCCGTCGCTGACGTACCGACCGAGTGGGTTGATGTCGAGTTGGTAGATCGCCGAGCCGGCCGCCGCCACCCCGGGGATGTGCCAGCTGACGACGCAGCGCCAGTCGTTGCCGGGGCCGCGTGCGGCGACCTGGTCGCCGCCCTTGGTGCACTCGGCGGCGCTCTGCAGCTGTTCCTCGGTGACGTCGGCTCGGTTCAGCTGCTTGGTCTGCAGCCGGTACAGGTGGGCGAACTCGACCGCGACCGCCCGCTGCACCTTGTCCTGGTCGATCCCCGACCCGAAGCCGGTCACCGGAGCGACGGCCGCGGTGGTGACCCCGAGCAGTACGACGAGGGGCAGCAGGCCGGCCGTCAACGCGAGGCGTCCGGACCCGTCGTGGGTCGGGTTGGTGAAGTCACGGCGTACGAAGATGAAGTACGCGAGGCCCGTCGCTACGAGGGCCCAGACCAGGCTGACGATCACGCCGATCAGCAACGGGCCGAGCTGCGCCGGATGGGTGAAGAGGCCGTTCCAGCTGATGAAGGCGTAGCCGGGAAGCGCGAGGCGGAAGGCGACCGGGACCGGTAGCTGCTGGACGATCTGCATCGCCAGGGCGACGACTGCCGGGAGCAGCAGGCCCATCGGCGATCGGCCGAGCGCTACCGAGCCGAGGAGCCCGATCGCGGCCAGCGCGAGGGTCGGTGCGAGGGCGCAGAGCCAGGCGAGGAAGACCGTGCCGGCCGCGCTGCCCGGTGAGAGCAGGTGGCCGTCGAGGCCGATCATTTGCCGGTTGCCGACGACCAGCAGGCCGCTGATCGTGCTCGACACGACCAGGCCGATCACCAGAACGAGGATCACGGTCAGGCTGGACAGTGCCTTCGAGATGAAGATCCGGCGCGGCGACCGGACCGCCACCAGCAGATGCCGCCAGGTGCCGAGGCGGTCCTCGGACGCGAACACGTCACCGGCGATCAGCGAGGTCACCAGCGGCAGCGCCCAGGAACCTGAGAAGCCCAGGAGGACAAGCGGACCGGCCCATCCGGTGGCGTGCATCCAGCGACCGAACAGCGTGTCGACCGGGAGCGAAGCCTGCTGGCTGATGACGGCGACGAAGACGCCGGGCGCCAGCCAGCACGCGATGATCAACACGCGAACGCGCCACTGGGTGAGCAGCTTGACGAGCTCGAAGCGGTACCCGCGGACGATCGGCACCCGACGGGCGACCTCACGGGTCTCGGGGGCAGCCACGGTGGCCGTCATCAGTTGGTCTCCTGCTGTTCGGTGAGGGAGATGAAGGCGGCTTCGAGTGGCGACACCACCGGCGCGAGTTCGCGGACGGCGATGTCGTCGCGGACCAGCCGCTTCACGAACTCGTCCAGCGCCGGCACCGCCGCCGAGATCACCAGCAGCTCGACGCCTTCTTGTACGGCGTCGTCTTCACGGAGCCGGATGCCCCTCGTCTCGCGGGCCAGTCGACGAGCCGCTGCCGGGTCGGAGGTGAGGACGCGGTAGTCGAGTTCGCTGTCCTCCGAGGCCAGCTTGCTGATCGGGCCCGAGAACGCGACCCGTCCGGTCGACAGGATCGTCACTTCGGAGCAGAGCGCTTCCACGTCGTCCATCCGGTGGCTCGACAGCATCACCGCCGTACCGTCCGCGGCCAGGCGGGTGAGGACGCCGTACACGTGCTTCTTGCCGGCCGGGTCGAGGCCGTTGGACGGCTCGTCGAGGATCAGCAGCCGCGGCTTCGTGAGCAGCGCGGCGGCGAGGCCGAGGCGCTGGCGCATGCCGAGCGAGAAGCCGCGGACCCGGTCGTCGGCCACGTCGGTCAGGCCGACCTGGTCGATCGCGTCGTCGATGTTCATCGTGCGGTCGCCGCGCAACTGGGCCAGAGCGGTCAGGTTCTGCTTGGCGGTCATCGACGGGTACAGGCCGGGGCCGTCGACGAAGCCGGCGACGCCCTCGGGTACGGCGAGGGCGCGGCCGACCGGCGTACCGAGGATCTCCAGGTCGCCGCGGTCGGGAACGGCGAGGCCGAGCAGTAGACCGAGGAGCGTGGTCTTGCCGGCTCCGTTCGGTCCCACCAGGCCGTGGATCTGGCCGGGTGCGACGTCGAGGTCGACGCCGTCGAGTGCGATGACCTCCCCGAAGTACTTGGTGATGCCGCGGGCACGGACAGAGGGCGGTGCGTCCATGGTTAATACATTAGGAAGCAATGTACTGCGAAGTGAAGACCGAAGGTTAACTATTGGCGAACTGGGAGGGTCTCCTTTCAACTGAGCGCTCAGCGACCTCTCAGGTGCGTTGCTCCGGATCGATGTAGCGGAAGGTCGGTCCGGCGGTGGTGTGGTCGTCCTCGCTCAACTGCATCAGCTTCAGGGCTTCGGCCTTCAGCCCGAACATCGCGCGGGTCGCGTCCCGGATCAGGGCGGGCTCGCCGGTGAACGCCTGCTCCAGAAGGAACAGCAGCGTGCAGTAGGTGTTGTCGAACTCCTCCTGCGCGGCGCGGATCTGCTCGTTGTCCGACCGGCGCGGGTTCGGCTGCATCGGCGACACTCCGGTGGGGTCGATCGTCACCGGCTCACCGGTCGGACCGGATTGCGGCGTGTCCCCGCGCTGGTAGCGACGGCCGAGCTTCAGCTCCTGGAACCGGTAGTAGTGCGCGACCTCGTCGCGGTCCGGGTGGAAGATGTCGTGGTCGCCGTCCCAGACCTCGCCGCGCGCTGTGCCCTCGCCCTGCTCGACGATCTCGTCCAGCGCAGCCAGCGCCGACGCGAGATCGGTGACCGGCTGGAGGGTCCCGGCGGTGTGGTGGAACGGTCCCGCGGTCACCTGACGAGCCGGGTCACCGGAGAAGACCTTCTCCTCGCCAAGCGTGTCGCACAGGTACCGGAGTCCCTCTTCGATCGCGTCGTAGAACTGCCCGATGGTCTCGTAGTGGTCGCCCTCGGCCGATGCACCCGGCGCCTCGGGCTTCTCGAGTCGAAGGAACATCTCCAGCGCGTCCGGTCCGAACGGGAGCAGCGACAGCTCGATCGAGCCGTGCGGCAGCTGCCGCGGATACCCGGGTAGCAGTTCCGGTGTGTCGAGCCGCGGCTCGCCCCCGACGGCGTTCAGCAGGTTGGACGCCAGCGAGAGATGGATCATCTCCTCGACGAACACGCTGCTCACGACCTCGACCGCGTCCGGATTCCGCGCCGGGTCCAGCGAGTACAGGGCACACAGGTACGGCGGCAGCGTGGCGTGCTCCAGCTCGATCGCCCACTGCAGATGCTCGTGAAGACTGTCAATTGTCTCGATGCGCTGCTTCATACCTCTAGAGACAGCGCAAGCACCCTCCCTGTGACCGTCAGCGGTAGGCGCGGGCCTGGAGCTCGAAGAGTTCGGCGTACCGACCGCCGGCCGCGAGCAGGTCTTCGTGGGTGCCGACCTCTTCGACGCGCCCGCGGTGCATGACGACGATCAGGTCCGCCATCCGCACGGTCGAGAACCGGTGCGACACCAGGACGGTGATCCCGCCGGTCTCGGTCGCGGCGATCTTCGCGGCGGACGCGTACTGCTCGTAGAGCCGGTGCTCGGCCTCCGGATCAAGGGCCGCGGTCGGCTCGTCGAGCAACAACAGCAACGGACGCTCGCGCATGAACGCACGGGCCAGCGCCAGCCGCTGCCATTGCCCGCCGGACAGCTCGACACCGTCCGTGAACTTCTTGCCCAGTTGGGAATCCAGCCCCCGCGGCAGCCCGGCGATCACCGACTCGGCGTCGCCCCGCACGACCGCCGTCCGTACGGCGTCCTCGTCGTCCGCCCGCTCGATGTCGCCGATGCCGACGACCTCGCGCGCGGTGAACTCGAACTTCACGAAGTCCTGGAACCCCGCCGACAGCTGCGACCGCCACGCATCCGGCCGGACCGTCGCGAGGTCCACGCCGTCGACGAGGATCTGGCCGGTCGTCGGGTCGTACATCCGGGCGAGCAGCTTGACCAGCGTCGTCTTGCCGGCGCCGTTCTCCCCCACCAGCGCGACCGCCGACCCGGCCGGCACGCTGAGGTTCAGGCCGCTCAGGACCGCGGAATCCGAACCAGGGTAGGAGAATCCGACGTTCCGCAGCTCGATCCCGGTGGTGATGCGTTCAGGCGCCGACGTGACGCTCGACCGCCACGAGTTCTGCTTCGCGTACTCGCGCAGCCAGTCGTAGCGCCCGAAGCTGCGCACGACCTCACCGACCCAGTACACGTTCTGCGCGATACCGCCGGTCATCTGATCCACCTGCGGCGCCAGCAACAGGACGAGTACGACGTCACCCGCGGACGCCTGCCCGTTCCGCGCCCGCGCGACGACCCAGACGATCGCGGCGGCGTACGCGAGACCGAAGACGAGCCGCACCGAGCCGTCCACCTTCCCGCCCCAGCGCGCGGCCTCGACCCGGCGGTCGAACCGCTGCGTCTGCAACGCGAAGATCCTGTCCAGTAAGACCTTTCCGAGCCCGAACACCCGCAGCTCCAGGCCGGTCCGCGGATCCTTCGCCACCTCGATCAACCGGTCGACGAGCCGCTCCTGCGGCATCGACTCCTCCCACGCCTTGCTCTGCCGCGTACTGCTCAGGTACGCCGACCAGATCCGCGCACCGCCCAGCAACGGAAGCACGAGCAACAGCGGATGCACCGACCCGAGCAACGTGAGGACGGTCGCGGTGTTGGTCACCGTGGCGAACGCCCACAACAGCACCTCGGCGCCGACGCCCATCCGCCACGCCTTCTCGCGCACCAGCTCCAGCCGGTCCGCGACATCGGGCCGCTCGTGATGCGACAGCCCGGGGATCCCGGTCGTCACATCGAGGAGGTCGGCATGCACCCGGCCCGCCATCCGCTCCTGTGCGGTGTCCTGCAACGGCCACCCGAGGCCGTCCGCGACGAACGACACCGCGAGGCCGCCGACGATGATGCCGATGCCCAGCGCGATCGTGCTCGACGTGTCCGACGCAATCCCGTCGACCAGCCGGCTCACGCCGTACGTCTGGGTCGGTGCGGTGATCGCGCGGGCCGCGACCAGCACGGTGGAGATCGCCATCAGCCCGGGCGCTGCCCGGAACGACGTGGACAACCAGAGCCAGAGGATCCGCAGACTACGCATCGACTGCCTCCGGTCCCGTCACGTAGCGCTCGGCCTGGAGCCGGAACATCCGGGCGTACTCGCCGTCCTGCGCCAGCAGCTCCTCGTGCGTGCCGTCCTCGACGATCCGGCCGTCGGACAGCACACAGATCCGGTCCGCGTTGCGCACCACCGAGAACCGGTGCGAGATGATCAGCGACGCCACCCCGGACGTCAGCTCCAGGTACCGCTCGACCAGCTCGGCCTCGGCCCGTACGTCGAGGGCCGCGGCCGGCTCGTCCAGCACCAGCACACCCGCGCCCGCATGTACCGCGAACAACGCCCTGGCCAGCGCGACCCGCTGCCACTCGCCGCCCGACAGGTCGACGCCGCCGTCGAACGTCTTGTCCAGCACGGTGTCCCAGCCTTTGGGCAGGCGTCGTACGACCTCGTCGATCCCGGACTCGCGCGCGACCCTGGCCAGCGTGAGCTCGTCACCTGCGCGCTCGACCGCGCCGAACACGACGTTGTCCGTCACCGACAACGGGAACCGCAGGAAGTCCTGCACGATCGCCGCGACCCGTCGCTGCCACACGGCCAGGTCCAGGTCCGCGAGATCGACACCGTCGACGAGGATCCGGCCGCTCGTCGGTTTGTACGCGCCGCCGAGCAGCTTCACCAGCGTGGACTTGCCGGCGCCGTTGACGCCGACGAGCGCGAGCGCTTCCCGCGCGCGGATGGTGAGGTCGAGGTCACGCAGTACGGCGACGTCCGAGCCCGGGTAGTGGAAGCTCACCTTCTCGAACCGGATCTCGCGCGCCGGCATCGTCTCGATCCGGTGCTTCGCCGCCGCGACCGGCTCCGGGTGCCGCTCCTCGATCGTCGCGCTGAGATCCCGCATCGCGCGGTACGCCGACAGTCCCCGGCGGACCTGCGCCACGCCGTACCCGTTGTTCGCCTGGCCGATCGCGAGGATCGCGGGCAGCGTGGTCGCGACCTGCGTGAGCGGGAGCGTGCCGTTGTAGGCGGCGCGACCGACGGCGAGGATCGCGACGCCGTTGGCGATCAGATGGACGCCGCCGATCAGCAACGACCACTTCGCGTTGCTGCGGCGGCGGGCCCAGACCGGGCGGTAGCCGGCCGTCCATTCGCGGACATACCGCTCCACGAGCCAGTTGTGCAGGCCGAAGACGCGGAGCTCCTTCGGTGCGTCGCGCATGCCCAGGTTGAAGAGGTAGTTCGCGCGACGCTGCTCCTCGGTGTTACCCCACCAGACGTCGACCTCACGCTCGATCAGGCGACCGCCGTACCACTCCAGCAGGATCGTGACCGCGACCAGCATCGCCGCCACCCACCACGCGAACATCACGCCGACGATCACCGCCGAGCCGACCAGCGTCACCCGGCTCGCGATCAGCCACGGCAACTGCCCAAGTCCCTGCGCGAGGTGGAAGCCGCCTTTACCTTTCGCGCGCTCCTGCACATCCAGTACTTCGGAGTCCTCGAGGTGCTCGATCCGGCGCGGTTTGAGCAGCGGCTCGGTGATGCCGGTGCCGATCGCGCGGACCAGGCCGGCGTCCATCACCAGCGACGCGACCTGGTGCAGCGCCGGCGTCAGGCTGTCGATGACGAAGACCGCCAGCAGACCGCCCAGCAGCCAGCTGAACTCGCCGATCGGCATCGCGTCCGGGCCGCCGTCGATCACACCCGGAACCGCCCCGACGACCCGGCCGGTCAGCAAAGTGACCGCCATCCCCAGCAGCGAACCGAGGACAGCCAGACCCATCGTCAGAAGGGTGCCTCCAGGTGCAACCCGCACTCCGTACCGCAGCAGCGTCAGCACTCGACCGACCGTAGTCGCGCCCACCGACAAAACGCACCCGAGTTTCCGGCCGAGACCGCAAACCCACCCGAATCAGCCCGACTCAGCCGACGATGGGCTCCGCGTGCGCCTCGGCGTACCCGGCGGCGGCCAGGCGGTCGAGAGTGCGCTGCAGGACCGCAGTGTCCTCGAGCGTGCGGACCTCGGTGATCTTCCCCCACTTGATCGTCAGGAACTGGTGCACGACGTTCTCGTACGTCGACCCGTCCACGACGTTCACGTGCACGGTGACCGCAGTCGCGACCTGCGTGTTCCACGGCCAGCCGGCAACCAGCACGTCCTGCACCTCGAACTGGGTCCCCGGGAGCAGCCGGAAGCAGCGCTCCCACCAGTGCCGTAACGCCTCATGCGTACGCCGCTCGCCGCCGAGCGCGTGATCTCCGTAGAACCGGTAAGTGAACGACGGCGCCATCCCGGCCACCATCGCCTCCCAGTTGCCCGCGCTGATCTGTGTGAACGCGTTCCGCACCTGCCGCGCCACGATCCGGTGATAGATCCCCATGTCCCCCACCGTAGCCATAGTGAGTTCAATGACGCAACTGACTACACTCGGGGCATGCGGAACACCAGCTTCGCCTCGATGCACTGCTCGCTCGCCCAGTCGCTGGAGCTGATCGGCGACTGGTGGACGCCCTTGGTGCTGCGCGATCTCTACCTGGGCCTGAACCGCTTCGACCAGTTCGTCACGGACCTCGGCATCTCCCGCAACCTCCTCACCGACCGCCTCACGACACTCGTCGACGGCGGCTTGGTACGACGTACGCCGTACCAGCAGAACCCGGTGCGCTACAGCTACGAGCTGACCGACGCGGGGCAGGAGCTCGTGCCGATCCTGATGGCGCTGACCGCCTGGGGCGACCGCTGGGCGACTCCCCCGGCGGGCCAACCCATCCGGTTCACCCACACGACCTGCGGCAAGGTCACGACCCCGACGGTCTGCTGCTCGGAGTGCGGAGACGTGTTGCAGATGGACGACGTCGCGCCGTCCCCCGGTCCGGGCGGCCGAACAGCACCCGGTACGGCGTTGATCGCGAGTGTTCTAGGCCTCGAGCCGAAGCCGTAGCAGGTCGGCGAGGGGCATCGACTCGCCGTCGCGGGCGCCCTGACCGACGACGAGCGGCGGGTCGGACGGGAGCACACGGACGCCGGCGACGCGCGACTTGAGGCTGGCGGGTACGCCGAGGATGTAGAAGTTGCCGTCGACGTCCACGGCGAGTGAGCGGTTGCGGCGCAGGTACCACCCGGTGAGATCGGTGCGGTAGCTGGCGTTCGAGCCGATCACCTGAGCACGCAACGGCTCGGGCTCGACGCCGCGCTCCTTCAGGGTCGCGATGAAGCCGGCCAGCAACTCCCGCGCCTGAGCGCTCTCAGATGCCTTCTTGCGCTCCAGCGCGGCCGCATGCTCGACCGCCGCCTGCCGTCGCTCCTCCCGCCAGCTCGTCACCCCCTCAGCCTACGGTCAGTCAACCCTCAATCAACACAGAGGCAGAACGGGTGTCCAGCAGGGTCGAGGAAGACGCGGAACGACGTACCGGGCTGGTGGTCGGGTTTGGTCGCGCCGATCGCGAGCACCTCCGGCTCGGCCTCGTCGAGATCGCGGACCATCACGTCGAGGTGCATCTGTTGCGGGACGTCCTGCGTCGGCCAGGACGGCGCCTTGAAGTCGTCCACCTGCTGGAACGAGATGCAGTTGCTCCCGTCCTCCGGGCGGATCTCCGCCCAGCCTTCCCGGGACTCGACCTTCCAGCCGAGCACTTCACCGTAGAACTGGGCGAGCCGGGCGGGGTCCGGGCAGTCCAGGACGAAGCCTGGGTACATTGCGATAGCCATGGCTCGCACCCTAGTAGCCATTGCGGACGGTTTGCGTCCGGTTAGCCGGCCGAGTTTCCGACGAGTGTCTGCCAGGCCCGATCGAGTCCTGCCGCGAGGCAGCCCGCCACCACTGTCTCGGTACCAAGCACACTCGCCTTCACCTCTGGCATCACCGGAGCGAGCTGGCGCAGTTGTTTGGTCACGGCCTCGAGGAAGCCTGGCGCCTGCCCGATGCCGCCGCCCAGCACGACCAGATCGGGATCCACGACGGTGATCACCGTGCAGACCGCCTTGGCGACCAACAACGCCTCCTCGGCGACGACCGCGGCCGCGAGCGGATCACCACGGACCGCAGCCGCGAACACCTTCTCCGCCGTCGACGCCCCACGCACACCTGCCCGACGCGCCGCCCGTACGACGGCAGCCGCCGAGGCCGAGGCGTCGAATCCGCCCCGCTTCCGCGCGTCCCGCGGATCACTGCCGCTGCCCTCGGTGAACGGCAGGTACCCGATCTCACCGGCCACACCATGCGACCCGTGCCGCAGCTTGCCGTCGAGCACCAGGCCCATCCCGATACCAGTACCGACAGAGACGAACGCGAAGCTGTCGACGTTCCGGCCATGACCGTGCGCCCGCTCCGCGATGGCCGCCGCGTCCACGTCGTTCTCGATCATCAGGGTCGGCCCGAAACGCTCCCGCAGCGCCGCCAGGGTCGCCGGCGAATCCCAGCCGGACAGCCGGCCGGTCAGTGTCAGCGCATCCAGCCGGGGATCGTAGACACCGGGGCTACCGAGCACGGTCTGGGTGAGTTGCGTGACCTCGATGCCGGCCTCGGCCGCGAGTGTCGCGGTCAGATCCACCAGCTCCTGGATCCGGGCCATCGCGTCACCCGCCTTGGTCCGCACACTCAACCGCGAGCGCACCGTCCCCGCGAGATCCGCGATCCCACCGCGCAGGTACTCGCGCCCGACGTCGAGCCCGAGCACGAACCCCGCCTCGGGCCGCACCTCGTACAAACTGGCCGCCGGCCCGGGTACGCCGGTGCGCTGTCCGGTCACGTGCACCAACCCGGTCCGCTCCAGCGAGCTCAGCGCCGCGGACACGGTCGGCTTCGACAGACCGGTGAGCCCGGCGAGCTCGGTGCGGGAGATCGGCCCGGACCGCCGGATGTGGTCGAGCAGCACCTGCTCGTTGATCTCGCGGATCAGCTGCGGGCGCGCAGCCGCGGCGCCTCCGGCAACAACGGTCACGCCGAACCCCCTCGCTCAGCTAACAACTCGGACAACTCGGCCAACAAGTTCTGGCGATCCCTTGTGGTGCCGCTGATAGTTAAGTTAGTTTCCTATCGATTCTATTGGTCCTGGCGAGGAGGTGCCACCCCCGTGGTTTCGACACCGGCCGTCCTCGGGCTGGACTTCGGCGGGACGAAGATCGCCGCCGCCGTCGGAGACCTGTCCGGTCGCCGCCTCGGCGCGACGACCATCGAGAGCCGGGACGGCGCCGGTGCCGCGGAGGCGATGACCCGCTGCCTGGCAGCGGCGCGCGAACTCCTCGCGGAGGTCGCGCCCGATCACGAGCTGGCCGGTGTCGGCGCGGCGACGCTCGGCATCCCGTACGACGACCGCGTGGAACTGGCTCCGACCTTTCCCGGCTGGGGCGAACTGCCCTTCGGGCGCTTGATCCGGGACGCGTTTCCCGGCGTACCGGTGCGGCTGGCGACCGACGTCAAGGCGGCCGCGGCGGCCGAGCTGCGCTGGGGTGCGCTGACCGGTTGCGACCCGGGGCTCTACGTCAATCTCGGCACCGGTCTCGCGGTCGCGATCGTTGCCGGCGGCACCGTGATCACCGGCGCGCACGGAGCGTCCGGCGAGATCGGCTACAACCTGCGCTCCCCCGCCGACGCGTACGTCGCCGGTGACGAGCGCACGATCCTGGAACACGTCGTCAGCGGCCAGGCGCTCGAGACCACCGGGACCGCCCGGCTCGGGCGACCGGTCACGGCCGCCGACGTCTTCACGATGGCGCGGACCCACCCGGACGCCGCCGTCCTCACCGACGAGTTCGTCCGCGAACTGGCCACCCATCTAGCCAACCTCGCCATCGCCGTCGATCCGTCCCGGATCGTCGTCGGCGGCGGGCTGGTCCGGTCCTGGGACCAGCTCGAACCCGGCCTGCGTCGCGCCCTCGACGCGGCTGTCCCGTTTCCACCGGAGCTCTCGGTGGCACGGTTTCCCACGGACGCACCGCTGATCGGGGCGCTCGCCCTCGGCGTCGAGGCCGCAGGAGTCGACCTCGGCGCCGAAGCATTCGCATGAGCAGGATTCCAGTAGCGAAAGGCAGAAGACGATGAGGGGCATCAAACGCATCGCCGTCGCCGCTGTGGCGGTCGGCGCACTGACCGCCGGGTGTGGCGGTGGGGACAAGCCGATCGGGGACGCGGCATCGTCCAACCCGTCGTCGTCGGCGAGCAGCGGCGGCAGCACCG
Source organism: Kribbella sp. C-35 (assembly GCF_046549195.1). Classification (NCBI taxonomy): domain Bacteria; kingdom Bacillati; phylum Actinomycetota; class Actinomycetes; order Propionibacteriales; family Kribbellaceae; genus Kribbella; species Kribbella sp. C-35. The sequence continues at coordinate 326,822 of NZ_JAJPWG010000005.1, forward strand.
GGCAGTACAAGAAGGGCGGCACCGTCACGATCGCCAACGTCGGCGGGCAGACCTGGCCGTGCCAGTTCAACCCGTTCAACCCGGCGGTCAACCAGGTCGCGCTCGGTTTCGTCTACGAGCCGCTGACGTTCGTGAACGTGCTGAAGGCCGGCGCCACCACGCCGATGCTGGCCACCGGGTTCGCCTGGTCGCCGAAGAAGGACTCGATCACCTTCACCATCCGCGACGGCGTGAAGTGGAGCGACGGGCAGCCGTTCAGTGCGGACGACGTCGTCTACACCTTCACCCGGATGAAGGAGCAGCCGGCCCTCGACCTCTACTCGCTGTGGACCGGCGCCGGGCTGACCGGCGTCACCGCCGCCGGCAACAAGGTCACGCTGAAGTTCAAGGCCGCAGCCGAGCCGTACTTCTTCAACTTCGCCAACCAGGTCGGCATCGTGCCGAAGCACATCTGGTCGACCGGCGAGGCCGCGTCCAAGCCGGCCACCTGGACGAACCCGAAGCCGGTCGGCACCGGACCGTTCACGGTCGAGTCGTGCACCAGCAACAACATCTCGTACGTCGCCAACGGCAACTACTGGCAGCCGGGCAAGCCGTACGTCGCGAAGGTCCAGTACCCGGCGTACCTGGACAACAACCCGGCCAACCTCGACCTGGCCAGCGGCAAGGCGCAGTGGGGCGGTCAGTACATCCCGAACATCGACAACTTCTACAAGTCCAAGTCGCCGGAGAACAACTACTGGTTCCCGCCGACCGCGAACGTCGCCCTGGTCCCGAACAACGACCCGTCGCGTCCGGCGACCAGCAAGCTCGAGGTCCGGCAGGCGATCGCCTACGCCCTCGACCGGGAGCAGATCTCCAAGATCGGTGAGAGCGGATATCAGCCGGCCGCGAACCAGACCGGTGTCGTCACGCCGACGTTCGACAAGTACTTCGACAAGGACGCGCTGACCGCGGCGGGGTACGACAAGCCGAACCTGGACAAGGCGAAGCAGCTCCTGCAGACCGCCGGGTACTCCGAGTCGAACCCGTTGAAGCTGAACGTCATCACGGTCACCGGCTACACCGACTGGGACGCCTCGCTGGCGGTCGTGAAGCAGCAGCTCGCGAAGGTCGGGATCGAGCTGACGGTCCAGGACCTGCAGCAGCAGTCGTACAACCAGAAGCTGTACACCGGTGACTACGACCTCGCGTACTCCAGCCTGTCCGGTGGACCGACGCCGTACTACGAGCTGCGGCAGCTGCTGTACTCGAAGAACTCGGCGCCGATCGGCAAGCAGGCGAACAGCAACTACTCGCGGTACACGAACCCCGAGGTGGACAAGCTGTTCGACCAGTACGCCGCCGCCGACGAGGCCACGCAGGTCAAGCTGATCAAGCAGATCTCGTCGTACATGATCAAGGATGTGCCGATCATCCCGACCACCGAGTCGGTCGACTGGTACCAGTACAACACCAAGGACCTGGAGGGCTGGCCGACGCAGGACAACCCGTACGCGCAGCCGGCGCCGTACAACATCCCGGATGTCGGTCAGGTGCTGACGAACCTGTACTCGAAGTCCGCCCAAAAGTAAGGGACTGCAAAGCGTGAGCACGAGGAGCTGGTGGGAGTGCGATACCTGATACGACGCCTCGGGTTCTTCGTGCTCACGCTGTGGGCGGCGATGACGCTGAACTTCTTCATCCCGCGGATGATGCCGGGCAGCCCCGAGGAAGCACTGCGGCAACGACTGAGCAAGGGCGGCGCGGTGGTGACGCCGGAGCAGTTGCGGACGGTGCTGGCCGAGTTCGGCTTCGACCCGGGCAAGAACCTGATGCTGCAGTACGTCGAGTACCTGAGGTCGATGGTCACCGGGCACTGGGGTGTCTCGATCGGCAGCAGTCTCGGGTCGCCGGTGACGTCGCTGATCAGCGACGCGTTGCCGTGGACGCTCGGGCTGGTCGGCATCTCGACCGTGCTCGCGTTCGTCCTCGGCACCCTGATCGGTACGGTGGCGGGCTGGCGGCGCGGCGGCCTGATCGACGGGATCGTGCCGCCGGTGTTCATCGTCACCTCGGCGCTGCCGTACTTCTGGGTGGCGCTGCTGCTGATCTCGCTGTTTGCGATCGGCAACAATCCGGTGCTGCCGAACGACTTCAACTACGACCAGGGCCTGACGCCCGGGTTCACCGGTGAGTTCATCTGGAGCGTGATCAAGCACGGCATCCTCCCGGCGAGCACGATCCTGGTCACCGCGGTCGGCGGCTGGATCCTGACGATGCGGAACAACATGGTGACCACGCTGGCCGAGGACTACGTCCGGATGGCCCGCGCGAAGGGCATCCCGGGCCCCAAGATCATGTTCGGGTACGCCGGCCGGAACGCGTTCCTGCCCAACCTGTCCGGGTTCGCGATGTCCCTCGGTTTCGTGATCTCCGGAACGATCCTGGTCGAGTACGTCTTCAACTACCCGGGTCTCGGCTACATGTTCTACAACGCCACGGTGAGCACCGACTACCCGTTGCTGCAGGCCTTGTTCCTGCTGGTGACGCTGGCGGTGCTGATCTGTGTCCTGCTCTGCGACTTCGCGGTGTTCCTGCTCGACCCACGCGCCCGGACGAAGGGGTAACCGATGAGTGCTGTTGTTGCCGGTGCGTCGGCGCCGGTCGCGAGTGTTACCCGCCGGCCCCGTGGTGGACTGTTCCGGGCCATCCTGCGCAACCGGAAGGCGATGGTCGGGGCCGTACTGCTTTTCCTGTTCATCCTGCTCGCCGCGTTCCCTGGGCTGTTCGTCCCGGGTGCGCACCACGATCCACAGGCGATCGGCGACCTGCCACTGCAGAAACCGTCCGGCGCGCATTGGCTCGGTACCACAGGGCTCGGGCAGGACGTGTACGCCCAGCTCATCTACAGCACCCGCGAGTCGCTGGTGATCGCGGTGGTCGCCGGTCTCGGGGCGACGATCCTGTCGGTGATCATCGGCGTCTCGGCGGCGTATCTCGGCGGGTTCGCGGACGACGGGTTGTCGATGCTGACGGACATCTTCCTGGTGCTCCCGACGTTCCCGCTGATCATCGTGCTGGCGACGTACGCCGGTAAGGGCAACCTGACCGTGATCATCATCGTGCTGATCCTGACCGGGTGGTCGTACGGGGCCAGACAGATGCGGGCGCAGGCGTTGTCGCTGCGCAACCGGGACTTCCTGGAGTCGGCGCGGGTCCGCGGCGAGCGTTCGTCGTACATCATCGTCGTCGAGGTGCTGCCGACGATGATCTCGCTGATCGTCGCGAACTTCCTCGGCGCGGCGCTGTACTCCGTGCTCACCGCCGCCGGACTGCAGTTCCTCGGGCTCGGCGATCCCAGCTCACTCAGCTGGGGCACGATGCTCTACTGGGCGCAGAACCAAGGCGCCCTGGTGAACGGCCTGCCCGCGTGGGCGCTCTCACCGGGTCTCGCGGTCGCGCTGCTCGGTGTGTCCTTCGCCCTGCTCAACTACGCGTTCGACGAGATCAGCAACCCCGCGCTGCGGCCGGTTCGGAGGCGACGTGCCAAGTCTTGAAGGCGGGCCACTTCTCGAGGTCCGGAATCTGACGGTCGAGTACGACACCGGGGACCGCCCGGTCGTCGCGGTCGATCACGTGGATCTCGACGTACACGCCGGTGAGTTCGTCGGCGTGGTCGGCGAGTCCGGGTGCGGCAAGTCGACGCTGCTGTTCGCGATCGCGCAACTGCTCAGCTCGCCGGCCGCGATCACCGGCGGCAGCGTCACGTTCCAGGGCCAGAACCTGGTGACGATGAGCGAGAAGAAGCTGTCCGCGTTGCGGTGGCGCGACTTCTCGGTCGTGATGCAGAGCGCGATGAACGCGCTCAACCCGGTGAAGAGCATCGGCGCGCAGTTCCGGGACACGATCATGGCGCATGACGAACCGGTCGCCGACGAGCGGCCGGCCGAGGTACTGCGGCTGGTCGGGATCGACCCGATCCACCTTCGCAGTTACCCGCACCAGTTGAGCGGCGGCATGCGGCAGCGCGCGATGATCGCGATGGCGCTGCTGTTCACGCCGGACCTGATCATCATGGACGAGCCGACGTCCGCGCTCGACGTGGTCGCGCAGCGGTCGCTGATGGTGCAGATCAAGGAACTCCAGAGGCAGCTCGGGTTCGCGGTCATCTTCGTCACCCACGACATGTCGCTGGTCAGTCACTTCTCGGACAAACTGGTGGTGATGTACGCCGGGCAGGTCGTCGAGTTCGGCGACACGCGCGCGGTGTTCGATCATCCGGAGCATCCGTACAGCGCCGGGCTGCTGGACGCGTTCCCGTCGATTCGCGGCCCCAAGGTGCCGTTGACGGGGATCCCGGGCAGTCCGCCGAACCTGGCCGATCCGCCGCCGGGCTGCCGGTTCCAGCCGCGCTGCCCGAAGGCGTTCGAGGACTGCCCGAAGATCGAGCCGGAGCTCTACCAGGTGGGCGCCGTCCAGGCGCGCTGCCTGTTGCACGCCCCTGATCTCGTGCGGGAGGAGGCTCGATGACCTCGGTGGAAGTCGTACCCGGTGAGACCGAGTCGGCCGCCGCGCCGTTGCTCGAGGCAAGGGAACTGACCCGGCACTTCCGGGTCGGCCGCGGGTTCTCGCGGCAGATGCTGCACGCGGTCGACGAGGTGAACTTCTCGATCGGGCGGCAGGAGATCGTCGCGCTGGCCGGTGAGAGCGGGAGCGGCAAGAGCACGATCGCGCGGTTGCTCGCCGGCGTGTACAAGCCGACCAGCGGCGAGATCTTCTACCAGGGCCGGGCGATGTCGACCTTCCGGTCCCGCAAGGATCAGCTCGCCTATCGGGGCGACGCACCGATGGTGTTCCAGGATCCGTTCTCGTCGCTGAACCCGGCGTTCCGGGTGAAGCACGGAGTCCTGCGGAGCCTGAAACTGCACCGGCGGGACCTGACGACGAAGGCGCAACGCTTCGAGGAGGCGGAGCGGGTCATCGAGGCCGTCGGCCTGTCGCCGGCCGGTGACGTCATGCACCGGTACCCGTACGAGCTGAGTGGTGGCCAACGGCAACGGATCGGGTTCGCGCAGGCGCTCGCGCACAAACCGAAACTGATCCTCGCCGACGAGCCGGTGTCGATGCTGGACGTGTCGATCCGGATCGGCCTGCTGAACCTGATGGCGGAACTCCGGGAGACGCAGGGCGTGTCGTTCCTCTACATCACGCACGACATCGCCTCGGCCCGGTACGTCGCCGACCGCTTGATGATCATGTACGCCGGGCACGTCGTCGAGAAAGGCCCGACCGAGTCGGTCCTGCAGAACCCGAAGCACCCGTACACGGACCTGCTCCTCGGCGCCGTCCCCGACCCACGGGCACCCCTGGCCACCGGCATCGAAGGCGACACCGGCGAACCGCCCAAGGTCATCGACCCGGCACCGGGCTGCCGCTTCCGCTGGCGCTGCCCACTTGCTGTCGACCGTTGCCACTCGGAGACACCGATGCTCCGAGTCCTCGGCAAGAACCACGAAGCCGCCTGCCACGTCGCGGAGGCCGACGCAGACTGACGCATCGGCTGATTCTCACGAATCCGCAGCATCGATGTATCTGGGACACGCCTCGATCCCCTTCCCTGTATCTGCCACAGCAGCGGGCCTGGCCCGCTATCGAAAGGGGAAGGGCAATGATCCTTCGCAACAAAGGGATGATCTGCTTCGGTGAGACGGACTGGGACCACGGGACCGCGTCCGACGAGATCTACTGCATCTCCACCGTCACCACGTTCGAACCGCCGTACGCGGGACAGCCTCCCGCTCCCACCGTCCGAACGGTGCACTCCGAGGTCTACGAGGACGTCGATGCGGGCGGCTCGTACAGCTCGGGTCAGATCCTCTACATCGGAGAGGACCGGGAACTCGTCCTCGCAGTCACCTGCATGGAGCAGGACCAGGGCGACGCCGATGAACTGACGGCCAAGGTGAAGGCGGCGGCCGAGATCGCCGCGGTGGCCGGGCACGCGGGCGGGTACGACGTCCCGGACTGGGCTCCCGGTGTCCTGGCCGAGATCGGCACCGCGCTCGTCGGCGGTGGCGACGACAACCTGGGGACCGACACCAAGGTGTTTCGGGCCGGCGAGCTCACCGCGCTGGCGAACGGCGGCCTGAAGGTGGAGCAAGGCATCCAGCACCACTTCTTCACCTTCCACAACGGCGAAGGCTCGACGTACAAGTTCTACTTCGACATCGTTCTGTAGCCCACGGGCGGGCCGGCCTCCGCAAGGCGTGCGGAGACCGGCCCTTTCCGCCACTCTGGACCCCGACACCGTGCAGGCCAGATGACTCCCGGAGCTGACCATGATCTTGTCCGACCGACTGCTCGTTCGCGCCGAGTTGCTGAAGAACCACGGCGTCGAAGGCTTGAACGCGAACCTTTCCAAGGCGGGCCTCGGCCGCCCGCTCCCGGACCTCACGATCCCGGAGACCGGCACCGCCAGGTACGTCGCCGTACCGGTCGCGGGGTCCGATCTCGACGCCGTGCTCGACGTTCTCCGGCAGACTGCCGACGAACCGGGCGACGTCCTGCGCGATGTTCGTTTCGGTGCGACCACGACCGGAGCCGGGAAGCCCGGCCGATTCGAACTTCTGGGCGAGAAGACCGGGCACGGCGTCGCCGATGCCGCGTGGACGCCGGTCGAGGCCACGGCGATGGGACCGCAGCCGAACTGGCGTGCGCTCGATGACCGGCCGGTGATCGCCCTCCTGGACAGCGGCGTCCTGGCGAACCATCCGTGGCTGCCGCAGCCGGTGGACGGGCAACCGTTCGTCCACGACGCAGACGGCTGGGCACAGGTCCGGGCGCTCGACGTCCCTGCGTTGCCGCCGATCGGCAAGGAGCGAAACCTCGGCAGCCATCTCGGGCACGGCACCTTCATCGCCGGCATCATTCGCCGGGTGGCGCCGGACGCACAGGTCCTGTCGGTCAAGGTGATGGACGCGCTGGGTCAGGTCAACGAGGAGAACGTCATCGCCGCCCTCGAGTGGTTGGCCGGGTACGGCGGGCGGGTCGACGTGGTCCTGATGGCCTTCGGCCGCAAGGTCGAGAACGGCGATGATTCGTCGAGCAGTGCCGACCGGGTCAAGAAGGCCGTCGACGCGTTGGCCGGACGCGGTGTTCGGGTCGTCATGTCCGCCGGCAACGACGCGACGACGGATCCCGTGTTCCCGGCCTGTTACGCACCCTTGGCCGGGCCGGGTGTGACGAGCGTCGGCGGCGGCCTGTCCAAGGACTTCCCGGAGGAGTACAGCAGCCGCGGTCCCTGGGTGACGGACTGGCGGCTGGGCGGAGAGGTGGTGAGTTTGATGCCGCTGACACCGGAAGGCAAGAAGCTGGCCGGTGCGGGATACGCGCAGTGGACGGGAACGTCCTTCTCGGCTGCCATCTTCGCCGGCGAGCTCGCTGCGAACTCGTCCGCAAGCTGACCGAACAAGGCTAGGCCGGTCCCGGCCGTACGCCGTAGCATGGCGGGCATGTCCACGGTGAGCCGTGCCGAGCGCGCGACCCGCATCGCCGAATGCCTCGCACAGGCTCGCGCCGGTGACCGGAAAGCGCTCGACACGATCGTGACCGAGCTCAATCCCTTGCTGTGGCACGTCGTCCGGGCCCAGGGACTGGCGACCGACGACAGCGCGGACGTGATTCAGACGACGTGGCTGGAGTTCCTGCGCCGGATCAACGAGATCCGGACGCCCGAAGCGCTGACAGGATGGCTCGTCACGAGCGCTCGAAGGCAGGCATGGCGGGTTCGCGATCAACGCCGGCGCTCCGGCGGCGGCGATCCGGTCCCGATCATCTCGGCCCAGACCGATCCGGGACCAGCCGTCGACGACCTCCTCCTCACCAGCGAGCGCGACAGGGCCTTGTGGGAGCACTTCCAGAAGCTCACCGGCCAATGCCGCGAACTGCTGCGGATCGTTGCCCACGTCGACCGTCCCGACTACGACGTCGTCGCCGAGGCATTGAGCCGGCCGCGAGGCAGCATCGGGCCGACGCGCGGCCGGTGCCTGGCGAAGCTGCGCGATCTGCTCCTGGCGGATCCGCTCTGGGAGGAACGATGACCGAGCCGTTGGACAGCGTGGATCAGGACATCCTCGACCGGCTCGCGGCCGTCCACGCGGCCGTCGATCCGCCGCCTCCGGATCTCGACCTGCTGGTGCGGTTCGCGCTCGACCTCGAGCAGGCCGAGTTCGAGCTGGCCCGCCGTACCGGCGACGTACTGGCCGGGTCCGGCGCACGGGCCGTCGAGCAGACCCGGACGATCACGTTCGAGGCCACTGGACGGACCGTCATGATCACGCTCGCCGAACGGCCCGACGGGCTCCTCCGGATCGACGGCTGGCTCGCTCCCGCGGCTCCGCTGCGCGTCGAGCTGCGATTCGCCGAACCGCTGGAACCACGCGTCGAATCCGCGGACGAAGCCGGACGGTTCGTCTTCGACGAGACACCACGCGGGCTCGCGCAGTTCGTGATCCATCCGCCGGACGACACCACCTCGAGCGTCGTCACCCCAGCAGTCACCCTGTGAAACCGACGGCGGCCGGTGCGACCGACCGGGCGCGGGAGTTGCATGCCGCCGCGGTGCTGGACAGCGACCACGGCCGGCCGGCGGTCGCTGTCCGCCGGCTGAGGTCGGGTCTGGCGCTACTGTCGAAAGCAGAGCCCGCCACCGGACCGGTGGCCGATGCTCAGGCCGCGGAGGAGGTTCGCGCGAGGCTGTTGATGAGCCTGGCCTGGGCGGAGTCCGAACGAGGCCGGGTTGAGCTCGGCCTGCACCTGCTCGACCAGGCAGAGGCTGTCGTTGCCGAGCATCAGCGCGCCGTCCTCCACGCGCAGCGCGCTCTGCTGCTGAAGCGCCAGGGCCGCAACGACATCGCCCTGGGCTGGTACGACTCGGCCGTCACGCTGCTCCGCGAGGACGAGCATCCGCTCGATCTCGTCAAGGTCCTCAACAACCGCAGCATCGCTCTCCTGGAGGCGGGGCGAGTCCGAGCGGCGCGGGCCGACCTGCAGCGCTGCGCGGAGGTCGCACGACGGCAAGGCTTCGAGCTGCACGTGGCGATGAGTCGGGTGAATCTCGGCTGTATCGACGTGGTCGCCGGTGATCTGACGTCCGCGCTCCGGCGGTTCGCTCAGTCGCGCGCCGACTACGAGCGGATCGCGCCGGGCCGACTGCCGATCCTCGCTGTCGAGCACGCTCGCGGCCTGATGGCTGCCGGGCTGTTCACCGACGCCGACCGCGAACTGGCCACCGCTGTCGCCCTGGCGGCGCGGCAGAACCTCAGCCATACTCATGCCGATGCTCTGCACGCCCGAGCGGAAGCAGCCCTCCTGGCCGGTCGTTTCGACGATGCCGTCGCCTGGGCCCGGCAGGCCCGGTCGCGCTTCGTTGGCCGGGCCAACGAACGACGAGCCGCCGTACTCTCGCTGCTGCAGCTCCGTGCCGAGGCGGAGGCGGCGCGCACCGCCGGCGGTGACGGTGCCGGCGGTGACGATGCCGCATCGGTACTGCGATCCGTCGCCGATCGGGCGCGCCGGCTCGCTCCCCGGCTGGGTCTGCTCGGACTGCCCGAGGACCAGCGGGTCGCGGGGCTGATCGCAGCGCGGGCGCTGATCGCCGCGGGCCGGACGGCGGCAGCCAGACAGTTGCTCGTTCGCCACGGCACGTCCGGGCGTTCAGATCGGTTCGACACTCGGTTGATCCGCAAGCACGTACTGGCCGAACTGGCGTTCGCCGAGGACCGTCCAGGAGACGCTTTCCGGCAACTGCAGTCCGGTTTGGAGAGCGTCCATCGGTACCGCGCACAGTTCGGATCGTTCGATCTACAGACCAGCACCTCTGCGCACGGCCGCGAGCTCGCCCGCACCGGTCTCGCCCACGCCACCCGTAACGGTACGCCGGCCAGCGTCTACCGATGGTCGGAACGCTCCCGGGCACAGGCACTTCTGCTGTCACCGGTGCGGCCACCCGACGATCAGGCGCTGGCGACGGCGCTGGAGGAGCTACGGCAGACGCAGTACACCTTGCGGTCTCACGAACTCGCGGGGCGAGAGACCGGGAATCTCCGGTCCCGCGTACACGCCCTCCGCCAACTGATCCGAGAGCACCACTGGTCGGCCCCGGCGTTGTCTCCGGCAACCAGTCCGGTCATCGCTCCCCTCGGGCAGGTGCGGGCCGAGCTCGGCGGCGCCGCGCTTGTCAGCTATCTGCAGGACGGAGATCTGCTCCGGGCCCTGGTGGTCGTCGCAGACTTCGCCAGGCTGGTCACCCTCGGCCCGTACTCCGAGGTCGCGGAACTCACCCGGCGTCTGCGGGCCGACCTCGACGCGCAGGCCGGGCGGGTCTTGCCGGCCCGGCTCGCGACCGCTGTCGATACCGCGACCCGGCTCGACGGAAGCCGGCTCGGAGCCTTGCTACTGGATCCGCTGCTGCCCCATGTCGGCGACCGGCCGCTCATCGTCGTACCGACCGGCGTACTCGCGACCGTCGCCTGGTCGGCCCTGCCTTCCGGGGCGGGCCGGCCGATCACCGTCGCGCCGTCGGCGACCAGTTGGATCCGCGCGCGGCAGCGCTCGGCCCTCGAATCCAAGGTGGTACTGGTCGCCGGGCCCGGGAACGATCGTGGCGCGGCCGAAGTCCAGGCGATCGCCGGACTGTATCGCGAGGCCGTCGTGCTCACCGGTTCGTCAGCGACACCGGCCGCCACGCTGGCCGCGTGCGAGAAGGCGTCGCTCATCCATCTTGCGGCCCACGGTCACCACCAGCTCGAGAATCCGTTGTTCTCCTCCCTGGATCTGACCGGCGGACCGCTGTTCGGCTACGACATCCATGACCTCAACCCGGCCGCGACCGTCGTACTGTCCGCCTGCGACCTGGGTCTGGCTGACGTCCGGCCCGGCGACGAGCCCCTCGGTATGTCGACCGCGTTCCTGGCCGCCGGCGCGTCCACCGTCATCGCGAGCGTCGCCCGGGTGGCCGACCGGACTGCAATGGACATCATGGTCAGATGCCACCGGCAACTCCTCGACGGCAAACCGCCCGCAGCGGCCCTCGCCGCTGCAAGCCCCGCGGGTGGCCACAGCCCGTTCACGTGTCTCGGGGCAGGATAGTTGCCGATCGCAAGATCCACAGGACGCCGAGGTTGTGGATAACGGATTCCCTTGAAAATAAGGGGTTTCTGGCTTTGAAAACTGTCGGTGGCGGTGTCTAGGCTTTGCTGCATGGACAGGCCGCCTGAGTTGATGAGCGATGCCGAGCTGGCGGACGCTCTCGACCAGTGCGACGCGGACCTGGCCCGGGTCGAGACGTGTCGGCTGCGGATCGTCGCGGCGATGGACAAGTCCGGGTACGCCGAACGGGTTGGCGCCCGTGACATGGTCCAGTACCTGGAGTACCGCTACCGCCTCGACCACTCTCGCGCCTTCCGCGATGTCCGCCTGTCCCGCGCTCTGCCCAAGTACCCGGCGGTCGCCGCCGCCCTCCCCAACCCCGAACCGGCCGACGACGACGAGATTCCTCAGGTGTTCCTGCGCCCGGCCCAGGCCGAAGCGATCGTGACCGCGCTGGAAAAGGTCCCGACGACCGTACCGGTCGCCGACCTCGAGTTCGCCGAACGAGAACTCGTCCGCCTGGCCCGCCACCTGGCACCCACCGACCTGCGCAAGGCCGCCGAACAATCCCGCGACATCCTCGACACCGACGGCCCCGAACCCGAAGAACAAAAGGCGGCCGCCCGCGAAACCCTCACCCTCAAAACCGCCGACCGAGGCGTCAAGTTCACCGGCTACCTCGCCAACGAAAACGCCGAACTCCTCCGCACCCTGATCACCGCCGGAGCCCGCCCCCACAAAACCATCGACGGCGACCCCGACCCCCGCTCGCGAGAGAAGCGCCAGGCGGACGCCCTCACCACCACGCTGACCCTCGCCGCCACCGCCCTCGACGCAGGCACCCCGTCTCCCACCATCCCCCGCCCCACCAACCCACAAGCCAGCTCCACGGAGCCTGGCTCCACGCCGGCTGGTTCCACGCCGGCTGGTTCTGAGGAGGGGGCAAGGGCAGACCTTGTGAGCGGCTCGGGTGGTGGTGCGGGTGGTGATGTGGTGCCTGGGTTTGAGGCGAAGGCGAACATCACCGTGACCATCGACCTGCAAGACCTGAAAGCAGCCACCGCCGACGCGATCGGACACACCGTCTACAGCAACGGACTGTCCGCGGCGACCATCCGCCGCCTCGCCTGCGACGCCAAAGTCATCCCGATCGTGCTCGGCTCCAACTCCGAACCCCTCGACGTCGGCCGCAGCCAACGCCTCGTCACCCGCGCCATCCGCCGCGCCCTCAACACCCGCGACCGCGGCTGCGTCGTCTGCGGAGCCCGACCGATCATGTGCGACGCACACCACCTGATCTCCTGGATCGACGGCGGAGAAACCAAGATCTCCAACCTGGTGCTGCTGTGCCGTCGTCACCACTCCGACCTGCACAACGGCCACTGGAACATCACCATCACCGGCGGCGAAGTCCACGTAGCCAGACCCACCTGGGCCGACCCACCACCCCGTCCACGCAGACCATCGGACGAAACACCCCGGTCACACGAGCCACAGGGTGAACGATCGACGCGCCCTGATCCATCGGACGACGCGTCCCGCGCACACGAGCCGCCGGGAGAACGTCCCACACCCCCTGAGCCAGGCGACGGCGGACTCGCGTCCACGGGCAACCCAAGGCCCCAGACCTCAACCCCAGCGGACGACCCGTGGGGTAAGACCGACCTGCCCGCGGACGATCCGCGGGGTGAGACCGACGTACCCGCGGCCAGCGCGCCGGGTGTACGGCCGAGTCGGTGGCATGCGGACGAACTGACGCGGGCGGAGGCGGCCCGGTTCGCGGTATGGGGCGACGACGTGTCGGAGTACTCGTCGGTCCAGAACCGCGCCACGAACGAGGCCGACACCGGCCCGCCGTCCTTCGCGACAGTCTGATCCCACGGGGTCTCGGCGAGCTGCGGGCCGGGCCCGCAGATCTCCTGTGGCGGACTGTCCGTGCCGGGACCAAGGAGCGCGGCCGCCGCGCCCTGACCAGCCGACGCCGGGTCGGCGGCTCGGGCACGTCGAGGCCGGGCCGGCAGGCCGAGGCCGGCAGGTCGGTCGGGCGGCTCGGGCAGATCGAGGCCGGGCCGGCAGGCCGAGGCCGGCAGGTCGGTCGGGCGGCTCGGGCAGATCGAGGCCGGGCGGGCAGGTCGGGTGGGTCGGGCGGGCGGGTGTCTTTGTGTGCCAGGTCTGTGGGTTGAGGGTGTTGTCGTGCGGATCTGGTGCACAAGGACGGGGCCGCTGGAGCTAGCTGAGCGTTATCTCGAGGGTCTGGTTGGTGGTGATTGTTGTCGGGTGGGTGAGGGTGACCATGGCGCGGTTGCCGGTAGCAACTACTCGGGTGGGGATGTGGTCGCGGCCGAGGTGGACCTCGACTTGGCGTGGCGGCGTGGCAGTTTCGAAGGAGAGGGTGTTCAGGGTCATGCGGCCGTAGCGGACGTTTACTGAGGCTGACAAGGACTTCGGCGTACGGCGTTGCGTGTACAGGCCCCAGCCCTCGGCCGCGGTGAAGGCGCAGCGGAAGTTCTCCGGGTGGATGCGTGGGGCGAAGCCGAGGTGGCCGTGGGGGCCGTGGTATTCGTAGCCGCCGGCGGCGAGGTAGACGCCGTAGCCCATCATTGCGCGGGCGTAGTGGTCGCTGGCCTCGATTTCGTTGTAGGGGTTGCGTTTCTCGGCCGAGTAGCGGTCGTACATGGCGCGCGTGACGGCCAGCGCCTCCGCGGTCATACCCTCCGAGAACAGGTGCGCGGCGAACTGGTACTCCTGCCCCGTCCACACCTCGTTGAAGTACATCAGCCCACGTGTCTCGGACGACCCGCCGTGCGGCCAGGTCGCCATGATCACGCCGCTCTCCCCCTCGGTCGTGTACACCCGTCCGACCCCGATCCCCGGCGGCCGGTACGTTCCCGGGTCGGCCCGGAAGTTCGACTCGTACAACCGTGCCAACGCCGTACGCGCCTGATCGGCCGGGAACACCCGCGGCAGGCCGAGCTGGGCCGCGTACGTCTGCCCGTACATCTGGTCGATGAACAACCCGCGGTTGCTGTTCTCGGCCGTCGGATGCGCCGGATCGACCTTCTGCACGTAGTACCCGTACTCCTCGTTCCACAACGTCCGAGCGAGGTACGCCGACCCGCGATCGGCGATCGCCGCGTACCTAGCAGCGCTCGCACCGTCGCCGACCTCACCCGCCATCGCGGCGGCGGCCCGGAGTGCGGCGACGTACAGGCCGCTGATCCATGGCACCTCGCCGAACCACTCGGTGTCGAGCGTGTTCCACTGACTGCCGCGGAAGATCCCGTCCTCGTCCGCGCCGTCCCGGTGCGCGACCAGGAACTCGACGGCCGTCCGCACCCGCGGCCAGACCCGGCGCAAGAACGTCGAGTCCTTGCTCATCTGGTGTTCGCGGTAGATGCGCAGGATCGTCCCGGTCTGCCCGTCGGCGAACGAGGTCGACGCGTCGCCGGCCTCGCCGCGGTTGCCGATCTCGCCGGTCGGCCGGAACGCGATGCCGAGGTCGACCCGTTCCCGGGTGTCGCGTTCCAGGTCGGGGAACAGCCGGCCGATCGCCTGCGCGTAGTTCCAGACGTGCTCGCAGGTGCCGGCGCAGCAGTACGTCCCCTCCCAGGCGTAGAAACGCCCGTCGTCCCAGCGATAGCAGGTACTCGTCGCGATCGTGGATGCCGTCGCGAGGGTCCGTTCGAGGAACCAGTGCGGCAGCGACGAGTCGTCGTACCAGGTCTTCACCCACAGCTTCGTGTCGCGCTCGAGGCGCTCGATGTTGGCCGCCAGATACGAGACAACATCGCGAGCGGAGCCGAAGCGGGTCGCGTAGTGGCGGCGGAACGTCGAGGCGCCGACGAGTTCGGCGAACAGCTCGCGTTCGGGGTTCGGGAAGAACCAGCCGTACGCGAACCGGATCGTCCGTGACTCCCCCGGCCGCAACGTCACCGTGACGGCAACTGTGCCTGCCTGCGGGCCGCTCGAATCGCCCGGACCGGCGGCCGAGTCGAAGAGTGCGTCGGTCGAGGACCAGTCCGCGATCGACGGCCGCGCGACGCCGCCGGGCGTCAACGCGGCCAGCGCGAACGTGCCGCCGTCGGGACGGTCCGCCACGGGCTGCCGGCGGATCGGCCGGTCGCTGAACAGGATCCGGTCGACGTTGACGTGACCCCAGCCGCCGGTGTTGTCGTCGACGATCTGGATCCGCGCCGTGCGGCCAGCGAACGCACCCACGTCCATCGACACCGCGGTGAGCGGCTCGATGTCGGTCCCCGTCGCCGAAGCCACGACCTTCCCGTCGACCACGACGTTCAGACAGGTCTCGCCCTTGTGGTGCCCGCCGCCGACCCACGCCGTGACGAACCGGCGCTCGATGACGAAGTCGCGGCTGGTCAGCGAGCCCGTGAACCGGTCCGGGTCGCCGGTGCCGCGGAAGTTGTACGACGTGACGAACCGCCCGCTCACGTTCAGCTCGGTCCGCAGCCCGAAGGGCCGCCGGAACCCGTCGGGCGTCTCGGCCGCGGTCACCGGGCCTGCGCCGAAGGCGTCACCCGTCACGGTCCACCCGTCGTACGTCGGCTTGTCCCACGTCTCGAACACGATGTCCGGCCGATCCGTGAACACGATCGCATCGCAACTGATGTGCCCCCACGCACCCGCGTGAGCGTCGACGAGCTCGATCCGCGCCGTGCGGCCGACATAGGCGGACAAGTCCAGGAATTGCGCGACCAACGGCTCGCTCTCGTCACCCGTCGCCGATGCGACAACCTGCCCGTCGACGAGGACGTTCACGCACGTCTCGCCAGGATGACGTCCGCCGCTCACGCCGACGGCGACGTACCGGCGCTCGACGATGAACTCGCGGCTCGTCAGCTTCCCGGTCGACCCGTCATTCGCGCCGCCGCGGAAGTCGTACGACGTGACGAACCGCGTGCCCGACACGTTCAGATCGCCGAACCGTTTCATCAGATTCGGTACGTCGAGGGGCCGCACCGGGCCCGCACCGAACGCGTCACCGGTGACGGTCCACCCGTCGTACGTGTCCTTCACCCAGTCCTCGAAGAGGATGTCGCCCTGCTCAGCACCCGTGTCATCGATCGCGCCGAATTCGAGACCGCCCTTGAAGCCTCGCGCCTGCAACGTGGTGGGCTGCCGGAGGCGACTGTCGATGCAGACCGGGTTCTCGGCGTACCCGAGCAGCGTCGCGCGGACCGACGCCGACGACGTGTTCCGCAGCGTGAACGCCATGATCGTCGTGGGCAGCGTCGAGTCCAGCGTGGCCAACGGGACGAACGGCGAGAAGGCCTCCAGTTGCACCGACACCGGGCTGCCTGAGTTGTCAGGGTCGGCGTACGCGACCCGGCCAATCGGGTACGAACCCATGAACCGGACGTCCTTGAACCCGGCCGCGTCGACCGACCGGGTCGTCGTCCGGCCTCGGGTGGTCGTGCGGAGCGCGAAACCCTGGCGGAACTGCGATGCGCCGGGCTGATCAGCGGACAGCGGAAAGGCGTAGTTGTGCCCGGAGAAGTCCGCGCCGCCGAGCGGGAACGAAGTCGGGTTGAAGATGTCCCAGGCCCACAGCCGCCCGTCGCCGGCCAGGTACACCTGTCCCGTCGTACCGCCGCCGACCGGCATCCCGATCTTGGGCAGCGCGGCACCGGTGTACGTCGTCGGCGTACCGCGATCGAACAACACGGCCGGATCGTGTCGCGGCGGCGCCGCTAGCGCTGCTAGCGCCTGGCCCGGGACGGCCATGGCGCCCACCGCAGCGGCGCTGAGGGAGATGAAGGTACGGCGGCTCAGATGTGCCCGGGGGCATTCGCCGGCACAGGATCGGTTCGCGCAACCGGGCGGCAGGTCATGCGTCGTCATTCGGTTCTCCTAGGCGGGACGGGCGGGAGAAATCGATTTCCGACACCGTAGCCAGCCCTGCACACGAGGTCAACGGGTCCCGCCCGGTGGGATACTGTTCGACGCGTATCGAACAAGGTCGTAGGGTGGGGAGCATGCCTCTTGAGCACCGCCGGTCGGTCGTCGCGCTCGCGCTGATCGCCTCGTTCATGGTCTTCGTCGACAGCACGATCGTGAACGTCACCCTCGCCCAGCTCGCGACCCACCTGCACGCGTCCCGTGCCGAGCTCGAGTGGTCGCTGAACGCCTACACCTTGTCGTTCGCCGCGCTGATGCTCGGCGCCGGCGCGATCGCCGACACCCTCGGCGCCAAGCGCGCGTTCCTCACCGGATTACTCGTCTTCACCCTCTCATCGGCGGTCTGCGCGGCGGCCGGCTCGATGCTGATGCTGAACCTCGCCCGGCTCGTCCAAGGCGCGGGTTCCGCTCTCCTGCTACCCAGCGCGCTCGTCCTCGCGACCGGGTCCGCGACCGACGAACACGCACGCCACCGCCTGGTCAGCTGGTGGGCCGCGGCCGGCGGCGCCGGGATGGCGGCCGGTCCCCTGCTCGGCGGCGGTCTCGTCGCGCTCGCGAACTGGCGAGCCGTCTTCGCGGTCAACGTGGTGATCGGCATCCCCGCCGCGATCTGGGCGCTGCGCTCGATGCCGGCCGTCGTACGACGTACTCGACGACTTGATCTGGCCGGGATGGGAACCGCGACCGCGTTCATCGGCGGGCTGGTGTTCGCGTTGATCGAGGCACCGACACGCGGCTGGGGCGATCCCGCGGTCCTCGCAGCAGCCGCGCTGACCGTCGCCGGACTCGTCGGCTTCATCGTGATCGAGCGTTCCGTCCGGGCACCGCTGCTCCCACTCAAGCTGTACGCCGAACGCGGCTTCGCGACCGCCGCGCTTCAAGGCACGCTGCTCAACTTCGCCTTCTACGGCGTGCTGTTCTCGATGAGCCTGCTGCTCCAGCAAGGGCGCCACCTCAGCGCACTGGTCACCGGGTTGCTGTTCCTGCCGTTGACCGGCCTGATCTCGATCGCCAACCTCGCCTCTGCGCCACTCACCCGCCGCCTCGGCCGACCGGCCGTGCTCGCGATCGGCCAAGCGGTCCTGACGCTAGCGCTGCTCGCACTCGCCTGGGCCAGTACGTCGTCCGCGGTCTGGCCGATGGTGCTCGCACTGGTCCCGATCGGGTTCAGCTCCGGTCTGCTCGTCCCGACCATGACAGCCCAGTCCATCGCCGCGGTCGAACCCGACCTGCACGGCGCCGCCTCGGCCGCGTTCAACACATCCCGCCAGATCGGCGGAGCGATCGGCGTCGCGACGTTCGGCCCGCTCCTCGGCACCGCGCACAACCTCGCCAGCGGCTTCGTCACCTGTGCAATCGTCGCCGCCGGGGCGAGCATCGCAGGTCTCGCAGTCACCGCCTTCGGCCGCCGTACCCCGGTCCTCGTATCCTCGGCGGCATGCGATTCGTGATCCGCGACGGGTACGCGCGCTATCAAGGACCCGTCGCCGCCGGCACGCGGCACCGGCACGCCGCGTACCAGCTCGCGATCGGCCCGGAGGTCGCGATGATCGACGACGCCGGCGTGTGCCACCGCGGCCCGGCCCTCGTCGTACCGCCGATGACCTGGCACCGGCTGCTCGCCGCGGACGAGTTGCTGACCTACTTCGTCGAACCGCAGTGTGCGTTCGCGGATCGGCTGCGTGCGTACGACGGGATCGCGGTGCTGGAGGCGATCGACGGCTTGCAGGATCTCGATGCGGCGGCAGCCCGCGCGTCGGCGGACGTCGATCCGCGGCTGGTCGACGCGATGGAGCTGACGCTGACCGAATGGCACCTCTCGATGCCGGAACTGGCCCACCGGGTCGGGCTGTCGCCGCAACGCCTGCGCGCCGTCGCGCGCGAGACGCTCGGGATGCCGCTGGCCCGGTGGCGGGTCTGGGCACGACTGCGCCGAGCTGCGGAGGCGCTGGCAGCCGGTCAGCCGTTGGCCGACGCGGCAGTCACCGCCGGGTTCGCCGATCAGGCGCATCTGAGCCGATGGATGCGCGAGATGATAGGCCTCACGCCGACCGAGGTCCTGCCTGCCCTCAGAGCATCGGACGGTACGCCGTCAGCACCGAGATCGACCCGGTGACGGTCGGCACCACCTCGACCTCGCAGACCTCCTCGAAGCCCGCCCCGGCGATCAGCGACGGCAGGATCCCGTCGGCGTTCGGCTGCGTGTCGGCCTTCCCGTCGGCCAGTTGCACGATCCGGAACGCGAGCCGCATCACCCACGTCCGCTGCAGCCCGTAGTCCGCGATCACGAGCCGTCCGCCAGGCCGCAGTACGGCGTACATCGCGGCCAGGATCGCCCGCTTCACCGGGACCGGGCACTGGTGCAGGACCAGACTCGACACGACAACATCCGCAACCTCCGCCCCGACCACCTCCGCCAACTCGTCCCCCATCCCCTGCCGCCACTCGACGCCGGCGAGCCCGCCGCCGGCTTTGCGCTGCGCGCGAGCGAGGATCTCCGGATCCGGATCGACGCCAACCACCCACGCGGCGGGCTCCGCCTCATGCAGCATGAGCACGAGCGTGCCCGTCCCGCAGCCGACGTCCACGACCAGATCGCCAGGGCGTACGGCGGCTGAGCGCACCACCATCGGCCGCCATACCTTCTCGCGGACCAGGGCCGCGACTACGTCGAAGAAGCGGCTCGGTAGCAACCGGCCCAGGGCCGGGGTGAACGAGGTTTCACTCATGCAGGTAGCTTTCCTGGGGCAGGGGTGGCGTGGCTTGAAGAAATCGCTTGTCCGGGTTGCAATCGAACCGGGGCCGGACGCAACGAATCGGGTGGTTCGGAGCGTTCTTGTGGTGGAGAGGGGGGCGGGTGGCTGCACAGTCGAAGAGACGGCTGGGGACGACGGTCGCGCTGACGCTTGCCTGCGTCCTGGTCTGCGGCGTCGCGTTCGCCGGTGCCGTCTTCGTCCTGATGCCAGGCGCCCGCGACCGCAGTACGGCGCCCATCGGATCCCCGACGCCGTCGACGCCCAGCCAGCGACCCACCCCGAAACCCAGCGTCCCCGACACGACCTCGAGCGAGGAGCCGCTGCCGGGCGTCGACACCCCGGCCACTCCCCCGCCGTCGACCCCGGTCGCCAACACCGGCACGTACGAATGCCCCGGCTTCAGCGGCATCGACTCGAACGTTCCGCTGCCGATGCTGATGAACGACACGTTCTCCTGGGGCGACGATCCGCCGTACAAGGTCGGCAACGGGAACGGCGACATCAACTGGCGCTCCGACCCGTATCACAAGCCGAGCTGGTACATGTGGCTGCACTCGCTGCGCTGGCTGGGCAACGGCATCACGGCCGGGCAGCGTGGTGATCGCAAGGCGCTGACGCACGTGATGGCGATCATCCACGACTGGGTGCAGGACAACCCGTACTCGTGGAAGGGCGATGTCGGCGCGTGGGAGGCCACCATGCACCGCACCAACGTGCTGCTGTGCGCCCGCCAAGCGGTCCTCACCGGGTTGAAGGTCAGCTCGCTGCCCACGCAGTACGCCTGGCTCGACAAGGCGCTCGTCGACCATGCGCAGTTCATGATCGTGAACTGGAGCGGCAACTCGAACCACGGGACCGACGAGAGCATCGCGCTGTTCGGGGTCGGCTGCACGCTCAAGCGGCCGGAGCTCAAGAAGCTGGCCGTGGATCGGCTGGCCCAGGGCATCACCGTCGCGATCGATCCACAGGGCTCGACGAACGAGCAGTCGGTCGGGTACGCGATGTTCAACTACCTGCTGTGGGGTCGCGCGACCACCGCTCTGCAGCGGTGCGGATCGAACCCCGGACCGGTGATCGCGCAGCGACGTGCTGCTCTGTCGGAGTGGCTGGCGCTCGCGACCAAGTCCACGGGTGAGCTCCAGCAGGTCGGTGACGCCGTACGGCAGAAGCCGACCGGTGCGGCCGGGACCGCGCTCGACTACGTGGCCTCGCTCGGGAAGAAGGGGACGAGACCGTCCAAGCGGGTCGCGGTCTACGACGCCGGCTACGTCTTCGGCCGGACCGGGTGGGGCGAGACGCGGCCGTTCGCGCAGGAGTCGACGTACAGCATCCGGTACGGCGCCGCGCGGACACTGCACGGTCATGACGACCACATGTCGATCACCTACTCGTCGCACGGCCGGGACGTGCTGATCGACCCGGGGCACTCCGGGTACCAGCTCGACAAGTGGCAAGCGTGGTCGAAGAGTCAGGCCGCGCACAACGTGATGACCATCCCGTCGGCGGCCACCGCGAGCGTAGTGACGCAGTTGGTCCGCGCGTCGATCACACCGACCTGGGAGTCGTACTCGCTCGCCGACTCACCGGCGCCGGGAGTGACCCGGAAGCGCGACGTACTCGTGCTCAAGGATCCCGATCTAATCATCACGCTCGACCGCGGCCAGGCGACCGACACCCAGCGGTACGAGACGCTGTGGCACCTCGCGCCGGACCAGAAGGTGACGGTCCAATCCCCAACGGCAGCGGTTGCCGCGAAACCCGGCGACAAGTCCAAGACCTACCTGCTGCAGATCCCGTACCAGCAGCAGCCGGCCGCCGACGGGATCACCGTCGTTCAGGGCCAGCAGGACCCGGTCCAAGGCTGGTACTACCCCGACATCTTCCACCGTGCGCCGGCGCCTGTGGTCAAGTTCAACCGCAACGGGACGACCGCGACCATCCTGTCCGCGATCGTCCCGGCCGGCTCCACCGAAACCGTCACCTACAAGACCCGAACCGTCAGCGGCATGTTCTTCGTCGACCTGACCGTCGGCACCCGCAAGACGACCGTCCGGGTCCAGCAGGACGGCCGCCTCACCCGCATCAACTGACCCGCGCCGCCTCTGCCTTCTGGGCCGCTGTCTTCCTGGCCTCGCTGGCGAACGCCTCGCGGGGGCTCTGGACGGAGGCGAGCGACACGATGTCGCGGCCGTAGAACAACGCCACCAGCCAGATCGCCAGCACCCGCATCTTCCGGTCCCACGTCGGGACCGCGAGCACGTGGTACCCGCGGTGCATCAGCCAGGCCAGCAGGCCCTTGATGACGATCCGCTTGTACTGGAAGATCCCGCTGCCGAGGCCGAGCGTCGCGATCACGCCCAGACTGCTGTGCCGGTAGTTCTTCGGCTCCCGCCCCCGGAGCGACCGCAGCAGGTTCTTCGCCAGCAACTTCCCTTGCCGTACGGCGTTCTGCGCGTTCGGCACCGTGTACGCGCCCTTCGTGGGCGCCGCCAGGTCGGGCACCGCCGCGTCGTCGCCGGCCGCCCACGCGTCCGGGATCACCTCGGTCTCGGTACCGATCCGCAGGTCCGCCCGCACCTGAACCAGGCCGCGCTCGTTGTGCGGCAGGTCGGTGTGGTTGCGCAGCAGCCGGGTGGCGGCGTTGCCCGCGGTCCACACGATCAACTCCGAGTCGAACTCCGTCCCGTCCGACAGCACCACGTGCCCGTCGTCGGCCGACTGCATCGAGGTGTTCAGGTGCACGACCGCACCGCGCTTCTCGAGCATCTTCACCACCCACTCGCCGGGCCGGTCGCTCACCTCGGGCAGGATCCGCCCGGTCGCCTCGACCAGGTGGAATCCGAGATCGTTCTCGGACAGCTCCGGGTACTTCTTCAGCAACGCCCGCGCCAGCGACAGCAGCTCGGCGAACCCTTCGACACCGGAGAATCCGCCGCCCACGAACGTGACCGTCAGCAGCTTGCGCCGCTGCGGCCCCGGTTCCAGCCCGGCCGCCTCGTCGAACGCCGTGAACAGCCGGTCCCGGATCGCCACGGCCTCCTCGACGTGCTTCATCCCGATCGCCCGCTCGGCCACCCCCGGTACGTCGAACGTCCGCGTCACCGCACCGGCGGTCACCGCGATCACGTCGTACGTCAGCTGGTAGTCCGGCCCGTCCGCCGGGTGGATCGTCACCGTCTTGTCCGCGTGCGAGATTCCGGTCACCATGCCGGCCACAACCCGCGTGTGCTTCAGGTTCCGGCGCAGCGACACCGCCGCGTGCCGGGCCTCCACGGAACCGGCGACCACCTCGGGCAGGAACGGCTGGTACGTCATGTACGGCCGCGGGTCGACGACGATCACCTCGGCCTCACCGCGCCGCAGCTTCTTCTCCAGCCTCCACGCCGTGTAGAACCCGGCGTACCCGCCGCCCACCACCAAGATCCTGCGCACCGCTCTCTCCGTCCGTCGACTACTCACAGGTAAGACACTCGACCCGGCCGGATTGTGACATCGGCAGAGGCAAGAGACCTAACAGACAGCCAGGGTGTGACCGGGAAGACAGTCACACCAGGCCACTCTGCGGTGTCCTGATTGATGAGTCCACCCCAACACTCGCGAAGGAGAACAGATGAGCATCGCCGAGCAGCAGATCGCCACCTCGGTTCTGGTGATCGGGACCGGTGGTGCCGGGCTTCGGGCCGCGATCGAGCTGGCCGAGCAAGGGGTCGAAGTTCTTGCCCTCGGCAAGCGACCGCGGTCCGACGCGCACACCTCGCTGGCGGCCGGCGGCATCAACGCGGCGCTCGGCACCATGGACGCCCAGGACACCTGGCAGCAGCACGCGGCCGACACGCTCCAGGAGAGCTACCTGCTCGCGAACCCGGTCACCGTGCAGATCGTCGCCCAGGGGGCCGCGCGCGGGATCGAGGACCTCGAACGCTGGGGGATGCCGTTCGCGCGCGAGGCCGACGGGCGGATCTCGCAGCGGTTCTTCGGCGCGCACACCTACCGCCGGACCGCGTTCGCCGGCGACTACACCGGCCTGGAGATCCAGCGCACGTTGATCAACCGGGCGGTCCAGCTCGGCGTACCGATCCTGGACACCGTCTACGTGACCCGGATCCTGGTGAAGGACAACGCGGTCTTCGGCGCCTACGGTTTCGACCTGACGACCGGCCGGCGGTACGTGATCCACGCCGACGCGGTGATCCTCGCCGCGGGCGGTCACACCCGGATCTGGCGCCGTACGTCGTCCCGCCGCGACGAGAACACCGGTGACGCGTTCCGGCTCGCGGTCCTCGCGGGCGGGAAGCTCCGCGACCCCGAGCTCGTCCAGTTCCACCCGTCCGGGCTGATCGAGCCCGAGAACGCGGCCGGCACGCTCGTCTCCGAGGCGGCCCGCGGCGAGGGCGGCCAGCTGCGCAACGCCCTCGGCGAGCGGTTCATGGCCCGGTACGACGCCGAGCGGATGGAGCTGTCCACGCGGGACCGGGTCGCGCTCGCGGAGTACACGGAGATCAAGGAAGGCCGCGGGACCCAGAACGGCGGCGTCTGGCTCGACGTGTCGCATCTCCCCCGCGAGACGATCATGCGGCGGCTGCCGCGGGTGTACCAGACGCTGCTCGAACTGCAGATGCTCGACATCACCAAGCAGCCGATCGAGATCGCGCCGACCGCGCACTACTCGATGGGCGGCGTCTGGGTCCGTCCCGAGGACCACTCCACCGGCGTCGACGGGCTGTGGGCGATCGGCGAGGCCGCGAGCGGGCTGCACGGCGCGAACCGGCTCGGCGGCAACTCGCTGATCGAGCTGCTGGTGTTCGGCCGGATCGTCGCCGAGGAAGCCGCGAAGTACTCGATCGGCCGGCAGGCCCAGGTGCGTTCGGCCGACGCCGTCGCCGAGGCGCGCGCGGAGATCGACCAACTGCTGACGAACGACGGCCCGGAGAACGTCCGCGCCCTGCAGCGCGCGCTGCGCGACACGATGACGGCGCGGGCCGGCGTCGTCCGCGACGAGGACGGACTGCGGGCCGGGATCGCGGAGCTGTCCCAGGTGGAGGAGCGGATCACGCAGGTCGGCGTACATCCGGACATCGCCGGCTTCCAGGACCTGGCCCACGCCTTCGACCTGAAGGCGTCGGCGCTGGCCGCGCGGGCGACCCTCGATGCGGCCTTGGTACGGCGGGAGACGCGGGGCTGCCACAACCGCTCGGACTACCCGGAGCTCGACGAATCGCTGCAGGTCAACCTCGTCTGGTCGGGACCGGACGCGATCGACAAGGAACCGATCCCGCCAATCCCCGACAACCTGCGACACCTGATGCGCGACGTCGCAACCGACGGCAAATTGGTCGAGTGAGGTTCACCGCTCACGCGCAGATCATCCGGGAGTTACTGAAGCCTGACGAGCACGCGGAGGTTTTTCGCCTGGACCAGGTAGACGCCTCCGCGCACGTACGTCGCGGCGTTCGCTCTGGTGACGTGAATGACCGCGTTGCCGCTCCGGTCGAGCAGGAGCTGAACGGCCCGCTTCTCCTGGCCGACCGGGCTCACCCTCGCGATCTCGCCGTGATGCGCGGGCGAGGTGCTCAGGATCACGTCCGACTTCCGCCCGACCAGCGTCGGCACCGCTTCCTTGTCCGGTACGGCGATGCGCGTGCTGCCGGCGCCGGCCCAGTGCTCGAAGTTCCGGTACCACCCGTACGCCTTCCCGCCGACCGCAGTCGGAGCCGCCAACGCAGGTGAGGCCGCGAAGATGATCCAGGACAGGACGCCGGCACCGGCCAGC
The DNA here is from genome assembly GCF_046549195.1 of Kribbella sp. C-35. Taxonomy (NCBI): domain Bacteria; kingdom Bacillati; phylum Actinomycetota; class Actinomycetes; order Propionibacteriales; family Kribbellaceae; genus Kribbella; species Kribbella sp. C-35. Next base: position 352,394 of record NZ_JAJPWG010000005.1, read on the forward strand.
AAGGCCATCGTCTTCCGCGGCCAGCTCTTGTTCGGGTACTCCGTCTTCGCCAGCCGCCGGTCCGCGCCGGCCAGGTTGAGCGAGACCGCCTCCGCGACCTCACTCACCGCCGCCCCGGCCTGCCCTGGCGCTTTACCTGCCGCTCGCCGCCGCCGGGTGTTCGTGTACTCGACCGCGAGCGGGATCGTCAGTACGACGACTCCCAGCAGCAGCACCAGCCGCAGGCCCAGCACCGCGAGCCGCTTCGGGCCGGAGCGGAAGAAGAGCAGCCAGACCAGCACCAGAACCAGCAAGCTCAACGCCCACGGCCGAACCCAGAGCGGCAGGAACGACAGACTGTCCAGCAACCATCCCAACGGTGATCCGAGGACAACCATCACCGATCACCCGCCTTGGCCGAAGTCGGAGTCACCAGGCCGCTCATCGTCCTCCGCCGTCTCCGCGCGGTGCGCCGGCCGCGGACGATCCGTTGCAGCGCTCTCCACCTGCGGGTCCGGCGTCTTCTCGCCGGCCGACTCGATCGCACTGACCGCGGGGATCACGTCGCGGTGCCGCTGGGCATCCATGAAGGTCCCGACGCCCTTGGCCGCACTGTTCGGATCGGCCGCGAGATCGCCGCTCTCGAGTCGCTTGATGAACTCGAGGAACATGTTCTGCTCGCCCGCCTCGGAGTTCTGGAGTGTCGCTATGGCCATCTGGATGTTCTGCGCGGAAGGATCCATCAGCACCGCTTCCATCGCCGCCCCGCCGGCCGACTTCAGGTTGTCGCCGATCGCCTGCTGCAGCAGCTCCCGCTGCTTGAGCGTCAGCTCGAGACCGGCGAGCTTGTCGACACCCCTGGCCACCGTCAACTGCTTGGCAGTCCGGGCCTGCCGCAGCTCGACCAGGTGGGTAGCCGCCGCGTCGTCGTCGCGAACGACGACGTCGCGAACGGTCACGGTGAGCCACGGCGGGAGGTCGGTCAGATCCCTCCCGACCAACTCGTCGTTCAGCAGATCCTCCGCCAGCTTGCGCAGGTAGAGGACCGGATCGGCCAGGTTCTCGGTCGGGAACTCCTGATTCCGCAGAGTGCGCTTCAGCAGCGCCGACAAGGTCGGCCGGAACTGGTCCTCGAGCGAGGTGATCCCGTTCAGCGCGAGCCGGCGGCCGAACGTGGCGTCCACGTCGACGTCGACATGCACGTTGACCGTCACGATGTAGCGCGCGTACGACGTACTGAACACATCGGCGTAGTCGAGTTGGAGGTCCCGTCCCCCGGCGTCGACGATCACCCACGAGACGTAGCCGGCGAACGCGCGCTCGCCGGCCGTCGCTCCGGAAGCGATCGTGGCCTGTCCGCCGGCATCGAGCAGGATCAACTGCTGACCGTGCTCCAAGTCGGGCAACTCCAGCCGGAGCCGGCGGAACTTGAACCGCCGCCGGTCGGGTTCGAACGTGCCGCTGCGTACGACCAGCGGCCGGTTGATCTGGGTCTGCGTCATGCGGTCACCTCACGAAGTCGGAAAGAACTGGTCCAGCAGCCGGCGTGCGATCACGCCGTCGGGGTTGTCACGGCGTTCCAGGGCCAGCGCGCGACGCAGGCCTGCGCCCAGTTCGGCGAGAGTGCCGAACTTCCTGGCCGCGTCCTTCGCGGCCCGAATCAACTCGGTCAGCACGCGCCGGTCGATCCGCTGCTCCTCCACCGCACGGACCAGATCCCGAACGGTCTTCTCGGTGGCCCAGCGGGCGTACGGCGCCGACCAGGTGCGCGCGAGCAACTCGACGAAGGCGCCCATCGCCTCCGCTTCCTGGCCGCCCAGGAGCGACCGGAGCGAGTCGGCTGCGTTCTCGTCCTTGGTCGTCAGCGCGTGAACGGCGTACCCGAAGACCCACATCGACTGGCGCATCTCGCGCCTGGAGCCCGGCCATCGACCGGAGGCGACCTCGGCCAGCAGGTTCAGCACTGCCAGCCGGACCAGCCGAGCGTCGTCGCCGGCCGCACAGAGCATTCCGAGCCGCCGGGCCGCGACAGTCGCGAGATGGTCGCCCGCGAACGTCTCCAGCCAGAGCCGGATCGGCGCCTCGGACTCGACGTCCCAGGCTCCGAGCAGATCGCCGTACGCGATGATCGCGCAGAATCTGAGATCGAATTGCCCGCTGTCGATCCAGGCATCGGCGAGTCGCAGGCCGATATCGCTGGGGAGGTCCAAGATCGTCGGCACCCCAAGAGCCTGCGCAGCCGCCACCGACGGCCAGTAGCCGTCCCCCATCGCCCACGGACCGATGAGCGTCGACTCCACGTACCGCGGGTCGATCGTCAGCAGCACGCCGGCGGCCTTGACGGCGCCGGCCCACAACTCGGACGGCCGGCCGGCCAGCGTCGTGAGCCAGTCCAGGAAACCCTTCCGGAAGCCGGAGCCTTCGTTGTTCCACAAATACTCCAGCACCTGCACGTGTTCGAGACGCGCCTCGAGCACATAGACGGTCTCGTCGTGGATCCCGCCGTACCGGGACTCCACCGGCTGGGTTGTCGTCGTCACCAGGCCCGCAGCCAGCGCGGCGGCGGTGGTCCGGCGAAAGCCCGGCGTCGCATCGTCCCCGAGCAGCTTGGCTTCGAGGATGTCGATCTGTTCGTCCAGATCGGTCCGCGGTGCACCGTCGCAGGTCGCCACACACGCGAGTGCGGCAACCTCGCGCGCCGACCGCTCCGTCTCGAACCAGGTGTCGAGCGCCGCCGTCGTGACCACCCCGGGCAGGACCCGTTGAAGATCCTCGTCGGACACCTCCGGGTCCGCCTGCAGCTTGGCGACCATCGTGTCCATGACGGCGAACGAGACTGTCCCGGTCTGCGCACCGGCGACCTGCCTGATCCGGCGTACGGTCTCCTCGTCGGCCGGGTGCAGTTCGAAGTAGGCGGCGACGAGCGCGAACTTCGGTACCTCCGACGCCTGGACGACGGGCAAGGCCCGGTTGGTCTTCGACGGCGTCCCCTGGGTCGTGATCAGCAGCCGCCCGGAGCCGCCCAGCTTCTCCTGCAGCATCTCGAGCTGGAACTCGTTCAGCGCCTCCACGAACGACACCGGAGCATTCGCGAGCAGGAAGCAGGCGTTTTCGTGCTTGCTTTTCAATTGCTCGATTGAAGCGACCAGATCCTCGAACCCGAGGCCGCTCGGCAATTGCAGGATCGGCGTCATTCCGGCGCGTTCCAGCGCAACCAGGCAGGCGGATCGCTTTCCCATCCCGGAACTGCCGCAGACGGCAACGACCGCAGCGCCCGCGGACAATGCGTCGCGCAGCGCGGTCAGCGTTCCCGACTCGACATGCCTTGCGGCGAGCTCGACGGCAATCCCGGTTCGGTTGCCGACAACTGCAGCTTTCCGGAACCGTCTTGGAACGACACCGAGCCGTAGAACTGCGGGTTGATCAGGGCGTTCTTGGCCCGGACCCCGGCGTCGACAGGCTGCGTCGGTGTGGCCGTGTCCTCGGACTCGTCCGACTGCACCTTCGCCGGCGCTTTCTTCTCCTCAGGCACCTTTGACGACTCTCCCTGAGCCGTCTTCCCGGCCTGTTCACCCGCCGGCTTCTCCGGTTCGGGTGTGGCCGTATCCCCTTGTTTTACTGCCTCTGCGGGCTGCTGACCGCCATCCAGGCGTTCGTCACCCGCGGAGGCCCCCGGTTCCTCCGTCATCCGTGCCGAGCCTGCTACTCGAAGATGACCGGCGCGTTGAAGTTGGCGTCGTTGACGACGTTGGCCTTGCCGTACACGGTGACGTTCGTGGGCCCGACTCGCCCCCTGGACAGCTGCACGAGTTCCCGGAGCTCATCGAGTCGGATCACCCCGTCGTCAACGCCTGCTTCCAAAGCAGCCACCACGTCCGGGTGGCCCGGATCCGGCCGGTGCAGGTACTTCTGTATGCGTCCGAGGATCTTTCCGGCCGCGCCGGCGAATTGCTTTCCTGCTGCTTTCGAGGCTTCTTCCACTGCGGCATTCGCTCCGGCTGCCAGCAGTGGCACCAGAACCTGCGCAGCATCGTTCACAACATCAGACATCACAAAACTCCCCCTTGGAACACCCCTCCCCGGTGTTCCAATTGGTGGAGCGTAGCGCACAGTGACGATCACGGAAAGCCTCCGCGCGCAGCGGTTGTTTCTGCCGAATTACCGCGCTGTTTTCGTTAGTCGTTCGCGTCGCTTCGTCAGCAGGTCGAGGACCAGCGCCGGCGCCGGCCAGCTGGTGCGTCCGCGGCGGATGAGGGCGTAGGCGCGCATGCGGGGTTCGGGGGCGCGTAGGCGGCGTAGTGAGATGCCGGTGGTCTTCGGGTAGGTGGCGGGCATCAGGCCGACGCCGAGGCCGGCGGTGATCATTTCCTGGACGAGTTGGAGGCTGTCGGCGCGTTGGGTGATGCGGGGTTCGAAGCCGGCCAGGGCGGCGATGGTGCGGACGACGTGTTCGTCGGCGAGGTGGCGGGAGTTGACGATCCAGTCGCTGGCGGCGAACGCTGCGATGACGTCCACCGCCGTACCGCGAACGCGGCGGGAGCGGGACGGGACGGCCAGACTCCAGCTCGATTCCCACAGCGGGGTCGCTTCGAGGGACGGGTCGAGGGCCGCGGGAGCTAGGTTGTAGTCGTACGTGAGTGCGAGATCTACCTGGTCGCGCTCGAGCAGGGCCAACGCTTCGGGTGGTTCCTGTTCCTGGATCTCCAGCCGGACGGCGGGACACTCCTGCCGAAGCTGGTGGACGACGGGTAGCAGCGTGTCGCGGATCGCGGTGTGGAAGCCGGCGACGCGGACGGTCCCGGCGGGTTCGGCCGACGGGTCGAGGTCGGCGCGGGCCGCCTCGTGGGCTGCCAGGATCTGTACGGCGTGACCGGCGAGCCGACGGCCCGCGGGGGTGAGCCGGACGCGGCGGCCGTCAGGTTCCAGCAGCGGTGTGCCCACCTCTTTGGCGAGCGCGGCGATCTGCTGCGAGACGGTGGAGGTGGTGACGCCGAGGACCTCCGAGACGGCATGCATCGAGCCGAGCCGGGACAGGGCGAGCAGGAGTTCGAGACGGCGTACATCCATTCATTGATCATGAACGATTCGTCCAGGATTCTCACGTGGACGCGAACGGATTCGCCAGCTTCACTGGACACCATGCGCACACGGGAGAACGGGATCGCCTTCGCGGTCCTGTCGATGACGATGGTCCAGCTGGGACTGGCCGCTTCGGTCGGGCTGTTCGACCGGGTCGGGCCGGAGGGCGCCGCCTGGCTGCGGCTGGTGTGCGCGGGTCTGATCGTGCTCGTGCTGTTTCGCCCGCGGCCGAGCTCGTTCGATCGCAACGCGTTCCTGGCCGCGGTCGGTCTCGGCGTCGCGACCGCGGGTGTGACGTTGCTGTTCATGGCCGCCGCGGCGCGCCTGCCACTCGGTACGGCGAGCGCGCTCGAGTTCCTCGGTCCGCTGTCGGTCGCCGTACTGCGGAGCCGCGGGCGACTCATCTGGCCGGCGTTGGCGTTCGCCGGCGTACTGCTCCTGACGCAGCCGTGGCACGGGTCGGTCGACGGTCCCGGCGTACTCTTCGCGCTCGGTGCCGCCGCGTGCTGGGCGGCGTACATCGTCCTCACGCAGCACGTGGGTAGCAACGTCACCGGCCTGCAGGGGATGGGCGTCTCGCTCCCGGTCGCCGCGGTCGTGGCGACCGCTGTCGCCGGCCCTGCCACGATCCCGGTGATGACCTGGGAGTTGGTTGTCATCGGCTTCGGTCTGGCGCTTTTGTTGCCGGTGATCCCGTTCAGCCTCGAGTACCTGGCGCTGCGCCGCCTGGATGCCGGTGTCTTCGGCACGTTGATGAGCCTCGAACCGGCGCTGGCCCTGCTGATCGGGTGGCTACTGCTCGGCCAGTCCCCCACGCTGCTCCAGGCGTTCGGCATCGCGGGCGTGATCGCCGCCGGCATCGGCGCAGAGAAGGCCGCAAGCCGCCGCGCCCATCTAGGAGGCGCGGGACCGCTCGATCTCCTGCCCGCGGACGGTGTCCGGGAAGCGTGCGAGCATCGCGCGTAGCTCCTCAGCGTCCACGTTCGCGCCGAACGGCTCGGTGCCCGGTTCGAGACGCTTGCCCTCGGCAAGCGGTCCGGCGATGACCGGCTCGAAGCCGAACGCGTCGACGATCTTCGCAACTTCCTCCACGTCGGCCGGCTCACCGGCGACGGCAATGGCCTTGCGAGGAGACAGGTGGGCGCCTTCGTCGAGGTCGTGGTAGCCCATGTGGTTGAAGGCCTTGACCAAGCGCGACTCCGGGAGGAACCGCTGGACGATCTCCGAGGACGACGTCCGCGGATCGGTGAGATCGTCGCGGATACCGTCGACCTCCCACCAGTAGTTCATCGCGTCGACGACCAACTTGCCGCGCAGGGCCTCGACCGGGACAGTGCGGTGCTTGCCCAGCGGCAGCGCCAGGATCACCACATCGGCCTCAGCGACTGCTTCGGCCGCGGTCGTGGCCACCGCGCCGGGCGTGACGACCTCGACGATCAGCGCGATCTTCGAGACGTCACCAGAACCCGCGATCAGCACGCGGTACCCGGCCGCGACCGCCAGCCGCGCCAGCACCGTCCCGACCTTCCCGGCCCCCAGGATCGCGATCGTCGTCACTTGGACTCCGCCAGGATCTCGCGCACCAAGGGAATCACCTTCGTGCCGTACAGCTCGACCGCCTTCAGCCGCGCACTCACAGGCAGCGGACCACCCGAGTAGATCAGGTCGAACCGCTCCACCCCGAGCGCCTGCACCGCAGCCGCGATCCGGCGGGCCACCGTCTCCGGCGAACCGACGTACATGGACCCGTGCAGCACCTCGGACTCGAACTCCTCGCGCTTCAGCGGCGGCCAGCCGCGCAACGCCCCGATCCGGTCGCGCATCACCTTGTACGGCGCGTAGTAGATCTCCTTCGCCTGCTCGTCGGTCTCCGCGACGAACCCCGGCGAGTGCATCCCGACCGGATGCGCGACGGTCCCGAACTGCTGCGCCGCCCGCTTGTACAGATCGATGTACGGCGCGAACCGCTCCGGCGACCCGCCGATGATCGCGAGCATCAGCGGCAACCCGTAGTACGCCGTACGCACCACGGACTGCGGCGACCCGCCGACCCCGACCCACGTCTGCAGCCGGCCGGACTCGGTCTTCGGGTAGACCTCGATGTTGTCCAGCGCCGCGCGCACGGTGCCTTCCCAGGTGACCGGCTTCTCGTCGAGCAACTGCACGAACAGCTGCAGCTTCTCCTCGAACAGTACGTCGTAGTCGGCCAGGTCGTACCCGAACAGCGGGAACGACTCGGTGAACGATCCGCGCCCGAGGATCACCTCGGCGCGCCCGTTCGACAGCGCGTCCACGGTCGAGAACCGCTGGAACACCCGCACCGGGTCGTCCGAGCTCAGCACCGTCACGCCCGACCCGAGCTTGATGTTCGAGGTCTTGGTCGCGATCCCGGCCAGCACCGTCTCCGGGGACGAGATCGAGAACTCCGGCCGGTGATGCTCGCCGAGCGCGATCGCGTCCACGCCGATCTGGTCGGCCAGGACGGCCTCGTCCACCACCTGCCGGATCGCCGCCGCTGCCGTCACGGGCGCGCCGGTGTCGTCCACCGGGATGTCCCCGAACGTGTCCAACCCGAAGGCCAACTCGGCCATGTCCGCACTCTCCTGTCCGCTCACTACAACAAGTCTAGGTTGACACGTCAACACCAGACCGAGCGGGGTTCATTCCCGGGAGCGCCAGTGCCGGAGCTTGTCCGGGTTCAACACGATCCAGACGGCGGCCACCTTCGCACTGGTCACCCGCAGGCTGACGACCGCGACGACGCGTCCGGCGTCCCGCAGTACGACGCCCGGCTGGCCGTTCACCGCCTCGACCGTCAACGCCAGCTCCGGGCGCAGCAGGTCAGTCAGGCACCGGGCGACCTGCGTGGGCCCGTGGACCGGCTGGAGCTCCGCCGCCACCTGGCCGCCGCCGTCGCTGACGGCGACCACCTCCGCCGCGAGCAGGCTCCGGATCCCGCCCGTGCTGCCCGCCCGGCAGGCCGTCGCGAAGCGGTGGACGACGGCATGATCGCCCCGCTCGAACACCTCAACCTCCCGCTTCAAGCGATCGCGGTGAGCTTGGCCGGGTTCATCTGCCACAGCACCTCGTCGATCCCGTCGTCCGACGCGGTCACGGTGCAGACCGCGAACACATCGCCGCCGTCGCGCCGCAGCATCGCGACCGCGCGGCCGTTCGCCGTACCGAACTCCACCTCGACGCCGATCCAGAAGCGCTCGTGGAACGCCCGGTAGAACTTCGCCACCCGCTGCTGCCCGACCACCGGGAACTTCGACACCTGCCGCGCACCGTTGCCGTCGGAGTAGCTGATCGCGTCCTTCGCCAGCAGCTGCTCCAACGCACCGAGGTCACCCGACCGCGCGGCCGTGATGAATGCCGAGAGCAACGTCTTCTGCTGGCTCCCGCTGACCTCGGTACGGCGTTCCGCCTGGATCCGCTTGCGCGCACGGCTGACGAGCTGGCGCACCGCCGGCTCGGTCGACTGCAGCATCGCGGCCAACTCGTCGTACGGGTAGTCGAAGGCCTCCCGCAGGATGTACGCCGCCCGCTCGGTGGGCGACAGCCGTTCGAGCACGAGGAGGACCGCGAAGCTCAGCGCCTCCCCGCGCTCGGCGCCGAGGTACGGGTCGGCGCTGGTGTCGACCGGCTCGGGCAGCCACGGCCCGATGTACGTCTCCCGGCGGGCACGCGCGGACTGGCTCGCGTTGATCGCGAGCCTGGTCACCGCCGTCGACAGATACGCCACCGGGCTCTGAACCGCGCTGCGGTCCGCGGCCTGCCAGCGCAGCCACACCTCCTGGACGAGGTCCTCGGCCTCGGTGTGGCTGCCCAGCATCCGGTACGCGATCCCCATCAGCCGAGGCCGCACCTCGTCGAAGACCGCGACCGCGTCATCAAGCTCGTCAGTCATCAACGGGAGGATACGTCCCCGAATCCGTCTCCAGCGCCTCGATCGCGCTGTGCAAGCTGTTCAGGTCGGCCGTCTCCGCCTGAACCTCGAACGGATCGAGCAGCCACTCGCTGGGCGGCGCGTCCGCCGGCGGCGTACCCGCCGCGTTCAGCTCGATGTCCGCCTCGACCTCGGCGTCGAGTTCGCGCAGGAACGGATCGTCCTTGCCCATGGTCATCGACCCGCCTGCGCGGCGTACCACTCGTCGTAGTGCAGCTCGCCGAGGGTGGCTTCGCCGACCGGGACCAGGCTGCGCTCGGTGAGCTCGGAGCCGTAGTACCGCGCGTGCTCGTCGGCGACCACCTCACGGTTGTCACCGCGTCCGGCGAGCGCCTTGCGGAAGAACTCGTCCATCCGGAACTCGTCCGGCCCGGCGATGTCGAACCGCGCGTTCAGCGGCTCGCCGACCGCGGTCCGGGCGAGGTTCTTGGCGACGTCCTCGGCAGCGATCGGCTGCCAGGCGACCGGCGCGATGTGCACCTTGCCGTCGTCCCAGGTGCCCTCGTCGGCGATCGCGGCCACGAACTCGAAGAACTGGGTCGCATGCACCAGCGAGTACGGGAGTCCGGACGCCTTGATCAGTTCCTCCTGGGCGATCTTCGCCGCGAAGTAGTGGTTGTCCGGCATCCGCTCGGTGCCGACGATCGAGATACCGACGTGGTGCCGGACCCCGGCCTCGTCCTCGGCCTGCAGCAGGTTCCCGGTCGAGGTCTTGAAGAACTCCATCACCGGCCCGGCCTCGAACGACGGCGAGTTGGCCACGTCGACGACGACGTCGGCGCCCTTCAGCACGTCCGCCAGCCCTTCGCCGGTGATCGTGTTGACGCCGGTGCTCGGCGCGGCCGGCACCACCTCGTGCCCGTGCCCGGTGAGCAACGCCGCCAGCTTCGTACCGATCAGTCCGGTGCCGCCGATCACGACGATCTTCATCGCAGAACCCCTTCGCTTGTCTTGACCTGTCACCAGATAAGACAAGGCACCCACCCGGCCTGTGACAGTCAGGCGGTGAGTGCGGAGAGGTTTTTCAGAGTTGCCTGGATGACGTCCGCGATCGGTACGTCGTCCGGTGCAGCGATCCAGCGTTCGAAGGACACCCGGAACACCGCGACACCGGTCTCGGCCGCCAAGGCTGCGACATCCGGGGCGACGCCGCGTTCGAGCAGGCCGTCGGTGAGCGCCGTCGTCAACGTGGCCATCTTGATCAGCTCGCGCTCGCGCAGCTCCGGCGTCGACGTGATCACGGCGGCGCGCCGGCGGGAGTAGTCCCGGCGGATGTCGTCGAAGAACTCGGCCGTGGCGAGGACCGCCGCGGTCACCGCCTCCATCGGGGACGCGTCGGCCGGCGCCGCGGCGAGGGCCTCGACCATGTGCCGCTCGAGTTGCTCGGACCCGGCGAACAGCACCTCGCGCTTGTCCGCGAAGTGCCGGAAGAAGGTCCGCGCGGTGACCCCGGCCCGGTCGGCGATCTCGGCGACGGTCGTGCCGTCGTACCCGCGCTCGGCGTACAGCGCCATCGCGGCCTCCCGCAGCCGCCCGGCCGCGTCCGGCTCCCACCGTCCCATGCCGTCGATCCTAGCCGATGTCATCGAGTGACATCAGGGTGTAGCATCGGTGATGTCAGTCAATGACATCACTGGAAGGGCTCATTCATGCGCGTCTTCATCACCGGAGCATCCGGACACGTCGGCTCGGCGTTGGTCCCGGAGCTCCTGCACAACGGTCACCAGGTCCTCGGCCTGGCCCGCTCCGACGAGTCGGCGAAGCGGCTCACGGACTGGGGCGCCGAGGCCGTCCGCGGCGACCTGCACGACCTCGACCGGCTCCGCGCGGCAGCAGCCGCCGCGGACGGCGTCGTACACCTCGCCTTCCGGCACGACGCCATGCAGGCCGGCGATCTGGCCGGTGCGGCGGAGTCCGATATCGCCGCCCTGCAAACCATCGGCGACGCTCTCGCCGGCACCGACAAGCCCCTCGTGAGTACGTCGGGCACCGGCATGCTCGCCGGCGTGATCCAGGGCCGGGTGGCGACCGAGGACGACTACGACCCGAACGGCGGCTACCGCATCGATGCCGAGAACTACGTCGTCGACCTGGCCGCGAAGGGCGTCCGCTCCTCGATCCTCCGCCTCCCGCCGATCACCCACAGCCGCCTCGACCACCACGGCTTCGCACCGGCACAGATCGCGTTCGCCCGGCAGAACGGCTTCGCGGCGTACGTCGGCGACGGGACGAACCGCTGGTCCGCGGTGCACACCCTCGACGCCGCCCGGCTCTACCGCCTGGCGCTCGAGTCTGCTCCCGCGGGCAGCCGGCTGCACGCGATCCAGGACGAGGGCCTCGAGTTCCGCACGATCGCCGAGGCCATCGGGCGTGGGCTCGACCTCCCGACGCGCTCCGTCACGCTCGACGAGGCGCCGCAGTACCTCGGCTTCCTGGCGCGCTTCGCTGTGCTCGACATCCCGACGTCCGCGACCCGGACGAGTGAGCTGCTCAACTGGCAGCCCACTCACCCGAACCTGCTGGCCGACCTGGAGGCGGGCTTCTACTTCTAGACCTTCAGGACCGGCGCGACGACCTTGGACTTCGAGCCTTCGTACGCCGCCAGCAGGATGCCGAGGACCGCGATACCTTCCTCCTCGGTGTGCAGCGGGCGTGTCTTGCCGGAGAGCGAGTCCGCGAAGTGGCCGATCTCGGCGACGAATGTGTCGACCGGCTCGAACTCGAAGGTCTCGGTCTCACCCGACCGGAGACGGTAGGACAGCGTCGTACCGTCGCTGGTCAGTGAGCCGAGCTCGCCGACGGCCGAGAACCGCTCGGTGCCGGCGGCCGGCTCGTACGCCCAGCTGGTCACCAACTGGCCGACGACTCCGTTGTCGAACCTGATCAGAACCTGCGCGGAGTCCTCGCCCTCCATGAACTTCAACCGGTGAGTGGAGAGCATCGCGGTCGCCTCGACCGGCAGCCCGCCGGCGAGGTGCAGCATCAGATAGGTGGGGTGGTACCCGGTGTCGATGAGCTCGCCACCCCCACTTGTCTTGCTGCTCGCCCGCCAGCCCATCGAGCTCGGGTCGAAGTCGTTGTAGAAGCTGTCCGTCGTCCGCACCTCGTACACCGTGCCGATCGTCCCGGCCTGCAGCAGCTCCCGGGCCTTCGCGACCGCCGGCATGAACAACTGGTTGTGCGCGCACATCAGCGTCACGCCGTTCTCGATCACCGCCTTGCGAACATCCGCTGCCTCCTCGGCGGACAGGCACAGCGGCTTCTCGCACAGGATGTGCTTACCTGCCTCGGCGGCCGCGACGATCGCGTCCCGGTGCAGGTGGTGCGGCAGACAGATGTCGACCGCGTCCAGCTCCTCGTCGGCGAGCATCTCGCGGAAATCCGTGTACGCCGTGGCGCTCAGCTCCTCGCCGCGCTTCTTGGCCGTGTCCTCCACAGCGTCCGCGACCGCGGTGACGCCGATCCGGTCAGCGTGCTGCGTATAACCCTTGATGTGCGCCGAAGCGATTCCCCCGGCGCCGATCAGACCGACCTTGATCATCGGGACGTCCTCTCAGCTGTAGGAGATCACTCGGTTGGACTCGGCCGCCGCGTTCGCCGCGACCACGAGGCGGGTCAGCTCGACCGCGCGCTCGATGTTCTCGTCCGCACGCGTGCCGTTGGTGATGTGATCCACCCACTGCGCGAACGGATCCGGCGAGTGCTCGGGAACCGGCAACTGCTCGCCGTTCACGGTCAGCAGGTTGCCGGCGTCGGTGTACGTGAGCGTGCCCTCGGTCCCGAACAGTTCGATCGTGAACGGGTTGCTGCTCGCGAACCCCGCCTCGATCACCCCGATCTTCTGATCGCCGTACCCGGCCACCACGACAGCGTTGTCTTCCAGTCCGCGGCCGGCGACCGAGCGGTACGTCGCACTCACGGTCTCCGGCGTCGCGCCGAGGAAGAGCTGGATCAGGTACACCGGGTGGCAGCCGAGATCGGTGAGCGCCCCGCCGATCGCGGCCTTCGGCTCGAAGAATCGCTGCGGGAGCCAGCCTTCGTTGCCGTCGCGCGGGATCGCGCCGTCGTGCGAGAGCCGGACCCGGCCGTACGTCAACTGGCCGAGCGAACCCTTCTCGAGCACCTCCTGGATCGCGGTCGTGTAGCCGTGCGCGAGCCGCGGCAGCGAGACCGTCAGCTTCACGCCGGCCGCGTCGGTGGCGGCCACGATCTCCTCGGCCTCCGCGACCGTCGGAGCGAGCACTTTCTCTGTGTAGATGTGCTTTCCGGCCTGCGCGGCCTTGACCATGATGTCCCGGTGGACGTCGGTCGGCGTCGTGATCACCACGCCGTCCAGGTCGTCCCGGGCGAGCAGTGCGTCAAGGTCGCCGGTGAACTCCACGCCGAACTGGTCGGCGCCGGCCCGGCCGCGCTCCGCATCGTCGTCCCAGACGGCCACCAGGTCCGTCCCGGGGTGTTCCTGGGCCTGTCTGGAGTAGTCGCCGGCATGGACATGCCAGAAGCTGAGCGTCGCGATCTTCAGCGGGTTGGACACGCTGGTCCTCCTCAGTGGAAACCTTCGGAAACGTTTCTGATCGACCGTCGGCAGATCACGGTACAACGTTGTCAGGAGAGCGCAACAGACTTCCGGCGCGCCCGTTCACACGGTGAGACCCACGCGCAATCGGGATGCTTATAGTTATCCAGGAGTCCAGGAAATAGGTGGAGGGTCGCGATGAGTGAGCAGCCGGCCGGCGGGGATCTCTCGCGGTTGCGCCAGCTCAACGCGGCCGCCGTACTGCGGGAGTTGCGCGGCGATCAGCCGCTGACGCTCACCGAGCTGTCGAAGCGGACACGGCTGTCGCGCGCTTCGACGGAGGACGTGGCGCGGGACCTGCTCGGGCGCGGTTGGCTGACCGAGGTGGCGCCGGCGTCCGGGTCGGTCGGACGGCCGGCCAGGCGGTACCGGTTCAACGCCGGGGCCGGGCGGCTGCTCGGGATCGACATCGGCGGGCACAAGGCACTCGCACTCGTGACCGACCTGGACGGCGAGGTGATCAGCCAGGCGCGGCTCGAGATCGACCCGGAAGCCGGCCGCCGACAGCGGCTCGCGGCGCTCGACCGCTGCGTGGCGAGGGCACTGGCCGGGACCTCGTCGCGGGCGGCGGGTGGAGGTTCGGATGGGCAGATCTGGGCGACGGGTGTCGCGACGACCGGGCTCGTCGACGGGACCGGGAAGGTGATGTTGTCCGACTCGCTGCCGGAGTGGACCGGGGTCGACCTGGGTGCTCATGTACGGCGGCTTGTGCCGGGACCGGTCCGCGTCGAGAACGACTGCAAGCTAGCAGCGCTGGCGGAAACCTGGCGAGGAGTCGCGCGCTACGCGAAGGACGTCGTGTTCCTCCTCGCCGGCCTGCGCACCGGCGCCGGCCTGATCATCGACGGCAAACTCCACCGCGGCTTCGCCAACTGGTCCGGCGAAATAGGCGCCTTACCCGCCGCCGGCTGGCAACAAGCCCCCGCACACCTCCACGACTGGCTCGACGCAAGCGGAGCGGACGGGTTCGAGCGGGTGTTTGTGGCGGCTCGGGCGGGTGATCGGGAGGCGCTGGCGGCGGTTCGGGCCTACGTGCAGGATCTTGCGGTGGGGGCTTCTGCTTTGGTGCTGACGTTGGATCCGCAACTGGTGGTGATTGGGGGTGGGTTTTCGCGGTCGGCCGACGTGATGGTGGAGCCGTTGCGGCGGGAGTTGGATCGGTGGTGTTTGCGGACTCCGGAGATCCGGGTGTCCGCGTTCGCCGACGAAGGTGTCGCGCTCGGTGCCGTCCGGCTGGCGCTCGACGAGGTGGAATCGACCATCACGACCGGGCTCAGACCTTGACATAATTTTCCTGGACTCCATGATTATCCCCATCGCCCCGCCCAGCGAGAGGAAGCTTCGTGATGGGTCCGTACCGACTGTTGACCACATTTGCCACTGCCGTCGCCCTGCTCGCCACGCTGCTGGTCTCCCCCGCCAGCGCGACGATCAGCGGCGCCACCGCGACCAACACCGCCACGACCGTCACCTACCGCTTCGCCTACACCGGCGCCCCGCAGTTCCTCCGCGTGTACGTCGACACCGACCGCAACCCCTCCACCGGGTTCGCCCAAGCCGGCACCGGCGCCGACTACCTGCTTGAGAACGGCAGCCTCTACCAGCACACCGGCACCGGCTGGAGCTGGACGCTCGTCCGCTCCGTCACGTTCACCAACACCGGCGGCGTCGCGCAATGGACGGTCGACCGAGCCGACCTCGGCGAGACAGCCACCCCGAACGACGCCGACCTGATCTTCCAAGCGGAGGCCCCGCTCGAGACGTCCACGAAGTACACGCAGACCTACACCGGCGGCAGCAGCGGCGACGTGACCTACTCCCCGTCGACCGAGAACTTCGCCAACCCCGAGCGCGGCTTCTACCACCACACCGGTGACTGCGACAAAGCCGACTTCTCCCAGTCCACCCTGCAGAGTTACCGCACCAGCCAGGGCATCTCGCTGGTGATGTGCGTCTTCTACCTGGCCGAGTACAAGAACGGCCCGATCGCCCAGGCCGCTCTCGACCAGCTGCAGCAGCAGCTCGCCACGGTCCGCGCGGCGGGCCTCAAGATGATGCTCCGCCTCGCCTACACCACGTCCACAACAGGCGACGACGCCACCAAGGACCGCGTACTGGCGCATCTCGACCAGTTGGCGCCGTACCTCGCTGCTGGCCAGGACGTGATCGCCGTCGTTCAGACCGGTCTGATCGGCGCCTGGGGTGAGTGGTACTACACGCAGAACTTCGGCAACGCCGGCGTCGTCTCCGCCACCGACTGGGCGAACCGCAAGGCGGTCACCGACAAGCTGCTGAGTGTCGTGCCCTCGACCCGGATGATTCAGCTCCGTACGCCGAAGTTCAAGCGGACCATGTACTCCACCACCCCGGTCCAGCCCGGCGATGCCTACAACGGATCGAGCCTGTCCAGGATCGGTCACCACAACGACTGCTTCCTCGCCAGCGCTGACGACTTCGGCACGTACGAGAACCCGTCCGTCGAGTACCCGTACCTGCAGGCCGAGACGACGTACGTCGCGATGGGCGGCGAGACCTGCGCTGTGAACGCGCCGCGCTCCGAGTGCCCGACCGCGACCGCCGAACTCGCGCAGTTCCACTGGTCGTTCCTCAACAGGGACTACAACCAGGACGTCCTCAACTCGTGGAGCGCCTGCTTGGCCGACGTCACCAAGAACCTCGGCTACCGCTTCCGCCTGGAGTCCGGCACCTACCCGGCCACCGCCTCCCCCGGCGGCAGCCTGCCGATCAGCTTCACCGCCCACAACGACGGCTACGCGACGCCGTTCAACCCGCGCAACCTCGAGCTGGTCCTGCGGAACACCTCGACCGGCGCCACCTACAAGCTCCCGATCTCCTCCGACGCACGCCGCTGGACCGCGGGTACATCGACCACGGTGTCGCAGAACCTCACCGTGCCCAGCAGTCTTCCGGCCGGCTCGTACGCCCTGCTGCTCAACCTGCCGGATCCGCTCCTGTCCACTCGCCCCGAGTACTCGATCCGCCTCGCGAACCAAGGAACGTGGGACGCGGCGACCGGGATGAACTCGCTCCTGCACACACTCACTGTCAGCTAGGAGGTCCTCATGAGACGGCTTGTCACAGCCCTCGCGGCGATCGGTCTGCTGCTGCCAGCCCAGGCAGCTATGGCAGACGACGCCCCGACCACGACCCGCACGTACACGACCAGCGACGAGGTGTTCGCGAACCCCGAGCGCGGGTTCTACCACCACACCGAGACGCACTACAAAGCCGACAACACCGGCTACGTCCCGCTCGACGTCACCACCCTGCGGAACTTCCGCACCCAGGAGAACATCACGCAGATCCTCCGCGTGTTCTACCTGGAGAAGTTCGCGAGCCGGGATGTGATCGACAAGCAGTACCTCGACCTGGTCCGCGCCGACTTCCGTACCGCGCGCGCGGCCGGCGTCAAGGTGATCGTCCGGTTCGCGTATGCGCTCCCCGGCGCGGGCTGGCCGCCGCCGACGCCGTACGGCGACGCGCCGGTCGCCCGCGTGCTCAAGCACATCCAGCAGCTCACGCCGGTACTGCGCCAGAACGCCGACGTGATCGAGCTCGTCCAGTCCGGCTTCGTCGGCCTGTGGGGCGAGGGGTACTACACCGACCACTTCAGCAACCCGCAGGACCCGAGTCAGGTCTCGGACCAGAACTGGGCCGACCGCAAGGCGGTCGTGATGGCCCTGCTGAGAGCGCTCCCCAAGGACCGCATGATCCAGGTCCGTACGCCGTACATGAAGCAGCGGATGCTCGGCGTACCGACGGGAACGGAGGGAGCGCTCTCCGAGGATCAGGCGTACGACGGTTCGCCGGTGGCGCGGGTGGGGCATCACAACGACTGCTTCCTGGCCAGCCCGGACGACTTCGGGACGTACCTCAGCGACCCGATCGAGCTGAACAAGGACTTCGTTGCCCAGGACACCAATTACGTCCCCGAGGGCGGCGAGACCTGTGCGGTGAACTCACCGCGGTCGGACTGGGAGTCGGCCTCCGCCGAAATGGCGCGGCTGCACTTCTCGTTCCTCAACACCGACTACAACAAGGACGTGCTGAACACCTGGGGCGACAACCTCACGGTGGCGAAGCAGAAACTCGGCTACCGGTTCGCGCTCACCCAGAGCACGGTCACGACCCGGCGCGGGAAGGTCGAGGTCAACCTGCAACTGCGCAACGACGGCTGGGCCGCGCCGTACAACCCGCGCCAGGTTCAACTGATCTTCCAGAACGAGAAGCACACGTTCAAGGTGAACGTCCCGGCCGACCCGCGCCGTTGGGGAGCCGGTACGGCGACCACCCTGAACTGGAAGGTCGCCGCACCGGGTGTGCCCGGCAAGTACCGCGTGTTGCTGAACCTGCCGGACCCGCTCCTGTCCACTCGTCCCGAGTACTCGATCCGCCTGGCCAACACCGGTACCTGGCAGCCGAGTACCGGTTACAACGATCTGGGGCAGATCGTGACTATCGGATAAGCGTCCAAGGACCGAACGGTGCGCCCGGAGCCTGGTTCCGGGTCCACCACTTGGCCTGGTACTGCTTGTCCTGGTAGAGCACCACGTCACCCTTCTCGAAGATGCGGGACGCGGTCCACACCGTCGTACCGTCCTCGGTCATCGCGAGCTCCTGCCAGGCGCCGTACGGATCACCCGGCGCCTGGCGGATGCTCGCCCACGCGGCCAGGTAGGGCTTGCCCTGGTACGAGACCTTGGCACCGCCCTTGTACAGCGTCTTCGAGTTCCACGCCGGCGGCAGCACGACCGTCACCGCAACCGAGCCCTGCGCCGCCTCGAAGGTGTCATTCCCCACGTACGACGCGGTGAGCGAGTGTGCACCCGCCGCGAGTCCGACCGGCAAGGTGAACGTCGCCTTGCCGTTCGTCACCGGCGCGGTGCCGCGGACCTTCGTGCCTTCGCGGAGCTCGACCGTCCCCATCACCGGAAGGCTGCCCGCCGCAACGTTGACGGTCACCTTGGCCGCCGTACCCCACGGAGTCGACACGGCCGCAGCCGTCACCGTCGGCTGCCCCTTACGGGTCCGGAACACCGCCGGCTGTGCAACCGCCGTACCATCATCGGCGCTGCGAGCGGTGACGATCCAGCCGTACGACGTTGCCGGGGTCAGCCCGTTCCACGTCGCGGTCGCCGTACCGTTGGCGGTCACGGTGTCCGTACCGACCGCACCGTTCGGAACGTAGGCCGCCAGCGAATCCGTGGTGAACGACGTCTTCCGCGTGGTCAGGTCGACCGGCAGCGTGAGGTTGTCCTCGGCGCCGTTGTACCGCGGCTTCGTCTGGCTGCCGTCCTGGCGGATGTCGTACTCGGTCGCACCGAAGTTGTTCAGGAACGGCGAGTAGGTGTCGATGTGCAGCTCGGCCCGGTCGACGTCGAACTGCAGCAGCCGCAGGAAGCTGGCACCAAACTGCAAGCGGTCGGTCGCCTTGTGGTCGGGCGTGCCGTCCCCGTTGACGTCGATGTTGCCCGCGGCATCGACCAGCCCAGGCCACAGTTCACCCGCGGGGACCGTGTAGAACTGGTAGTCCGCGAGCAGCTCGACCACGTCGTGCGCGACCGTGACGCCGATCTTCGACTTCAGGTTGGTGCCGACGCCGTGCTCGTGACCGGCCAGCACCAGGAACACATTCGGGTTCGCCTCGACGACCTGCTTGTACAGCGGCGAACCGTCCGGTGACGACAACGCGGCGCCGCGACCGTCCGGGTTGGTCGACGGGCGCAGGTAGTCGTGGGACAGCAGGATTCCGTTGCGGTCCTTGTACCGCTTGAAGATCCCGTCGGCCCAGTTGGCCTCAGCAGGCGTCACGCCGTACGACAAGCCGACCGCGACGAAGTCCAGACCGCCGGCCGAGAACAGCACGTAGTTGTTCTGGTTGTCCTTGCCCGGTGTGATCGAGCCGTCCGCGTTCACCTTCTCGTCCCAGGCGTGGTACTCCGAGCCGGTCGGCCAGCCCTTCGCCACTTCCTGGTACCGCTCGGCGCTGAAGGTCTTGCTGAACCGCGACTCCGGGCCGGTCTCCGCACCCAGCTGGTTGTCGTGGTTGCCCGCGATGACCTGGTTGACGACGCCCTTCTTGTCCAGGATCGCCTGGTAGCTGGACGCGAGCGCGAGCTCCTTCTCGACCTCCTCGTTCAGACCGGGCTTCTGCAGCGAGCCGTCCGGGTTCTTGGCCAGCGGGTCGTAGTAGTCGTTCTCGATGATGTCGCCGGTGTGCGCGGCGTACTGGATCTTGCGGCCGGCGCTGTTGTCGGCGATCCACTGCACCTCGTTGCGGTACGCCGCGGCCCAGATCGCCTGCTCCTCCGCGGTCATCACGTCGCTGGGCTCCTTGACGCCGTCCCAGTCGTCGTACGTCCCGCCGGCCGCGCCCTCGGTGAGGTACTGCGTGTCGGTGAAGTGCGCAATCGAGAAGTCGTACGTCGCCGGGTCCTCGAAGTGATCCTTGTCGTCCTGCGCCGACGCGTCGCGCGGCGACAGATCATCCGCGAACGGGTCCTCCCCCGTCACCAACACGTGGACGACACCGGCGTCGACGTACCGGGCATCAACCGCCGCGGTCAGCACAGCGTTCTCTCCAGCCACACCCCGGCCACTGGTCAAGACAACCCACTTCTTGGCAGTTGGGTCCCAGGCCCTCAGCGCAACAACCCGCTTCGGATCAATCGTCCCCTCCCAGCGGAGCGTGCTGCCCGCGGCGG
The DNA here is from genome assembly GCF_046549195.1 of Kribbella sp. C-35. NCBI lineage: Bacteria > Bacillati > Actinomycetota > Actinomycetes > Propionibacteriales > Kribbellaceae > Kribbella > Kribbella sp. C-35. The sequence goes on from NZ_JAJPWG010000005.1 coordinate 372,702, forward strand.
CGGTCAGGTCGTACCGCTGGAACACCACGTCCCGGCTGGAGGACGTGTCAACCGTCTTCCCGTCCAACGGTTTCAGCGAGTTCACGTCGACAGTCTTGTCGTGCGCGACATCCAGCGAATCCGGAACGTCGGAAGCCTCGCCCTGATAGCCCTGGACCGGGGTGACGACAGATGCTTTCGTGAAAGTCGCGGTGAGGGGCACGCCGGTCTCGCCGGGGATCTTCGCCGACAGCTTCGCCGTCTGCTCGTTGACGCCGGTCACCGTCGCACTGAGATCTGTCGGTACGTCGGGGATGCTGGCGCTGGTGAAGTGGATCTCGCGGGTCGCCGTGTTGCCGAGCGTGTCGGACGCGGTCACCGCGATCGTGTGCGCACCGGCCGGGAGACCGTGCCCGATCTGGTCGCCCTGCTTCACCGACGTACCGTCGATGGTGATCAGCGGCGTACCGGCAAGACCGGTCGCGTCCTCGACGTCGACCATCAACGCCACCGTCGACGTGATCCGCTGCCCCTCGGCCGGGACACTGCTGCCCACGGTCGGCGCCGAGTTGTCGACGGTGAAGCGGCGGGTCGCGGTCTTGTCTCCGGCGACCGCCTCGATCGAGTGTGCGCCGTCCGCGATCGTCCTGGTGTCGACATCGGCCCGTCGACCGAGCGCCTGCAAGGCCGAACCGTCCGCGGCGGTGACGTCGAACAGGATCGTCTTGCGCAGCTCGGCGTTGTGGCTGCTGCGGCAGCTGCCGTCGCCGATGTAGACGGTGACCGGCGTGCCGGCCGGGTACGTCGCGCCGCCGATCGTCACGTTGCTCTCGGCAACCTCACGCGACAGCAGCGTCGCCTTCGCCGCATGCGGGACGAGCTCGAAGTCGCGCAAGGTGAAGTCGTCGTAGTTGTCGCAACCGCCCGGCTTCGCGCTGCCGTGGTCGCTGCCGGCCACGAACTCGAGCACGTTCGTCCCCGGGACCAGCCACTCGTTCGGGAACGTCAGGTCCGCGGTCTCCTTCTCCCAGACCCCGAGGTCCAGCGGGATGCCGTTGATCAGCACCTTGTTGTCGAACCCGTTGTCAGCGCCGTTGCCGCCGACGAACACCTTCAAGTGCGCCTCATCGCCGGTGCCCAACGTGTCGACAGTCCGCGTGGTCGGCGCGTCCGCGATCGTGAAGTGGAACTCGGCCTCCTTGTTCGGCCCGCAGGTCCCGTCGCCCAGCGCGAGAATCGCGTCGCTCGTCTCCGCCTTCGTCGTGGTCGAACCGGTCGTCGTGAGCAGGTACGTCGTACCTCGCGTCACCGTTCCGGCGGCGGTGAGAGTCGGCGTACTGATCTTGAAGTCGTCGTGGTTCGCGCAGGTCGCGCCGTTCAGCGTACCGTTGTAGTCACCGGTCTTGACCTGGATCGTGTTGTCACCAGCCTTGAGGAACCGCTGCGGGAGCTTGACCGTAGCGGCCTCCGCACCGTTCACGCCGTAGTCGCCACCGAGATCGACACGGTTGCCGTTGACAAGCAAATAGTTGTGGTACTTCGCCTCCGCGGAGTTCCCCGCCTCGACGGTGACGCCGAACGTCGCCGTGCCCGCGGCGAGCGTCTCCGCGTTCTGCGCCGGGCTGCCATCGATCGCGAGCGAGGTCACCCCGGAGCCTGACGGTACGGCGGCGATCACCGGCTGCTCGCCCTTGATCACGGTGCCGTCGGCGGGCGTGATCTTCGGAGCGCCGGCCGGAGCGTTGTTGACCTGGATCGTCGCGGTCGCCGTCGCACCGGACGCGGTCGTCGCGGCGATCGTGTGCTCGCCGTTGCTCAGCTGCGTGGTGTCGAGCTCCTTGCGGAGTCCCGCCGTACTGCCGGGCTCGCCGGTGACGATGAAGGTCAGGTCCTGGGTCAGCAGGTGCTTCGAGGTGCCGCAGGTGCCGTCGCCGAAGCTGTAGCTGAACTCGTTCTGCTCGCCGTCGATCGCGCTGCCGAGCAGGCTGAGGCTGATGCTGCTGAGCGGGAAGTCGTCGTAGTTCGGGCAGCGGCCGCCCTCGCCGTACGGAAGGACCTCGTAGCCGACCGCGGCGGTGTTGGTCGTGTCGACCCAGGCCGCACCGGCGTGCACGGTGACAGTGTTGGCGCCGGTGTGCAGCCACTCGCCGGGGAGATCCAACCGACCGGCCTGGCCGCCGGGGATGTCCGGGAAGAAGACCTTCTCGGTACGGCCGTTGACGGTGAGGTAGTTGTGGTAACGAGCCTCGGTACCGTTGCCGCCCATGTCGAACGCGAAGTGCGCCGTACCTGCCGTGTCGGCGGCGTCGACCTGCTGGCCGTCGACCTTGAGCGCGACGACCGAGTCGTTCTCGGCGGAGGGCTCCGCGGTGACGGTCGTCGTACCTTCGAGGGTTTGGCCGTCGCGGAGGTTGAGCGTCGGGGCACCGGTCGACTCGGCCGGGGCGGCAGCCTCCGCGCCTGAGGTCGTGCTGACGATCGCGGCGCCGGAGCCCGCGGCGAGCGCGGCCGCGAGCATCACCGAGGCGGCTCTTAGCCGTCTGAGTCTGTGTTCCATGGCAGGGGGAACTCCTTGATTGGCGGAATTACAGGCGAGTTGCTAGGTGGGTGGCGGCGTAGGCGGTCATGGCGACGCCGGCCAGGGTGATGCCGGTTGCGGCGACCAGAGGTGCTGCGCGCGCGGCGGTGTGCAGGAGGTGGTGGGACCGGCCGCCGCGGATGACGACGTTGCTTCCGGCAACAGCCACCAGGCCGACGCCGAACAGTACGACGGCCATGCCGAGGCCGAACGTGATCACGAGCAACAGCGCGAAGCCGGCGCGGCCAAGGAACAGCCCGGCGACCAGCACGAGAAACGCCGACGGCGAAGGCGTCAGCCCACCGGAAATCCCCAACAACACCAAACCAGGCCGGGACGTCTCACCACCCTCGTGACCGTGGCCATGCCCGTGTCCATGCCCGTGACCGTGACCGTGGCTGCGGTGGTTTCGGTGGCGCTTGAGGAGCCAGAGGCCGGTGGCGATCACCAGCAGCCCGCCAACCAACTGCAGACCGGTGGTCAACTGTTCCAGCCGCAACACATCCGACAGCGACAGGAACGTCCACGCCACACCGATCACCAGCACCGACAACGTATGCATGACAGCGACCGAGCCACCCAGCCAAGCGGCGTCGCGAACCCGACCGCGCTCCCCCACCAAGTACGCCGCCGCAAGACTCTTCCCGTGCCCCGGCATCACCGCATGCCCCGCACCCGCCGCGAACGCGAGCACGAACGCAACCGGCGGCACGCCCGGTGAATGCACGAACCCTTCGAGCTGCCCCGCAAGACTCATGACCGCCGCCACCGCCGTACGCCGAACACCCCGGCGACCACCAGCACCACAGCCCCGCAGATCGCCCCGACCTGGAGCGCGGCGCTCCGACCGAGGTGCTGCTCCTCGACGGCACCCAGCGTCCACTCATGGCGAGAGTTCCCGTCGCCGTACACGGCCCGCGCCCCGTTGGGACCGGTCGCCAACGTCTTGTACGCCGGGTTGAGATCGGTGAGCGTCTTCACGGTGACCGAGACCTCGCCGACCGCCGCGGGACAGGTGTAGTCGATGGATACACCAACCTTCGCCAGGTCTGCGGTGGGCTGCACCGCCCCCGAGCAGTCCTTCCCGCGACTGGCGACGGTGATCTGGCGCAGCAGGTAGTCGGCGAGCTTCGGCGACGGACTCATCGCGACCGCGTCGGCGGGCTGGTAGATCACCGCGCCGTCCAGCATCACCCGGTCCTGCGGCAGTACGCCGAGCGCGACCCCGAGCACCGTCAGGTCGTCGAGTCCGCCGACCTTCCAGCGCACATGCACGACCGCGCCATCAGCGGCGATCGCCACCGTCTGCGGATCCCCGAACGGATGCGCCGCTGCGGGCGACACACCCGCGACCAGCGGCACAGCCGCCGCGGTCAACGCCAGACCCAGCCGCCTGAACCTGCCCAAGCGTCAACGCTCCGAATGCTCACGGTCCCCCAAGACACGCGCACACGCAACCGCGCCGGACTCTGCCAACACCCCGGTAACGCACACCCCTCACCCGGTAGTCACCAGGCAACCCCCAGGTGAACGATTGACTGCACAGTCAGCCACCCACGTGACATTCCACCTACCAGATCGCGCTGCTCCGGTGGGCTGAGACAAGAAACGGTGAGTGGAGACCTGCTATTACGTGTCTCCACCCACCAGTTCTTGTCTCAGGTCCGGGGCTAGGCGTCGTCGCGGCGAGCCGGCTGCGGTTGCGGGGTGGCACCCGGGCGGGCGGCGTGGGTGATGCCGGCGGCGGCGTAGGCGTCGGCTTCGTCGAGGGTTTCGTGTTCGAGGAGCTGGGCGGCGATCGAGTCGAGCTTCGGCCGGTTCTCGCGCAGCAGCCGACGGGCGTCTGCGTAGCACTGCTCGATCAGGCGGCGTACCTCCTCATCGACGGTGTTGAGCAGCTCGTCCGAGACTCCCGCCGTACGGGCGTCGCCCTCGGACGGGAGAATCGACACCGGGCCGATCTTGTCCGACATACCCCACCGACCGACCATCGACCGAGCGATCCGCGTCGCCGTCTCCAGGTCGCTCTCGGCGCCCGTGGTCACGACACCGAGGACCTCCTGCTCAGCCGCCATCCCGCCGAGCGCGCCGATGATCCGCCCGCGCAGATAGTCCACGTCGTACCCGTACCGATCCGACTCCGGCGTCGACAGCGTCACCCCGAGCGCCCGCCCGCGCGGAATGATCGACACCTTCCGGACCGGGTCCGCGCCCTTCTGGATCATGCCGAGCAGCGCATGCCCGCCTTCGTGGTACGCCGTCCGCCGGCGCTCCTCCTCCGGCATCACCACGTTCCGCGCGGTCCCGAGCTGAACCTTCTCCAGCGCGTCAGTGAGGTCGCGATGGGTGATCTGCGACTGGCCCTGCCGCGCCGCCGCGAGCGCCGCCTCGTTCAGCAGGTTGGCGAGGTCGGCACCCGTCATACCGGGCGTGGACCGGGACAGCGCCGCCAGGTCGGCGTCCGGCGCGAGTGGCTTCCCCCGCGCATGCACCTTGAGGATCGCCTCGCGACCCGGCTGATCCGGCGCGTGCACCGTGATCGTCCGGTCGAACCGGCCGGGCCGGAGCAGGGCCGGATCAAGTACGTCGGCACGGTTCGTGGCGGCGAGCACCACGACGCCCTCGGTACCGGAGAACCCGTCCATCTCGGTGAGGATCTGGTTCAGCGTCTGCTCGCCCTCGTCGTGCCCGCCGACCGACCGGGCGCCGCCGCGGGCGCGCCCGATGGTGTCGATCTCGTCGATGAAGATGATCGCCGGCGCCACCTTCCGCGCCTCGCCGAACAGCTCCCGCACCCGGCTCGCGCCGACGCCCACGATCATCTCGATGAACTCCGAGGCGCTCGCCGAGAAGAACGGCACCCCCGCCTCACCCGCGGTCGCCCGCGCGAGCAGCGTCTTCCCGGTACCGGGCGCGCCGGCCAGCAGCACGCCCTTCGGCGCCCGCGCTCCGAGCCGCCGGTACTTCTCCGGATCCTTCAGGTAGTCGACGACCTCCTCGATCTCGGACTCGACCTCGTCGATCCCCGCGACATCCGCGAACGTCACCCGCACGGTGCTCGGGTCGACCGGCTTCTTCTGCTGGCCACCGCCGCCGAGCAGCCCGCCCAGACCGCCGCCCAGACCGCCGCCCGCCGCCCGGCTCCGCCGGAACAGCCAGAAGTAGAACGCTGCGATCAGGATGAACGGGCCGAGCGAGATCAGCAGGTTCCACAGGACGCCGCGCTGCGCGACCACCGGGGTCGCCCGGACCGTGGCGCCGCCCTTCTGCAGGTCGCCGTACAGGTTGTCGTTGGCGAACGTCGGCCGCTCGGTGGTGAACTTCGTGTAGCTCTGGTCGGTCTTGCCCGGCACCGGCGCGGCCTCTTTCAGCCGACCCTCGATCGTGTCGCCACGGGCGAAGATCTCGGCGACGTTCTGCTTCTGCACCTGCGCGGTGAAGTCGGTGTAGGCGATGGTCTGCTCGCCGCCGGACATCTGGTCCTGCATCGTGGTGAGCAGGAAGAGCACCAGGTACCCGCCGACGATCCACGCGGTCCACTTCCACCACCGCGGCCGGCGAGGCTTGTCGTCGTCACCGTGCCCGGCCGGCAGTCCCTCGGTCCGCCACGGCTTGTGCGGCCGCTGCGGTCCGTCGTTCTTCCGGTCGCCCTGCTCGGCACCCTGTCCCCGGTCGGCGCTGGACTCGTCCTTCGCCGGCGGCTCCTTCTCGCTCATGAAGCCAACATAGGACCTGAATCCCCACGGACCCAGCAACAACTCCCAGCAACAATTCCCTGCTTGCGCGGCCGTCGTACCCTGGCGCATGGCTGTCCTGATGCCACGCCTCCGGCGCGGCGGGTCATGGGGCTGGAACTCCCGGCCTTCCCTCGTCGCTCCAGTCGCTTCGCTCCCTCCGCTCCTCAGTCCAGGCCGGGAGGCCCCATGACCGGGCCCGTGATCCTCGACTGCGACCCCGGCCACGACGACGCGCTGGCGATCCTGCTCGCGGTCGCCGATCCGGCCGTCGAACTTCTCGCCGTGACGACCGTGGCGGGGAACCAGACCGTCGACAAGTGCACCGTGAACGCGCGGCGCGTCCTCTCGCTCGCCGGTGCGTCCGACATCCCGGTTGCGCGGGGCGCGGACCGGCCGTTGGTACGCCGGTTGCGCATCGCCGACGACGTCCACGGCCGAACCGGGCTCGACGGCCCGCAGTTCATGGACGAGCCGTCGGTCCCGGAGTCGCCGTACTCGGCTCACGAGCTGCTGGTCGACGTACTGCGCTCGAAACCGGCGACGATCGTCGCGACCGGGGCGTTGACGAACGTCGCGCGCCTGCTCGTCGACGAACCTGATCTGGCCGGCAACCTCACCGAGATCGTCTGGATGGGCGGGTCCACCGAGCGCGGGAACATCGCGCCGCTCGCCGAGGCCAACGCGTACGTCGATCCGGAGGCGGCGGACGTGGTGGTTCGGTCGGGCGTTCCGTTCACGATGTGCGGGTTGAACGTGACGCATCAGGCGCTGGTGACGGACGACGTACTCGCGCGGCTCGAGCGGATCGGGACGCCGCTGGCGCGGATCTGCGGCGAGTGGATGACGTTCTTCGCGTCGACGTACCGGGAGCTGTTCGGGTTCGAGGCGCCGCCGTTGCACGATCCAGTCGCGGTGGCGCGGGTGATCGATCCTGCGATCGTGCGGTGCGTCGAGGCGAATCTGGTGATCGAAACAGCTGGCGAGTGGACCGCCGGGGCAACGGTGGTGGACCTGGACGGCTACACCGGCCGTCCAGCGAACGCACGGATCGCCGTCGACCTCGATCGGGACGCCTTCTGGGACAGAGTGATCGCTGCGATCGCCGGGCTATCCGTCTGCTGACAGCGGAACAGCCTTCTCCCCAGTCGCCTACTGCCTCAGGGTGGAGGTGTCGAAGGAGGACACACATGTACGTCGAACAACACTCGAACACGACCGCCTCGGGCCAGCTTGGGATTCCGGGGCGGCCTTGGCCCGAGATTCCTGGGGTGCCGCGGCCAGGGGTTCCGGGGATGCCGGAGCGGCCGGCGCCGCAGCCGATTCTGCCGTCGTGGTACGAGCCGACGTCGATCACGCTCGAGCGGGAGCTGGCTGATCGGCTGCTGGCGGAGCGGGTGATCCTGATCGGCGGCCGGCTCGACGACACGCTGGCGAACCACATCGCGTCGCAGCTGCTCCTCCTGAATGCCCAGGGCAACGACCCGGTCACGCTCCACCTGTCGTCGACGGAGTCCGACCTGGAGGCAGCGCTCTCCGTCGCCGCCGCGATCGACCTGATCACGGCCCCCGTCCGCGTCCTCGCCCGCGGCACCGTCCGCGGCCCCGCGATCGCCGTACTCGCCGCCGCCGAACAACGCGAGGCCCACCGCCACACGACGTTCGTCCTGTCCGCACCCCGCTTCACCGCCGAGGGCTACGCCAACGAACTGGCCACCCTCTCCGAAGAACACGACCACCAGGCCGCCCGCCTCCGAGACCTCATCGCCCAAGCAACCAACCGCCCCGCCGCCGAGGTCGCCACAGACCTAGAAAACGGCCGAGTCCTCACCGCCGAAGACGCGCAGGCCTACGGTCTGATCACCAACCTCCGCTGACCACGGCACCCCCGCCGGCCTGTTCTCACATCAGGGGAAAGTGAGGACGAGCCGACCGGGGGTGTTGCCGGTCGTCTGGCGCTTCCACGCGTTCGCCACGTCGGCGAGCGTGGCGGTTTCGTAGGCGACGGTGATCTCGCCGCTGGCTGCGTGCTGGAGTACGGCGGTGAGCGCGTCGCGGCGTTGGTCTGTGGTGAGCGCGTTGTTCGTGTAGCCGAGGATGCTCGCCGATTTGCTCCGCAGTACGGCCGACGAGAACACCGCCTCGTCGTTCGACGAACCACCGAGGTTCACCAGCCGCCCACCCGGAGCGAGCACCCGCGAGGCGGCCGTCGCCGCGACGCCGAAGACCGAGTCGATCACCACGTCGTACGTCGGTTCGCCCAGCCGGGCCGTCAACTCGTCGCCATCGGTGCTCAGAGCAACCACCTCGTCAGCACCCGCCGAGAGCGCCCGCTCCCCCGACGTCTCAGACCGTACGACGGCCACAACCTGCGACGCCCCGAGCACTCGCGCCGCCCCGATCGCCACCTGCCCAACAGCGCCCCCACCGCCCAGCACCAGCACTCGCTCGCCCACTTGCATCCGTGCGCGCCCGGTCAACATCATCCACGCGGCAACTCCGGACAGCCCGATCGCCGCCACCGCCGCATCCCGCACCGGTGCGTCCAAGACGATCAGGTCGTCATCCGGTACGGCGGCCCGCTCCGCGAAACTCCCGTCCCCCGCGGCCATCCCGGCCGAGGTTGCGAAGAACACTCGGGTGCCGGGGGCAACTGTCGCGGACTCCTCCACCACGCCGACGCCTTGCACACCCGGTACGTACGGGAGCGCCGGCGGACCGAAGTACGACGTACCGGATGCGCACAGCAGGTCGAGCGGCACGATCGGCGCCGCAGTGACGCGGACGATCGAGACTCCTTCGCGGGCCACGGGATCCGGATGTTCGGCGTGGGACGGCGGCTCGCCGTGAGTGTGCAGGACAGCGGCTCGCACGCGGTCTCCTCAGGTAGCGATGTCCGGATACGGTAGCGCGTGGTGCTGGAGCGCTCGCCCGTACGCCTTCTGGTACTCGAGCGGCCCGTGGTCCCGCTCGAACATCGCGATGAACAACGTCAGCGTGAGGAACGGATGCGCTCCGAGCTCGAACAGTTTGACGTGGTCATGTTCCCTCAGCGCCGTCCGCTCCTCGTCGGTGAAGGCGAGCCACGTGGACTTCTCCGCGACCACACAGTTCAACACCTGGTTGGCCAGCTCGCGCTCCCACCAGTCGACCGTCCCCGCAGCATCCTCGCGGTAGCGCTCGACCAGCTGAGGATCCCGGTCGACGGTGTAGAGGAACTTGTTCAGCAAGTACTTGCTCATGCCGGCACTCCGTTCGGGTACCAGGTGAAGTACGCCTCCATCGTGTGGAACAGGTCGAGCGAGTCCACATGATCCGCCTTCGCTCCGGCGCCCGCGACGCCCATCATCAACATGAAGTCCATGAAGCCGTGGGTGGCGTTGCCGGGCAGATGCAGGCTGTCCAGCGTCACCTCCGCCAGACACCCGTCGAGGTCGCCGCTCGCGATCCAGTCCACCGCCTTGCGATCGAACTCGGGATCGGGCCCGTGCGCCCCGAACTGCCGCGGCCCGCCGAGCTCCAGCGACAGATGCCCGGTGCCGATGATCGCGACCCGCTTGTCGATCGGCCACGACTCCACCAGCTGCCGGATCGTCCGGCCGAGCTCGACGAACCGTCCCGGCCGCGGCAACGGCGGCGCGAAGATGTTGGTGTAGATCGGCACGATCGGCAGGTCCGCGTCCGGGCGGAGCGTGATGATCGGGCAGGTGATGCTGTGGTCGATCCGCAGTTCGTTGCTGAAGGCAAGATCGAACCCGCCGTCCAGCCCGTTCCGCAAAATGTGCCCGGCGAGTTGCTCGTCGCCGGCCAGCCGCATCCGCGGCAGCCCGAACTCACGTTCCTCGTTGTACCAGTTCGCGTCGAAGTACGGCGCTTTGCCGACCAGGAACTGCGGCATGTTGTCCAGCCACAACTGGTGGAAGTGATCGCTGCCGACCATCACCAGGATGTCCGGCCGCGCCTTCGTCAGGGTCTCCCGGAAAGCCTCGATCTTCGCCACCCACGCGTCGGCGAACGGCGGGCGATCGGCGCCGGTCGCAGTACTGGCCCGGTAGTAGAACGGATGATGCGTGGAGGCGATCACCGCGGCGACTGTGGCCATGTGGTGCTCCTTCAGGTTTCCGGATCGACGTACACAGCATTGCGGTCGACGGTCAGGTAGGCGTCCATACCGATCGGCCGGCGCCGCTCCTCCGCGAGCTGACCGAGCAGCCCGGCAGCCCTTGCCAGCAACGCGAACCCACGCAGCAGTTCGACCGGCAACCCAAGATCGGCCAGCGCCGCGCCACAGACACCGGCGCCATTCAACGGGAGCTTGCGGCCCAGCACCTGCTCATGCACCCGCCCAATCGCCTGAAACAGCTTCAGATGCGGCCCTTCCAGCCCTTCTTCACGAGCGATGCCGACCAGGACCGGCGTCCGAGGATCCTCCACCTTGTGCACCGGATGACCGAGCCCCGGGATGTACTTCCCCTGAACCCCACGAACAACCTCGAGCGCGAACTCGTCCCACCCGGCCTCATCAGCCGGCAGGTCGTGTCCTTCGAGAGCCTCATGCAGGAACATTCCGCAGTCCTCGGTTACGCCGAGGAAGCGGGAGCCTCCGCCTAGCAGGCCGGCTGCGAGGGCGCCCTGGAGCGAGTCTGGTGCGGACAAGTAGGTGAGGCGCGCGGCGATCGCGGTTGGTGTGAAGCCGTGGTCGGCCAGGGCGACCAGGACCGCCTCGAAGACGCGGGTCTCGGATGGGGTGGGGCGGCGTAGCGCGACCAGCCAGAAGGCGAGTTCGCCGAAACCGACCTTCCCCATCAGGTCCGCGGTCAGGTCCTGGCCGAGCAGGCGGATCTCGTCGGCTGTCGACGTACCCAGCGACGTCGGGAACCTCGGTTCGTCGCTCATTCGGACAACCACTTCCTCAGCTCGGCGCCGTGCTCGTCCAGCGACGGCGGGGGCAGCCGGTACGACGCTGCGCTGTCCGAGAACGTGATCGGATTGCGGACCGTCGGGATATCGCCGACCGTCACCACCGGATCCAGCCCGATGTCCTCGGCGAACGCCACTCCGCCATCCACGGTATTGATCGGCCCGCACGGCACCCCGGCCGCGATGATGTCCCGGAACCACTCCAGCTTCGTCCGCGTCATCAACCGCGCCACGAGCAAGGGCCGCAACTCGTCACGATGCGCGGTCCGCTTCTCGTTCCGGTCGAACCGCGGATCGTCGGCCAGCTCCGGTACGCCGAGGACCTCCACCAGCTTGCGGAACTGCCCGTTGTTCCCGGCCGTGATGATCAGCTCCCCATCCGCGCACGGCAGCGGCTCGTACGGGAACAGGCTCGGATGGCTGTTCCCCATCCGCAGCGGTACGACGCCACCCGCGACGTACGCGCTCGACTGGTTCACCAGACCGGAGAGCGCCGACGACAGCAGGTTCACCTCGACGTGCTGACCACGCCCGGTCTCGTGCCGCAGGTTGAGCGCGGACAGCACGCCGATCGTCGCGTGCAGCCCAGCCATCACGTCGAACACCGAGATCCCGGCCCGGAACGGCTCGCCGTCCGGAGCGCCGGTCAGACTCATGAGTCCGGAGATCGCCTGCACGATCAAGTCGTACCCGGGTAGCTCGGCACCGCCCGGGCCCGACCCGAAGCCGCTGATCGACGCGTAGATCAGTCTCGGGTTGCCCTCGGCAACGGTCTCGTAGTCGAGCCCGAAGCGCGCCAGCCCGCCCGGCCGGAAGTTCTCCACCAGCACGTCCGCGCGGCGCGCCAGCTCCTGCGCCGCCGCCAGGTCCGACGGGTCCTTCAGATCGAGGGCGATCGACCGCTTGTTCCGGTTCACCGCGAGGTAGTACGTCGAGATGCCGTCGCGGACCGGCGGCTGCCAGGACCGGGTGTCGTCACCGGCGGGCGACTCGACCTTGACCACGTCGGCCCCGAGGTCGGCAAGCAGCATGGTCGCGTACGGACCGGCCAGGATCCGCGAGAAGTCGGCCACCAGCAGCCCGGACAGCGGACCCTTCACACGACCTCCCGGCAGTATCTGCGGACAACTGTCCGCACTCTCCGACCGCCTCAGTGTCGATCGCTCACGAGCAGCCTGTCAACCGCCCGCCGCGAACCCTTGACACCGCTCGCCGACGCTCAGATAGTGAGCCTGACCGCCCCGTTGACCGTCATACGGACGTATGTCCGGGCAACTTCTTGGAGGCACCGATGACCACTGTGCTGTTGCAGGGCGGGACCGTGCTGACGATGGACGACCAGCACACGGTCGTCCAGGACGGCGACGTACTGATCGACGGCGACCGGATCGCCGCCGTCGGGCAACCAGGCCAGCGGCTCGACGTCCCCGAAGGAACGCAGGTCGTCGACGCGTCCGGCGGCATCGTGATGCCGGGCATGATCGACACGCACCGGCACATGTGGCAGACCGCGATGCGGGCGTACGGCGCCGACTGGACGCTCACGCAGTACTTCGTCTGGTACTACCTCGAGCACGGCAAGATCTTCCGGCCGGAGGACATCCACGCAGGCAACCTCACGTCCGCGTGGGAGTCGCTCGAGGCCGGCGTCACGACCACGGTCGACTGGTCGCACGGGTTGCAGAGCGTCGACCACGCCGAGGCCGCCGTCGACGCGCTCAAAGCCGTGCCAGGCCGGTTCGTCCTTGCCTACGGCAACATCCAGGCCGGGCCGTGGGAGTGGACCGCGGATCCGTCGGTCCGCGCGTTCCTGGAGCGGCTGCGGGACGACGGGCAGCTCGGTCTGCAGCTGGCGTTCGACGTGACCGGTGATCCGGCGTTCCCGGAGCGGGCCGCGTTCGAGGTCGCGCGCGAGCTCGGGCTCGGCGTCACCACGCACGCCGGCGTCTGGGGTGCGACCAACGACAACGGCATCAAGCTGATGCACGAGAACGGCTTCATGACGCCGCAGAACGTCTACGTCCACGCGGCCACCCTGACCACGGACTCGTACCAGCGGATCGCCGCGAGCGGCGGCTCGATCTCGGTCTCCACCGAGTCCGAGCAGAGCGCCGGCCAGGGCTACCCGCCGACCTGGCAGGTCCGCCGCCACGACATTCCGGTGTCGCTGTCGATGGACACCAGCGTGTGGTGGAGCGGCGACCTGTTCAGCGCGATGCGGACCACGCTCGGCGCGGACCGGGCCCGGGAACACCTGGAGGCGCACATGAAGGGCGCCACCGTGACGCACAGCCACCTGCGGGCCGAACACGTCGTCGACTGGGCGACCCGCGGCGGCGCCCGCGCGCTCGGCCGCGACGACCTCGGCAGCCTCGAACCCGGCAAGAAGGCCGACGTGATCCTGATCAAGAACGACGCGTCACCGGTGTCGTTCCCGCTGATCAACCCGTACGGCCAGGTGGCGTTCCAGGCCCAGCGCGGCGACGTGCACACAGTCGTCGTCGACGGCCGCGTCGTCAAGCACAACCACCAGTTGGTGGATTGCGACCTGACCGCCGTACGACGGGAGGTCGAGGCGACCGTCGACCACTTGCGGTCGGCGCTCGGCGAGGAGGCGTGGCGGAGCGGGATGAACCCGGAGCTGCCGGAGGGCGAGGTGCTCGACAACCCGTACCAGTACACGGCGTACAAGTCCGACTCGACGCGTGAGGCGCGTGGCACCATCTTCGGTGAGCCGTAATCGATCACCAGGAGGACGACAGATGGCAGGCCGTGGCGCAGGTCCGGACTTCGTCGAGTCACTGGCTCGTGGGCTGGACGTGCTCGCCTGCTTCGACGTGGACCACCGCACGATGTCGCTCACCGAGGTCGCGGCCGCGGCGGGGCTGGCTCGGCCGACAGCGCGCCGGCTGCTGCTGACGCTGGAGGAGCTCGGCTTCGTCCGCACCACCGGCGGCTCGTTCCAGCTCACGCCCAAGGTGCTGACGCTCGGCATGGCGTACGTCGGTTCGCTCGGCCTGTGGGACATCGCGAAGCCGCACCTCGAGACCCTCGTCGCACGCACCGGCGAGTCCTCGTCGATGGCACAGCTCGACGGCTCGGACATCGTGTACGTCGCCCGCGTGTCGGTGCCGAAGCTGATCGCGTTGCGGGTCGACATCGGCACCAGGTTTCCGGCCGCGCAAACCTCCCAGGGCAAGGTCCTGCTCTCGGCGCTCTCCCCCGACGAGCTCGCCGACGTACTCTCGCAACCGAGCCGCGCCGGACTTCCGCCGTACATCGGCCGGACCGCGGAACAATTGCGTGACGAGCTGACCGAGATCCGGGCGCGCGGCTGGGCGCTGGCCGACGAGGAACTCGCACCGGGTGTCCGCTCGGTCGCGGCACCGGTGCGCGACGGCACCGGCACGGTGCGGGCCGCGATGAACGTCACCGTGCACGCCGCCGAGACGTCGGTCGACACGTTGCTGCACGACCACCTCCCGCTGCTGCTGCGTACAGCCGGAGATGTGAGTGCGGAGTGGGCACTCTGGCAGTCTCGACCGCATGTGGAGGTCGAGCAGCGGGACGAAACGACTGCTTGAATGGAGTTATGACTGTTCTCGACTCGCCCATCCCCCGGTTCCATCTCGCGATGCCGGTCGACGACCTGGACGCCGCGCGGCACTTCTACGGCGAGGTGCTCGGCCTCGAACAGGGCCGCAGCTCCGACACCTGGATCGACTGGAATCTGCGCGGCCACCAGTTCGTCACCCACGTCGCGCCCGAGCGCGCGCAGCGGATCCACAACCCGGTCGACGGCCACGACGTACCGGTGCCGCACTTCGGCCTGATCCTGACCGTCGACGAGTTCCAGATCTTCGCCGAGCGGCTGAAGGGGGCCGGCACCGAGTTCGTCATCGATCCGTACGTGCGGTTCCAGGGCCAGACCGGTGAGCAGTGGACGATGTTCTTCCTCGACCCGGCCGGGAACGCCCTGGAGTTCAAGGCGTTCGCGGACGACTCCCAGGTGTTCGCCGCCTGAGCAGCGAACCTAGGGCGTGACCCAGCCGGTGAGGATCGTCGTACCGGACTGCGTCGTGCAGACCAGACGGTAGGGAATGTTCGGCGGCGGGCCGAGCACGAAGAAGCCGAGTTCGTCGATCTTCGCCTCGGCCAGCTTGCCGCCGTCGCCGCGAGCCGTGACTATGCCGACCTCGGGCGGGTCGAGCTGGCCCAGGACGGCGTTCGGCGTCAGCTCGAGTTCGACCGTCCAACCGTCGGAGGCGAAGGTGAGGGAACGCAGGATCGCGCTCTCCGAGCGGATCGCGAGCGCGTCCTCCTGCGCGGAGTCGTAGGTGAGCGCCGCCAGTTCGGCGTCGATGGTCCGCCATGCGAACGCCGCCTTGCCGGCGTCGACGAAGGCGGACGGAACTTCGTCCGCGGACGCCAGCGCGTCCCGTAGGGCTTCGATCAGCTTCTCGTCGTCGTGCCAGTCCGGATCCATCACGGTTCTCTCACCCCCTCGTCCTGTCATCGGGTCCGTCCGCCGCCAGCCGTACCAGCGCGGGAGTCTGTCGTAGCCGGGTCAGGCAACGGGCCCGGTTCGGGCCGATGCTGCCGACCGGCAGGCTCAGTCGCCGGCTGATCTCGTCGTACGGCGCCGGCGGGTCCTGCATCAGCAACGCCAGCAGTTGCTGGCACTTGCGCGACAACTCACTGAACGCGGTCCGCAGGATCGTCTTGCGTTCGTGCCGCAGTACTTCTTCCTCGGCGATCGCCTGTTCGGGGACGTCGGGCGCCTGCACGAAGTCGACCGGTTCGGTCCGGCTGCTCGCGCGGATCAGCCGAAAGCACTCGCGCTGGGTCGTGGTCGCGATCCAGCCCGGCAACGCAGCGGGCTCGCGCAGACCGGGCAGGTGCTCGACCAGCCGCAGCCACACGCTCTGTCCGACGTCGTCGATATCCGGCTGGGCCAGACGACATCGTCGGCACACCGAATAAACGAGCGGCGCGTACCGCTCCACCAGCTCGTCCCATGCATTCTTCTCGCCGTCCCTGGCCCTGGTGACCAGGTCGACGACTGTCGGATCATCCCGCATGCCGTCCCCCTTCCTCACCGGACCGCTCGGCTATACCCCTCTTACTGGTACAGAGCGATCCGGACGACTGCTGATACATCAAGCCCCGAGTGCAACGAACGAACGGCCGGCGGCATCGGCCACCGGATCACCTCGCGTCTCCAGGCGAGCCGCCGCGAACGCGGCCGCCAAAGACTGACCGGCCTGCAGGTTCTCGTGCACTGCGAGCATCAAGGGAGCGGTTGCCGGATCGTTCACCGGTACGACGCTCGCCAGGATGCCCGCCGCGCCCAACGGGATCAGGCTGCTGCTCAACCCGAGCAGCTCGTCCGCACCGACCGGTTTCGCCAGCCCGGAGTCGCAACTCGACAACACCATCCGGTACGGCGCTCTGCGCAGCCGCTCGAAGTCGTACACGGTCAGCGGCCCGTCGTCGAGCCGCAACGACGAGAACAGCGGACTGTCCGCGCGGAACGTGCCGTGCGCCGCGATATGCGCGATCCAGGCGCCGTCGAGTTCCCGCAGTACCTTCTCCGCGGTCGCGTCGCCGTCCGCCAGCACGGTGGCGTCCGGGTACTGCTTCGCCAGCTGCATGACCTCGGCGCGGCCGGCCGACAAACCCGGGCCGAGCACCAGCACGACGCGACGATCCGACGGCGGGCGCACCTGCCGCGCGCGCAACCAGGTCGCCGCCGACGGTACGACGTTCACCGCCCGATCAGCCAACGCCGGCACCAGCCCCCAAGGCAACGCATGCAACCTGCCCGGCGGGACCATCACCACCGGCCGATCCCCCAGCAACTCCTGCGCGGCCCCCAGAATCGCATCCCCCAACCGCGCCCCCAACACCTCGAGCGAGGGCCCTGGCCGAGGGTTGGGTCGTGCGTGGGCCAGCCGCCGCAGGCGGAAGCGCGACCGCTCGACCTCCAGCGCCGCCGCAGCCAACGGACCGACCTCATGCTTCGTGATCCGCCCGTCCCGCACCACCACCGCCTGCAGCACACCACCGACCTCAACCAGCTCAACAAGCACAGTCTCGCCGAGCGCCCCCACCAACTCGTCTACGTCGAACCGATGTGCGATCCGGTGCGCGCCGCCTTGGGCTCGTAGTGTGCGGTCGCGGACTGCTTTCTCCAGGCGTCGGCGTTCCTTGTCCAGTGACGGATCGGGTGACCCGTCCAACCGCCGTACGACGTCCCGCAGCGCCGCGAGCTCGGCGACGAGTTGCTCGTCGTCCGGTGGTCGCACCGGCGGCACCCCGAGCGCCGTCGCCCGCCACCGCTCGCCCCACGTCAGCAACCGCCGCGGATCATCACGCCGCAAGGCATCCCGCAACGCCAACTCAGCCAGCTCAGCCCCATGACCGGTCGCCAACGCCCGCAGCTCGGTCGCACCCATCGCCAGCCGATGCTCGTCCAACGCATCCAGCCCGCGACCGCACGCAGACAACATGCCCCGCACGTCACTCCGCGCCTCGGCCCGCAACGCCTTCCCCAACCACGCCGCACTCCGCGCAATCGGCGGCGCATCCTTGCTGTGCCGCCCAGCCAACTCCAGCTGACGATCCGCAGCCCGAACCCGCCCGACATCCAACGCCAACCGCCCCGCCAGCAAATGCGCAGCCGACGCCTCCGAAGCACCCAACGTATCCAGCCGACCGGCCACCGCACTCACACGGCGAAGTAACCGCTCTCCGCGTTCTCCCGACTGATACCGCGCCTCCAACAGCACCATCGACGACCGCACCGACCACCACTCCCGCCGTTGCGCCGAGAACAACCGCCGCGCCCGATCGGCCCGCTCCCGCGCCGCCGCCGGATCCCCCGCCGCCAACGCAGCAGTCGCCGCCGCGAACCACAGCTCCCCCCGTTTGGTCGCCGTACCGCCCTCGGCCGCGATGGCCTGATCCATCTCGGCCAGCGCCTCCTTACTGAGACCGGCCGCGAGCAGTACGCCGCACCGGTCGATCGCGAGGTCCGGCCAGACCACACCGACTGCCGCGAACCGCCGGCCCGCTTCGTCCAGGTATCGCAGCGCCGCCGGCAGATCGCCCCGCGAGTACGCGGCCAATCCCCGATTCTGCCGAGCCTCGGCGTACTCGAACTCCTGTCCCGTCGCGGCGTACAACTTCTCCGCGACCGCGAAATCCGCATCCGCCCGCAACGTAGCGCCCAAAGCGAGTTGGATGAATCCGCGATAGTTCCGCGACCGCGCCTCCCAGACCTGATCGCCCGAACGCCGCAACCGCGTGATCGCCGACCGCAGATCGTCGAGCGCCTCGCGATGCCGCCCGAGCACCAGCAGTACGTCGGCGCGCCGCAGCAGCACCCGCCCGGTCAAGGCACCGCGGCTGAGGTCGACCGCGCGATCGAGCCGCGCCAGACCCTCCCGGCTCCGGCCCGCCCGGCCGAGCGTTGCGCCCAACGTGGCAAGGACATCCGCCTGCCGCTCCGACCGACCGGACTGCTCAGCCAACCGCAATGCGGTGCGCAACTCGCGGACCGCCGTGGTCACGTCGCCGAGCTGCCGCAGACCGATGCCCCAGGCCTGGTGCGCGATGGATGCCTCGACCGTCGCGGGCGCACCGGCCAGCAGCGTCCGCGCCGACGCGATCGCGTCGTGCGGGCGTGACAACGCAAGAGGCAGTAAATTTTCTACCGCCCCGGCACTCCCCCCTGCCGTCGGCATGCTGGGATGATATCGGTCATTTCGACTGTCCAGGGGGGATGTAAGGAAATGGAAAATCAAACGACCGACCGAAAGTACATTGCCCAAATCGAGCTGATTCTGGCCGCATTCGAGCGCCAGGTCGAGGTGTTCCCGGAAGACTGGGAGAAGCGGCCGGAGGGGGCCGACTACCTGTATCGCACCGGAGTGGTCCTGGTCCGCGACAAGGACGTCCCGCGCGTGATCGAGCTCTTCCAGGGCGGCCGCCCGGACGAGGGCGGGATCGGCGGTGTCACCCGGCTGCTGCTGCCGGACCGCGTGCCGCCCGAAGCACCGGAAGATCGTTCGCTCACCCAACGATTCCTCAAGTACGCCGACCTGCGGCTCGGACGCGGTGTCGTCACCCCGGAGCACCTGTTCTACGTGACGCCGAGCGTCAGCCCGTGCCCGGCGACCGAGCCCGAGGAGGTCATGCCCGGTACTCCGCCGGACCCGGTGCTGCCCACACCGTTCCTGTCCGCGGGCGCCGCGGACGGTCGCGGGGTGAAGGTCGTCGTACTCGATGTGGGTTGGTCCGACGCGCCGGCGGCGTACTGGCTGACCGGGGTGACCGGCGATCTTGAGAACGCGTTCGACGGGGCCGGACACATCAAGCCGTACGCCGGCCACGGGACCTTCATTGCCGGTGTGATGCGGGCGATCGCGCGTAACGTGGAGATCGTGGTGAAGAGCTACTTCACCACCGCCGGAGCGATGTGGGAGTTCGATCTCGCGCAGGCACTGGACGAAATCCTCGATCTGGCGCCGGACATCATCAGCCTGTCGGCGGGCACCAGGACGCGGTTCGACCTGGCGCCGCTCGCTCTGGACGTCTTCGTCCAGACCCGGCTGAACCGCGTCAACGGCCTCACGCTGGTCGCCGCGGCGGGCAACGAGTCGTCCAGGGACTACTTCTGGCCGGCCGCGTTCCCGGAGGCCGTCGGTGTCGGGGCGCTGGCGGACAACGGGCGGGACCGGGCGTCGTTCAGCAACTTCGGCGGCTGGGTCGACGTCTACGCACCGGGCGAGCACCTGGTGAACGCGTTCCTGACCGGCGACTACGTGTGCACCGAACCGCCGAACACCGGCGACCTGCGCTCGTTCGCCGGGATGGCCCGATGGAGCGGTACGTCGTTCGCGACGCCGCTCGTTGCCGGCTTGATCGCCGGCCGGATGTCGGTCACCGGTGAGAGCGCCAAGCAGGCGGCGGACGCGCTGCTGGCGTTCGCACTCACACAGCCCGAGCCGGGCACCGGTCCCGTCCTGCGAGCCGGCGACGCACTGGCCTCACTCGGCGAGAACTGAACAACGCGCCGACGCGGTGCGGATTTCCGGCCTGACCGCCCGGACTCACGCACCGCGTCAGCTCCCCCTCTTGCGTGCCCCTGCGCCGCCCTCCCCCCTGCAACGGCCCGAGGGCTTCCCCCCCACTTCTGCGGAGTCACCCTCGGTGCGGATTGATACACCCGGTTATCAGGAAAGTTTTCAACGAGTCGGCGGCTGCGGCTGCTCACAGAGGAACGGCGCCCGGTGACCGCCGGAGTGGTAGCTGTACTGCTTCCCGCCGGCCTCGAGGACCGTCCGGTTCCCCGGCACGAGCGCCTGGGTGTAGCGCATCCCCGGCTCCGGGCAGCCGAGGCTTCCGTCGGGCCAGGTGACTTCCTCGGAACTGACGACGGACACCTGTGCCGCGTCCACCCCCAGCCGCTTGATGAGGTCAGCCTTGGCTTGGTCGACCACACTGCCGCCCGGGCTCGCCGGCCCGGAACTACTGGGGCTGCTACTGGGGCTATTGCTGCTACTGCTAGGCGTCATCGACGGTTGTCCTCCAGTCACGGATTCATTGCCACACGCAACCAAAAGTACGGCTGCCGCCAGCACGGTCGTCACACTGCGCATCATGATCACCTCCCACAGTAGACGCCGTTCCCCGCCGGTTCGTTGCAGACCTTTTGTTCAAGTTCTGTTTGCCGTCCGTCAGCCGCCGGAGTGAAGGATCACGGCAACGTCCCGTCCACGTAGTCAGCAGGAGTCAAGCCATGTCTGTCGATCGTCGTTCCGTCCTCCGAGGTGCCGCCGTCGGCGCCGCCGGAGTCGGCTTCACCACCGTCGGCGCCGTGCCGACGCTCGCCGAGGCCGCGCCGGCCTCGCACGGCGACCGTTCGCCGTTCCCGCAGCACAAGCCCTTCCCGCCGCTGCTGGACGACCCGAAGGGCCTCCTCGCGCTGCCGGCCGGTTTCAAGTACAAGGTCGTCACCAAGGCCGGCGAAACCAAGCTGAAGAGCGGCCAGGTGACCCCGAACGCGCACGACGGGACCGCCGTCTTCAGCAACGGTGGCCACTACCGCCTGATCCAGAACCACGAGATCAGCGCCACCGGCCCGCTCGGCGTGCCGCAGATCGAGGGCACCGTGTACGACACCGGTGTCGGCGCGGCCGGCGGCTGCACGGTCATCGACGTCGACCGGGACGGCACCAACCTCGGCGAATGGGTCGGCATCTCCGGCACCCTGACGAACTGCGCCGGCGGCCCGACGCCGTGGGGCACCTGGATGACCTGCGAGGAGACCGAGAACAAGGCCAACGGCACCACCCGGCTGAAGGACCACGGGTACGTCTTCGAGGTCTGGGGCGACGGGAAGACCGCGCACCCGGTGCCGCTGAAGGCGCTCGGCCGGTACGCCCACGAGGCGCTCGCGATCGACGAGGACCGCACGCACATCTACCTGTCCGAGGACGCCTCCGGCCCGAACGGCACCTTCTACCGCTGGTCGGCGCCGCGCGGCTACCGGCTCAGCTCGCGCAGCTGGCAGGACCTGCAGAACAAGGACTTCGGCACCCTCGAGGCGCTGGCCATCCTCGGTGACGACGGCAAGCCGATCCCGGACGTCGCGTACCTGACGTCGGCCCAGCTGCTCCGCCCGTTCCGGGTTGCGTGGGTTCCGGTGCCGGACCGCGACGGCGCCACGACGTCGGTGCGCAAGCAGTTCACCGACGGCCAGATCACCCGCGGCAAGAAGTTCGAGGGCGTCTACGGCACCAAGCAGGGCGTGTACGTCGTGAACTCGTACGCCGAGTCCGGCACCGCCGACCTGCCCGCCGACGCGGTCCCGCACGACGGCATGGTCTGGTTCTACAACTACGACGCCAAGACCATCCAGCTGGTCACGTACTTCCCGGAGAACACCGCCGCCGACTCCCTCGAGTCGAAGTTCCAGGACCTCAACTTCGACGGCCCGGACAACGTCACCGTGACGCCGTGGGGCTCGCTGATCCTCGCCGAGGACGGTCAGGCCGCAAGCCACGTGCTGAGCGCGACGCCGGGCGGACCGACGTACGCCATCGCCCGGAACATGCTGAACGACTCGGAGTTCACCGGCCCGACGTTCTCCGCGGACGGCAAGGTGCTCTTCGTCAACATCCAGACGCCGGGTATCACGCTGGCCATCACCGGACCGTGGCGCGACTACCTCGGCTGAGTGCTCCCAAGAGCGTGAGCGATCGGTCGTCAGGACCCATGCGCACCTCGTTCATCAGATAGGAGAAGGCGGTCTCGCGACCCGGCCAGGCGCCGTGTCGCGAGCCGCCCGCTCCAGCGTGACCGAAGGCGTCGGGCTGGTCGCCCATCCGCCCGTCGCCGGTCTGCAGCTCGTAGCCGGCTCCGTACCTCAGCTCACTCCCCCACGTCGGTTCGGTTCCCCGTCGAATCTCGCGGCGGCCCAGCGCGACAGTCTCCGGCGCCAGAACGCGGACGCCGTCCACCTCGCCGAGCATCGACGCGTAGAACCGCGCCATCCCGCGAGCCGTCGCGTACCCGCCGACCGCGGCCAGCCCGGCGGTGCGGTACTCGCCGCTGTTCCAGATCTTCTCCGAGCCCGGGATCCACAGCGGATTCGGCCGGTTGAGCTCGCTCCACGGCCCGTCGACGAGTACGCCGTCCGGCGCGACCATCGTGGCCGCCCGCCAGTGCAGTTCCTCCGGCAGGCCGATCCACACCTCGAGCCTCAGCGGTTTGGCGAACTCGTCCCCAAAGAACTGCCCCACGGTGCGCCCGTCCACTCGTCGTACCAGCTCGTCCAGCAGCCAGCCCCAGGTCACCGCGTGGTACATGAACCCGGCGCGCGGGTCGGACGCCGGCGCCTGCGCAGCCAGATGCGCCGCCATCGCGTCGTGCTCGAACATATCGGCGTACCCGGCCTCGACCCACGCGAGCCGGGCCTGGTGGGACAGCACCTGCGCGATCGTCATACGTTCCTTGCCCTCGGCACCGAACTCGGGCCAGTAGCGGCTGACCGGATCGTCCAGCTGGAGTTGGCCGCGCTGCACCAGCAGCAGGATGCACGCGCTCGTGAGGCCCTTCGTCCCGGAGAACATCAGGTGCACGGTGTCGCGATCCCACGCCCGGCCGGTGTCCGGGTCCGCCGTACCGCCCCACAGGTCGACCACCAGCTCGCCCCGGTGGTACGCCGCGAACGCCGCGCCCAGCTCGCCGCGCTCGGTGAAGTTCCGCTGGAACGCCTCGGCGACGTCCTCGTATCCCGCTGCTGTCCACATAAGAGATGATAGTACCGATCGTTCTTAACTAGGTCCAGCTCGGTATGGTGGGGCGTGGAGGTGGTGACCCGATGCCGGTCAAGGCGGGGGAACGGCTGGATCCCGAGGCGACGAAGGCCCGGATCCTGAAGGCGGCGGCGGACGTGTTCGGCCGGCGCGGGATCCATGCGGCCGGGATCAACGAGGTCGTCGAGGCGGCCGGTGCGTCGAAAC
The DNA here is from genome assembly GCF_046549195.1 of Kribbella sp. C-35. Lineage (NCBI taxonomy): Bacteria > Bacillati > Actinomycetota > Actinomycetes > Propionibacteriales > Kribbellaceae > Kribbella > Kribbella sp. C-35. The sequence continues at coordinate 396,446 of NZ_JAJPWG010000005.1, forward strand.
TCACCATCTACAAGAACTTCGGCTCCAAAGAGGGGCTGGTCGAGGCGGTGCTCACCGACCGCACGCAGCGGGTCCGGGCGTGGCACAACGAGGCCGTCGAGCAAGCCGGCGGGAACGCGAAAGAGCGCATTCTCGTCGTCTTCGACCTGGTCGCGAGCTGGTACGCCGAAGCCGGGTTCCGCGGCTGCGCGATGATGAACGCGGCCACCGAGGACCGCGGGCACGAGGGCGCACCTCGGCGGCTCGCGCAGGACCATCTCGCCTTCTACCGCTCGCTTTTCGAGCGACTGTTGAGCGAGGCCGGGGCACGCGATCCGAAAGCATCCGCGCGGCAGTTGGTCGTCGTACTGGAGGGTGCGACGCTGATCAGCGCGGTGGATCAGGACCCCGGTCTGGGCGCGGAGGCGCGGGTCATCGTGGAGACACTGCTCGACGCGGCATTCTGAGCAGTACGACGACGCACGCGAGTCCCGCGCCGGCGGCCACCAGGAACGCCGCGCGGAACCCGGCCTGCTCGGCGACGAAGCCACCGAGCGGACCGGCCGCCATCACGCCGAGATCCCAGAACGACGTCATCACGCCCATCGACACCCCGGGACGCAAACCCCGCACCCGGTCCAAGGTCATCGAGACACAGGCCGGGTAGACCAACGCGAGCCCGAGCCCGGCCAGCGCGATGGAGATCGTTGCGCCGACCGGCCCGTTCGCTTGGGCGATCCCGACCAGCGCGACGATCTCCACGGCGACGGTCGAGGCCGCGACCACGCGACCGCCGTACCGATCGACCAATGGACTACCGGCAAACCGCACCACCAAGAAGGTCGCCGCGAAGACTGCCAACGCGACGTCGTCGACACCGATCCCACCGGCCCGGAGCCGCAGCACAAGCAGCGCCGCCACCGTCCCGTAGCAGTACGCCGCCAGCCCGATAATTGCCCCCGGCAACGGGACTCCCTGCGGCACCAGATCCCGGATCCCCCGGATCCGCGCCAAATGCTCACCCCGACCCGGATCACGCGTTGTCAGCACCAGGACGGCCGACGTCGCGGACAGCGCAACAACCGCCCACCAAACCCAATCTCCAACAAGTGTTCCGAGTAATGGACCGGCGGCCAGACCGCCCCACATCGACAAGCCGAACCAGCCCGCCAACCGACCGCGCTGCGCCATCCGCGTACCCGCCAGAACCCAGGGCAGTGCAGCCGAGAACAGCGCCGCCTCGCCCGCGCCCATCACCAGACGAGCGAGCAGCAGCACACCCAAGTTCGGCGCCAGCAGTTGCCCGAGGCCCCCAAGAGCTGCGAGCAGTCCCCCGGCGACGACCACCGGACGCGACCAGCCTGCGTCAGCCAGCCACCCCGCGAACGGCCGCCCGCACGCGGTCGCGAGGAACGCCATCCCGACCGCGGTCCCACTCGCCAGCGCCCCGCCGCCGAACTTCTCCGGCACGTACGACGGCAACGCCTGCAAGGCCGCCCCGAACGCCAGATACCCACACAGCACCGCCGCCCACAACCGTCGCACCGGAACCGTCATGCGCAGATAATACCGCTCGTTACCATCTATGCTGCACCGGGTTTCCGGAACTTCTTTGCCGCCTGGTGCAGATTTGTTTCCGGAGAACTACCGGGGCTTGTCGAGGAGGACGATCTCGCAGTCGTAGTGCTGGGAGGCCGTCATGTGGCCGCGGAACCACAGCAGCGGCACGCGACTCGGATCACCCGGCGCGACGATCGGGCGGAGGTTGTCGGCGGTCGAGTTCTCGGTGACCGGTGTCCACGCCCACGTGATCCCGCCGTCCGTCGTACGAGCGTGGAAGATCTCGTGGTGCTTCAGCGCAGCACCATCGCGTGGGTCGATCGGGGTCGAGACGTAGAGCGAGTCGAGGTCGTACGGGTCGATCGCGACCAGGCCGGTGTAGTCGTTCTCGTGCGGCAGGAGACCATGCCCGGCCTTGGCCAGTTGCTGCACCTGCCACGTCCCACCCGGGGCGAGCCGCGCGTAGAAGAACCGGTGATCCGGCACTGGATGATCCCGCGCGAAAGCGCTCTCTGGCGTTTCCGGGGTGTCGTGCCGGGCCAGCAGGATCGCCGCGAGAGTGCCGTCGTCGGCGCGGCGGATGTCGACGGTCCAGCAGTGCGTCATCGGCTCGCCGTCCCAGACCGAGTCCGCGGCGAGGACCGTGGTCAGCTCCACCTGCGACGGCGCGTCGGCGTCCAGTGCGATCTCGTCCACCACGGTCCCGTCGGTCCGGTGTAGCGCGCCGGCCTCCAGGTACCCGTGGTAGATCGAGTTGTTGTAGTCGCGCGGGTGGTGATCCGTCGTGATCAGATCCACGCGCGTAGGCGTAGACACGTAGCGGGTGTAGCCGTTGACGTAGCCGATCTTCGGGCGAGTGAAGAGCTTCCCGGCGTACGTCCAGGTATCGCCCTCGTCGTCGGACACGAGTGCGCACGGGTCGTCGTTGACCGCTCTCGCGAAGCAGTACAACCGGCCGTCGAGTTCATGCAGGTTCGAGTATGTGACGCCGCGGCCGCCGGTGAACTCGCTCCAGTCGAACGTCTGCTCCGGGCCCCACTTCCGCGGATCGCCCGGCTCACTCACCCGCCACCGCGTCAGGTCGTCGGTCTTGTGCTTCGTGTACACGGCCAGCCAGCGCCCGTCCCGGCGTCGCCACAACGCCGGCACGTCATGGTCGTCGGCCTCGAACCGCTCATGCAGTACGACGACCTCCGCCGACCCGGTGTGCAAGTCCACCACGGTCAGCTCGACATTGCCTGCCCGCGCGTCTCCCCCAGGCCCCTCCGGCGCGGCGATCGACCCGACGACGAGCACTCCGCCGTCCGGATCCACCACCGCCCGCTCATCCTGGAACCAGCACCATGCACCGTTGTCGTTGATCACCCGAGCCGCATCCATGGCCACCCAGTGTGGCAGGGAACCGACGCCATGGGTAAGCGTTTGCCACCATCTGGTCAGCTCAAGCCGCTTGTTCGACGGTGAGATGACGGGTCCCCGTATCGCGCGCGGTGCGAGGATCGGGGTATGCCGATCGACCAGCACCTACTGCTCGCGTTTCTGCTGACCACGACGATCGCGATGATCACGCCCGGACCGGACATGCTGTTCATCCTCGGCTGCGGGATACGCAGCGGGCCGCGGGCCGGCCTGCTGGCGACGGCCGGGGTGGCGACGAGTGAGGCGGTGCATGTCGCGGTGGCCGCGGCCGGGTTGGCCGCGTTGTTCGCGGCGGTGCCGGTCGCGTTCACCGCGGTCCGGATCGCCGGCGCGGCGTACCTCGTCTATCTCGGCGTGCAGATGATCCGGCACCGCAACGACGCCGTCGACGACGGGCCGGACGGTGAGGCCGCGATGTCCGGACGGAAGGCGTACCTGGCCGGACTGACCACGAACCTGCTGAACCCGAAGATGGTCACGTTCACGATCGCGTTCCTGCCGCAGTTCGTGGTGCCGGCGCGGGGCCAGGTGTGGCTGCAGTTCGCGATCCTCGGGGCGATCCTGATCGTGCTCGAGTTCCTGGTCGACGGGACCGTCGGCCTGCTGGCCGGGCGGATCGGGAACTGGCTGCGCACCCGTCGTACCGCCCGGCGCCGGATCGACACCGCCACCGGCGGCATCTTCATCGGACTCGGCGTTCGTCTAGCGCTCCTGCGTTAGACGAGGTTGAAGCCGCCCGTCCAGGAGGCCTTCTCGCCGACGGCGAGGGTGAGCTGAAGGAAGCCTGCGGCTTCGAGCTCGCGGGCGCGCTTCAGGGCACCGGCGTCGACCGCCTTCAGTCCGCCGGCGGAGACGATGCCGGCCAGCTGCGCCTTGGCGTCCGCGTCGTCACCTGCGATCAGTACGGTCGTCGGCGCCTCGCCGGCCTTCCCGGTCGCGACCGTGGCGGCGAAGTTGGTGTTGAAGGCCTTCAGCACCTTGGAGTCCGGCAGCTGCGTCGCCAGCTCGGCGGCCGCGGAGCCGTCCGCGGGAACCACCAGCGAGTCGAAGGTCTCGAAGTTCAGCGGATTGCTGATGTCGACGACGACCTTGCCGGCCAGCTGGTCGGCCCGGTCGGCGAGCACCTGGTCGAAGGCCGGGTACGGCGTCGCGAGGATCACGACCTCACCGGTGACCGGCTTGTCCTTGTCGGTGGAGTTGAACAGCTCGACGGTGTTGCCGCCCTTGGCGACGACGGCCGCGATCGCCTGTCCCATGTTCCCGCTGCCGATGATGCTGACGTGCGTCATGTTCTCGCTCCTTTTGGTTGTACCTTCAACCATCACGATAGCGGTAAATGGTTGTAGCTACAACCATGTGTGGCAGAATGTTTTTCGTGAGCACACGGTGGCTGGACGATGCGGAGATGACGGCCTGGGTGCGGCTGGCCGCCGTACTCGAGCTGCTGCCCGGTGTCCTCGACTCGCAACTGCGACGGGACGCCGAGCTGACGCACTACGAGTACTACGTGATGGCGATGCTGTCCGAGGCGCCGAAGCGGACGCTGCGGATGACCGCGCTGGCGCAGCGGACCAACGCCACGCTCCCCCGGCTGTCACATGTGGTGAAGCGCCTCGAGGACCGCGGGATCGTCGAGCGGTTCCCCTGTCCGGAAGACGCCCGCGCCACCAACGCCCAACTGACCGCGGCCGGCTGGAAGAAGATCCGAGCGACCGCGCCCGGCCACGTCGAGACGGTCCGTCAGCACGTGATCGACGTACTAACGCCCGAACAGATCACCCAGCTGGCCGAGATCACCGGCGCGATCCTCGAATCGGTCGACCCCGACGGCAACCTCAGCGCCGTGTATCGCCGCTGACGTCTTCAGACCAGGCCGACGTCCCAGTCGGCTTCCTGGATGGGCAGGAAGTCGTCCACTTGTGCGACGAGCGGTTCACCGGAGTGGCGACGGTTCTCCTGTGCCCGTCGTACCAGATGCTCGCCGACAGCCGGGACGATGTGGACGACATGGGAGGCCTCCTCCGCCGAGACCCCCTCGTCGACCAACTGGAAGAGAGTGGACAGCGCGGCCTGCGGGCAGTAGTGCCAGCCGGCGTGGGTCACGAGAACGTCGGCCGGATCGGCCCACCACCATCGTCTGCCGTCGGCGTGCAGTGCGGGTGGCGGAGACAGGTACCGGTACGGCCAGTTCCGGATCGGGAAACCGTAGCTGGAGTCCTCGTCCACGGGCGCCCAGCGCCCGTCCGGCAGCGCCAGCTCCCAACCCTCGTGCCCCTCGTCGTCCCGGACCCACTTCAGGATGCCGACAACGTGATCGTGATGCCGGAGCGGCCAACTCGCCTTGACCGACTTCAGCGGTATCGGTGACAGCAGTTCCCAGCCGTTGCGGTTCTCGGAGCGGGAAACCCCGGCCAGTGCGCCGCCCAGCAGGTCCGTGATATCGATGGAACGCTCGAAGTAGGTCGAGGTCAGCGTCCGAGCCAAGCGCGGCGGCGCCACGGTGACCGGCTTGATCTCAGGGCCGGGCTGAGGGCTGGGCTGAGGGCTGGGCTGAGGGCTGGGCTGAGGGCTGGGCTGAGGGCTGGGCTGAGGGCTGGGCTGGGTCCGCAACTGCTCGGCACGGGCCGACTCCCAGAGCAGCGACCAGCGTCGTTGCAGCACCTGCTTGACGACAGCCGGGTCTCGCCGCGCTGTCCGCGGAGGGGATTCGGCCCACTCGATCAGTACGTCGATCAGGCTCCACAGGTTCGCGAAGTCCCGCGCCGGTGTGCCGCGTTTGAACCAGTCGCTGACCGTGCTGCTGCTCAGCGGCGGCTCACCGCGACCGGCCCGCCGCCGGTTCGCCTCGGCGATCGCCTGCTTCCTGGTCCGGGCAGGTCTCAGCGCACGCGCCTCGAGGTCGGCGAGCTCCCCCATCAGCAGGCGTCTGCCGGGACCAGGTGCCTGGTTATCGGCCAACGACGGCCGCCTTCGATCCGGTCAGTCCGGCCGGACCGGTGGCGGACACCCGTCTGACCTGCGGATTCACCAGACTGGTCCGGTTGGTCCGGTAACTCTTCGCCTGCCGGTCCCGGGACTCGTTGAATCGACGTGGGAGGCCGCCACGGGTGGCCGGAGCGTTGGAGAGTGCCATGGATTCCGTTGTGTACGCCGTCGTACCGCTCGCTATCACGACAGTGGCGGCGACGACAACTGTCGCCGTCGTCATCGTCGCGCTCCGCGGGTCGGCTCCGCAGGAACGCGTGGCGATTCTCCGCGCAGTAGCGGACCTCGTCCACGCCGTCTGGCACACCCATCGAACGCTACCAACGGACAACGCCGGTATGTATCGCGACGGCGGGTCGGATGCTCCGTCCGAGTAGGGGGAGGGACTGTCATGAGCAACACACTCGGGCCACAGCGGAAACGGACCACTGCCGTACGGCGGAATACGCGGCGCGTGATCGTCGCCATCAACATCACCGAGGCCGTCGTCGCCCTGCCGTGTCTCGTCGCGGCGTACGGTCTCGCGGAACGGCTCGTCGCGGCTCAGGAGATCGTCGGACCGCACCGGGTCGCCAGCCAGTCGGTCGCGCACCTCGCGATCACGCTGAACATGAGTCTGCTGATCGTCGGCGCCGCCGCCGGCGCGGTCGGCAGCGTGATCCAGCAGAGTATGGCGTTCGCTCGCAACGCCACGCCGGATCATCCGGTCGCGTGGTACGTCATGCGGCCGCTCTGGTCCGCCCTGCTCGGTTCCGTCTCGGTGATCGCCGTCAACACCGGCCTGCTCAGCATCGGCGACGACAGCACGTCCAGCGCCGCGGTCGCCGTACTCGTGCTGACCGGCTGCCTGGCCGGCCTGTTCACCGACCAGGTCCTGCGCCGCCTCCGCACCATGCTCGACCGACGTTCACGAACCAGCTAACGCACTTACTCAGGGGGAGAAAAGAATGGCCACGACGTACAAGATCCATCCGGCGATCGGCATCGCCCGGGTCGGCAACAGTCCGGACGAGTTCTTCGTCGGACCGGAGCACCTCGGCGAACGACCGGAGCCGCCGGGCGGGTTCAAGGACGCACAGTGCCGGGTCAAGCGGCAGGCGGCGCGCTTCCGGATCTTCGCGCACCACGACGACGGCAGCGTCGAGGAGCTCGACGACGCCTCCGCCGAGATCTCGTGGACCGTTCACCTGGTGAACGCCAAGGCCGCGCACCCGAACCGCGGCAACAGCGAGCCGATCGGTCAGCTCACGATCGACCCGGGCCCGCGGACCCTGACCGGGCCCGATCAGCGGGAGCTGTTCGACACCGGCACGATCGACTTCTCCGGCGAGCCGTCGGTGACGGTGCCGCTCGGCGAGATCCGCAGCGACGACGACAACCACCTGCTCGTCCTCGGCGGGCACGGCGCCGCCGCGTCACCAGCCGGCAACGTGATCGGCAGCTTCTGGGGAAACGCCGGCTGGTACGACGACGTGTCGGACGGACCGGTGACCGCGACCATCACCTTGCGCTCGGACAACTCGACGCCGTCGGTCGTGGGCGCCTGGGCGATCGTCGCGCCGCCGAAGTTCGCGCCGCACCAGGACAGTGTGACCACGCTCTACGACCGGGTCCTGCAGCACATGATCGACCTCGGACACGTGCCGGCGCCGACCACGACGTCGTACACGAACGACGTCTATCCGATCCTGCAGCGCGCCCGCGACATGCGGTGGGTGGAAGGGATCTTCGGCGCGCACAGCTGGCCGGATCCGGTGACGTCGCAGCCGCTCGTCGACGCGATCTTCGCGCGGCTGCGACCGCCCGGCGACATGCCTCGGCTCAACGGCAGCGATTCCGCGCTGACGCCGACGCAGTACGCGCACATGCAGCGCTGGCAGGCAGGCAACTACACTCCAGACTGGATCGACGTACCGGAACCGCAGACCGACCTGACCCCGGACGGCATGGATCGCGCGGCACTCGAGGCCTGCGTCGGCGGCGCGTTCTTCCCCGGGATCGAGGCCGGCGGCCTGTCCGCGGGCGACCGGCCGATCATCGAGACGTCGTACCCCGCGGCGTTCCGGATCTCGTCCACCGCCGGCACGATCAGCCAGGCGATGGCGTTGCCGTGGCACGCCGACTTCAAGGCATGCGGTGACAACTGGTGGCCGGTCCCGCGGCCGAACGACGTGATCGCGCAGGACACCGGCAGCCAGGCCCGCTGGGATCGTGACGTCGCGAGCATGGACGACATGGTGACGCTGTGGCACACGCTCGGGTTCGTCGTCGAGCAAGGGGCCGAGCACGTCGAGGTCGAGCACTGCGACGAGTCGTCGATCACGCTGCTCACGCCGGAGTTGCGTTTCGTCGACGTACCGCAGGGGCCGATGGGCATGGTGCGCGAGGCCGCGCTGGCGATCAGCTTCGAGGTGCTGTCGCCCGGGTCGGCCGTCACGCTCGACTACGCGCCTGGAGGTGCGCCGGCGCATCCTCAGTTGGTCGCCGCCACTACCTCGGTCACCGTCGGTCCGACCGCGCCCAACGGTGTGGCGACTGCTCGGCTGTGGGTCGTGTACCGGACCGGCGCGGCGCCGTCGTCCATTCCGCCGCAGGTACTCACGGTCCGCGAGGCCGCGTCCGGTCAGACCTGGAACGTGACGGTCACCGGCAACACCGTTGCGCGTACGACGGCGGCCACCGCACTGGTGCTCGACCGCTCGGGGAGCATGAGTGAGGACCGCGGGGACGGTCAGAGCAAACACGTGGCGCTGCAGCAGGCCGCGAACATCTTCGTCGACCTGATGCTCGAAGGCGACGGTGTCGGGATCGTCCGCTACAACGAGGACGCGCAGCCGTTGCAGTCCGTCCTCGAGCTCGGCGCGGGCGGGCTCTCCGATGTGAACCGCAACGCGACCCACGACACGATCAACGGCAACGGACTCGATCCGCAGGGCGCGACGTCCATCGGCGACGGCATCTTCGAGGGCCGCGCGCTGCTCGACGCGGCACCGCCGTACGACGTGAAATCGCTGGTCGTCCTCACCGACGGCATCGAGAACAGTCCCCGCGCGATCTCCGACGTCGCCGCGCAGATCAACGAGCGCACGTACGCCGTCGGGCTCGGGCAGCCGCAGAACATCAGCGTGCCCGCGTTGCAGACCATCTCCGGCAACAACGGCGGGTACCTGCTGGTGACCGGCGCGATCACCACCGACAACAGGTTCCTGCTGCAGAAGTACTTCCTGCAGGTCCTGGCGGGGATCAGCAACGCCGAGGTGGTGCTCGACCCGGACGGTGAGCTGAGTGTCGGCGCGGTGCACCGCATCCCGTTCCAGCTCTCCGACGGCGACTCGGGTGTGGACGTCGTACTGCTGACGCCGCGTCCGGAGGCCGTCGACTTCCGGCTGCAGACGCCGAACGGCCTGCTGATCGAACCGTGGCGGGCGCAGGCGGAGCCGGCCATGCGGTACGTGACCGGCGACGGCGTCGCGTACTACCGGATCACGCTGCCCGTCCAGCTCCGGCCGGGCCGCTTCGACCAGGCCGGGACCTGGCACGCGTTACTGACGATCGGGCGACCGCATACCGGGAGGACCCCTGATGATTCCGATGGCGTGGACCTGTCGATCCTCCGCGGCCGGGCCAACCAGCCGGTGCGATCGGCTCCATCGGCTCAGCCTGCGCGGCGGCCGTTCGAGTTCGAGCGGGCCTTCGCGGTCGCGAACGAACCGGCCGAGGGTGAGCAGCCTGGGCGGCGCGGTCTTCCGTACAGCCTGGTGGTGCACTCCTACTCGAACGTGTCGCTGCGCGCCGCCGCCGACCAGCGATCCTTCGAGCCGGGCGCCGAGGTGACGATCAACGCGACGCTCACGCAGTCCGGCGTACCGGTCGACGGCGATCCTTCGGTGTGGGCCGACGTGACGCGCCCGGACGGGTCGCCGGCAACGCTGGTGCTGGACCAGGTCGCGGCGGGTGAGTTCGCGGCAAGCTTCGGTACGACGTTGCCTGGTGTCTACCGAATCCGCGTGCGCGCCCGTGGGCGTACTCGCGTGGGACGGCCGTTCACGCGGGAACGTACGCTGACCGCGGCCGTGTGGCGTGGCGGCGACAACCCACCGGCTCCTCCTAGCGGTGATTCCTTCTGCGAGTGGTTGTCCTGCCTGTTCAAGGGCGAGGTCATCGACGAGAAGCTGATCGAGCGGCTGCGGCGGCTCGGGTTCGACCTCGACGCACTCCGCAAGTGCCTGCGCGGTTGCGGCTGCTGACATGGTCGACTTGGCCGACATGGTCACGGCGTACGACGTCGTTGTCGCCGGCGGAGGTCCCGCCGGCGCAGCGACCGCCCTGCGGCTGGCTGGTTCGGGGTTCTCCGTCGCGTTGCTGGAGCGGAGCCGCTTCGACCGGCCTCGTGTCGGCGAGACGCTTGCGCCCAGCGTCCAGCCGTTGCTGCGGGACCTCGGGGTCTGGGAACGGTTCGTTGCCTTGGGCCCGTTACCGTCGTGGGGCACGCGGAGCATCTGGAGCAGCACGGAACCGGCCGCGCACTCACACCTCGAAACCGGTCAGGCCAGCGGTTGGCATGTTGATCGCCGGTTGTTCGACCGAATGCTCTTCGACGCAGCAGCCGAGGCCGGCGCGTCGGTCTCGCTCGGCACGTCACTCAGCTCCTGCGCGTACGACGGGAGGTGGCAACTCACGTGCTCCAACGGCCGCCGCCTGACCGCCCGAGTGCTGATCGACGCGACCGGCCGCTCGGCCACCATCGGGCGGTCGCTCTGCGCACGACGCATCGCCTTCGACCACCTGGTCGGGATCACCGCCCAATGGAGCGGCGTGGACGTCACCGCCGAGCAGTACCTGCTGATCGAGTCGGTCCCCGATGGCTGGTGGTACACCGCACCACTCCCCGGAAACGTGATGGTCGGCATGCTCATGACCGACGCCGACATCTGCCGCCACCACAACCTCACCGCCCCGAACCCCTGGCGCACCCACCTCACCTCCACCACCGCAACCGCCCTCCGCGTCGAGGCCGCCCGTCTGCCGACCGCTCCGCGGGTCTATTCGGCTGCCAGTCATCGGCTGGTGCGGCCTGGCGACATCCGCCCGTGGCTCGCGGTCGGCGACGCCGCTCTCGCGGTCGACCCCATCTCAGGTAGCGGCGTACCCCGAGCCCTCCGCACCGCCGAAGCCGCCGCAACAACAGCCGCCCACTTGCTGCTCCACCCCGCCGACCCCACCCCCCTCACCACCTACGAGTCCACCCGAAACACCGAGTGCACCACCTACCTGTCCACCCGAGCCGACTACTACGCCGTAGCCCTCCCCCACCCAACCCCCTTCTGGACCCGCCGAAAACTCCCAGTCGCGTCCTGACCCTCAGCCATGCAGCGTGGGGCGGTAGATGAGCTCCTGAGTGTTGCCGTCGAGGGTGCGGGTCTCGAGGAGTTCGAGGTCGAAGTCGGCCGCGCCCCCGAACACCGGATCCGTCCCGGTCTGGCCGGTGATCACCGGGAACACCGTCACCTGAACGCGATCGACCAGGCCGGCGGCCATCAGCGCCCGGTTCAACGACAAACTGCCATGCGACCGCAACGGTACGTCGGACTCTTCCTTCAGCCGGGCAACGATCTCGACGACATCCCCGCTCGCCACCGTCGCATCCGGCCAGTCGAGCGGCTCCTGCAACGTGCTCGAGACCACCGTCGCCGGCATCTCCCGCATCCGGGTGACCCACGCGTCCCGAGCCTCGTCTCCTTCGGAACTCGCCGCCAGCATCTCCGCATGCGCCCGATAAGTGGTGGCCCCGAACACCATCCGCACCTCCCCGCCGTACAAAGCCAGCCGCCGCTCGAGGAACTCCGGCCCCTGCTTCCCCCAGTACCCACCCCAGTCACCGGTGTGCGCCCCGAACCCATCGAGGCTGGAAAATACGTCGAACGTATAGGTAGCAGTCATCACGCTCTCCTCAGGTACGTCGGCCGCTCTCGTCAGCGGCCGCTCATCCCTGCTACGAACTCCCCCTGCCCGATCCGACACCGATGCGCAGGTAGAGGTCGCGGAGTAGGCAGATTTCCGCGCCGTGGTGGATCAGTTCGATGTTTGCGTACAGCATCTTCTTGGCCATCGGTGCGTGGGCGAACGCGGGCGGCTCCCCCTGCGGCTCCGCGAGTCCTGCAGTTCCGAGCCGACGTACGCCGTCGATCCAGATCCCGTACTCCGCATCAAGCTGCCGCAACGCCTCCTCGGCAGTCCCCGCGTAGCAGAACGTCTCCTCGCTGACCGGCGTACGCCCGAACTGTTTGCCGTTCGTCGACGCGAGCCCGCCGATCAAATGCGCCATCCGCCAAGCGATCGTCGTCACCGGCTCCCGCTCGTACGGCGGCTCGGCGTAGTCCATCGTGAACTCGCCCGCCCCGAAGGAGATCGCCGCCGTACTGTGCCCGCGCCGACTCACCGTCCAGCAGTCGGCCACCGGCTCCCAGAAATACTCGTCGTCGGTCAGCCCTTCCAGCCGTGGCCGAAGCCGCCCCTGCCAGTGCGCAACAATCTGATCGACTACCTCGGCACCCCAGTCCACACCCATCCCCAGACCGTAGCCGCCAGAGGGGCTGCGGATCCCCGAGTCCGGTTCAGCCACCCGCCGACGGCTCGCGGTCAGATCCAGCTGGGCAGTTGGGCGTAGCGTGCGCCGAAACCGCCGTCGGGCAGGATCTCTCGGATGGCTGCGAGGTCCGTGTCGGTGAGAGTGATATCGGCGGCGCGGGTGTTCTCCTCGACACGCTGAGGGCTGCGGGTACCAGGAATCGAGACGATGTGCTCGCCTCGCGTGAGCAGCCAAGCGAGGGCCAGTTGGGAAACACTGATCCCCTTGGCCGCGGCAAGGTCAGCGAGCCGGCCGACGGCCTCGACGTTCTTCTCGAAGTTGCCGGGCTGCCAGCGCGGGTCGACGTTCCGCATGTCGGTGGGATCGTACTGACCGGCGGGCTTGGCGGTGCCGGTGATGAATCCACGGCCCAGCGGCGAGTAAGCGACGAACCCGATGCCGAGCTCGTCGAGGGTGGCGAACAGTTGCTCGGCGTCGCGCTCGAACAATGAGTACTCGGTCTGCAGCACCGATACCGGCTGGACGGCGTGCGCACGGCGGATGGTCTGCGGCCCGGCCTCGCTCAGCCCGAAGTACTTCACCTTGCCGGCCTCGATCAGTTCCTTGACCGTCCCGGCCACGTCCTCGATGGGTACGTCGGGGTCGACGCGGTGCTGGTAGAAGACGTCGAGGTAGTCCACGCCGAGGTAGCGGAGCGAGTTGTCGGCGACCTTGCGAATGTTGTCCGGGCGGCTGTTCAGGCCGAGCGGTTCGGTGGACAGGTCGAATCCGAACTTGGTCGCCAGTACGACGTCATCGCGGAAGCTCTTGACGGCCCGACCGACCAGAAGCTCATTGGAGCCGGTGCCCCAGCCGTAGAGCTCGGCGGTGTCGAAGTGGGTCACGCCGAGGTCGTGGGCGCGCTGGATGGCGGCGATACCTTCGCTCTCGTCACTGGGACCGTAGGCCAGGGTGATACCCATCGCGCCGTAGCCGATCGCCGAGACCGTGAGTCCTTGGCTGCCAAGTGTCCTGTACTGCATGTCATGCACTCCTCAGGTCAAACCAAACAGTTCGGTTCTACCGTACGACGACTTACCCGCTCAGCCAAACCGAACAGTTCGGTCCGGTACTGTGGACCAATGGACTCCTCGACCAGCGCCGACACGACCCGCGACCGGATCGTCGCCGCAGCGAAGGCCGAGTTCTCCCGCTACGGGATCGCCGGTGCGCGGATCGAGCGCATCGCCAAGGCCGCGAAGACCAGCAAGGAACGGCTGTACGCGTACTTCCGCAGCAAGGAGGCTCTGTACCACTTCGTCGCGGAACAGGAACTGGCAGCGGTAGCCGAGGCCACTCGCCTGGACCCCACCGATCTGCCCGGCTACGCGGGGCGGGTCCACGACTACTTCGTGAGTCATCCCGACCGCTTGCGGATCATCGAGTGGGGGCGCCTCGAGCTCGGCAGCGACGGCTCACGGATCGACGATGCGACGCAGGAGGTCGTGCAACACAAGGTCGAGCAGTTGCGACAGGCCCAGGAAGCCGGCCAGCTGGACTCGGAGTGGGAACCGATCGACATCCTCGTGTTCGTCAACCAGATCGCCGTGGGGTGGGCGGGACAGGTCGACTTCGTCGACTCGGTCGCCGCGCTGGTCCGAGATCCCTCCCCTTCCGCGCGCCACGCCGCCGTGGTCGCCGCCGTTCAACGCCTCTTCCCAGCCGGAGGTCAACCCGGTCAGCGTTCTACCTGAAGTCGCGGGATTTGGTGCGGGCTGCCAGGGGAAGGCGTTGGAGGTGCTCGGCGGACAGGTTGGTGACTTCGCCGGCGCGTTCTACCCGGCCGCGGATGATCATGGCGGCGGCGTTGCGGGCCACGGCGGCGTGGCGGTGCCAGCAGCCGACGGTGATGACGATGTTCGCCATGCCGGTCTCGTCCTCGAGGTTCATGAACGTGACCCCGGAGGCGGTGGCGGGACGTTGGCGGTGGGTGACCACGCCGGCGACCCGGACGCGGGCTCCGTTCGGTGCCGCCTTCAACTCGGCCGCCGACAAGATCCCGTCGGCGCGGAGCCGGTCGCGGACCCGTTGCATCGGGTGGCTCTCGGTGGTGATCGAGGTGGACCACAGATCGGCCATGTCGGCCTCGATGTCGCTCATCCCGGGCAACGTCGGCGGCGGACCGGCCGCGGTGATCCCGGCCAGCTGCCCCGGACGCTCCTCGGCGGCCCGGCCCGCTTCCCACAACGCCTGCCGCCGGTCGAGCCCGAAGCAATCGAACGCCCCCGCGGTCGCCAGTGCCTCGACCTGTGCCGCGGTGATCCCGGTACGCCGGACCAGGTCGGCCATCTCGGTGAACGGCCCGCCCCGCTCCCGCTCCTCGACGATCAGCTTCGCGCCCTTCTCCCCGACCGTGCGTACTTCGGACAGCCCGAGCCGGACCGCGAACACGCCGTCCCGGCGATGCACCGTGGTGTCGAACGGCGCCTTCGGATCGAACGGGCCCACCAACGGCTGCGGGTCCGCCAAACACTCGTCCAAGCCGGTCGGCCCGGTCCGCTCCTGCCCGTCGACCAGCAGCTCGAGCCCCGCGTCGATACCCGAGAGATGCAGGTGCGGACGCCGTACCTCGACACCGTGCCGGCGGGCGTCGGCGACCAGGGACTGCGGTGAGTAGAACCCCATCGGCTGCGCCCGGAGCAGTGCGGCCAGGAACGCGGCCGGGTAGTGCAGCCGCAGCCACGTGCTGGAGTAGACGAGCAGCGCGAAGCTGATCGAGTGCGACTCGGCGAACCCGAAGTTCGCGAACGCCTCGATCTTGGCGTAGATCTCGTCGGCCAGCTCCCCGGTGATCCCGTTGCCCGCCATCCCGGCGTACAGCTTGTCCTTCAGCGACGAGATCTTCTCGATACCGCGTTTGGAGCCCATCGCGCGGCGCAGCAGATCGGCCTCGTCGCCGTCGATCTCGCCGACCGCCATCGCCATCTGCATCAGCTGCTCCTGGAACAGCGGCACGCCCATGGTCCGCTCCAGCACCGGCTCCAGCTTCGGGTGCAGGTAGGTGATCGGCTCCTCCCCGGTCCGGCGGCGGATGTACGGATGCACGGCGCCGCCCTGGATCGGGCCGGGCCGGATCAGCGCGATCTCGGTGACCAGGTCGTAGAACCGCCGCGGTTTCAGCCGCGGCAGGGTCGCCATCTGCGCACGGGACTCCACCTGGAACACGCCCACCGAGTCCGCGTGGCAGAGCTGGTCGTAGACCCCGGCCTCCTCCCGCGGGATCGTGTGCAGCTCCCACGATTCCCCGAGCTGCTCGCGGACCATGTCCAGGCAGTACTGCAGCGCGGCCAGCATGCCGAGCCCGAGCAGGTCGAACTTCACCAGCCCCATCCACGCGCAGTCGTCCTTGTCCCACTGCAGGACCGTGCGGTTCTCCATCCGGGCGTGCTCGATCGGCACCACCTCGCCGACCGGACGCTCGGTCAGCACCATCCCGCCGGAGTGGATCCCCAGGTGCCGCGGGAACTTCAGCAGCTCGGTCGCCATCCCCACCACCTGCGGCGGGATATCGTGCTCGGTCGAAGTGATCTCGGGGCTCCACCCGTCCACCTGTTTCGACCACGCGTCCTGCTGTCCGACGGAGTACCCTAGCGCCTTGGCCATGTCCCGGACGGCGGACTTCGGGCGGTAGGAGATCACGTTCGCCACCTGGGCCGCGTTGTGCCGGCCGTATTTCTTGTAGACGTGCTGGATCACCTCCTCGCGGCGTCCGGAGTCGAAGTCGACGTCGATGTCCGGCTCCTCGGCGCGGGTGGTGGCCAGGAACCGCTCGAACGGCAGGTTGTAGAGGATGCTGTCCACCGCGGTGATCCCGAGCGCGTAGCAGACCGCGGAGTTCGCCGCCGATCCCCTGCCCTGGCAGAGGATCCCGTTGTCGTGCGCGAACTTCACGATGTCGTGCACGATCAGGAAATACCCCGGGAACTCCTTCTCCTCGATCACGGCCAGCTCGCGCCTCAAGCGCTCGTACGCATCCGGGCGTTGTTTGCGGGTCCCGTACCGCTTCGCGGCGCCCTCGAAGGTCAGGTGCCGCAACCACGACATCGGGGTGTGACCGTCGGGAACGTCGCGTAGCGGGAGCTTCGGTTTCGCCCGGGCGAGGTCGAACGCGAGCTGGTCCGCCAGCGTCACCGAGCGCGCCACCGCCCCGTCGTACCGCTGGAAGCGGGCGGTCATCTCCGCGCCGGAGCGCACGAACGCCATCCCGCTCGACGGCAGCCAGCCGTCCATCGCGTCGAGGTCGCGACGGGCCCGTACGGCGGCCAGCGCGGCCGCCAGCTTGTGCTGGGCCGGGGTCGCGTAATGAACGTTGTTCGTGGCAACTACCGGGAGGCCGCGGTCGGCGGCCAGGCCGGCCAGCACCCGGTTCCGCGTGGTGTCGGCGGGGACGTGGTGGTCGATCAGCTCGACGACCACCCGGTCCTTGCCGAACAGCGCGGTCAGCCGGTCCAGCTCGCGGCCCGCCGCCGCCGGACCGTCGGCACGCCCGCCAAGCTCCAGCGCCTGCCGGACCAGTCCCTTACGACACCCGGTCAGAATCACCCAAGCGTCACGCCCCTTGTCAGCCAGCCGTTCCAGCGAGTAGACCGGCTTCCCCTTCTCCCCGCCTTTCAACTGCGCCTCGGTGATCTCACCGGCCAGCTTGTGGTACCCCTCCTGCCCCTCGGCCAGCACCAGCAGGTGACTGCCTTCAGGGTCGGCCACCCCGTTCTGCGGACCGGTCAGCCCCAAGGACAGCTCCGCCCCGAACACGGTCGGCAGCGAGTACGCCGCGGCGGCCTCGGCGAACCGCGCCGCGCCGTAGAACCCGTCGTGATCGGTCAGCGCCAGCGCGTGCAGCCCCTGCCGGACGGCGGCCTCGACCAGGTCCTCCGGCTGCGAGGCGCCGTCCAGGAAGGAGAAGTTCGAGTGGACGTGGAGCTCGGCGTACGGCACCGAATGCTCGGGCCGGACGGCCAGAGTCTTCGAAGGCACATACGGCCCGCGATGCTGCGACCACGCCGGACTGTCCCCGCCGTCCCCCGTCACCGGCCGCCCACCATGACTGCCCGGCCGCGACCGATCCGAGAGCTTCCGCTCCAGCTCGGACCACTTGATCGGCGGGTTGTTGTACCCCATAGCCACATATTAGAACATAGGTTCGACTGGAGCTGTGGTCTTGGTGCAGTAGCCTGCTGTTCGTCGAGGGGGACAGCGGGTGGACGAACACACGGACAACCTCACCCTGGCGCGACGGGCCTACGCAGCACGGGATTGGGCCACTGTCGCGGCGCACTTCGACGCGGTCGCGACCGAGCGGCTCACCGCGAACGACCTCGCCGCCTACGCCGATGCTGTGTGGTGGCTCGGCCGGATCGAGGACAACCTCCGGCTGAACGCCGCGGCCTGCGACGCCTTCCTGTCCGACTCCCGGCCGGCCGAGGCCGCGTGGACCGCCCTGGTGCTCGGAATCTTCCACCTGGGGCGCGGCGACGAGCCACGGGGTACAGGCTGGATCGGCCGTGCCGCACGCCTCGTGCAAGGGGTACCCGAATGCAAGGTGCACGGGTACCTGCTACTCCTGACCGAGGTGGAAGCGAGCCTGCAGGCCGGGCAACCCTCGGCGGCGATGGATGCGGCCCGCCGGATGCAGGATCTCGGTCGCGGTCTCGGCCAGCCCGACCTGGTGGCTCTGGGCCTGAACGGCGAAGGCCGCGCCCTGATCAGGTCCGGGCACGTGGCCGACGGACTGCGGCTGCTCGACGAGGCGATGGTCACCGTCCTGGACGGTCGGCTCGATCCGTTCGCCTCGGGCACGCTCTACTGCCACACCATCGCGACCTGTCACGAGGTCGCCGACATCCGCCGGATGAGTCGCTGGATCGACCTGACCGAGCAGTGGCTGGCCACCTTCCCCGCAGCAGTGGCGTTCGGAGGACTGTGCGCGGTGCACCGGGTTCAGCTCCAGTTGCTCCGCGGCGAGTGGGACGAGGCCGAGCGGCACGCGCTGCAGACCGCGGCGGACCTCGACGCCCACCGGATCGACTACGCCGCGGAGGCTTGGTACGTCGTGGCCGAGGTACGTCGGCTGCGCGGCGACCCGACCGCCGCTGATGCGTACGACGAGGCACACGCGCGCGGGCGTGACCCGCAACCGGGGCGTGCACTGCTGCAACTCCGGAAGCACGACGCAGCAGCCGCCGCGACGTCAGTGCGCTCGGCCCTGGCCGCGGTCGGCCCCGACCCGCTACGCCGAGCCCCGCTGTGGGCCGCGGCAGTCGAGATCGCAGTCGCCTCGGGGCAGCTGGATGTCGCGGCGGCCGCCGCGTCCGAGCTCGTGGAGACGGCGTCGACGTACGCCACCTCAGGGTTGGAAGCGATGGCGGCCACCGCCCACGGCGCCGTACTGCTGGCCCAGGACCGCGCCGAGGAGGCCCTTGCGGTACTCCGCGACGCGTGCCGGCGCTGGCACGAACTCGGAGCGGCGTACGACGCCGCCACAACCTGCGTCCGGCTCGCCGCCGCCTACCAGGCGCTCGGCGACGAGGCGTCCGCCGCCGCGGAGGTCGCGCGGGCCGAGACGACGTTCGAGCGGCTGGGAGCGTACTGGCCGGCGCCGGGCCGGCCCGACGGGTTGACCGGACGCGAGTGCGAGGTGCTGTCACTCGTGGCCGACGGCCGCTCCAACCGGGAGATCGGCCGGACGCTGTACATCAGCGACCGCACGGTCGCCCGGCACCTGACGAACGCCTTCCACAAGATCGGGGTCACCTCGCGGACCCAGGCCGCGCGCTACGCCATCGACCACGGCCTGACCGTCAGCCGGTGAAGCGACTACGCACAACCGCGTAGATGGATGACGCGCAGTTGGTCAATCGCACCGATGCCGTCACCGCGGCGCGCGATCTAGCGTCTCGATAGCTGCACCGAACACCGGAGCAGCAGCGATCGTTCTGGAGGGGATCGTCATGACTGAGCGCATCCATGGAGCCGTCTCCGCCGACGGCACCGGCATCGCCGGACGAGTACAGGGCAACGGGCCGGCGCTGGTTCTGGTCCACGGCGCGATCGGTGACGGCGACATCGCCTGGGAGGCCGTCCTTCCTCACCTGACCGGCCGATTCACCTGCTACCTGCCGAGCACACGAGGCCGCGGGTTGTCGAGCGACAACCCGGACCACTCACCCGAACGCCTGGAGCAGGACGTCACCGCATTCGTGGAAAGCATCGGTGAGCCGGTCAGCCTGGTCGGCTGGTCGGGCAGTGGGGAGTGGGTGCTCGGGGTGGCCGCGCGCAGCCGGTCCGTGGCGGCCGTCGCTGCGTACGAGCCGGCTGTGGTGTCGGTGATGCGAGAATCCGACCGCAGCCGTACGGTCGCCGTACTGGAGAAGATGGGTACGGCGGCGGCCGAAGGGCGGCTTGTGGATGCGGCCCGCACGTTCGCCCCGTGGATCTGCAACGACGACGAGATCGCCGCCTTGGAGAAGACGGACTTCTACGAGCGGTGGGCGGGCCGCGTCCCGGCGATGCTCCGCTTCCTCCAGGCTGACGCGGCCTACGAGGGGCCTCGATCCACAGACCCCGAGGCGCTCGGGAAGGTCGGCGTACCGGTCCTGCTCCTGCGCGGTGAGCAGACCTTGCTCGGCGACTGGTTCACCGATGCAGCACAGCACATCGCCCGGTACGTCGCCGACGCATCCGTCCGCGAGCTGCCGGACGTCGGTCACTTCGCCCCGCTGGTGGCACCAGTGGCACTCGCCGAGGCGCTCGTCTCGTTCTTCGCGTCGGTCGGGGTGACCGGCCTAACCGCCCGATAAATGGGTGGCCGGTGCGGTGGAGCGGTTGGTACCGTGCCGTGGTCCGTGACAACACGCGTGGAGGTGATGCCCCGATGAACGCAGTAGCGCAGTGGGTGCTCCCCTTCCCGTGGTCACGGGCGGGCGATTGACGTAGGTGTCGCCGGGAGCGCCTCGAGAAGCACTCCCGAAAGGAAACACCTATGCACACTGTGCCTTTCACGATCTCTCGCGTCGCCGACAACCAATGGCACGCGATCGAGAACGATCTGGTCGTCGGTCGCGGTCACGCGACGCGGCGGCTCGACGGCCGGACCTTCCTCAGCATCGACACCTGGCGCGACGCCGTCTTCCACCGGCTCGCCGCTGCCATGGTGGCTGATCAGCCGCAGTACACGGTGGTCGACGAGACCGACCACAACCTCCTGACCAATTGGGTACTCGCGGGATTCACGACATCACGTCGCGAAGCGGAGTTCGTCGTACCCACCGGCCCTTCCCGGGCGACCGTGCCACCGGGGATCGCCATCACGACCGCCACCGAGGCTCCATTGCGCGAGCTGGACCAGGCGATTCGCGACGAAGTCGAGTCCACCGTCGGCTGGCACACGATGCCCGCGGAGGTGCTGCCCTGGCAAGGCGGCACCAGGCCGATCGACCCGTCGAAGTACACGGTCGCGGTGCGAGACGATCGGTACGTCGGGATGATCCGGGTAGCCACGATGACCCGGCGCCCGCGCATCGGGCTGGTCGCCGTACGGACAGCCGAGCACCGGCACGGCATCGCCCGGGCGTTGCTCGATCACGTGCTGGACGGTCTGCATCGTTCCGGATTCGAAGCCGCCACGGCGGAGGTCGACGAGACCAACACGGCCGCGCTGGCACTGTTCGAAGGGCTGGGCGCGCGCCGTACGGGCTGCAGCCTGGAACTGATCCGCCGGCCGGGGCAGGCGGTCTGACGATGTCCAGAGCAGCAGGCGGCATCGAGGTCGAGGGCACCGTCGTCGAGTGCCTCCGGAACGCCACCTTCCGGGTCGAACTCACCAACGGGCACAAGGTCCTCGCCCACATCAGCGGAAAGATCCGGAAGAACTACATCAAGATCGTCCTCGAGGACCGCGTCCTCGTCGAACTCAGCCCCTACGACCTGGACCGGGGCCGGATCGTCTTCCGCTACCGGAACTGACAGCACTGTCGCCTATCGCACACACCTCCCGTCCGGATCAAGACTAGAACATATGTTCGATGAAGCGGTAATCTGAAAACATGCTTGGTCGGTTCACGGTTCGGCCGTCCGACGACGGATCCAACAGGTTCGGCGTCTGGGACGGTGCGGTCAACGGGTGGCGTGCAACAGGGATCGACGACGAAAGGAAGGCCCGGGAGTTGGCAGCCGAGCTCGACGTGCAGTACGACGCCCACGGGCCACGCGCGGCGGACGCCGTACGGCACGTCGATCCTGCCCAGCAGGTGCAGCGGGCGACCTGGTCGACCGGCGAGCTGGACGTCTGGATCCGCGACAAGGGGGTCTGGCTGGGGCGGTTCCGGGACCAGGACGGCGAGATCGTCTGGGTCCCGGGATCGGACCTCAGACCCCTCTAACGGGGCTTGGGCTTCGGCTTGGGGTCGGGCTTCTTCTTCTCGGGCTCGGCCGGCTTCGGGTTCGGGTCGCCGATCAGCTTCTTCGGCGGCGCGACGAAGCGTTCGACCGGGAGCCCGCGGAGGGCGCCCTGCATCGCGGTCTGCCAGAGCGGGCCGGCGGTGCCGGAGCCGGTCGGGTCGGCGATGTCCTTGCCGTTCAGCGTGTGCCGGTACATCAGGTTGGTGTACGGCAGGTTCGCGTCCGCGACCACCGAGGCAGCGGCCAGGTTCGGGGTGTAACCGGCGTACCAGACAGCCAGGTTGTCCTGGATGGTTCCGGTCTTGCCGGCCATGTCGCGGGTGCCGAAGCGCAGCCGGCCGCCGGTCCCGCCCGGCATCATCACCGCGCTCAGCACCCGGTTCACGCCGTCCGCGACCGCCCGCGGGAGCACCTGCTTGCAGTTGAATCCGGGCCCGGGGACCGGGCGCCCTGCCTTGTCCCGCACCGACGTGACGACCAGCGTCTCGCAGTACTTCCCGCGCGCCGCGAACGTCGCGTAGGCGTTCGACAGCATCAGCGGCGTCACGTACCCGACCCCGAGCGTCATCGAGATCACCTGGTCTAGCGGCTGCAGCGTCTGCGCGTTGTACATCCCGAGCTTGGCCGCGATGGTCGCGATCGAGCACAGCCCGGTCCGCTGCGACAGCTGCAGGAAGTAGGTGTTCGTCGAGTACCGCGCGGCCTCGACCATCGTCAGGTTGCCGCCGCGCGTCGAGTTCTGCGGCTGGTACGTCGGGTCGCGCGTCCAGCCCTTGCAGGTCCGGAACTTCTTGGTGCGCAGGTCGATCTGCTCCGGCGAGTTCATCCGGGTGTCCATCGGGATGCCCTTGGACAGCGCCGCCGCGATCGTGAACGCCTTCATCGTCGAGCCGTTCTGGAATCCGCCGTACCCGCCGGCGTACGACTTCTCGACGTTGTAGTTGTAGTTCGTGTGGAAGCTCCCGTTACCGTACGGGCGGCTCTGCACCATCGCCTTCACCAGGCCGGTGCCGGGCTCGACGATGCTGATCGCGGCGATCGCGGAGTCGCTGCGCTTGGTGTGCTCGTCGATCGACGCCTGCGCCGCGGCCTGGATCTTCGGGTCGATCGAGGTCCGGATCAGCAGGCCGCCGGTCTTCAGGTAGTGGTCGCGGTCCTTGACGGTCGTGCCCAGCGCCGGGTTGGCGAGCAGCTTGGAGACCACGTAGTCGCAGTAGAACGGGTACCGCGAGTTGGCGCACCCGTTCGGCACCGGCTCGACCTTCGCCAGGTCGATCACCGGCGACCGGAGCGCCTGGTTCGCCTGGCCGACCGTGATCACGCCGAGCTCGAGCATCCGCTTGATCACCACGTCCCGGCGGGCCTTCGCGCGGGCCAGGTTGTTGGTCGGGTCGTACCCGGTCGGGTTCTTCACCAGTCCGGCCAGCAGCGCGGCCTGCGGGAGCGTGAGCTTGTCGGCCGTGGTCCGGAAGTAGTGCTGGGCCGCGGTCTGGACGCCGTACGTGCCGTCGCCGAAGTTCGCCAGGTTCAGGTACCGCTCGAGGATCTCGTCCTTGGACAGCTCGCTCTCGACCGCGATCGCGTACCGCAGCTCGGCGAGCTTGCGTTCGTACGAGACCTCGGTGGCCTGCTGCCGCTCGGCCGCGGTGCGCGCCTTCTCGACCAGGCTCATCTTCACGTACTGCTGGGTGATGCTCGACCCGCCCTGCTGCACCTCGCCCTCGGTCTGGTTGCGCACCATCGCGCGCAGCGTGCCCTTCAGATCGAGTGCGCCGTGGTCGTAGAACCGGGAGTCCTCGATCGCCACGATCGCCTTACGCATGATCGGGCTGACCGCGGTCAGCGGCACCGGCACCCGGTTCTGCTCGTACAGCGTCGCGACCAGGGTGCCGTCCGCGGCCAGGATGCGGCTGCGAACGGCCACCGGATCGATGGCGAGTTCCCGCGGCAGGCTCTGAACGCTGTCGGCGACCTCAGCCGCGCCACGTCCGGCGAAGCCGGCGAACGGGACCGCGAGCCCCGCCGCCAGCGCACCAGAAAGCGCGCTCACGCCGATGAACGTGATCAACGACCGAGCCCAACTGCGACCGCCCCTGTCGGTACGCACTCGTCCAGGGTAGGCGAGAGATCAAACTCCCGGTACCCCGGAATTGATTGCCTCGATCAACTTCGGCCGCAGTTCGCGGGCACTGATCACCGCGTCGACGGACCCGACCTCGCGGGCCCGCTCGATGCTGTGCACCCGGTCGAACTCGGTCGCGACCTCGCCCAGTTTCTCTGCCCGTACGACGGTTCGCACGTCCGCGAGCTCCGTGGCCAGGGCCGCCCGTTCCGCGCCGGCGGCCTCGCCGACCCGCTCGGCCAGCGACGCGACCCGCGGATCCGCGGCGGTCCGCGCGTCCACCTCGGCCGCGAACACGACCGCCGCGGCCGGCGCGCCGCCGAGCACCGAGGCGAACGATCCCTCGACCGCGAGCACCGTCATCGACGGGTTCAGCGACTTCGAGAACACCACGAACGCGCCGCCGTGGTACCGCGAGACGACGCAGAACACGATCGGCCCGCGGAAGTTCACGATCGCCCGCCCGATCTCGGCGCCGTACTCGAGCTGCAGGTTCCGCATCGAGTCCGGTGACCCGTCGAACCCCGACAGGTTCGCCAGCACCACCAGCGGCCGGTTCCCGCTGGCCGAGTTGATCGCCCGCGCGACCTTCTTCGACGACCGTGGGAACAGCGTGCCGGCGGTGTACGTGTCCGGTCCGTCGGTGGGCGGGAAGCCGCGCCGCGGCACCGACCGGGACTCGATCCCGACCAGGCAGACCGGGAACCCGCCGAGCCGCGCGTCCTGCACGACCGCGGTGTCGGCGTCGGCCATCCCGGCCCAGCGCTCCAGCACCGGGTGGTCCTGGTCCGTGACGGCCCGCATCAGCGTGCGGATGTCGAACGCCTTCTTCCGGTCCGGGTTCGTCGCCGCCGAGAAGATCTCGCCGATCGTCTTGAAGTCGCTTCCGGCGACGTCGTGCGGGTACGGCGTGACATCGCGATCCACCGGGTCGGACGTCTGCGCCCGCCGCGGACCCTGCTCCCCCGGTGCGACGTACGTGTGGTCGTAGTACGTCATCAGCACGTCCCGGGCGTCCTTCAGGTTCGGCGCCCAGTACTGCGCCTGCCCGTTCGGACCCATCACCCGGTCGTAGCCACCGATGCCGAAGTTGTCCTCGGCCGAAACACTGCCGGAGAAGTCCAGCGTCTGCTTGCCGGTCAGCACCATCGCACTGTCCGGCGTCATCACCAGGATGCCCTTGGTGTGCATCAGCATCGTCGCCTCGGCGTTCCAGTACGGCTGCGCGCCGACGTTGATGCCCGCGACCACGACGTTGATCTCGCCGCCGTCCTGCGTGAACTCGACGATCCGCTTCAGCGCCTTCGCGACCCAGTCCATGTTCTCGGTACCGGAGTCCATCGAGATCCGGGCGCCCGCGGAGAGCGAGTACCACTCGACCGGTACCCGCATCTGCTCGGCCAGGTCGAGGGCCGCGATGATCCGCGCGCACTCCGCCTCGGCCACCGCGCCGAGCGCCATGGTCGGGTCGCCGCTCATCGCGACCCGGGTGAGGCCGTCCGGGTACCGCGTGGTCGGCGTGGTCACGATGCCGACGATGATGCCCGCTTTGTTCAGGCCCTTCGCCCGGTCCACCGGGACCAGGCGTCCGGCGTCGTCGAGGTCGTGCTCGACGAACGATCCGCCCTGGCCGGCGACCATGCCGCTGACCTCGTACGGGTAGATCGTGTTCCGGCGCCGGGACCGCTGCACCTTCTGCGCGTAGTCGTCGAGCGGCAGCAACCGCCCGGTCGGCGGCTGCTCGATCGACGTGACGACGCCGGCTCCGTGCTGGTAGTAGAACCGGGCCGCGACCGGGTTGACCGAGCCGTCCGGACCCGGGACCTCGCCCTGCACCAGGACCTCCTCGATCCCGGCGCCCGCGGTCATCGGGGCGATGTTGCGCTGCAGCGCGGTCACCTCGTCGACCTGGACGTCGACCACCGGCCAGATCTGCACCCAGACGTGGTTCATGTCCAGCTTGGCGCCGGCCGCGCCGCGGGCGGTCCGGGCCCGGCGGATCGCCTCCAGGCAGTTCGAGATCGCGCGCTCCGCGTGCGGCAGCGACGTGACCTGCCCGTCCTCGTCACGGACCACGACGAACTGGCGGACCTGTGCCAGCGCGACGAGCCGCCGGTCGGCCTCGTTGTCGCGGGCGACGCAGTAGTAGAGGAGCACGTCCTCCGGCGCGTCGAGGCGGGTGATGCGGAAGTCGCGCAGCCGCCAGAGGTTCAGGCGGCGGCCGACCATCGGGTGCACGCCGCGGACGTTGTCGTCCTCGGCCATCGATCCGCCGGCCGGGCGGTACGTGAAGTACGAGACCGGTCGGCCCTGTCCCGGGGCGACCGCGACCGAGATCCGGCGTACCCGCTGGGCGATCGGCAGGTCGGCGACCATCCGGCGGTACAGGTCCGCGGCCTCCTGCTGCGAATCGGGCAGGTCCGGGCCGTACAGGTAGAGCTCGACGACGGCCTCGTGGCCCGCCGTACGGGCGTCGATCCGATCGGTCAGCGCCCGCGACAGGCCGCTGTCCGGATCGGCCAGCTCGGCGACCGTTCCGACCGTCGTGACGAGGTGGCTCGGGCGGTCGTCGATCGAGTAGTCCGCGGTCGCGAACGGCCGCCCGTCGACGGCGAACTCGCGCAGGTCGTGCAGCTCGTACTCGCGGTAGTGCCGCCGGACGAGCACCTCGAGCATCGGCTCGCGCTCGCCCCAGCCGCCCTCCAGCCGCTGGGCGAGGAACCGGACGATCGGCTCCGGGATCGCGGCCAGCGCGTCGATCCGCCGCTGCCGCTCCGGCGAGTCCGGGTGCGTCGCCAGGTCGGCGACCTCGTCGCCCACGCCCGCGATGATCGACGCCCGCTCGGCGTCGACCTGCGGCTGGTCGAACCACCGGAACCGAACACTCCGGGCCAGGTCGCCGACGACCGGGAAGCGCAGCTGCGTGGCCAGCACCAGCCGGTCCAGCAGTTCGTGCACGCACTCGTCCAGCGGCGCCTCCGGCAGCGGCTCGGCGATCCACCGCTGCAGCACGGACGTCACCAGCAGTACGTCGGGACTCGAGCGCTGCTGCGCCAGGAAGATCCGGAAGACCGCCTCCTCCAGCTCAGGGCTCCGCTCCAGCCCGGTCACCCCGTAGTGGCTCAGCACCCGGGTCAACCGGGCCTGGAACTCGCCCGGTAGGCCGCCACGGTCCGGATCCAGACTCTGCAGGTACGTGTAGAAATACTCGCGCGGGCTGTGCACCCGGTTCTCGAGGGTGGTGTCCGTCCCGGCCGGCCGGTTGCGGCTCAGCTCGGCGAAGTCCGCGAACACCGTCAGCAGCTCGATCTCCAGCCCGACCGGCGGCCCCGAGCGCTGATGAGCGAGCTCGGACCGCGCGGCCAGGTAGTCGGCCAGCATGCCGCCCTCGTCCTGCGGGTCGATGTCGAACCCGAGCAGCATGCTCCGCAGGTCGTCCAGCCCGCGCTCCAGCCGCTCGGCCGCGGACTTCTCCCCGGTCCCGTTCGGCAGATCCAGCTGTACGCCGTTCTGCACCGGAGCGGCCTCCTCCGCAGCAGCGTCGTCCGCCACCGGCTCCAACCGCAGCAGCGGCGCACCCGTCTCCACCTGACTGCCGGTCGAGACCAGCAGCTCCTTCACGGTCGCCTTGAACGGCGCGTACAGCACCGTCTCCATCTTCATGCTCTCGAGCACCAGCACCGGAGCGCCGGCCTCGATCTCGGCACCGGTCTGCACCGGCGTCGCCACCACGAGCGCCGGCGCGGGCGAACGCAGTACGCCGCCCTCGTCACGACTCACGCGGTGGGTGACGCCGTCGACCTCGACCAGATGCACCGGGCCGTGGGTCGCGGTCACCAGACGGAATCGCTGCCCGCCGACGACCAGCCGGCTCGTGTACTCGTCCAGCCGCTCCAGCTCGGCGTCCACCACCTTGAGGTGATCGTTGCCGTTGCCGACACCGACCCGGAACCGCTCCGGACCGATCCGCGCCACCGTCACCCGGTAGCTCGCGCCGCGCAGCTTCAGGTCGATCGCGCGACCGACCTCGTGCTGGACCTGCGGGCGACCGCCGTGCGCGGTCTCGTACAAGCGGATGCGCTCGACCTGCTCGGCGTCCTCGTACCCCTCGATCGCGGCCGCGACCAGCGCGATGCCGGAGTGCCGGTGCGAGACCAGGCGGCCCTCACCGCGGACGCGGTCGATCCAGCCGGTGTCGGCGCTGCCGTCGATCACCTCGGGCTGGTCGAGCAGGTCGAGGATGAAGCTCTTGTTGGTCGCGCCGCCCTCGATCAGGACGGTCGTCGCCTGCATCGCGCGCCGCAGCCGCGCGAGCGCCTCCTCGCGCGTGCGCCCGTACCCGATGATCTTCGCGATCATCGAGTCGAAGTCCGCCGGGATGCTGTCCCCCGCGCTGACGCCGGTGTCGACGCGGATACCCGGGCCGGCCGGGAGATCGAGTACGACGATCCGCCCGGGCGACGGTGCGAAGTCGCGGTCCGGGTCCTCGGCGTTCAGCCGGGCCTCGACCGCGTGCCCGCTCTCCACCGGCTTGGGTCCCTCCAGCCGGCCACCATCAGCGACGTGCAGCTGCGCCTTCACCAGGTCGAACCCGGTGGTCAGCTCGGTGATCGGGTGCTCGACCTGGAGCCGGGTGTTGACCTCGAGGAACGCGAACGACTTCTCCTCCGGGTGGTACAGGAACTCGACCGTCGCGGCGCCCCGGTACCCGACCGCGATCGCCAGCCGCTCGGCGGACGCCTTCAGGTCGTCGACCTGGGACGCGGACAGCAGCGGCGACGCGGACTCCTCGATCACCTTCTGGTTGCGGCGCTGCACCGAGCAGTCCCGGACGCCGAGCGCCCACGCCGTACCCTCGCCGTCCGCGATCACCTGGACCTCGACGTGCCGGGCGCCGGTGACGAGGCGCTCCAGGAACACCACGCCGCTGCCGAACGCACGGGCTGCCTCGTCGCTGGTCCGCGCATACGCGTCGGAGAGCTCGTCGGCGGAGCGCACCACCCGGATGCCGCGGCCACCGCCGCCGGCCGTTGCCTTGAGCATCAACGGGTACCCGATCCGCTCGGCCGCCGCGAGCGCCGCGTCCAGCGACTCGACCGCTCCGCGGCTCCACGGCGCGACCGGTACGCCGACCTCCTCGGCGATCAGCTTCGAGCCGATCTTGTCGCCGAGCTTGCGCATCGCCTCGGCCGACGGGCCGATGAAGGTCACGCCGATCCGGTCGCACAGCTCCGCGAACGCCGGGTCCTCGGCGACGAACCCCCAGCCGACCCAGGCGGCGTCCGCCCCGGTCTCGCGGAGCGCGCGTTCCAGGACCTCCAGGTCCAGGTACGGCCGGGCCGACGCCGGGCCGAGCGGGTACGTGATGTCCGCCGCCCGCACGAAGGTCGCCGTCCGCTCGCCGTCGGTGAACAAGGCCACGGTCTCGATCGGGTCACCGCCTTCGGCGTTGACTTCGCGGACCGCGTTGATGAGCCGCATCGCGGCTTCACCCCGGTTCACTATTGCGATACGCTTGAACATCGACCGCCTCCGTGTCTCACCCTGCCTTGTGCAGCTGGGATCGCCAGCTGCTGGCACAGGTTTTCAGCCCAGGGCCGTTACCGTCGAGTCGGCCCCCCAATCAGGCGTGTTTCCACCCTGACCCTGGCGTGTGGAAACCTCCAGGGCAGGGATTCTGGGAGGGGATGAAGAACGTGACTGACACGTTGATCGACCGGCTGCGGGGCGAGGTCGCCGGTCCGGTGCTCGCACCGGGTGACAAGGGGTACGACGAAGAACTGTCCGGGTTCAACCTGGCGGTGACGCACACACCGGACGTCGTGGTCGGGCTGACGTCCGAGGACGACGCCGTCGCGGTGGTCCGCGCCGCGGCCGAGACCGGTACACCGGTCCGCGTGCTGGCGACCGGCCACGGCATCCCGAACCCGATGCAGGGCGGGATCGTGGTGACCACCGGGCGAATGACCGGCGTGAGTGTGGACGCCGAGGCACAGGTCGCGCACATCGCCGCGGGCACCCAGTGGGCCGAGGTCATCGCAGCGGCCGCGCCGTACGGCCTGGCGCCGATCACCGGCGCGTCCGACGCGGTCGGTTGCATCGGGTACACGCTCGGCGGCGGCCTCGGCCCGCTCGCCCGGACGTACGGTTTCTCGTCCGACTGGGCGCGCTCGTTCCGCGTCGTGACGGCGGCGGGCGAAGCGGTGACCGCGAGCGAGACCGAGCACCCCGACCTGTTCTGGGCGTTGCGCGGCGGCAAGGGTGGCTTCGGCATCGTCACCGCGATGGACTTCGGACTGGTCGAGCTGCGCACCCTGTACGGCGGCTCGGTGTTCTTCGACGCGGAGCACATCGCCTCTGCGCTGACCACCTGGGCCGAGTGGACGAACGCCCTGCCGGAGAGCGCGAACTCGTCGGTGGTGATCCTGCGGCTGCCGCCGCTCGAGTTCATTCCCGAACCGCTGCGCGGCAAGACGGTGCTGAGCGTCCGTTTCGCGTACGTCGGTGACGCGGCCGACGGCAAGAAGCTCTTCCAGCCGATCCGCGACGCCGGTCCGACGCTGATCGACGCCGTCGGCGAGATGCCGGCGAGCGACATCGCGCTGATCCACAACGACCCGAAGGACCCGACGCCGGCGTGGGACCGCGGCCTGATGCTGGACGAGCTGGACGCCGAGTTCATCGCCGCGTTCCTGGACGTGGCCGGCCCGGAGCAGCAGATTCCGTTGGTCGCGGTCGAGCTCCGGCACCTCGGCGGCGCGACAGAGCGCGACGTCCCCGAGGGCAGCGCGGTCGGCGGGCGGAGCGGGGCGTGCACGCTGACGATGATCGGCGTACCGGATCCGAGCCTGTTCGAAAAGGTGCTTCCGGCAACGGTTGACGGGATTCTCGGGCGGCTCGAGCCGTGGGTGTGCGAGGAGACCACGGTGAACTTCTCCGGCGGTTTCGCGCTGCCGGGGTCGTACGAGCGGTCGTGGCCGGCGGACACGTTCGCGCGGCTGGCCGACGTACGGACGGCCTACGACCCGGACACGCTGTTCCCGTTCGGGCCCCGCCAGGAGAACTCCGGCGCGTAACCGAGCAGGCGGCGCGCCTTCTCGATCGACAGCAACGTCTCGTTCGGGCCGAACGGGCGCTTCACGGGGACGCCGGGGAACACCTCGGCGAGAAGCTCCTCGTTCGGCCGGGACATCACCGTGTCGGCGTTCGCGACGATGAACACGTCCGTCCCGGTCACGTCGTACTCGAGCGCCTTGCGGACGGCCTGGGCGCCGTCGCGGGCGTCGATGTAGCCCCACAGGTTCCACTTGCGCGCCTGGGCGTCGGCGTCGAACGACGGGAACCGGGCGTAGTCCTCCGGATACATCACGTTGGAGAACCGGAGCCCGATCAGCTTCAGGTCCGGATGCCACCGGCAGAGCTGCCGGGCCAGCTCCTCCTCGAGCGTCTTGACGAGCGAGTACGTGCTGTTCGGCCGCGGCGGATAGTCCTCGTCGACCGGCACGTACGGCGGGAACTCGTCGAACGGCAGACCCAGTACGGTCTCGCTCGACGCCCACACGATGTTCCGGACGCCGGCCCGCAGCGCCGCCGAGAACACGTTGTACGTCACGGTCATGTTGTTGTGGAACGTCGCCGCGTTCGGCCGCAGGCCCGGCGCCGGGACCGCGGCGAGATGCACCACCGCGTCGACGCCGTCGTGCCGGTCGTCGATCCCGGCGATCGCCTCGTAGGTCTGGCCGAAATCGGTCAGATCCACCCGCGTCGACGTCAAATCGGCCCGCGCCGGTGCAGCCTGGTCGAGCGCGACCACGTCCCAGCCCTGGTCCGCGAGATGATCGACGACGGCCTTGCCGAGTTTCCCGCTGCTCCCGGTCACTGCTACTCGCGTCATACGCTCAGACTAAGGTGAGGGTTGTGAAGCTTGCTGCGCGGATGGAGCGTCTCGGGACCGAGTCGGCGTTCGAGGTGCTGGCGAAGGCGAAGGCCCTGGAGGCGCAGGGTCGCGAGATCGTGCACCTCGAGATCGGCGAACCGGACTTCGACACGCCGGCGCACGTGATCGCCGCCGCCCAGCAGGCCCTGGACAAGGGCTTCACGCACTACGTGCCGGCGCCCGGCATCCCCGAACTGCGGACCGCGGTCGCGGACTTCCTCGACCGCACCGGCCGGCTCAGCACGACACCCGACCGGGTGCTGATCACGCCCGGCGCGAAGCCGATCATGTTCTTCACGATCCTGGCCCTCTGCGAGGAGGGCGACGAGGTCCTCTACCCGGACCCCGGGTTCCCGATGTACCAGTCGATCGCGGCCTTCGCCGGCGCGAAACCGGTGCCGGTGCCGCTGCGCGAGGAGAACGGCTTCGTCATCGACCCCGACGAGCTCCGGTCGCTGGTGACGGACCGGACCAAGCTGCTGATCCTCAACTCCCCGCACAACCCGTGCGGCAGTGCCTCCACGCCGGAGCAGCTGCAGGCGATCGCCGAGATCGCGATCGAGCACGACCTGGTCGTCCTCAGCGACGAGGTCTACTGGGCACTCCGGTACGACGGTGAGCACCACAGCGTTCTCGATGTCGACGGCATGCGCGAGCGCACCATCCTGCTCGACGGCTGGTCGAAGACGTTCGCGATGACGGGCTGGCGGCTGGGCTTCGGCGTGTTCCCGGAGCCGCTGGTGGAGCCGGTGACGCGGCTGATGATCAACTCGGTGTCGTGTACGTCGGCGTTCAGCCAGCATGCCGCGATCGCCGCCCTCGAAGGACCATGGGACGACGTCGACCGGATGCTGGACGCGTTCCGCGATCGGCGCGAGGTGATCGTCTCCGGGCTCAACGCCGTACCAGGTGTGTCGTGTGTGGAACCGGGCGGAGCGTTCTACGCGTTCCCGAACATCAGCGAGCTCGGCGTGTCGGCAGCGACCCTGTCCGACCGGTTGCTGGACGAGGCCGGGGTTGCGTGCCTGCCCGGTACGGCGTTCGGCATCTACGGCGAGAACAACCTGCGCTTCTCGTACGCGAACTCGGTCGAGAACATCCGCAAGGCACTCGACGCCTTCACGACTCTTGTGCGCTGACCACCACCAACCAGTCCGCGCTGACCACCCGATACCCGAGCCCGTAGAGCCCGCGCAGGATCCCGGGAACATGCCGGGCGCCGTACACGACCGCGACCTCGATGTCCTCGTCGCCACGCTCCCGGACGACCTCGGCGACCGCCGCGACGGCACGGCCGTCCCGCCGGTCGAGCAACAGGTCGAAGAAAGCATCCCACTGCTCACTGCGCAACTCGTCCTGCGCTGTCGGGAGGTCGTTGACCTCGATGTCGGGTGACAGCAGCGTGCGCCGCCCGGCGAAGAACTGCCCGATCGACACCACCGGAACCGATGCCCAGGTCAGCGCCCGGACCTTCCACGACAACTCCTGAAAACCTTCCTGGAACTCCTCCCCCGAGATGTCCGGCGCCAGGAACGGCACGCCGAGATCGCCGTACGGAATGTCGTCCTCGACCAGTCCGGCCTCCTCGTTCACCGGCATCATCCGGTACGTCGCCGTCAGACCGTCGACGGCCGCCGACTCGCCCTGGATTCCTTCGACGACGAGCAGGTCGCACTCACGCAGGCGCGCCTCGACCGCACGGAAGAACTGCGGTTCCGCCACGTGCAGCATCGGGAAGATCACGATGCTCGCGCCACCGCCGCGCCTGGTCAGCCGAAGTACGGCGGACCGGGTTCCCACGATGCTGTTCTCGATGATCTGCATAGCCCCACCCCTCCTGACAGTGTCCGATCGGCCGGGGTCAGGCGTGTGGCACAGTGGGCTGATCATGAGCAACCAGCACGGGCACACACATCGGCTTGACCTCGACGACGCTTCGGTACGGGAGTGGGACGCGACGGTGGTCGGAGTGGATCCCGAGCGCGGGATCGTGCTCGACCGGTCCGCGTTCTATCCGGGCGGCGGCGGGCAGCCGCCGGACCAGGGCGTGCTGCTGTGGGGCGGGGTCCGGACGCGGATCGTTGGGACGACCAAGGGTGACGACCTGTACCTGGTGCCGCACGAGGACGACCCGGTGCCGCCGGTCGGTACGGCGGTCCGCGGGGCGCTCGACGACGAACGGCGTACTCAGCTGATGCGGACGCACTCCGGACTACATGTGCTGACCGGGGTGGTGTTCCGTGACTTCGGCGCCCTCGTCACGGGCGGGAACATGGAACCGCTGTCGGCGCGGATGGACTTCGATCTGGCCGACGTGCCGCCGGACTTCAAGGACCGGGTCGCCGAGGCGGTCAACGCGGAGATCCGCACCGACCGCCGGATCACCGTCAGCAACCTTCCGCGCGAGGAGGCGTTCGCGATCCCGGACATCATCCGGACGGCGACCAACCTGCTCCCGCCCGATATCGAGATCGTCCGGATCGTCGACATCGCTGGCCTCGACACCCAGGCCGACGGCGGCACCCACGTCGCCTCGACCGCCCTGATCGGCCGCATGGAGGTCGTCAAGATGGAGAGTAAGGGCAGAGGCTTCCGCCGCCTCCGGGTCCGGATCACCTGACCCCTGATTATCGGCGCGGCTTCTTCTTCAACTCGGCCTCTTGCCGGCGGACCTCCGCCTGGGTCTCGCGCTCGTGCTCCAGCCAGTCCGGGTTCTCGTCCCGGATGGCCTCGATGTCGTCCGTGGTCAGCGCCTCGGTGATCCCGGCGCGGGCCAGGCCGCTGATCGAGACGCCGAGCCGGGCCGCCACCACCGAACGCGGGTGCGGCCCGGTACGCCGGAGCTCGCGCAGCCACTCGGGCGGGTCCGCCTGCAGCGCGTTCAGCTCGTCCCGCGACACGACACCCTCCTGGAACTCCGCAGGCGTGGCCGGGAGGTACACGTCCAGCTTCTTCGCCGCCGTGGCAGGCTTCATGGTTTGGGGTGTCTTGCGCGCCGTCATGGCAGCAGCGTAACGCCCGGTAACCTCTGAACCGTGACCGGATTCCGGCTGGGCTACGTCCCCGGCGTGACACCCGCCAAATGGGTTCGGATCTGGACGGAGCGACTCCCCCGCGTCCCGCTCGAACTCGTCCAGGTCTCCGCGGCCGAAGCGCCCGACCTGGTACGCCGGGGTGACGCCGACTCGGTCCTCCTGCGGCTCCCGATCGACCGCACCGGATTACACGCGATCCCGCTGTACGTCGAGCAGACGGTCGTCGTGGTGCCCAAGGATCACCTGATCACCGCGGCCGAGGAGGTCACCGTCAACGACCTCGCCGACGAGCTGATGCTGCACCCGGAGGACGACGTACTCGACTGGGACCGCCCGCCCGGCCGGCTGATCGACGAGCGCCCGGCCCGGACCGGCGACGCGATCGAGCTGGTCGCCATGGGCACCGGGCTGCTGGTGGTACCGCAGTCGCTGGCCCGGCTGCATCATCGCAAGGACCTGACCTACCGCCCGCTGACCGGCGTACCGGAGTCGCAGGTCGCGCTCAGCTGGCCGGAGGACGAGACCAGCGAACTGGTCGAGCACTTCATCGGCATCGTCCGCGGCCGGACCGCCAACAGCACCCGCGGTCCGGCGACGCCCAAACGGCAGAAGAAACCGGCGCCCCAGGCTTCCAAGCAGCCGGCCCGGCCCCAGAAACCACGCCGCCGCCGCTAGCCACTGGAAATAAGTTGAGGCTTCAACTAACATCGTGGGTATGGCGATCTTCCGGTTGAACCACGCGGTCCTGTACGTGCGCGACGTCGCGGCGAGCGTCGCGTTCTACCGAGACGTCCTCGGCTTCGGGTACACCGAGACCGGCGACGCCATCCCCGGCGCGGCGTTCCTCCGGGCGCCCGGGTCGAGCAACGACCACGACCTGGGCCTGTTCCAGATCGGGTCGCAGGCCGGACCCTCGGGCGCCGGGCGGACGACGGTCGGGCTCTACCACCTCGCCTGGGAGGTGGACACCCTCGGCGATCTCGAGGACCTGGCCGGCGCGCTGAGCGAGCACGACGCTCTGGTCGGCGCGTCCGACCACGGGACCACGAAGT
This sequence comes from Kribbella sp. C-35, assembly GCF_046549195.1. Lineage (NCBI taxonomy): Bacteria > Bacillati > Actinomycetota > Actinomycetes > Propionibacteriales > Kribbellaceae > Kribbella > Kribbella sp. C-35. The sequence continues at coordinate 432,558 of NZ_JAJPWG010000005.1, forward strand.
CCCTCTACGGCAAGGACCCCGACGGCCTCGAGTTCGAGATCGTCTGGATCATCCCCGCCGACCTCCTCACCGACGAGGACCGCACCAAGACCGGCATCTCCCGCCTGAACCTCCCCGCCGAAATCACCAAGTACGGCCGCGAGGCCCGCAGCGGAGTAGGCATCTCCCGCGTCGGCTGATCGGATCCCCCTAGCGGGTGATGTGGTCGGCGATGCGGAGGGCTCCGGCTAGGACCGTGAGGACTGGGTTTACTCCTCCGTTGGTGACGTGGAGGGAGGCGTCGGCGATCCACAGGTTGTCGTGGCCCCAGACCCGGCCGTGTGGATCGGTGACCGATCGGGCCGGGTCGTCGCCCATCCGGCACGTCCCCGCCTGATGCTGCCCGGTGCTGGCTTGCCCGACTGTGCCGACCTCGCCGACGGAGGCCCGGACCGCACCCGCCTCCTCGAGCCAAGCCTTGGCCTTGCCGCTCATGAACCGATGCGCCCGAAGGTCCTCCGGATGGATCGACCCGCTAGTCACCACCACCGGATTGCCGAACCGATCGACCACGGACGGATCGACGCGAACGCGTGAGTCCGCCGACGTGACCTCCTGAATCGGGCCGACCACCCGCAGCATCCGCCGTACGTCATGCCGCATCGCCTGCACGCTCTCCGCACCGGCCGCCGGGATCAGCCCGGCGCCGGTCAGATAGTCGTACGCCGACGCGGGCGTCGGCACGAACTCGTTGGCGAGCATGCCGCCGCCGACGATCCCGTCGTTCCCGTGCCGGAAGTCGCAGGTCGCGATCGAGACACCGGGCCCGACGAGATCGACCACCTCGTCCTCGAACAGCCCAACCGCACCGGCGTACACATGCGCCTGCAGATGACGACCGACCTGATCCCGGTTGTTGCCGATTCCGTTCGGCTCGCCGTCGTGCGCGCTGTTCAGGAGCAGCCGCGGCGTCTCCGAAGCACCCGCCGCGACCACCACCTCTTCGCACGCAACGGTCCGTCGCCAGATCCCGCCGTACCCGTCACTCGCGACCAGTGCGACGCCGACGACTCGACCAGCTGAGGTGACCAACTGCTCGACTGTCGTCTCGGTGACCAGCGTGCAGTTCCCGGTCGCGAGCGCCGCGGGCAATGCGGTGTTGTGCGTCCCGGCCTTCGCCTCCACCGGGCAGGCGAACCCGACGCACAGGCCGCACCGCACACACCCGGAGCGCCCTTGGTAGTCGACCGAGTTGATCAGCAGCGGTACGTCGAGAGTCCCCCAGCCGAGCCGCTCGGCGGCTCCCGCCAACAGGTCAGCCGGCCCGGTCCGGGGCAGCGGCGGCATCGGAAGCGGGATCGACCGCGGCCCATGCCACGGGTCCACTCCACCGCCACTCACCCCGAACCGTTGCTCAGCCAACGAGTAGTAGGGCTCCAGGTCGTCGTACGAGATCGGCCAGTCGGCGAGCGCACTTCCTTCCGGTACGCCGTACGTCGTGGCCATCCGGAAGTCCTGTGGCACGAACCGCCACGCCTGCGCGCCGTACACCCGCGTGCCGCCGCCGACCGTGAACGCGTTGTTCCCCCACCCACCGTCCGGCGGCAGCACCTTGCTCCGCACCCCGTCCACCACCGACACCCGCGGCCGCCCCGCCGGGTCCGGATCCGTCATCGCCGGCAGACCCGCCACGGACCGCGGATTCCGCAGGTGGTCGCGCGCCAACGACTCCGTCGACGGGTAACTGCCCAACTCGACCACCAGCACCGACCGCCCCGACTCCGCCAGCACTTGAGCCGCCGCACCCCCACCGGCCCCCGATCCGACGACCACAACGTCGTACCGCTCCCGCAGCTCGTCCCGAGGCGTCACCCGCAACTCGGTCTGCACCGGCGCAAACTCCCCGCTCCGCCACCCGACCCTCGCCCAGGTCGACGGCTCCGCGTAGAACCCCTGCGCGATCAGCCGCACCAGCCAGGCCCGGTCCGCATCCGCCGCGTCCGCCAGCGCACGCTCGACCCGCCCGGCCCAGTCCGGCCGATCCTCCGTCAGCACCCGCTCGACAAACTCCGCCGCTGCCCATCCCTCCCCCGGCAGCACGAACTCCGCCAACCGCTCCAGCTCACTCCGCTGCTGCTCAGACAAGCGCACGCCCAAAATCCTTTCACGCGCCGCCAGCGTCCGCAGCTTTGTACTTGCCGGTCCAAATTTGTCGAGGAACCCTGTGGGTATGGCACTTGACGACTACTACCTGCTCGGGCGGTCGGGGCTGCGGGTCAGCCGGCTTGCACTGGGCACCATGAACTTCGGGCAAGCCGGGTTCCACGCGCCGTACGGCAAGAGCGAGGACGAGGCGCGGGCGATCTTCCGGGCCTATATCGATGCCGGCGGCAACTTCATCGACACCGCCGATTTCTACACCGCGGGTGAGAGCGAACGGATCCTCGGCCGGCTGATCGCCGAAGCCGGCGTCCGGGAGCGGATGGTGCTCACCACGAAGGCGACCAACAGCGTCGACTCCGGCGATCCGAACGCGGGCGGCAACAGCCGCAAGCACCTGATCCGCGCGCTCGACGAGTCCTTGCGCCGACTCGGCACGGACTACGTCGACCTGTTCCTGCTGCACACCTGGGACCGCATCACTCCGGTCGACGAGGTACTGCGAACTCTCGACGACCTCGCCCGCGCCGGCAAGATCAGGTACGCCGGGTTGTCCGACGTACCCGCCTGGTACGCCGCTCGCGCGCAGACTCTCGCCGACGCGCATTCGCTGACCCCGATGGTCAGCCTGCAGCTCCCGTATTCGTTGGCCGAGCGGACGATCGAGACCGAACACGTGCCGATGGCGCAGCAACTCGGGCTCGGGATCACCGCGTGGAGCCCGCTGGCGAGCGGCTTCCTCACGGGGAAGTACCAGCGCGACGACGCTCGAGGCGTGGCCGGCGAGGGCCGGCTCACCGGGGACGGCTCACCCGTGCGGGCCTGGGGTGACCGGCACTGGGACCTGTTGAAGACGGTGAAGGACGTGGCGGACAAGCTCGGGGTGACGATGGCGCAGGTCGCGGTGAACTGGGCGGCCACCCAGCCGGGCATCGCGTCCGCGATCGTCGGTGCGAGCCGGCCGGAGCAGCTCGAGTCGAGTATCGAGGCGCTCGGGTTCGAACTGCCTGCCGAGCTGCGTACCGCACTCGACACCGCCGGCGCCGTGTCACCGGAGTCGGTGTACCGGATGTTCACGCCGGAGTACCAGGGCTGGCTGGTCAACCCCGGAGCGAAGGTCGCCGACAAGCCGGCCGGCTATCAGCCGCCGGTGCTCAACTGGAGGTAATCCAGACAGAGGTCGAGCGCGTACTCCAGATGCGTCGACGTTCCTGACGACATCAGGATCGCGACGCCGCCCTGGATCGCGGCGATCAACGCGGCCGAGGCGCGGGCGGGATCCACAGTGGCACGGATCTCGCCCGCGGCCTTCATCTCCTCGATGCCGAGTTCGAGGCGGCGCTGCCACTGCGCGAGCAGCTGAGCCGTCACCGCTTGCGCGGCCGGGGTGTGCCGGCCGATTTCGGTGATCAGTACGCCGAGTGGGCAGTGCACGCCCTGCCGCCGGTACTTCTCGACGACGGCGTCCCGCCAGTCGTGCCACGCGTCCCAGCTGGTCAGCTGCCCGAGGTGCGGCTCCTGGTCCTCAAGCACCTGCTCGGCCTCGCGCTCGGCGACCGCGAGCAGCAACTGTTCCTTGCCGTCGGGGAAGTAGTGGAAGAGCTGGCTCTTGCCGGTCCGGCTGCGGCGGCCGATGTCGTCCAGCTTCACCGCACTGATCCCCCGCTCGCGGATCTCGGCCGCGGCCGCCGCCACGATCCGGTCCCGCGTCGCCGCACCCTTTGCCGTCAGCACGCCACCAAATGTACCCACGGGTTCAGCGGCCCGCGATCCACTACGGAACGAGGTAGGTGGCGATCGTCCGGGCGCAGTCGACGGATTCCGCGTGCGAGCTGTCCACCTCGACGTCGTACGTGACGCCCTCGTGGACGACGTACGCCTGCTGCTCGGCCATGCCGCGGGCGCGGTTGCCGCGCGCGAGTTCGCGGCCCGCGGCGACCTCCGGGGCGCAGTGGACGCCGACGAAGACTGTTTCGACGTCCCCGATCGCGTCCCGCCAGCGCTGCTGCGAGCCGGCGCCGCCGAGGAACACCTCATCGACGATCACCCGCCCGCCGGCCCGGCACATCGCCACGATCCCGGCGGTCCAGGCCGCGTCCAGCTGCCGGAACGCGGGCCCGACCGACACCTCGCCGCCCGGCCCGATCTCGATGCCGCCGTCCATCACGGCGGGCAGCGCGTCCACGAAGTCGTCCACACTGAACCCGAGCCAGGGCTCCGGCAGCAGCGCCTGCAGACACCGCACGATCCCGGTCTTCCCGGAACTGGACCCACCGTTGATGATGATCAGTCGAGCCGTCACGCCCGCAAGGCTAGAGGCTGACCCGCCGTGCGCTCGACAGATTTCCGGCGCGCCAGCCCGAGGAACGGCACCGCCAGCGCCTGGATCCCCGCCGACACCAGGTACGCCGGGCCGTAGCCCCAGACGTCCGCGGAGCGACCGAGCGTCGGCTGAATCACGACCCCACCGGCCGAGCCGAGCAGACTGTCGAACGACAGCACCGTCGCCCGCTGCGCCGACGGGATGTGGCTGTTCAGGTACGCCTGCCGCACCGGCGACATCGCAGCGAACAACGTGCCCCACACCATCAGCAGCACCAGCGCCACCCCGAACGACGTCACCACTCCCATCACCGCGATCACCACCCCGGACGCGACGATCGCCCCGATCAGGATCCCGATCCGGTCGTGGATCAGGCGGGAGACGTACGACGCGGACGCGCCCCCGGCGATCTGTGCACCGGCGACGATCCCGGCCGACAGACCGGCGATCGCGTACGAGCCGGTGTGCCCGTAGAGCTCGAGCAGATAGGGCTGCGCGGCGTAGAAGCCGTAGACGCTCACCCCGGCCGTGAACGGCCCGGCCAGCATCACCCAGCGGACCCGCCGGTTGAGCAGCCCGTGCCGGAGCGACGCCCGGACGATCCCGGCCATCTCGCCCCGCACCGACACTCGCGGCGCCGGGGTGAAGCCGATGTCCCGCATCGACCGCCACGCGACCACGAACGTGGCCATCAGCAACAACGCGCGGACGGCGTACGGCGTCCCCAGGTTCGTCAGCTGCGCCAGTACCCCGCCGCCGATCGAGCCGCCCATCATCGCGATCCCGCTCGCCATCTGCCCCTTCGCGAACGCCGCGTCCAGCGACCCGTCGTACCCGGTCGCATGCAGCCCGTCGACCAGCCAGGCCTCGGTCGCGCCGCTGAAGAATGTGAATCCGAGACCGAGCAGCATCGACACCACCGCCCAGAGCACGAACGGCGCATGCGTCTGCCACAGCACCAGGTAGAGCAGCGTCGTCCCGATCAGGGTGGCCGTGCCGAGGAGGTACGACGTACGCCGCCCGACCGTGTCCGCGACGACACCCGTCGGCACCTCGAACAGCACCATGCCGGCGGTGAAGAACGCGTTCGCGGCGAACGTCTTCCCGATGCTCAGTCCGGCGTCGAGCAGGAACAGCGTGTTGATGCCCCAGATCATCGACGACGCGCCCGTCGACACCACGACCAGCGTGAGGTAGGTCCGCAGTACTCGATCGGCTGTCATACCCGGTACGTCGGAGCCGCGGCGGACCGCTCGACATGCGCTCCGCTAGCTCCCTGGGCGGGTATCGTCCCGGGACGTGACGGATCAGCAGGCGGAAACGGCGGAGGCTGCGGAGGCACCCGCGCCGAACGCCCACAACACGGCCAAGCTCGCGGTGATCGTCGGCGCACTCGGTGTCGTGTTCGGCGATATCGGCACCAGCCCGATCTACACCCTCCAGACGGTGTTCAACCCCGAGGACCCGCACCCGGTGCCGGTCAGCGACAACAACGTGTACGGCGTCGTGTCGCTGATCTTCTGGTCGGTGATGATCATCGTCACCGTCACGTACATCCTGCTCGCGATGCGCGCCGACAACGACGGCGAGGGCGGCGTGATGGCGCTCATCACGCTGCTGCGCCGCTGGCGTTCCACACATCCGGGCCGCCGGGCCGCGGCCGTCCTCGCGGCGGTCGGCCTGTTCGGGGCGTCACTGTTCTTCGGTGACGGCATCATCACCCCGGCGATCTCGGTGCTGTCCGCGGTCGAGGGCCTGAAGACCGTCCAACCGTCGCTCGCCGAGTACGTCGTACCGATCACCGCGGTCATCATCACCGTGCTGTTCCTGGTCCAGCGCCGCGGGACCGAATCGGTCGGCCGGGTCTTCGGACCGGTGATGATCGCCTGGTTCACCGTGATCGGCGCGGCCGGGATCGGCGGCATCGTCGAGCACGTGGCAATCCTCAAGGCGCTCTCCCCGACATACGCGATCGGGTTCCTGGCCGGGCACTTCCACATCGCGTTCTTCGCGCTCGCGGCGATCGTGCTCTCGGTCACCGGCGCGGAGGCGCTGTACGCCGACATGGGCCACTTCGGCCGCCGCTCGATCAGTCGCGGCTGGCTGTTCCTGGTCTTCCCGGCCTGCACGCTCAGCTACATGGGTCAGGGAGCGCTGATCCTGAAGGACCACACCAACATCAGCGGCCCGTTCTTCCTGCTCGTCCCGGACTGGGGCCGGCTGCCGCTGGTGCTGCTCGCGACCGCCGCCACCGTGATCGCGTCGCAGGCGGTGATCACCGGCGCCTACTCGGTCGCGTCGCACGCCGCGCAGCTCGGGTACCTGCCGCGGCTCCGGGTGACGCACACCTCGGCGACGACGGTGGGCCAGATCTACGTCCCGTTCGTGAACTGGCTGCTGTTCGTCTCGGTACTGACGCTGATCTTCGCGTTCCGCAGCTCGGCCGCGCTGGCGTACGCGTACGGCATGACGGTGACCGGCACGATCAGCATCACGACCTTGCTGTTCTTCTACGTCGCGCACTACCGCTGGAACGTCCCGAGGTGGCTGATCCTTGTCGGCGCGGTGCCGCTGCTCACGGTCGACCTGCTGTTCATCGGAGCGAACCTGACCAAGCTGGTGCACGGCGCGTGGCTGCCGCTGCTCATCGCGGTGATCGCGTTCACGGTGATGACGACCTGGCAACGCGGCCGCGAGGTCGTGACGGCCGAGCGGGAACGCGCCGAGGGTTCACTGCAGGAGTTCATCGACCAGATGCGTTCCGGCAAGATGCCGATCCGCACCGTCCCGGGGACGGCGATCTTCCTGAACCGCGGCGGCGTCAGCGCTCCGCTCGCGCTGCGGGCGAACGTCGAGCACAACCAGGTCCGGCACGAGCACGTGGTGATCGTGGCGATCGCCACGGAGCCGGTGCCGCGGGTCGCCGAGGACCAGCGGGTCACGGTCGACGACCTCGGGTACGGCGACGACGGGATCACGCACGTCACGATCAAGTTCGGGTACATGGAGTCGCCCGACGTACCGGCAGCCCTCGCGCAGCTCGAGCCGGACGAGTCCGAAGGTCCGCTCGATCTCGACAAGGCGTCGTACTTCCTGTCCAAGATCGAGCTCCGCCGGGGCAAGGCCGCCACGATGGCGGGCTGGCGCAAGCAACTGTTCCTTGCCACCTCGCATATCACCGCCGACGCCGCCGAACATTTCGGTCTCCCCCGCGACCGCACGGTCATCATCGGATCGCACATCGAGCTGTAGAGGTGTAGCCCATGGAGCAGACGTACGACGAGAGCGCGCCGGTCCCCGCACTGGCCGGTCTCGTCCGTACGGTCTGGATCCAACGCACCGGATCACAGCCCTACCCGCAACGCGATCTGCCGACAGGTGGGGTCGAACTGCACTGCCCGGTCGGCGGCGTACCCCGGCTGATCGGGCCGCTGACCCGGGCGCATCTGCAGGTCATCCCGCCGCGGACGACGATCGTCGGCGTGCGATTCATGCCGGGCGCGGGGACACCGATGCTCGGCGTACCGGCGGACGAACTGGTCGACTGTGCCGTGGAGCTTTGGGGTCCGGCGGCGGACGCTCTCGGGTCCGCGGTGGCCGATGCGGTTAGTCCGCAGGCAGCGTTGCTCGCGATCCAGCAGTACCTGGCCAGCTGGGAGCTTCGGCCGGATCCGGTGGTGGCGGAGATGGTGCGGCGGTTGATGCCGTGGGAGCCGACCGGGATCGCGTCTCTGGCGGACGAGTTGGCGTTGTCGGAGAGTCAGTTGCGGCGGCGGTGCTTGACGGCGACCGGGGTCGGGCCGAAGACGTTGCAGCGGACGCTGCGGTTCCAGGGGTATCTCGCGTTGGCGCAGGCCGGGTTCGGGAGCGGGCTGTCGGACCTCGCGGCCGAGACCGGGTACGCCGACCACGCGCATCTGACCCGGGAATGCGTGCGGCTGACCGGCGTGACACCGCGCGAGCTGCTCGGCGACAAGGCCGACCGCTGCGACTGCGGCCACGACCACTCGGCGTCGTACCGCCCGTTCCTCGCCGAGTGGTACGCCCGTTTCGTTCAAGCGCAGCCCGGCCGCCGCGTCCTAACGTCAGCTCATGGACCTGATCGGGCCTGACCACAAGCTGTACGACGTATTGCGGAAGCCCGCACTGCCGCAGTTCGACAACATCCGCCCCGCGGCGATCGCACGCTGCTCCTCAACCGACGACGTGACCGAGGCACTCTCCTACGCCCGCGCCACCAATCTCCCCCTAACCCCCCGCGGCGGAGGCCACTGCTTCGCCGCCCGCTCCTCCACCACAGGCCTCATGCTCGACCTCTCACCCCTCTCGACGATCACAGTCGAGCCCGCCGGGGCGCTGGCGACGATTGGGGCTGGGGCTCGGTTGGCTTCCGTGTACCAGAGGTTGCACGAGTACGGGCTGACGATTCCGGCTGGGTGTGGGCCCACCGTCGGGATCGCGGGGCTGACGTTGGGTGGTGGGCTCGGGTTGCTCGGGCGTCGGTACGGGCTGACCTGCGACCGCCTGGTCGCCGCGACCGTCGTACTCGCGGACGGCACCGTCGTCACCTGTGACGCGGAGCAAGAGGCCGACCTGTTCTGGGCACTGCGCGGCGCAGGCGGCTGTCAGTTCGGCGTACTCACGTCCCTCGTCTTCGCCGCCGTACCGTCACCCACCGCGACCCGCTTCAAACTCACCTGGCCGCGCAGCCACGCCGCAGAGGTAATCGCCGCCTGGCAATCCTGGGCCCCCGACGCACCGGACGACCTCACCGCCAGCCTGACAGTCAACGCCAACGAAGCGCAGATCTTCGGCGCCACCCTCACTGAATTCGACCCCGGCCCCCTCGCCACCCTCGCCCCCGAGATCGACCTTCGCACCGACCTCTCCTGGCCCGCGCTCAAGGCCAGCCTCTCGGAAGGCGACCCGGACACCCGCATCATCCACAGCAAGTCAGAGTTCTTCCGCAACCCGCTCCCACCGGACGCGATCACCCAACTCCTCAACGCCGGCTGCGAACTCAACTTCACCCCGATGGGCGGCGCCTACAACCGGGTCCCGGCCGACGCCACCGCCTTCGCGCACCGCAACGAGCGCTTTCTCCTGGAACACGCCGGCCCCGACCGGAACGCCATACGCCGCTCCTGGTCCATCGCCCACGCCTACGCGTCCGGAGCCGTCTACCCCAACTTCCCCGACCCCGACCTGACCGACTGGCCCACCGCCTACCACGGCCCGAACTATTCCCGCCTCCGCGACATCAAGGTCAAGTACGACCCCGGCAACGTGTTCTCATTCCCCCAATCCCTCGGAGGTCCCAAATGATCCGGCTCTACATGTCCATGTCGCTCGACGGTTTCGTGGTCGGCCCCGACGACAGTCCCGAGGAACCGATGGGACGCGGCGGGTTCCGCCTGTTCAACTGGCTCGACGACCGCAACTCCGACGGACCGAGCGGGCAGGTGGTCCGCGAGTCGCTCGCGACCGGCGCGCTGATCGCGGGCCGCCGTACCTACGAGCACGCCGGCCGCTGGAACGGCGACCACCACGACGGCGTACCGATGTTCATCCTCACCCACCACGTCGCCGAGGACGACGTACCGCCGGGGAGCGCTCGCTACGTTTCCGACGTCGCCGACTGCGCCGCCCAGGCGCTCGCGGCCGCCGGCGACCGGGACGTGATGGTCCACGGCGCCGGCGCCGCACAGGCCCTCCTCCGCGCCGGCCTCCTCGACGAACTCGAACTCCACGTCGTCAACGTCCTCCTCGGCCAAGGCCGCCGCCTCTTCGACAACCTCCCAGCGGAGTACATAGAGCTCGAACAAGTCCGCCAACTCCCCGCCCGCGACGTCACCCACCTCCGCTACCGTGTCGTGAAATGACTTCCGAAAAGACCCTCCTGCTGGAGCACCTCGACGAAGTGCAGCGTTCTCTGCTGTGGAAGGTCGAAGGCCTGACCGACGATGCGCTGCGTCGTCCGATGACGCCGACCGGCACGAACCTGATCGGGATCGTCAAGCACCTCACCGGGATCACCCACGGGTACCTGGTGGAAGCGTTCGGGCAGGAGCGGGACGAGGATCGGCTCACCTCGGAGCTCGACGAGGAGCTGTTCCACGGCCTGGACATGTGGGCGACGCCGGAAGAGTCCACGGACGAACTCGTCGCCGCGTACCGGCGTGCGTGTGCGGCAGGTGCGAGGACGATCGAGGAGCTCGATCTCGACGCGACGGGCAACCATCACACCGGCAACCCGGTGACGCTGCGGGAGATGGTTCTCACCGTTCTGCTCGACACCACGCGGCACACCGGACACGCCGACGTCGTGCGTGAGCTGACCGACGGGCGGGTCGGAGCCCGGCCTGGCGATCCGATGTCGCCGGACGACGAGGAGTACCTGCGGATGTACCGCGCGCGGATCACCGGCGAGATCGATCGCGACACCTGGATGGCGTACGTCAAGAGCCTCCCCGACTACGACCCCTCGGCCTGGCCCGAGTTCCTGGCGCGCGTACGGCCGGGGTCTCAGAGCCAGGCAGAGAGCGGTTCCGCGGGTTTCCCGTCGCCGGACAGCACCTCCGAGTAGCGGCGGCCGGCCAGGTAGGCGGCGATCTCGGGAAGCGGACCACGAACCTCGGGTACGTCGCCGCGCTGGGTGCGGATGTCCTCGCACAATGCTTCGAGGAAGTCTGTGGGGAGGTCGGCGAAGGTCAGACCGGTGCCGAAGTCGACGGCATGGATCATGACCTCGCGGGAGCGCATCCACGGGATCCTGGTCGCCGGGATCGGGACGCCCTGCGCGGTGCGGACCGGTGCCTGCCACTGCTCGTCCGTCAACGCCGCCATCGCCGCGTCGAGTCCGGCCGCCGACTCCTCGAACCACGACCGCAGCTCGTCCGCCGAGCGCGACGTACCCGCCTCGATGTCCGCGTTCCGCGCTTCGGCCGACGGGTACATCGGCCGTTCCTCGCCGGTCCGGGCCCAGTGCACCAGGTTCCCCAGCGCCTCGGCGTTCAGCGACAGATGGGCCGCGACATGCCGCCGCGACCAGCCCGGCAGCAGCGACGGCGCCTCCAAGTCACCCGGTGCGTCGCCCAGTGCGTCACGGCACAGCGCCGTACCCTCGTCGATCCACTCCAGAACGCGCTCCATGACGCGAACGTAGCCGACCACGGCGCGGGTTCTTGCAGCAGTGGGGTCTTGTGGTGAGACTGACCCCCATGGAGGGGACCTGCGCGTGGTGACGACGATCGGAGTAGTAGGACCGTCGGACCTGGTCACCTCCACCAGCCGGATCATCAAGGGGCTGCGTGGCGTCGAGGTGGTCCCGCTCCGGTACCGCCGGGAGACCGACACCCCCAAGGTGATGGCCGACGCGCCGGGCAGCGTCGACGCGTGGCTGTTCACGGGCGTCGTCCCGTATCAGATCGCCGCCGCGCAGGAGCTTCTCGACCGCCCGGCGGCGCATGTCGAGTACACCGGCGCAACGCTGATGCGAGCCCTCGTTCAACTGCTCCGCGAGGGGCACGACGTGACGTCGCTCAGCATCGACGTACTCGACGAGGGCGACGTCGGGGAGACGTTCGACGAGGTGGGTCTCCCGATGCGCGGCGTCCGCGTGCTCCCGTACCGGCCCGGGCTGAGCCTCGACGAGATCGTCGAGTTCCACCACGAGGCCGGCGCGACCGTCGCGATCACCTGTCTGCGGTCGGCGTACGAGAAACTCCGGACCGAGCAGACCACGCTCCGCCTCGCGCCGTCGGTGCACTCGGTCCGTTCGGCGGTGAACAGTCTGCTGCTCGTCCATGACGCTTTGCGCAGTGACGATGCGCAGATCGCGCTCGGCCTGGTGGAGATTTCTCCGGACGCAGAGAGCGCTCTCCGGCGCGAAGCCGGCTCTCTCGGCGGCAGTGTGATCCGGTACGACGACAAGCGCTGGCTCGTGGTGGCGACCCGCGGACCGCTCGAACAAGCAACCGCGGCGTTCACGGAGCTCAGCATGCTGACCCGACTGAAGGAGCAGTTCGGACCGGTCCGGATCGGGTTCGGTATTGGCGGGTCCGGGACCGAGACCGAGGCGCTGGCCCGCCGAGCACTCGGCCGGGCGAAGACCGCCGGACGTACTGCGGCTGTCGTGTCACTGCGCAACGACATCGACCTCGTGCTGGTCGGCGGCGCGCCGCCCCGGGCCCAGCAGCGCTCGAAGCTGCAGCTGCTCGCGCAGCGCGCCGGCCTCTCGAAGGCGACGCTCGAACGGCTGCAGGAGCTCGTCCGCGCCACCCCGGAGGACGGGCTGACCACGCGTTCCGTGGCCGATTACCTCGGCATCCAGCCGCGGACCGCGCGTCGCGTCCTGAACCGCCTCGAGCGCGCCGGACTGGCGGATGCCACCGGCACCCAGCTCGGCACCGGCAGCGGCCGCCCGCTGGTCGTTTATCGCGTTCATCTCTGATTAGTTCTCAACGGTTGACGTGCTGACGCACGTCCGGCTAATTTCAGCCATGACCGTAATTCGGTGCGTACTGTCCCGGGAGGCCTTGTGGACAAGCGATTCGCACGGGGAATGATCGCTGCTTTGGTCATCTGCGCAGGACTGGTGAGCGTTTCGGACCCAGCCCGCGCTTCGATTCCGGTCGGGACCGAAACTCCGACCGTCACCAGCCTCGGTCCGGCGTCCGCCGTGACCTCGACCAGCGTCGCCGAGCAGGTCGGCGACCGGATCTGGACCATCACCTCCGGCGTGTCACCGGTCCAGGTCGGCGCGTTCGACCCGGTCGGCAAGACCGTCGACCGCAAGTTCTCCCTGCCGACCGGCGCCGGCGCGTGGGCGATGACTCACATCGGCACCGACCTGTACATCGGCCTCTACACACCCGGCGACGTCTACAAGGTCGACACGACCACCGGCACCGCGGCCAAGGTCGCGCAGTTCGGCGCGTTCGTCTGGTCGATCGCCGCGACCCCGGACGGCAAGATCGTCGCCGGCACCTACCCCGACGGCGCCGTGCACGAGTACGACCCGGCCACGGGCGCGACCAAGTCGTACGGCGCCGCCATCGCCGGTGAGCAGTACGTCCGCAGTATCGCCGCCGACGCCACCACGATCTACGCCGGTGTCGGTACGAAGGCGCACCTGATCGCCATCGACCGCGCGACCGGCGCGCGCCGCGACGTACTGCCCGCCAAGTACGCGGACCGCACGTTCGTCGCCACGCTCGCCCTCGACGGGACGAAGCTCGCCGCGGGACTCTCCCCCACCGGCACGATGCTCGTCTTCGACACCACCGATCTGAGCAGCCCGGTCGAGGTGCAGACGCCCGGCGGCGACCAGTACGTCACCGCGATCACCCTCAGCGGCGACGACATCTACCTCGGAACGCGTCCGTCCGGCACGCTCTACCGGTACCGCGACAATGCGCTGACGCGCCTCGGTTCGCCGTACGACGGTGCCTACTTCAACCGGATCTTCGTCGAGGGTTCGACGATTCGCGCCGAGCTGACCAGCCAGGTCGTCGACTTCGACGAGGCGAGCGGGACCTTCACCGGGACCGATCTCGGGCAGGCCGGTCTGCCGCCCGCACCCGAACAGGTGATGGCGCTCGCCGCCACACCGTCGTCCGTCCTGGTCAGCGGCAAGGCCGGCGTGCAGGTCCATGATCTCGCCACCGGCGCGAGCACCCGCACGTTCCTGCCCGGCGAGGCGAAGACGATGACGCCGCTCGGAAAGAACGTGTACCTCGGCGTCTACACACTGGCCCGCCTCTGGCAGATGAAGCCCGACGGCACCGACCTGCACGAACTCGGCCAGATCGGCAACGAACAGACCCGCCCGACCGACGCCGCGTACGACGACCGCTCGCAGACGTGGCTGATCTCCACCGAGCCCGACTACGGCAAGTACGACGGCACGCTCGTCGAACAGCACCTCGCCGGCGGCGACCGCGAGGTGCACCGGGGCGTCGTACCGCACCAGTCGGTCCGCTCCGTGACGACCGCCGACGGCATCGCGTTCCTCGGCGGCGCGACCCGGAACAGCCTCGGTACGGACCCGATCCTGCCCGAGGCAACCGTGGTGGCGTTCGACCTGCGCCGCAATCAGGTGCTGTGGGAGACCGCCCAGGTCCCCGGAGCGCAGACCTACAGCGATCTCGTGCTCTACCGCGGCCGGCTGTACGCGACCACCGACGACGGCCGCCTCGCCGTACTCGATCCGCGGACCGGCAAACTCGTCACGAGCGCGACGCTCGGCACCGGTCAGAGCCGGCTGACGATCGCCCGCACCGGCCTCTACGGCACCGACAACAAGCGCGTCTTCAAGATCACGCCGAACCCCACCGGCGCCCCGACCGTGAGCACCGTGGTCGACGGCCTCGGCGCGCAGATCTACAGCTACCCGCTGATCACCACGTCGTACGACGGGAACGCGCTCTACACGATCAAGGGCCGCGACCTCGTCCGCATCGGAGGGCTCCGATGATCATCTCCCGCCGTACCGCTCTCGCCGGGGCCTTGGCGAGCGGCGCGTTGACCGCTCTCTCCACGACCGCCCACGCGGAGGCAACTACCATGGACGATCCCATCGATGGTTCCACCTTGCCGACGTCTGGTCCCGCGGTCGTCACGGCCGCCGTCGTCGCGATGGCCGTGCACGACGGTCACGCCTACGTGATCAGCCGCGGCATCGTGCCGCCCCGGCTGACCGAGGTCGACCTGACCACCCGCCGCGTCACCAGGACGGTTGAGCTACCAACCGGAGAGGGCGGCTGGGGAATCACAGTTGCCGCAGGCAAGGTCTACTGCGGGCTCTATCCGACTGCCGACGTCTACTGTTTCGACCCGGCCGACGGATCTGTGACCCACGTAGGAGCGCTGGCCGGTCCGGGCGGCTTCGTCTGGGACATGACAACGGCACCCGACGGCCAGGTGTTCGCGGTCAGCTACCCGAACGGCGCGGTCTGGCAGATCGATCCCGCGACGAACGCCGCCACGAAACTCGGTGCCCCCGTCCCCGGAGCGCAGTACGGCCGCTACGTCGGGGCCGCGGGCAACTACGTGTACGCCGGGATCTACACGCCGTCGCAGGTGGTCGGGTACGACCGAAGTACCGGGACCTTCCGCGACATCACACCCGCGGCGTCCCGTGGGCAGAACTTCGGCCCGTTCGCGGGCGCCGGCGACCGGATCTACGTGGGCAGCAGCCGGGCGTTGCTGAACATGGCGCTCGACGGCAGCGACGTACGGGCCGTGCCGTTGCCCGAGGGACAGTCGAGCGTCGACGCGATCACGGTTGCTGCGGACGGCACGGCGTACCTGACAACCCGGACGTCAGGGACGGTCTGGTCGTGCGGGCCGCAGGACACCAGCCTGACCGCGGTGGCGACGCCCGCGCCGGCGGACGAGCACCGTCGGCTCGTGATGCTCGATCCGAACACGCTGTTCGGCTCGACCGGATCCGGCGTGCTGTGGTGGCTCGACGTCGGAACGGGTGAGTTCGAGCTGCTCGATCTCGTCGACGCCGGGTTCACGCCCGCACCGGACAAGCCGCAGTCGATCGTGATCGGCGACCCGCACGTGTACGTCGGCGGGCACTGGGTCGTCACCGAGCACGCGATCGCCACCGGTGTGACCCGCCGGCTCCGGGTCGCCGGTGAGGCCAAGACGCTGAACTGGGTCCGGGGCGAGCTGTACTCCGCGCTGTACCCGAGCACCGAGGTGGTCCGGATCAACCCGCGGACCAAGGAGGTGCACAGTTTCGGCGCGATCGGTCACGAGCAGATCCGGCCGTGGCAGGCCGCGTACGACCCGAAGTCGAAGCTCCTCGCAATCGCGTCCGCACCGGGCACCGGGAAGCTCACCGGCGCACTCACCTTGCTCGACATCCGCACCGGTGAGCTCGACGTGCACTACGGCGTACTGCCCGACCAGGGCGTGCTGTCGGTCTCGATCGTCGACGGCATCGCGTACCTCGGCGGGGACGTGGTCGGCGGCGGTGGCATCCCGCCGACGCGCACCTCGGCGGCGATCGGGGCGTTCGACCTGTGCCGCCGCGAACTGCTCTGGACCGCCGAGCCACTCGCCGGAGAGCGCTCTATCCAGAGCGTCGCCGTTCACGACGGCATCCTGTACGGCGTGCTGAAGCGCACCAGCGGCGGCTGGTTCACGTACGACCTGCGCACCCGCGCCGTCGTCCGCGGCGCGAACAAGCTGTCCGGGTACGGCCAGATCCACACTGACCGGACCGGCGTCTACTGTGAAACGAACTTTGGCGGGAACCTGTACCAGCTGGGACCGGGCCTCAGCAGCGCGAAGCTGCTCGTGAACAAGCTGGGCGACGGGTGGTACACCGTGCCGCAGCTGACCCCGGTCCCCGGCGCCCAGCACGCGGTCTGGGGCCTCGCCGACCGCGATCTCGTCCAACTACCGTTGCCCTAAGCAAAGGATTCGTCAGATGGAGAACAGTCAGCTCGCGCGCGACGGCGGTACGCCGGTGCGCACCGATCCGCTGCCGTCGGTGATGAACGCCAGCGGCCGGCGCTTCGGCGACGACGAGGTCAAGGCGGTCGAGCGGGTGCTGCGCAGCGGCATGCTCTCGGCCACCTGGGGAACGGAGGTCCCCGCGCTCGAGCTGGAGTTCGCGTCCCTGCTCGGCGCGGGACACGCGGTCGCCTGCAGTTCGGGAACGGCGGCGCTGCACCTGGCCGTCGCCGCCGTGAACCCGGATCCCGGCGACGAGATCATCACCACGCCGATCAGCGACATGGGCACCGTGTTCCCGATCATGATGCAGAACGCTGTTCCGGTGTTCGCGGACGTCGACCCGATCACGGGAAACCTGACGCCCGAGACCGTGGCCGCCGCGATCACGCCGCGCACGAAGGCCGTGATCGTCGTGCACCTGTTCGGAAAGCCGGCCGCCGTCCGGGAGTTGCGCGAGCTCTGTGATCAGCACGGGATCCTGCTGATCGAGGACTGCGCGCAGGCATACCTCGCGCCGGTCGGCGACACGTTCGCCGGCCGGATCGGGCACATCGGCTGCTTCAGCCTCCAGCAGACCAAGCACATCAGCGCCGGCGACGGCGGCCTGGCGGTCACCGACGACGCGCAGCGCGCGCGCCGGATGCGGTTGTTCGCCGACAAGGGCTGGCCGCGTGACACCGACGAGCGGACCTACCTGTTCCTCGCGCTCAACTACCGCATGACCGAACTCGTCGCCTCGGTCACGCGAGCGCAGCTCAACCGGCTGCGCGGCGTCGTCCAGGATCGTCGTACGGCGGCATTGCGAGCCACGGCCGGGATAGCTGACCTGGCCGGGGTCACCGCCCCACCCGACGGGCAGGACCATGTGTACTGGCAGTACCCGCTGATCATCTCCGAGGCGGCCGGCGACATGCGCGAATGGGCCGCCGCGCTGACCGCCGAGGGCGTGCCGGCGAACGGCGGATACCTGACCAGCCCGCTGTACGCCGCACCCGCGGTCCGCGAGCGGATCACGTACGGTCAGTCCGGGTTCCCACTGCAGGACGTCTCGTACCCGCCCGGCCTGTGCCCGAACGCCGAGGAACTCATCGACCGCCGGCTGCTCGTCCTCGCCTGGAACGAGAACTACACCGAATCCGACGTCGACGACATCGTCACCGCGATCCGCAAGGTCCACAACGCCCTGTCCCGGAAGGCATCATGACCGATTCTCCCCTGCTGCTCGACTGCGACATCCTGGTCGGGCACGACGTGACGACGGGGCGCTGGGGGCGGCCCGAGAACGTCGCGAAGGTGTTCGCGGAGAGCGGTATCTCGGGCGGCGTCGTGTCCGGGCTGCGCGCGGTGCACTTCGACGTACCGTCCGGGAACGACGAGGCGCGGCAGGTTGCTGACGGCAACGGCTGGACGACGTGTCCGGTGCTCGACCTGCGTGATCCGCTCGGCGCGGAGAAGGAACTGGAGCGTCTGCTGGTGAGCGACTCGCCGCCGCGGGCGATCCGGCTGGCGCCGACCGCGCAGAGCGTCGAGCCGACGTACCCGGCCTTCGGGCATGTCGCGCAACTGCTCGTCGACGCCGGGCTGACGATCTTCACCGAGGGCGACGTCCGCAAGGTCGGGCCGGCGCTGCGCGGGCTCGGCGCGCGCGTGGTCTTCCTCGACACGCACTTCTACTACCTCGGCGACTTCGTGGTGCTGGCCCGGTCCGAACCCGGGTTCCACACGTCGACCCGGATGCTCACCGGACCGGACTCGCTGGAGATCGTGGCCGCGGAGGTCGGCGCCGAGCGGCTCGTGCTCGGGTGCCGGACGCCGTTCCACGAGACTCGCTCGGTGATCCGCAGGCTGCTCTCGTCCAAGCTCAGCCCGGACGAGATCGCCCAGGCCGGAAGCCGCAGTCTCACGACCCTGCTGGAGCCCGCATGCTGATCGACGTACACGCCCACTGGGGACCGTGGTTCTTCTCGATGGACGTCGCGAGCATCGACGCCAACATCGACGGGCTCGACCGGTTCGGCATCGACCTCCAGCTGGTTTCCGCGATCGAGGCCATCGTGTACGACGCGCCCCTCGGCAACCGCTCTCTCGCCAAGCAACTCCCGGCCGATCCGCGGCTGCGCGGGATGATCGTCGTCGACCCGCGCCGCCTCGAGGAGGCCCGCACCGATCTCGACGAGCTGCTCGGCGGGGACGGGCGGACGCGATGGGTCGGCGCCAAGATCCACACCGAGTACAGCCGGACGCCGATGACCTCGCCCGCGATGCAGGCCGCGATCGAGCTCACCACCGAGTACGGGCTGCCCACACTCGTGCACACCTGGAACGACACCGTCGTCGACCTGGCCGACGTCGCGGCCCGGATCCCCGACGCCCGGGTGATCGCCGGTCACATGGGCGCGCCCGGCTGGCCCCGGGTCCCCGAGGCGGCGGACCGCTCCGACCGGATCTGGTTCGAGCCCTGCTGGTCCGCGCCCGAGGCCAACCGGATCCGCTGGATCCTGGACCGGATCGACCCCGGCCGGATGATGTTCGGCACCGACGCCACGCTGATCGACCCGTCGGTAGCCCTCGGCGCCCTCGAAGCCGCCGACCTCACCCCCGAAGAACACGAGGCCGTCACCCACCGCAACGCCACCGCCCTGTTCGGCCTCTGACCAACACCAGGGGATGGTCAGGGGGTGACGAAGACGACGATGTCGGTTTCGGGGCCGCGGACCTCGGGCTCCTGCCAGCCGAGGTGGCGGTAGAAGGCGATCGCGTCGTGGTTCTGGTTCCAGGCGAGGAGCCAGGCCCGGGCGCGCTCCTGGGTGGCGGTCTCGAGGAGGCGGCGGGCCAGGCCGGTGCCGCGGGCGTGTTGCAGTACGCCGAGCTCGTCCACCTCGTACGCGCCGATCAGCAGCTCCTCGACCTGCTCGCTACCGATCCGGGCAAGCACGCTCCCGTACGACCGGTCGGTCCGGAACGGCGCCGGCGTCGTCCACCCGGTCAGGAACCCGGCGATCCGCCCGTCCTCCGACCGCTCGATCCACGCCTGGAACCCGTCCCGCTCGGCGTCCGTCTCCAGCCGTTTCCGGAACGCGATCCGGGTCTCCTCGGGATCGCGCTGCTCGAACGGCGGCGCCGTGAACACCTCGACGTACGCCGTGGTCAGTTCGTCCGCGATCTCCAGAATGTCCCGCCCATGCGTCTGCACCGCTCCAACCTACCGATGGAGCGGTGCGCGCTGCCGGCGCTGCGGCCTCAGTTGGTCGAGGCGGCCGCCGCGCTCGCGGTTGCGGCGCCGGGCGAGCCCGGCGTCGCCGCGATCGTCTCCAGTTCGGCGCGGAACTGCGGAAGCATCCAGCGCAGCGGCTGGTCCAGAACCCGTGCGATGGCCGCCTCGTCGACCTTCAGCAGGCCGCCGATCCGGGCGAGCGCGTCCGGCTCGTCGGTGGCGGCGTACAGCAGATGGACGACCTCGTGCCGATGCGCGAACACGGCGAGCGCCGCGGCCGCGAGTCCGGCGTCGATCTCAGGCGGACTCGTGATTTCCCCGTTGACTGTCACGTCATCCTCAACCCGTCCGGACGCCGATCGGTTACGTGTCAGTCTTTACAGTTGGCCAAATCTCAACCGGCCACTCTCAACTGTGTATTTCTCAACTGGGCAGCCAGGACACCTTGCCGAGCAGGTACGTCGCCCCGATCAGGGCCGTCGTGTCGATCAGGGTGTGCGCGACGACGAGCGGCATGATCCGGCCCCACCGCCGGTACAGGTAGGTGAAGATCACGCCCATGACCACGTTTCCCGCGAACCCGCCGAGCCCCTGGTAGAGGTGGTACGAACCGCGCAGCAACGAGCTGGTCGCGGTGGCCCGGCGTACCGACCATCCGAGTTGGTCGAGCCGGTGGTTCAGGTACCCGAGCACGATGACCTCCTCGAGTACGGCGTTCTGCGCGGAGACCGCGAGCAGGATCGGGATCCGCCACCAGTCGTCAGGCAGCTGCGACGGGTCGACGGTCAGGTTCACGCCGGTCGCGTGTGCACCGATGTAGAACACCAGGCCCGCTCCCCCGACGGCGGCAGCGATCGCCGTACCGCGGCCGAGGTCGCGCATCCTGTCGCGCAGGTCGAACCCGATCGTCCGGAACGACTCCTTGCCCCGCGCCAGCAGGTGCCCGACCAGCGCGACAGGCACCAGGGCGGTGACCACCGCGAAGACCTGCCACGCCAGATCCAGCCACGGCCGGCCCGGCGCGCGCGAACCGACGATCACGGCGGTCTGCCCACTGATCGGCTTCGACGACGTCAGCACCCCCGTGAACGAGATGATCGCCGCCACCCCGGACGCCCCGAGCGACAACGCGAGCACCAACCAGATCTCCCGCGAAAGCACCGACCGACTGACGTCCGCCGGAGGAGCCGATGCCGAGGAGGGCGGGTGGTCGGCGGGGTTCGTCATGGTTCAACTATCCCGCGTGGGACCACCCAGCAGGTCGAGCAGGTGGCTGAAGACGTCGGCGGTGTCGGCCCGCAGCTCGTACTGCGACTGCACCTGGAGACCGTCGGAGAGCGCGATCAGCAGGGTCGCGATCGTTTCCGGGTCGGCCGATGCGTTCAGCGTTCCGGCGGCCTGACGGGCGCGGACCGCGTCGGCGAGAGCCTCCCGGATCCCGGCGTACCGCTCGACGAAGTACTCGTGAGAGCCGTGTTCCGGGTCGCCCGCCTCGGCGGAGAACGTCGAGTACAACTGCACAAGGCCAGGCACCGACCCGTTGTGGCGGACGATCGCGGTCAGGTTGTCGATCGGGTCACCGGTCTCGAAACGCGCCCTATCGGCCTCGTCCCGGGCCCGCAGCACCGCCTCGAACAGCTGCTCCTTCGAGCCGAAGTAGTGCAGCATCCCGGCCTCGCTGAGCCCGGCCGCCGCGGCCAGTTCGCGCGTCGACGTCTTCCGGTACCCGTGCCGCGCGATCACCTCCAGCGCGGCCCGCAGGATCTCGGCGCGCTTGGCGACGCCTTTCGCGTACGGGCCCCGGGAATTTGCCATTTTCAAAACCTAGCATCACTTGGTTTTCAGACGTACAGTCGTCGCCATGAACTTCGACGACCTGCTCGGCCGGCTCTCCCTGGAGGAGAAGGTCCGGATCCTGACCGGCCAGGACTTCTGGTCCACCCACCCGCTGCCTGCGATCGGGCTGCGTTCGATGGTGCTGTCCGACGGCCCCAGCGGCGTCCGCGGCGCGGTCTGGGACGAGCGCGACCCGTCGCTGAATCTCCCGTCAGCAACCGCTCTCTCGTCGTCCTGGGACGTCGGCATCGCCCATCGGTACGGCGTAGTGTCGGCGCTCGAGGCGCGCCGGAAGAACGTCGACGTGGTGCTCGGCCCGACGATCAACCTGCACCGTTCCCCGCTCGGCGGCCGGCACTTCGAGGCGTTCAGCGAGGACCCGGTCCTGACCGCGGACCTGGCCGCGGCGTACGTCGCCGGCGTACAGGAGCTCGGCGTCGGCGCCACCCCGAAGCACTACGTGGCGAACGACTTCGAGACCGACCGCTTCACCGCGAACGTGGTGGTCGACGAACGCACGCTGCGCGAGGTGTACCTGCTGGCCTTCGAGAAAGCGGTGACCGAGTCGAAGGCGTGGCTGGTGATGAGCGCCTACAACTCGATCAACGGCGCGACCGCGTCAGAGAACGACCTGCTCGAGACCCCGCTCAACACCGACTGGGGCTTCGACGGTGTCGTCGTCAGCGACTGGACCGCCGTACGCAGCCTGGAGAGCGCCAAGCACTCGCAGGACCTGGCGATGCCCGGCCCGGTCGGGGCGTGGGGCGACGCGCTCGTCGAGGCCGTCCGCTCCGGTGAGATCAAGGAGGACACGATCGACCGCAAGGTCCGTCGCCTCCTCGCACTCGCGGCCCGCGTCGGTGCCCTCGAAGGCTTCGAGAAGCCGGCCGACCCGCCGCAGGTCGACGGCATCGCCTTCGCCCGTACGGCGGCCGCGGAAGGCACGGTCCTCCTCGCGAACAGGAACGAACTGCCGTGGAGCGGTCTCCAGCGCGTCGCGGTCATCGGCCACAACGCGCGCGACGCCCGGACGCAGGGTGGCGGCAGCGCGACCGTGATCCCGTCGGCCGTGGTCTCACCGCTCGACGGTCTCCGCGCCGCCCTCCCGGACGTCGAGGTCACGTACTCGATCGGAGCCATCGTCCAGGAGGGTGTCGCCGAGCTCCCGCCGGCCACGATGACCAACCCGCAGTCCGGAGAGCCGGGCGCCCGCGTGCGGTTCCTCGGCGCCGACGGGACCGAATTGTTCGCCGAGGACCGTTTCTCCAGCGCGCTCGTGTACCTCGGCGGCAACGCGCCGATCGGCGAGTCGGCGGTCTTCGAGTTCCGCACCACGTGGACGCCGAGCGAGTCCGGCGCGATCCAGCTCGGCTTCGCGTCGGTCGGCCAGGGGCGGATCTTTGCCGACGGCAAGCTCCTCCGCGAGGACACCGCGGTCCCGGTCGGCAACGACCTGGGCGCCGCGCTGCTCTCCCCGCCGTCGATCTCCACGCCGCTCGAGGTCACCGCCGGCACGCCGATCGACGTACGCGTCGAGCTCGACCTGCCCAAGGTCGAAGGCGGCCTGAGTAACGCGCTCAGCATCACCGTCGGTGTCGAACCGAGCAATGACGACCCGCAGGCTCTGATCGACGAGGCCGTCGCCGCGGCGCGGGCCGCCGACGTGGCGCTGGTTGTCGTCGGCACCAACTCGAAGGTCGAGTCCGAAGGCTACGACCGGACCTCGCTCGCGCTCCCGGGCCGGCAGGACGACCTGGTCCGCGCGGTCGCGGCCGCGAACCCGCGAACGGTCGTGGTCGTGAACGCAGGATCCCCGGTCCTCCTCCCCTGGCGGGACGACGTCGCCGCGGTGCTGGCGACGTACTTCGGCGGTCAGGAATACGGGGACGCGCTCTCCGACGTTCTCCTCGGCCGTACCGAGCCGGGCGGTCGTCTCCCGACCACGTGGCCGCGTGAGCAGCAGGACGTCCCGGTCATCAACGTGACCCCGGAGGACGGCGTCGTGCGGTACGACGAGGGCATCCACATCGGGTATCGCGCCTGGCTCAAGGCAGGCACCGAGCCGGCGTACGAGTTCGGTCACGGTCTCGGGTACACCACCTGGGAGCTCTCCGATCTGCGCGCGAACGACCCGTCGTCCGTCGCGCTGACCGTGCGCAACACCGGCGACCGCGCCGGCAAGCACGTCGTCCAGGTGTACGTGGAACGCGCGGAGAGCGCTCTCGACCGTCCCGCCCGCTGGCTGGCCGGGTTCGGCGTCGTCCGTCTCGATGCGGGTCAGGCGCGCGAGATCACGATCGGCCTGCACGAGCACGCCTTTGAGCACTGGGACAACGAATGGGCCACGGAGCCCGGTGCCTTCACGATCCGAGCCGGCTCGTCGGTTTCGGACCTACCGCTCTCCACGGAGCTCGAGGTCCGTTAGCTGCCCGGCTGTACGAGCTCATCGGGGCTCGGGGCGGTTCGACGCCGGTCGCCGGACAACCCGGCGGCCGGTGTCGGACTGCCAGTACAGGACTGATCGGCCAGAACGGCGGCGTTCGAGCAAGCCGGCGTCGGTCAGCACGCGCAGGTGGTCGGAGATGGTGGCGAGGGACAGACCGGTGGTGGCCACGAGCAACGTTGTGCTCACCGGCTCGGCGGCCTCGACCAGGATGCGGGCGCGGTTGCGGCCGAGCAGCTGCGCCAGCGGTTCGTCCGGCGTTTCCGTTGTCGCGAAGATGCCGGTCACGGGATAGGTCAGCGCGAACCGATCCGGCAGCCGCCAGCTGACGTTGACGCGTTGGGTGTGCGCCGCGATGAACATCAGGTCGCGCCCGCGGACGTCGGTCGGCGGGTAGTCCCAGCGGTTCACCTGGATCCGTCCGTCGCCGAGCCACCGCACATCGGGTCCGAGTCCTCGCAGTACGCCGGACCACCCCTGCTCGCTGAGACGCGACGTCCGCGACACGACATCGGCCTGCAGCACCCGCAACCGCCGCGGCCAGTCCGGCTCGACCGTCGTCCGCCACACCCACCGCAGCAACTCGGCCGCCTCCGCGGCCAGCCCGGTCGACGAGAGCAGGATCTCCGGCAACGGCGTCCGTACGACGCTCAGATCCGCGCGGATGTGATCGTCGTCCAGCGACGTCAGGTACTCCAGCTCCTCCTCGATGGTGAGATCGGGCTCCAGCGGCGGCACGGTGAGGAAGTCCGCCGCCCAGCTGTACCCGAAGGCAGCGTCCAGGAGCGCCGCCCACACCGGCTCGGCCGCCAACGCAGCCTGGAACGCGCCCACGTGCGCGTCCTTCCACGGCCGGAACCACGGCTCGACCGGCGCCCGCAGCAGCTTCAGCGCGGACACGGTCTCGGTCAGCTGCGACGTACCGAACCGCGCGTTCACGAGGGTGTCGGCATCGACCAGGAACTCGGACAACGTTTCGCCTCCACCCGAAACTGTAGGCGACGCGGGAACGGCGGTCGATGCTGCGGACCATGAGTACGTACCGGGCGATCTTCGCCAACCGGGAGTTCCGGAACCTCTGGATCAGCAGCGCGCTGGGCAACGCGTCCTCGACGATGACCAGCCTGACGCTCGCGATCCTGGTCGACGCCGCGACCGGATCCGCGTTACTCGCGGCGACCGTCATGTTCGGACCGTCACTCGCGCAGGTTCTCGGCGTTTCCACGCTGATGTCCGCGGCGGACACGGCGCGTCCCCGCCAGGTGCTCACGCTGCTCTCGGTTCTCTCGACCGTTGCGGTCGGCATCCAAGCCGCGTTCGGGCTCTCCGCCGGTCTCCGGCTCGTCCTGTCGCTCGCGGTCGCGTACGGGCTCTCGATCGGGGCCGGCGTCCGCTGGGGGCTGCTCGGCGACGTCGTGCACTCCGACCAGTTCGTCCTCGGCAGGTCCGCGATGAACCTGTCGGTCGGCGCGATGCAGATCGCCGGCTTCGGCATCGCGGGCGTTCTCCTGCAGGCGGTCGCCCCGTCGACCGTGCTCTGGATCGCGACCGCCTGCGCCGCCCTCGTGGTACCGGTCATCCGCTTCGGCCTCCACGATCGCGCCCCGCGCAGGATCGCGCGGACCGGCCTCGCCGAGACGTGGCGCGGCAACCGCTCTCTCCTTTCTCTGACCCGCATCCGCCCGTTGCTGCTTGCGCTCACGCTCCCGAACGGCCTGATCGTCGGCTGCGAGGCGCTGTTCGTCCCGTACGCCGGATCCCGCGCCGGCTGGTTGCTCGCCGCCGGTGCCGCCGGGATGATGACCGGCGATCTCGTGGTCGGCCGTTTCCTGACGCCCGAGGGTCGCCGGATCGCGGGACAGGTTCTCCGGTTCGTGCTGGCGGTACCGTTTCTCGGTTTCCTGTTCGATCTGCCGATCGCGATCCTCTGCGTCTTGGTCGCTCTCGGGAGCAGCGGTTACTCGGCTTCGCTTGCGCAGCAGGAGGTGCTGGTCGAGCTGGCCCCGGGCGCGCTACGAGGCCAGGTCCTCGGATTGGAGTCCGCGCTGCGGATGACGACCTTCGGTGTGGTCGCGATCCTGGCGGGAGCGCTCGCCGACCTGACCGCGCCGGCCCCGGCGATCGCCACGTTCGCTGCGGCCTCGCTGCTGGTGTCGATCATCCTCACCCGCCCGCTGCACCGCGTGATGCGGCCCGCGCGCTGGATAGGCTCGGCGCATGGAAGTGGTTCGGTTGCGGAAGGTCTCCAAACGGTACGGACGCCGGGAGATCCTGGCTGACGTCGACCTGCAACTGAACGCCGGTGAACTGCTGGCCTTGGTCGGCGCGAACGGTTCCGGCAAGTCGACCGTGCTGCGGCTGATGGTCGGCCTGTCGCGACCGTCCGCGGGAACGGTGCATCGCACTGCCGACGTCGTCAGCTATGTGCCCGATGTGTTCACGTCGCACGATCGGCTGTCGGCCTCGGCGTACCTGCGGCATATGGGGCGGATCCGTGGACTCGGTACGAGAACGGCGAGAGACCGCTCTCTCGAGTTGCTCGACCGACTTGCGCTCTCGGGCGGCGCGGACACCCCGATGCGCAAACTGTCGAAAGGCAACGCGCAGAAGGTCGCGCTGGCGCAGGCGCTGCTCGATCCACCACAGCTGCTCGTTCTCGACGAACCCTGGGCCGGCCTCGACGCGACCGCTCACTCGACCCTGCGCGAGCTCCTCACCGAGACCGCGGAACAAGGCGCCGCAGTCGCCTTCACCGAACACTCCGCCGAAGTCGTCCGCTCAACCGCAACCCGCGTCTGCGCACTCGACCACGGCCGACTCACCTCACTGCGCCAACAAACCGCCCTCACCGAACTCCACCTGATCCCCACCCAGTTGAACGGCGCGGGCGTCGACTGGGAACGTCACGCGGACGTGCTGGAGGTACGGCGTGCTGAAAGCGGCGTGACTGTGCTGCTGCCGACCGGGCGGCACGACGCCGCGCTACTGACCGCGCTGAACCACGGGTGGTCGGTCGTCAGCGTGCGGCAGGTGAAACCGGAGTGAGCGCTCTCTACCGTTACCTGCTGACCAGCGTCCTGCTCTCCCAGCGGTACCTTCCGCCGACGCTGATCTTCCTCGCCGCGATGGCCGTCGGTACGACGTCGGACAACGGCCCGCTGCAGTCGTCGTACGCGTTCTGTGTGCTTGCGATGCTCGTCTGCACGACCTGGCTCACCGTCAGCATCGTCAACCACGAGGACCCGACCCAGCGGAAGATCACGCTGGTGATGATCGGCAGCTCGCTGCGTGTCCTGACGATGACGGTCGCCGTGGTGATCACCTGGTGCGTACCGCTCCTGGTGATCGGGCTCGTCTACCCGATCCTCACCGGCAAGCACGTCGTCACCGCAGGCGACCTCGCCGTCGGAGCGGCCGCGCAACTCGGTGCGGCGATGATCGGGATCGCGATCGGCCTGCTCTGCTCGCGTCTCGTGATCCCGCGGATCGGGGTCGCGATGCTCACCGCGGCCGCCGCGATCCTCGCCGTACTGCTGCTCCGCTGGATCTCCCCGATCCGCCCGATCATGACCGTGCTTTCCGACGAGAAGTCAGCCGGCGCGAACGCCGTACCGCTCACGCTCCTGGCCGCGCTCTCCGCGATCCTCCTGTCGGCCGCCGTCCTCGCGACGAAGCTCCTCGCCGACCGCAAGGAATGATCAGGAAGCAGCGACCGCCGACAGGCCGTGCGGGGCGGCTGAGCCGCGGATGATCAGGGTGGTCGCCAGCTCGACGTGATGTGACGCGACGGGCTCCCCTGCGGCCAGCTGCAGCGCGGTCCGTACGGCGACTGCGCCCATCTCGCGCAGCGGCTGCCGAACCGTGGTGAGCGGCGGCGAGGCGAGCCGGGCGACCTCGGTGTCGTCGAAGCCGACCACGCTGAGATCTTGCGGTACCCGCAGGCCGCGCGCCCGCGCCGCCTCCAGGATCCCGAGCGCGACCTCGTCGCTGCCCGCGAAGATCGCGGTCGGCCGCTCCGGCAGGTCGAGCAGCTTGGTGCCGCCGGCCAGCCCGTCGTCGTACAGGAAGTCGCTCATCCAGATGTACTCGGCCGGTACGCCGGCGCCGATCGACTCCATCGCGCTGCGGTAGCCGCTCAGCCGGGCCTGGTTGCAGCCGGACGTCGGCGGACCCCCGACGTATCCGATCCGGCGGTGGCCGAGGGACAGCAGGTGCTGCGCTGCCGCCATCCCGCCGGCGAAGTTCGTCGAGCCGACGCTGATCACGTCGGGCTCCGGGGTGTTCGCGGGATCGATGATCACCAGCGGCAACCTGGCCCGGGACAGCGCGGCCAGGTCGGCGGCGGACAGCTCGCTGGTGACGCCGATCGCGGCCCGGCGCCCGCTGGCGATCAGCTGCCGGATCCAGCCGGCCGCCCGGCCTGGTGTCGCGCTGCCGCTCCCGGTCGGCGGATGCTTCGGATGCGAGGTCATCACGACGTCGACGCCGGCCGCCTGACCGGCCTCGACCACGCCCTGGATCACCTCGACCGAGTAGGCGTTGACGACGCCTTGGTAGAACAGCTCGATCGTCTCCCGGTGCACCGTGTCCGGGCGGCGCCCGACGTACCCGTGCTTCGCGAGGACGTCCTGGACGCGGGCCCGGGTCGACGGCGAGACGTCGCTGCGCCCGTTCAGCACCTTGGAGACCGTCGCGACCGAGACACCGGCCGATCCGGCCACCGTGGCCAGGGTGACGCGACCCTTCAGCGGCGACATCTCATCACCCTCCTCCACCGTCGTCGCTCACAAAGCTGATCGTCACCGGTGTCGTCAGGACCCGGTCGTGTCCGACCACCCTCACATCCCCGATGATCCGCAGCATGCCACGACACGGCAGGTCCAGCGACGACGTGCCCACCATCACTTCGACGTCCCCGGGCTCGACGATCCGGCGCAGATCGGGGCCTGTGTACGCCGTGCGATCGGCGTGTACCCGGAACGTGACGTCGGCCGCCCGACCGGGTTCGAGCGACACCCGCGCGAACCCCGTCAGCAGCTTCAACGGCCGGGCGACCCGGGCGACAACGTCGCGCAGGTACAGCTGCACGACCTCGTCGCCGCCGCGGTCACCCGTGTTCGTCACCCGTACGGTGGCCGTGAACTCGCCCTCGTTGCCGATCTCCGGCACGCTCAACCGGAGATCGGCGATCGTGAAGTCCGTGTACGACGCCCCGTACCCGAACGGATACAGCGGCCGGGTCTCGAGCCCGCTGATGCCCGCGCTCTCGACACTCCCGAGCGCCGGCTGCAGGTACGTACCGGGCTGCCCACCCACATGCCGTGGGATCTGCACCGGCAGCTTCCCGCTCGGCACGATCCGCCCACTCAGTACGCCGGCAATCGCCGCCGCACCCTCCTGCCCCGGGAGGAACGCCTGCACCAACCCGGCGGCCCGATCCGCGAACAATCCCAGCGCGTAAGGCCGCCCCGACACCACCACCACGACAACGGGTCGCCCTGTGTCGAGCAACGCGTCCAGCAGGTCACCCTGCACACCAGGCAGCCGCAGATCCTCCGCGTCACATCCTTCGCCCGAGGTCCCGTGCCCGAACAGCCCGGACAGGTCACCCACGAAGACGACACACACCTCCGAGTCCTCAGCCGCAGCAACAGCCGCGGCGAATCCGGAGCGATCGTCCCCGATGACCTCACAACCCTTGGCGTACGTAACCTCGACGCCGGCCAACTCGTTGCGCAAGGCATCGAGCGGGGAAGCGATCGAGATCCCCGGCCCACGCTCGGGATACCGCGGAAGCACGTGATTCGGGAACGCGTAGCAGCCCATCAACGTCCGCGGGTCATCCGCGCAGGGACCCACCACGGCGACCTTCGCGACACCCGACAGCGGAAGCACCGAGCCGGCGTCCAGCAACACGACCGACTTCTCTGCAAGCTCACCCGCAAGGGCCCGATTGACAGCCGAATCCAGATCGACACCGGACTGCACCGAACCCTCAGGTGTCCAGTCCTCGTCCAGCAGACCGAGCTCGGCCTTCTGCAGCAGCACCCGCCGCGCCGCCCGGTCGATCAGCTCCTCGGACACCTCCCCCGCCTTCACCTTGTCCAGCAGGCTCAGGTACCCGATCGTGTCCGGCAGTTCGACGTCGGTCCCGGCCGTCAACGCGAGGACCCCCGCGTCCGCGTTGTCCGCCGCCACCCGGTGCATCGACGCCAGGAACGGCACCGCCCAGTAGTCCGAGACGACCGTCCCCCCGAAGCCCCACTCCTCCCGCAGTACGTCGGTGAACAGCCACGGATCCGCGCTCGCGGGCAGCCCGTCGAGGTCGGCGTACGAGCTCATCACCGACCCGGCGCCGGCCGTCGCGATCGCGGTCTCGAACGTCGGCAGGATGATGTCCAGCAACTCGCGACGCCCCATCGACACCGGCCCGTGGTTCCGTCCGGCGCGCGACGCGGAGTACCCGGCGAAGTGCTTGAGCGTCGCGACGACGCCCGCGCTCTGCAGACCACGCACGTACGCCGAACCCAGGATCCCCACCAGATAAGGGTCCTCGCCCATCGTCTCCTCGACGCGGCCCCAGCGGTAGTCACGCACGACGTCGAGCACCGGCGACAGTCCTTGATGCACGCCGACCGCTGCCATGTCGCGCCCGATCGCCGCCGCCATCCGCTCGACCAGCGACGGGTCGAACGTCGCACCCCAGGCGATCGAGGCCGGATAGACAGTCGCGCCGTACGTCGTGAATCCCGTGAGGCACTCCTCGTGGACCAGCGCCGGCACACCGAGCCGCGACTCCTTCAGCACCACCTCGTGCTGCCTGACAACCTCGGCGATACCCTGCTCGACCGTCTGCGGGTAACTGCCCCAGACCCGGGTGAGATGACCGAGCCCGTCGCGACTCGCGTCCGCCAGCGACAGCGAACCGCCGACCGAGAACACGTCCTCCATCGGCGCCACGTTGATCGTCTCGTCCGGCGACCGCTCAGCGAGCTCCGCATCGGCCATGTCGTTACCGGCCCAGCGGCTGCCGAGCTGCGCGATCTTCTCCTCCAGCGTCATCGCCGCCAGCAGCAACTCCGCCCGCTCCGCGGCGGGCAGCGCCGGGTCGCGCCAGGGCCGGTCAGTCGAGATGGACAAGAAAATCTCCCTTGATGAACGTTCCATTCGGTGAGCAATTATCGAAAACTTTTCGATACCCTCCGGTCGACCCGGCCGATCCGCCGTAGATCGATGAATCCCCTGTGCTAACAGGCGATTACGTGACCTCACTGTGACCCCAAAGTCAGCTTAGTTCAAGTCTTGACAGCACTATCTCCGAAATCTATGTTTCGAAAACAAGTCATATCGGCAGGTGCTTCCGCAACCTGTGGGGGCAGCACGGACGACGGAGATCACTGTGGATCCCATGACGACATCCCGACGGACCTTTCTAGGTTTCGTCGGTGGCGGCGCACTGGCGGCCGGCCTCGCCGCGTGCGGCAGCTCCGGCCCGAAGAGCACGCCCGGTTCGACCGCCGGAGCCGGCGGCGCGGGCAGCGGGGCGACGTACTGGTTCCTCACCGGCCAGCCGCAGCAGGCCATCCGCGAGGCGCAGGTCAAGCGGTTCAACGACGCGAACCCGGACACCAAACTCAAGACCACCGAGTTCCAGAACGACGCGTTCAAGGCCAAGATCAAGACCGCCATCGGCGCCGGCCAGGGGCCGACGCTGATCTGGGGCTGGGGCGGCGGCGGCCTGAAGGCGTACGTCGAGGCGGGCCAGGTCGAGGACCTGACCGACTGGCTCACCAAGGACCAGGCCGACCTGAAGAACTCGATCTTCCCGTCCGCCTTCACGGCGGCGACCGTCAACGGCAAGATCTACGCGGTGCCGGGCGAGACCGTGACGCCCATCGTGCTGTTCTACGACAAGCGCGCGTTCGAGAAGATCGGCGCCGAGCCCCCGAAGTCGTGGCAGGACATCATGGCGCTGGTGCCCAAGTTCAACGAGAAGGGCATCGCGCCGTTCTCGCTCGGCGGGCAGTCGCGCTGGACCAACATGATGTGGCTGGAGTTCCTCTTCGACCGGATCGGCGGCGCCGAGGTCTTCCAGAACATCTTCGACGGCAAGAAGGACGGCTGGTCCGACCCGTCCGCGCTGAAGGCGCTCGAGGAGATGCAGAACCTGATCAAGGCGAACGGCTTCATCAAGGGCTTCTCCTCGATCACCGCCGACTCCAACGCCGACCAGGCCCTGCTCTACACCGGCAAGGCCGCGATGATGCTGCACGGCGCCTGGACCTACGGGAACATGAAGACTGCTGGTGGCGACTTCGTGACCGGTGGGCACATGGGCTACATGAACTTCCCGCCGTACGACGGCGGCAAGGGCGACCCGAGCGACACCGTCGGCAACCCTGGTCAGTACATGTCGATCTCGTCCAAGGCAACGGACGCCGAGAAGGCGACCGCGAAGAAGTTCATCGCGAACAACACCCTCGACGACGCCACGGTGGACGCCTGGGTGAAGTCCGGCAACATCCCGGTCGTGAAGAGCGCGAAGGACAAGCTCGCGTCGATCACCGACAAGAACGACTCCGCCTGGCTGAACTTCGTCTACGACACCGCGGCGAACGCGAAGAACTTCGCGCAGTCGTGGGACCAGGCGCTCAGCCCGACCCAGGCCGAGACGCTGCTCGACAACATCGCCAAGCTCTTCCAGCTGTCGATCTCCCCGCAGCAGTTCGCCACGAACATGAACGCGGTGATCGGCCAGTGAGTGTGACCGCCCCGCCCACTGCACCGGCGACCGGCCGCACAGTCTCGTCCGGCACCGGATCGTCCGGGGTCGGGCGGAGCGGTCCGGTCGCCTGGATGGTGCTGCCCGCGCTCATCCTGTTCACCGTGTTCGGGGTCGTCCCACTGGTCGGCGTACTCGTGCTGAGCTTCACCCAGTGGGACGGCCTCGGCGCGATCCACAACGCGGGGCTGTCGAACTGGAAGTCGGTCCTGTCCGACTCCCAGTTGCCGCGCAGCATCCTGGTGACCTTCGAGATCATGATCCTGTCATGGCTGGTGCAGACCCCGATGAGCCTGCTGCTCGGCACGTTCCTCGCCGGGCGGCAGCGGTACCGCGCGTTCCTCGCCGTCCTCTACTTCATCCCGCTGCTGCTCAGCTCGGCCGCGATCGCGATCACCTACAAGGCCCTGCTCGACCCGAACTTCGGGCTCGGCCCGGGCCTGCACCTCGGCTTCCTCACCCAGGACTGGCTCGGCAAGAGCAACCTCGCGGTCGGCGTGGTGATCTTCATCGTGTCCTGGCAGTTCATCCCGTTCCACTCGCTGATCTACCAAGGCGGCGTGCGAGCGATCCCGACCACGATGTACGAGGCGGCCTCGATCGACGGCGCCGGCCGGATCCGGCAGTTCTTCAGCATCACCGTGCCGCAGCTGAAGTACACGATCATCACGTCGTCCACCCTGATGGTGGTCGGCTCGCTGACGTTCTTCGACCTGATCTTCGTCCTGACCGCGGGCGGTCCCGGCGACGCGACGCGCGTCCTCGCCCTCGACATGTACAAGCGGGGCTTCATGTCCAACCAGATGGGCCCGGCGAGCGTGATCGCCGCCCTCATCGTGCTGCTCGGCCTGGCACTCGCCCTACTGCTGCGCCGGCTCGGCGGCAGTACGACGGCAAGCCAGCAGGAAGGTGCGTGACATGGCTGTGGCTACCAGCAGCTCGGGTACGGCGACCAGCCCGGTGCGCAGCCCATCGTTTCGCGCGCGCAAACTTCTCCAGCTGAACTGGTTCGGCGGACTGGCCGGCTGGATCTGGCTGGGGATCGTGCTCATCCCGCTGTACTGGATCGTCGTCACCAGCTTCAAGGACCAGAGCGCGTACTTCACCCAGAACCCGTTCGCGCTCCCGTCCGCGCCGACGACGAACAACTACAAGCTGGTCATCGAGTCCGACTTCCCGCGGTACTTCCTGAACAGCATCATCGTCACCGTGGGGACGATCCTCCCCGCGATCGCGATCTCGTTCATGGCGGCGTACGCGATCATCCGCGGCGCCGGCAGCAAGTTCCTTGCCGGGGTCAACGGTCTGTTCCTGATGGGGCTGGCGATCCCGCTGCAGGCCACGATCATCCCGGTGTACCTGCTGATCATCCGGATGCATCTGTACGACAGTCTGCTGGCGCTGATCCTGCCGTCGATCGCGTTCTCGATCCCGCTGTCCGTGCTGGTGCTGGCGAACTTCATCCGCGACGTACCCAAGGAACTGTTCGAGTCCATGCGCGTGGACGGCGCCACCGAATGGGGCATGATGCGCAAGCTCGCACTGCCGCTCACCCGGCCCGCGCTCGTCACGGTCAGCATCTACAACGGCCTCGGCGTCTGGAACGGTTTCCTGCTGCCCCTGATCCTCACCCAGAGCCCCGACAAGCGCACCCTCCCGCTGGCATTGTGGACGTTCCAGGGCCAGTACAGCGTCAACGTCCCGGCAGTCCTGGCGTCCGTCGTCCTCACCACGCTGCCGGTCGTCATCCTGTACGCCGTGAGCCGCCGGCAACTGCTCAGCGGCCTCACCACGGGCTTCAGCCGCTAGAGCACGTCACAACCTCCTGGTCCCGGGACGGATCGCCCACGACGCAAGCGCCAGTACGGCGAAGGCGGCGGGGGCGATCATCCCGGTGTACTGGTGTGCGGCGGCGTTCGAGGCCGCCGCGCCGGTCATGTTGATCAGGACGCCGGCGTACGCCCACTCCTTCAGCCGCGGCATGTCTCGCGCGGAGACGGCGCCCGGCAGCGGATGCTGACGGCCGCACTCGACGTACTCGACGAAGCCGGGCTGGCCGGGTTCACGATGGAGGCCGTCGCACGGCGCGCCGGCGCGAGCAAGGCCACGCTGTACCGCCGCTGGCCGACCACCGGCGCACTGCTGGTGGACGCGATGGACGCGACCTACCGCCCGTTCCCCACACCTGACACCGGGTCGGTCACCAAGGACGTCACCGAGATCCTGACCGCGTTCGTGACCCTGCTGGAACGTACGCCGTTCCCTCGGCTGCTCGCCGCGTTCATCGACGCCGCCGAGCGCGACCCTGCCCTCTCGAAACTCCACACAGACCTGACCAACCGCCGCCGCGAGCCCCTGCTCACAGTGCTCGAACGCGGCCGGGAGCGCGGCGAGCTACCGCCCGACACAGACCCCGAACTGACCACCGACCTGCTGACCAGCCGTTCTTCTATCGGCACTTCGTTGCCCACCGCCCCATTCCGCGCGGCATGGTGGCGGACGTGATCCGGCGCGTCCTGAATCCCTTGCGGTAAATCACCCAAAAAGGTACCGTGGGGTGTTTGTGCCGTAAAACAAAAAAGAAGCCCTCTTCGGGCTTCTAGGAACAGATTATCAAACTCTTCGGGTTTGTGCAAGGGATCGGGGGCAGGGGTGCTGGAGCAGGAGATCGCTGCAGAGCAAGGCGAAGTGACGATCATGTACGAGCGGCTCGATGTGCTGCGCGAAAAGGCACGCGGCGACCTGGGCCGCGTGCAGGCCGAGGAAACCACCGAGACGGATCAGGCCTGGTCGGAGCGGGAGTCGTTCACGGATCTGTTCTCCGGACGGTTCTCGCAATTGTCGTCGGTGGAACGCGGATTGTGTTTCGGGCGGATCGACGAAACCGCCGGCGAACGGTTCCACATCGGCCGTATAGGACTGTTCGACGACGACTACAACCCGCTGCTGATCGACTGGCGGACGCCGGTCGCGCAGGTGTTCTACCGGGCCACCGCGGCCCAGCCGCTCGGCGTCAAACGCCGCCGGCACATCCGGCTGCACGGCCGGACCGTGGTCGGGGTCGACGACGACCTCCTCGACGCCGACGCGATCGACGACGGCGAACGCAGCACGCTGATCGGCGAGGCGGCGCTGCTCTCGTCGCTCAGCGCGAGCCGCACCGGCCGGATGAACGAGATCGTCGCGACGATCCAGTCCGAGCAGGACGAGATCATCCGGTCCGGCCTGCCCGGGGTGCTCGTCGTGCAGGGCGGTCCGGGTACCGGCAAGACCGTGGTCGCGCTGCACAGAGCGGCGTACCTGCTCTACACGCATCGCGAGCAGCTCGGCCGGAGCGGCGTACTCGTCGTGGGCCCCAACAGCACGTTCCTGCGCTACATCGACCAGGTACTCCCCTCGCTCGGTGAGACCGACGTCGTCCTCGCGACGATCAGCGAGATGTTCCCGGGCGTCGCGGCGACCGTGCCGGAGCCGGCCGAGGCGGCCCGGATCAAGGGCAACCTGGCGATGGCCGACGTGATCGCGCAGGCGATCGCCGGCTTCCGGGTCGTCCCGGCCAAGCCGATCCACCTGAAGATCAACCAGGACGAGCTCGTACTGCGCCCTGACGCGATCCGCAAAGCACAACAAGGTGCGCTCGCGGCGCAGCCCCTGCACAACCGGGCCCGACCGCTGTTCGTCCGGCGCGTCCTCAAGATCCTCACCAACCAGGTGGTCGACCGCATCGGCCGGCAGTACGTCGGGGACGCGGACATCGAGGACATCCAGCAGGAACTGTTCGACGACGACCAGGTCCTCGAGCTCCTCGACCAGTTGTGGCCCGAACTCACACCGCAGCTCCTCGTCTCGGTGCTGTTCTCCTCGGACGACCGGCTCGCCGCCGCGGCACCGCATCTCAGTCAGTCCGAGCGTTCCGCCGTACTGCGACCACTCGCCGCGGACTGGACTCCGTCGGACGCCGCCCTGCTCGACGAAGCGGCCGAGTTGCTCGGTGAGACCGCGGACGTCGTTGTCGGACGCAAGCGCCAGGCGGCCGAAGACGCTGCCGCCGAGGAGGCGGGCCGGCAGTACGCCCGTGGCATCGTCGACATCGAGCTGACCGCCGAGCGGATCACGATCGAGCCGTGGGAGATCGAGCAGTTCAAGGATCTGATCGCCCAGCGCACGCGCGTGTTCAACCGCCCGGCGAGTAGCGCCGAGGGCGCGGCGTACGACCGCAACTGGGTGTTCGGCCACGTGATCGTCGACGAGGCGCAGGAGCTGTCCGCGATGGACTGGCGGATGCTGATGCGCCGCAGCCCGCGTCGGTCGATGACGATCGTCGGCGACATCGCGCAGACAGGTTCGGCCGCCGGCGTACGGTCCTGGGCCGAACGCCTCGACCGGTACGCCGCCCGCCGCTGGCGCACCGCCGAACTGACCGTCAACTACCGCACCCCGTCCGAGATCATGACGATCGCCGCCGACGTCCTCGCCGCCATCGACCCGGCACTGACACCACCGACCTCGGTCCGGGAGACCGGCGTCGAGCCGTTCATCGACCCTGTCCCCGACGGATGTCTCACGGACGCCCTCCGAACCCAGATCAAGTTCGAGCAGGCCGCGGTCGGCGACGGCCGCCTGGCGGTCATCGTGCCGGCCTCACGGTACGACGAGTTCGCCGCCGCACTACCAAACGTTGCCCACAGCCACGATCCCGCGGTCCTCGACAACGCCGTCGCCCTACTCGACGTACCGCAGTCCAAAGGCCTCGAATTCGACGCCGTCCTGATCGCCGACCCCGCCACCATCGTCACGGAATCCGACCGCGGCCTCTCCGACCTCTACGTAGGCATCACCCGAGCCACCAAACGCCTAACAATCATCGGCAACCTCCCGGACGTGCTCACTCAGGTACGACATACTCCGTGGTTCTTGGGTGGCGGACCAGCTGGCGAGTAGTTTGAAGGCGTCCGCGGTCGGCGAGGTGGCTGGGGCGGTGTAGACGATCAGGGTGAGGCCGGGGTCGGACGGGAATTCCATGGCCTCGAAGTCGATCTCGAGGTCGCCGACGACCGGGTGGTGCAGCTTCTTGCGACCCGAGCGGTGGAAGCGGACGTTGTGGTCGGCCCAGCGTGCCCGGAACGTCTCGCTGCGGGTGGACAGCTCACCGATCAGATCACTGAGCGCCTTGTCGTGAGGGTTCTTGCCCGCTTGCAGCCGCAGTACGGCGGCGATGTCGTCGGCGGCCCGCTCCCAGTCCACGAAGAACTCCTGCGAGGCCGGATCCAGGAACGTGAACCGGGCGGTGTTCGCCGGCCGACGCGGGTCGGCGAACATCGAGGCGTACAGCGCCCGCGACAGCTGGTTCGCCGCGAGGATGTCCAGGTGGCCGTTCCGGATCCACGCCGGCGCGTCGGTGATCGTGTCGAGGACCTGTTGCAGGGCCGGGCGAATACCTTTCGTCGCCGCGCGTCGACGTACCGGAGTGGCGTCCGACTCGCGGGCGAGCGTGAACAGATGGTCGCGCTCGGCCTCGTCCAGCTGCAACGCCCGGGCGAGCGCCTCCAGAACGCCGCCGGACGCGCCGGCCAGGTTCCCGCGCTCCATCCGCACGTAGTAGTCCACCGAGACGCCGGCCAGCAGGGCGACCTCTTCGCGCCGCAGCCCTTTCACGCGACGGTTGCCGCCGTACGCCGGCAGGCCGGCACGCTCGGGAGTGAGCCGGGCGCGGCGGGAGCTGAGGAACTCCTTGATCTCGGCTCGGTGGTCCATAGCGTCCAGCCTACGGACCGGTGCAGATCCGAGGGTTGGTTGGGGGCTGGGATGATCGTCGGGTAGTGAAGGTTTGGTTACTGACGGTGAGATCGTTGGGCTAATGTGTAAATTCCGTAACGAGGAGACTCCCGGAAAGCACTCTCCTCACGTAATCTGCCCAACCATGCACAGAGGCGAGCGGCGGGCCAAGCGGCCCAATGTCGTGTGGTCCGTGTTCGTGTTCCTCGTGGTCAGCGCGCTCGCTGGAGCGTTGACCGCCGGTCTGGCCCTCCCCTTCGCCGGGCTGGCCGGCGTGACTACGGCCAAGGCGCACGAGACGGTGCAGTTCCTGCCCCAGGACCTGCAGACGGCGCCGCTTGCGCAGAAGTCGATCATCCAGGCCGCGGACGGCAAGGTCATCGCGACGCTGTACCAGCAGAACCGGACGCCGGTCTCGCTGAAGGCGATCAGCCCCGTGATGCTGAAGGCGATCGTCGCGATCGAGGACGACCGGTTCTACGAACACGGCGCGCTGGACTTCAAAGGCACCCTGCGCGCGCTGCTGCGCAACCAGTCGTCCGGCGGGGTCTCCCAGGGCGGCTCGAGCATCACCCAGCAGTACGTGAAGCTGAGCCTGATCAACAAGGCCCGCACGCCAGAAGAGGTCAAGGACGCCACCGCCGAGACCTACGAGCGGAAGATCGCCGAGCTGCGCTACGCGATCGCGGTCGAGAAGGAGATCCCGAAGACGGAGATCCTGAACCGCTACCTGAACCTGGCCTTCTTCGGTGACCGTTCGTACGGCGTCGAGGCCGCGGCGATGCACTACTTCGGCGTCCACGCCGCCAAGCTGAACCTGCCGCAGGCCGCGATGCTGGCCGGCCTGGTGAAGAACCCGACCGGGTACGACCCGATCGACAGCCCG
The DNA here is from genome assembly GCF_046549195.1 of Kribbella sp. C-35. Lineage (NCBI taxonomy): Bacteria > Bacillati > Actinomycetota > Actinomycetes > Propionibacteriales > Kribbellaceae > Kribbella > Kribbella sp. C-35. Next base: position 472,433 of record NZ_JAJPWG010000005.1, read on the forward strand.
CTGCGCGCGAAGGCCCGTCGCGACGTCGTCCTGCGCCGGATGAACGAGCTGAACATCATCACCGCCAAGGAGGCCCGGGACGCGATCAAGACCCCGGTGATCGACCCCAAGAAGGTCCGCGTGATCCCGAGCGGCTGCGCGAACTCGACGTACCCGTTCTTCTGCGAGTACGTCGTCTCCAAGCTCAAGGCGAACAGTGCGTTCGGCAAGACGCCGGAGGAACGCGAGAACTACATCGAGACCGCCGGCCTGGTGATCAAGACCTCGCTGGACAGGAAGACGCAGGCCGCCGCCCAGTCCGCGATCGCGCAGCATTCGAAGGCCGGCGACCAAGCCGTCGCCGCGATCACGATGGTCGAGCCGGGCACCGGTCTGGTGAAGGCGATGGCGCAGAGCCGCCCGTACGGCGCGAAGAAGGGGCAGACGGCGTACAACTACAACGTCGAGAAGTCCTACGCCGGCGGGTTCGGCGGGTTCCAGAACGGGTCGACGATGAAGGCGTTCACGATCGCCGCCGCGATCGGCAAGGGCGTGCCGACGACGTACCGGATCCGCTCGCCGCAGACGATCAGCCTCGGCGGCCAGAACTTCAGTACCTGTAACGGCCCGATCTCGGTCGACTCGTACAACCCGAAGAACTCCACGAAGACCGTCCTCGACCCGTCGATGGTCGACGCGGCCCGTGCCTCGACCAACACGTACTTCCTGCAGTTGTCCCAGCAGATCGGTCTCTGCCCGATCACCACGATCGCCTCCCAGCTCGGCATGTTCGACGCGCAGACGCTGAAACCGCTGCAGCAGGTGGTCTCGTTCACGCTCGGCTCGGCGGGTTTGATCACGCCGCTGATGCTGTCCAACGCGTACGCGACGTTCGCCGCCCGCGGCATGTACTGCAACCCGCAGATCGTCACGTCGATCACCTCGCTGAAGACCGGCAAGGCGATCCCGACGCCCGGCCCGAACTGCCACCGGGTGCTGTCGCCGGGCGTCGCGGACGGTGTCAACTACGTGCTGCAGCAGGTGATGGCGAAGGGCGGTACCGGCGCCAAGCTGAAGTTCGGGAACAGCGACCTGGCCGGCAAGACAGGCACCATCCAGGAGAACCAGGCCGTCTGGTTCTCCGGGTACTCGTCGAAGCTCGCGGCCGCGTCCGTGGTCGCCGACGCCGACCCGCCGGCGGAGAACCTGATCGACCAGATCTTCAACGGCAAGGAGCTCAGGGACGCCTCGGGTTCCGGCACCGCCGGACCGATCTGGGAGGCCGCGATGCAGGGTGCGTTGCAGGGGTTGCCGACCACCAAGTTCGTGAAGCCGGACGACATCATCATCCGCGGCAAGGTGAAGGACCTGCCGTACCTGAAGGGCATGACGCCCGCGGACGCGGCCGCGAAGCTGCTGTCGATGGGCTTCAAGGTGCAGATGAGTCACGGCCCGCAGGTCGACTCGGACGCGCCGGCCGGCACGGTCGCCTGGACGAATCCGCGGCAGGAGGACGGCGCGCCCGACGGCGCGACGGTCCTGCTGTACATCTCCAACGGCAGCAAGGCCCTGCCGCCGACACCGCCGGTCACCCCGCCGACGCCACCCGTGACGCCGCCGACCATCAAGCCGCCGCCCGGGCTCCCGACCTGCATGCCGTGGGATCCGCGCTACCCCAAGTGCAGGCGCGGCTGACCCTGGTTCTCGCCTACCGTTCAGGGTGCAAACCGAACGAGGGGTGAGGGTGTGCGGCGTCGCAAGCTCGCGGTCACAGGTCTGATCGGTTTCGTCCTCGGGGCGTTGATCGCCACGGTGATCGTGGTCCTCCTGACGAGGGACGAGCCGTCGTCCGCGAGCGGTACGGCGCCGGTCCCGAGCGCGGCCCCGGTCACCGCCAAGCTGCCCAAACTGAACCTGTCCGCAACGAACCGTCGGGCACCGATCCCCGGTCTCCCGGACTGGAGCAAGGCCGGGTACCGCGAAGGCGCCGGCCTGCCCGATGACGCGAAGGTCAACCCCGACCAGAAGTGCACGATCGGCGCGGACCGGCTGGCGAGCGAGTACGGCGTGACACCGGACGACTCGAAGGACGACTCCGACGGTCTCCAGAAGGCGATCGACGCGATCCGGACGGGCTGCTCGGAGCAGGCGTCGTACGACAAGCTGTCGCTGATCGAGCTGCCCGCGGGTCAGCTCGATGTGTCGAAACAGCTCGGCGTCGACGCCGACTACCTGATCATCCGCGGCGCCGGCGCCGACAAGACCCGGTTTGTGTTCCGTCCGGACGAGAACACCCGGTACGACGCGCTCACCAAGGACGGCGGCGACTGGGACGAGGACGGGATGGAGTTCGAGGACGGCACCGGCGGCTGGCTGTGGCCGGGTCGCGGGTTGTTCCGGGTGCAGAGCCGGGGCGTCGATCCGGACTACCAGGAGGCGTACGAGAAGGCGCCCGCGAACCGCAAGGATCTCTTCGAGGGCACGGTCAACGTGCACTGGAAGGCGGGCCTGAAGCTGCGCGAGAAGCCCGGTGGCGCCGGGTTCTCCGCGAAGGCCGGTGACACGGTGATCTACCTCGACGAGAAGGCGAAGCTCGACACCGTGAAGCCCGGCGGGTACGTGAACGTGCGGGCCGCGAACACGATGAAGTTCTACGAGCAGCAGCAGGCGCTGCCGACCGAGCACGAGTTGCAGAACCTGCACATGCGGCAGCAGATCTTCACCGTCAAGGCCGTCGACGAGGCACAGCACACCATCACGATCGACAAGCCGCTGGAGTACGACGTACCGGTCGACTCGACCTCGGACGGGTCGGAGAAGATCGAGAACAAGTCGTATGCGTCGAAGCTGTCGCCGCTCGTCGATCCGGTGCTCGGGGTCGGGCTGGAGAACTTCTCGCTCACCCAGCCGGTCGATGCCAAGGCCGCGGACGCTGTTCACAACTACGGCAACCTCGCGCCGGCGGACGAGATGCACGGCGTCGTGCTGAAGTGGGCGGTGAACTCGTGGGTGCGCGGCATCCGGACCACGATGACCGGCTCGCACGCGATCGTCACCGAGGAGGCGAAGAACCTGCAGATCCAGGACAACGTCTTCGACGGCGCGTGGAACAAGGGCAAGGGCGGCAACGGGTACCTGCGCGGCTCACGGGTCTGGGACTCGGTGTACGCCGGCAACATCTCCCGCGGCCTGCGCCACCTCACGCTGCAATGGTCCGCCTCCGGCAATGTTGTCATCGGCAACGACCTGGACTCGGACCTGAACCTGCACGGCGGCTGGGAACGCCGCAACCTGTTCGAACTGAACACGGTGCACGTCCCGTACGAGCACCGCTCCGCGAACTGCAAGTCGAACTGCGGCGGCGAGGGCGGCGAGCAGAAGGACGACTCCACCTGGTACCCGATCTGGTGGGGCGCCGGCCAGAAGGCCGTCAAGTGGTCCGGCGCGACCGGCCCGCAGAACGTCTTCTTCAACAACACCCTGACGAAGCAGGCAAAGGCGGCCGGTCCGTACCAGCCGTACCTCGCCAACGCCCACACGATCTACCAGTTCGGCTGGAACGGAACGACGTACCAGCACCTCACCCAGAGCACCAAACCGATCGCCGACTGGGCCGGTCACGAACAAGACGGCTTCACGAAGTCCGGCGGCGTAGACGCCACCAAGACCGACACAGGCCAGTCCCTGTTTCTGCGCTCCGTCGGGTGATCACTAGGCTGGGGGTCAACACCTAGTACTTGTGAAAGGACTCCCCCGTGAGTGTCGATGAGCTGACTGCCCAGGTTGAGCGTGCGCGCCAGGACTACGAAGCGCTGGTGGCGAAGGGGCTGAAGCTGGATCTGACGCGGGGGAAGCCGTCGCCCAAGCAGCTGGATGCGGCGAACGGCGTGCTGGCGCTGAGCGGGGATCCGGTGTCCGCGGACGGGACGGATCTGCGGAACTACGGCGGGCTCAACGGGCTGCCGGAGGTACGGGCGATCTTCGCCGAGGACCTGCAGGTGCCTGTCGAGCAGCTGCTCGCGGCCGGGAACTCGAGCCTCGAGCTGATGCACGACGCGATCGTGTACGCGCTGCTCGGGAAGGTTCCGGGCGCCGAGCGGCGGTGGGCCGACGTCGAAGGGCTGGCGTTCCTCTGCCCGGTTCCGGGGTACGACCGGCACTTCGGGATCTGCGAGCGGTACGGGATCAAGATGATCCCGGTGCCGATGACGCCCGAGGGTCCCGACATGGATGTCGTCGAGCGGCTGGTCGCCGAGGACGCCGCGATCAAGGGCATCTGGTGCGTGCCGAAGTACAGCAACCCGGACGGCACGGTGTACTCCGACGAGACCGTCCGGCGGCTCGCCGCGATGGAGACCGCGGCGCCGGACTTCCGGATCTTCTGGGACAACGCGTACGCCGTACATCACCTGACCGACTCCCCCGCGCAGCTCGCCGACATCCTTGCTTTGTGCGACGCGAACGGGCACCCGGACCGGGCGTTCGTGTTCGGGTCGAGCTCGAAGATCACCTTCGCCGGCGCCGGCGTCGCGTTCTTCGGGTCCTCACCGGCGAACATCGAGTGGTGGCTGAGCCACACGGTGAAGCGGAGCATCGGGCCGGACAAGATCAACCAGCTCCGGCACGTGCAGTTCCTCCGCGACGCCGACGGCCTGCGCGAGCACATGCGGACGCTGGCCGCGCTGATCCGGCCGAAGTTCGACGCGGTCGACAAGATCCTCACCGCCGAGCTCGGCGGCACCGGCCTCGCGTCCTGGACGGCGCCGGCAGGCGGTTACTTCGTCAGCCTGCAGGTCCCTGAGGGCTGCGCCCGCGAGGTGGTCGCCAAGGCGAAGGCGGCCGGGATCGCGATCACACCGGCCGGCGCCACGCACCCGTACGGCGACGACCCGACGGACCAGGTCATCCGGATCGCACCGACGTACCCGGAGCTGCCCGAGGTCGAGGCGGCGATCACCGGCCTTGCCACCTGCGTCCGGCTGGTCGCTTCGGAGAAGCTGCTCGCGGATCAGACACCCTCAAGCCTGAGGCGGTAGGTCGAAGAGCAGGCAGTTCGAGGTTGCGTGGGCGAGGAGTTTGCCGCGTTCGTCGTACAGGTGGGCCTCGGCGACCGCCGTACGACGACCGCGGCTGATGATCCCGCCCTCGCAGCGCAGCACGCCCGAGTCGATCGTGACCGGCTTGATGAAGCGGGTCATCAGGTCGAGTGACGTGTAGCCGACGCCGGCCGGCAGCGTCGAGTGGACGGTGCAGCCGGCGGCGGTGTCGAGCAGTGTCGCGATGACGCCGCCGTGCACCGTGCCGAGCGGGTTGTAGTGGAACTCGGCAGCCGGCATGAACACCGTGACCTTGCCTTCCTCGGGCTCGAACCCGGTCGCTCCGACCAGTTGCAGGATCGGCGGCGCCGGGATTCGCCCGTCCCGCATCGCCTGCAGCATCTCCAGCCCGGTCGAGCCACCGACCTGCGCCGCGGTCTCGGCCGGGTCGGTCCAGGTGAACGTCCGGCTCCGCGCCGCCTGCTGAGTTTCCGTCATGGACCGAGCGTCACACCGCCCACCTGAGTCTGTCAACGAGACTTAGCACTCAGTGCGGGACAAGCGTATGAACTACAGGCGATTCGGCGGGTGGAGGTTTCTCTTCGCAGCAGGGTGGCTAGGGTGCTGCTGGGAGGGATGGAGTGAGGCAGTTCAATAAGCCGCCGGAGTGGCCCGACCCGCCGACCCCGGACTGGCGGCCACCGCGACGGTGGCAGCCGCCGAAGTCGTGGCCGGCCGCACCGGACGGATGGACGTTCTGGGTCGACAAGCATGGACGACCGGTTCGCGGACCGATCGGGAGGTACGGGGGACCACGTCCGCTGGCGGCTGCGGCGATCGTCGCGATCCCCGTGGCGCTGATGGTGCTCGTGTTGCTGAGCCCGTTCGGCCGCGGTGGGGAATCGACGAGTACGGCACCGGTGTTCCGGCCCAGCGCGCCCGCGACGACGGCGACGCCACAGGCCCCGACCCGCCATACCGAGCAACCCGCACGGGCTGTCGTCCGGACACCGACACCAACGCCCACACCGACGCCAACGCCGACGGAGTCCGAGACGCCGACGCCTACCACCCCGGCGCCGACCACACCGGCTCCGACGCCCACCGCCGTACCGACACCAACGCCGACCACCACCGCGGTCGTGTTCCGGAGCTGCGCGGAGGCTCGCGCGGCGGGTAAGGCGCCGCTGCGGCGCGGGGATCCGGGCTACTCGGCGGCGCTCGATCGCAACGGTGACGGGGTGGCCTGCGACCGCGGCAACTCCTGACGGATCCCGTCGTTCCACAGCTCCTGCGTCTGGCTGATCCAGAAGGCCGCGAACAGCAGGATCAGCGTGCCCTCGATCCAGAGCACCGCGTGGTCCCAGCCGAACAGCTTCCTCCAGCCGAACATCACCAGCGGTACGACGACCATCGCGACCGCGATCACGGAGTACCGGTTCGCCGGTGAATGCGGGACCGCGTGCTTGCGTTGCTTGCGCCGGAACTGCTCCGCGTTGAGCAGCACGACCGCGACGATGCATCCGAACATCACGATCGCGGCCGCGTAGTGCGCGTTGCCGATGAACCCGGACCGCTCGACGAGGAACCACGCCAGCCCACCGCCGAAGATCACCACCGCGACCGCGAGACCGAGCACGTACATCGGCGTCCACCCGGCCGGCTGCCGGATCCGGTCCCGGGCGATGAAGACCGCGGTCAGCAGCAGGCACGGTACGCCGACCACGAACAGCGCGAGCATGTTGTTCGCGACGTTCGCGGCCGCGTCGCCGAGCGCGACCGGTACCGAGTGGCACGCGCCCTGTCCCGGCGTCGGCACGAGCGCGACGACCGGGGCCAGGATGCCCGCCACGTTGAGCAGGATGTCCTCCGGCTCCGTGTTGCCCTTCAGCACGACCATGCAGACGCCGATGGTGATCAGCGTGCCGACGAAGATCGCGCGAACCGGCGTGTAGTAGTACGCGCTGATCGACGTCTGCAGGCAGTGCGGATCGGTCTTCGCCCACTCGATCACCAGCGCGGCGGCGAGCAGGACGATCATCGCCGGCATCGCCATCCGCAGGTACCGATAGGTCTTGATGGAGTAGCCACCGGGCACGGTCATCCTCGGCCCCCTCGACACGAGCTCCCTGGGTGCCGTCAGTATGCGCCGTTCAGGGGCGCACCACGAGGGGCCGGAACGCCGCCTGGACCTGCGCGTCGCTCGGGGTCACGCTCTCTTCCTCCGTACTGCTGGAGCTCAGGCGGTACGGGCAGGCCTCCCCCGACATCTGCACGGTGGTCGACAGCACCAGCCGCCCGCTGCGCAGCTCGTACACCTTGGCCGGGACCGTGACCTTGCGGAACGTCACGTAGCTGACCTCTCCCCCGTACGGATTCGACTCCGGTACGTACGGGCAGGTCTGCACCGCCGCGCCCATCCCCGGCGTCTCGGTGCACACGACGACGGTCGCCCGGTACGGGTCGTCGATCGACCACGCGGCCGGCAACTGATCGGCGTACTGGGAGCCGTCGCCGAGGAAGATCGCCGGGTTGAAGCCGCGGTGGTACGGCTTCGCCCCGCTGTACTTCGCCGGCGTCGAGCAGTACCCGCCGGTCGACACCAGGCTCCGGACGTTGTCCAGCTCGATCGCCAGCGTGGCCTTCACGAGTCCGGCGCGCGCCCGTACCGCCTGCTTGGCCTTGGGGTACGTCGTGACGAGCCGCTGGTACATCGCGCGCGCGGTCACCCAGGTCGCGCGTGATGCGTAGTCGTTGGCGCAGGCCAGCAAAGCGTTCGGCTCGATCCGGGGTATGACGGCGTTGGCGCGGTCGAGCAGGTTCTTGGACAGATTGCGGGTGCGCAGCCACTCCGTCATCGTGATCAGCGCGCACGGCTGCATCCCCTGCAGGTCTTTGACGAACCGATCCATCACAGCACCCGCGGTCGCCTGCTGCCGCGGGTCGGAGGCGATCGTGCCGAGCACCGCGTAACCGTCCTTGAGCGAGGCCACCTCACCCAGTTCTGCGGCTCTCGTGAGATGCCCCTTCGCCGTATCCAGCGTCCCGCAGATCTCTACGTCGCCGTCACCGCGGTCCATGTCCTGCCCGGCAACGAGCCGATCGCCGAACCAGACCTTGTCCTGCGCCTGCACGACCTTCGCGCAGTCGCCGGCCCGCCGCGCCGCGGTCACCTTGTCGGCGACCTCGGCGGCACCGCGCTTGAGCACCACGCCTGAGGTGATGACCGCAAGCGTCACCACAGCCGCGACGATCCGCTTCGGGATACTCGCCGTCCGCTCCGGCGGCCGAGTCGCCAGGAACAGGCCGTGCAGCACCTGCAGCAGTCCCCACCCCAGCAGGCCGAACTGGTACGCCGTGTCCTTGCGCTGGTACATGAGGACGAGGAGTGCCGCCGTACCGGCGAGGCCGAGGAGGCCGAAGAACCAGCGGCGGATCAGGAAGTAGCCGAGGCCGAGCAACGAGGCGTTGCCCAGGGCAACAGCCAGTGGATCGTGCGGCCGGAGCCGCTTCGGCGGACGTCCCGGGTACGGCGTGCCCTGCGGAGGCGGGGGCGGCAACTGCTGGTAGGTCATCTGTATCGCTCTCAGTCACGAAGTGTCACCACTCACTGTGACGTCGTTCCCCACCACCCGCAGCGCACTGACCGGTTCCTGTCACCCGAGCCGGATGGACTTCTTGTTCATGAATTCCTCGATGCCGGCCGCGCCGAGTTCGCGGCCGAGGCCGGAGCGTTTGATGCCGCCGAACGGGAGGTCGGCCTGGGAGCCGCCGGCGCGGTTCAGATACACCATGCCGGCGTCGATGCGGTCGGCGATGCGGCGGTTGCGGTCGGGGTCGGTACCCCAGACCGACGCGCCGAGGCCGAACGGTGTGTCGTTGGCGAGCTCTACCGCGTGGTCCTCATTCGTTGCTTTGAAGACGATCACGACCGGGCCGAAGATCTCCTCGTAGTACGCGTCCATCTCCGGCGTGACATCGGTGAGGACGGTGGCTTCGAGGTAGGCGCCGGGCGTGATCCGGTGACCGCCGGCGCGCAGCGTCGCGCCCTGTTCGACCGCCTTCGCGACCTGGGCGGCGACCTCGTCCGCGGCGGCGGCCGAGGCGAGCGGCGGGAGCTTCGTCGCGGGATCGGCCGGGTCGCCGGGGACGTAGTACTCCGTGACGCGCTTGGTCAGCCGGTCGACGTACTCGTCGTACAGATCGGCCAGGACGATCATCCGCTTCGGGGCGTTGCAGGACTGGCCGCAGTTCCGCATCCGCGCGGTCGCGGTGGCGTTGACGGTCTCGTCCAGGTCGTCGGTGTCGAGGATGATCAGCGGGTCGGAGCCGCCGAGTTCGAGGACGGTCTTCTTCAGGTTCTTCCCGGCCTCGGCGGCAACCGAGATCCCGGCCTGCTCGCTGCCGGTCAGCGAGACGCCGGCGATCCGCGGGTCGGCGAGGATCGCGGGGATCTGCCGGCTCGACGCGAACGTGTTCACATAGACGTCCTCTGGTACGCCGGCCGCGTGCAGGATCTCCTCGATCGCGCGTGCCGACCGCGGGCAGATCGAGGCGTGTTTGAGCAGGATCGTGTTCCCGAGGACCAGGTTCGGCGCGACGAACCGGGCCACCTGGTAGCACGGGAAGTTCCAGGGCATGATCCCGAGCAACGCCCCGATCGGCCCTTTAGTGATGACGGCCTTCCCGTCCCTGAGATCGATCGGTTCGTCCGCGAGCAACGCCGGTCCATGATCCGCGTAGTACCGGAAGATGTCGACCACGATGCCGACCTCACCCAGGCCCTCGTTGACCCGCTTCCCCATCTCGAGCGTCATGATCGCGGCCAACTCCCCGGCCCGCTCCGCAAACAGCTCCGCCGCCCGCGCCACGATCCCCGCCCGCTCCCCCACGGCCCGCCGCCGCCACTCCGGGTACGCCGCAGACACCCGCCCGATCGCCCCCCGCACCTCCTCCTCCGTCGAGTTCGCCACTTCCTCCACCAACACCCCACACGCCGGATCGGTGACTGAGTACATCGGCTACCTCCATCCAGAACCAGTAGACGTCAGCATACGGTATACAGTCTTCCTGAAGATGTCGCCGTCCGGAGAGCGCGCCGTTTCCTGTTGTGTCACGGGTGTCTAAGGGGCATGCTCATGGCTTGCCCCGTTGTCCCGCCTCTTTGATCGGATGCCCGCCCGTGTCTGAGCAACGGAAGTTTCGTCGTGTTGTGCGGCTGGTTGCAGTGCTGGCCGTCGTTTCGGTGCCTTCGATGGCGCTTGCCGCGCCGGGCGCTCCCCCGGATCCTGTGAACGCCTGGCAGTACCCGCACTGGCCGCAGAAGCAGCCCTGGCAGGAGTCGGGGCCGGATACGCGGGTCGCGAAGACGCTGTCGAGCGGGTTGCCGGGGCCGATCGACCCGCAGAACTGGGAGAACCCGGACCACATGACGTGGGACGACTACGTCAAACCGCCCGGCACCAACTGGGCCGATCCGGCGGTGAAGGGGTCCGAGCGGACCTTCAAAGGCGCGCTCGTGTTGCTCGACTACCCGAACCAGGACTTCGTCATCACCAAGCCCAAGGGTTCGACCGTGTTCGGCAATCCGAGTGCCGCGGCGAACGGCGTACCGCGGGATCAGACCGCGCAGTTCTACAAGAACTTCCTGAACACTCCGGAGCCGCTGAACCACGGTCACACGCTGCACGAATACTGGATGGAGGACTCCGGCGGCCGGTACGGCGTCGACCTCACCGCGTTCGGGCCGTACCGGATGCCGGGCAAGTCGCACGAGTACGCGATGGAGTTCCAGAGCGACGAGGACTGCCCGGCCGGTGACGACTGCTCGAAGGACATCCGCACCGACGGCCGCGCCGCGTGGGTCGCCGACCAAGGTCCCGACGTACCGGCCGGGTACGACTTCGTGTTCTTCCTCAGCGCCGGTCAGGACGAGTCGTCGACCTGGCAGGAGTTCGGGATGATGAAGTTCCCGACCAAGGAGGACGTCACCGAGGAGTTCGGCGGGCCGGATCCCGCGCAGCGCAACTGGTCCGAGACCCGGTACGTCGACTGGACGTCGTGGGCGGCCGGCTCGTCGATCTGGCCGAACGCCGGCGGCGGCTCGTCCACCCAGGCGGAGAGCTCCGGGATGGCGGTGTTCGCGCACGAGTTCAGCCACATCCTCGGCATCGGCGACAACTACAACAACCCGTACGGCGTCCCGCCGAGACGCGCGTACACGGGCATCTGGGAGATGCTCAGCCGGGGCAGCTTCAACGGCCCGGGCGGCCCGCACAGCCGGTGGATGATCCCCGCGACCGGCGGGGCGTCGATGGGCGCGCAACACATGCTGCGCAACAAGATCAAGCTGGAGATGGTCGACGAGCAGAACGTGCTCAGACTCTCCCGCGAGGCCCTCGCGACGTCAGGTGTGGTGACCGCGAACGTCAAGGCGCGCAGCGTGAACCCGGGCGCCAAGGACCTGTCCGGGATCAACATCGAGCTCGGCGGCGCGGGCGATCTCGATGCGCCGTGCGACGCGACGAAGGATCCGCTCTGCGACGGCCGCGGGTACCAGAACTACACGGTCGAGGTCGTGGACCGGATGGGCACCGACTCGTTCACGCCTGACGCCGGCGTACTGCTCGCGAAGACCAAGAACCAGGACCGTGCGCCGTTCGAGTGGGTCGTCGACTCGAACCCGCAGGACATCAACCTGACCGACTACGTGCTGCCTGACGGCACGAAGGTCCCGATCACGATCGGCGACTACCGGCAGTTGTCCGACGCGCTGTTCCACGCCGGCACGAACTCCGGCAGCGAGTACGAGTACACCGACACCGCGAACCGCCTGCACTTCTACATCACCAACGTGCACCGCAACGCGAAGGGTGAGCTGTCGTACACGGTCGCGATCCGCTCGCTCGACGGCGCCGGCGCGCAGAAACGCGGCGTACGGCTGCTGCCGACGGTCGCGAAGCCGGATCGCAGCGGCGTCCAAACCTGCAACTTCAGCCTCACCAACACGGGCAAGCCGGGTACGTCCGCTGGACCGGAGGACATCACGCAGTACGTCAAGGGCGATGTCTACCGCCTGTCCGCGAAGTCCAACGGCTGGCCGATCGCCCTGCCCAACGCGCTAGCCACCGCGGACGCGGGCCAGCAGGTCACGGTCCCCGTCTACACGAAGGCCGGCACCGGCCCACTCGCCAAGATCACCCTCACTGCCACCTCCGAAAGCGACCCCACCAAGTCAGCCACCGCCACCTGCATCGCCGTCAAGCACTGATCGCAGCGCGCCGGGCGTCCAGCCGAGTTGGACACCCGGCGCCGCCTGCAGGTAGTCGACCACCTGCTGGCGCGACCAACGGTGGGCCTCAACCAGGCCGGTGGCTATCCATTGCAGGTACGACGCCGTGGGCGCGACTGGTTCGAGCTCGGCGACTGTGCCGTGCGTGACGGTGAACATTGGCAGGCCGTCCAGCTCCCCCAGTCGTACTACGGTCTCGTAGCGGCCCGGGCCGGCGGAGTGGATCTCGGCGACCTGCGGCAGGAGGGTCGCGAGCTCCAGCGCGTAGGCACCGCCCGGCTCGCGCCACATCTCCTGGGCCGCCACGTCTGCCAGCTGGTCCAAGGTGAGGAGGTAGGCGCGGCCGGCGAGCTGCGTGGGTGCGGCTGCGTTGTAGAAGGCCGAGCCACCGCCCCACACCTTCGACGCACCGGCGAACACCAGTCCTCCTGGCGCTGTCACGGCCGCGAGCTGTGCGGGCGGGGTCACGTCGCGGCAGCCCGGGTACACACGGGCGCCACCACGCGGCCGGCCGCCGTACAGGTAGCAGCTGAAGCGTTCGAGGGCGAGGTTGGACCCGTAGGCGACGTACCAGACCTGGTTCACGAAGCTCTCATCTTCCGTCGGTTAAACGTTCAGACTAGGGTGCCTGCGACGCAGTACTGGTGACACAGACTCCATCCGCCCCGTTAGGAGACTCGCATGCCAGATATCAATCGTCGTAGGTTCCTGCAGATGGCCGGAGCGTCGGCCGCTTTCGCCGCGATGGCGAACAGCATCGAGCAGGCCGCCGCGATCCCCGCGCACCGCCGGTTCGGCAGTATCCAGGACGTCGAGCACATCGTCGTCCTGATGCAGGAGAATCGGTCGTTCGACCACTACTTCGGCAGCCTGAGCGGTGTCCGCGGGTTCGGTGATCCGCGACCCGTCACGCTGCCGAGCGGCAAGCCGGTGTGGTACCAGAAGAGTGCCCTCGGCAAGGAGATCTTGCCGTTCCGGCCCGAGGCGGACAACCTCGGGATGCAGTTCATCCAGGACCTCGCGCACAGCTGGTCGGACGCGCACCTGGCGGTGAACAACGGCAAGTACGACCAGTGGATCCCTGCGAAGACGTCGACCACGATGGCGTACCTGACCCGCGAGGACATCCCGTTCCACTACGCGCTCGCGGACAAGTTCACGCTGTGCGACGCATACCACTGCTCGTTCATGGGCTCCACCGACCCGAACCGTTACTACATGTGGACCGGCTACACAGGTAACGACGGCACCGGCGGCGGGCCGGTCCTCGGCAACGACGAGGCCGGCTACGGCTGGACGACGTACCCGGAACGGCTCGAGCAGGCCGGTGTGTCGTGGAAGATCTACCAGGACATCGGTGACGGCCTGGACGGCGACCACGGGTGGGGCTGGATCGACGACGCGTACCGCGGGAACTACGGCGACAACTCGCTGCTGTACTTCAACAAGTACCGCACCGCGCAGCCCGGGAACCCGTTGTACGACAAGGCCCGCACCGGCACGAACGCGAAGGCCGGCGAGAGCCTGTTCGCGCAGCTCGCCGCCGACGTGAAGAACAACCGGCTGCCGAAGATCTCCTGGATCGCGGCGCCCGAGGCGTTCACCGAGCACCCGAACTGGCCGGCCAACTACGGCGCCTGGTACATCTCCCAGGTCCTCGACGCGCTCACCGCGAACCCCGAGGTGTGGAGCAAGACCGCGCTGTTCATCACCTACGACGAGAACGACGGCTTCTTCGACCACGTCGTACCGCCGTACCCGCCGATGGATGCCAACCAGGGCCTGTCGACGGTCGATCCGAACCCCGATCTGTACACCGGGTCGAAGGCCGCGCACGGCGCCTACGGTCTCGGCCAGCGGGTGCCGATGCTCGTGGTGTCGCCGTGGAGCACCGGCGGCTACACCTGCTCCGAGGTGTTCGACCACACGTCGATCATCCGCTTCATGGAGTCCCGTTTCGGCGTCCACGAACCGAACATCTCGCCGTGGCGGCGGGCGATCTGCGGCGACCTGACATCGGCGTTCGACTTCGGTACGGCGGCGACGCGGCCGGCCACTCTCCCGGACACCAGCGCGTACGAGCCGCCGGACAACAAGCGGCACCCGGACTACGTGCCGACGCCGCCCGCGGTCGGCAAGGTCCCGGCGCAGGAACGCGGCCGCCGCCGTACCCGGCCGTTGCCCTACGCACCGGTCGTCGACGGAGCCGTTGCCGACAGCAAGTACCGGCTGACGTTCAGCTCCGGGGCGCGGGCCGGCGCGCAGTTCCTGATCACGTCCGCGAACCGCACCGACGGCCCGTGGACGTACACCACCGAGGCCGGCAAGACCGTCGCCGACAGCTGGAACCCGATCTACTCCGGCGGCGTCACCGACCTCACCGTCCACGGCCCGAACGGCTTCCTCCGCACCTTCAAGGGCAAGCCCGCCACCGGCCTGGAACTCACCGCCCGCGAGAACGCCACCACGGGCAACGTCGTACTCACCCTCAAGTCCGACACCGCCCGCCGCATCACGATCACCAACACGTACGCCGGCACCACCCAAACCCTCGACCTACCCAAGGGCACCACCACCCGCACCATCACCACCACGAGCGGCTGGTACGACGTCTCGATCACCACCCCCACCGACACCACCTACCTCCGCCGCCTGGCCGGCCACGTAGAAACCGGCACGCCCAGCCTGAGCGACCCCGCCATCAAGACCGTTTGACGGCCGGAGCCGGAGCCCCGATCTACAGGATCGGGGCTTCCGGCTTGGTGTCGGCGGCGGGGTTCGCGTCGTCGACGCGTTCCAGTTCGTCGACGGCGATGCGGGTGGTCCAGCGTTGGTCGGGGTCGGGTTGGGGGATGGAGTCGAGGAGGAGCTTGGTGTACGGGTGGGAGGGCTCGTGCATCACCGTGGAGACCGGGCCGCGTTCGACGATCTGGCCCTTGGTGATGACCATGACCTCGCCGCCGAGGTAGTACACCGTGGACAGGTCGTGGGTGATGAACAGGGTCGTCATCCCGTGCTCGGTCTGGAAGTCGAGCAGGATGTCCAGGAAGTGCCTGCGCACCTGGGCGTCCAGCATCGACACCGGCTCGTCCGCGATGATGAACGACGGGCGCAGCATGTGGACCCGGGCCAGCATGATGCGCTGGCGCTGGCCGCCGGAGAGCTGGTGCGGGTACCGCCCGAGTACGTTCTCCGGCTCCAGCCGGACCGCTCGCAGCGACTCCTCGATCAGCTCGAGGCCCTTGGCCCGGGTGTCCGCCAGCTTGAACTTCTTCACCGCCTTCCAGAGCACGCGATCGACCCGGTAGAACGGGTTGAAGATCGCGTACGGGTCCTGGAACACCGGTTGTACGTCGCGCCGGTACTCGTCGTACTCGGCCCGGCTCAGCTTGAAGATGTCCTTCCCGCCGTACAGCACGGATCCGGCCGTGGGCTTCTGCAGGCCGAGCACGTTGCGGGCGATCGTGCTCTTCCCGCTGCCGCTCTGGCCGACCAGGCTGACGATCTGCGGCGGTGACGCGGCCAGGCTGAAGCTCACGTCGTCCACCGCGGTGATGTAGCCCTCGGCGACCCCACGGGCGTGGAATCGTTGCTGTACGCCACGAAGTTCGAGTTCGGACTTCATGATGCCCTCCGTCCGAGCTTCGGGATGGATTCGATCAGCTGCCGGGTGTAGGCGTCCTGCGGGTTTTTGAAGACCTGCCGTACGTCGCCGACCTCGACCAACTGTCCCTCGTACATCACCGCGACCCGGTCCGCGAGCTGTGCGTGCACGCCCATGTCGTGCGAGATCACCATCAGGGTCACGCCGAAGTCGGTGCGCAGATCCGCGAGCGACTGCAGGATCACCCGCTGGATCGTCACGTCGAGCGCGGTGGTCGGCTCGTCCGCGATCACCAGGTCGGGTTCGAGCGCGACCGCGATCGCCATCAGCACCCGCTGCTTCATCCCGCCGGACAGCTCGTGCGGGTACATCCGGGCCACCCGCGGCTCCAGACCGACCTGCGCCAGCAGCCGCGGGATCAGCTCGTGCAAGGTGTTCTTGCGCTCCGGCGCGTGCTCCAGGATCACGTCCTTGAACTGGTCCTGCACACGCATCACCGGGTTGAGCGAGCTCATCGAGCCCTGCGGGAGATACGAGAGAGCGCTCCACCGCAGTACCCGGAGCTCCTCGCCGTGCACCTTCAGCAGGTCCACCGGCGAACGGCCGGCCGGGTTGAACATCACCGAACCGCCGGTCACCTTGCCCGGCGCCTTCAGGAGCCGGAGCAGCGCGACCGCGAGCGTGCTCTTCCCGCTGCCCGACTCGCCCGCGATCCCGAGGATCTCACCACGGCGTACGTCGAGATCGATCCCGCGGACCGCTTTCACGTCACCGCGGTTCGTGGAGTAGACGACCTCGAGCCCCTTGATCTCCAGGACACTCTCCGAGACGTTATTCACCGGCCACTCCCCTCAGCCGCGGGTTGTAGACCTCTTCCAACCCGATGTTCACCATGTTCAGCGCCGCGAACAGCAGCGTCAGCAGCACGATCGGGACCACGAACATCGGCCACGCCCCGAGCGTCAGCGCGCCGGTGGTGATCGCGTTGTAGATGATCTGGCCGAGGTCGACGACACCGCCCGGCCCGAGCCCGATCACCTCCAGGCCGACCAGTCCGAAGATCGCGCCGAGCGCCGACGACGCGAACCCGACGCCGATGAACGGCAGCAGGTTCGGCAGCAGTTCGGTGACGATGATCTCCAGGTCGCGGGCCTTGCTCACCCGCGCCAGGTCGACGTACGGCCGGGTCCGTAGGCTGAGCACCTGGGAACGGATGGTCTTGGCCGCGAACGGCCAGGCGAAGATCGAGATCATTACCCCGACCTGGAACAGCGTCACGTTCTTCGCGTACGCCGAGAGCGCGATCAGCAACGGGAACGTCGGGATCACCAGCAGGATCCCGGTGAACGTCGACAGGATGCCGTCGATCCAGCCGCCCTTGTAACCGGCCACGAACGCCACGATCACACCCACGACGGTCGAGATGATGCCTGCGATCGCCCCGATCTGGAGCGAGACGGACAGCGCCTTCATCACCATCGCGAACACGTCCCGGCCGAACTGGTCGGTGCCCAGCAGATGCCCGGGCCCGGGCACCAGCCATTTCTCGTACGCCGCCACCTCGATCGGATCCTTGCCACCCCCGATCGCGTTCACGATCAACGGGCTGAACAACGCCAGCAGCACCATCACCCCGAGGATGAGCAGACCGGCCGCGAGCCGCCGGCTGTTCCGGATCGTCCGCAGTACCGCAGTCAGGATTCTCATCGTCATCACTTCCAGTACTTGACCCGCGGGTCAAGCA
Organism: Kribbella sp. C-35; assembly: GCF_046549195.1. NCBI lineage: Bacteria > Bacillati > Actinomycetota > Actinomycetes > Propionibacteriales > Kribbellaceae > Kribbella > Kribbella sp. C-35. The sequence goes on from NZ_JAJPWG010000005.1 coordinate 490,087, forward strand.
GCGGGAGCAGGAGGTCGAGGAGGAGTACGGCGGTCAGCACCGAGAAGATCGCGATGTCGGTGACCCCGAGGATCGTGTTGAAGTCGAGCTGCTGGATCGCGGTGACCAGCGTGGTCCCGAGACCCGGGTAGTTGAACAGCTGCTCGACCAGCACGTTGCCGTTGAAGATGAAGCCGAGCGAGATGCCGAACGCGGTGATCTGCGGCAGGTAGCAGTTCCGCAGCGCGTACCGGGTCAGGATCCGCCAGCCCTTCAGGCCCTTCGCCTCGGCGTACACCAGGTAGTCCTCGCCGAGCACCGGGACCATCAGCATCCGGGTGGACAGGATCCAGCTGAGCGTCCCGATCACCACGATCGACAACCCCGGCAGCAACCCGTACTTGAGCACGCTGCCGATGAACTCCGGCGTGATCCCGGGACTGATGTTGGAGTCGTACGCCGATCTCGCAGGCAGCACGCCCATCGAGTACGCGAAGATGTACACCAGGATCAGCGCGACGAAGAAGTACGGAACGTGGGAGAGCGCGATCGACAGGTTGGTCGCGATCGCGGAACCGAGTTTCCCACGGCGCCAGCCCGCGATCGCGCCGAGGATCACGCCGAGGATCCAGGACAGCACCGCTGAGATCCCGAGCAGACCGATGGTCCAGGGCAACGCTCTCAGGATCACGTCCTGGGCCGGCGTCGGGTAGTTGATGAGGCTCGGCCCGAGATCACCGTGCAGAACGAGTTTCTCCATGTACTTCAGGTACTGGGAGAACATGTTCCCGGTGAGACCGAACTCCTGCTGGTAGCGGGCGATGAGCTCGGTGCTCGCCTGCTGGTTGTACATGTAGTTCTGCTGCAGCGTCTGGATCAGTGTCTGGACCGGGTCGCCCGGGATCAGGCGGAAGAAGAAGAACGCGATGGTGAGCGCTCCCCAGAGTTCCACGAAGTAGATCCCGACTCTTCGGATCGCGTACGCCGCCAGCGGATGCCGCGACAGCCAGGCCCGCGCCCCCCGAGAAGGCGCGGAGTCCTGGCTCTTGTCGACTGCGACCACCGGCGGGGCATCCGCCGTCACGCCGGTCCCTTCTGGCCGGTGGCCTGGATCTTGCCGAGCACCAGGGTGAAGTGCGGCCACCAGTTCAGCGGCACCTCGTACAGGTTGTCGTCGGTCGGCCAGTCCTTCCAGAAGGCGGTGTTGAAGAACTGCGGGTACCCGGTCTGGATCACCGGCAGCAGCGGCAGCTTCTGGAAGTAGATCTCCAGCGCCTGCTTGAGCAACGGCTTCGCCTCCTCGCTGTCCGGGTCCATCCCGGACAGCTTCTGGGAGATCGCGTCGAACGCCGGGTCCTTGAAGCGCATCTTGTTCTTACCGGCGGCGTTCTTGCCGATCGGCTGGGCCTTGCCGCTCTCCCAGTCGGTGTACAGCTGCTCGGGGTCGATGGCGAACCCGGCCCAGCTCGAGTCGATGTCGTACTCGCCACGCTGGAACTTCTCGTCGTGCACGCTGCCGGACAGGCTGCGCAGGGTGCAGGGCACCCCGACCTTGGCGAGGTCGGCCTTCAGCACGTTCGCGATCGCGTACTCGGCCTTGTCGACCTGCGCGGGCGTGATGATCTCGAGGTTGATCTCCTTGCCCTTGTAGGTGCGCTTGCCGGCCGCGTTCTTCGGCGCGATCTCGTCGAGGAGCTGAGTCGCCTTGTCGAGGCTGTACTCGAACTTGTACTTGTTGGCGAGCTCGTCGTCCTTCCACTTGTCGTTGGTCGGGTAGTCGGCCCACGGGTAGATCGCGGGCGGCACCTTGACGTCCCAGACCGACGTACCGATCTTCTCCCGGTCGAGGCAGTAGTTGATCGCCCAGTGCATCTTCTCCTCGGCCATCACGCCCCGGGTCGGGTCGCAGTTCAGCCACATCACCCGTGGGTTCGGGTCGTGGAACTGCGTCGTGACCAGGTTCGGGTAGCCGGTGTTGGCCAGCTGCGTGGCGTGCTGCGTGTCGATCGAGCCGACGTCGAACTCGGCGCGCTCGAACGCCAGCGACGCCTGGTCGAGCTGCTTCGAGGTGCTTTGGAAGATCACGTACTGCGGCTTGACGTCGAGCTTGTCCTTGTTCCAGTAGTTCGGGTCCTTCTCCCAGACGAACATCTTCTGGTTCCGGATCGCCTGCTTCAGCTTGTACGGACCGGAGCGGACCGGCGGGTTGTCCTTGTACTTCGTCAGGTCCTGCGACTTCCAGATGTGCTCGGGCATGATGTTGTTCGGCGCACCCGCGATCGCGGCGATGAAGTTGTAGTGGAACCGCGGCGTCGGCTTCAGGAACTTGACCACCGCGGTCTGCGCGTCCGGCACCTCGACGGTCTTGACGAACTCCTTCAGGTCGCCGCCGCCGCCGAACAGGTCGGGCCGGTCCTTCAGCGCCATGACGGTGAACTTGAAGTCGTTCGCACCCAGCGGCTTCCCGTCGTTCCAGTGCGCCTTCGGGTCGAACTTCAAGGTGAGTTCGGTGTGGTCGTCGTTGTACTTGTACTCGGTCGCCAGCCACGGCGTGAGCTTGCCGGTGGCGAAGCTGAGGAAGAACAGGGGCTCGGTGGCCAGCTCCACGCCGGCGCCGCCCGGTGATCCGTTGGGGATCATCCCGTTGAAGCTGTCGAAGACGGTGTACTCGACCTGGCCGACGATCACCGACTGGTCCCGCGGGACCGGGATGTTGGCCTTGCCGATCTGGATGGACTTGGTGGCGACCGGCTTGTTGCTGTTGGCCGGCTTGTCGGAGTAGGAGCCACCGCCGGAACAGGCGGCCAGGAAGGCGGTCAGTGCGGCGGCGCCGCCACCGATCATGCTGCGGCGGGTCAACTGGTACCGGACGACGTCTTCAACATCTTCGTACTGCTCGCGCGGGCCTGCGCTGTTCTGGGACTCCGTGTTCATGACGAAGGTCACCTCCGTTTACGTTGCGTGGACTGGCGGATCACCGACCGAGAGGTGCCACGGACTATAAGTAGCGTTGACAACGTTGACAAGAGTTCGCTGCCACGTTGAAACCGAGACGTCATAACCGCAGATCAGTCGATATATCAAGCTATGACAACGTTGCTCGCTCTACGTGACTCCTCCAGGCGGAAACGCTTCCGCCGATGGTCACGCGGCGTAGATCTCGGGCCGAGCGGCCGATTCCGGTCAGTCGTAGACGGCGTCGACCAGAAGTTCCACGGAACGGTCCGGTTCATTGAGAACCGCACGGATCACATGCCGCCGGTCCCAGCGACCGGCGGCCCAGGCGAGGGCCTTGGCCAGCCCGTCGAAGGTCGCCGCGTGCGGGGCACCGTCGGCGGCCACCCACCACGAGACTTCGACGCCGTCGACGGTGAGTTCCTCGTGCTCCCACCACGTCGCCGGGACCTCGGGCACGAGCTCGCGGACGATCGCCGGCACGTCGGCCGCCGTACCCTCGCCGTCGATCTTGCCTTCGGCAACTTCCTGGGCGAGCGGTACGTCGAACAGGTCGCTGAGCCCGTCCGCCGCGGCGCCGGATCCGATCACGAACCCGCCGAGGTCGGCGCGCTGCACCCACATCGGCCCGTCCACGACGACCGCACCATCCGCATCGGTCACCCGGGTACCGCCGTCCGCGTCGTCGTCGGTGTCGAGCACGCGGACCTGGGCCGGCGGGGCGCCTGGGAACAGCTTGAGTGTCCCGAGCCGGTTCCACAACCGCAGGATCGACGCCTCGTCGACATCGCGCTCGGGGTCGGCCAGCCGGTCAAGTACCAGACCGATGCCGTCCGCGTCGAGGTCGCCGACGTCGCGAACCAGGCCGACCGCCGTACGGACCTCAGCATCGAGCCCGGCCGTCCAGGCGGGGGCTTCGTCGAGGAACGTCGCGAGCACCGGTTCGGCGTCGGGGTCCGCGCGTCCGGCGAGCGGTTCGCCGTCGTCGAGCAGGACGTGTTCGCGGATCCACCAGGCGGCGTACGACGGTACGCCGAGCGGCCGGTCGTCCGGGCCGACGACGCGGACCTGGGTGACGAGCGCGCGGCGCAGTTCGGGATCGGAACCCAAGAGTTGCAGGGCTTTCGGCCAGCTGTCGTCGGTGATCCAGTCGAGGTCGCGGATCGCTTCGAGCTCGCCGACAGTGGCGCCGTACCGCGATCCGTCGGGTGCGACGTCGTACGCCCAGTCCTCGATGCCGTCGAGGTCCTGGAGGGCTTCGGGGAGACGGTCGAGGGCGACGTCGGGTGCAGCGACGACGCCGAGCGAGGCGAGGACGCCGACGGCTTCCAGTGCGGGGAGGCCGTAGCGGTCGAGGACGTCGCCGGCGATGGTTGCGACCTCGTCGGCATCGAGCACTGCCTGCGCGTCGGATCCCTCCACGACCAGGGCATTCGCGGGAACGAGGTCGCCGTCGGCATCGCGGAGTACGAGGTCGGACAGCCACCACAGGCCGTCCGCCTGGGTGGGGTCGGCGGCGACCAGGCTGAGGACGGCGTGCGCGATCGCGTCCGGGTCGTCGGCGTCCGCGGCGTGCTCGACGGCGGCACGGACGGCGCCGTCTTCGAGGAGCGATCGCGGGGTAGCGGGGATCGCGCCGAGGCGTTCGAGGACGGGGTCGACGGCATCCGGGTGTACGACGCGCACGCCGTACTCACCGAACGCGGCGAGCGTGTCGACCGGGATCTCGGGTCCGGGCAGGAGAAGACCGCGGGCGCCGCGGACCAGTCGTCCGTCGGCGAGCGGAACCGGGAGGGTGCCGAGCGATTCGCGGATCAGCGGGTCGGTGACCATGGTCGAGAGCGCGGCGTAGAGCGTGCGCCACCAGCCGGGCGGTTCCTCTCCCCCGAGCTGATCCACCACCTCGGCCAACTCGATGCGTCGTACCCGCAGGGCGTCGAGGGCGAGGCGGTCCTCGCGGCGGGCGTGAATCAGCCCCGGTACGAGCGGCGCCAGGACCTCGTTGAACGCTTCGTCGGCGCCGTCCACGACGACTGCCGCGCTCGGCCGCAGGATGGTGCCGTCGACTGCGGGGAGGATCGGGATGTTCTGGAGTACGCGGAGGATCTCGTCGCGGAGCACGCGATCGAGTGCGCCTGCCGCTAGGCCGGTTGGGACCAGCGGCAGTACGTCGTCTCGGTTCTCGGCTCGCTGGCGTAGGAGTTCGGCGTACGACGTCGCCGCTTCCTGGACGAGCCGATCCGTCAGCGGGCCCTTCGCCACGTGTCGCCGAGTGGAGTCGAGTGGGAAGGTTGCTAGGAGCAACACTGGGAGAGAGAACGGTTCGTCGGTGGGAGTGGGCGCGTGGACTACACGCGGTGGTTCCGTGAGGGGGCTACGGGGCAGGGCCCAGACGACTGACCAGGTTGGGCGGGTGCGTTCTTCGGTGGGGCGGTCGGCGAGGAGGTGTTCGCGTTCGGCGGTGGTGAAGGTGCCGGCAGTGCGGTGGACGTGCCAGCGGTCGGCGGCGTTCTCGAGGATCCGGTGGGTGTCGTCGGTTTCGATCTCGAGGCGTTCGAGGGCGGGGAGCGCGAGGAGGAGCGCGTCGTCGGCTTCGGTGAGCAGACGGCGGACGAGATCCGCGGCCGCCTCGTCGCGGAGCGGGAGGATAACCGCCGTGTCGTAGCCGGCAGGCGGTTCCCCTTCAGCCGCGAACGGCAGCCGCAGGACAGGCACCTGCCCGTCCCGCCGCCGCAACTCGGTGTCCAGGGCCGCGCTACCCAGGTCGGCGATCGCTGCAGCAGTATCAGCCTTCGAGAACCGAACACCCCCACTCCGCGACAACACCACCGGCTCATCCGTCACCGCAAGCACAGCCGAAAAACCCACCCCAAACCGCCCCACCGAGGACGGCACCCGGTCGTTGCGTTTGGCTGAGGCTCGGAGGGTGGCGAGGGACTGCACGCCTTCTGCGTCCAGTGGTGCGCCGGTGTTGGCCACTACGAGCGTGTTGGCGCGGAACTCGTACAGGACGCGGCCCGGTGTGCCGGCGCGGGTGGCTGCGTCGGCGGCGTTCTGGGCGAGTTCGATCACCAGCCGGTCGACGTACCCGCCAAGCGCGAGTTCCTCCTCGGCGTTCGCGTCCTCCCGGAACCGCACAGGCGCCGACGCCCACCCAGCCAGCACACGCTCGCGGATCCCCGCACTACCAAATACATCGCCAGTCACCGGGGCAGTATGTCGCACCCCCGGGCACCCGCCTCTGTCCCAACGGGCAGTGGACTGTGGGCGCGCAGCTGCCTCCGCGATCCCGCCCCGGTCCCGCGCCACCGACCAGCCGCTGAACAAGAACGGATATCCCCGCTTGTGGTGGGTTCTCCGCTGGTACACCAGGGGAGAACCCCCAACGCGGGGGGATATCCGGCCCCGTACGGACCCCGACCCGCCGGGTCCGGGGTTATTGGAAGGGGCAACCTGGGTTGGGGGCGTCTTCGGAGAGGGGGCTGCCGGTGGGGAGGACGTAGAGGACGTCCAGTACGACGGGCTTGGTGCCGAGGTTGCGGCCGACGTGGACGTGGTCGGTGCCGCTCGGCTCGGTGAACGCGGCGCCGGCCTTGTAGATGCCGTCCGTCGTGCAGTCGTGGTCCGAGTGGGTCAGCGGGCCGGCCTTCACGAACGCGTACAGCGTGCCGTCGTGGAAGTGCCACCCGGTCGTACCGTCCGGCTGGATGGTGATCTCGCGCAGCACGTAGTCGGTCCGCCCGATCGTCGTCTGGGACAGGATCGTCCCGGTGACACCCGATCCCGGCGTCGCGTCCGCGGCGGACGGGATCAGGCCGATCACGAGGCCGCCGGCGGCGACGGCAGAGAGCGCTCCCCGAATGAACATGCGGTGGTTCCCTTCGTTTCACAAGAGTGTTCGGCAGAACTGTCGGCTCATGGTGGCAGGTCATCTATCGTGGTGCGGTGATCGCTTCCGGCAGTCGGTACGTCGCACTCGGCAGCTCGTTCGCGGCCGGACCGGGGATCCGCCCGATCGTGCACCCGCCCGCGGGCCGCTCGGGCAACAACTACGCGCACCTCGTCGCGACCGAGCTCGGCCTCGATCTCGTCGATGTCTCGTACTCCGGCGCCACCACCGCGCACGTGCTCGACACCCCGCAGGATGAGGCGGCGCCGCAGCTCGACGCGCTGACGCCGGAGACCGCTCTCTTGACGATCACGGTCGGCGGCAACGATCTCGAGTACGTCGGAACGTTCCTCCGCGGGAGCTTCCTGAACACGGTCGCGAAACCGGCGTCGCTCCTCGGCCGCCGGGTGGCGAACCGGATCCGCGCGCGGGTCAGCTACCTCAAGGACGAGTCGGCGTACCAGACCGTCACGGATTCGCTGACCACGGTCGTCGAGAGAGCCAGAGAGCGCTCTCCGGAGGCGCGGATCCTGCTGGTCGACTACCTGAGTCTGGTCGGACCGGCGACGCGGCCGCGCCTCGACGTGCCGCTGAACGAGGAACAGCTGCCGAGCATCGCGCTGATGGCGGACGGTCTCGCGGCTGCGTTCGCGAAGGCGGCCGCCGCCTCCGGGGCCGAGCTGGTGGCGGCGTCGGCGGCGAGCCGGGAGCACGCGATCGGTTCGGCCGAGCCGTGGACCACCGGGTTCACGCTGCGGCCGTCCTATCTGGGCGGCCACGTCTCGTACCACCCGAACGCGGCCGGTATGCGCGCCGTCGCCGACCTGGTTCTCGAAACGCTCCGCACATGAAGGTGCGCGAGGCAACCATTTCGGATGTCGACGCCGCCGTCGCCACCCTGACCCGCGCCCTGGCCGACTACCCGATGAGCCGCGCGTGCTTCGACCCGGACGGGTACCTCGATCGACTCACGGAGTACCACCGGTTGTTCGTCAGCGGCATCGGGCTGCCGCACGGTCGCGTCTGGGTCACCGACGACGTGAGCGCGGTCGCCGTCTGGCTCCCGCCCGATCTGCCGGCCGACGCTTTCGCGCCGCACGCGGCCGCGTTCCAGGAACTCGCCGGATCCCAGGCGCCGCTCACAGCGGAGTACGGCCAGGCGATCGCGCTCTTCCATCCGCGCGATCCGGTCTGGCTCCTCGCACTCGCCGCCGTCGACCCGGACCACCAGCGGCAGGGCCTCGGCCGCGCGGTCATCACCCCCGGTCTCGCGACCGCGGACGCCGCGCACTCCCCCGCATTCGTGGAAACCCAGGACCCGGCGAACATCAGCTTCTACGAGTCACTGGGCTTCACCGTCATCGCCGAACTGGAACTCCCCCACAACGGCCCGATGCACTACTCCCTGTACCGCGCCGCGCGTTAAGGGGTGTGGACGTACGGCGTTGTGGTGGTGACTGCGAGGAAGCCGAGGCGCTGGAGGATCGGGGAGCTGTCGTCGGAGGCGTCGACATGGAGGTACTTGTAGCCGAGCTCGACCGCCCGTACCGCGCGGACCGCGACCAGCGCCTTGTAGATGCCCTTGCCACGCCACTCGGCGAGCGTCGAGCCGCCCCACAGACCGGTGAACTCGGTGCCCTTCTTGTACACGGCCCACGCGGCAGAGACCACCTGGCCGTCGGCCTCGGCGACGTAGACGTCGGTGCCGCCCGCGTGCCGGCGTACCAGGTCGTCGGTCAGCCAGGACCAGTCCTCGCCCCAGACCGTCGACTCCATCGCGGCGATGCGCTCGAAGTCCGCGCGCTCGCCAACGAGCCGGATCGTGATGCCGTCGACCACCTCGCGACCCTGCAGGCGCTCCGCGACGGCTGCGCTCTCGGCGACGAGTACGGTTTCCTGCTCCTCGGGCTCGAACCCGGCGGCCTTCAGCCGGTCCGGGAGGTCGGCCGGCTGGTCGTGACCGCGCAGCTTCCACTCGACGGCCTGTCCCTTGGCTGCGAAGTAGTCGCGCTGCCGGGCGATCAGGGCGTCGATCTCAGCGCCGTCGAGACCGTCGAGAGAGCGGTAACTCACGAAGCCGCGGCTCGGGTACTCGACCCGGATCACCGGCCCGTCGGTGCTCGTCGGCACGTCCGCGGTCTCGCTCGTCCCCCGCAGCTGGTCGTCGTACGCCGCGAGCAGGTCGTTCTTCAGGGCATCAGTCACGGGAGGACTCTGGCATGCCGCGCCCAGATCCGCCTCACATTTCGTCCTGCTGAGAGCTTGCGCGCCTTCCGCACGGTACGGCGACCACGCCCGGCCGGCTCGCCGAGGCCGTGCTCGTTCTCACGCTCGGCGTTCGCGAAGTGGCTCAGTGACACCATCAGGTTCAGCGGTTCCATCGGTCCGTCCTCCGGTCTCTCGGTGCTTACACCGGTACGTCGGACCAGACCGACACAACTTGACATGCGACAGCTAGGAATCTTTCTCGGTGATCAGCACGAGGCGCCGGAGCAGGCTGTCGAGGCGGGTCCGGTCGGCTGCGGGCAGCTGGTGGATCAGTTCCTCCTCGACCCGCAGGATGTCGCCGATTCCGCGCTCCCAGAGAGCGCTCCCCGAGCGGGTCAGCGTCGCGACGACCTTGCGGCGGTCATCGCGGTCGTGCGTGCGTTCGACGTACCCGCGGCTCTCGAGCGCGTCCAGCCGATTGGTCAGTGCGGCCGGCGACATGCCGAGCTGCCGGGCCAGCTCGCCGGGCGTCGCACGGTACGGCGTACCACCGCGACGCAGCATGTGGAGCGTCTTGAACTCCCACAGTTGCAGCCCGTACGCCGCCAGCACGGCTTCCCGCCGGCGCTCGAGGTACCGCGTCAGCACCTGGAGGCGGACGGTGATGCCTTCGACGTCCCGGTCGAGGTCGTCGAGCTCCCCGGCCCAGAGATCGACGTGTGCGTCTACGAAGTCCTTCACCTGACTAACTTTTCAGCCACTGAAGGTTAGTTGTCAAATATTTCGATGTCGAAATACCGTGTCACCCATGAGCCAACTCGCAGCCATCGAGGTCGCCACCGCCGCCGCCCACCTGATGCGCGCCGGCCAGTGGGCCGCCGCGACCGACCTCCTGACCGACACCCGCCCCGACGACGACGCCGAGCGTGAAGTGATCGCGCTGGCGCTAGCCGAGGTCACCGTCGATCAGGACTTCGGGCAGCAGACCGACCACGCCTCTGCCGCACTCGCCGCCGTGCCCAACGATTCCTGGGATCTCGCGATGCTCAAGTTCCGCAAGGACTACGCGAGCGCGCTGTTCCAGTCCGGCGGCAAGAACCTGAGAGAGCGCGTTCTCACGCTCATCGACGACGCCCCGGACGACGGCCGCCGCGGCACCGCGCACTTCTGGGCCGGCGCGATGGCCGACAACGTGTACGAGCAGCCCGCGGAGGCCATCACGTACTACGAGATCGCGTTGGAGCTTGGTGAGAAGTGCGACGACGAGTGGCTGGTGTCCATGGCGCTGAGGCATCTCGGGTACCACGCCCACGCGGCCGGCGATCTGGCGCTCGCACGGACACAGTGGGAGCGCTCGACCGAACTTCTCCAGAACGCCGGGTACCTGCGCCCCGCACTCGCCCAGCAGGCCATGCTCGCGGTCCTGCTCCGCGACGAGGGTGATGCGGCGGGATCACGGGCGCTCGCGACCGAGGTCAACCGGTGGGCCCGTCAGCTGGGCATCCCGTTCATCATCCAGGAGACCGCGGAACTCATGGCTTGAGCGGTACGCCGAACTGCGCAGGAACGCCGGCGCTGAACACGACATGATCCGGCGGGCGGTCAGGTGGCACGAGGCCCACGGACCGCAACAGCCCGTCGACGTCCAGCGCCGTAAGGGTTGCGGAGTGGAGGATCCAGGGCGGGTGATCGTTCGGCAGGTACCAGGTGCGACCGGCGCGGTGGACGTGCAGTCCCCACCGTGCGGTAAGGAAGTCCTCCAACGGCCCGGCCTGCAGGCGCTCCCCCATCTCGACGCCGACGAGGCCTTGCGCGCCGGACTGCCGGACAGTCGACGTGTACGTGTGGTGGCTGCCGTGCCGTTCGTGGCACATCCGCGCCCAGCGGTACGGGAGGCCGAAGACCGTGCGCGCGGTGGCCACCACAGCGAGCCGATTCGCGTCGAGGCTCAGGAACACCACACCGCGCCGGCCCGTCTCGTCCACGGAGTACAGCCGGATGTTCGTCTCCAGGAACGATCCGAAGTACGGAACGGACGGGCCGTGCGGGAGTCCGGTGCCGACCATCCGGAACGGGACCAGGCCGACGTACGTGCGTCCGTCGAACGTGTCCGGCCTGGTCCCCGGCGGGAAGAAGTGCGCGACGTCGGCCGGCCCGAAAGCCCAATGCACAAAGGTCAGATCCAGCCACCGCTGCCGCAGGATCCGCGGCCGCGACAACCCCGGCGCCACCGGCCAACTCATACCATCGAGCGTAACCTCCTAGGACGAGAACGCTGCGTCGAAGGACGCGGTTGGTGGGTCGAAGGCGAGGGAGCGGACGAACTGCAGGGCTTCGGCGGCGCCGACCAGGCGGTCCATGCCGGCGTCTTCCCACTCGACCGAGATCGGGCCGTCGTACCCGATCGAGTTGAGCATCCGGAAACACGCCTCCCACGGGACGTCCCCGTGCCCGGTCGAGACGAAGTCCCAGCCGCGGCGCGGGTCGCCCCAGGCGAGGTGCGATCCCATCCGGCCGTTGCGCCCGTTGCCGACCTGGCGCTTCGCGTCCTTGCAGTCGACGTGGTAGATCCGGTCCTTGAAGTCCCACAGGAACCCGACCGGATCCAGGTCCTGCCAGACGAAGTGTGACGGGTCCCAGTTCAGCCCGAACGCCTCCCGGTGCCCGATCGCCTCCAGCGTCGCGGTCGTCGACCAGTAGTCGTACGCGATCTCCGACGGATGCACCTCGTGGGCGAACTTCACACCCACCTCGTCGAACACGTCGAGGATCGGGTTCCACCGGTCGGCGAAGTCCTGGTACCCGGCCTCGAGCATCGCCGGCGGCACCGGCGGGAACATCGCGACCGTCTTCCAGATCGACGACCCGGTGAACCCGACGACCACGTCCACGCCGAGCGCCCGCGCCGCCCGCGCGGTCGTCTTCATCTCCTCGGCCGCCCGCTGCCGGACGCCTTCCGGATCGCCGTCGCCCCAGATGTGCGCGGGCAGGATCGCCTGGTGCCGCTGGTCGATCGGGTCGTCGCAGACCGCCTGCCCGAGCAGGTGGTTGGAGATCGTCCACACCTTCAGGTTGTGCTTCTCCAGGATGTCGAGCCGGTCCCGGACGTACGCCGGGTCCTCGGCGGCACGTCGTACGTCGAGATGGTCGCCCCAGCAGGCGATCTCCAGTCCCTCGTATCCCCACGAGGACGCCAGCCGGGCCACCTCCTCGAACGGCAGGTCGGCCCACTGGCCGGTGAACAACGTGATCGGTCGTGCCATGTCCTTCTCCTTGTCGTGTTACTGCAGGGTGTCCCCGGCGGCGTCCGGAGCGCTTGTCCGCCGCCGGGGACTGTCACCGTGGGTCTCGCTGGGCCATCGCCCGTCTGGGGCCGAACCAGCCGGAGCGGCGGCAGGTGTACGGCGGCGAGTACCCACGGCGACGTCATCAGCCGAGCCGCGCCTTCAGGTCCTGGCCCACCGCGGTCAGCAAGGTCCGCGCCGGTACGTCGGCGACGGTCCGGGCGGTGGCCAGGAACAGCGTGAGCGCGATGGTCGCGGGCAAGACCTGATTCCGGGCCGCGGCACGTTCGGCGGTTCTGAGGTGCGTCTTCAGCACCGTGGCAGTTGCCAACGACACCTTTCCGGCAACGCGATAGCGGTCGACCAACTTGACCGCCTCGCCGTACGACGCGACGACGGTGAACGGGACGTTCTTCACCGAGGTGTTCCCGGCAACATCAGTAGCAGTCGCGGTCAGGGCGTGCGCCCCAAGCCCCAGCAGAGCACCGTCAAGTGCTCCCGTTGTCGCCTTGCCGTCCAGGGTCATGACGACAGTTCCTGGTCCGGACAGCGCATCCACTACGGTCGCTTGCACCGAGGTGGTTGAGGCGACGCCCAGGGTCGCCGGCAGTCCGGTGACCGTCGTACTGGGCGGCGTCTGGTCGATCTTCACCGTGACGGACGAAGGCTCCGACACGTTCCCGGCGGTATCACTTCCCCGCACCGCCAGCGTGTGGGTCCCGTCGGCCGTCAGTACGACCGGCGCGGTGTACTCGGACCAGTTGCCGTCGCCAACCTTCTGCTCCAGGTACACCTGACCGGCCTGGTCGTCCGTACCCATCGCAGTCGCGGTCACCGGACCTGTCCACCAGCCCGCTTGTCCCGAGGGGGTCGATGGGTTGAGCGACAGGGTGACGGTGGGTGCTGTCGTGTCGGTGACCCGCTTGAAGTAGTCGAACTTGGCGGTCTTCGATGCTGTCTGATCGACACCGAAGGCGTAGATGCCGAACTTCGCCGAACCCAGCGCAGTGTTCGTCACGGGCGGGAGAGCCGACCAGGTCAGACCGTCCGAACTGTACGACCCGGTGAACGTCGAACCCGACTTCGCCAGCCGGAGATACCAAATGCCCTGAGCAGGGCTGGGCGCGTTCGGCTGCGGGGACTGGACGACATCGGCCACTTCACTGCGGAGCTCGATGCCTCGGGCAACCGTCGATCCTGGGGCGTTCGTCGTCAGGTAGTCGAGTTTCACGTAGTTCGCGTCATCGGCGTACACCAGCAGACCGGCCTGCTGGAACGCCTCGTCGAACGTCGACGCGTCCACCTTCGTCTCGATCGTCCAGTCGCCGTCCGGTGCCCCCTGAAGCATCAGATTCTTCGGGCCTGAGTTGCCGCCGCCGTAGATGTCTCCCTTGCTCGTGTCGATCTCCAGGCCGCCGCCGGTCACCCGGTAGGTGGCTGGATCGGGCCGTACGACGTCCGTCCAGCGGCACGCGTCGAGCGTCGTACCGGCGAACTCGTCGTCCGGTGCGGGCTGCTCGGCGGTGTCGTCGGGCGTGATCGTGAAGTAGTCGAACGACGCCGCGATCGGCAGCGCCGCGGTCCGGTTCGCGAGACCGAACATCCCGATCCGCGGATTCGTGATCCCGGCCAACTGCTTCGTCTCCGGCATCTCGGTGAACGTCGCGCCGTCGGCGCTGTACGCCGCCTTCAGGTTCGCGCCGTCCGACGTGAACCGCACCCAGACGGTGTCCGGGTACGCCGCACCGAGGTTCGCCGTGTTCGACGCGGCCACCTCGTTCGGTACGCCGTTCTCCTCGCGGATGAACTGGAAGATCCGGTCGGCCGCCGAGGGCGATCCCGTGGAGCGGCCCTGGAGCACCATCTTGGCGTAGTTGTCGTCGTCGCCGTACACGATCAACCCGGCCTGCTGGTACGCCAACCGGGCCGGCAACGTCACCTTGGCCGTCGCCGACCAGGCACCCGCGGGCAACGGCTGCAGGACGATATTCGGTGTCCCGGTGTTGCCGGTGCCGTAGATATCCGTTGCTGTCAACGGGATCGACAACGCGCCGTTCCCGACGGACAGTTCTTGGTTGCCTCGAACAACTGCCGACCAGCGGGCGGCATCCAGCGCCGTACCGTCGAAACCATCGGAGCGGCCAGTCAGACAGGTTGGCGCTGATGCTGAGTCGACGGTTACATCTACCTTTGCTGTTCCAACGGCACCTCGCGAGTCGGTTACTGTCGCAGTCACGGTGTGTTTGCCCGGAACGGTGAACGTATGGGAAGCGGTTGGGCCGGTGGCCGTCCCTCCGTCTCCGAAGCTCCAGGCGTAGGTGAGCGGGAGGTCGCCCTCGGGGTCAGTGGCAGCCGCAGTGAAGTCGACGGCCAGAGGCGCCTTGCCTTGAGTGGCCGAAGCTGTGACGGTCACCGCCGGGCGCTGGTTCTCCGTGACGCCCTTGCCGATGAACTTGACCCAGTTGACGTTCAGTTGCCCGGTCGTCTTCACGAAGTACAACGGACCGCTGTCGAGCGACGCGCCACTCATCGCGCCGGTGAAGTCGCCGTACGTCTGCCAACCGCCCGTCGGCGACACCTGGATCGTCGCCACCACCGGGCCGTCCGTCGGCGAGCCCTGGCGAACTTGCACTGTCGCGCCGGCGTCGGGTGACGCGGCCCGGAGCTGGATCTGGTCGATATTCGTCAGGTTGGTCGGCTTCCAACCCCACCAGTCACCGTCCTCGATGAACCCGATGTTCTTCCCGCCGCCCGCGGTGTCACCGGTGTCCTCGACCTGTACGCCGGGCGTCGATCCGGGCCCACCGGTCTCGCTGAAGAACTCCGCTTCCCGCAGCTTGGGCTGGAGCTGGACGATCTTCTGCGTGGTGATCCTGCCGGTCCCGGGCGCACCCTTGTCGGTGTAGGTCACCTTGACGACGCCGAAGATGTTCGCCCCGACGTGGCCCTGGTCGCCCGGCAACGGGAACGTGCCCTCGCAACCGTGGTACTGCTCGTAGTCGTGTGCGTGCTCGTCATGCCCGAGCGCGGGCTGGGTGATGACGGCGTTGCAGTCGACCGTCCCGTCCTCGGGGTCGGTCACTGTCACCTTGTAGTGAATCGTGTCGCCGAAGTCGAAGAACCCGCCGTCGACCGGAGCCTGGATGGTGACAGTCGGCGCCGTGTTCCCGGCCGTGATGGTCCGGTTCGAGACCGCCGTCCGGCCATCCGGATCGGTGACCGTCAGCCGCGCCGTGAAGACACCGGCGGTGGCATAGGTGTACGACGGTTTCGCCTCGGTGCTGTCCGTCGTACCGTTGCCGTCGAAGTCCCACGCCAGCGTCACGGGTTGCCCGTCCGGATCCCGCGACCCGGTCGAGTCGAACGCCACCGTCAACGGCACCGGGCCGGACGTCTTGTCGGTCGCGAACTGCGCGATCGGCGCCCGGTTCCCTTGGATGTAGTCGATCCGGTAGATGCCTGAGTCGGCGTTGTTCCCGCCGAACCCGCTCCCCCACTCGATCACGTACAGCGCGCCGTCCGGCCCGAACTGCAGTGCGTGCGGCCGGATGAAGCTCAGCTTCTGCATCATCCGCGACACGTCCGCGACGCCGCTACGATCGTCGTTCAGCTGCACGGAGAACAGCCGGCTGTCGTTCCAGTCCGCCCAGACCGCCTTGCCGTCGAAGTACTCCGGCCACTTCCGGTCCGACGGGTTCGCGGCGTCGTACTTGTAAGCCCCACTCGTCATCGGGGCGCCGCTGCCGCCGATCTCGGGTACGCCGGTCGTCGACTTCCCCTGCCACATCGTCGCGGGGATCGCCGCGGGCAATTGGCTGATCCCGGTGTTGTTCGGCGACTCGTTGACCGGTGCGTTGCAGTTGAACGTCGGCCCCGACGTACCGGTGGCGAAGTTGTAGTCGTTGTACGGCGTGTTCGCGCCGACGCAGTACGGCCACCCGTAGAAGCCCGGCTGGGACAGGATGTTCCACTCAACCCGGCCGTCCGGCCCGCGCGTCGGCGACACGGCCCCGGCATCCGGTCCGTAGTCAGCGACGAACAGGTGATTGGTGGTCGGGTCGATCCCGATCCGGAACGGGTTGCGGAAGCCCATCGCGTAGATCTCGGGCCTCGTCTTCGCCGTACCTCCTGGGAAGAGGTTTCCAGCGGGAATGGTGTACGAGCCGTCGTCCGATGGGTGGATGCGGAGGATCTTCCCGTTCAGCACATTGCTGTTGGCGGCCGACCGCTGCGAGTCCCACGCGGCCCGGCCGGCCCGCTCGTCGATCGGCGAGTAGCCGTCCGAGTCGAAGGGATTGCTGTTGTCACCGGTCGCGATGTAAAGGTTGCCGTTGCCATCGAACTCGAGCGCGCCACCGGCGTGGCAGCACTGGTCGCGTTGCGTGTCGATCCGCAGAACCTGCTGCTCGCTCGTGAGGTCAAGGGTGTCACCAGTCACCTTGAACCGCGAGACCCGGTCGAACGGCTCCGCGCTCACCGGCGAGTAGTACAGATAGATGAACCCGTTCGCCGCGAATCCGGGGTCCAGAGCGAGACCGAGAAGCCCGAATTCCTGGCCGGTGTAGACATTCAGCGTCCCGGCGGTGACGACCGAGCCGTCGGTCTTGACGATCTTCACCGCGCCGTTCCGGTCGATGTAGAACACCCGGCCGTCGTCGGCGATCGACAACTCCATCGGGTTCGACGTGTCGTCGTCCAGCGTGACCTTCTCGTAGCTGTCGCTCAGCGATGCGCCGCAGTCCGCCGGCTCCACACCGGCCGCGGTCTTGATGCCGCCGAGCAGTTGTTTGCGGAACGTCGGATCGGCGTACGACTCGATCGTGTGCCCCATGCCCGTGTACCAGGCGCGGCCGCCGTCGTAGTCCTGGCACCAGGTGATCGGGTGCTCGGGGCCCATGTTGCCCCCGCTGTACGACGTTTCGTCGAGCGACGCGAGCACATGGACGGTGCCGCGCGGATTGGTCCGGTAGTTGTACCACTCGTCCGTCCGCGGCCACAGCGTCGGCGCATCCTTTGTTGACGGGTGGGCGTGGTCCTCCACCTTCACCGTCGCGGTCGGCGTACCGGCAGGGTGGCTGTCGAAGTAGCTGCCGACGAGCTGCCCGTACCAGGGCCAGTCGTACTCCGTGTCGGACGCCGCGTGGATCCCGGCGTACCCGCCGCCGCCCCGAATGTACCGCTCGAACGCGGCCTGCTGGTCCGCGTTCAGGACGTCGCCGGTCGTGGACAGCCAGATGACGACCTCGTACTTCGCCAGCTCGGTGTCGTTGAACATCGTGGCGTCCTCGGTCGCGGTGACCGTGAAGCCGTTCTCGGTCGCCAGGTCCTTGATGGCCTGGATGCCGGCCGGGATCGAGTCGTGCCGGAATCCGGCGGTCTTGCTGAAGATCAGGGCGTTGAAGGTCTCGTCACCGTGCCCGGGATGGGCCCGGGCCGGTAGTGGGGTCAGTAATGCCGCGAACAGGGCGAGCACGAGAGCGCAGATCAAAGCGCCGTGCTTGCGTAGCTGGATCATGCGGAGCTCCTCATGGGTCGGACAAGGACGCGCGCTCCATCAACTACAAAGTCCCGTGCTCTGCCCTGCGCGGGATGTACTGCTAGCGGATCAACGGACGCCGAGCAGGTGCTCCATCGCCAGCTGGTCCAGCCGTTCGAACGCCAGACCACGCTCGGCCAGCGCGTCCGGGTCGTACTTCTCGTTGCGAAGGTCCGCCAGCGACTCACCCTCGGCCAGGGTGGACTCCGACAGTTCCGCGACCCGTGCCGCGGCGAGTGCCTCCGCGACCTCGGGATCGGCACGGAACGCCTGCACCTTGTCGCGCAGGATCAGGTAGTTCCGCATGCAGCCCCGCGCGGTCTCCCAGACGCCTTCCTCGTCCTCGGTCCGCGGCGGCTTGTAGTCGAAGTGGATGTAGCCCTCGTACGCCGGGTAGCTCCCGGCTCCCTGCAGTACGTCGACGGTCCAGAACGCTTCGCGCAGGTTCCCGGCCCCGAACCGCAGGTCCTGGTCGAACCGCGGACCGTGCTGCCCGTTGAGGTCGATGTGGTACAGCTTCCCGTGCCACAAGGCCTGTGCGATCCCGTGCGCGTAGTTCAGCGACGCCATCTGCTCGTGCCCGACCTCGGGGTTGATCCCGACCAGCTCGGGGTCGGCGAGATCGTTGATGAAGGCGATCGCGTGCCCGATCGACGGCAGCAGGATGTCGCCGCGCGGCTCGTTCGGCTTCGGCTCGATCGCGAACCGGATGTCGTAGCCCTGCTCGCGCACGTACGCGCACAGAAGGTCCATCGACTCCTTGTAGCGATCGAGCGCGGCCCGCACATCCTTCGAGCCGCCGGACTCCGCGCCTTCACGACCGCCCCAGAGCACGTACGTCGTCGCGCCCAGCTCGGCCGCGAGGTCGACGTTGCGCAGCACCTTCGACAGCGCGTACCGCCGTACCTGCCGGTCGTTGGCGGTCAGACCGCCGTCCTTGAAGACCGGGTGGGCGAACAGGTTGGTGGTCATCATCTCGACGACCAGGCCGGTGTCGGCCAGCGACTTGGTGAAGCGTTCGAGCGTCTGGGCCCGGGTGCTGTCGTCCGGTACGACGTCGTCGTCGTGGAACGTGACCGCGGCAGCGCCCAGCTCCGCGAGCTTCTCGACGGCGTGCACCGGGTCCATCGCCGGGCGTACCGCCGTACCGAACACGTCGACGCCCTGCCATCCGACGGTCCACAGTCCGAAGGAGAACTTGTCGTCCTTCGTAGGGGTGAAGCTGTTCATTCAGGAATCTCCTGCCATTGTCGGGATGCCGAGCTGGCCTCGACCGCGGCCAGCACGCGCTGGACTCGCAGCCCGTCGGCGAACGACGGTTCCGGATCGGCGCCTTCGGCGATCGCGGTGACCAGGTCGACGACCTGATGGGTGAACCCGTGCTCGTAGCCGAGCAGGTGGCCGGGTGGCCACCACGCCGCGACGTACGGGTGGTCGGGTTCGGTGGCGAGGATGCGGCGGAAACCGGCCGTCCTCGAGTCTTCGGTGGCGTCGTAGTAGTGCAGGAGATTCATGTCCTCGAAGTCGAACGCCAGACTGCCGAGGCTTCCGTTGATCTCGATCCGGATCGCGTTCTTCCGGCCGGTGGCGAAGCGGGTCGCTTCGAAGACGCCCAGCGCGCCGGAACGGAACGTGGCCAGGAAGACGGCCGCGTCGTCGACGGTGACGGGTCCCCGTTCGGATCCCGCCGTACCGGCCAGGCCGGAGTGCTCCGCGGCGACCGGGCGTTCCTTGACGAACGTCTCGAGCCGCGCACTGACCTCGCCGATCGTGTCGCCGGTGATGTACTGCGTGAGGTCGATGATGTGCGCGCCGATGTCACCGAGCGCGCCCGACCCGGCCTTCTCCTTGTCCAGCCGCCACGACAGCGGCGCTTCCGGATCGGCGATCCAGTCCTGGAGGTACTGCGCCCGGACGTGCCGGATCGTGCCGAGCTTGCCGTCGGCGACGAGCCGCCGGGCCAGCCCGATGGCCGGCACCCGGCGGTAGGTGAACCCGACCATCGACCTGATCCCCTGCGCCTTGGCCTTCTCGGCGGCCGCGGTCATCGCCTCGGCCTCCTCGACGGTGTTGGCCAGCGGCTTCTCGCACAGGACGTGCTTGCCGGCCTCCAGGGCTGCGATCGCGATCTCGGCGTGGCTGTCGCCCGGCGTGCACACGTCGACCAGCTGGATGTCGTCGCGACCGAGCAGCTTGCGCCAGTCGGTCTCGGTCTCCTTCCAGCCAAGCTTCGTCGCGGCCGCTCGAACAGCCTCGGCGTTGCGGCCGCACAGCACGTTCATGGCAGGGTCCAGCGGCAGGTCGAAGAAGCGCGGTGCGCTCCGCCAGGCCTGCGAGTGGGCCGCCCCCATGAACGCGTAGCCGATCAGGCCGATGCCCAGGTTCTCCATGACTCTCCTAGCTCTCGAATGCGGTGGGCAAGTACTGGTCCACGTTGTCCTTGGTCACCACCGGCGCGTACAGCTGCACGGTGCGCGGCACCTCGACCTCCACCAGGTCGCCGAGGGCCTTCTTCTGCACCAGCAACCGCGCCAGCCGGACGCCGTCGGCGCCTTGCGTGGACGGGTAGATGACGGTGGCCTTGAGCAACGAGGTGCCGGACTTGATGTCCCGCATCACGTTCGCCGAACCGGCCCCGCCGACCACGAAGAACTCCTTGCGGCCGGAGTTCTTGATCGCGGCCATCACGCCGACGCCCTGGTCGTCGTCGTGGTTCCAGATCGCGTCGATCTTCGGCGCCGCCTGCAACAGGTTGGTCGCGGCCTCCTCACCGGACTCGACCGTGAACTTGGCCGCCACCCGGTTGTTCACCTTCAGACCGCAGTCGGCCAGTGCCTCCTTGAAGCCCTTGCTGCGGTCCTGAGTCAACGGCAGCGAGTCGATCCCGGCGATCTCCGCGACCACCGCGTCCTTCTTGTCCTTCAGCTGCTGGCAGACGTACGTGCCGGCCGACACGCCCATCCCGTGGTTGTCGCCGAGCACCGTCGTACGGGCGGCGAACGAGCTGTCGAACTCGCGGTCCACGTTCACGACCGTGATACCGGCCTGCATCGCCTTCGTCGCGACCGGGGTGAGCGCGGCCCCGTCGAACGGCAGCAGGACGATCGCGTCGACCTTCTGGTTGATGAACGTCTCGACCTGGCTGATCTGCAGGTTCACGTCGTTGGTGCCTTCGGCGACGATCAGCTCGACGTCGGAGTACTTCTTCGCCTCGGCCTGGGTGGCCTTGGTGATCGCACCCATCCAGCCGTGGTCGGCAGCCGGTGCGGAGAACCCGATCTTGACCTTCTTGCCGGGCTCGTCGTTCTTCACCGCGGCCTGCTCGGCCGGCTTGTTGCCGCTGCCCTCCTCGGCCTTCGGGGTGTTGCTCGTGCAGGCGGCGAGTGCGAGCACACTCAACCCTGCGATCACGACTGTTCTGGCGGAACTTCGGGACATCGTTGTCCTCCTCTATGCGCTGGTGGTACGACGCGCCAGCCGTTGCTGGAGGAGGACGGCGACCACGATGATCGCGCCCTTCGCCACCGACTGGGCGGAGATGCTCAGGTTGTTGAGGGTGAAGACGTTGTTCAACGTCGTGAAGATCAGTACGCCGAACACGGTGCCGACGATCGTGCCGCGGCCGCCGGACAGCAGCGTGCCGCCGATCACCACCGCCGCGATCGCATCGAGTTCGTACAACTGACCGTGGGTCGAGCTCCCCGTTGTCGTCCGCGCCATCAGCATCACCGCGGCGATCCCGCAGCACAGCCCGGCCAGGACGTACAGCGCAACGGTGTGCCGCTGGACCTTGATGCCCGCCAGGCGGGCGGCTTCGGCGTTCCCGCCGACCGCGAAGGTCCGGCGGCCGAAGGTGGTGCGGTTCAGCAGCACCCAGCCGGCCGCGGCGACCAGCAGGAAGATCCAGATCAGCACCGGTACGCCGATGAACGAGCCGCCGAAGAAGTCGGCGAACGAGTTGACCGTGATGATCTGGGTCTTGCGGTCGGAGATGATCTCGGCCAGGCCACGGGCCGACGCCAGCATCGCCAGTGTCGCGACGAACGGCACGATCTTGCCGTAGGCAACCAGCAGGCCGTTGACCAGACCGCAGGCGGCGCCGACCGCGAGCGCCGTACTGACCATGAAGATCCAGTGGTAGTCGGCGGCCAGTTGCTGGGTCGCCAGCGTGGTCGCCCAGACCGACGCCAGCGCGACCATCGCACCGACGCTCAGGTCGATCCCGCCGCCGGTGATGACGAACGTCATGCCGACGCTGACCACCCCGATGACCGCGGCCAGCCGCAGGATGGTCAGCACGTTCGCACCGGTCGCGAACGTGCTGCCCGCGGTCGCTACGCCGACGATGCACAGCAGCACCAGGGCGACGACGAGGCCCAGGTTGCGGCCGAAACCAGACCTCAGCAGGTCCGCCGACGACCGTGGCCTCGCAGGCTGGGTGACCGTGTCCTGTTTGGACGGTGTCGTGCCCCCCTCTTTCGTTGTGTTGGCCTCACTCATCACCTCGCACTTCCTTCCATCACCAGGTCGAGGACCTGGTGCTCGTCGATCTCTTGCGCGGGCCCTATGTGCACGGCACGCCCCTCCCGCAGTACGACGACCCGGTCCGACAGACCGAGCACTTCCGGAACTTCGCTGGAGACCAGCACGATCGCGACCCCGTTGGACGCCAGCTTCCTGATCAACGCGTAGATCTCCGATCGCGCACCGACGTCGACACCCCTGGTCGGCTCGTCGAGCAGCAGCACCCGGCAGTCCCGCAGCAACCAGCGCGCGAGCACCACCTTCTGCTGATTGCCGCCCGACAGATTGCGCACCGGATGATCCACGCCCGGCGGACGCACATCCAGCGCCAGGGCCAACTTCGCGGCCGCCTCCCGCTCGGCCCGGTTGTTCAGGAATCCACTACTGGCGAACCGCCCCAGCGTCGACACCGTGATGTTCTTGAACACGGCCTCGTCGAGCAGCAGCGCCTGACTCTTCCGTTCCTCCGGTGCGAGTCCGACACCGGCCTTCACCGCATCCTGCACCCGGCCGGGCCGCAGTACGGCGCCGTCGACGCGGACGAATCCGGTCGCCGCGCGTCGCGCGCCGTACACGGTCTCCAATACTTCGGAACGCCCGGAGCCGACCAGCCCGGCCAGCCCGACGATCTCGCCGGCGCGCACGTCGAACCCGATCCCGGCGAACTCACCGGGGCGGCTCAGATCGACGACCTCGAGGACGACGGGCGCGGTGTCCGGGACCTCTTTGCGGGGCGGGAACACGTACTCGATCGAGCGCCCGGTCATCAGCTGGATGAGTTCCTTGGTCGGCGTCTGGCGGGCGTCCAGGCCGGTCGCCACGGTCGCGCCGTCCTTGAGCACCGTGACCCGGTCGCCGATCTCGCGGATCTCCTCGAGCCGGTGCGAGATGTAGACGACCGCGACACCGCGATCGGTGAGACCGCGGATCACCCGGAACAGATTCGCGACCTCCTCCGGATCGAGCACCGCGGACGGCTCGTCCATCACGATCAGGCGGGCGTCGCGGGACAGTGCGCGGGCCATGCTGACGACCTGCTGACCGGCGGCCGGCAGCGAACCGACGGACCGGTGCGTGGGGATCTCGGAGTGACCGAGGCCCTGCAGGATCGCGCGTGCCTTCGTGTTCGCCTCGTGGGTCCGGCTGAAGCCGTAGCGGGACGGTTCGTGGCCGAGAAAGATGTTCTCGGCAACAGTCAGGTCCGGTACGAGGTCGAGCTCCTGGTAGATCGCCGCGATACCACGCTGGATCGCCGCGGTCGGGCTGTTGAGCTGCACCGGCTCGTCGTTGATCCGGATCATGCCCGCGTCCGGTTGGTGCGCCCCGGTCAGCACCCGGATCAGCGTGGACTTCCCCGCGCCGTTCTGACCGAGCAGGCAGTGCACCTCACCGGCCCGTACGTCGAGGTCCACACCGTCGAGCGCCCGTACGCCGGGGAACTCCTTGACGATGCCCATCATGTTCAGCAGGTCCGTCATGCCGCGGCCCCGATCCGCGTCGGGTCGACGAAGACCTGGTCGAGCGAGATCTGCGCGCCACCGCGGACAGCCGCCGCGAAACCGAGTTCCGACCGGACGACCCGGCAGCCGCCGCCGTTCGGTGCGATCACCCGCTCCTGGATCGCCTTCTCCAGTGGTTCTTTCAGCCACGGCCCGAGGACGGCGAAGTAGCCGCCCAGTACGAGCACGTCCGGGTTCAGGATGTTCACCAGGATCGCTCCCCCAATCCCCAGCCAAGTGCCGACGTCCTTCAACGCGGACAGCGTCCGCGCGTCCCCCGCTTCGGCCCGCCGGGTGATCCCGGCCAGCCGTTGCTCCACGTCCAGCGACGGATCCCGCACCGGGTCGTCCCTGTCCGTTGCCTTGTGCAACAGTGCGGTCAGCCCGACGACCGTCTCCCAGCACCCGGTCCGCCCGCAGCCGCAGGTCCGCCCGGGCGGCGCGACCGGCATGTGGCCCACCTCGCCGCTGTACCCGCGCCCGCCACGCAACAGATGCCCGTTCGAGACCATCCCACCACCCACACCGACCGCTCCGGTGAGCAGGACGAGGTCGTGCGTCGGAGCCTCTCGGCCGTCCTCGGCTCGGTGGATCTCGGCGTAGGCGGCCAGCGCCGCGAGGTTCGCCTCGTTGTCGACGTGCAGCGGGTAGTCGGGTTCGCCCAGCCGGGTGCGCATCCCCTGAGCGACCGAGACCTCGCCCCAGCCCAGGTTCGGCGCGAGCTTCAGCTCCCCCGTCTCGCCCTGGACCAGACCCGGTACGGCCAGCGTCACTCCCGCCAGTTGTCCACCCCGGGCGTCCACGGCCGCGAGTGCCTCGCGGACCAGGTCCGCGAGCCGGTCGAGCGTCGTCTCCGGCTCGAGGTGCGCGACGTCCACCGGGACGCGCTTCTCCAGGACGACCCGGCCGGCCAGGTCGAGGGCTGCGACCGCGAGGTAGTCGACGTTGATCTCCGCGCCGACGCCGCAGACGCCGGTGCCGTCGAGTTCGACGAGCTGCCCCGGGCGCCCGAGGGCGCGGCTGGAGTCGGCCAGGCCTTCGCGGAGCAGGCCGCGTTCGACGAGCTCGGCGACCAGGCTGCTGACGGTCGCCTTGTTCAGGCCGGTCTCCTCCGCGATCCGGGCCCGGGACCGGGGGCCCAGGTCGCGGACGTGCCGCAGTACCACCGAGAGGTTGTTGCGCCGGAGCGACACGTGATCGGCGGCAACGCCCCGGCTCCCCGGGCGACGGCCGTCGGCCAGCGTCATCTGGGCACCCCTCCCGATTTTGTCTGTTGAGCCAACAAACTAAGTTCACGCAGAGAAGCCCGTCAAGAGTTCGCAACAGTCAAGTTATTGCAGGACTTTGTAGCCTTTTGTACGCTCGCCGCAATCTCTCCTGCCCGCCCCCTCCAGGAGCACGCCCATGAAGCTCACGCGCCGTACCCTCCTCGCCGGCACTGCCGCCTTTGCCCTGACCGGAAGGTCCGCCTCCGCCGCCAGTCCCCCGGGCGACGTCGTCGGGAAGGTCACCGTCGGCTACCAAGGCTGGTTCGCCTGCGCCGGCGACGGCGCACCCATCAACGGGTGGTGGCACTGGAGCAACAACTGGGGTCAGCCGCCGTCGCCGACCAACACCGCGATCGTCAGCTGGCCGGACGTCCGCGACTTCACGTCGACGTACCAGACCGCGTACGCGAATCTCGGGAACGGGCAAGCGGCTCGGCTGTTCTCGTCGTACGACCAGCAGACGGTGAACACGCACTTCCAGTGGATGCAGCAGAACGGCTGCGACACGGTCGCGCTGCAGCGGTTCAACCCGACCGGCGGCGAAGGACCGACGCGGGACGCGATGGCCGTGAAGGTCCGGCAGGCCGCGGAACAGTACGGGCGGAAGTTCTACATCATGTACGACGCGGCCGGCTGGACGTCGATGCAGTCGGAGATGAAGGCGGACTGGACCTCGAAGATGAGCGCGTACACGTCGTCACCGGCGTACGCGCGGCAGAACGGGAAACCCGTCGTCTGCATCTGGGGGTTCGGGTTCGACGAGGCCAACAAGGCGTGGCCGGCCGACGTGTGCCTGGACGTCGTCAACTGGTTCAAGGGGCAGGGCTGCTACGTGATCGGCGGCGTACCGACGCACTGGCTGCCGGGCAACGAGGACTCGCGGCCCGGGTACCTGGACGTGTACCACGCGTTCAACATGTTGTCGCCGTGGATGGTCGGGCGGATCAGCGACATCGCGGGCGCGGATCACTACTACAACAACGTGAATCAGCAGGATCAGGCGGACTGCAACGCCCACGGGATCGACTACCAGCCGTGCGTGATCCCCGGTGATCTGTCGTCCGGCCACCGGCGGCACGGTGACCTGATGTGGCGGCAGTTCTACAACCTCACCCGCGTCGGCGTGCAGGGGCTGTACATCTCGATGTTCGACGAGTTCAACGAGGGCAACCAGATCGCCAAGACCGCCGAGACGTCCGCCTGGGTCCCTGTGAGCTCGGGCATCCGTGCCCTCGACGAGGACGGTACGGCCTGCTCCTCGGACTACTACTTGAGGTTGACCAACGACGGCGGCCGGATGTTCAAAGGCCAAGCTCCACTGACTTCTGTGCGGCCGACTGCTCCGATGCCTGCTGAGGGTGGGGTGATCTTCTACGAACACGTGGACTACGGCGGCGCGGCGGACACGCCGAACTTCATCGCGCTGTCGCCCAACGCGAACGACCAGCTGACGTCCTGCCGGATCTCCTAGAACAGTTCCATGCTGTCGGCGGTGGCGGTGATGACCGGGTTGTCGAAGTAGAGACGGCAGGCGATCGCGTGGCCGGCGCAGGTCAGGAGCGACGGACCGGCGGCGTCGACGACGCGGTACCCGACCGGGTGGACGCAGCGTTCCACCTCACCCTCGTTCTCGCGGCCGCAGCCGAGGACGTGGCAGGTGACGGTGTCGCCGACGTTCATCAGCGTCAGGCCGTGCTCGGGACAGACGCCCCAGCCGACGCCGCAGGCCTGTCCCTCGTTCGCGGCCAGCCGCACGAGCTTGCCGGCGGTGACCTCGAGCTTGGTCGCCAGGTCGCGGAAGGTGGTCGCGGCCTGGTCGAGGTCGCGCCGGAAGCGCCGCAGCTCGACGGACTCGGGCATGTTCTGCGTCGCGGCGTGCAGGTCCTCGGCGAGCGTCATCGCCGCGACCGCGATCTCGTCGACCCGGACAGGCGTGTTGAACTGGCGCAGCGTCGTACTGCTCTGCTCGCGCGGCCGGTCGCGCACCTCGGACAGCCACTCCGAACGCGGTACGACGTCCTGCGGCTGGTCCAGGCGGATCTCGCCCACCTGCTGCTCACCTTGCCACTCCGTTGGTGGATCAACGTGAGTGGTTGGTTGCGGAGCGTGACCATTAGCTCCGTTGGCCGGTCCGGTCCCGGTCATCGGGACTCGGCTTTCCTGCGCTGTCCGCCCGTTCATACAGCCTCACTCGTCCAGTGCATGACACCCGCCATCGCGCGTCCCCTGTAGTGCCTCTGGTGGCCGATCGTGCCATGCCGGCGGTACCCACGACCAGAGGAACAACGACGGCGTCACCCACCGCTCCCCCGCACTTGCGGACCGCAACGATCAACCCCCAGGCAATGCCAGAATTCCCTACGGCGGGGGCACCAAATCACACCGTGCGGGTTACTCAACGTGGTTTTGACATTTCCCCACGGACCGTCGTCAGGCCGTTGCTGTCAGGTGCTCCCGGAGGAACTCCACGGTCCGCGTCCGAGCGTGGTACGCCGAGTTCGGCGGGTCCTCGCGCAGGTCCCGGGTGAGCACCGAGTGCGCGCTCCGCCCGTACCCGTCCGGGTTGCCCGGCGCCGAGTCCAGCTCGATCACCTCGAACGCGTCACCGAGCTGTGCACGGAGCGTCACAAACCGCTCCGCCGGCGCCATCCGGTCGTTGCTGAACCGCATCCCGAGGATGCAGAGGCCGTCGTTCCGCGTGCGCTCCTTGACCGCTTCGAGCTCCCGCTTCGACAGACCGGGATCGCGACGCAGCTTCGCGCTCACCGCGAACGGCGTCGACGGCTGGCTCAGTACCGGCGCCTTCACCACGTCCTCGACGGCGGTGGCGAGCGCGAACCCGCCGGTGAAGCACATCCCGACCACACCGACTCCGCGGCCCGGCGTCCGCGCGGCGAGGTCGGTCGCGACGGCCCGCAGGTACTTCGTGATCGGGCGCTCGGCGTTCGCCGCGAAGCACCTGAACTCCTTCGAGACGCACAGGCGCGCGATCACGCCCAGCGCGTATCCGGTGGTCTCCGGGCGCCCCGGCGTACCGAACGGAGACGGGATCACGACCGCGAACCCCTCGCTCACCAGATGCTCGCCGAACGCGGCCACCTCCGGCGTCAATCCGGGGATCTCCGGGATCAGCACGACACCGGGCCCTTCGCCCTTCTCGAAGCAGTCATAGGTCAGGCCGCCGCCACTGAACGGCGCCCTCCGCCAGGAACCCAGCTCCGCATGCATAGCGAGTAGTCTGCATCACGGGGCGTAGTGCTGGACGGCACCGCCTTTGGAGAGGTCGACGAGCGTGTGGGCCAAGGACTTCGCGTCGGCGAGGACTTCTGTGAGGTCCATGGTCGTGAGTTGGCGGTCGCGCACCACGATCTGGCCGGCGACGAGCACGGTGACGACGTCTGAGGCGCGGACGGAGTACACCAGCGCGGCGCGTGGGTCGTGGATCGGTTGGTTGTGCGGTGCGGTCAGGTCGACGAGGGCGATGTCGGCTTGCCGGCCGGGCTCGAGTACGCCGACCTGGTCTTTGAGTCCAGCTGCTGCGGCACTGCCTCTTGTCGCGAGGCGGAGCGTGTCGTCGACGGTCATCCACTCGGCATTGTGTTCTCGCTGCTTCTGGGTGAGGGCGACCATGCGGATCGCTTCCCAGACGTCGAGCGTGTTGTGTACGGCGGCTCCGTCGGTGCCGATGCCCACGTCGACGCCGGTTTCTAGGAGTCCCTTGATCGGGGTGACCTCGCCCATCGCGAGCTTGAGGTACACCTTCGGGCAGCACGCGACCGTCGTACGGTCGGCGTACCGCTCGAGAATCGGCAGATCCTCCTCTCGGATGCCGCAGCCGTGCGCGATGAGGGCACCGGCCTCGAGGACACCGGTCCGCTCGAGCACCTGGATCGGCGTGACACCGTGCTTGTCGAGCGAGGCCTGCGTCTGGTCGTCGGTCTCGGCGGCGTGCAGATGGATCCGTCGCCCGTCGGCCCGGGCGAGATCCGCCGTACGTCGCAGGTCGCCGTCGGTCACCGTGTACGTCGCGTGGGGTCCGAGGCTCGTGGTGATGCGTGGATGTCTTGTGCTCAGGTCGCGGGTCGTTTCGAATGCTGCGTCGATTGCGTCCTGGCCCGCGGAGTCCGCGGAGGAGAAGAACGTCGGGGCGAGATCCGCCCTGATCCCGGACTCGATCGCGGCGGCGGCGATCTCGACGGCGTGGAAGTAGTGATCGACGAACGTGGTCACGCCGGCCAGCAACATCTCCGCACACGCCAGCCGCGCACCGACCCGCACCCGCTCCGGCGTCAGGTTCACCTCCATCGGCCAGATCCGCCGATTGAACCAATCCTCGATCGCCAGGTCCTCCGCGGCACCGCGCATCATCACCATCGGGCTGTGCGTATGCGAATTGATCAACCCCGGCACTGCCAACAGGCCACTTCCGTCAACCACCTCGGGTTCACCTGCATCCGGGGCGATCGCGGTTGGCGGTTGACCTGCATCCGGAGCGATCGCGGTTGGCGTGATCGCGACGATTCGGTCGTCCTGCACGTGGATGTCCTGCGCCTCGTCGACGCGGCACTCCCCCTGTTCGGGGACGATCAGGACGTCGACATTGCGGATCAGTACTCGCGACATTCACCCTCCCAGCGCGCTGCTCGACGTACACCAGTCTTGTCGATCCCCAGGTCCACCCGAGAGCCCTAGCGCCTCAGAAGTGCACCAGCTTGTGCACCGGCTTGTGCTCTCCGCCCCGCTCCCGTCAACTCGTTGGTCGCGGCCAGCGATCTGCGCCAGACTGCCGACGTGTTTCCGTACCAGCACCTTCCGGCCATTCGATCCTTCTGCATCGCACGCCTGGAGGCGTCGCAGAACGCAGGCAACACCGAGGCCGTCCACCTCCGCGCCCGCCTGGAGACCGCCGTCCACGCCCTGCGCGCCTTGGAACCGCCCACCTGGCCGCAGGCCGAATCCGAAATCCAACAAATCGCCGCCCGCTTCGCAACCCACCCCGACTACCCGTCCCTAGCCCTAACCACCCAGGACTAACCCCCTCCGCACCCTGGACACCGAAGCCCGGCAAAGCCCGCACACCGGCCCACCACCCTGACCGCCACCGCAGGCACCGCCTCCACCCGCGGACCAATCAACGCGACGCACTCAGCAAGAAACGGCACCAGCAGGAGGGTGCCAAGACACACGACGCAGCACACACGGCGCGGCGCGGGAAGACACCCGACACCGGGACCTGGCAGCGGAACGTGGCACGACGGCGGGGCAGCACACGTAGCACATCACACGCGGCGCGGCGCGGGAAAGTACGCGGCCGCGGGACGTGGGGGCACGACGACGCGGGGCATCACATGCGGCACAGCACACGCGGCACGGGAACACACGCGGCAGCAGGACGTGGCAGCAGCACGTGGCACGACGACGCAGGCCAGCACACGCCGCCCGGCGCGAGAAGGCACGCCGCCGCGGGACGTGGGGCACGACGACGCGGGGCATCGACTGGTCGCACTCAGGTCGGGTACGGCGGGGGCTCAACGGGGACTCACGGGTCGACTCACGGGTCGATTCGGTGGGTGCCGTTGGGGTCGACGTGGAAGGTGAACCCGTGGGGCGTGGTCCATTCGAGTGTCCTGTCGTCGATCCGGCGCACACTCCATCCGCGCGCGTGGGTTTTCACCCGGTGCCCGAAGCGACCGAGAGGCGCGAGATTCGTCGTATTCGTCTGCCCGGTGGGCCCGTGCGGGTCGTACGGCTGGATGTGGTCGAGGTCGATGGTGTCGGTGGTTTCGCGGGTCCCGTACGGGAACAGTTCGGCGGGGTGGGTGAGTTTGACGCGCTCGCGGATCCGGGTGGGAATTTCGTAGGCGTCGACGCTGACGGCGTCGTTGAGGTCGATGACCGGCTTGACGGTGTACGGACCGTAGCCGATGAGCTCGGTGAGCTGGGCCGCGAGCAACGGCCCGATGCTCTCGGCACGCAGCACGCCGGTGCCGGCGGCCAGCGTGTGATCAGTGAGATGCACAACCACCTCGGTCTGCCCCGGACGCACCTGTCCTGCCGGCGCCCGTCCCGGACGCACCCGTCCCGGCCGCACGTGTCCCGGACTCGCCTCTCCCGGACGCTCTTGTCCTGCCCGCGCCCGACCCGGACGCACCTGTCCCTTGATTCCATTGACCCGGTCCGCCTGCCGAGCCGACGGCATCGAGGCGCCCATGCCCGTTGGGCCGCCGGGAGCTTCTGAACCGCCCAGATCTCCGGGACTGATCGCTGGCAGTGGGATGCCCTGGCCGACGACACGGCCTGTGGTGTCTTGCCCGATCGCGGGGGCTGGGCTGTCTGGGCCGGCGGGGTGGGTGAAGTAGCTCGGGTTGGCGTAGGCGTCGTTCTTGATCTGCGCGAGCCGGGCGCGCAGTGCCCGCAACGCAGCAGCATCCATCGCCGAACCCTCGCCGGGTTCGTTGCACGCGTCCACGGCCGCGACCTCGATCGCGCCTTGTGTTCGCCGGTCGAACGGGTCGGTCAGCGGATCGGGATCATCGGGCGCGGCAGCTTCCAGCCACGGATCGTCCGGCGGACCCACCGGCTCCACCACCTCGAGCGACCCCAGTAGTTCAAGCGACCCGGGCACCTCGCGAGACTCCGAGGATTCGAGCGAGTCCAGCGGTTCGAGCGAGTCCAATGGTTCGAGCGATCCCGGCCGCTTGAGCACGTCCGGTGGTTCCGGCGGGTCTGGCAGGTGCCGGACGTCGGGCAGCGGCAAGCCGAGAGGGCTGCCGTGCGGCCTGTCCGCGCCGCGGTCCTCAACCGGCACGACTACATCGTCCGGCGCCACCGGGTCGCGCTGCACCACCGCATCAGCCGGTACCACCACGTCACCGGGCAGCACCAGCTCGTCCGGCACCGCCACATCACCCGGTGCCACCGCGTCGTCGTGCAGCACCCCGTCGTCCCGGGGCATCGGGTCGTGCATCACCGACCTGTCCCGCGCCGCCGCATCGTTCGGCACTGCCGCGTCGCTTGGCTGCGCTGGGTTGTCGGGCGTTGTGGGGGTGCGGGGTTCGCAGGTGGTGTCTGGCTGGGGTTCGGTGGGGGTGGTTGTCGGGTCGCTCGGCGGGTTTGGGTGGGGTTGGGTGCCGGCTTGGTTGAGGAGTTCTTGGGTGAAGCGGGGGTCGGCGAGGATGTCGATGGCTTCGGCGCGGCGGTGCTGGACCGGGCGGGTGTCGCCGAGGGATTTGAGGGCTTCGGCGATGTCGGTGATCGTCGCGTTGCAGCGGTTGACGGCTGCTGCCGCGGCTTTGATGTAGATGGTCTTGTTGCCGTGCCCGTCGCCGTGCCCGACATGCACACCGCGTTCGTCGGCGGCTTCGGAGGCCTCTTGGGTGGCGCGGGCGGGGTCGGCGTGCTTGCGGGCGGCACTGGCGATCTTTTCCAGCCGGTGCGGGGAGATGGTGTCGATGATCGCGGCGACCTTCCGGTCGACGTACTCCGCGGCCGCATGGTCGAGTTTCGTGCAGGCCCGGACGATCTGGCGGGCCTTCCAGGGGGTGGCTTGGCCGGCCCGGATGCGGGTCCAGGTGCGGGGGAAGCGGTGGCGCAGGGCGAGGGCGTCGGCGAGCAGGTCGCGGCCGACGCCGGGTGAGACACCGAGCACGACGGCGAACTCGGCGATCGCGAACTCGGCGATCTCCGGGCAGCCCTCGCCGCCCAGGATCACGGCGCGTTCGCGGCCGTCGGAGGCGCGGCGGGTCGGGCGGGTTCCGCACACGGAGGGGTGGAAGCGGTCGGCGTAGATCTGGGCGCATTCCAGTAGCCGCGCGTCGGCCCGGCTGGCCACTGTGCGACAGTCCGCGGCCTGCTCTAGCAGGTCGCGGGTGGGGAGCGACTCCAGATCTTCCTCGAACATGCGTTCGATTCTATGCCACCCGCGAGCCGCTGGTCTAGGTCGTTTTCCCTTATCCACAAGGGGAAACGTCACATGCCCGACGGGCCAGGAAGCGTGTATGCGATGGCGCCGGCTAACCGTCCGGCGCACGGGATGAACGGCCGGCAGCCTGAACGGGCAGGTGGGCTGAATCGCGCCATGGAGCGGTTGGATCCGGCCAACATAGTCGCGCGGGACCGGACGGGGCGTGGGCAGGCAGGTGTGGGCGCGGCGTGGGTGGGTCTGGCGTGGGTGGGTCTGGCGTGGGTGGGTCTGGCGTGGGTGGGTCTGGCGTGGGTGGGTCTGGCGTGGGCGGGTCTGGCGTGGGTTGGCGCTGTGAGCCATTGCGGGCGCCTGCGACAGGGCTTGGGAGTGCGTCGGGCATACGGGCCGTGGGCCGGCGTGCACGGACGGGCATAGGGGGTGCGGCTGTTGGCATGAAGGCGGGAGGCGCAGTCGGGGGCCTGAGGCGCGGCCAGCACGGTGCGAGTGCCGGGCATGTGAGCGCGGAGGGTCTGCGCCGGCGGGGCATGGGCAGAGTGCGCGTGCAGGCGGGGGCATGCGGTCGGCGTGCAGGCGGCGCCATTGGGCCTGCAGGGCCTGGGATGGAGGGCCGGGGCCCAGGAGGTCGGGCTTAGGAGGTCGGGCTTAGGAGGTCGGGCTTGGGTCGTGCAATGGAGGGGCTTGGTGGTTGTGGTTGGCGGATGTGGGCGGGGT
Organism: Kribbella sp. C-35; assembly: GCF_046549195.1. Taxonomy (NCBI): domain Bacteria; kingdom Bacillati; phylum Actinomycetota; class Actinomycetes; order Propionibacteriales; family Kribbellaceae; genus Kribbella; species Kribbella sp. C-35. The sequence continues at coordinate 523,864 of NZ_JAJPWG010000005.1, forward strand.
GGGTGGTTGGGTGGGTTGGTAGGGGAACGTTTGTTCGAGTTTCGGGTAGGGTGGGGGGATGGGTGGTGAGATTCAGGGGTCGTTGCTGGATGCTTTTGCGGATCCTGGGTTGGGGTCTTTGGGTGGGATGGCGCGGGCTGAGTTGGGGCGGGGGGCTTGGGTTGATGTGCTGCCTGGGTGGTTGACGGGGGCGGATCAGGTGTACGAGCGGCTGGCTCGGGAGGTGCCTTGGCAGGCGGAGCGGCGGCAGATGTACGACCGGGTGGTCGATGTGCCTCGGTTGTTGTGTTTTTACGGGGAGAACGCGGAGTTGCCGGTGCCGATTCTGGATGAGGCTCGGGACGCGTTGAGTGCGTATTACGCGGACGAGCTGGGTGAGCCGTTCCGGACGGCGGGGTTGTGTTTCTACCGGGACGGGCGGGACAGCGTCGCGTGGCACGGGGATCGGATCGGGCGGGGGGACCGCGAGGACACGATGGTGGCGATCTTGTCGGTGGGTGAGCCTCGGGTGCTGGCGCTGCGGCCGCGGCCGGGGGCGTCGAGTGGGCCGGTCGGGTCGACTGTGCGGTATCCGTTGGGGCATGGGGATCTGATCGTCATGGGCGGTTCGTGTCAGCGGACCTGGGAGCACGCGATTCCGAAGGCGACGGGGCGGGTCGGGCCGCGGATCAGTATTCAGTTCCGGCCTCGTGGGGTGCGGTGACAGCGGTTATGCGGCGGCCGCTGGTTCGGTGAGGGCTGGTTGGTAGATGCCGTCCTTGGTGGCCACGTAGAAGCCGAGGAGGCGGATGCCGGCTGCCTGGCAGATGGTGGTGGCGGCTTGGGCCCATTGGGCGTCCAGGTCGGGCAGGTGGGCTGGGCCGGGGCGGCCGAGGGCGAAGACGAGAGCTGTGCCAGGGGCGGTGTGGACGGCGGGGATGACCGGGTCGAGGGCCGTCTCGCAAAGTTGAGCGGGACTGGGGTCCAGAGCAAAGGTTGAGGGAAGTTCGATGGCGACGGTGGCTCGGTAGCGGGCGTCGGGGTCGCAGATGAGGACGGTGAAGGTGCCTCGGCGGCGGTCGCCGAGGCTGATCATCAGGTCTACGGCGTCGGCGGCGACTTCGGGGTCGCTGAGTGGCTGGTCGGCCCAGGTGGCAGAGAGATTCTCGAAGCTCATGCCTGTAAATGTGCCGTGATTCCGGCTGCCGATCCGGGTTGTCCACAGGGCAAAGTGGCCCATGCTTTCGCAGCACAAATGGATCTCTCACCTGGGCCGCTGAAACCCTAGGCTCAAGGACATGAGCAGCAGACTTGGGCAGATGCTTCCCCCGGCCGGAGCGCCGCGGGACCTGGCGATGGCGCAGTTGGCGAACTCGGTCGGCGACGGTGCGTTCGTCGTCACCTCGGCGCTGTTCTTCACCCGTGTCGTCGGGCTCTCGACCGCGGAGGTCGGGCTCGGGCTGACGATCGCCTGGCTGGTGGGATTCCTGGCAGGCGTGCCGCTCGGGAACCTCGCGGATCGGCGGGGAGCGCGCGGCACCGCGGTCCTGCTGGCGCTGACGACCGCGACAGCTGTCGCGTCGTTCCTGGTCGTCCGGAGCTTCGCCGGCTTCCTGATCGCTGCCATCGTCTACGCCTGCAGCCAGACCGGGCTCACCGCGGCGCGGCAGGCGTTGCTGGCCGGACTGGTCGCCCCGGCGGAGCGGACCAGGATCCGCGCGTTCCTGCAGTCCACCGTCAACGCAGGGCTCGCGCTCGGCGCGCTCCTCGGCGGTGTGGCGCTCCGGTTCGACAGCGAAGCGGCGTACCTGATCGTGTTCGGGATCGACGCGCTCAGCTTCCTGATCGCGGCCGGGCTGCTACGCCGGGTGCCGACGATCGCGACGACCCGCCGCGCAACAGGCGAGCCAAGGCTGGCGGTGCTGCACGATCGTCCGTACGCCGTTCTCGCGCTGATCAATGCGGTGATGCTGCTCTTCATGCCGCTGATCAGCCTGGTCGGTCCACTGTGGATCGTCGCCCGGACCAACGCTCCCAGCTGGGTTGTCGCCTCGCTGATGATCGTGAACACGCTCGGCGTCACGTTCTTCCAGGTCCGGATCGCGAGGAGCGTCAAGGATCTCCGTACTGCGGCCCGTTCGGTCCGGTACGCCGGTGTCGCCATGCTGGCCGCCTGCGCGGTGTTCGCGATCACGGCCGCGGATCTCGGCCCAGCAACCGCGGCCGGTGTGCTCGTAGTCGCCGCCGCGCTGCTCACCCTCGGCGAGATGAAGCTGGCGTCCGGAGCCTGGGAGATCAGCTTCGGACTCGCGCCGGCCGACAAGCAGGGTCAGTACCAGGGCTTCTTCGGAACCGGCCCCGCGATCGCCAGGATGCTCGGCCCGGCGCTGCTCACCACAGTCGTCCTCGGATGGGGTCCGATCGGCTGGCTGGTGGTCGGCGCACTGTTCCTGGGGACCAGTTGCGCAACTGGTCCCGCCGTACGATGGGCTGCGCGGACGAGGGCCGTCAACGAGGACGCCACGCCGTCGCTGGTAGAGGAGAGCGCCGCCTGATGGAGATTCCCGGACTGGTCGAAATCACTACGCAGGACGAGCTGCGGGCGATCGTCCCGCAACCGCTGGCAGCAGCTGCCGGCAAGGCGCGCAAGGAGCTGCACGCCCTGGATCGCGAGTGGCTCGCGGCGTCGCCGTTCTGCCTCGTCGCCACCTCCGCCGAGGACGGTACGTGCGACGTCTCCCCCAAGGGCGACCCGGCCGGATTCACCAAGGTCCTCGACGGTTCCACGATCGCGATCCCCGAGCGCGCCGGCAACCGCCGCGTGGACGGGTTCACCAACATCCTCTCCAATCCGCACGTCGGGCTGATCTACTTCCTGCCCGGCCGCGGCGACACGCTGCGGATCAACGGCCGCGCCAGGATCGTCCGCGAGGCGCCGTTCTTCGACGAGATGATCGTGAAGGGCAACCGCCCGCAGCTCGCCCTGCTGGTCGAGATCGAGGAGATCTTCCACCACTGCTCGAAGGCGTTCCTGCGCTCGAAGCTGTGGAGGCCGGAGACCTGGGAGCCTGACGCGGTGCCGACCCGGGCGCGGATCTCGAAGACGCTGGAGCGCCCAGACGAGGAGCTCGAGACGCTCGAGGAGTACTACGGGACGGCGTACGAGGAGAAGATCTACAAGGTCAAGTACTGAACTACCGCAGTGGGAGCAGGCCGATGTACTCCGTGGCGACGATGACATCGCCCCGGCCGCCCTCTACGGTTTCGTAGTGTGACCGAACCTGTCCACGTCCCGACCTTCGGGGCCCGCGTGCGCCGCGTCCTGCTGCCGGTGGTGCTGGCCGTGTTCTCGGTGGTGGGGTCGTTCGGTGCGTCGCGTGGTCAGACCGACCGCCACGCGCCGGACTGGTTCATGGTCGTGCTGCTCCTGGTCGGCGCGCTCTCCCTGTACTGGCTGCGCACCAAGCCGATCCCGGTGCTGTGGGCAACTGTCATCTCGACGCTGATCTACATGCTCCGCGAGTACCCGTGGGGCCCGGTCGTGTTCGCGTTCGTGATCGCCGTGTTCACCACCATCCGGCTCGGTCACCGGCTGGCGGGCTGGGTCGGGCTGATCACGTTGTACGTCGGCCATGTCGGCGGACGGATGATCCTCGGCATCAACGAGCAGGGCGTGTACCAGGTCCTGCTCGTCGGCACGTGCTTCTGCGTCCTCGGGTTCCTTGCCGAACTCTTCCGCGCCCATCGCGACCGTGTCATGGCCGCGGCGCGGACCCGGAAAGAGGAAGAACTGCGCCGCGCCGGCGAGGAACGCCTGCGGATCGCGCAGGAGCTCCACGACGTCGTGGCACACCACATCTCGCTCATCAATGTGCAGGCGTCCACCGCGCTGCACCTGGTCGACCGTCAGCCTGAGCAGGCCGCCCCGGCGCTCTCCGCGATCAAGGACGCGAGCAAGGAAGCCCTGGTCGAGCTCAGATCGATCGTCGGCGTACTGCGGCAGTCCGACGAGTCCGCGCCCCGGCAACCGGTCGCCGGCCTCGATCACCTGGACCACCTGATCAGTCGCACCGAGCGGGCCGGGCTCGAGGTGCACAAGATCGTTCACGGCGAGCCGCGTCCGCTGTCGAGCGGACTCGACCGGGCGGCGTTCCGCATCATCCAGGAGTCGCTGACGAACGTCGTACGGCATGCGCGGGCGACGTCGGCGACGGTGCGGATCCAGTACGGCGAGCAGGCGCTGGTGCTGCAGATCGACGACAACGGCGACTGCATGACCGCGGCGCCGAAGGAAGGCAACGGCATCTCCGGGATGCGTGAGCGTGCGACCGCCCTCGGCGGGACGCTGACCGCGAACCGCACACCGGCCGGCGGTCTGCGGATCACCGCGACTCTGCCGCTGTAGGTTTCCTGTGAATTCGGGCGGACGCCGGACGCCCGCCGGAGCGGATTCACAGAGTTCTCCCAGAAACTCCCGGTAAGCGCTCAGATCGGTTCGTCAGGCTGCGAGGCATGACAACGATCGAAGTGCGCGGGCTGACCAAGCGGTACGGCTCCGACGTCGTCGTGGACGATCTGTCGTTCTCGGTCGAGCCGGGTCAGGTGACCGGGTTCCTCGGGCCGAACGGTGCCGGCAAGTCCACGACCATGAAGATGATCATCGGGCTGGCCGCGCCGACCCGTGGCACCGTGACGGTCGGCGGCCGGCGGTACCAGGACCTGCCGGTGCCGCTGACGGAGGTCGGCGCGCTGCTCGACGCGAGTGCGGTGCACGGCGCGCGGACGGCGTACGACCATCTGCTGGCGCTTGCCGTGAGCAACGGTCTCCCCCGGCGCCGGGTCGACGAGGTGCTCGTCCGGACCGGGCTCGAAGGGGTGGCTCGCAAGCGGGCCGGCGGGTTCTCGCTCGGGATGCGGCAGCGGCTCGGGATCGCCGCGACGCTCCTCGGCGATCCGAGCGTGCTGATCTTCGACGAACCCGTGAACGGGCTCGATCCGGAAGGGATCCGGTGGATCCGCGACTTCATGCGCTCGCTGGCGGCAGAGGGACGCGCGGTGCTGGTGTCGAGCCACCTGATGAGCGAGATGGCGCAGACGGCGGACCACCTGGTCGTGATCGGTCGCGGCCGGCTGATCGCCGACATGGGCATGGCCGACCTGATGCACGCGAATGGCGACGGCACCGTCCTGGTCCGCACAGGTGAACCGTTCGCACATCACCTGACCGCGGCCGGCGGCACAGTTCGGGACGGGCTCGAAGGCGCGCTGGTCGTGTCCGGTCTGTCGAGCACGGAGATCGGCAAACTGGCGGCCTACCACGGGGTGCCGCTGAGCGAGCTGACCCGCAGCGGGTGTCGCTGGAGGACGCGTTCATGGAGCTGACCAAGGAGAGCGTCGAGTATCAGGGGGCAGCCGTATGAACACACTGCATGCGGAGTGGATCAAGCTGCGCAGCCTGCGCTCGACCTGGTACACGGTGGCCTGCCTGTTCCTCCTCGGACTGGGCATCACGGGTCTGTCGATGAGCGGCGCGGGCACGGAGTACCGGGGCGGGACCGATGCGGACCGTGCTGCTTGGGACCCGACCAGTCAGAGCCTGAAGACGTTCATCGTGGCCCAGTTGATTGTCGGTGTGCTCGGCATCCTGGTGGTGACATCGGAGTTCGCGACCGGACTGATGCAGACGACCCTCGCTGCCACCCCACGCCGGAACCGGCTGCTGGCGGCGAAGGCGATCGTTGCCACCGCGGTCGCGGCCGTGGCGGGCCAGGTGCTGATGTTCCTGTCGTTCTTCATCGGTCAGGCGCTGCTGGCGGGGCAGGATGTGCCTTACGCACACCTCGGCGATCCTGGGGTCCTGAAAGCGGTCGTCGGCGGCGGGCTGTACCTGTCCGCGATCGCCTTGCTGGCCGTGGGTCTAGGTGCGATCCTGCGCGCGACGGCGGGCGCGCTCGCGACGCTGGTGGGGATCGTGTTCCTCGTTCCGGCGCTCGCGGGGCTCTTCCCGGACTGGATGCAGGGGATCTTCGACTTCTGGCCGACTCTCGGAGCGGCCGCCGTCTTCGGTACGGTGCCGGACGAGAACTTCCCGCATCCCTGGCTGAATCTCGGTGGGCTGTGGCTCGGCGTCGCCGCCGTACTGACCGCCGCGTTCGTCGTCTTCCGGCGACGAGACGTCTGACTGCACAAATCTGAATCCGTATTCTGGCGATCATGACTCGGCTGCTCGTGGTGGACGACGAGGCGACGGTGCGCGAACTGCTGTCCGCGACACTGCGGTTCGCCGGCTTCGACGTGACTTCAGCGGCGACCGCGGCCGAGGCGGTCGCCGCGGCCGAGGAGTCGCCGGACCTCGTCCTGCTCGACGTGATGCTGCCGGACATGGACGGGTTCGAGGTCGTACGTCGTTTGCGCCCGACGCCGGTCCTGTTCCTGACGGCTCGCGACGGGCAGGCCGACAAGATCCAGGGACTGTCGCTCGGCGCGGACGACTACGTGACGAAACCGTTCGACCTGGAGGAACTGATCGCGCGGATCCGCGCGGTACTCCGCCGTACGACGGGCCGGCCGAGCGACGACGTACTGACGGTCGGTCCGCTCGCACTCGATGCCGAGGGCCACCAAGTCACGCGGGGCGGCGATCCGCTGCGCATCTCCCCTACCGAGTTCCGGCTGCTGCACTACTTGATGGAGAACGCCGGCCGGGTGGTGTCCAAGGCGCAGATCCTCGAACGCGTCTGGCGGTACGACTTCAACGGAGACACCAGCATCGTGGACACCTACATCTCGTACCTGCGCCGCAAGGTCGACGACCAGGACCCGAAACTCATCCACACCGTGCACGGCATGGGCTACGTGATGCGGGCACCCAAGTCGTGAAGCTGTCGCTGCGCGCCAGATTGCTGCTGCTCACCACAGGCCTGCTGCTCGCGGGGCTGACCCTGATCAGTGCGGTCGTGTCGAGTCAGCTGGAGAGGTACCAGCTCGATCGACTCGACAGTCAGCTCCGCTCGTTCACCGAGATCATCGCGAACGTGTCCCCGAGCGGGCCGAACCGCGAACAGCCCGCCCGGCCAGAGCTCCTCGACCCGGCGCTGGATCTGATCGGTGCGCCGTACCTGGCGTACCTCGGCCCGGACGGCGTGGTCGTCGGCACTCTGCGCTCGTCCCGAGTGGCTGCCGAGTCGTTCCCCGCGGACGACGAGCTCCGATCGCTGCCCGTCGACGGATCGGCCCGCATGCTGCGGGCGGCCAACCAAGACGGCCGCTGGCGGGCGGTCGCGCGACCGGCGGTCGGCTGGAGCGGGACGGTGATCGCGGCCACGCCGCTCGCCGAGGCCGATGCCACGATCGCCAAGCTCCGGACCACCAGCGTGATCAGCGGGGCCGCGCTGCTCGTCCTGCTCACGGCGATCGGCTGGTGGGCGCTCGGACGCGGATTGCGTCCGCTGCGCCGGATCGAGAGCACGGCGGCCGCCATCGCGGACGGCGATCTGACCCAACGCGTACCCGGACTGGCCGCGCCGAAGACCGAGATCGGCCATCTGGCGGCATCGCTGAACACGATGCTCGGCCAGCTGGAGCAGGCATTCGCGGACCGGGCCGCCGCTGAGACCCGGATGCGATCCTTCCTCGCCGACGTCAGCCATGAGCTGCGTACGCCATTGGTCGGCATCAAAGGCTCTACCGAGCTGTACCGGATGGGCGGATCCGATGTCGACGAGGCGATGGGCCGCATCGACCGCGAAGCCACTCGGTTGACCGTGCTGACCCAAGACCTGCTCCTGCTCGCACAGCTGGACGAGGCGCCGGAAGGACAGCTCGACCGCGCACCGATGGATCTGCGGACGATCGCCAACGACGCGCGGCACGACCTCCGTGCGCTGGATCCGACCCGGTCGATCACTCTCACCGGATCACAGCGTCGCGGCCGCCTCGATCCAGCTCCTGTGAACGGCGACGAGGCTCGGCTCCGTCAGGTCGTCACCAATCTGGTCGGGAACGCGATAGCCCACACCCCAGCCGGTACACCGGTTGGCATCAGAGTCGGAACGATCGGCGATCAAGCGATGCTGTTCATCGAGGACGAAGGCCCCGGGATGACCGATGAGCAGGCCGGTCGAGTGTTCGACCGGTTCTATCGTGCTGACCGGGCCCGCAAGCACTCGGCGGGTGCGGGCACCGGTCTCGGGCTGGCGATCGCGCGGTCGATCGCCCGGGCGCACGGCGGCGACCTCATACTGCGGACCGCTGTTGGTGCGGGCGCGTCGTTCCAGTTGTGGTTGCCGGTACTAGGGCAGGCGGACGTGGGACGGGTTCAGCTCGGCCACGCTGGAGACGCCGAGTAGGGCCATCGTGCGACGGACCTCCTTGGTGAGGATGTCCGCGGCGCGGGCGACACCGCGCTGGCCACCGGCCATCAGGCCGTACAGGTACGCGCGGCCGACCAGGCAGGCGTCGGCGCCGAGCGCGATCGCCGCGACGATGTCGGCCCCCGACATGATGCCCGTGTCGAGGTAGACCTCCGCGTCGCTGCCGATCGCCTTGCGGACCTCCGGGAGGATGCGCAGCGGTGTCGGAGCGCGGTCCAGCTGACGACCGCCATGGTTGGACAGCACGACCGCGTCGGCACCGGCGTCGACCACCCGGCGGGCGTCCTCGACGGTCTGGATGCCCTTGACGATCAGCGGGCCGTCCCAGATCGACCGCAGCCAGTTGAGGTCGTCGATCGTCATCGTCGGGTCGAACAGCTTGTCGAGCAGCTCGGCGACCGTGCCGTCCCACGTGGACAGCGAGGCGAACGTCAGCGGTCGCGTGGTGAGCAGGTTCGCCCACCAGGCCGGGTGCAGGGACGCGTCCAGCACGGTCTTCGCGGTCAGCGACGGCGGGATCGTGAAGCCGTTGCGTACGTCGCGGAGACGAGCGCCGGCGACCGGTACGTCGACGGTCAGCATCAGCGCCTCGTACCCGGCGGCGGCCGACCGCTTCACCAGATCCTCACCGGCGGTGCGGTCCTTCCAGACGTACAACTGGAACCACTTGCGCGCGTTCGGCGCCGCGGCCGCCACGTCCTCGATCGAGGTGGTGCCCATCGTCGACAACGCGTACGGGATGCCGACCTGCTCGGCGACCTTCGCGACCGCGCTCTCACCCTCGTGGTTCATCATCCGGGTGAAGCCGGTCGGCGCGAACGCGAACGGCAGCTCGGAGCGACCGCCGAGGATCGACGTACCGAGGTCGATGTCCGAGACGTCGCGCAGGATCGACGGCTGCAGCTCCATCTCGGCGAACAGCCGGCGGGCGCGGCGCAGGCTGATCTCCGCCTCGGCGGCGCCGTCGGTGTAGTCGAACACCGAGCGCGGCGTCCGGCGCTTCGCGATCGCCCGCAGGTCCGCAATCGTCAGCGCCTTCTCCAGCCGCCGCTCGGTCGGGTTCACCGTGACCGGCTTCGGCCGCAGCAACGGCTTCAACTCGGACCATTTGGGCAACTGGCGATCGGTCATCACAACTCCCGGCTCAATCTGTGGTCGGACCACACCCTACCCTGTGGTCCGACCACACAGGTAGGCTCGTCCAGATGAAGAACTACGAGCTGGTCCTGCATCGGGTCGAGGCCGACCTGGCGGCGGGGCGGCTGCGGATCGGCGGGCGGTTGCCGGGTGAGCGGGCGCTGGCCGAGCAGCTCGGGATCAGCCGGCCGTCGGTGCGGGAGGCGGTCCGGGTCCTGGAGGCGATGGGCGTTGTACGGACCGCGACCGGATCCGGTCCCGAGGCGGGTGCGGTGATCGTGGCGGAGCCGGTGTCGCCGCTGACCGCCGTACTGCGGTTGCACCTGGCAACCAATCACCTGCCGATGGGCGACGTTGTGCAGACCCGTCTGCTGCTGGAGTCCTGGTCGGCGCGGGAGGCGGCGGCGCGGGAACTCGAGGCGGGCGAGCTGAAGGTGGCGGAGGAGCTGCTGGATCGGATGGACGACACCGGGTTGTCGCCCGAGGAGTTCCATCTGCTCGACGCGGAGTTCCACGTCGCGCTGTCCGGGCTCGCCGGGAACGTGCTGATCGCCGCGGTGATGACGTCGTTGCGGACGGCGATCCATGGGTACGTGCTGGCCGCCGTACCCAATCTGCCGGACTGGGAGGCGACGGCGCTCGGGCTGCGGTCCGAGCACCGGGCGATCCTCGCGGCGGTGCGGGGCGGTGAGCCGGAGCGCGCGGCCGAACTCGTGACCGCGCACATCCGAGGGTTCTACCAGAAGGCTCAGTTAGCACCGTTCGGCGGCGGTGAGGGCGGTACGGGGTAAGGAGGGTGGGTTCGACTTTGGTCGGTGGTGGGAATCGACTGTGGCCGCTTAGTCTCGGCGGCATGGAGGAGTTGTGCGTGCCGCGGAAGCCGTCGAAATGGGTCGACTTCGTCGCGACCGGCGCGATCGGCGTCCTGGTCGCGATGACACTCGTCGGGCGGCTCTCGGACCCGGAGCACCGGAGTCTCCTGCTGCTCGACATCGCGGTCGGTCTCGCCTCCGTCGCGCTCATCCCGGTGGTGATCCGCCGCCCGGTTCCTGCGGCGATCGCGCTGGCGGTGCTCGCCGTCCTCTCCCCCGCCGCGACCCCGCCGTCCACCGTCGGCACGCTGTCCGTCGCGTTGCGCCGGCCGTTGCGTACGGCGGTCCTGGTCGGCCTCGCCGGTACGGTCGCGCATCTGATTCAGGGCCTGTGGCAACCGATCCACGGCCTGCCGTTCCTCTGGTTCGCCGTACTAGATGTCGTTGTGCACGCCGCGCTGGTCGGTTGGGGCCAGGGCACTCAGTCGCGGCAGCAGCTGCTGTTGTCGCTGCGGGAGCGTGCCCTTCGCGCGGAGGCCGAGCAGGGGCGCCGGGTCGCCGAGGCGCGGTCCAACGAGCGCACCAAGATGGCGCGGGAGATGCACGACGTACTCGCGCATCGGTTGTCGCTGCTCGCGACGTACGCCGGTGCGCTCGAGTACCGGCCGGACTCGTCGCCGGAGAAGCTCGCCAAGGCGGCCGGCGTAATCCGGACCGGCGTACACCAGGCGCTCGACGAGCTCCGCGAAGTGATCAACGTCCTGCGTGACGAGGATGTGTACGAGGGGCGGCCGCAGCCGACGTTCGGGGATCTGCGCGCGCTGGTGGACGAGTCGCGGGAGGCTGGTACGACGATCGCGTACGACGACCAGGTGGCGGACCCGACATCGTTGCCACCGGCAACCGGGAGGACCGCATACCGGGTCGTGCAGGAAGGACTGACGAACGCTCGCAAGCACGCCGCCGGGCATCCGGTGACCGTGCGGGTGGCCGGACGGTCGGGCGACCGGCTGCGGATCGAGCTGACGAACCCGGCGTCGAACGGTACGCCGTTGGCGCCGGGTAGCGGGACCGGGCTGATCGGGTTGACCGAGCGCGTGCAACTCGCGGGCGGGACGCTGGACCACGGCCGGGTGCCCGGTGGCGGGTTCCGGCTGGAGGCCTCGCTACCGTGGCCCTCATGAACATCCGGGTGCTGGTGGTGGACGACGACGCGTTGGTCAGAGCCAGCCTGGAGATGATGCTCGACGGCGCGAACGGGATCTCCGTGGTCGGGCAGGCCGCGGACGGGGACGAAGTACCGGCTGCGGTCGACGCGCATTTCCCGGACATCGTGCTCATGGACCTGCGGATGCCGCGGGTGGACGGCATCGTCGCGACGCGGCGGGTGCGGGCGCGGACCAATCCGCCCGAGGTCGTGGTGCTCACCACCTTCGACACCGACGAGAACGTCCTGCACGCGCTCCGCGCCGGGGCCAGCGGATTCCTGCTGAAGGACACGCCGCCGGCGCAGATCGTCGACGCCGTGCGGCGGGTCGCGGCCGGTGACCCGATCCTGTCGCCGGCGATCACGCGGCGGCTGATGGACCGCGCGGCGACCCAGGCCGATGCGCACACGATCGCGCAACAGAAGCTGCAGCGGTTGTCGCCGCGGGAGTACGACGTGATGCTCGCGGTGGCGCAGGGTAAGGCGAACGCGCAGATCGGTACGGAGCTGTTCATGAGCCTGGCGACGGTGAAGGCGCACATCTCGCACATCCTCACCAAGCTCGAACTCGGCAACCGAACCCAGATCGCCTTGCTCGCCCACGACGCTGGGCTCGCATAAGCTCCGTCGCATGATTCGGGTGTTGCTGGCGGATGACCAGGCGTTGGTGCGGGCCGGGTTCCGGTCGTTGCTGAACGCCGAGGACGACATCACGGTGGTCGGCGAGGTGCCGGACGGCGCCGAGGCGGTCGTGGTGGCGCGGCGGGAGAAGCCGGACGTGGTGCTGATGGACATCCGGATGCCCGGGACGGACGGGCTGGAGGCGACGCGGCAGATCGGCGCGGATCCGGAGCTGGCCGACGTCCACGTGGTGATCCTGACGACGTTCGACCTGGACGAGTACGTGTTCGAGGCGCTGCGGGTCGGGGCCAGCGGGTTCCTGGTGAAGGACACCGAGCCGGTCGAGCTGCTGCAGGCCGTGCGGGTGGTGGCGCGCGGGGACGCGCTGCTGTCGCCTGGGGTGACGCGGCGGCTGGTGGCGGAGTTCGCGTCGCGGTCCCGGCAGCCGCATGCGAGCAAGGAACTCGACGTACTCACGGAACGCGAGAAGGAGATCGTCGCACTCGTCGGCGAAGGCCTGTCGAACGACGAGATCGCCGAGCGCCTCGTGCTGAGCCCCGCCACCGCGAAAACCCACGTCAGCCGCGCCATGATCAAACTAGGCGTCCGCGACCGCGCCCAACTCGTCGTACTCGCCTATCAGACCGGGCTGGTACGTCCGGGCTGGTTGGGTTGATCGCACTACTCCGACGGGGGTAGCTGGGATCACTCCCCCGAGGCGACGCGGTGGGTGGGGTGGTGGCGGCACTCTCGTTGTATGGATGCGTTAGTTGAGGTCAGTGGGCTGACTAAGAGGTATGGCGGCACCTTGGCGGTTGATGGTGTCGATCTGAGGGTGTTGCCGGGTGAGGTGTACGGGTTTCTGGGGCCGAACGGGGCGGGGAAGACGACCACGCTCCGGATCCTGACCGGGCTGATCGCGCCGACGAGTGGGAGCGTGCGGGTGCTGGGCGGGCGGCCGGGCGATACCGCCGTACTCAAAGGAACCGGGTCGATGATCGAGTCGCCGGCGTTCTACCCGTACCTGTCGGGGCTCGACAACCTGCGGTTGCTGGCCGAGTACGCCGGGGTGTCGCGGCAGCGGATCGACGAGGTACTGGAGCTCGTGGACCTCACCGATCGCGCGAAGGACCGGTTCTCGACGTACTCCCTGGGGATGAAGCAGCGCCTCGGTGTCGCGGCCGCGCTGCTCAAGGATCCGGAGCTGGTGATCCTCGACGAGCCGACCAACGGCCTCGACCCGGCCGGGATGCGCGACATGCGCCGCCTGATCCGCGAGCTCGGCACCGAAGGCCGGACCGTGCTGCTGTCCAGCCACCTGCTCGGCGAAGTACAGCAGATCTGCGACCGGGTCGGCATCATCAACGCCGGCCGGATGGTTGCCGAGCACAACGTCGACGAGCTGCGCGGCGAGCAGGAACTCGTCGTCCGCGCCACCCCTCGCGAGGATGCACAGCGGCTCCTGACCCGGTTCGGCAGTGTTCACCAGTACGACGACACGCTGCGGGTGCAGGTGGATCCCGCGAAGGCCGCCGAAGTGAACCGCACGCTCGTCGAGGCCGGTATCGAGGTGTCCGAGCTGCACACCGCCGAACGCGCGCTCGAGGACATCTTCTTCGAGCTGACCACGGCGAAGGAGCAGGCTGATGTTGGGTAGCTACCGAGCGGAGATGCTCAAGCTCCGCAAGCGATCCGCGGTCTGGGTGCTGTTCGGCGCCGGCCAGGTGCTGAGCCTGATCTTCGGCTACCTGCTGCCGTACCTGGGCTACGCGACCGGCGACGACAACCCGCAGACCGACGGCGTACCGCGCGCCGAGATCCTCCGCGGCATGCTCCCGGAGCGGGTCGTCGACAACACGATCGGCGGGTACCCGATCTTCGCCGGCGCGCTCGCGCTGGTCCTGGGCGCGATCGTGATCGGCGGCGAGTACACCTGGGGAACCCTCAAGACCATCCTCACCCAGCGGCCCCGGCGCAGCACGATCCTCAGTGCCCAGTTCCTGGCGCTCGGTACGATGATCGCGCTCTGGGTGCTCGGGATGTTCGCCGCCTGCGCGCTCTGCAGCGTCGGCATCGCCGCGGCCGAGAACGGCTCGACGAGCTGGCCGGGTATCGGTGATCTCGTCCAAGGACTCGCGGGCGGCTGGCTGGTCCTGATGATGTGGTGCCTGGCCGGCGCCGTCCTGGCCGTTGCCTTCCGCAACGTCGCGCTCCCGATCGGACTCGGCGTGGTGTGGATCCTCGGCATCGAGACGCTGCTGGCCGGCGTGGTGAGCAGCCTGTTGCCGAGCCTGAAGTGGCTCGCCAACGTCCTGCCCGGCACCAACGCCGGCTCCCTCGTCTTCAGCGTCACCGGCATGGCAGCCACCGACGCCCCACCAGGCGTACGCGACGCAGTCGGCGGCGGCCGAGCCCTACTAACCCTGATGGCCTACTGCGCTGTGTTCGCCGTACTAGCCGCCTGGACCACCCGGCGCCGCGACGTCACCTGATGCCGGCGTGGACCAGGGCCAGTTCGCAGAACATCGCGTTGGCCCAGGAGAACCATTCGCGGGTGAACTTGCGGGGGTCGTCGACGTCGAAGCCCTCGTGCATCTGGCCGGTGCCGCCGGTGGTGTCGCGGAGGAGTTCCAGCAGGTGCTGGCGCTCCTCCGCCGACGTGCTCGAAATGCCTTGTACAGCAAGGGCGATGTGCCAGATGTAGCGCGGCGGGGTGTGCGGGCTGCCGATGCCGGCGGCCGCCGTTCCGCTGTAGTAGTAGGGGTTCTCCGGGCTGAGCAGCAAAGAACGCGTCGCGAGGTACGTCGGGTCGTCCGGGGCGGCGTACCCGGTGAGCGGGATCGACAGCAGGCTCGGCATGTTGGCGTCGTCCATCAGCAGTGTCTCGCCCAGACCGTCCACCTCGTAGGCGTAGACGCGACCGTGCTCCGGATGCTCCACCGTGCCGAACGAAGCGATGCCCTCGTCGATCTCGGCCTTCAACGCCTTCGCGCGATCGGCCAGCGGCACGTCCCGCAGGACCTCGGTCGCGATCTCCTGCAGGTACCCGAGCACCACTGACGCGAACATGTTCCCGGGCACGTTGAAGCCCAGCTCCGTCGCGTCGTCACTCGGCCGGAACGCACTCCACGACATCCCGGTCGGCCGCGTCAGCCGCCCACGGCCCTCGCGGACGAGCGTGTCCGACGGACGGTCGTCGAGACGCTGGAAGCGGTACGGCGAACGCGCCTCATGGTCCTGCTCAACGGTCCACAGCTCGACGATCGCCTCCGCCGCGGCCCGGAACCGGTCGTCGATCACGTCCGCGCGGCCGGTGATCCGCCAGAGCCGGTACGCCAGCTCGAGCGGGAAGCACAGCGAGTCGATCTCGTACTTGCGCTCCCACACCCACGCCGACATCTCGGTCTCGTCGGAGGTGTGCCCGGCGCCGTTCGCCTCCTTGTTGAAGGCGTTCGCGTACGGGTCCAGGACGACGTACTCGAGCTGCCGGTGCAGCACGCCGATCAGGACGTCCTGCAGGCCCGGGTCGTCCTTGCACAGCAGCAGGTACGGGCGGAGTTGCGCGGCCGAGTCTCGCAGCCACATCGCCGGGATGTCGCCGGTGAGTACGAACGTCGTACCGTCCGGCAACCGCTCCGCGACGGCCGGCAGGTTGCCGGACATCGAGCGCTGGAACATCTCCGCGATCACGTCGTCACCGGTGGCCTCCCGGACGGCCGCGGCGGCGCGGGCGAGGACCTCGGGGTCGATCATCAAAACATCTACCTTTCACCAACGAGTGACTGGTTCGGGGAAAACGTGCGGTCCAGGATCAGGCTCGCGGCGCCGATCGCGCCGACATCCGCGCCGAGCGCCGTTCCCGTGACGTCGAACGGGTGCACCGCCGCCAGCAGGAAGCGTCCTTCCAGCGCGGTGCGCACGCGGTCCTGCAGAACTGGGGCGAGCTGCTCCCAGTGCGGGCCGCCGAAGACCACGCGCTCCAGGTCGAGCAGGTTCGCGATGTCCTCGACCACCTTGGCGATCCGCTCCGCGAGCGTGGTCAGGATGTCCCGAGCAGCACCCGGGCCGGCGGCCTGCGCACACAGCTCGGCAAAGGCGGCTTCAACCGCGAGCCGGTCGTCGAGATCAATGCCTTCAGCAAGTACTTCGGCGCGCATCGCCTGCTCCACCAGGTACCTGGGCTGGCTGGCCTCACCGACACAACCACGCCGCCCGCAGTAGCAGAGCGGCCCGCCGGGATCGACGATCACGTGACCGATCTCGCCGACGTTGCTCGACGAACCGCGGACCACCTCGTCACCGATCACCAGCCCGGCGCCGACACCGGTGCCGAGGTAGAAGAAGACGAAGCTGCCGCCCTGCCCGGCCCACTTCTCCGCGGACGCGGCCGCGGTCACGTCCTTGTCGAGGACGATCGGCAGACCGGTCCGTTCGCTCAACGCGTCGCGGAGCGGGACGAGGTGCCAGGTCGAGAGGTTCGGCGGGTCGACGACCACGCCGCGCTCGACGTCGATCGGCCCGGGCGCGGCGATCCCGACACCCGTGACCCGGTCGCGCGGTGCGCCGGACGCGGCGATCACTTCCTCGATCGTCTTCGCGATGCCGTCGATGAGTACGCCGGGGTCGTCGGCGTACTGGTCGACCGGCCGCCGCGCGACCACCTCACCGGTGAGATCGAGCAGTACGACGGTGACGACGGACGGGTCGAGGTGCACGCCGACGGCGTACTGTCCGGTGGGCTCGAGCTCGAGCAGCGTCCGTGGTTTTCCGATGCCGGCGCCGCGCAGCCGACCGGCCTCGCGGACCAGGCCGGCGTCGAGGAGGCGGCGCACGATGTTGGAAATCGCCTGACCGGACAGGCCGGTCGCCTCGGCCAGTTCGACGCGGCTCAGCTGCTCGCTGCGGCGGATCGCGTCCAGCACCACGGCATCGTTGAATCCCCCGACGCGATCGAGGTTCGTCCCCCGTCTAACCAATTGGATCCGCACCCCACGGTTGCGACCAGTCGTAACGAATGATGTCGTCGCCCGCCCGCCACACGTTCGGCGTGGTGTTGACGAGCCAGTCGGTCGGCTCGATCCCCGAATCACTCACCGTACCGCCGTCGAGCGCCAACCGTATACCGTCGCGCAACGCGCGGTCCGTCCGCTCCGTCCGGGCCGCCGGATCGATCGACAAGAACAACGCCGTACCGGAGCGGGCGACCAGGTCGAGGAACCGTTCGTTCAGCTCCCACGGCGTCTGCGGCGTACAGGGGACGCAGTCCGCGTCGACCGTGAAGAACCGGTTGTGCTGCGGGAGCCGGAACGCGAGCGTGTTGACGCCCATCTTCCGGGTCCGCTCCCAGTCCCGGCCGGACGTGTCGTCGCCGGTCCGCTGCACGTCGACGAGCCCGGCGGCGAGGTGGCCGACGGTGTTGCAGCCGATCAGTACGACGCCCTCCGCGGCCGCGCGGATCTCGCGGTAGAACGCCAAGATGATTTCGGCCGTGGTCCGCGACCGGTCGTGTAACTGCCAACCGTCGCGTGTCAGCCGGGAGCCCATCGCGGGGCCGAATGCGCCGAACACGTCGTACGTGCTGAAGTCGTGCTTGACCAGCTCGAAACCCCAGTCCTTGAACCGCTGCAGGTCCGCGCGAACACCGTCCAGGACCTCGGGGTACGTCGGGTCGAGCGCCCGCCCCGGCTTGTCGTGCGGGCCCTTCGAGGCCAGCGTCGACGGCTCGCGGACCAGGAGTGGGCGGAACCACAGACCCGGTCGCGCACCGATCTCCTTGATCGCGGCCGCCGTACCGGCCAGGTCGTCGAAGACTCCCGGCGTACCGCTGTCCCAGGGGCCGCCGGACGCGATGCCGCCCGGGTACCAGCCGTCGTCGACGACGCTGAACGGCTTCACGGGGTGACCGTCGGCGAGCTCGACGATCGTCGACGCGTCCTTCAGAACGGCCTTCTCGTCGAAGTTCTCGCCGTACGCGTAGTACCAATTGTTAGCCCCGACCACCGGCGCGGGCTCAGGTCGCGCCGGTAGTCGGGTGCTCATGGAGGCGACCGCTGCGTGCAGGGTCTGCCAGGGTGTGCCCGCGTCTTCGAATCGTCGCACGACTGCTGCCGTCAGCGTACGGCCGTCCAAAAGCGTCGGCCCGCCGCCGTTGCGCAGGTCGAGCCAGAGTGTGAACCCGTCACCGTCGACGGTCCACGCACAGAACGCGTTCGGCTGCACGTCGACGCCCATGCCGAACGTGCCTGCTCCCGAGTGGGCGAGGAAGTACCAGGGCAGCAGGCGCTCGGGTTGCTGGTGACGCCACTGCAGGTCGCCGTACGAACGTTCCCACGCGTCACCGAGGATCAGCGCGTCGCTCGGCAGCTTCTCCGACCAGCGGAGCGCGACCCGGGAGATCCGCTCGGCCGTGACCTCGACGGCCCCGTCGTTCCAGGTGATCTCGGCCCCGGCGCGCACTGGGGCGACCAACTCTCCCGAGGGGTCCACCTGGACGAAAACAGCGCTCGGTTCTCTCACGTGGCTCCCTCGGGGGTAATTTCCCCAGAGACTTTAGTTAGTGCTTCTCGGGCCGGTCAAGGCGGAGACCGCGGCCACGAGACGGTCGACGTCCGACTGGTCGGTGTACGGCGCGAGACCGGCGCGGATCGCACCGGCGGGGCCGAGACCGAGGTGGCGGGCGGGCTCGTACGCGTAGAAGGAACCGGCCGGGGCGTTCACACCCGCCTTCGCGAGGTGCTCGGAGACCGCCGCCGGGGTGTGACCGTCGAGGGTGAAGAGCAGGGTCGGCGTGCGGTCCGCGGCGTGGCCGTAGAGGGTGACGCCGGGGATCGCCTTCAGGCGGGCCTCGAGGTCGTCGCGGAGAGCGTCCTCGTGCGCTTCGACGCTCTTGAGAGAGCTGGTCAGGCGCTCACGCCGGGTCTCGCCGGTGCCTGCGAGACCAGCGATGAAGTCGACGGCGGCCGTCGTGCCGGCGAGCAGCTCGTACGGCAGCGTCCCGAACTCGAAGCGCTCCGGTACGACGTCCGTCGACGGCAGCAGCTTGTCGGGCTTCAGCGTCTCGAGCAGCTCGGGCGCCGCGGTCAGCGCGCCGAGATGCGGGCCGAAGAACTTGTACGGCGAGCAGACGTAGAAGTCGGCGTACCGGGCGTCGACCGGCGCGTGCGCGGTGAGGTGGACGCCGTCGACGTAGATCAGCGCTCCGGCCTCGTGCACCTGATCGGCGATCTTCTGCGTGTCGGGACGGGTGCCGAGGAGGTTGGACGCGGCGGTGACCGCGACTAGGCGAGTGCGGTCGGTGAGCAGCGGGGCGATGTCGTCCAGCTCGGAGGTCTCCGGGTCGAAGCCGAGCCACTTGACCGTGGCACCGGCGGCCTCGGCGGCCTGGACCCACGGACGCACGTTCGCGTCGTGGTCGAGGCGGCTGACGATCACCTCGTCGCCCGCGGACCAGGTCTTGGCGAGGGTGCGGGAGAAGTCGTACGTGAGCTGCGTCATGCTGCGGCCGAACACGATCCCCTGCGCGGTCGTGCCGAGCAGGTCGGCCATCGCCTGGCGGGCGCCGACGACGATCTCGTCGGCGCGGCGCTCGGCCGCTGTCAGTTGGCCGCGGTTGGCGAGCGCCGAGGTCATGGTCCGCGCCACCGCGTCGGCCACGGCCTGCGGGGTCTGCGAACCACCGGGGCCGTCGAAGTGCGCCGCTCCCTCGTCGAGCGCGGGGAACTGCTTGCGGACGGCGACCACATCGAAGGCACTCATGCGCGTCATCCTCTCTCGCTGCTGACAAGCGGCGCTACCGCCTGCCCGAATGCGGATATAAATGCGCGAACTGTCCGCGGAGTAGTGCAGGATGTCAGGAGTGAGCACGGTAACGACTACTGACAAGGCGCCGGTGCGGGCGTGGCTTCCCGTCATGGTGGCGCTGGCGGCCATCTGGGGCTGCAGCTTTCTGTTCATCTCGGTCGGCGTCCGCGAGTTGCCGCCGCTCTATCTCGCGCTCGGACGGGTGGTCGCGGGGTCCGTCGTACTGCTCGCGATCCTCGCCCTGAAGCGCGAGCCGCTGCCGCGGGACCGGCGGCTGTGGGCGCACTCGTTCGTGGTCGGGGCGATCGGTTCGGCGATCCCGTGGACGCTGTTCGGGTACGGCGAGGAGCGGATCCCGTCGCTGCTCGCGGGCATCTGGAACGGGATCACCCCGCTGGTCGTGCTGCCGATCGCGGTCCTGATCTTCCGGACCGAAAGGTTCTCGGCGCAGCGCGGATTCGGGCTGCTGATCGGGTTCGTGGGCATGCTCGTCGTTCTCGGCGCCTGGCGGGTGAATGCCGGGGCGGACCTCCTCGGCCAAGGACTGTGCATGCTGGCCGCGGTCTTCTACGGGCTCGCGATCCCTTACCAGAAACGGTTCCTGGCCGGGACGACACTGTCCGGCACCGCGCTGTCGACCAGCTTGTTGCTGTGCGCAACGGTCCAGTTGGCCGTCGTCGCTCCCCTGGTCACCGGGCAGGCTCCCCCGGCGCCGTGGTCACTGTCGGCCAAGACCGTACTGAGCGTCCTCGCCCTCGGCGCGCTCGGCAGCGGACTCGCGTTCGTGCTCAACATGCGCAACATCCGGCTGATCGGCGCCAGCCGCTCCTCGATGGTCACGTACCTGATGCCGATCTTCTCGATCATCGTCGGCGTACTCGTCCTGCACGAACACATCACCTGGTACCAGCCCGTCGGCGGCCTCATCGTCCTGCTCGGCGTCGCCGTCTCCCAAGGCGTCCTCGGAAACGTCCGCCGCAAGGTTCCTGTGGAGGCACCCGCCACCTAGGCGTGGCGGAGGTTCGGTACCGCTGCGACCACCACGGCAACCAAGGCGAGCAGGGTGCCTGCGACAACTGGTGTGGTGATCGGCTTGTCGGCGACCGGCAGGAAGATGTCGACGAACAGGCTCGCGATCAGTTGGCCCGCGATCGTTCCGAGGCCGAGCACGAAGACGCCGACCACTCGGACCACGGCGGCCGCGGCGCTGATGAAGATGACGCCGCACGCGCCGCCGAGGTACAGCCAGGGCTCGCTCGGCAGGTGCCGCGGCGCACCGCGGAGCGCGAGATCGACGGCGAACACGATCAGCAGGGCAACGAATCCGACCAGGAAATTCACCACTCCGGCCGCGACCGCGCCGTACGCATCTGGGGAGGCGGCGCGCGCCACCCGCCCGTTGATCGCCTGCTGCACCGCGGTGCCGACGCCGCCGAGCGCGGGCAGGAGCGCCAGCATCAGTCCGTCGGGGTGACTCAGCTGCTCCGACACGGCCAGGCCAACCGCGACCAGGGCGATCAATGCCCCGACGATCCGTACGGCGGTGAGCGGCTGCGGGCCGGCCGGGCCGAACCCGAGGCGGTCGACGACCAGGCTGCTGATCGCCTGACCGGCCACACCCGCCACCAGGAACACCGCGACACCGATCACGGAGACGGTGATCGACTGCGTCGCGACGAGGAAAGCGCCCGCGAGTCCGCCGAGGCACTGCCACCAGCGCAAACCGCCGTACCCGCGCATCGGCCGGCGGATGGTGCGCCAGACCTTGACCAGTCCGCGCCGCACCGGAGGCACCACCGCCGTCGCGACCAGCAGGATCAGCAGACCGGTGCCGAACGAGATCAGCGCCGCCGGGATCCCGTCGCCGAGGATGCCGCCGAGCTCGCCGTTCAGGCGTGACTGGACCGCTACCAGCATCCCGATCCCGAAGGCCGAGGTGAGACCGACGACGTGGTGCCGCCGAGTCGAGGAGGTCCGCATCATGACCGGCGGATCAGCGCCAGGTACATCGCGTCGGTGCCGTGCAGGTGCGGCCAGAGCTGGACATCCGGCCCGTCGCCCAGATCCGGTACGCCGGGGAACAGCGGCCGTGCGTCCTCGAGGACCGCGTCGTCGCGGCGCCCCAGGACGGCGTCGACCACCGCGCGGGTCTCGTCGGGATGCGGCGAGCAGGTGACGTAGGCGACGACGCCGCCCGGCCGGACCGACGTGATCGCCGAGTCGAGCAACGCCTCCTGGAGCGGGCGGAGCTCCTCGACGTCTTCCGGCGTACGGCGCCAGCGGGCTTCCGGACGGCGGCGCAGCGCACCCAGGCCACTGCACGGTACGTCGGCCAGCACCCGGTCGAACGAGCCCTCCGGCCAGGTTGGCTTCGTCCCGTCGCCGACGAGCACCTTGTGCTTACCCGGGATCGCCCGCAGATTCTGGCGGACCAACTCCGCGCGGTGCTTGAGCGGCTCCACGGCGGTCAGCTGACCGTCCGGCACGAGGGCAGCCAGCAACGCCGACTTGCCGCCGGGCCCCGCACACAGGTCGAGCCAGTTCGCGTCGTCGCCGTCGACCTTCGCCGACGCCAGCGCGATCGCAACCAGCTGCGACCCTTCGTCCTGTACGCCGGCCCGCCCGGTCGCGACCGCTGCGATCCGCCCCGGATCCCCACCCCCGTCGAGCACCGCACCGTACGGCGACCACCGCGCCGGGACCGCACCGGCATCCACCAGCTCATCCACGTCCGACAACCCAGGCCGAGCCACCAACGTCACCCGCGGCGGCTCGTTGTCGGCAACCAACAACTCCTCAAGCCCATCCGCCGGCACAGCCCGCGCGAACGCCTCGATCACCCAGCGCGGGTGCGCTTCGGCGATCGCCAGGTAGCCGAGGAGATCCTCGTCCGGCCGCGGCGCGGTCGTCGTGATCCACTGGTCGAGGGAGCGTTGGCTGATCTTCCGGAGTACGGCGTTGACCAGGCCGGTGCGCTTCTGCCCCAGCTCCGAGCGGGTGAGCGTGACCATCTCGTCCACCGCGGCGTACGAGTCGACCCGCATGTTGAGCAGCTGGTGGGCGCCGAGGCGCAGCACGTCCAGGAGTTCAGGGTCGAGGTCCGCGAGTGGGCGCGTCACGCACCGCGCCAGGAAGGCGTCGTACGTCCCCTGCCAGCGCAACGTGCCGTGCACCAGCTCGGTGCAGAACGCGGCATCACGGCCGCCGAGTCGCGCGTCACGGAGGGCCTTGTTGAGCGCGAGGTTCGCGTAGCCGCCCTCTGCGGTGACCTGCCGGACGACCTGGTACGCGACCCGCCGCACCGGATCCGAACGCCGCTGCGGCGCCCTGTTGCGTGGACTCCGGTCGCTCACGCGGACGGTCCCAGCCGGTCCTCGTCGGTCAGGCGGATACCGCGCGCCCAATCGGCCGCGGCCATCGGCTTCTTGCCCTGCGGCTGCACCGTCACCAGCTCGACCGCCTTGCTTCCCGTGCCGACGCGAACACTCGACTTGGTCGCCTGCAGCTCACCGGGCTTCAGCTCGTCGTCGGTCAGCCGTACGGCGAGGACCTTCAACCGCTCGCCGCGGAACGTCGTCCACGCCCCGGGCGCCGGGTTGCACCCGCGCACGAGCCGATCGACCCGCTGCGCCGGCGCGGTCAGATCCAGCTCGGCGTCCTCGACCGTGAGCTTCGGCGCCAACGTGATCCCGTCGGCCGGTTGCTCACGGGCCTCCAGCACGCCCGCCTCGATCCCGTCGAGCGTGTCGACGAGCAGCTTCGACCCGGACACCGCAAGCCGGTGCAGCAGGTCGCCAGACGTGTCCTCGGGACCGATCGGTTCGGTGAGTACGCCGTACACCGGGCCGGCGTCGAGCGCCTTCACGATCCGGAACGTGCTCGCCCCGGCCACGTCGTCGCCCGCGATGATCGAGTGCTGCACCGGCGCCGCCCCGCGCCACGCGGGCAGCACCGAGAAGTGCAGGTTGATCCAGCCGTGCTGCGGGATGTCGAGCGCCGCCTGCGGCAGCAGCCCGCCGTACGCGACGACCGGGCAGCAGTCCGGCGCGATCTCCCGCAGCCGGGCCAGGAACTCGGGGTCGCTCGGCTTGACCGGCTTCAGGATCTCGATCCCGCCGAGCTCCTCGGCGTACTGGGCGACCGGCGACGCCACGAGCTTGCGGCCCCGGCCGGCGGGCGCGTCGGGGCGAGTGACGACGCCGACGAGTTCGTGGCGACTGGCAACGATCGCCTCGAGGGCGGTGACAGCTGGTTCCGGCGTACCGGCGAAGACGACTCTCACAGGCCAAAACCATTCGTCGGGTGGGGTGAGACCTTGATCTGCGGTGGGCCGGCCAGGCCGGACCACTCGGCTTCGCGGATCGCCTTCATCGCCTGCTTGCGGGTATCCCGGTCGAGCCGGTCGACGAACAGGACGCCGTCCAGGTGGTCGGTCTCGTGCTGGATGCAGCGGGCGAGCAGGTCCGAACCCTCGATCACCACCGGGTCGCCGTACATGTTGAAGCCCTTCGCGATCACCGACTCGGCGCGGCGGCAGTCGAAGGTCAGGCCGGGGATCGACAGGCAGCCCTCGGGGCCGAACTGCTCCTCGAGCGACAGCGTCAGCTCCGGGTTGATCAGGTGCCCGAGCTCGCCCTCGACGTGGTACGTGAACACCCGCAGGCCGACGCCGATCTGCGGCGCGGCCAGGCCCGATCCGGGCGCGTCCTGCATGGTGTCGGTGAGGTCCGCGACCAGGCGGCGCAGCTCGGCGTCGAAGTCGACGACCGGCTCGGCCTTGGTGATCAGCACAGGGTCGCCGAACAGGCGGATGGGTTGGACCGACACAGACTCTCCACACGGGTTCCACGGACCGGGACCGAGCAAGTCTACGGGGCCCGTCTGATGGATTCCCGACGGGAGGCCTCTCCCGTTTGTTGCCACAAGCACGTACTGTGGTCCCAGGCGTACCCTCAGTCACTGCCGTCACACGCCGCTCGGGAGACCCAATGCTCACAGCAGCACGGGGGGCCACTCTGATCCTCCTGGGTGCACTGCTCGCCCAGGCACCCCTCACCGCCCAGGCCTACCAACCACGCGACCCCGCAGGTCCGGCCGCGCCGCTACCTACCGCGCCGCCACCCAGCGCACCGACCTCTGCTGGGCCAGGGGAGCCCGTTGCGCGGTCGTGGAGTGAGGTGGTGCAGCAGGTCACGGAGACCTCGCCGGGTGATGTGCAGCTCAGGTCGGCGGACACGTCGGCGCAGGCTGCCTCGATGCTCCGGTGCTTCAAACTCGACACCGAGAACTACTGCCTCGGCCTCGGCTTCGTCAGCCAGGTGCCGACCGGCGCCCAGCGGCACACCCTGATGGCCAACCCGAACCTCCGCACCGCGGACGAGACCGGCACCGCGCAGGACAGCACCAAGCCGGACACCACCGCGCAGGACATCCCGACCGGTGATCTGACGCCGGCCGCGTTCGTCGCCGAGCGCGCCGCGCTGCCGAAGAGCCAGCGCGTCACCGCGGAACTCGACGAGATGCAAGCCGCCTGGAACGGCCGCCAGAAGGCCCGCGAACTCCGCGAGCTGGCCGAGGCCGAGACGCCACCCCCCAACCCACAGGCACCGGAAAGCGCGACAACGCCGTCGACCGAGGAGACTCCTTCCCCGACGTCGACTCCTACTGCGACCCCGACGTCCACTCCGACGTCCACTCCGACGTCCACTCCGACTCTGGTGCCGACGCGGACTGTTCCTACGGTTGGGACGTCGACTCCGGTGCCTTCGACGCCGGCAGCTCCGGTGGTGGCGCCTGCTTCGGCGTACATCATGAAGGGGTTCCAGACCTCGCAGGAGAAGGGGTACTGGTGCGGTCCCGCGACGTTCCAGTCCATCGACTGGGCGGATGACAACCAGAAGGACACCCAGGCGTCCTGGGCGAAGGACCTCGGTTCGACCTCGTCCGGTACGGCGATCTCCGCGATGGTCAAGCAGACGAACCTGAAGACCACCTGGCCCAAGTCCGCCGGCACCTACATCGTGCAGAACGTCTCGAACTGGAACGCACAGACGTTCTTCACCGTGCACCAGAAGCACCTCGGCGTGTACAAGGCCCCGGTGATCGAGCACGTGCAGCTGCTGAAGCGGTACTTCCCGTACCTCGCCTTCAACCACAGCGGTCACTACCAGGTCGGCCGCGGCTACGACAAGGCGAAGGGCACGATCGCGATCTTCGAGGTGTTCAACGAGCGCCGCTTCAACAGCCGCGGCAACGTCACCGACGGCCCGAAGAACATCCCCGCAAGCGCCCTGTTCAACGCCACTCTGGCCAACTCCTTCCAGAACATCGGGCTTTGATGCGTCGCACCGTTGCCATTGGCACCCTTCTGCTCCTGACCGTGGCGGGCTGCTCCTCCAACCCACCGCAGAGCAGCCCGTCACCGAGCAGCACGCCATCACCGACCAGTACCCCGACGCCAACCCCCACGACGCCAGGCCGGCCGACGGACACCGGTACAGCGCTGCCCGCGTGGGCGAACGTGCTGCGCCAACCGGTCGACGGGCAGCACCTCGTCACCCAGCAGCGCAAGTACGTCGTGACGCGCGGCAGCGACGAAGCCGGTACGACGACCATCGCGGACCGCGCCAGCAAGAAGGTCGTCGTACGGCACGTGCCCGCGAGCGGCTTCATCGCCCAGTCCCCCGTCGTCATCGACGACCGCTGGGCGCTGATCGAGGACATCCGCTCCGACGGCCCCGACCCGCAGATCAAGGTACTCCGCTACGACCTCACGACGGGCAAGGCGACCCCTCCGACCGCACTGCCGCCCGTCTCCGAGCCGGAGATCGGCGCGTACGACGGCACCTTCGCCTACAGCTCCACCGACGCGAAGAACCGCTCCTGCCTGATCGTCGCCGACCTCGCGACGCTCAAGTCCCGCACCGTCACCTGCGTCGCGGCCCCCGGCTACGTGGCCGATCCCGTGGTGTCCGCGGACACGGTGACGTTCAGCGAGATCATCGCGCCGGAGACCGCCCGCCGCTGCAAGCGGATCCTCACCGCTCCGCTGTCCGGAGGCGCCGCACAACCGGTGCCCGCAGCAACCAACTGCGTCCAATGGAGCGGCGCGACGCTGCGCGGCGCGACGGTCTGGTCGGAGGTCGGCGCCTCGGACCCGGACCAGTACCAGAGCAAGGCGTACGTGCGTGAGTCGGGCGACTCCCCCACCCGCCCGCTCGGCACCGTCGTCACCGACACCATCCTTGCCTGCGGCAACTGGATCCTGTGGGAGACGAGGACTGTCGGTTCGGGCGGCGAGGAGACCTACCAGATCAACCGCTGGCGCTCCGGTCTCTCCACCCCACAACGGTTGTACGCCGCCAAACCCGGCGTCGCACTCACTCCGATGACCTGCCAGGACAACACGGTCTACGTCGAAGCGGCGTACCTCGCGAGCACCCCGACGTACACCGAAACCATCTCAGCCGCGCTCTAGCTTGGTAGCCAGGAGGTCATCCCGCTGCCGCGCCGACCATCGCCTCCATGAGATCGGCAGCTTCTTCGCTCGTGAGCGATCCCTCCCGAACCAGCGAGTGCCAGGTCGCGAACGAGATCGCGTGGCCGACGGCTGCCGCCGTGCGTACGCGCACCCGACCTCGTGCGCGGCGTCCCGTCATCAGTGAACGAGCGGCGTGGCGAAAGTATCCGAAGAACGCCTCGCGCGCCGCCGGCGGGACAGCATCGATATCGCGGATGCCTGCCGAGAGCATCGCCTCCGTTTCCTCGTACCACCGATACAGTTCGCGCACCGCGACGCGAAAGCGCTCGTCGGGTGCGGCGATGCCGACCCACGACGCTGGGTCGGGCATGGGATGCCGCTCGTAGTAGTGAGCGTTGCACGCCTCGAAGAGGGCCTGGAGATCGGGAAAGTGGTTGTACACCGTGGCACGCTGCACGCCCGCACGCTCGGCGATGGCCTTGATGGTCGTCTTCGCGGGTCCGAGCGTTTGGTGGAGCTCGACCGCCGCTTCAACGATTCGTTGCCGGGTCTCGGCTTCGGTCAGCGCACGCTTCGTCTTCCGGTACGGACGTGGCGACTCAATGTTCGCTGAACACATATGTTAGCCAATCTTGACACGGCGCTGTTCTGCTGCTTCATTGTACACAGGTGTCAGCCAAATGGAGGTGCGGCATGAGCGCAGGGACTGCAGCGGCCACGACCGTCAAGGTTGTCCAGCCCGGTGAAGGCCGGCGCGGCGAAGTGATGCCCGGCGTCGGGGTGATCTTCAAGATCGACGGTGCCGACTCCGGTGGAGCCCTCGCCGTCGTCGAACACCCCTTCGAGGTCGGCGGACTCGTCCCGCCCCATGTCCACCACCGCGAGGATGAGATCTCCATCGTGCTCGAGGGCGAGATCGGCTTCCGGTCCGAGGACAAGGAGATCGTGCTCGGTCCGGGCGGATACATCGTGAAGCCGCGCGGCGAGGTCCACGCGATGTGGAACGCCGGGCCGACGCCGGCGCGCATGATCGAGATCATCTCGCCGGCCGGACTCGAAGAGCTCTTCCGGACGGTCGTCGACCTGACCGAGCGCGGCGAAGCAGAAATGTCGAAGATCGTCGAGCTCGCGAACCGCTACGAGGTCCCCATCGCGCAGCCCGAATGGTTCGCGGACGTCATCGAGCGCTACCAGCTCTCCATGCCGACGTCTTGATCTACGGCCGTGGTACTTCACCGACTGGCGGCCAGCACTGCCGCGAGGCCTTCTTGCAGGTCCTTGACGAAATGCTCGGGAACCTCCAGCGACGGGAAATGTCCACCGCTTTCGGGTGACCTCCAGCGGACGATCTGCCGGTACCGTTCCTGAGACCAGGCGCGCGGATACTTCTCGATGTCGCGGGGATAGATGGTGATCGCCGACGGGACGTCGACCCGGAGTTCGGGGTCGAGCGAGTTGTGGCTTTCGTAGTAGATACGGGCCGCGGATGCGCCGGTCCGCGTCAGCCAGTACAGGGTGACGTCGTCAAGGATGCGGTCTCTGGAAATCGTCTCGAACGGGCTGTCGTCGGTATCCGACCATTCGGCGAACTTGTCGAGGATCCAGGCCAGCAGCCCGACCGGTGAGTCGACGAGCGAGTAGCCGATGGTCTGCGGCCGGGTCGCCTGCTGCTTCGCGTATGCCGCACGGTGGCGCCAGAAATGGTGGGTTTCCTCGGTCCACTTGCGCTCGGCGGCCGTCAGCCCGTCCGTTGTCATTCCGGGCGGCGCCTCCGCGAACGTTGTGTGGATGCCGAGAACGTGCTCGGGGAACCTGCCGCCGAGAACCGTGGTGATATTGCCTCCCCAGTCGCCGCCGTGCGCCAGGAACTTGCGGTAGCCGAGCCTTCCCATCAATTCCACCCAGGCGGCCGCGATCTTTTCGGTTCCCCACCCGGTCGTGGCCGGCTTGTCGCTGTAACCAAAGCCCGGTAGCGACGGAACCACGACGTGGAACGCCGGCGCGTCTGCGGCTTTCGGATCTGCCAGCTCGTCCACCACATCGACGAATTCGGCAATGCTGCCTGGCCAGCCGTGCGTCAGGATCAGCGGAGTGGCATCTGCCCGCGCGGATCGGCGGTGCAGGAAGTGGATTCCCAGATCGTCAATGGTCGTACGGAACTGGCCGATCCGGTCAAGTCGCGCTTCGAACGACCGCCAGTCGTACCCGGTGCGCCAGTAGTTCACGACCTCGACGAGGTCAGCGAGCGGAACGCCCTGTCCCCATCGGCCACGGCCGGGCGCGACGCCGTAGACCGTCTCGGCCTCCGGTAGTCGCGCCGCGGCCAATCGCGCGCGCAGCTCGTCGAGCTCGGCGTCAGTTGCGTGGGCTTCGAATGCTTGTACGTCGCTGGTTTGCAGGGGCATGAGACCTCCCTGGCCATCGTCCGTGGAACCGCCTAAGACGGTTCCACCATGTCATGCCCCTCGTCGGCGCGCAACCGGCTAAGGTGGTTCCATGCGTGATGGGTTCCCCGACTTTCGCCTCGGCACCGTGCTGGCGACCAGCTTCACGGGGACTCTGTCGGAGCGTCATGGCAACCCTGTGGAGCGCATTCCGACGCCGCAGCGACTAGTCGACTGGCTGACAGTGAGCGGCCTCGCCGTGCCGTCCTGCACCACTACCCAACTCGACCTCGCTCGGGAACTGAGGGAGTCGATTCACGCCGCCGCGACAGCGGCTGCGATTCAGGACGCTCTCCCCGCGTCTGCCGTCCAGGTCATCAATGACTGCAGCGCTCAGGGTCGGGCTGCGGCGGTCCTGACGCCCGAGGGCACGCGGCGATGGCAACTTGGCTCGGATTCCTGGGTGGAAGATGCGCTCGGCGTGATCGCGGCCGACGCGATCAGCATCATCGCGGGCGAACGAGACGGACGATTGGCCTTGTGCGCGTCGTCGACCTGCCGAGCCGCGTTCTTCGACACCAGTCAGAGTCGCACCCGCAGATGGTGCGACATGAACACGTGCGGGAACCGCCAGAAGAAGGCGCGCTTCCTCGCCAACCAGCGCGCCAACTAACGCAACAGCCAGCGCTCTAGCGGCGGGCGTGCCGGATCTTGAGGCGGCCGAAGCCCATCACGCCGGTGATCCGGACCCTGGGACCGTCGCCGGTGGAGTCCCTCGGCGGCTTGTAGCGGGTGTCCTTCCACTCGGTGTGGACCGCGTCGAAGTCGACGACCGCGTCGCGCGGCAGCGTGATCTTGACGCCGCCGTGCATCACGTTCAGGTCGATGTCGACGTCCCCGTGCTCGAACTGCGCCTGCGACAGATCGAGCCGCACCCGCCCGTGCATGGACTCGACCTTGAGATGCCGCGGCACCCGCCAGACACCCCGCCGTACGATCCGGCCGGCGGATGCGCCGATCGTCGCCGAGCGGCCCGGCTGCTCGGCCGGGAGCGCTGCGACTGCGACCTCGAGATCCTGGCGGGTCCTGGCGGCCAAGACCTGGTGCAGCTGCTGCTCCAACTCGTCGTGGGAGAGGTACCCGCCGGTGTACGCCGCCTGCACGCGCTCCACCGCAGCGTTGCGGTCCACGTCCCCGATCGCGGGCGAGCGATCCTCTGGCACAGAAGTCACCGGATCACTGTAGTGGCAGGCCGCGCTCACGCAGCTGGGTACGCAGGTCCGCGGCGCCGGTGAAGACCTCGGCGTCGAGCCCGACCGCGCGCGCACCGTCGATGTTGTACGCCATGTCGTCGGTGTAGAACGTGCGCGCCGGGTCCAGACCGAAGCGCTCGATGAGGATGCGGTAGATCTTCTCGTCCGGCTTCACCGTCTGCTCGACCCCGGACACGACCTCCCCGTCGAAACGGGTGAGGATCGGGAACGCCTCCTTGGCGACCTCCCACTTCTCGCCGGAGAAGTTCGTCAACGCGTACGTCGGTACGCCGCCGTCCTGGAGCTCCGCGAGTACTGCCGCGGTGTCCTCGAACACGCCCTTGACCATCTTCAGCCAACCGGTGTCGTACGCCTGGATCCACTCGGCGTGCTCCGGGTGCAGGCTGGTCAGCTCGGCGACCGCCTCCGCCCACGGGCGCCCCTCGTCCTGCTGGTGATTCCAGGCCGGCGTGGCCACGTTGGTCAGGAAGTGCGTTCGCTGCTCCTCGTCCGGGATCAGCTCGGCGTACAGGTACGTCGGGCTCCAGTCCAGGAGGACCCCACCGATGTCGAACACCACTACGTCGATCGTCCGCGCGTTCATACCGGCAACCCTACGAGACCCGCCGAGAACGGTGCTGCGGCTTTCACCGTTCGCAGGACCGGGACGGTCTCGATCGCGGTGATGTGCTCGATCGCGCCGACGCGTTCGGTCAGGTAGGTGTGCAGGGCGTTCGGGCTCGCGCAGACCGCCTGGGCGACGAGGTTGGACCGGCCGGTTGTCGCGGCGACGAACCCCAGTTCGTCGTGCTCGGCCAGCGCGCGACCGACGGCGTCGAGGTGTGCGGGCGGCACGGACAGCCACAACATGGCGCTCGTCGTGAAGCCGAGCGCGACCGGATCGATGTCGACATCGAAGTAGATCGCACCACTCTGCTGCAGCTCCTCCATCCGCCGCGCAACAGTCGCCGCCGACCACCCTGTCCGTACGGCAAGATCCGCATGCGTAGCCCGCCCGTCCGCAGCAAGCCCAGCCAGCAACTTCCCGTCACCAGCATTCAACCCCCGCACCGACCCCGTCGACGCCCTGGTCGGCGGGAAGCTGCGGAGTGCGCTCTCCTGGGCTGCGGTGAGGCTTTTTGCGCGGCCGCGCCAGGCCGTTGGACCACCGACGTACAGATGCAGCAGATAGTGCGCCGACACAGACGTGATGCCCGCGGTGCGCGGGATGTCGTGCAGGAGAAGGGGGTTTCCGTCGGTCTGGGTGGTGTGCACGATCGCCACGATCTCGGTGCCGCCGGACGCCAGCTTGATCCAGCTCGTGTCGGAACGCCGGGACAGCGCTCCCGCAAGATCCTGCGCCGCATGCGGGGCAG
Source organism: Kribbella sp. C-35 (assembly GCF_046549195.1). Classification (NCBI taxonomy): domain Bacteria; kingdom Bacillati; phylum Actinomycetota; class Actinomycetes; order Propionibacteriales; family Kribbellaceae; genus Kribbella; species Kribbella sp. C-35. The sequence continues at coordinate 556,285 of NZ_JAJPWG010000005.1, forward strand.
CCGTCAGGCGGAGCAGCCACTGCGATCGCCCAGCGACCTGCGGATCCGGCAGGCCGATCACCCGCAGCCCGGCCTCGGCCCGCAACCGGTTGAACCGCCGCGCGACCGTCTGCGTGGAGACGCCGAGCACCTCCCCGATCCGGCTGTACGGCGCCCTGCCGTCGAGCTGCAACGCGTGCACCAGCGCCCGGTCGATCGCATCCACCATGTGACGATCATCGCTCGAACAGCACTCAGATGGAAGATTCCACCAGATTGTGTCTGCTGAGTGGAAGATCATCCGGCCCGCGCGGATGGTGGCGCTATGACGAACAAACGATGGATCGGCCTGATCGCCCTCCTGGTCGCCGAGGCCATGAACCTGCTGGACGCGACGATCGTCCAGGTCGCAGCGCCAGTGATCCACACGGACCTAGGCGGCCGCACCGCGGACATCCAGTGGTTCAGCGCGGCGTACACGCTGCCCTTCGCGGCCCTGCTGATCACCGGCGGCCGACTCGGCGACCGCTTCGGCCGGCGGCGGATGTTCCGCGTCGGCGTGACGGTCTTCGTCCTGACCTCGGCCGCCTGCGCATTCGCGACGGCGCCGGGCGAGCTGATCGGATTCCGCACGGTCCAAGGGGCTTCAGCCGCCCTGGTGATCCCACAGACCATCGGCCTGATCAGGTCGAGCTTCACGGGGAGCGCTCTCTCGAAGGCGCTCGGCACGATCGGCCCGGTGATGGGCCTGGCCGGCATCTCGGGTCCGCTGCTCGGCGGGTTCATCACCGACGCCAGCTCCTGGCGAGTCGTCTTCCTGGTGAACGTCCCACTCGGCATCGGCGTCCTCGCCCTGTCGCACCTCCTCCCCGAGTCCGCATCGCCCCAACCGCCACGGATCGACGTCCTCGGAACGCTGTTGCTCACCGGCGGTACGGCGCTCGTCGTCTACCCGATCCTGCAATCCCGCGACTGGTTCCTCCTGGCGGCCGGAGTCGTGCTGCTCGGCCTCTGCCTGCTGCGGAAGGACGGGCGCCTGATCGAGGTGAGCCTGTTCGCGCACCGAGGTTTCGCGCCGGCGCTCGTCACGTCGGCGTTGTTCTTCGCGGTGATGAGCGGCCTGACGCTGGTCGTCGTACTGCATCAGCAACTGACGCTGCACCACAGCGTGATGCGCGCGAGCCTCGCGTTGCTCCCCTGGTCCGCGGCCACCGGCATCGCCTCCCTGGTCGCCGGCCAATGGTTGGTCACGCGACTCGGATCCCGCTTGATGTACGTCGGACTCGGCGTACTGCTCCTCGGCCTCGCGACCGCGCCGTACGCACTCCTGCCCGCACTCGCAGTGGGCGGCGTCGGCGTCGGATTGTTCACGACCGCGTTCTTCACCGAGGCGTTGCACCGGGTAGGACCGCACGAAACCGGGTCCGCGGCCGGGCTGCTGAACGCGGTGCAGCAGTTCGGCGGAACGCTCGGGGTCGCGGTGTTCGGCACGATCTTCCTGCGGCACCCGGCGACGATCGATCGCGCGGCGTGGGTAGCGGTCGGGGCCATCGTGGTGACGGTCGCGACCGCTCACCTCATGCGTTCGCCGCGTTCGACTCGGCGCGGGCGTGCAACGCGGGAGCCAGTGCGTACTGGCCGATGAAGATCGCGACACCGAGCACGGCGCAGCCGAGCCAGGTCGCGGTCGGACCGAGGCGCTCGAGGGCGTTGGTTCCGGCCAGCGGCCCGATCACCGTGCCGACGCCGAACGCCATACCGGACAGGCCCATGTAGCGACCGCGCAGGTCGACCGGCGCGAGGTCGGCGAACACCGCGCCGATGACCGCGGCGAACCCGATCTCCCCGAGCGTCCACACCACGACCGACACCCCGTATCCCCACCAGGTGTGCACGACCGCTCCCACACCGAACCCGAGCCCGACCACCAGCATCGAGGAGGCGAGCAGTTTCGGCCGGTCGAGCCTCGCTATCCACCGGCCGAGGAACGGCTGGGCGAGCACGATCACCACACCGTTGAGCGCGATCACGAGCCCGTACGTCCGGGAGGACAGACCGTCCCCGGCCATCGCCAGCGGCAGAGTCGAATAGCCCTGCATGTAGATGGTCGCGTAGCCGATCTGGATCAGGACCATCAGCAGGAACACCGTGTCGCGCGCGACCACCGGCAGCAGCGCCCGGCCGACCGAGTTGTCTTCGGGCGCCGGACGGCTCTCCGGCACCATCGTCCAGATGACCAGACCGGCGATCACCGACGTGGCGGCGTTCACCCAGAACAGCAGGCCGTACCCGAACGACGCCAGCACGCCGGCGCTGACCGTCGAGACGGAGAAGCCGAGGTTGATCGCCCAGAACAGCAGGCCGTACGCGCGGACCCGCTCGGTCGGCTGCAGCAGATCCGCGACCGTCGCTTGGACCGCCGGACGGAACAGATCGCCCAGCAGGCCGACGAGGAAGGCGGTCACCCAGATCAGCACCATCGAACGGGCCGAACCGAGCAGGATCAGCGCGGCGCCGGTGCCGAAGAAGCAGATCAGCATCGTCACCCGGCGTCCGGCCCGGTCGGACAGCCAGCCGCCGACCAGTTGCGCACAGACGCTTCCGGCGCCGACAGCGGCCGCGACCGCTCCCGCCGTACCCGCGGAGAGGTGCCGGTCGTGGGTCAGGTAGAGAACGAGGAACGGTTGTACGAAGCTGCCGAGCCGGTTGACCAGCTGGCACACCCACAACGCCCAGAAGGCCCGCGGCAGTGCGGTGGGCGTGGGGTTGCCGACGGCGATTGCGCTCATAGGTCAACTGTCCGGGGTCACTGCGGCCTTGTCGACGATTAGGCTCAGGTCTAATCTGGCTCGGTGATCACGATCAGGCTGAACGCCGGGGACATCGGGCGGATCCGGTTCGCGCTGTCGCCGGTGTGGGAGGCCGTGACGAGTGTGCGGGCGCTGAGCAACAACACCGCGCGCAGCGTGCACGGACCGTGGCTGCAGAAGGTCCGGCCGACGATCGAGGGCGACGACCTGACGTTGCTCAGGGCCCTCATTCCGTCGTACGGCTATATCCCGGACTTCATCACCCCGGCGCCGCCGCGGCGTTCGACGAGCCTCGAATCGGGTCTCGCCGCGATCGCCGCGACCCCGCACGACCTGGTCGCCGGTGAGCTCGCGAAGCTGTACGCCGAGAACCCGGATCCGGTGCTGCCCGAGCTGATCGCGCATCCGGCGAAGGCGCTGGACCTGATCACCAAGGCGCTCGAGACGTACTGGCGACGCGCGATCGAACCCGACTGGCGGCGGATGCGGTCGCTGCTGCAGGAAGATCTCGCCTTCCGGCTGGACGAGCTGGCGAGCGGCGGGATCGAGCGACTGTTCCGCAACCTGCATCCGTCGATCAAGTACGCCGGCGACCGCATCGAGATCGACCGGCCGTTCTGCTGCGACGGCGAACCGATGACCGGCCAGGGCCTGCTGCTGGTGCCGTGCGTGTTCACCTGGCCGGCTGGGCTGGCTGTCACCGGCGCGCCGCACGTCCCGACCATCACGTACCCGCCGCGCGGTCTCGGCCGCTTGTGGGAGGACCGTCAGGACACCACGGACTCACCCCTCGCGGACCTGGTCGGCCGCACGAGAGCCGCCATCGTCAGCCATCTGGACCTCCCCATGTCCACCACCCACCTGGCCAACCAGCTTGGCGTCACCGCCCCCACCCTGAGCGTCCACCTCAGCATCCTCCGCAACGCGGGAGTCGTCACATCCCACCGCGACGGCCGCGCCGTCCTGTACCAGCGCACCTCGCTCGGCAGCCAACTACTCTCCGCCTCCACGCCCCTGGCAACGACTGCGTGATCTTTTCATGACGAAGGACGGGAATTTCAAGAAGGTCGTACGGCGGCACGCGCAGGAGACCGGGCAGCGGTACACCGAAGCGCTGACCGATCTCGAGGGTCTGAACGACCGCATCTACCACGAGCCGGACGGCGATCGGCTGCTCGTCCACCTCCGGGATCGCTACGGTATCGACGCGGTCGCGGCCACGAAGCTCAGTGTGCACAAGACGTACGTCTTCCGCATCGACAGGAACGACGGCGTCCCGTGGATCGCGCGGGCGTTTCCGCCGGCACGGTCGCGGGCCGGCGTCGAGGGCGACGCCGCAGTACTGCGTTTTCTCGAGCAGCACGACTTCCCCGCGGAACGTCTCGCGGTCGACGACGCGGTGTCCGACTTCGACGGGAGCGCGGTCCTCGTCACGGAGTTCGTCGAGACCGTCCCGATGCCCGACGGTCAGGGGTTCGGCATCATGGGCGACCTGCTCGGACGACTGCACGCCCTGCCGTACGACGAGTCCGTCAGCCGTCCGGGCGGGGCGAGCGGTGAGGATCCCCACCGGATGGGCAGGCCGCGGCAGGACCTCCTGGCGGGCTTGGCGTTTCTCGACGCGGTGGACACGAAGGTCGCGGCGGCCGACCGCGAGCGATTCGAGCGGCTCCTCGACCAGGTGCGCTCCGCGGACGACGGCGACGGTCTGCCCGAGGCACTGCTCCACGGCAACCTCCTGAATGCTCCCGATCACGCGGTCATGAGCAAGAACGGGCCGGTGGCAATCAACTGGAAGGCGTCCGGGCGCGGCCCGCGGCTCGCCGACCTGGCGTACCTGCTGTGGGGAACCGGGGACTGGTCTCCCTCGCGGCGCACCAACGAGGAGCGCGTCGACGCGGTCGTCAGTGCCTACCGCCGGCACGTCGAGCTGACCGACGAGGAACTCGACCGGCTCGAAGGGGTGATGTACATCAGGCCGCTCTACCTGGTGTGCATCGGCTATCGGCGCGACCTCACCAACGGCGTGCAGTTCAACGAGTGGGCGTTCATCGAGCCGCCGGAGTACTTCACCTCCACCGCCGCCGCGACCCGGGCCGCGTTCCGGAGCTAGCCGAAGCTCGGTGGGTCCACCTGGATGCGGACTGTGCCGGGATTCTTCTTGGTGGTGCGGGCCGATTGGGATTCTTTGAGGGAGCGGACGAGCGTGGTGCCGTGCGCGCGGGGCGTGCGGACCACTGCTCGGACCGTTTCCTCGTCCAGGTCCACCGGGCCGAGAACCTCTAGGCCGGCCGACGGCGGCATCAGGTCGCGGAGGCGGGTGACGAGGTCGTTGACGGATTCGGAGGGGCCGGTGAGTTCGGCGAGTTTGGCGGCCGGGGCGAGGCGCGCGGTACGGCGTTCCTCGATCTCGCGGGCGGCGTACCCCTCGGGGCTCCAGCGCACGATCGCCTGTAGCGGCAGCGCCGACGGGTCGCCGACCAGAATCACCATCCCGCCGGAACTCGCCGGACGGACCAGTGCGGCCGCGTTGAACCACCGGCGTACCGCCTCCTCGGACGCCCGGAGGTCGGGTCGGGCGAGCATCAGCCAGGTGTCCAGGAGCAGCGCCGCGCTGTACCCGCCCTCGGCGACCGGCTCGGCCCCCGGCGTGCTGACGATCAACGCCGGCGCGTCCGGTACGACGTCGAGCATGTTGTCCCCGCCCGACGTACGGACAACGACACCGGGGAACGCGCGCCCGAGTTCCTCCGCCGTACGCCGGGCGCCGATGATCGCCGCGCGCATCCGGGTGTCACCACATTCCGGGCACCGATGATCCGCCGCCGGCCGGCCGCACACGCTGCAGCTCGCCGGCCCGGAGCCTCCGGTACGACGCAACGTCCCGCCGCACGTGGAGCACCGCGACGGCGCCCGGCACGTCTGGCACACCAGACTCGGCAAGTACCCCGCCCGCGGCACCTGCACGAGCACCGGCCCGGTCCGCAGGCCCTCGCGCGCGATCTCGAACGCCCGGGACGGCAACCGCGCCGCCCGCGCCGACGGATCGCGCGCCAGATCGATGTCCGACTCCCCCGCGATGTGCACCGACGGCGCCGCCGCCCGCGTCACCTTCCGGTCCGCGATCAGCTCGTGCGCGAACCCGGACTCGACCAGGGCCGCCGCCTCCGCGGACCGCGCGTACCCGCCGAGCAACGCCGCGCACTTCTGCCGGAACGCCCGCAGCAGCAGGACTTCCCGGGCATTCGGGTACGGCGCGCGCGGCTCGGCGTACGACTCGTCGCCGTCGTCCCACATCGCCACCAGTCCGAGATCCGCCACCGGAGCGAACGCCGCCGCGCGCGTCCCGATCACGACTCGCGCACGGCCGTGCAACGCGGACAGAAACGCGCGATAGCGAGCCGTCGGCCCCAGATCCGCGGACAACGTGACGAACCCGGACTCCCCCAGCACCTCGGCACACGCAGCAGCGAGCCGCTCCAGGTCCCGCGCGTCCGGCGCCAGCAACAGCGCGCCGCGGCCTGATGCCGCACACACTGCCGCGGCCTGCGCGAACGCGAGCGGCCAATCAGCTCCCGGTACCGCGGTCCAGACCGCGCGCGGCTCCTCTCCTCTGGCAACCGCGTCCAGAAAGCCAGGAGGGTACGGCGACCACTCAGAGCGGGACGTCGACACCGGCGGGCGCGGCGGCTGATCGCAGCGCAGGGCCTCGCCCTCGACCTTCGCGTGCCGCGGCGGCACCGCGAGCCGCGTGACGTCCGCGAGCACCCCGGCGTACCGATCGGCGACCGCCCGGCAGAGATCCGCGATCTCCGGCGTCAGCACCTGCTCGGGCGAAACGACCTTGCGGAGCCGGACCAGCTTGCCGTCGTGGTCCGACGCGTCGAGCCGCTCCAGCACGAACCCGTCGAGGTCCTTGCCGGCGAACCGCACCTTCACCCGCGCCCCGGGCTGCGCGGCCGCGGCCAGGTCGTCCGGCACCAGGTAGTCGAACGGCCGGTCCAGATGCGGGAGCGAGACATCGACCGCGATCCGGGCCACCGGCAACGTCGTGGTGATCTCGGCGGGTTCCTTGGTCCGCGACTTGCGAACGGTGTCGCGCAGCAGCGTCAGCTGCTCCGGCGAGTCTCCGTTCGATGTCACTGAGGAATGCTAGAGCAGCGGGCCGACAGTGCGCGTGCGCACTGCCGACCCGCTGTGGACAACTACTTGCTGACCGCGGCCTTGAGGGCCTCGACGCGGTCCGTGCGCTCCCAGGTGAAGCCCTCGCCGGTGCGGCCGAAGTGGCCGTTCCGGGCGGTCTGGGCGTAGATCGGCCGGAGCAGCTCGAGGTCGCGGATGATCGCGGCCGGCCGCAGGTCGAAGACCTCACGGACCGCGGCGGCGATCTTCTCCACCGCGACCTTCTCGGTGCCGAACGTGTCGACGTAGAAACCGACCGGCGCGGCCTTGCCGATCGCGTACGCGACCTGGCACTCGACCCGGTCCGCGAGCCCGGCCGCGACGATGTTCTTCGCCACCCAGCGCATCGCGTACGCCGCCGACCGGTCCACCTTGGACGGGTCCTTGCCGGAGAACGCGCCGCCGCCGTGCCGCGCCATACCGCCGTAGGTGTCGATGATGATCTTCCGCCCGGTCAGCCCGGCGTCGCCCATCGGGCCGCCGATCTCGAACCGGCCGGTCGGGTTCACCAGCAGCTTGTAGTCGGCCGCGTCGATGTCGAACTGCTCGAGCACCGGGTCGACCACATGCTTCTTGATGTCCGGCGTCAGCATCGAGTCCAGGTTGATGTCCGCCGCGTGCTGGCTGGACACCACCACGGTGTCGATCCGGACCGCCTTGTCATCGTCGTACTCGACCGTGACCTGGGTCTTGCCGTCCGGCCGCAGGTAGGCCAGCGTGCCGTTCTTGCGGACCTCGGCGAGCCGCTCGGACAGCCGGTGCGCGATCGTGATCGGCAGCGGCATCAGCTCCGGCGTCTCGTTGGACGCGTAGCCGAACATCAGTCCCTGGTCGCCTGCCCCCTGCAGGTCCAGTTCGTCCTTGGACGCGTCCGAGCGCGTCTCGTACGCCGTGTCGACACCCTGCGCGATGTCCGGAGACTGGCTCCCGATGGCGACCTGCACCCCACAGGACGCGCCGTCGAAACCCTTCAGGGACGAGTCGTAGCCGATCTCGAGGATGCGCGACCGCACGATCCCCGGAATGTCGACGTACGCCGTCGTTGTGACCTCACCCGCGACGACGACCAGACCCGTGGTGATCAGGGTCTCGACCGCGACCCGGCTCTTCGGGTCCTCGGCCAGCAACGCATCGAGGATGGAGTCGCTGATCTGGTCAGCGATCTTGTCCGGGTGACCTTCGGTCACGGACTCGGACGTGAAAAGGCGCCTCGCCACAGTTCTCCCTCGGATTCCTCTTGTGCCGCCCGGTTGCGCGTTGGCACAGCCGCACGATCCCCCCATGCACCGGCGGTTGGCGATGCATCTTGGGAAGTATGCCAGCAGTTTCCACCCGCGTCCCGGTGACGCTCCGAATTCATCCAGGATACGAGATTCGTGATCATATTCTGGACGACCGGCCGCGGTTCAGGCGTGCGCGCCGACCGTCACGTCGCCGAGTGTGAGCGACGGCGCACAATCAAGGATCGCAGCCAACCGGTCCACCTCGGCGTCCAGCAGCGTGCGGCGGCGCCGGTTCAGCGGGGTCAGCGCCTCGACCGTGACCTGCAGCTTCCGGCCGGCCTTCTTCTGGTGCCAGACGCCGGCCACGATGCCGTCGACGAGCAGCAGCGGGTAGTTGCCGGCCTGCCCGCGGGCGGTCGCGCGGTCGAACGCCTTGCCCGGAAAGAGCAGTTCGCGCGGGAAGCTGCCCACGCCGTACGCGTCGAAGTACGGCAGCAGCCGGACGCCCTCCGCGCGCTCGTCGGGGAACTCGTCGTCGCCCGGAGCGACCCAGGCGGTCTCACCGTTGAGCTCGACCTGCGGCAGGTCGTCGAAGTACCGCTTGACTCTGGTCGGGGTGGTACTGAGCCAGCGGGCGAACTGCTGCGGGGTCGCGGGGCCGTACGAGTAGAGGTACCGGTGCAGGAGTTCGGTGAGCGCTTTCTCCGCAGGCATCGGGTCGAACGGGCGGAGCCGATGCGGGTTCGCGTACGTCGTGAGCCGGCCGCGCATCGGCCCGTGACAGAGGACACCGGCGTGCGCGGCGAGATAGACGGCCTGTCTCCAGCGGGCCCAGGCGCCCTGGAACGCCGGGATCGTCGGCGTGCGGGCCCATTCACCGGTACGCCGTACGACTTCCTCCGTCAGCTCGTCGACGGTCAGATCGGCGTCGGCAAGCGCCTCACCGATCGCGGCGACGACCTGGTCGAGCTCGTCCGGCGTCATCCGGATCGGTTCCGGCTGCTGGCCGCCCGCCGGTAGCGCGCTCAGCGCTCCGGTCCACATCGGCAGGTCGTCGAGCGGCAGCAAATGGACGGTCCCGCGCGGCCCGAACGTCTTCACCAGGCCTTCGTCGCGCTGCACCGACTCCCGGTTCGCCCCATCGACACGCAGCGCCACGGACACCTCCCCCGCCGCCGCGATCTGCGCATGCGCACCACACATCGCCCGCACGGCATCCACCGGGGACTCCGCGCCCTCGATCAGAAAGTGCCGCCGCATCCGCCGCGCAACCACGGCCTCCCAGGAGATCTCCATGCCCTCAGCCTAGGAGTGGAAGCGGACAGCTTTTGACCTCTAGGCCGCAAAACCTGGAGCCCTTTGCGGCGAGCTGAGGCAAGCTGACGTCATGACCACGACCATCAGGACCGCGATCACCGACGCCGACTACGAAGCCTGGCGCGCGGTGCGGATCGCGATCATGCCGTACGAGCGTTGCCCGTCCGTCGCCGAACTCCGCGACCTCGACCGCCCCGGCCGGCTGATGCTGCTGGCGGAGATCGACGGCGAGGTGGTCGGCAGCGGACAGGCGGATCGCTCGGGCGACGGCGAGCGGGCCTCGCTGGCGGCGCGCGTCCACCCGGATTTCCGCCGCCGCGGCGTGGGGACCGGCCTGCTCCGGATGCTCGCCGACCATGCCATTGCCCAGGGCTACGACGTTGCGGGTGCCGAGGTCGACGACGCGGAGTCCCGGCTCTTCGCCGAGCGGTTCGGCTTCGTGGAAACGAATCGGCAGGTCGAACAGCTGCGGAAGATCGGCGACGAACCGCGGCCGGCGGTGCCGACGGAGTACACGATCGTCTCGGTCGCCGAACGCCCGGAGCTGTGGGCGGACGCCTATCACCAGGTCGCGCTGCCGACCTTCCCGGACATGGACCTTCCGGTCGCGCTGAAGGTTTCCGAGGACGACTGGGAGAAGGAATGGATCAACGACCCGGCCGCGATGTTCGTGGCCGTCGCCGGTGACGAGGTGATCGGCGTCGCGGGCCTGATGCTCGACTCCGATCGCCCGGACCGCGCGGAGGTCGCCTACACCGCCGTACGCCGGGAGTGGCGCGGCAAATCGGTCGCCGCGACCCTCAAACGCACCAGCATGGCGTGGGCCGCCGAGAACGGAATCACCGAGATCTACACCTGGACACAGCGCGGCAACGACGCCATGCGCCGCCTCAACGAACACCTCGGCTTCACCTACGGCATCGTCAGCATCACCATGCGGGCGCCGCTGCCGCTGACCGGGTTAGCGCCAGTGAGTGGCGACTAGGTTCCAGATGACGCCGGCCAGGGCGTCTTTGCTGCCGGAGGGGACGGGGAGGGCGTTGCCTGAGCGGTCGAGGATGACGGCCTCGTTGACGTCGCTGCCGAAGACCTTGCCGCCGGAGACGTCGTTGACGACCAGGAGGTCGCAGCCCTTGCGTTCCAGCTTGGCACGGCCGAGCTCGAGGACGGTGTGGTCGGCGTCGCCGGTCTCCGCGGCGAAGCCGACGATCACCTGATCGGTGCGGGACCGGTCGTGCGAGATCGTCTGCAGGATGTCGGGGTTCTGCACGAGGCTGACCGCGGGCACCGAGCCGTCGGCGGTCTTCTTGATCTTGTGCTCGGCGACGTCGGCCGGGCGGAAGTCGGCCGGGGCGGCGGCCATCACGATCGCGTCCGCGTCGGCGGCGCGCCCGGTGATCTCGTCGTACAGGTCGCGGGTGCTGGTGACCGGGACGACCTGGACGCCGGCCGGGTCGGGCAGCTCGGAGTTCGCCGCGACCAGGGTGACCTTGGCGCCGCGGGCGGCCGCGATCCGGGCGAGGGCGTAACCCTGCTTGCCGGACGACGAGTTGCCCAGGTACCGCACGGGGTCGAGGTGCTCGCGCGTCCCACCGGCGCTGATCAGCACGTGCTTGCCGGTCAGGTCGGCGACCGACTGGCCGGCCGCGCGGGCGGCCTCGTCGGCGAGCATCAGCTGGCTGATCGCGAAGATCTCCGACGGCTCCGGCAGCCGGCCGCGGCCGGTGTCGGCGCCGGTCAGTCGCCCGACGGCAGGGTCGAGGACCGTGATCCCGCGGGAACGCAGCGTAGCGACGTTCGCCTGGGTCGCCGGGTGCTCCCACATCTCGGTGTGCATCGCGGCCGCGAACAGGATCGGGCAGCGCGCGGTGAGCAGGGTGTTCGTGAGCAGGTCGTCGGCGAGCCCGTGGGCGGCCTTGGCGATCAGGTTCGCGGTCGCGGGCGCCACCACGACCAGCTCCGCCGCCTTGCCGATCCGGACGTGCGGCACCTCTTGCACGTTGTCGAACGGATCGGCGGTCACCGGCTGCCCGGACAGCGCCGCCCAGGTCGCCGCGCCGACGAACTCCAGCGCGGCCGCCGTCGGCACCACGCGCACGCTGTGCCCGGACTCGGTCAGCCGACGCAGCAGATCACAGACCTTGTACGCCGCGATGCCGCCGCCGACACCGAGCACCACGTTGGGCTTGTGCTTGGGAACGACGTCAGCCCCCGGAGCAGTCGTGGCTTCGGGGGTCTGGTCACCGGTTGCGGACATCTGCGCGAGCTCCGTTCCCGGTCGTCTGTTCTAGGTGGCTACTCGGACTTCTCCGCGGCAGCGGCTTCCGCCTCGGCCTCGGGGTCGATGTCGGTGCAGGTCAGCACGCCCTCGTTGATCTCGCGCATCGCGATCGACAGCGGCTTCTCCTGGACGTGCGTCTCGACCAGCGGTCCGACGTACTCCAGCAGGCCCTCGCCGAGCTGCGAGTAGTAGGCGTTGATCTGCCGCGCGCGCTTGGCCGAGTACAGCACCAGCTTGTACTTGGAGTCGGTGCGGGTGAGCAGGTCGTCGATCGGCGGGGACGTGATGCCGATGGCGACGGGCTGGTTGCCAGACAAGGTCAGCTCTTTCCAGAGATGGAGGGTGATCGAATCAACTTTACCAACTGATCGGCGGCCTCCCGAACCGAGGCGTTGACGATCGTCACGTCGAACTCCTTCTCGGCCGCCAGTTCGACGGTCGCGGTCTCCAGCCGCCGCTCCCGCTCCTCGGGCGTCTCGGTGCCGCGGTAGAGCAGCCGGCGTACCAGCTCGTCCCAGCTCGGCGGGGCCAGGAAGACGAACTGCGCCTCCGGCATCGTCGCCCGGACCTGGCGCGCGCCCTGCAGGTCGATCTCCAGCAGGGCCGGCCGGCCCTCGGCGAGCTTGTCGAGCACCGGCTGCCGCGGCGTCCCGTAACGGGCCGCCTTGTGCACCACGGCCCACTCCAGCAACTCGCCGTCGGCGATCATCCGGTCGAATTCGGCGTCCGACACGAACAGGTAGTGCACGCCGTGCACCTCGCCGGGCCGGGCCTTCCGGGTGGTCGCCGAGACCGAGATCCAGATGTCCGGGAACCGTTCGCGGATGTCCGCCGCGACGGTCCCCTTGCCTACCGCGGTCGGTCCGGCCAGCACGGTCAGCCGGGCCGGGCCGTGATCCGCTGCGGCCGGCTCGTTCGAAACGTTCTCGGGGTGCGTGGTCATCGTCACACCAGTGTCCAACGAGCCGGTCGAGGTTTCAGACACGCTCTCAGTCTGGATCACTCGGCGAATTCGCGCTCGAGCGCGGCGATCTGGTTCGAGCCGAGGCCGCGCACCCGCCGCGTCTCCGAGATCCCCGCGCGCGCCATGATCTGCTGGGCGCGGACCTTGCCGACCCCCGGGATGCACTGCAGCAGCTGGCTGACCCGCATCTTGCCGATGACGTCGTTCTTCTGCCCCTCGTGGAGCACCTCCGTCGGAGACGCTCCCGAGTGCCGGATCCGGTTCTTGATCTCGGCTCGTTCACGCCGCGCCGCCGCGGCCTTGTCCAGAGCAGCCGCACGCTGCTCCGGCGTCAAAGAAGGAAGTGGCACCGTTTCACCTGTCCCGTTGTATGGCTTCGCAAGGGAACCTAACACGGGTTCAGCCCGAGGTCTGGTGGTGGTGGAACCGAGTCGCGGGACGACCAGGCGATTGGAACGATCAGTTGATCAGTTCAGTGCCGGGAGGTCGACCTTGCAGCTGTCCTTGGCCTGGCTGGTGATGTTCTTGTACGCCGTCATCACGCTGCCGGTCTGCTTGCTCAACGCGGCCAGCTCGGTGGCGTCCGTACCGGCCTTCTTGGCCTTCTCCGCGAAGGCGACGACGACACCCCAGTCGTCCTTCACGTCCTTCGGCGCGGACTCCTGGAGCTTCTTCGCGTCGTCCAGGATCTTCACGTAGTCGACCGGCTTCTGCGGGTCGACGTCGACTGCCTTGGCGGCGTACTTGGCGAGGTCCACGCAGTACGCCTGCTCGTCGGTGCAGGCAGTCAGCACACCTGCGGTTGCGGCCATGGTCGCGAGAACGGCGAGAGAGCGCTTCACGACGTTCACGCTACAGGTAGGCGGGACTACCGGGTGAAACCGAGGGCACGCGCTGGTGGGACGGAACGGGCAGAGCCGTCCCACCAGGGTGCGCCAACGGCGGATCAGCTACCGGCGCCCGGCAGGTCGATCTTGCAGGTGTCCTTCGCCTGCTTGGTGATCGCGTCCATCGCCGGCTGGATCTTGGAACCGTCGGACTTGGCCAGCTCCATCAGCTTGTTCGTGTCACCCTTGGCCGCCTGCGCCTTCTCGGCGTAGTCGATGACGACCTTCCAGTCGTCCTGGATGTCCTTCGGCGCCGACTTCGAGACCTTCTTGGCCTGGTCCAGCATCTTGCCGACCGCGTCGGAGTCCTTGATGTCCAGGTCCTTCGCCGAGTCGACGTAGCCCTTCAGGTCTCCGCAGTAGTCGCCGCCCGAGCAGGCCGTCAGGGTGCCAACACTCATCGTCACAACGGCCGCGAGGGCTGCCAGCTTCCGCATCGTGTTCCTTCACTGTGTCACGCGGGAAGTCCGTGGCTCCCCGTCCGCCGACACCTTTCCGAACGCCGGGGTCACCGCGAGCTCCGGCACGCCGTGAAGAACATCGCACCGGCCGACTGGAACCGGGTTGTGATCTACCGCGTCGCCACCGAAGGAGATCGCCACCGAATTCGCGGAACGATGACGAGGAGACGCCGAAGAACTGCACCGGGACGCGGCGCAACGTCAATAGATCAACGAGGAATGGAACTGCGGACGAGAGCACGCCGGCCACCAGCGCGTACGACGCCGCGGCCGAACCGGTTGCGCCCGGCAACTCTCTTCCGACCTTCCGGTTGAGCAGACTGCTGATCGCGCTCTACCGGGAGTCGAGCAGCCCGAGTAGCTGACGACGATCCGGCACCCGCCACAGCACAGTGCGGACCTGCTCGATCCCGCCGACCGGCCAGCGCTCCAGAAGTCGCCGTACCTCTGGATCCTGGATGTCAGCGGTGAGCGCGCCGATGAAGTCTCCCCAGACGACCTCGAACGGCCGGTCGCACATCCGCACGACGCCGAGCTCGACCGGCGGTGTGATCGCGAACTGGTTGTGCAACTCCCCCACCGCCCGGTAAACCGCAGAGAGCGCTCTCTCACGTTCTTGCCAGGTTTCCGCCCGCAACACCTCGCGGCACAGCGGCCCGATCGACGGACCGCAGGACAGCCGGTTGAAGGCGGTCCCGAACCACTTCGAGTACGGCGCGTACTGCCGCTCCATCAGGAAGCACAACCGCATCAGGTCCTCGACCATGCGCGCACCGATCAACGCCGACCCGAGGTCGTCCCCGACGTACCCGGCCCGCCCGACCAGGTTCATCTCGGGATGGACGCGCCACCAGGCGGTGATCATCAGGTACCGCCAGACGTCGTCCGGGTAGTACGCGAGCCGGTCACGGACGTCCTCCAGACCGAGCTCGTCGTGAAACACACCGCCCGCGGTGAACTGCCGCAGAACCGACTCGGGAAAGGTGAGCCAATCGCGAACCGTCAATGCGACGTCGACATCGAACCCGAGTTGGTCGAGGAAGTACTCGCGCAGTGTGTGGACCTCGACCAGCGCCGGCCGCCCTTCGAACGTCTGCGGCACCTCGAGTCGCAGCTCGACGCCGTCCGGGACGAACACCAGCGCGCGAGCCTCGCAGTTGTGGTCCGTCGACATCTCGTCGTCGAACCCGAGCACCTCCGAGCCCCGCCCGAGCAACCCCGCGCTGTGCGGCCCGTCCGCCGTCGGCCGGACGACGTCGAAGTAGAACCGCCTGCACAATTCCAGCCCCGAATCCATGCCGACGAAGATCGCACGCACCCCCACACAATTTCAAGAAAAACAGCAAATGGCGCAGAAATTCATCTGCGCCATTTGCTAATTCATATTCTACCGCATTTCAGGGTCAGTAACCGAGGACCGTTCGGTAGGCGTCGTTCGTGCGGGCGGCGGCGTCCTGGAGGGCCGTGGCGTCGGGGCCGGCTCCGAGGATTTCCCGGGAGCTCGACGGTACGACGTTGCGCACCGCGGACCCGAAGACCTCGATGAGGCCCTCGGCCATACCGCCCTGGGCGCCGAGACCGGGAGCGAGCAGCGGGCCGTTGATGTCCAGGTTCTCATCGGTCGAACTGATGGTCGCGCCAACGACCGCGCCGAAGGACCCGAGGCCCTCGGCGTCGGCGTTCAACGCGCGCAGGCCATCCAGGACCGCGCCGGCAACGGTGGGGCCGTCGGCGGTGCGGGCCGTCTGGAACTGCGGGCCCTCCGGGTTCGAGGTGAGCGCGAGGACGAACAACCCCGCCCCCGCCTCCCGGGCCTCGTCGATCGCGGGCTGCAGCGAGCCGAACCCGAGGTACGGGCTGACCGTCAGCGCATCGCACGCCAGCGGCCCCTTCTCGGCCAGGTACGCCGACGCGTAGCCCGCCATCGTCGTACCGATGTCACCGCGCTTCGCGTCGATGATCACCAGTGCCCCGGCCTCCCGCAGCCGGATCGTCGCCTGCTCCAGAACGGCGACCCCGGCCGACCCGAAGCGCTCGAAGAACGCGGACTGCGGCTTGAACACCGCGACCCGGTCGGCGAGCGCGTCGACGACGCCGTACGTGAACGAGGCCAGGCCCTCCGCAGTGTCGGGCAGACCCCAGGCGTCGAGCAGGTGCGCGTGCGGGTCGATGCCGACGCACAACGGCCCGCGCGTGTCCATCGCAGCCCGCAACCGGGCGCCGAACGGTTTGCCAGCCATGTCGCTCCCGAAGGTCTCGTTGCTCAAGGCAATCTCCTGTTGATCTGCCGGATCAGCCCCGGCCCCCGATAAATCAATCCTGTGTACACCTGGACGAGGCTCGCGCCGGCGTCGAAGAGGCGGGCCGCGTCCGACGGGTCCACGATCCCGCCGACCCCGATCACGGGGAGCGCTCCCCCGGTTTCCCCGTGGATGTGTGCGACGACCTTCGCCGAGGTCTCGGCGAGCGGCCGCCCGGACAGGCCGCCGGTCTCACCTGCCAGCGGATGCCCCGCGACGCCCGCCCGGTCGATCGTCGTGTTGGTGGCGATGATGCCGGCGACGCCGGTGCCCGTGCAGACCTGGAGGAGCTCGTCGATCGCCGACGTGGTCAGGTCCGGCGCGATCTTCACCAGGATCGGCTTCGGAGCCAGCCCGGCGACGGTCAGCGAGTCGGCCTCGCTGTGCAGCGCGGTCAGCAGTTCGCGGAGGTGACCGGCGTCCTGGAGAGAGCGCAATCCCGGCGTGTTCGGCGAGGAGACGTTGACCGCGAAGTAGTCGCCGTACCGGTAGAGGCGGCGCAGCGAGGTCACGTAGTCCTCGACCGCCTCCTCCAGCGGCGTCACCTTCGACTTCCCGATCGAGATGCCGAGCGGGTAGCCGAGGTCGCCGTACGCCGCCAGTCGCGCGGCCAGCGCTTCGCTGCCGAGGTTGTTGAAGCCCATCCGGTTGATGACGGCCTCATGCTCCACCAGACGGAACAGGCGGGGCTTCTCGTTGCCCGGTTGCGGGTGTGCCGTCACGGTGCCGACCTCGACGAACCCGAACCCGATCGCGGGCCACGCGCGCAACGCGACCCCGTTCTTGTCCATCCCGGCCGCCAGCCCGACCGGCGACGGGAACCGGATCCCGAAGACCGTACGTGGTGAAACCGAACCGAAGACCCGGGACCCAAGTCGCGCGGTGCCCGGGATGCGCCCGAGAAGGCGCATCCCGTTCAGCGTTTGTTCGTGTGCGATCTCGGCATCGCCTTTACCCAACCGATAAAGAACGGGCCGAACGACCCGCCTATACACCGCGGATCCTCGGTACCCAGTCCTGCAGCGAGCGGACGCCGATGTCGCCGGCGCGCTGCGCCTCGATGCCCTGCACCGCGGCCGCCAGCCCCTGCACGGTGGTGATGCACGGGATGTTCCGCGCCACCGCCGCGCTGCGGATCTCGTACCCGTCGATCCGCGGCGAACCGCCCTGGGTGATCCCGATCGGCGTGTTGACGATCAGGTTCAGCTCGCCGTCCTGGACCATCTGGACGATCGTCGGCTCACCGTTCGGGCCCGGGCCCTGGCTGCTCTTGCGGACCGTGACCGCCTCGACGCCGTTGCGCCGCAGTACGTCGGCCGTGCCTTCGGTCGCGTAGATCTGGAAGCCGAGATCGGCCAGCCGCTTGACCGGGAAGATCATGTGCCGCTTGTCCCGGTTCGCGACCGAGACGAACACCTTGCCGTTGATCGGCAACGGTTGCGACGCCCCCGCCTGCGACTTGGCGAACGCCGTACCGAACGTGTCGTCGATGCCCATCACTTCGCCGGTGGACTTCATCTCCGGCCCGAGCACGGTGTCGACCGACGAACCGTCGATGGTCCGGAACCGGTTGAACGGCATCACGGCCTCCTTGACCGCGATCGGCGTCGTCGTCGGCAGCGTGCCGCCGTCTCCGGTAGCCGGCAGCAGGCCCTCGGTCCGCAGCTCGGAAATAGTTGCCCCGAGCATCACCCGGGCCGCGGCCTTGGCCAGCGGTGTCGCGGTCGCCTTCGACACGAACGGCACCGTCCGGGACGCCCGCGGGTTCGCCTCCAGCACGTACAGGACGTCGCCGGCCAGCGCGTACTGGACGTTCAGCAGGCCCCGGACGCCGACGCCGCGGGCGATCGCCTCGGTGGACTTCCGGATGTTCTCGATGTCCGCGTTCCCGAGCGTGATCGGCGGCAGCGCGCAGGACGAGTCGCCGGAGTGCACGCCGGCCTCCTCGATGTGCTCCATCACGCCGCCGAGGAACAGTTCCTCGCCGTCGAACAGCCCGTCGACGTCGATCTCGACCGCGTCGTCGAGGAACCGGTCGATCAGCACCGGGTGTTCCCACGAGCCCGAGCCGGCACTCAGCCGGTCCAGCGCCGCGGTCAGCTCGGCCGAGCTGTAGACGATCTCCATCCCGCGACCGCCCAGGACGTACGACGGCCGGACGAGGACGGGGAACCCGATCTCCTCTGCGACCTCGTGGGCCGCCTCGGCCGACATCGCCGTACCGTGCTTCGGCGCCGGCAACTTCGCGTCCGCGAGCACCTTGCCGAACGCGCCCCGCTCCTCCGCGAGGTGGATCGCCTCGGGCGACGTTCCGACGATCGGTACGCCGGCATCCGCGAGCCGCTGCGCCAGCCCGAGCGGCGTCTGGCCGCCGAGCTGGACGATCACGCCCGCGACGGGCCCGGCCTGCAACTCGGCGTACACGATCTCGAGCACGTCCTCGCAGGTGAGCGGCTCGAAGTACAGCCGGTCGGAGGTGTCGTAGTCGGTCGAGACCGTCTCCGGGTTGCAGTTCACCATCACCGTGCAGTAGCCGGCCTCGCGCAGCGCCATCGACGCATGCACGCAGGAGTAGTCGAACTCGATCCCCTGCCCGATCCGGTTCGGCCCGGAGCCGAGGATCAGCACGGCAGGCTCCGAGCGCGGCGCCACCTCGGTCTCCTCGTCGTACGACGAGTAGTGGTACGGCGTCTCGGCCTTGAACTCGGCCGCACAGGTGTCGACCGTCTTGTAGACCGGCCGGATCCCGAGCGCCTGCCGGACACCGCGGACGACGTCCTCGGTCAGGCCGCGGATCTCGGCCAGCTGCAGGTCGGAGAACCCGTGCCGCTTCGCCAGCTTGATCACCTCAGGCGTCAGCCGCGGCGCGGCCGCAACCTGGAGAGCGGTCTCGTGGATCAGGTACAGCTGGTCGACGAACCACGGATCAATGCGAGTTTGATCGAAGATCTGCTCCGGCGTGGCGCCGGCCCGGATCGCGTCCATGATGATCCGCAGCCGACCGTCCTGCGGCGTCTTGATTGCCTCCAGCAACGGTTCGAGCTCGCTGGCGGGCTGGCCGGCCCAGGAGAACCGGGCCTCCGGCTTCTCCAGCGACCGCAGCGCCTTCTGCAGCGCCTCGGTGTAGTTGCGGCCGATCGCCATCGCCTCGCCGACGCTCTTCATGTGCGTGGTCAGCGTGGCGTCCGCGGCCGGGAACTTCTCGAACGCGAACCGCGGCACCTTCACCACCACGTAGTCCAGCGTCGGCTCGAAGCTGGCCGGCGTCTGCTTGGTGATGTCGTTCGGGATCTCGTCCAGCGTGTAGCCGATGGCGACCTTCGCCGCGATCTTGGCGATCGGGAACCCGGTCGCCTTCGACGCCAGCGCGGACGAGCGGGACACCCGCGGGTTCATCTCGATGACGATCAGGCGACCGTCCTCCGGGTTGACCGCGAACTGGATGTTGCAGCCGCCGGTGTCGACCCCGACCTCGCGGATGATGCCGATCGCGAGGTCCCGCATCACCTGGTACTCGCGGTCGGTCAGCGTCATCGCCGGCGCGACGGTGACAGAGTCGCCGGTGTGCACGCCCATCGGGTCGACGTTCTCGATCGAGCAGATGATCACGACGTTGTCGGCCTTGTCGCGCATCACCTCCAGCTCGTACTCCTTCCACCCGAGGATCGATTCCTCGATCAGCACCTCGGTGGTCGGGCTGGCGTGCAGTCCGGCCCCGGCGATCCGGCGCAGGTCCGGCTCGTCGTACGCCATCCCGGAGCCGACGCCGCCCATCGTGAACGACGGTCGCACCACCAGCGGGTAGCCGAGCTCGGCGGCCGCACCCATCACATCGTCCAGGGTGTGGCAGATCCGCGACCGTGCGACCTCGGCGCCGAGCTTCTCGACGATGTGCTTGAACGACTCCCGGTTCTCACCGCGCTGGATCGCGTCGACGGACGCGCCGATCAGCTCGACGCCGTACTTCTCCAGTACGCCGTTGTCGTGCAGGGCGATCGCCGCGTTCAGCGCGGTCTGGCCGCCGAGGGTGGCGAGCAGCGCGTTCGGACGCTCCTTCTCGATCACCTTCTCGACGAACTCCGGGGTGATCGGCTCGACGTACGTGGCGTCGGCGAACTCCGGGTCGGTCATGATCGTCGCCGGGTTGGAGTTCACCAGGACGACCCGGAAGCCCTCCTCGCGGAGCACTCGGCAGGCCTGGGTGCCGGAGTAGTCGAACTCGCAGGCCTGGCCGATCACGATCGGCCCGGACCCGATCACCAGGACCGAATCGATGTCTGTCCTGCGCGGCATCAGTTCCGCCCTTCCATCAGTTCTACAAAGCGGTCGAAGAGGTACGCCGAGTCGTGCGGACCCGCCGCCGCTTCAGGGTGGTACTGCACCGAGAAGGCGAGCACACGCCCGTCCTTGCCGGTGAGCTTGAGCCCTTCGACCACGTTGTCGTTGAGCGAGACGTGGCTGACCTCAGCCGTCCCGTACGGCGTTTCCACCACCGAGTCGAGTGGCGCATCCACCGCGAATCCGTGGTTCTGCGCGGTGATCTCGACCTTGCCGGTCGCCTTGTCGAGCACCGGCTGGTTGATGCCGCGGTGCCCGTACTTGAGTTTGAACGTGCCCAGTCCGAGCGCCCGCCCGAACACCTGGTTCCCGAAGCAGATCCCGAAGTACGGCTTCCCGCGCTGCAGCAGTTCCTTCAGCAGCGTTGTCGGGTGCTCGGTGGTCTCCGGGTCACCCGGGCCGTTGCTCATGAAGATGCCGTCCGGGTTCACCGCGAGCACCTCGTCCAAAGAGGTGTTCGCAGGCATGACGTGGACCTCGATGCCGCGCTCGGACATCCGCTTCGGCGTCATCGTCTTGATCCCGAGGTCGAGCGCCACCACCGTGAAGCGCTTCTCCCCCTCGGCCGGTACGACGTACGGCTCGAACGTCGTCACCTCCGAGGCGAGGTCGGCGCCGACCATCGGCGGCTGCTCGAGGACCTTCTGCAGCAGCTCGGCGGGGTCCAGGATCTCGGTGGAGATCCCGGCCCGCATCGCGCCGCGCTCCCGCAGGTGCCGGGTCAGCGCGCGGGTGTCGATCCCGGAGATCCCGACGATCTCCTGGCCCTTCAGCTGGTCGTCGAGCGATCGCTTGGCGCGCCAGTTCGACGGAACCCGGGCCGGGTCGCGGACGACGTACCCGGCGACCCAGATCTTCTGCGACTCGTCGTCCTCGTCGTTGATCCCGGTGTTGCCGATGTGCGGCGCGGTCTGGGTGACGATCTGCCGGTGGTACGACGGGTCGGTCAGTGTCTCCTGGTAGCCGGTCATCCCGGTGGTGAACACCGCCTCGCCGAACGTGGATCCGGTCGCCCCGTACGACGTACCGGCGAACGACCGGCCGTCCTCCAGGACGAGCAGCGCTGGCTGGCTCATAGTGCTCCGATCAAGGTCGAGATTGATGCGGTCAGGGCGGCGGTGTCGGCCTTACGGCGCGGACGGAACCCGGTGTCGAGCTCACGGCCGTCGTGGGTCCAGGTGACCACGACCAGGCCGGACTTCTCCGCGGTCACCTTGCCGGCGATGCCACGGTCGGTCCGGACCCCGGTCAGGTGGTCCGCGGGGATGAAGACATCCGCGGCGCCCTGCCGGTGGAAGATCAGGCCGGCCTCACTGACGGCCAGGTCCGCGGTAGCGCGGACGCCCAGTTCGTGCACGGCGATCCGGTCCATCCAGTCGCCGGCGCTGGTCGTGGCGACGTACACACCCTCGATACCACGCGTCGTCGCTGAGTCGTTTTCTGGCGGCGCCTCGGGCAAAGGCGCCAGGTCGGCCTGCCGGGACTGGCGGTTCCGCCAGCCCCGGTACATGCCGAAGTAGCCCGCTGCCAGCACCAGCAGCGTGCCGAGAATGCCGAGGAACGCCCTCACCTGGTGAGCTCACCGTCCAGGACGGTCGGCGTACCGCGCAGGAACGTCGCCACCACCTTGCCCGGCAGCGTCATCCCGTCGAACGGCGTGTTCCGCGACAGCGACACCGACTCCTCCGGTACGACGGTCCGCTCGACCCTGGGGTCGTAGAGGACGACGTTCGCGGGCGCACCCGCCTCCAGCGGGCGGCCGTGGTCGGCGGCCTGACCGATCGCGGCCGGCCGGTAGCTCATCCGGTCCGCGACGTCGGCCCAGGTCAGCAGCTTGGTGTCGATCATCGCGTGCTGGACCACGGAGAGAGCGGTCTCCAGGCCGGTCATACCGAACGCGGCGGCGCTCCACTCGCAGTCCTTGTCCTCGACCGGGTGCGGCGCGTGGTCGGTGGCGACGATGTCGATCGTGCCGTCGGCCAGACCCTCGCGGACCGCCTCGACATCCTCCTTGGTGCGCAGCGGCGGGTTCACCTTGTAGACCGGGTTGTAGGAGGTGGCAAGCTCCTCGGTCAGCAGCAGGTGGTGGGGGGTGACCTCGGCGGTCACCTCGAGCCCGCGGCGCTTCGCCGCGCGGACGATCTCCACCGAGCCCTTGGTGGACAGGTGGCAGACGTGCAGCTTCGACCCGACATGCGCGTTCAGCAGGATGTCGCGGGCGATGATCGCCTCCTCGGCGACACTCGGCCAGCCGGTCAGACCGAGAACGCCGGAGAGCGCGCCCTCGTTCATCTGCGCGCCCTGGGTGAGCCGCGGCTCCTGCGCGTGCTGGGCGATCACACCGCCGAATGCCTTCACGTACTCGAGGGCGCGACGCATCAGCGCGGCGTCCCAGACACAGTCGCCGTCGTCGGAGAACACCCGGACCCGGGCGGCGGAGTCAGCCATCGCGCCGAGCTCCGCGAGCTGCGTGCCCTTACGTCCGACCGTGACTGCGCCGATCGGGTACACGTCGGCGTACCCGGCGTCGCGGCCGAGACGCCAGACCTGCTCGACGACACCGGCGGTGTCGGCGACCGGGTCGGTGTTGGCCATCGCGAAGACCGCGGTGAACCCGCCCCTCGCGGCCGCGCGGGTGCCGGTGAAGACCGTCTCGGCGTCCTCCCGGCCAGGCTCGCGCAGGTGGGTGTGCAGGTCCACCAGACCCGGCAGCGCGACCAGCCCTTGGGCGTCGATCGTCTGCACGTCGGCCGGCACGTCCAGTCCGGTGCCGGTGGCAACGATCTCGCCGTTGTCGATCAGCAGGTCCGCTTGGTCACCGCCAACAATCTTCGCGCCGGTGATCAGATATGCGGTCATGCCGTGTGCTCCTCGGTCTCGTTACTTCCAGATAGCAGCAGGTACAGGACGGCCATCCGGATCGCCACGCCGTTCGTGACCTGCTCGACGATCACGGAGCGGGTGGAGTCGGCGACCTCGGCGCTGATCTCCATACCGCGGTTCATCGGCCCGGGGTGCAGCACGATCGCCTCGTCCGGCAGCTGCGCCATCCGGTTCTTGTCCAGGCCGTAGCGGCGCGTGTACTCGCGGGCGCTCGGGAAGAACGCGTCGTTCATCCGCTCCCGCTGCACCCGCAGCATCATCACCGCGTCGCTCTTCGGCAGCACCGAGTCGAAGTCGTACGACGTGGCGCACGGCCACCTGCTCATGTCGACGGGGACCAGCGTCGGCGGGGCGACCACGGTGACCTCGGCGCCGAGCGTCGAGAGCAGCAGCACGTTCGACCGCGCGACCCGCGAGTGCAGGACGTCGCCGACGATCGTGATCCGGCGACCCTCCAGCGAGCCGAGGTGCCGGCGCATCGTGAACGCGTCGAGCAACGCCTGCGTCGGATGCTCATGGGTGCCGTCGCCGGCGTTGACCACCGATCCGGTCATCCAGCCCGACTTCGCCAGCAGGTGCGGCGCACCGGACGATCCGTGCCGGCAGACGACGCCGTCGGCGCCCATCGCCTGCAGGGTCAGCGCCGTGTCCTTCAGGCTCTCGCCCTTGCTCAGGCTCGAGCCCTTCGCGGAGAAGTTGATGACGTCTGCGGACAGCCGCTTGGCGGCCGCCTCGAACGAGATCCGCGTCCGGGTGGAGTCCTCGAAGAACAGGTTCACCACGGTCCGCCCGCGCAGCGCGGGCAGTTTCTTGATCGGGCGGTCGGCCAGCGACCGCATCTCCTCGGCGGTGTCGAGAATCAGCTGCGCCTCGTCGCGGCTCAGATCCGCGGCGCTCAGCAGGTGCTTCATGCCTTCACCCCTGTCGGCGCCGTGTCGGCCCCTTTGTCAGCTGCCCTGTCGGCTGCTCTGTCGGCGATCAGTACGGCGTCCTCGCCGTCGAACTCGGTGAGGTGCACGGTCACCCGCTCGACCAGGGAAGTCGGCAGGTTCTTGCCCACGTAGTCGGCGCGGATCGGCAGCTCGCGGTGGCCGCGGTCGACCAGGACGGCGAGCTGTACGGCGCGCGGGCGGCCGATGTCGCCGAGCGCGTCGAGGGCCGCGCGGATCGTCCGGCCGGAGAACAGCACGTCGTCGACGAGTACGACGACCTTGCCGTCGATACCGTCCGCCGGGATGTCGGTGTGTTCCAGGCCACGGGGTGGTTTGAGACCGATGTCGTCGCGGTACATGGTCACATCGAGTGACCCTGTCGGCACGCTCTGCCCCTCAACGGCCTGGATCCGGGCCGAGACGCGGCGGGCCAGCGGGACTCCGCGGGTGGGGATGCCGAGCAGGACGACCGGGTCAGCGCCGCGGTTCCGCTCGAGGATCTCGTGGGCGATCCGGGTCAGTGCCCGGGAAATGTCGGAAGCGTCGAGGACCTCGCGGCTGCTGCGTTTCGGCGGCTGCGCGGTCTCGGGGTGCTCTGCGCTCTGGGCAGGGCTCATCGCTACCGTTCCTCCTTTCCCGCCTCTCTGGACGGGTCTTTAAAGGACGTTCGGACCGCTTGACATGGTATCGGATGTGACACGCCGTCTTGACGCTGGCCTCCACCCCGGAATATTGTTACTCTGTGTAATCGAGGGGGGTTTCACCTTCTGGCCCGTTCCCTGCGGGCCGGACATGACGAAACTAGTCGGAGGGAAGAACCAGCGTGCCGAGCGAATACGCGAAGACACTGGGTGGCAAGCTACGTGCCATCCGCCAGCAGCAAGGTTTGTCGCTGCATGGCGTGGAAGAGAAGTCCAAGGGTCGCTGGAAGGCGGTTGTCGTCGGCTCGTACGAGCGCGGCGATCGAGCCGTCACGGTCCAGAAGCTCGCGGAGCTCGCCGATTTCTACGGCGTGCCGATCCGTGAGCTGCTCCCTGGGTCCGCCAGCGCGGCTGCCGCGGCTGCCGCTCCTCCCCGGTTGATCCTCGACCTGGAGGCCCTGCAACACCTCGACGCGAGCGAGGCCGGTCCGCTGACGCGGTACGCGGCCACGATCCAGGCTCAGCGCGGGGACTACAACGGCAAGGTGTTGTCGATCCGTCAGGACGACATGCGGACGCTCGCGGTGATCTACGACGAGTCGCCGACGACGCTGACCGAGCGTTTCATCTCCTGGGGTGTGCTGAACCCGGAGGCGAAGGGTGACGTCGAGGAATCGTCCGAGGCCGCCGGCGCCTGACGCCTGAGAGGGCAGCAATCTGGCGAAGGCACTAGACGGTCGGGGCTTGTAGCAGCTGGCCCGCGGCCGCCCGCCTTCCTCAACAGACGGAACAGAGCACTACCAACGCAGTACCAAACGCAGTACATGCGGCAGGTACCACCTCACCGGCCGCGCACGGGGACGCAACGGCGGCCCGGGACCGTACCGAGACGGTCACCGGGCCTGACAGAGAGGGCTCGCCCCCCTCATCTCTCGCGCAGTGACTTTGCCCTGCAGCGACGTACCAGCAGCTGTCAGACGCCCAGTGTGGGCTTCAGCTGCAGCAGTCTGGCCAGCAGGCCGTTGACGAACGTCGGGGACTCGTCGGTCGACAGGTCCCGCGCCAGCGCGACCGCCTCGCTCACCGCGACCACGTCCGGCACCTGGTCGTCGAACAGGAGCTCGTAGGCGCCGATCCGCAGGATGTTCCGGTCGACGGCCGGCATCCGGTCCAGCGTCCAGCCCACCGAGTGGGTCTCGAGCAGGTCGTCGATCTGCTCGCTGTGTTTCGCGACCCCTTCGACCAGCGCCACGGTGAACTCGTTCACCGGCGGGTCGTTGTCGGCCACCCGGTCGGCCAGGGTGCCGCCGACCGGCAACCCCCTGACCTCCGACTCGAACAGCACGTCGAGCGCGCGTTTGCGGGCCTTGCTCCGGGCAGACATCTTCTGTTGTCGGCTTTCGCTAGAGGTTGCGCTGCTCAGGAGGTGACGCGGCCGAGGTAGTCCCCGGTGCGGGTGTCGACCTTGACCTTCTCGCCGGTGGTCAGGAAGAGCGGGACCTGGATGTCGTAACCGGTCTCCAGCTTGGCCGGCTTGGTGCCGCCGCTGGAGCGGTCGCCCTGCAGACCGGGCTCGGTGTACTCGACCGTGAGCTCGACCGAGGCCGGGAGCTCGACGTACAGCGGGAGCTCGTCGTGCACCGCGACGATGGCGTCCTGGTTCTCGAGCAGGAAGTGCACCGCGTCGCCGACCACCTCGGGCGTCAGCTGCAGCTGGTCGTAGGTGCTCTTGTCCATGAAGACGTACGCCGTGCCGTCGTTGTACAGGTACGTCATGTCACGCTTGTCGACCGTGGCCACGTCGACCTTGACATCGGCGTTGAAGGTCTTGTCGACCACCTTGCCGGACAGCACGTTCTTCAGCTTGGTCCGGACGATGGCGCCGCCCTTGCCCGGCTTGTGATGCTGGAACCACACGACGGACCACAGCTGTCCGTCCAGGTCGAGCACCATGCCGTTCTTGAGGTCGT
Organism: Kribbella sp. C-35; assembly: GCF_046549195.1. NCBI lineage: Bacteria > Bacillati > Actinomycetota > Actinomycetes > Propionibacteriales > Kribbellaceae > Kribbella > Kribbella sp. C-35. The sequence continues at coordinate 583,453 of NZ_JAJPWG010000005.1, forward strand.
TCGTCGATGCCACGCGGGTATGCCCTTCGAAATCGATCAGCGGTAACAGCAGATTGTAGCGGTCACTACCGCTTTCCTCCGATTCCGCCGAATTACTAGACCCGATCGGCCTTAGGCTGGTGGTCCAGAACGTCCACGGAGGCGCCAGGAGGCCGGCATGACGGAGTTCGTGATCTTCGTCGTCGTGATGATCGTGCTGAGCCTGATCGGCAAGGCCCGGCAGGGATCCAAGGGCGGCAACGGCCAGCAGAGCGCCCGGATGCAGGCGCTGATCGAGCGGATCCAGGCCCAGCAGGGCGGCAACCAGCCGGTCCAGTTCCAGGGCCAGTTCACCCAGGCCGCCGGGCCGGGCGGACCGCCTCCGGCACCGATACCGGGGCAGATGCAGACCGGGAGTGCGCAGGGCAGTCAGCAGGCCGCGGCGGTTCTCCAGCAACTCCTGCAGAACGGTCGGCAGCCACGACACGCGGGTGAGCGGAACTCCCCCGGCCAGGCGGCACAGCAGCCCGGCTTCGGTACGCCGTACCCGCCGGCCGGGATGTACCAGCCGCCGGCGCAGTTCCAGCCTTCGCAGTTCCCGGTGCAGTACAACCCGGGGCCGTACCAGCCGCCGGCGCACCGGCCGCAGCAGAACAACCTGCCGGCGCCGAAGCAGGACCTGGACGCCAGGGTGCGGGCCTTGATGAACGCGAACAACGAGGTCGGCGCGATCCGGTTGCTGAGCGACGAGCGCGAAATGGGCATCCTGGAGGCGCAGAAGTACGCCCGCACCTTGGTCGCTCCGCCGGCAGCTCAGCACGATTCCGACGGACAGGATGAGCCTGATGAGGAGCGGTACGTCGGTTCGGCGGCGTTCGCGGAGTCGATCTTCAACGTGAACGACCGAGACGAGAACGTGTGGGCCAGCGGCTGGGTCGACGAGCCCGAGCCGGAGGATCGCTCCGACATCGAGGAGCTGTGGCAGACCGTCAGCAACCCGCCACGGCCTACTCCGCCCACGTCACAGTGATGTAGCTGTGCCGCCGGGCGATATGGAAGCCGGGCGGCAGCACAGCGTCTGAGCCATGCACCTGGAACGCCGGACCCCTGCGGTGCATGGCGTCCCAGCTCTGCACCAGGTTGACCATGTGATCGATCAGCTGGCCGGCGTGCGGACCATGACCGCTGCAGCCGAGCTCTACATGCACCTCGTCACTGCCGCTGCGTGACGCAAGGTAGGCCAGGCTGTCCGCCGTGGCAACGGCGGGCCAGTCACCACCTGACAGAACGCAGTACCCGGGCAGCTTGCTCGCCAGCCACAGGTAGAGGTCGAGCAAAGGCTCCTCACGATGCACCTCGACCCCGGACCACGTCTGCTCGGTCGGCAACGTCAGTACGTCGTACTGCGGATGCGGCTCGCCCTCCTGGTCCTCGTCGAACGTCAGCACGCCTTCCTGCAACGGAACCAACCGCTCGTAGCCCGCACCCGCCCCCTGCATGTTGACGAACCCGCACACAGTCGTAGACCGGCTCTCGAGGTGGTCACCGACCAGGTCGAACGCGATCGCCCGCGTCTGCCCACGCATCCGCAGCGGTACGACGATGCGCCCGCCCGGCCGCAGCTGCCGCAGCCACGCGCTGGCGATGTCCCACGCGGTCACCGTCACCACGATCCGGTCGTACGGCGCCCGCTCCGGAACCCCGAACGCACCATCGGCCCGCACCACGGCCACGTCGCCGTACCCGGCCTCGTCGAGGGACTCGCGCGCCCGGTCCGTCACCTCCGGATCGATATCGACCGAGGTCACCGCACCACCCGGCCCGGCCAGCTCCCGCAGCAGTGCGGCGTTGTAGCCGCCAGAACCGATCTCGAGCACCCTGTCCCCCGGCCGGATCTCAGCCTGCTGCAGCATCAGCGCGACAATGCTCGGCTGCGACACCGAACTGATCACCACACCGGCCTGGTTCTGCTTCATCGGTACGACGTCGTCCGCGTACGCGATGTCGAGCGGAGCGTGCGGGACGAACACGTGCCGTGGGACGGCCTCGAACGCAGCTGCCACCCGCTCGTCGCGGATCGTGCCATCAGCTACCAACTGCCGGACGAGAGCGGTCCGCAGCAACTCCGCCGGTGCTGAGTCACTGCTGACGCCCGTCATGACCTGTCAGTCCCGCTTGTCCCCGAGCGACTCCAGCAACGTCCGCAGCAGACCTGCTAGCTGGTCGCGTTCGGCCGACGACAGACCGGCGAGCAACTGGGACTCGGTGTCGACGTGTGTCGGCAGCACCTTGTCGATCAGCTCTAGGCCCTCAGGCGTCAGGGTCACCAGCACGCCACGGCGGTCGGTCTCACTCGGAGCCCGCGTCACCAGTCCGCGAGCCTCCAGCCGATCAAGGCGCTGGCTGATCGCGCCCGACGTAACCATCGACGAGTGCATCAGCCCGGCCGGCGTCAGGCTGTGCTCGGCGTTGCTGCGCCGCAGGGTCGCCAGTACGTCGAAGGACGCGCGGTCCAGATCGTGCTTGCTGAAATTCCGCCGCAGCTCGGCGTCGAACAGCGCGCCGAGGCGGCTCATCCGCCCGATGATCCCCATCGGCGAGGGATCCAGGTCGGGCCGTCGCGCCCGCCACTGCTCGAGCACCAGGTCGACATGATCTGCCATGCACCCAGCCTAGCCCTAGATCGCTTAGCGGTGAGGTACTTGAAAGTTCCTTAGCGCTGAGATACTTTATCTTAGTGCTAAGCAATCGACGTTCGACCATCCTCCTCACCACGGCGATCGCGCCGATGCTCTGGGGCACCACCTACGTGGTGACCACCGAGTTCCTCCCGCCCCATCGCCCGCTGCTGGCCGCACTCCTGCGGGCGTTGCCGGCCGGTCTCCTGCTCGTCGCGATCACCCGTGTCCTGCCGCGCGGCAGCTGGTGGTGGCGCTCGCTGGTCCTCGGCACGCTCAACATCGGCGCCTTCAACGCGCTGCTGTTCGTTGGTGCGTATCGGCTGCCAGGTGGCGTGGCTGCGACCGTCGGTGCGATCCAGCCGCTACTGGTCGCTCTACTGTCAGCTGGTCTACTGCGGCAGCGCCTCTCGCTGCGCACCGTGTTCACTGCGCTGGCAGGCGTGTTCGGCGTCGGTCTGCTGGTACTGCGGGCTACGGCACGGCTCGACATGTGGGGCGTACTCGCGGCCGCCGGCGCTGCGGTCGTTATGGCGTTCGGCGTCGTACTCAGCAAGCGCTGGACGTCACCTGCTCCCCTGCTGGCCACGACTGGTTGGCAACTCGTCGCTGGTGGGCTGGTGCTCCTACCAGTGACCTTCCTGATCGAGGGCGCTTTCCCCGCCTTCACCCTGCGGAACCTCGCCGGCTACGCGTACCTGGCGCTGTTCGGCTCGGCAGTCGCCTATGCACTGTGGTTCCGCGGACTCCGGGAACTCGTTCCGACCGAGGTCACGTTCCTGGGCCTGCTCAGCCCAGTAGTAGCCACCACAGTGGGCTGGCTGGTTCTCGCCCAGCACCTGACCGCACTGCAGGCGGTTGGTGGCCTCATCGTGCTAGCAGCCCTCGTGTTTGCGCAGGTACGACCTGCAGCTCGACAGGACCTGTCGAGCTGCAGGTTCAGTGCCTCAGATCAGACCCTCACGCAGTGCATAGGCGACGGCGTGGGAGCGGTTCCTGAGCTGCAGCCGGCTGGTGACGTCGTGGAGGACGTTCTTGACCGTGCGCTCCGAGTAGGACAGCTCCCGGGCGATCTCCTGCGTGTCCTTGCCGTCCGCGACCAGTCGCAGTACCTGGGTCTCCCGGTCGGACAGACCGGTGCGGGACAGTCCCCGCGGCGCGAGTACGTGCCGCTGCATCCGCGACACCTGGCCGAGCAGCCGTCCCAGCAGATCCGGGGGCAGGCTGCCGTCCCCTGCAGCAGCAGCCTGCACCAGGTGCACAATCCGGTCACCGGTCGCCTCGGTACGCCGTAGTACGCCGGAGACCCCCAGCTCGACCGCTGTCATCAGCGCTTCGTCGTCAATCGTGCTGCCGATCAGCACGGTCCGACTGCAGCCCCGCTGCGTCGCGGCCCGCAGTACCTGAACAGCACCGGCATCCAGCGAGTCGACTGCGACCAACGCGACCACTGGCGGGGCGGTGCGCTGGTCGGCCGACTGCGAGGGCAGCTGTGAGGATGCCTGGGCCGCCAGGTCGGCGTCACCGATCAGGCTGATCTCCGGGCGCTGCCGCAGCGTGTGCACCAGCCCGAACTGCGACAGCGGGTCGAGCGCCTTGACCCAGACCGGAATCCGGTGTTGCTGACCGAGAGGCTGCCCCACCTTTTGTGTCGTCATCCTTGTCACTCCCCCAGAGCGTTGTTGAACGGAACGGATCGAATCCGTAGTCACACGAACCCCCAATGCGTCGATTTCCTCCCGATCGTGCGACCGGACCGTCGGCCCTTCCGGACCATCAGCCGGCACCACGATCCAACGCCTAGGGTGCGGCACCGGCATTTCACCGGCGTCTCACCCCGATCTCTTGGCCGTCCGCCGGAGAAACCTGTCCGCACTGCGGTTCGAAATCTGCCCACAACCACCTGATGCCCGAAAGGGCAGATTGGTTATGAATCGAGGGTGGTGAGCGCGCGGAGCGCGAGCCGGTACGAGTCGAGCCCGAATCCGGCGATGGTCCCGGTCGCGACCCCGGCGACCACACTGGTGTGCCGGAACTCCTCGCGGGTGGCCGGATTGGTCAGGTGGATCTCGATCAGCGGCGCGGTCCGCTGCGCGATCGCGTCCCGCAGCGCGTACGAGTAGTGCGTGAACGCGGCCGGATTGAGGACGACGGGGATCCGGCTGTCCGCGGCCTCGTGCAGCCAGCCGACCAGCTCGGCCTCGTCGTCGGTCTGCCGTACGTCGACCTCGAACCCGAGCTCGGCGCCGGTCTTCTCGCACACCCCGACCAGCTCGGCGAACGTCGTCGTACCGTACTTCTCCGGCTCCCGCGAACCCAGCCGCCCGAGGTTCGGCCCGTTCAGCACCAGCACCCGCCTGCTCACATCCGTCACAGCGTTCACCCTAGTCGCTCGAATGCCAGGTCAGCCTCCGCGGTTGCCGTGGGGTAGCGCTCGGTGGCGGACTGCCCGCCGGAGATCGCCAGCCAGTTGCGGTAGGCGAGGATCCGCTGCGTCGAGAGCAGTTGCGCGGCCAGCAACTCCGCGGTGAGATCGCCGCCGAGAACCTCGGTGAGCGCTCTCTCGTCCTCGTCCATGAACGCGCGCAGCCGGGTCGCAAGGGCCGGCGTACCGAAGACCAGGTCGTAGTAGGCAACCACCTGCGGGTGGTCGTTCAGCCCGGTCGTCGGCTCCCGCTCAGCCAGGCCGGTGCGGAAGTGGTCGCGGAGCGCCTCGACCGGCGGCGCCGACGACGCGCGGACGATCCGGGCCGCTTCCCCCTGGTGGTCCGCGATCTGGTGCATGACCAGGTCTTCCTTGGTCGGGAAGTACTTGAACAGTGTCGGCTTGGACACGTCGGCGGCGGCCGCGATGTCGGCGACCGGCACCTCGTCGAAGCCGTGCTCGAGGAACAGCCCGATCGCCGCCTGCGACAAGGCGTCGTGCGTCTGCTGCTTCTTGCGTTCGCGGAGTCCGGTCACAGCGATCATGTTAACCTAGGCAAAAGATTGACCGGGTTAATCTTTCGCGGAGGATGGATGAGGGATCTCGACGAGGAACGCGCGTACGCCGGCCGCTGCCGGGAGGCGTTGCGGCGGATGGTGGCCGGCGCGCGGGAGAACGTGGTCGTCGGCGAGGACACCTGGGGTGACCGGTACACCGCCGAGCGGCTGGGCTTCTACCTCAAGACGCTGGCGCGGGACATGGCTGAGGAGGGCGACAACCCGCCGTTCTTCGGCGTGATCGCGTACGGCGACACGGACGCCGGCGAGCACCGCCGGCAGACGTACTACCTCGGCCGTCGGCACATCTCGGACGCGATCGGCCGCCCGCCGCTGGTGATCGACTGGCGCGCGCCGGTGTCGGCCACGTTCTACCAGGCGTCCGCCGTCGAGCCCCGTGGGATCGACACCCGCCGCCGCTTCGGCTGGTCGGGCAACAGGCTGACCAGCTTCGAGGACGAACACCTCCAGACGGGCGTTGGTGACACCGCTAGCGAGCTCGTACGGCGGGAGATCGAGCGGGCCCGTGTGGGCCCGATGCGGGACATCGTCGCCACGATCCAGCCGGAGCAGGACACGCTCGTGCGAACCGGGCTCGACGTCTCGGTCTGTATCCAGGGCGCACCGGGGACCGGCAAGACCGCGGTCGGCCTGCACCGCGCGGCCTATCTCCTGTATGCGCACCGGTCGCGGCTCGAACGCAACGGTGTCCTCGTCCTCGGCCCGAACCAGGCGTTCCTGCACTACATCTCCGCCGTACTCCCGACGCTCGGCGAGGTGGACGTGGAGCAGACCACGATCGAGCAACTGCTGGATCGCGAGGTCCGCGCGGTCGACGACATGGCGGCGGCCGCGGTCAAGCACGACGTACGCATGGCCGAGATCCTTCGGAGAGCGCTCTACGACCGGATCGCGCGGCCGGAACAGGCGGTCGTGGTGCGGGACGAGTCGTACAAGTGGCGGGTCAATCAGCACGAGTTCGCGGAGATGGTGGCCGAGGCCGAGGTTGAGGCGACGACGTACCTGACCGGTCGCGAGCGAGTGATCGCCCGGCTGGTCGCCGCGTTCCAACGCCAGGCCGAGGCGCGTGGGCAGAACTGCAACGGCGTCTGGCTGCGGCGGATGGCGCGGGCCGTGACGCCGTACGTCGAGGAGGTGTGGCCGCTGCTCAAGGCCGACGAGGTGCTGGCCGAGTATCTGAGCGATCCCAGTCAGGTGGGCATCCTGACGGCGGACGAGCAGCGAGCCATCGCGTGGTCGCGCCCGCGCAAGGCGAAGAGCGCGCGCTGGACGGCCGCGGACGCCGTACTGCTCGACGAGGTGAGCGCGTTGCTGGAGCGCTCTACGACGTACGGTCACGTGATCGTGGACGAGGCGCAGGACCTCTCCCCCATGCAATGCCGGGCGATCGCGCGGCGCAGCGAGCACACCTCGATCACAGTGCTCGGCGATCTTGCACAAGGTACGACGGCCTGGGCCGCTGACGACTGGGCGACGCAGCTCACGCACCTCGGGAAGCCTGCGACGGAGATCGTTGCCTTGAGCACCGGATACCGCGTCCCGGCGACCGTCGTCGAACTGGCGAACCGTCTGCTGGAGGCGCTCGACGTCGCGGTCCCACCGACCACGTCGTACCGCTCCGACGGCGAGCTGACCATCACCCGCGTCGACGACCTGGCGGCCGCGTGCGTCGAGAACATCCGGAGAGCGCTCTCTGTCGAGGGCTCGATCGGCGTCATTGCCGCCGATCATCAGTTGCCCGCGGTGAGCGATGCGTTGAAGGCGGCCGGGATCGAGACGTCGGCAGCGGACGGCGACGGCCGGGTCGCCGTCGTACCGGCGAGCCTGGCGAAAGGGCTCGAGTACGACCACGTGATCGCAGTCGAGCCGGCCGAGATCGTCGCCTCCGAGACCCGCGGCCTGAACCGGCTTTATGTTGTCCTCACCCGAGCGGTGTCTCGCCTGGACATCCTCCACCAGGCCGACCTACCGACCGAGCTGGAGGGAACCGGATCCTGAGCACCGGACTCTCCCGGGTATGAGGACACCAAGCCTGGGGGGTGCGGATGGACGACAGACCGGGACAGGCGGTGGCGTCGGACCGGGAGCTGTGGGAGCGGCTCCGCGAGGCCGACGAGTACCCACTGTCCGATCTGTTCCACCGGCACAGCGACGCGGTCTACAACTTCGCATTCCGGCGGACGGGCTCGTGGTCGATCGCCGAGGACGTCGTCCAGGCGACCTTCACGATGCTCTGGCGGCGGGCGACCGACCACCGGATCGACGCGCTCACGCTGGAGACCGCGCGACCGCTCCTGTTGTCGATCGCCCGGCTGGAGTGCAACCACGCGACCCGATCGGTGCGGCGCCTCCGGGCGCTGCGTGACCGGCTCCAGCTGAACCGTACCGATTCCGTGCCCGACCACTCTGCGGAGACCGCGGCAGAACGGCACCGCCCAGAAGGTCGTGCACGCGACCAAGATCAAGAGCGGCTGGCACGGCGGCGAGGAGTGGACGATCGCGATGGTCGGACACAGCGTCGGCGGCAACGGCGTACCGCCGGGTGACAACCGGGTGACCGGGTGCAGGGCATCTCCGTCAGCCGCTGACCTCGCGGCCATGCACTCCGCGGCCCGTCCGTCGGCCAGGTTGTTACAACTCGGCGTACGCCGCGACCAGGAGGCTGGGGTCGGGGGCTTCGAGGATGGTGGGTTTGGCCAGGGCGTCCAGGATGACGAAGCGGAGGCGGTCGGCTCGCGTCTTCTTGTCTAGCTTCATTGCGTCTTGGAGGTGGGGCCAGGCGTCGGGGCGGTACGTGACGGGGAGGCCTAGGGACTCCAGGACTGCGCGGTGGCGGTCGGCGGTGGCGTCGTCGAGGCGGCCGGCGGCGCGGGACAGTTCGGCGACGAACACCATGCCGATGCTGATCGCGGCGCCGTGGCGCCACTTGTAACGCTCTACGCGCTCGATCGCGTGGCCTAGCGTGTGGCCGTAGTTCAGTGCCTCGCGGCCGATCGGCCCACCTGCGGTGGTGGTCCGCTCGCGGAGGTCCGCGCCGACCGTGTCCGCCTTCACCTGGATGGACCGGGCGATCAGCTCCTCGGTCGCGCCGTACGACGGACTTGTGGCGCCGGCCGGGTCCTTCTCGACGAGGTCGAGGATCACCGGGTCGGCGATGAAACCGCACTTCACGACCTCGGCGAGGCCGCTGATGTAGTCGTTGACCGGCAGCGTCTCGAGCGAGGCGAGGTCGCACAGTACGCCGGCCGGCTCCCAGAACGCGCCGACCAGGTTCTTGCCCTCGGCCGTGTTGATCCCGGTCTTGCCGCCGACGGCCGCGTCGACCATGCCGAGCAGGGTGGTCGGGATGTGCACGACCTTCACGCCGCGCAGCCAGGTCGCCGCGACGAAGCCCGCGAGATCGGTTGTCGTACCGCCGCCGACGCTGACGATCGCGTCCGAGCGGGTGAAGCCGGCCTGTCCGAGGACCGACCAGCAGTACGCCAGCACCTCGGCGGTCTTGGCCTCCTCGGCGTCCGGGATCTCGATCGCGTGCGCGGTGAACCCGGAGCCGGTCAGGTCGTCACGGATCGCGTCACCGGTGGAGCGCAGCGCCCGCGGGTGGATGACGGCGACCCGCTGCACTCCCTCACCGAGCAGCACCGGCAGCTCACCGAGCAGATTGTTGCCAATGACAACGTCGTACGGCGCCGCGGCAGCGACCCGGATCCGAGTCGGCTCGGCGCCCACCGGTCCGGTCGCGTCGTCTGTCATCCGAGTTGCTCCAGGATTTCGTCGGCGATCTGGTCCGGGGTCTTGCCGTCGGTCAGCACGGTCTGCTTGGCGACCTCGCCGTACAGCGGGCGACGGGCCTCCATCAGATTGCGCAACTGGGTCCGGACGTTGCCGAGCAGTAGCGGACGCGCGACGCTGAGGCCGACGCGCTTGGCCGCCTCCCCCAGGCTGACGTCGAGGAACACCACCGTGTGACCGGCCAGGTCCGCGCGGGTGGCGGCATCGAGGATCGCGCCGCCGCCGAGCGACAGCACCTCCCCATCGCCCTGCAGCGCGGCCGCGATCGCCTCCCGCTCGAGCTTGCGGAAGTGCGGCTCACCCTCGTCCACGAAGATGTCCGAGATCGGCTTGCCCGCCGCGGCCTCGATGTCGGCGTCGGTGTCGCGGTGCGGTACGCCGAGTCGCTTCGCCAGCACCGCCGCGATCGTGGACTTGCCCGATCCGGGCGGGCCGACCAGGACGACGACCGGGCTCACTCCCACTCCCGCGGGGTGATCGTCTTCGGCAGGTCCGCCAGGTACGACTGGTGGTTGCGCGCGGTCTCCGCGACCGAGTCGCCGCCGAACTTCTCCAGCGAGACCTCGGCCAGCACCAGCGCGACCATCGCCTCGGCGACGATGCCGGCGGCCGGTACGGCGCAGACGTCCGAGCGCTGGTGGTGCGCGGCAGCGGCCTCCCCGGTGGCGGTGTCGATGGTGCGGAGGGCGCGCGGGACGGTCGCGATCGGCTTCATCGCGGCGCGGACCCGGAGCGTCTCGCCGGTGCTCATACCGCCCTCGGTGCCACCCGAACGGCCGCTGGTCCGGCGGACCGAGCCGTCCTCGGCGACGATCTCGTCGTGCGCCTTGGAGCCCGGCGTCCGGGCCAGCTCGAAGCCGTCGCCGAGCTCGACGCCCTTGATCGCCTGGATACCCATCAGCGCGCCGGCCAGCTTGGAGTCGAGGCGGCGGTCCCAGTGCACGTAGCTGCCGAGGCCCGGCGGAAGACCGTCGACGACGACCTCGACGACACCGCCGAGCGTGTCGCCGGCCTTCTGCGCGGCGTCGATCTCGGCGACCATCTGCTTGCTCGCGTCCTGGTCGAGGCAGCGGACCGGGTCCGCGTCCAGCGCCGCGACATCGCCGTACGCCGGGATCACGCCGTACGGCGCCTTGACGGTGCCGAGCTCGACCACATGGCTGACGACCGTCACGCCGTACGCCTGGCGGAGGAAGCGGGCCGCGACCTCGCCGAGCGCGACGCGGGCCGCGGTCTCGCGGGCGCTGGCGCGCTCGAGCACCGGGCGGGCCTCGTCGAACCCGTACTTCTGCATGCCGGCCAGGTCGGCGTGACCGGGCCGCGGGCGGGTCAGCGGAGCATTCCGCGCGAGCCCGGCGAGCGTCTCCGCGTCGACCGGATCCGCGCTCATCACCTGCTCCCACTTGGGCCACTCGGTGTTGCCGACCTCGATCGCGACCGGGCTGCCGAGAGTCAGCCCGTGCCGGAAGCCGCCGACGAACGTCACCTCGTCCCGCTCGAACTTCATCCGGGCGCCGCGGCCGTACCCCAGCCGACGACGAGCCAGGGCGTCGGCCACGTCATCCGTGGTGACCTCAACGCCTGCGGGAAGACCTTCGAGTACGGCGACGAGCGCTTGTCCGTGCGACTCGCCGGCGGTGAGCCAGCGCAGCATGCCCCGATTCTTTCACGGCACGCTCACACCCCGGACAGCGGTCTCAGTTGCCGAAGGGGTTGAGCAGACGAACGCCGGTGCGCTCGACATCGGCGGTGTTGCGGGTGACGAACGTCCAGTCGTGGACGAGGGCTGTCGCAGCCATCAGCCCGTCGGCCAGCGGGAGCGGGACGGTCGCGGTCAGCCGGCCCCAGGCCTCGGCGACCTCCAGCGACACGGGGACGATCCGGTCCGAGTAGCCGCGGACGAGTCGCTGCCGCCAGTCGTCGATCGCAGCTGCTCGCTCGGGATCCTGGGTCGCGAGCCGCTCGACCCCCTGCTTGATCTCTCCGACGACGAGCACACTCAGGTACAACTGGGCCGACTTCACCGACTTGAGCCAGTCGACTACGCCCGAGTCCGGAGACTTCTTGCGCAACTCCGACACGACATTCGTGTCGAGCAGAAAGCTCATTCGAAGTCGACCTGCCGCGCCGGTTCCGTCGACCGCTCGATCTCCAGATCGCTCAGATCTGGCGCCGAGGCCAGGAAACTCTTGAAGTCCTCCACCAGTTCCACTCCCACCATCCGCCGGTAGTCCACGATGTCCAGCACGACGGCGACCTGCTGCCCGTGCTTCGTCACGAACTGCGGACCATCCGTCCGGACCGCCCGGATCAGCTCGCTGAAATGCTGTTTCGCCTCTTGCAGCTGCCACTGCCCAGCTGTGACCGTCATGGACAACAGTCTAGACAGACTAGACAGATTCATCAATTCAGTCGCAGGTCTGGTTGTCCTGGGTGGGGCCGGTGCGGACGGCGAGGACCGCGTTGAAGGTCTTGGCGATCGGAGAGTCCTTGCAGCTGGTGCTGGCCGTGGCTGCCTGACCGCCGGCGATCGCGGCGCCCGTGAGGGCGGTCGTGGCGAGGGCCGCCACGGCCAGGCGCCCGGCGGTACGACGGAATGCGGTGGTCATCGTGCGCTCCTTCAGACGATCGATTACCTGATACCAACGACCGTAGAAGCAACGAACGCCGCGCGAACTGGCTTCAGCTCCCGTCTTGCGGGTAGCGCTGACACCACCCCCGATAGGGTCCTGGCATGACTCGGCAGGGTGAGGAGACGTGGCGGGCGCGGGTGCGTGGGTGCCTGCTGGGCGGTGCGATCGGGGACGCGCTGGGTGGGCCGGTGGAGTTCGATGACGGTCGCTCGATCGTCGCGAACTACCCGGATCGCCTGCGGACGTTCGTCGCCGGAGCATGGCCGGCGGGCACGATCACCGACGACACCCAGATGACGCTGTTCACGGTCGAGGGCCTGATCCGGGCGAGTGTCCGGACCGACCGGGGCCTCGGCTTCACCGTGGGCGTCGTCCACCACGCGTACGACCGGTGGCTCGACACCCAGAACCTGCCCGGTCCGACCGGCGAACCCGACGGCTGGCTGCTGGGCGAGCAGTGGCTGTACGCCCGCCGTGCGCCGGGCAACACCTGCCTCAGCGCGTTGACCCAGGCCCGCAAGGGTGAGGCGCGGATCGCGCAGTACGGCGACCAGGCCGTCAACGACTCGAAGGGCTGCGGGGGCGTGATGCGGGTCGCGCCGTTCGGACTGCTGCCGGAGTACTTCCCGGCCGACTGGATCTTCGACTCGGCCGCGACCGCCGCGGGCTACACGCACGGCCACGCGACCGGCAAGCTCGCGTCCGGCGCGCTGGCCGCGATCATCCGCGAGCTGTGCGGCGGCGCAGGACTCGACGAGGCGATCACCAGCGCCACCAGCATCCTGGTCAAGCACGAGGGCCACGAGGAGACCAGTACGGCGCTCGCGTTCGCCCGGCATCTGGCCGCCACGGCACCGGCCGGACCGGTCACCGTCGAGCGGCTCGGCGGCGGCTGGATCGCGGAGGAGGCGCTCGCGATCGCGGTCTTCGCGGCCCTGGCCTACCCGGAGCCCGAGCAGTTCCTCGACGCGCTCGCACTCGCTGTCACCCATTCAGGTGACAGCGACTCCACCGGAGCGATCTGCGGGAACATTCTCGGCGCCCTCCACGGTGAGACGGCTCTGCCCGCGGAGCTCGTCTTCACCGTCGAGGGACGTCCGGTGATCCTCCAGCTCGCCGACGACTTCGCGCTGGAGTTCAGCCAGGGGAAGCGGCTGCACGGCGACTACGGGCCGCACACCGCCTGGACCACCCGCTACCCCGGTTGGTGACTTAGCGCGGCTCGATCGAGAGCTTGTGGTGGAACACGTTGCGTGGATCCCACTTCGACTTGATCTGCTGGAGCCGCGGGTAGTTGCCGAGGTAGTACAGGTCGTGCCACGGCACACCTGACGTGTTGTACGCCGGATCCGCCAGATCCACGTCCGGGTAGTTGATGTACGACCCGGCGTTGGTCGCGTTCGGCACCGGGACACCGCCCGTGTCGCGGTAGATGTCGGCGTACACCTTCCGTGCCCAGGCGAGGTTCTTGGCGTCGTCGGCCGCGGTGGCCCACGACGCGCTGAGCACCATCTTGGCGACCACGTCGCGCTGCGCGGCGGCGGTCGCGTCGGACGGCACGGTGTTCACCTTGCCGCCGTACGGGATCAGCAGCACCGACGACTCCGGGCCCGTGTACGTCGAGTCGGTCAGCCCGCGGTACATCGCGAGGATCTGCTCGTCGGTGTACCCCTTCTTCAGGTACCCGGCCTTGTACTTCCCGCGCCCCGGCGTCGCCGTCTCGCCGATCGACCGCTCCATCGTGGTGTGCAGGAACGGACCCTCCCCGACGTCGATCACCTGCGGTTTCGGGTCCACGCCGGCGACGATCGCCGCGTTGAACGCCTTCATCAGCTCCGCCGCGTTCGGCGCGGCCGCGTCGATCTGGGTGGAGAGCAGGAACTGCCCGGCCGACGTGTGCGTGAGGATGAACGGCGCGTAGAGCGTCGCGTACGGCGAGTCCGCGGTGTTGTGCTGCTCGAAGAAGTCGAACCAGTTCCGCACCGTCCGCAGGAAGCCGGCCTGCGTCGTCGTCTTCCAGTCGTACACCAGGATGCTGGACCGCAACGCAGCCGGTGCCTTGGGCAACGATTCGCCCGGTGTCCGGCCGGACGACCCGGCAGATCGCATCAGGTACCGGGTGACGACACCGAAGTTCCCGCCGCCGCCACCCGTGTGCGCCCACCACAGGTCGCGATGCTCGTTGTCGCGCGTGGCGACCACCGATCGCGCCCGTCCGCGGGCGTCGACGACCACGATCTCCACGCCGTACAGGTGATCGACGACCGAGCCGTACTTGCGGGACAGCGGCCCGTATCCGCCCCCGGCGAAGTGACCGCCGACGCCGACGCCGACGCATCCGCCGCCGGGCACCGTGAGACCCCACCCGAAGAACAGTTCCTTGTAGACGGTTTCGAGGATCGCCCCGGCGCCGATCGAGAAGGCCCGGTACTGCGGGTCCCACGTGATCGCGTCGTACGTCGACATGTCCAGCAGCACCTCGATGTCGCTGCTGTCCACGAAGTCCTCGAAGCAGTGCCCGCCGCCGCGCACCGCGATCCGCTTCCCGCTGCGGACCGCGTCCTGCACGGCCGCGACGGCGTCCTCGGCCGACTGGATCACGCGCACGTAATCAGGCTTCCCGACGAAACGGCGGTTCTGTCCACGCAGGACAAGATCCTGGTATCGCGCATCGTCCGGGCCGACCTTGTCACCAACGACGACGGCTGCCGACGCCGTACCAGGTATGGCGAGTGCTGCACCCGCAACGGCTGTTCCGGCCAGGAGACCACGACGACTGACTGGCATTGAGATTCCCTCCCGAGTTCGAATGCTTCGACCCTAGGAAGGTGAGCGATGTCGGCACATCAGCCATCTGGTGGAGTGAAGGACTCCCCTATCCGGCGTACAACCGCTCCAACGGGACGCCGAGCAGTACGCCGCCGAGCGCGCCGACGAGCATGAACGGCCCGAACGGAACCATCTGTTTGCGGGTCATGATCCGGGCCGCGATCAGCACGATCCCGACGATCGCGCCGAGGAAGAACCCGCCGTACAACCCGGACACGAACTCGCCCCAGCCGAGCCAGCCGAGGGCCATCCCGAGCAGCCCCGACAACCGCACATCACCGAACCCGACGCCGCGCGGGAACGCGAACCAGAGCACGTAGAACACCGCGAACCCGATCGCGCCGGCGATCGCCGCCCGGCGCAACGAGCCCCACTCCCCCGTCGCCAGCGCCGCGGCCACCAGCCCGGCCGCGACCACGACGTACGTCGGCCAGATGATCACCGACGGCAGGAACCGCGTGCGCGCGTCGATGTACCCGAGCACCGAGCCGGCCACCACGAGCACCAGCCACGCGGGCAGTACGGCGTCCAGACCGAGCATCCAGCCGAGGATGCCGCCGGCCACCGCCGCGAGCCCGCCGCACCAGTACGCCGCTCGCCGACCGGCCAGCGAGGCGTACGGGACTTTGGCCTCGCCTTCCTCGAGCTCCGGCTCGGGGATGCGGCGCATCAGCCAAGGGCCGAGCACGGACGCCACGGAACCGCAGGCGACCACGCCGATTCCCGCAGCGAGCAACGCGTTGTCAGCCGGCACGATCCACGACCCTAGACGACTACTTGCGGACGCCCGCGGCCGCCCGCCGGGCCAGCACCCGCGCGAGCACGAACGCCCCGCCGCCCAGGAGCAGGACCAGGCCGACCAGCACCCCGAGGGTGCTCCAGAACCCGTCGTTCCTGGTGACGTAGGTGATCCGCTGGTACTCGTCGTCGTTCGCGGCCCGGGCGAACGTGAAGTCGTCGGTGATCTTCCCCGGCTCGCGGTACGTCGCCGTGTACGCGGTCAGGAAGTCGGTCGGCTTCGGCAGCATGTCGGTCTCGAGCCGGCCGGCGAAGAGCAACTCTGGAGTCACGGCGGCGTCCGGCACCTTCGTGGCGTCGACCCGGTGCTCCGCCGCGACGTACACCGTGACGGTCTGAGTCGTGCTCGCGCCTTTGCTGAGCCGCATCGGGTACACGATCCGGTCCGACGCGAACGTCAGCCGCAGCGGCGGTGTCGCGCCGGACAGGCTCTCGCCGGCCTGCTTGGGCGCGAGCTTCACCGCGACGATCTCCCACTTCTCGGTCAGGTACGGCGTGAGGTTCGCGGCCAGCGTCGACGGTACGACGTACCCGTTCGTGCGCAGCCAGTCCGTGACCGCCGTACCGCTGGAGCCGCCGAGACGCGTGACCGCGAACGGGCCGAGCGTCATCTGCTCCTTGACGCTCACCCCCGCTCCCGCCGTCGGGGCGCCGGCCGAGTCACCCCGACCGCGACCCAATCCGAGATCGCGGAACGGCCAGTACGTCTTCTTCACCACGCGCTTCGGCCGCGTCAGCTGGTCGAGCCGATAGAACAGGTAGTTGTCGTCGCCGAGGTCGACCTTCGCGGCAGACGGGACCGGCATGATCCAGGCCGCCTTCTTCGACGCGCCGTGGACCGACATCGAGAGCGTGATCTGCTCGGTGCCCCCGGCGTACTGGACCAGCGCGTTCTCGCCGTACGCCCGGGCCTGCGACTGCGCGTCCGGCAGGTAACCACCGCACGCACACGCCCACGCGGGCGTCACCCCAGCCGCGACGAGTCCAGCAGCCAGCACACCCGCGATCACACGCCAAAGCTTCACGGGCCGAACACTAGCTAGCTAAGGGTGTACGGGGTGTGGAAGAAGTTCGTCGGATCGTATTTCTTCTTCGCGGCCTGCAGCTTGGATGCGCTCCCGCCGTAGTACGAGCTGACCGACCGTCCGGACTCGACGTAGTTCACGTAGCCGCCCGCCGAGGCTGACCGGACCGCGCGGTGCCCGTTCGAGATGAACGTCTGCGCGCTCTTCCCCTGCGCCGACGAGTACCACTGGATCACGGCCAGCGCGCCGCGCCACGGCCACGACGAGCCGCCGGCCGGCACCTTCGCGGCCTGTCCGCCGAGCGGGTCAAGGATCGCGGACGCCGGCGTCCCGGCGCGCGCGGCCGCCTTCACCGCGCCGAGCAGGCCGGTGATCGTCGTCGCGTCCATCGGCCCCTTGAGTACGTCGGAACCGGCGAGGAAACCCTGGCGCGGGCTCGTCGTACCGCCACCGAGGTACTTGACCGCTTCCATGTGCGACTTCACCGAGAGCGACCGCTCCGACGCCTTCGCGCCGACGAACGACTCCAGTTGCGCGGCGGCCGCGGTCGCGTCGCCGGTGGTGGAGACGCCGAGCACCCGGATCGACAGCGTTCCGTTGCTCTTGGCATCGATGTGCAGGTTGCCCCACACCGTGGTCGGTGCGCTCTGCGCGAACTTCTGCCAGCCGCGGACGACGGCCGCGGCCTGCGATTCCGGCCAGGTCAGCCGGAAGAAGCCGAGCTTGGTCGCCGGGATCGTCGCGAACTGGAACGATGTGACCACGCCGAGGTTGCCGCCGCCGCTCCCCCGCAGTGCGGCGAAGAGATCGGACTCAGCACTCGCGCTGACGTTGTGCGCCTTGCCGTCCGCGGTGATCACGCCCATCGACACGACACGGTCGCAGGTGAGGCCGTAGGTCCTCGTGTGGATCCCCATCCCGCCGCCGAGCGTCAGGCCGGCGACGCCGACGGTCGGGCAGGTACCGGTCGGCAGCGAGCGGCCGTAGCGGTCGAGGAACGCGTGCACGTCGTACAGGCGGGCTCCGGCGCCGACAGTGAGTACGCCGTTCGCGTAGCTCATGCCCTTCAGTGCGCCGACGTCGAGTTGCAGGCCGTTGGCGATCGTCGACGCGCCGACGTACGAGTGGCCGCCGCTCTTCGGGACGAGGACGAGTTTGTTGGCACGGGCGAAGTTGATCGCCTTCTGTACATCGGCGGGGTTCGCGGCCTTCACCACGGCGGTCGGGCGGACGCTGTCCCAGCGCGGGTTGAAGAGCTGGTGCGCGGCGGCGTACCCGGAGGTGGAAGGCAGGTAGAGGCGGCCCTTCAGGGAGCCGGCGAGGGAGTTCCAGTTCGGCCCGGCCGCGGTCTGGGTGGGCGCCGACGTGCTCGGGGTACCGCTCGGCGTGGTGGAAGCGGTCGTGGTGGGCGCGCTCGTGCTGGGAGGAGCGGTCGTCGAGCTGGGTGCAGTGCTCGGGGTCTGCGACGGCGTACTGGCGGAGTCCTTCGAGTCACCGCAGCCGGCCAAGGTGACAGCGACGCCGGCGATCAGAACGGTACGACGGTCAAGCAGGCTCACGATCCCCCAGCTCCTCACGCGCAGCAGCCCTCATGGCCGCCAGAGGAGCCGGCGACCTACCCGTCATCATCTCCACCTGGAGGGTCGCCTGATGCACGAGCAGGTCAAGTCCGTTCAACAGCTCTGTACCGATCCGGTGCGCCGCGATCGCGAGCCGGGTCGGCCAAGGGTGGTAGGCCACGTCGAACACCACCGGCGCGACGGCCGCGAAGTGCTCTGCCCACGGGTCGACCGCGCCGCCGGGCAGCGTCGACACACACAGGTCGAAGCCGCCGATCTGCTCGACCTGCGAGAAGTCCGCGACCGACGTCCGGAGTCCCAACTCCGCGGCCAGATCCAGCAACCGCTCGGCCTTCGCCACATCACGCACGACGATCGTCACCTCGGTGACCTTCATGCCCCGCAACGCGGCCAGAGTGGACGCGGCCGTCGCGCCTCCACCAATCACCACCGCAGTCTCGGCGGCCGTGATGCCCCCCTCGGCGAACGCGTTCACCAGCCCGGGTACGTCGGTGTTGTGCGCCGACCGTGATCCGTCCGGCTCGAACAGCATCGTGTTCGCCGCGCCGATCAGCTCCGCGACCGGATCGACCGTGTCGACCAGGTCGAGCGCGACCCGCTTCAGCGGCATGGTCAGCGACAGCCCGCGGACGTCGTCACCGAGCGACGCGACGAATCCACGAAGCTCGTCCTCCTCGACCTCGAAAGCGTCGTACCTCCAGTCCAGCCCGAGCGCGGCGTACGCAGCCCGATGCATGGCCGGCGACAGCGAGTGCGCGATTGGCGAACCGAGAACGGCACACCGGGTCATGGTGGGTCAGCACCTGCCCTTGTGGGCCTGGCACCAGGCCTGCAGCTTCTTCACGTTCGCCTGGTGCTCCTCGGCCGAGCTCGCGAACGCGGTCTCGCCGGTGTCCAGGTTGACCAGCGTGAAGTACAGCCAGGAGCCCTGCGCCGGGTTGATCGCGGCCCGCAGCTCGTCACGCGTCGGCGAGCTGATCGGTGTCGGCGGCAGGCCCTTGTACTTGTAGGTGTTGTACCGCGACGGGTTCTCGCGCTGCTCGGGCGTGGTGAAGACACCGCCGTCCTTGCCGACCACGTAGTGGATCGTCGAGTCCATCTGCAGCCGCATCCCGGCCGCGAGCCGGTTGTAGATCACCCGCGCGACCTTCGCGTAGTCCTCCGACCGGTTCGTCTCGGCGCCGATGATGCTGGCCACGATGACCGCCTGGTACGGATCCAGCTTCTTGTTGGTCGCGGACTTCACCAGGTCCAGCGACGCCGCGGTCTTCGCGTACTGAGCGGTCATCAGCTTGAGCATCGTGTACGCGTTCGCGTTCTTCGGCACGTCGTACGTCCCCGGGAACAGGAAGCCCTCGGCGTTGTTGTGCGCGTACGGCGGGAGACCGAGCAAGGCCGGCTTGCCGAGTGCCGTGGCGGCGGCGCCGGCCGGCAGCTTCATCTTCGAGCCCTGCAGGATCACCGCGACCTCGGCCTTGGTCTTGCCGGCCGCGACGCTGATCCGCGCCACCCGGACCGACTCGGCGGTGTTCAGCATCAGGTCGAGAGCGGCCTTGGCCGACATGTGCTTGCGCAGCGTGTAGGTGGCCGCCTGGATCTGCAGCGACCGCGGATCGTCGCGGGCCACCCGCTCGAAGGCGCGGGCGCTCTTCACGACTTCCTTCTTCTCCAGGGTGTCCGCGATCGACGCCGTCGCTTGGCCCTTGGTGATCTCGACGACCACCGTGCCGGTACCCGCGCCCTCGTAGTCAGGAGCGGAGAAGAGTCCCTCGAGCGCGTCCTTGCCCTTGCCGAAGCCGAGCACGGCGCCGGCCACCAGGGCGCCGACGACGAGCAGCGAGATCAGGCCGGCGAAGCAGCCGAAGGCGCGGCGGCCGCGCGCGCGGCGCCGGTTGGCGCGGCGCTCGACGCGGGTCTCCGCGCGCAGCCCGAGGCCGCTGCCCAGATCATCACGCTCGCCCTCGTTGACTTCTTCTTCCACCGATGGTCCGTTCACAGGGGCCTCCCGGGTGGGTTGCCGGTCTCGCGCTCGAGGTCGAGCGCATGTTGCAGAATCACGACGGCCGCGGCCTGGTCGACCACTGCCCGCCGCTTGGAGCCTTTCTTTCCCCGTTCCCGCAGCATCCGTTCGGCGGTGACCGTGGTGAACCGCTCGTCCACCAGCCGCACCGTCGTCCCCGAGTTCACTACCAGCACCTTGTCCCGCACCTGCTCCGCCGTCTCCCGGATCTTCACCGCGGCCGGTCCCTCGCCCCCGGACAGGGAGCGCGGCAGGCCGACCACGATCTCGAACGCCTCCAGTTCGGCGGCGAGTGCCGCGATCCTATCCAGATCGCCAGGCCCACGCCGGACGGTTTCCACAGGCGTGGCCAGGATTCCGTGCGGATCGCTGCTCGCGACGCCGATCCGGGCGTCGCCGATATCGAGCGCGATCCGCACGCCCGTCCTCATCGGCGGCTCATCTAGCCGGTGACCTGGTGGCCGATCGCGTGCTCGACTGCGCTCAGCGCGTCGTCGGCACCGGCCGCGTCCGTGCCGCCACCCTGCGCGACATCGTCCTTGCCGCCGCCGCGGCCGCCGAGCTTCTCGGCCGCGATCCGGACCAGGTCGCCGGCCTTCAGCCGCCACTCACGGGCCAGGTCGTTGAGCGCGATCACCACGCCGGGCTTGCCGTCGTTCACGCTCAGCACGGCGACCACGGCCGGCTTGTCGTTCGGCATCCGGCCGCGGACGTCCAGCGCCAGCTTGCGCAGGTCGCCGCCGTTCACACCGTCGGGTGCGCGATGGCCGACGTACTGGACGCCGAAGACGTCCTTAGGGTTCTTCGCCAGTTCGGCGGCGGCCTCCAGCACCTGCGCGGCGCGCATCCGCTCGAGCTCCTTCTCGGCCACCCGCAGCCGCTCGGCCAGGTCGGCGACCTTGGCGGGCAGCTCCTCCGGGCGGGCCTTCAGGTTCTCGCTGAGCAGCCGGACCAGCGCCCGCTCGCGGCCGAGGTAGTGCAGCGCCTCCATGCCGACGAACGCCTCGATCCGCCGGACCCCGGCGCCGACCGACGACTCACCGGTGACGGTGACCGCGCCGACCTGCGACGAGTGCTTGACGTGCGTGCCACCGCACAGTTCGCGGGACCACGGGCCACCGATCTCGACCACGCGGACCTGCTCGTCGTACGTCTCACCGAACAGCGCCAGCGCGCCCCACTCCCGGGCCTCCGGCAGCGTCATGTACTGCGCCGACACCGGAAGGTCCTTGCGTACGGCGAGGTTCGCGATCTCCTCGATCTCGGACCGGGTCGCCGGGTCCAGCGCCGACGACCACGCGAAGTCGAGCCGCAGGTAACCGGGCTTGTTGTACGAACCGCTCTGCAACGCGTTCGGGCCGAGCACCTGGCGGAGCGCGGCGTGCACGACGTGCGTGCCGGAGTGCGCCTGGCAGGCCGAGACCCGCCACTCGTGGTCGACCGCAGCGTGCACGTCCTCGCCTGGACGCAGTACGCCCTCGACAACCTCGACCTTGTGCACGATCAGGCCCTTGACCGGGCGCTGTACGTCGAGCACCTTCAGCTTCAGGCCGTCGCCGAGAATCAGGCCCTCATCGGCGATCTGGCCGCCGGACTCGGCGTAGAACGGGGTCTTCTCGAGCACGACCTCGACGGTCTCGCCCTGCTCGGCGAACGACGCGACCGTGCCGTCGCGCAGCAGGCCGCGAACCTGGGAGTCGCTGGAGAGCTCCTGGTACCCGGTGAACTCGGTGACGCCCTTCTCACGCAGCTCCCGGTACCCCGAGGTGTCCGCGTGACCGGCCTTCTTGGCGCGCGCGTCGGCCTTGGCCCGCTCGCGCTGCTCCTTCATCAGCGAGCGGAAGCCCTCGGTGTCGACGTTCAGGCCCTGCTCGGCCGCCATCTCGACGGTCAGGTCGATCGGGAAGCCGTACGTGTCGTGCAGCTGGAACGCCTTCGCGCCCTCCAGCTGGTGCGCCCCGCTCGCCTTGGTGTCGCGCACCGCCACGTCGAAGATCGTCGTACCGGCCGTCAGCGTACGGCGGAACGCCTCCTCCTCGGCGTACGCGACCTGGCTGATCCGGCCGAAGTCGGTGACCAGCTCCGGGTACGACTTCTTCATCTGCTCCAGGCTCACCGGGAGCAGCTCGACCAGGCTCGGGTCCTCGTAGCCGAGCAGGCGCATCGAGCGGATCGCCCGGCGCAGCAGGCGGCGCAGCACGTACCCGCCCTGCTCGTTGCCCGGCGTGACGCCGTCGCCGATCAGCATCAGCGCGCTGCGTACGTGGTCGGCGACCACCCGGAACCGGACGTCGTCCTCGTGCTCCGCGCCGTACTTGCGGCCGCTCAGCTCGGACGCCTTCTCGATCACCGGGTAGATCTCGTCGATCTCGTACATGTTGTCGACGCCCTGCAGCAGGTACGCGACCCGCTCCAGGCCGAGACCGGTGTCGATGTTCTTCTTCGGCAGCTCGCCGAGGATCTCGTACCCGTCCTTGCCGCCACCCTCGCCGCGGATGTTCTGCATGAAGACCAGGTTCCAGAACTCCAGGTAGCGGTCGCCCGCCTCCCAGTCCCGGTCCGCGCCGAACTCCGGGCCGCGGTCGATCAGGATCTCCGAGCACGGGCCGCACGGACCCGGGATGCCCATCGACCAGAAGTTGTCCTTCATGCCGAGCCGGACGATCCGGTCGTCGGGCAGCCCGGCGACCCGCTTCCAGATGTCGATCGCCTCGTCGTCCTCGTAGTACACCGAGGCGTAGAGAACGGACTCGTCGAAGCCGTAGCCGCCCTCGTTCTGCGGCTTGGTGACCAGCTCCCAGGCGAACTTGACGGCGTCTTCCTTGAAGTAGTCGCCGAACGAGAAGTTGCCGTTCATCTGGAAGAAGGTGCCGTGCCGGGTGGTCTTGCCGACCTCCTCGATGTCGAGGGTCCGGACGCACTTCTGCACGCTGGTCGCGCGCGGGTACGGCGGCGTCTGCTGGCCGACGAAGTACGGCACGAACTGGGCCATGCCGGCGACGTTGAACAGCAGGTTCGGGTCCGGCGACGGCAGCGGCGCGCTCGGCACCACGGTGTGGCCCCGGTCCTCGAAGTACTGCAGGAACCGCCGCCTGATCTCACTGGTTTCCATGGGTGTTACCGGTAGTCCTCACGCTGTGTCGAATCAGTCTGGGATGCGTTCTCGATGCCCAGCGCGTCGCGCAGCTCGGTCTCCCGCTCGGCCATGCCCTCGCGGACCTGGTCGCCGAAGTGCCGGACCGCGGCGGCCAGCTTGGCCGCGGACTCCTGGACACTCTCCGGAGCGAGAATCTGGGCCCGCTTCTTCAGCCGGGTCACGGCGTACACGCCGACGGCGATCCCAATGATCAGCCAGAAGATCCGCTTCATCGCTTCCGCGCCTTCCGCTCGGCCTTCATCTCTTCCTTGACGCGCCGCGACACGTCCTTGCGCTGCTGCTCACCGAGCGCCCGGCGGACGCCGTAGGTGAACGCGGCCGCCTTCACCAGCGGACCGCCGGCGGTGGCCGAGAACAGCGACATCAGCGCGGCCGCGTTCGTGGTCACGGTGGTCGCGTTGTCGGTGATCGTGTCCACCTTCGCCAGCTGGGCGTTCGTGGTCGCCACCGTGGTGGTCACCTCGCCGAGCAGCGGGACACTGGAGTCGGAGACGCCCTTCACCATGATCCGGGTCTCGTCGAACACCTTGCCGAGCTTCAGGATCGGATAGGCCAGCAGGCCCACCAGGATGAGCAGCGCGCAGGCGGCTATCAGCCCCGCGACTTCACCGACGCTCATGGAAACGATCCACCTTCCGTAGCGACCTCATGCGACCCGATGCGAACTCTGCGCAACTTTGGACCGCCCGACCTTATCGCGCGCCCCTATCGCACTCCGCTCCAGGACACCATCCCTCACATCACAGTCCCTCACCAAACCGCGTGCGAGGGTCAGGAGTTGCCGCGTTCGCAGGCGATTCCGTCGCCGTTGCTGTCGAGCTCCGGGGTGTAACCGGGCTCGCCGCGGTAGAGCGGCGCCTTCCCGGCGGCCCGGACCTCGGCGCAGTCCCGGTAGACGACCGCGGGGGTCGTGCTGGGCGTGCTGCTGGGGGTGGCCGACGGTACGGCGGTCGGCGTACTGCTGGGTGCCGGGGTGGTCGGGGCCGGGGTGGTGGGGGCCGGTGTGGTCGGCGTGGTGGTCGTCTGTGGGGTCGGGGTCGTTGCCGTCGGCGTCGTCGGTGGGGTTGTCGCCAGGGTGCTTGCTGACGGGGTGCCGGGCGGAGTGCCCGTCGTGGGGTCCGCGGTGGTCGGGTTGTTCGTGCCCGGGCCGGTCAGCGGTGAGTTGGACGTGGATCCTGCGCTCGTCTGCGGTGCAAGCGGATTCAGCGGCTTTCCGACCGGGAGTGACGGGCGCGCGCTCGACCGCGACGTACCCTCCGACCGATCGATGGTCGGACTGGACGAATCGGCGGCCTGCGGTGCCTGGCCGGACTCCGACTGCTGGGACCTGAACGAGAACAGGAACACCGCGCCGACCAGAACAGCGACGGTGGCCACGCCTGCGCCGAGCTTGAGCACCGGCGGACGCTTACGTACATGCCGAGGATGGGGCTGCCTCAAAACCAAATACCTTCCGCCCCCAGGCCGAGAGGTAGCTTACCGACTCGAACGCTTCAATCGAAGCTCACGGTGAGTGCCTGGACGGCTCCGTCCGGGCCCCAGTGCAGCTCCATCGAGCCGATCCCACCACCTGACCAGCGAAAACGCGCCCGCCCGTCACCGTCCTCGACCAGCGTCATGGTCTCGCCCGGCGGATTCTCCCGGTACGCCGCCGCGATCGCCGCCCGCCCTTCGAACGGCCCAACCGGAACCCCGACGAACCGCATCGTCGCGTCCATCGCGAACCGATCGGCGAACGTGTCCCAATCACCCGTCGTCACCGCCAGGTTGAAGGCTGCGACGTGGTCCGCCGTACGGCTCACTTGCGGTCCCGGAGGATTTTGCGGATGGCGGCGACGCGGTCGGCGTACGCTGCTTCGCCGCCGCGGCGGGTGGGCTTGTAGTAGTCAGTGCCGTCGATCACGTCCGGGGCGTACTGCTGCGGGAGGACGCCGCGCGGGTCGTCGTGGGAGTACTGGTACGACGAGCCGTGGCCGATCTTCTTCGCGCCGGCGTAGTGCGCGTCCCGCAGATGCGGCGGAACCGGGCCGACCTTGCCCGCCTTCACATCCGCGATCGCCGCGTCGACGGCCATGATCACCGCGTTGGACTTCGGCGCGAGCGCGAGTGCGACGACTGCCTGGGCGAGGTTGATCCGCGCCTCGGGCATCCCGATCAGCTGCACCGCCTCGGCCGCCGCGATCGCGACACCGAGCGCGGTCGGATCCCCCATGCCGATGTCCTCACTGGCCGAGATCACCAGCCGGCGCGCGATGAACCGCGGGTCCTCCCCCGCCTCGATCATCCGGGCCAGGTAGTGCATCGCCGCATCGACGTCCGAGCCGCGGATCGACTTGATCATCGCGGAGGTGACGTCGTAGTGCTGGTCCCCGGCCCGGTCGTACCGCACCGCAGCCCGATCGACCGCCGTCTCCAACGTCACCAGATCAATCACCGCCGCAGCCGCCTCGGACTGGTCGGTCGGTTCGTGTTTGGCGCGGGCTCCGCCGGCGGCGGCTTCCAGGTACGTGAGGGCGCGGCGGGCGTCCCCGCCGGCCATCCGGAGCAGGTGATCCCGCGCGTCCGCGGCCAGCTCGAACTCGCCATTCAGCCCGCGCTCGTCGGCCAGCGCCCGGTCCAGCAGAAGCGCGATGTCGTCGTCGGTCAGCGACTCGAGCGTGAGCAGCAGACTGCGAGAGAGAAGCGGCGAGATGACCGAGAAGAACGGGTTCTCGGTGGTGGCCGCGACCAGGGTCACCCAGCGGTTCTCGACGCCCGGCAGCAGCGCGTCCTGCTGGGCTTTCGTGAAGCGGTGGACCTCGTCGATGAACAGCACGGTCTCGACCGCACCGGTCGCGCGAGACAGGTCGCGTCGGGCCCCGTCGATCACCTGCCGTACGTCCTTCACACCGGCCGTGACTGCCGAGAGCTCCACGAACTTCCGGTTTGTCTGGTGCGAGACGACCGCCGCGATCGTCGTCTTGCCCGTCCCCGGGGGTCCCCAGAGCAACAGCGACATCGGCTGATCGCCCTCCACGAGCCGACGCAACGGCGAGCCAGGCGCCAGCAGATGCTGCTGGCCTACCAGCTCGTCCAGACTGCGCGGCCGCATCCGCACCGCCAGCGGAGCCGCGGTGTGGTCCGCATCCGCCAAACTCCCACCACCACGGGCAGGCGCCGGCGCACCCGGAAGCTCGAACAACCCATCACTCACCCCAGAAGCCTAACCAGCCCCACCGACAAACCTGCTTATCGGGCGGGGCCGCCTGGGCGGTTGTGGGGGTTGCGGAGGGCGCGGGTGTCCCGGCGGGTGGCTGGGGTCGGGGTGTCGAGGGTGTTCGTGAGGTCGGTGCGGACGGAGCGGAGCTGGGCCTGGGCGGGATCGAGCCGGGTCGCAACGGCGTGATCGTGCTCTCGCCAGGCGTCGCGGGTTTCCTTGAAGAGGATCGCGACCGCGGGTGTCTTCATCAGCAGGTCGGCCCACAGCGGGGCACCGGTGAGCTCCACGCCCATGCTGTACGCGAAGAACATCGACGTGGTCTTCGCCTGCCGGGCGATCAACGGACGCCGGTTGACCGGCGCCTCTTGACGCCGAGCGAGATGGAGCCGGTCGTCCATCAGTTGCCGGCCCTGCCGGACCAGGTCGTCGGCCGCGGCGCGCAGCGGTTCGCTCACCCGGACCTGTGCACCCGCCGCGATCACGTCCCGCAGCACGCTCGCGCGCGCCAGCCGGGTCAGCGACTGCGCGAGCCATTCGTCGTCCCGCGCGGGCAGGTCGACCCGCCCGCCGTACGCGTCGGCGAAGTCCTTGCGGAGGTCCGCGACGGTCGTGGTCGGCATCGTGCGGCCGTCCATCGCGGCCCGGTTGACGGCCTGGGCAGATGCTTCCTCGAGGCTCAGGCCCCAGTGGTTCTCCGGGTCGAGGGCCAGATCGGCCGCCGCCACCAGGATCTGCTCGGCGTCCGTTCCCTCCGGATCGATGCGTACGTCGTCCAGGTCGAGCTTGCGCCACCAGTGCGCGAGCCGGTCCGCCGTACGCCGTTCCTTGTCGGGCGCGTCCGCCGGAAACGCCCGCTCGTACCGGTCGATGGCGAGCAGCGCCTCGGCAGCGAACAGGTCCACCACCTGCTGCGCCGCGACGAGCTCGTCCCGGCTCGGCTCCCGCAGCTCGGCCCGCGGACTCATTGCCTGCTGTCCAGCTCGGCCTGCACACGGTCCACGGCTTCCGCGCGGCGCCGGAGCCGGTCGAACCGCTCGGACTTCTCCGGGTCGGCCGGCTGGTAGTCGGCGTCCTCCGGGGCCTCGGCCGGGATGTACCACCAACGGTCGTCGTACCAGGTCGGACCCACCTCCATCCCGGCGAGCATCGACGTCGCCTCGCCGGAGGCCAGCAGGTCACGCATGCGCTCTTGTGACAGCTTGTCGTCCGTCATTCTCCCGACTGTAGGCCGCCGAGGGGCGAAGACGAGGTGCCATGTCCCGCTCCGCCGGAGCAGGACGATCGTCGGGACCTGCAGTACGACGATCGTGACGGCGGTGATCACCGGGTCGGTGGCCGGTACGACGGCGATCGGCAACGTGTACGCCAACACGATCCGCACGAACCCGTCGATGATCGTCGCGATCCCCCACCACACCGTGATCCACTTCCAGGCGTCCCGGAACCGCGGGCTGGTCTCCCACAACTCCTCCATCACGCGCGCCCGCCGCGGCATCATCGCCAGCGTCACGATGTAGGTGAGCGGTTGCGGATGCCGCAGCGACCACAACGTGATGCCGGCGAACGGGAGGCTGATCCATGCGTTGCGGACGAGCAGCAACCGCGCGTCCCCGCCCAGCACGGCGACCACCGAACTCGCCACCATGCTCACCACGACAGCCATCCCGACCAGGTCGGTACGGCGGGTGCGCACGAGCGACACCGCCGAACTGATCAGGCCCGGGACCACGCCGACGACCAGCGCGGTCAGGTCACTCGCACCGAGCGCCCGCAGACCGTAGAAGAGTCCGAGTGGGAGGGCGATGTCGACGACGAGGAGCCGGGGACCGCTGTGCGTGCTGGGCATGACGAGAGCGTCGCCCACCGAGCCGCCGACCGGCATCGAGCCGACGGCCATCCGCACCTAGACCAAAGTCGAACCCGATCTCCAGGCTACTTCTTAGAACCCTTGTCCGCGTCGTCGTCCTCGTCGTCGGCGTCGCGGAGTTCTTCGGGGAGGTCGTCCTCGTCGAACTGCTCGGCGAGGATCTCCTCGGGCTCGGAGACCGATTCGGGCTTGATCGCGTTCCGCAGCCGGCCGAGGATCCGGTCCGCCTCGGTGCCGAACGGGTTGTCGTTGACCAGGTACGTCCAGGTCGCGGTCGGCCGCGGGATCCCGCTCGTCTCCTCGTTCAGGCCGTCAGAGGTGATCTCCGCGTCCGCGAACGTCTCGGCCGCGTCCTTCCAGGAGTCCTCGATCAGCGTGTCGAACGACGCGATCGCCGACTTGTTGAACTCGTCGATCGGCTTCAGGTGCACGATGCCGCCGGCCAGCGACCGCAGGTGGATGCCCTCGCGCAGGTCCGCCAGGTACGCCAGGTGGTCGGTCCAGCGCCGGTCCAGATGCCGCAGCGCGATCCGCCGCGCCGCGGCCTTCACCACGTCCTCGCCGACCTCGTCGACCAGTTCGTCGTACCGCTCCTTGGCGCGCTCGGCGAGCTCGTCCGCGGCCAGGTCCTCGGTCAGCACCTTCTCGCGGGTCTCCAGCAGGATCGCGCGCTGCTGTCCCGTGAGCCGGTTGTACTGCCACGTCGTACGGTGCAGCTCCGCGTTCGCGCCGTCCGCGACCCGCTGCGCGTGCTCAAGCATGCCGACCGACTTGCGGTCCGTGAGCCGGCCGGTGTCGTCCGGGTGCGGGCGGAGGCCGGACGAAACGGAGTACCGCGTGACGAGCTCGTCGGCGAGGCTCGCGAAGAACAGCGACCCGCCCGGGTCGCCCTGGCGTCCGGCGCGACCGCGCAGCTGGTCGTCCAGCCGCCGCGATGCGTGGAGGCCGGTGCCGACGACGTACAGGCCGCCGAGTTCGAGGGCCTTGTCCTTGTCGTGCGTCTCGTCCTTGCCGCCGAGCCGGATGTCCGTACCGCGGCCGGCCATCTGTGTCGACACGGTCACCGTCCCCGGCACGCCGGCCTCCGCGATGATCGCCGCCTCTTCGGCGTCGTTCTTCGCGTTCAGTACGACGTGCTCGATCTCGGCCGCCTCGAGCTTGTCGCTGAGCTGCTCGGACTCCTCGACGCTGTGGGTCCCGATCAGGATCGGGCGCCCGGTCTCGTGCACCTCGCCGATGTGCTTGACCAGTGCCGTGTTCTTCTGGTCGACGGTCAGGTACAGCCGGTCCTGGTCGTCCTTGCGGACGTTCGGCTTGTTCGGCGGTACGACGGCGACCTCGACGTCGTAGAACTCCTGGAGCGACTCCCCCACGACCACCGCGGTACCGGTCATGCCGCACAGCGACTTGTACTGCTTGATCAGCGCCTGCACGGTGATGCTGTCGAGAACCTCGCCGGAGTCGCTGACCGGCACGGCCTCCTTCGCCTCGACTGCGGCCTGCAGACCGTCCGGCCAGCGCTGCAGCTTGGCGATCCGGCCGCGGTTGTTGTTGATCAGGCTGACCTTGCCGTCCCGGACCAGGTAGTCGACGTCCTTGCGCAGCAGCACCTCGGCGTGCAACGCGACGTTGATCTGGGTCAGCCGATCCAGGTTCTCGTCGTCGTACAGATTGAACCGCGGAAGCTCAGCCTCCTCCGCGACCTCGTCCTCCGCGTCAGCGTCGTCCGCGACAGCGTCGTCCGCGACAGCGTCTGTGCTGGCGTCGGCATCGGTCTCGACGCCGGCGTCGGCATCTTCCTCGGGGTCGACCTCGTCGACCTCAGCTGCCTCGCCGACCTCAGCTGCTGCCGCGGCCGCGCTCTCGCCGAGTGCCTGCTCGACCTTGTCGGTGCCGCGATCCGTCAGCGCGACCGTGCGGCCGTCGCCGTCGACCTCGTAGTCGACTCCCGCGCGCAGCGTCCGGACCAGCTGGACGACGTCGTCATCGAGCGCCTCGTTGCGGGTCGCGCCGGCGAGCACCATCGGCACGCGGGCCTCGTCGATCAGCACCGAGTCGGCCTCGTCCACCAGCGCCACGTCGGCCTCGACGGTGACCCGGTCCGCGACGTCGGTGACCAGGCGATCCCGCAGTACGTCGAAGCCGATCTCGCTGACCGGGACGTAGCAGACCTCCGCCTGGTACGCCTCGCGGCGCTCCTCCGGCGTGGACGCCTGGCCGACGTGCGACACGGTGACGCCGAGCAGCTCGTACACCGGGCCCATCCACTCGGCGTCGCGCTTGGCCAGGTAGTCGTTGACCGCCAGCACGTGCACCTTGCGGCCGCCCACGGCGTACCCGGCGGCGGCGATCGCGCCGGCCAGTGTCTTGCCCTCACCGGTCGCCATCTCGACGACCCGGCCCTGCAGCATCGCCAGCGCGCCGACGACCTGGCCGTCGAACGCGCGCTCGCCGATCGCCCGGTTCCCCGCTTCCCGGGCCAGCGCGAGGAACTCGATCTGCTCGTCCTCGTGCAGCCCGCCGGTGGTGCGGAGTTCCGCGACCGCCTCGGTGAGCTCTTCGTCGGTCAGGGAGAGGACCGATTCCTCCGCCTCGCCGACCAGCTGGGTGAGCCGTTCGTACGGGCCGAGATCGATCGAGCCGGGGCGCTGCAGCAGCCGGCGGAAGCGAGAAGCGATTTTCAGGGCCATGATGCAGGCAACGTACAGCCTTCGTGTGTCGTTCCGCAGGTCAGGTCAGGGTGTCCATTCGTACGGTGTGGTCACAGTGACGCCGTAGAGGCCGAGTTTCTGCAGAATGGGGCGGGAGTCGTCGGACGCGTCGACGCGGAGGAACTCGTAGCCACGCTCCTTCCCGAGGCGGGCGCGGTGGGCGAGCAGGGCGCTGTAGATGCCCTGCCGGCGCCACTCCGGCAGCGTGCCGCCGCCCCACAGGCTGGCGAACCCGGTGCCCGGATGGAACCGGATCCAGGCAGCTGACACGGCGGGTCCGTCCGGACCTTTCAGCGCGTCCTCGACCAGGAACACCGACAGCCGGTCCGGGAACATCCGCGCCTCACCCGCGAGCCGCTCGACGATCCGTTCGAGACCGTTGTGCCACAGGGTGTCGGTGAGTACGCCGATCCGGTGGTAGTCGTCCGGCCCGTCGGCCTCCCGCAGCCGGACCTTCGACGGCAGCGCGGACGGACGCTCGAGGATCCGGTCCACCTCGCCGAGGATCAGCGTCTCCGGCTCCTCCTGCGTGAACCCGGCCCGGACCAGCCGCTCACCAAGGTCAGCCGGTTCGTCGTACGCGTACGTCTTCCACTCGAACGGCAGACCGCGCTCCCGGAAGAACGCCACCTCCTGGGCGATCACCGCATCCGGGTCGTCGCCCAGCCCACGCGGCGTCTCGACGAACCCGGCTCCCTCGACTCCCTCGACGTACGAGCGGTGCACCATGCCGTCAGGGCCGTCGTGCTCCTGCTTCCAGCCGGGGATCGCGTCGGCGTCCGGCAGCCGGATCCGGCGGTGGAACACGTCGAGCAGCTCTTCAGGGGTCATCTGCACATCGTGCCCGATCGACTACCTGAAATCACCGGCATAAAAAGTAAACCAGTTGGCCACTGGTGTCGTCCAAGTAAGTGTCCTCATAAGGGGGGAACACACCATGAACATCCACCACATCACGCGCAAGACGATGCTCGCCGCAGTCGCCATCCTGGCGATCCCCGCCGCCGCCATCGCCGCACCGAACCTCGCCGGCTCCGCGTCCGCCCCCCGGACCACCTCGGCAACCTCCTCGACAACCGCCTCGGCAACTACCGCGTCCTGCCCGCGCGGCTGGGGATCGTTGCCCGAGACAAACAACCGGGTACGGGCGACGACGCCCGCGACGACGTCGGTCACCAACGTCCGCACCGGACGGCACGCCTGCTACGACCGGCTCGTCGTCGACCTGGCCAACGGCCCCACGGGGTACGACGTCCGCTACGTCCGCAACGTCTACCAGGACGGCTCGGGGTTCCTGGTCCCGCTGCGCGGCGGGGCGAAACTGCAGATCGTCGTCCGCGCGCCGGCGTACAACATCGACACCGGCAGGACGACGTACGCGCCGAAGAACCCCAAGGAACTGACCAACGTGAGCGGGTACAGCACGTTCCGGCAGGTCGCCTTCGCCGGCAGCTTCGAGGGCCAGACGACGATCGGCCTGGGCGTCCGCGCTCGGCTCCCGTTCCGCGTCTTCACGCTCGCAGGACCGGGCTCGAACTCCCGCCTGGTGATCGACGTCGCTCACCACTGGTAAGCCCCACCCCAGCGGCCGCCCGTTCCCCGCGGGCGGCCGCGCCTCGAGGTGTCAAGCGGAATGTCTAGTTTCCAAGTAGTGATATGGCACTTTGCGCGACGCTGTCGCCTGTCACGATCCAGGCGTGACGAATCTAAGCAAACCCTTTGCCCTGGCGGCAGTTCCCGCCCTTGCCCTGTCCACGTTGATCTCCGTGCCGGCTGCCGGTACGACGCCCCGCACCGACGTCGCGCTCGAGTGGTACGACGTCACAGCTGACACGATCGCAGCAGCCGGCGCCCCGACCCAGGTGACGAACAACCGCACCTGGGCGATCGGCTGGACCGCAGCGACACGCGCGCTCCTCCGATCACCTGCCGCACCAACGCCGTACAAAGAAGCCGCATTGGCCAGTGCGGTCCACGAGACCCTGGTGACTCTCGCACCGGCTCGTAAGACCGAGCTCGACCAGGCTCTGACCACCACTCTCGCGCGTATCCCCGACGGCAGTGCAGAGACAGCAGGTGTTGCGGCAGGACGCCAACAGGCACAGGCGGTCTTGGCATCGCGTGCCAACGACGGACTGGACCCGGCTTCGGTCAATGCACCATTCACGCCACCGTCCACCGATGCTGGGATCTGGCGGTCGACGCCACCGACGTACAGCCCGGGGACTCAGTACGGGAACCGGCTGGCGAAGCCGTTCCTGCTCGAGAGTGCCGACCAGTTCCGTCCAGGTCCGCCGCCCGTTCTGGGCTCGCCCCGCTACAACCGCGACCTGGCAGAGGTACGCGCCGATGGGGCGCGCAACAGTACGACGCGCACGCAGGCCCAGACGGACACAGCCACGTTCTGGCTCGGCTCGTCGTACGTGCTCTACACCGGGCCGCTGCGAGCGGCGCTGTCCGAAGCAGCGCACCGTCCGTTGGCGGAGCGAACGAAGCTGGTCGCGCTGTTCCACGTGGCCGCAGTGGACACACAGATCGCCACGTCCGACACGAAGTACACCTACCTGCGCTGGCGTCCGGTCACCGCACTCCGCGCAACGGTCGACGCTGACTGGACACCACTGCACGACACTCCGGCCCACCCGGACTACCCGAGCGGCCACAACACGTACTCCGGCTCGGCCGAGCAGGTACTGACCACACTGGTCGGCGCACGCACCGCGAAGCCCTACACGATCGGCAGCCCGACCGCGCCGGGCGTGACCCGCACCTACAGCAACTGGCACCAGCTCACGCTCGAGAACGTCGACGCACGCGTCTGGTCCGGCATCCACACCCGTACGGCGGACACCGTCGGAGTGACCCTTGGTCGACAGGTGGCGGCCAACGCACTCCGTAACGCCTACAGACTGTTCTACTGACCCACGCTCCGGCGGGCGGAGAGCGAACCGCCCGCCGGAGCGTGCTTTCTACAGCAACCTGTTGAGCAGGTCGTAGAAGCTGTTCGCCAGAACCACCTCGTACGGGTCGGTGAGCAGTGCGCCGAGCTCGGCCATGTCGGACGGCGCCCAGGACCAGGCACCGATCCCGCCGGAGATGAACAGCGGGCTCGCACCGTCCCAGTTGGCGATCCGCTGGTCGAGCGCGGCCTTGAACTCGGCGGCCTTACCGGGTGCGCCCCACTGGCCGGTGATCGGCAGACCGCCTTGCCGGACGGTGAGCGGGTCGCCGTCCCAGGTCTGCATGATCCCCTTGACCGGCGTGTACTCGTTGTACCCGCCGGCGATCTCCTCCGACAGCAGGATCCACTTGTCGTCCTGCCTGCTGCTGTACGCGTACACCACGTCCAGCCCGGTACGGCGCATGAAGCCGCCGGTCATCTTCAGGTACTCCGTCAGCTCGGCAGGCACCCACGAACCCGGGTACGTGTAGCCGCCGCCGGACGGTCCGCAGACCAGGAGGTCGTTGGCGGTCGCGGTGCGCTGGAAGTAGCTGTAGAGGCCGGGTCCGGTTTCGGCGAGCAACGGGCTGATGGTCCAGTTGGTCGGCACCTGGCCGCGTTTCGGGTCGTCCCAGATCTCGCGCAGCCGGCGCTGGCAGTACTGGATGTTGTCGCCTTCGCCGAAGGTCAGCGTCAGGTAGACCTTGTTCTTCGGCTTGTCGATCCGCCGTACCGGCCGAGGCTTGTCGGAGATCGGCGCCGTGAAGCCGGCGTGCACGGTGCCGTTCATGTAGAAGTCGGCCGCGACCACGGGCGAACCACCCTTGCTCGCGAGATCGACGCCGTCCCACTCACCGGAGACGTCGTTCGCGAACCAGCCCATGTACGGCGCCAGCGTCGGGTACTTCGCGTAGTGCTCGATGAGCAGTTCGCCCGTCGCACCGCCCGGCGGTAGCCAGCTCACCAGGGCCTTGGTGGCCACCACATAGTCGCGGAAGTACGCGAACGGTTCGATGCGGGTCGGCGACGTGTCGGTCGCGGAGACCAGGTACTGGTTCCACATCTCCACGGTCACGACGAGGGACGTCGTACCCGCTGGTGGTTCGATGCGGTAGATCCAGTAGTTGCCGCCGTCGGCGAAGCGATTGGCCTCGCCGCCGATCGAGGAGTGCGAGCCGTCGAACAGGTACGGCGCCTCCTCCGGGGTGTTCGGCTCGAAGGTGGCGATCACGGTGTCGTTGGCCTTGATGGACACGTGGCGCACCGACGCACCCCAGCCGTCGTCGGTGAACGAGTCCGCGAACCGGACGTACACGGCCTCCTTACCGAGCTTCGCGGAGACGTCCAGGTTGTAGGTACCGCGGTTCGACGAGTCGCGGATCTGCTGGGTCTCGCGGGCGATCTCCTGCCATTGCACGCCCTCGACGTCGACCACGCGGGTCGGCGGGAGGCCGGCGAGCAGCTTGTGGGTGACCTTCGGGAACAGGTTGTCCAGCTGCCAGCGGTACGTCTTCACGCGGTCGTCGTCGAACATCCCGCGCAGGTCCTTCACGATCCTCAGACCGTGCGCCTTCGCTTGATCCGCGTCGGCGACGACCGCGTTCTCGAGCCCGGCGAGCGTCGTCGCCACGTTCAGCGAGTCCGGTACGTCGGGGTCGTGCACGATCGCACCGCGGATCCGGCTTCTGTACTTCGCGACCAGGTCCAGCGGGTTCTTGTACAGCTTGGTCGGCAGATGCATGTCGGCCAGCCACTTGGCATCCGGCACGCTCACCGTGCCGGTGTCGTACAGGAAGTACAACTCGGGCTCTGTACGGTTGACGATGCCTTGCAACGTTGTCAGCAGGGTCTGGTCTCCCCCGCTGAGCTTGCTCACATCGCCGTAATCCAGGTGTCTCGGGCGGTTGAACACCGGCAGCAGCCGAGCGGGGCTGCCGGACGTCGATGAAACTGCAGCTTGCGCTGTCGTCGTAAGCCCCGGAACCAAGCCGAGACCACCCGCCGTCACCGCACCGCTGCCCGCCAGGAACGCACGTCTCGAAACCATCGCGACCACTCCCTGAGGTTGACATCGATGTCAAATCAGCCCGGAATCTAGCAACGCCAAGAGAGCGTGTACATACCTCACGCCGTACTTTTGGAATCGTTTCCGCGCGGGGTCAGGAAGTGGGCGGCTTGGTACGGGGGAATCGGGAGCGGAACTTGCCGTCGTACTCGAGCTTCGAGTAACCGGCGGAGTGGACGCCGACGGCGAAGATGCCGACGGCGAGGAACGTGATGCCGGCGATCGTCGAGATGTGCCAGAACGCCGCGGTGAGGCCGACGAACGCGGACCCTTCGGCGGCCGCCTTGGCCACGCTGACAAGGACGGACCTGGTCACCTGGCGGCGGAACGCCTCCTGCCGGTTCAGGACCAGGAGCGCCGCGAGCAACGGGATCGCGACCGCGAACGCGACAACGCAGATCGTCGCGGTCAGATCCAGCGGCGACGCAGTCAGGAACGGTTGGACGACCACCAGTCCGGCGGCAGCCAGTCCGCCGTACATCAGATTCGACTGCCGGATCCACTCCTCCTGAACCGCGGGGTCAGTCTTCGCATCCTCCACGTCTGCGCGGATCTGCTCGGCTTCCAGCTCGGCTGTCTCGCGGGCCGCCTGCTCGAGCTGGAGATCCTCATCCTCGTTCATGCGCACATCTTCCCGGAGCCACGGGCCGTCACGGCATCAAGGCCCTCTGATAGCGCCGGCGATACCAGCGTTGGGCAACCAGAACTGCCGGAAAGGCCAACCACCACAGCCCTCGGCCAGGCCGGGTCATGGACCGTATCGTCAGCCACACCGCCCCGTCGGGTGAGCGGTGCACGATGAACGCTTCCTCACCCGAGACGGGGTGGCCGTGTCGCGTGCCGTACGCAAAGCCCCGGCGATCAGGACGAGCGACCACCGCGACAACCCGAACCGGCTCTCTCAGGGTGCACGGTCCGAGCGCAGCGAGCAGCGTGTAGTCCTGGCCTTCCCGAACTGCCGGTTCGCCGTCGGTACAGGGCCGGACGGAGAACCCGCTGCGGGTCTTGATCGTCCACTGCCCCATGGCAGCCGTCACGACGTCCCAGCACTCCAGCCCCTGTCCGATGCGGGTCGTCCGCTCAAGGCATCGATACCCAGGCGGCGCGACTGTCCAGTCGGGGTCGGAGACGCACGTCGCCCCGACGGCTGAGTACGTCATGCCTGTGTTCACAACCTAATTGTGTGGTTCGCCGGAGCGCGGCGAGACATAGTGAGCGGGTGCGGTACTACTACGCCGAGCACCAGGCGGCCTACCGGCGGCTCGAGCAAGAAGGTCTGACGCAGTGGAACGACCTGTTCGAGGACGATCGGACCGGTGACTTCGACGCGTTCCCGAACCGGGCGTTCCTCGAACGCGCCCTCGTCCGCCTAGGGCTCACCACAGCCGACGTACTGGAGTACGGCTGCGGCACCGGCGCCGCGGCATGCTTCCTCGCGGCGCGTGGGTTCCGCGTCGACGCGATCGACCTGATCCCGGAAGCGATCGCCCTCGCCCGCCGGTTCGCGCGACAGCGAGGTGTGAGCGTCAACTTCAGTGTGCAGGACGTGTGTGCGATGCCGGCCGGAAGCAAGCAGTACGACGTCATCCTCGACAGCTACTGCCTCCAGTCGATCGTCACGGACCCCGATCGTGCCAGCGTCCTCACCGCCGTACGCGACCGCCTGAAACCCAATGGCCACTACATCCTCTCCACAGCCATGTACGACCCGGACCGCGTCTACGAGGACAACTTCCGGTACGACGCCACCACCGGCATCTGCTACGAGAGATCCACCGAGCCAGCCGACGACGCCGTACAACTCGACAACACCTGGTACCTCCCCCACCGCCGCCACCTGCGCCCCGAGGCCCTCCGTGCCGAACTGGAAGCCAACGGCCTTCAGGTCCTCTCCCAGGAAGGCGAGCTCAGAGGCGACGTGATCTGCACGCCTACCAGGCGTGGGTGAGGATCTGGGTTGCTTCGGCCAATGACAGGCCCGCTTTGTGGGCGGCTCGGGCGAAGGTGACGGCCGCGGCATGCGTCGCGGCGTCGTTGATCTGGCTGCGGGAGGCCAGGACGAAGGTGCCGTTGCGGCCTCGGGTCTCGACCAGGTGGTCGGCTTCCAGTTCCTTGTAGGCGCGGGCGACGGTGTTCACGGCCAGCCCGAGGTCCAGCGACAGTTGGCGCACCGTCGGCAGCCGGGTGCCCCGCGCCAGCTCGCCCGCGCGGATCAACGCCTCGATCTGCGAGCGGACCTGCTCGTACGGCGGCGTCAGCCCGACCGGATCGACTGTGATGTCCATCCGGTCAGCATCTCAGGTGAAGTCCTCCGCGGTGTACGGGCGCTGCTCTACCAGGACCAGCCAGTTGCCCGAGTTGTCGCGCAGTACCGCTTCGACGCCGTACGGGCGGTCCGAGGGTTCCTGGATGTACTCGACGCCCTTGGCGGTCAGTTCGGCGAAGGTCTTGCGGCAGTCGTCGGTGGCGATGCCGAAGCCGTGCATGGTGCCCTTCGCCATCATCCGCTTGATCGCCGCGGTTGCTTCCTCGTCCAGCGGCGGGCCCGGCAGCGCGAGCTGCAGCTCCAGCTCCGGGTGGTCGGCGTGGTACACGGTGCACCAGCGGAAGTCGGGCAGACTCACGTCGTTCTTCAGCGCGAACCCGAGCTTCTCGGTGTAGAAGGCCTTCGCTTCGTCGATGTCGTCGACAAAGACACTGATCAGGCTGATGTTGGTGATCACGGCAGCTCCTCATCGTTGTGTTCGGTACGACGCTAGGCCCCGGACGCCCCCGCCGGCTTCTCCGGAATTGCTGAGTTCAGTCCCAGCATGAACACGAAACACCCCGGGATCCGCGCGCCGGCCTGCGTCCGCTGGTACTGCGTCGGCGTCATCCCCACCAGCTCGGTGAACCGCTGCGAGAACGACCCGAGGCTGCTGTACCCGACCATCCCGCACACCTCGGTGACGGTCAGGTTCGTCGCCCGCAACAGATCCGTCGCGCGCTCGATCCGCCGGCGCGTGACGTACTGCATCGGCGTCTCGCCGTACGCCGCCGCGAAACACCGCAGGAAGTGGTACTTCGACACACCCGCCGCGGCCGCCAGCGCAGCCAGGTCGAGCGGCTCGGCATAGTTGCGATCGGCAACGTCCCGAGCCCGCCGCAGATGCGGCAACAACTCCACCGGTACGACGATCGACACACTGTGAGCGTAGCCGGTCGGCCGGCGCTCAGGCCTCGCCGCGCAGAAACGTCTCGACGACCGCGACGTAGCGCTCCGGCTCCTCCACGTTCGGCAGATGGCTGGACTCCTGGAACACCTCCCAGCGCGCCCCCGGGATCAGCTCCGCGTACGGCGCCACGCACACCGGCCGGGCTTCGTCGTACGCACCTGAGAGGACGAGCGTCGGTACGGCGATCTCCGGCAGCCGGTCGACGATCGTCCAGTCCTTCAGGCTGCCGACGAC
Organism: Kribbella sp. C-35; assembly: GCF_046549195.1. Taxonomy (NCBI): domain Bacteria; kingdom Bacillati; phylum Actinomycetota; class Actinomycetes; order Propionibacteriales; family Kribbellaceae; genus Kribbella; species Kribbella sp. C-35. The sequence goes on from NZ_JAJPWG010000005.1 coordinate 623,179, forward strand.
GTGGAACTCGCTCGGCCCGTTCATCGTGTGATAGACGGTCGGGTCCGCATCGATCGACGCGAAGGCCGCCGCCACCTCCGGCGGGTTCGGGACGACCCGGCAGACGTGCCGTTCGTAGAACACCTTCATCGCGGCTTCGTACTCCGGCGATTCCGTCGTCTCGGCCTCCTCATGCTTGCGCAGGGTCGCCTCGACCTCCGCCGGCAGCTCCGCACGCAGCGACCCGGCGGCCTCGAGCCACAACGGCATCGAAGCCGGGGAGTTGGAGATCACCAGTCGCCGCAAACCGGCAGGACGCCGCACCGCGTGCTCCGCCGACAGCATGCCGCCCCACGACTGACCCAGGAGGTGATACTCGTCCGCGATCCCCAGATGGTCCAGGAGGTTGTCGAGCTCGGCCAGGAACAGGTCGACAGTCCAATACGAAGGGTCCGCGTCCTGGAGATGCGTCGAGTTGCCGCACCCGAGCTGGTCGTAGTGGATCACTGGCCTGTCCGCGGCCATCGCGGTCAACGACAGCAGGTACTGATGCGTCGCACCTGGGCCGCCGTGGGCGACGACCAGCGGTGTGACTCCGCTGCTCAGGTCACCGGTGATCCGGTACCAGGTCTCGCCGTCGGAGAACGGCACTCGCCCTTTGCTCGTCGACGGCAGGATCGCGTAGCTCATCAAGAGTGTCCTTTCAGGTGTCCAGCCAGTCACGCACCTGCCGACGGAGGAAGTCGAGGTCGGCGGGGATGTCGCGCGGTGAGCCCGCGCGATGCCCCCAGATGCTGGGGATCTCCACCAGTTCCGCTGTCCGCAACGAGGTCAGCTCCAGCTCGTTGTCCGCGGTTCGGAAGTAGAGGTCGGTGGCCGATGGCATCAGCAGCACCCTGGCTGTGATCGCCCTGAGCGCAGCGACCAGGTCTCCGTCGAACGGCGTACTGATGTCAGCCTCCAACCAGGTGAGCGCCTGCGCGTATTGGTCGGCGGCAGCGCCCTCGGCGAAGCGATCCACCCAATCAGTCTGCAGGTACGAGTCAAGATCCGGCGCTCCCAGCACGGACTCGAACAACCGCTCCCGGTAGAAGTCCTGACTCAGCCCCCACCCGGCGTACACGTGCGCGAACGCGCGCTTGGCGGCGACCGGCTCAGCCGTGAACCGCCCCTGGCCGTCGTACTCGGGGGCGGCTTCGAGGATCCGCAGCAACCCGGACAGGAAGACCCGGTTGTGCAGCGAGATCCGCGCGCTGCCGCAGACGACGATCGCGCGCTCGACGAAGTCGGGATAGCCGGCCGCCCAGTGGTACGCCTGGCCGGCGCCCATCGAGAACCCGTACGCCGCGGCGAGGCGATCGATCCCGAACTGCTCGGTGAGCAGCCGGTGCTGCGCGTGGACGTTGTCCGCCATCGTGACGAGCGACGGAAACTCCTGGTCCGTCGACGCGCTCGACGAGAGCCCGTTGCTGAACATGTCGGGGATGACGATGAACCACCGCTCGGAGTCCAGTACGCCGTCGGGCCCGATCAGCCACTCCTGCGTCTCGTGCGTCGCGCCGTAACTGCACGGGTAGACGATCGCGTTGTCGCGCGCCGGGGACAGCGTGCCGTAGGTCCGCCAGGACAGCCTGGCGTCGCGGATGACGCCGCCCTTCTCGACCTTCAGATCCCCGAGCTCGAAGCTGCCGGTCTGTACCCGGGTCATCCCAGCACGCCGGCCGGCAGCAGGGCGTGCACGCCCCAGGTCTGGTTCGCGACCTGGGTGACGCGGAGATCGACGGCGGTACTGGCAAGTGCCAGGGCGGTGCTCTTGCCGACGTCGAGGATCGCCTGCATCCAGCGCACCATCGCGTCGAGCGCGTCGCCGGTCGCGACGTTCAGGTCGGCGTCGAACCCGAAGGTGATCCGGCCCTCCGGAGTCTCCGCGTGGATCGACTCGATCGGGCGGGTCTCCCGGACCAGGTCCACGGTCAGAGTCGTGGTCATCGGGCACTCGATCGCCGTACCTCCCACCTCACCGTCGCCTTGCGCGGCGTGACCGTCGCCGAGGCTGAGCATCGCGTCCGCGACCGCGACCGGCAGATAGAGCGTCGACCCCGCGACCAAGGACCTGCAGTCGATGTTGCCGCCACCGACGGCTCGGGGCGGGATCGTGGAATGTTCGCCGCTGCTCTCGGGGGCCACGCCGATGACGCCGAGGAACGGTGCGAGGTCACGCGTGAAGCCACCGTTGCAGCGCCCGGTTCCAGCGTCAGGATCGAGATCCCAGAGCAGCCAGGCGGGTTGGTCGGTGACGCCCAGCCGCTCGGTGATCGGCGACTTCAGGGCGCCGGCGACGGTCCAGCCCCAGGGGTCGGGGGTGAGGGAGACCAAGTGGATCGCGAGCACGTCACCTGGCTGTGCGCCGCGGACCGCCATCGGCCCGGTCAGGCAGTGGCCGCGAGCCTCGTCGAACATCTTCGGCTGCTGCTCACCAGGTGTGGTCTGCGGTGACAGGTAGCCCGAAGCATCCAGTGAGTGGACGGTCAGCGTGTCGCCGGGATCGATCGTCAGCACCGCGGGCAGCTCGGCGGTGAACACGTCGACGGTTGTCTCGGGGGTTGCGTCCAGCTTGTGGATCATCGTCTACCTCACGGGCGTCAGGACGTGGGTGGTCAGGGGGTGGTGGCACGCGACAGCGTGCAGGCCGTCAGAGGGTTTCAGTACCGGGACCTCCGTGGCACAGCGCTCGGTCGCGAGCGGGCACCGGGTCCGGAAGTGGCAGCCGCTCGGCGGATCGATAGCCGACGGCAACTCTCCGCCGAGGCCGGTCGACCGGGCCGCGGCCTCCCGGTTCTTCGCCGACTCCGGCACCGGGATCGCCTTGATCAGCCCGGCCGTGTACGGGTGGCGTGGTGCGCTGTAGACATCCTCACCGGCTCCGAGCTCGACGAGTCGGCCCAGGTACATCACGCCGATCCGGTCGGCCAGGTACTTCAGCAGCGACAGGTCGTGCGAGATCACGACGTACGTCTGGCCGTACCGCTCCTGCAGCGACCGCATCAGGTTGAGGATCTGCGCCTGGACCGAGACGTCCAGCGCGGACACCGGCTCGTCCGCGACGATCACCTTCGGCCGGAGCGCCAGCGCCCGGGCCATCGCGATCCGCTGCCGCTGGCCACCCGAGAACTCGTGCGGGTAACGCTCCGCCGCCTCGGGTGGCAATCCGACCGCCGCCAGCAGTTCGGCCACCGTACGGCGTCGTTCGCGCCGGGTCCCGACTCCCTGGGCCACCAACGGTTCCGCGATCAGCGCGGCAACGGTCATCCGCGGATCGAGCGCGGCAGCCGAATCCTGGAACATCATCTGCAGATCACGCCGGCGCTTCCGGAACCCGGTCCGGCTCTGCGCCGACAGGTCCCGGCCGTCGAAGCTGACGGATCCGCTGGTCGGCCGTTCCAGCCCCACCAGCATTCGCCCGAGGGTGGTCTTGCCGCAGCCCGACTCCCCGACGATCCCCAGCGTCTCCCCAGCCGCGATGGTCAGCGTCACTCCCGACACCGCCTGCACCGCCCGCGACGGGGCGAAGGGCCGCTTCGACCGCACGCCGAACCGCTTGTGTACGTCGAAGAGCTGCACCAGCGAGTCAGATCCGCGCGGCTCGGTCGCCTCCCGGACGCCAGCGACCACAGCAGCGGCCGGGGTGCGCCCATCGGCCGGATGGAAGCAGGCGTGCAGGTGATCCCCACCGATCAGCGACGGATCAGCGCTGCGGCAGTCGTCCTGCGCGAACGCACACCGCGGAGCGAACCGGCATCCCGGCGCGAGGTCGAGCAACTTCGGCGGACTGCCGGGAATCGTGGCCAGCTCCGCGTTCCGGTCGAGTTCCAGCGTCGGCATCGCGGCGAGCAACGCCTCGGTGTACCGATGCCGCGGCGCCTCGAACAACTCCCGTACGCCGCTCTGCTCGACCACCTGTCCGCCGTACATGACCGCGACCCGGTCGGCGTACTCGGCGATCACTCCCATGTCGTGGGTGATCAGCAGGACGCCCATCGACAGCTGCGACTTCAGGTCGTCGATCAAGGTCAGGATCTGGGCCTGGATCGAGACGTCCAACGCGGTCGTCGGCTCGTCGGCGATCAGCAGCTTCGGATCGCACATCAGGCCGAGCGCGATCATCACCCGTTGCCGCATCCCGCCGGACAGCTGATGCGGATAGTCGTCCAGCCGCTCGCGCGGTCGCGGCATCCCCACCAGTCCGAGCACCTCGGTCGCCCGAGCCGTCGCAGCGGCGCGGCTGCTGCCGACGTGGATCCGGTACGCCTCCCGCAACTGACTGCCGATCGTCCGGACCGGGTTCAGCGAGGTCATCGGGTCCTGGAAGATCATCGCCAGCTCAGTGCCGCGCACCTTGCGCATGGCCGACTCGTCCAGTTCGGTCAGCTCGCGGCCGTCCAGCCGGATCGAGCCGCCGGTGATCGACCCACCGGGCGGCAGCAGCCTCATGATCGACATCCCGGTCATCGTCTTGCCGGACCCGGACTCCCCCACGACACCGAGAGTCTCCCCCGCCTCGACGGCGAAGCTCACCCCGTCGACAGGACAGATCCGGCCTTGTGCGGTGTCGATCTCGGTCCGCAGCCCGGTCACCTCAAGCAGACTCATGCGCGATGTCACCTCCGTGACGGGACAGCCGGATCGCGAGCCGGCGGAAGCTTCGCCCGAACCTGACCCCGGCCCGCGGATCCAGCACCCGCATCAGGTGATCGCCGGAGAAGTTCGCCAGCAGGATCGTCGCCATGATCGCGAGCCCGGGAAACGTCGACAGCCACCAGGCGTCGGCCAGATTGGTCGCACCGGCGGCCAGGTCACTGCCCCAGTCCGGCGCCGGCAGACGGACACCGAGACCGAGGAAGCTCAGGGTGGTGGCGGTCAGGATGCCCCAGCCGATCGCGCTGCTGCCGAGCACGACCACCTCGGTCAGCAGGTTGGGCAGCAAGTGCCGCCACGAGGTGCGCAGCGTGGTGGAACCGAACACCCGGGCCGCCTCGACATACTCGGCCTTGCGGAGCCGGCGGACCGAGGACTCGACCACCCGGGCGAAGCCCGGGGTGAACGCGATCCCGATCGCCAGCACGATGCTGCGGACACCAGACCCGGCGGTGGCGATCAGGATCAACGCGATCAGCAGCACCGGCAGGGCCAGGAACACGTCCACCAGACGCATCACCACGGCGTTGAGCCAGCGCGGCGCCACGCCGCCCAGTACTCCGATCGCGACGCCCGCGGCGCTGGCGAGAAGCACCCCCAGGAAGCTCGCGACCAGTACCGGACGCGCGCCGTACACGGTGCGGCTGTAGACATCCCGGCCGAGCAGATCAGTACCGAACAGATGGCTGCCGCTGGGGCCCTCGAGGTGCGCGTCACTCGTCGCGACCGGGTCGACGTGAGCCAGCACGCCGGGCGCGACCAGCAAGAGCAGCACCAGCAGGATGGCGAGGCTCAGGGCCGCCCACTTGAGCCGGCTCATGCGGCGGCCTCCTGTCTGGTGCGTGGATCGATGGCGCCGACGATCAGGTCCACGCCGAGATTGATCACCACGTAGGCGATCCCGATCACGACCACCGCACCCTGCACGACCGGTATGTTCTTGCTGGTGATCGAGGTGGCCAGGAAGCTCCCCAGCCCGGCGCGGCCGAAGATCACCTCGGTGATCGCGGCACCAGTCAGGATGTTGCCGAACTGCAGGCCGATCGTGGTCACCGCCGGCACCGAGGAGTTCCGCAGTACGTGCCGCAGCAGCACGCGCAGCTCGCCACTGCCGCGCGCCCTGGCGGACTTCACGTAGTCGCTGCGCAGCTCGTCGATCACGCGGCCGCGGACGAGTCGGGTCAGGATCGCCGCGTAGCCCCAGCCCAGCGAGACCGCCGGCAGCAGGAGGCTCTTGGCCGTACCGTCGTCGATCGCGGACAGCAGGTGCAGCTTGACACTGAACACCAGCACGAGCAGCAGGGCCAGGAAGAAGTACGGCACCGCGACGCCCGCGAACGAGATCCACCGCGCCGCGGTGTCCAGGATCGAACCCGGACGCATGCCCGCGACCAGTCCGAGCGGTACGCCGACCAGCACCGCCACCAGCATCGAGGTCGCCGTCAGGATCAGCGTACTCGGGGCCCGGGACAGCAACTCGTGGCTGACCGGGGTCTGGGTCAGGAACGACGTCCCCAGATTGCCGTGCACCAGGTTGATCGCGAAGTCGGCGTACTGCCGCCACAACGGATCGTCCAGTCCGAGTTGCTGCCGCAGCGTCGCGATCTGCTCCGGTGACGCGTTCGCGCCGTACAGGATCACTTTGGCCGGATCGCCTGGTACGACGTGCACCAGGACGAAGGCGATCAGGGTGATGCCGATGACGACCGGGATCGCCGCGCCCAACCGTCGCACCACGAACAGCGTCATCAGCCGACTGTGGCGCTGTGGAACGCCAGGTAGCCGTTCAGGGTCTGATGCAGGTTCTGCACCTTCGGCGACAGCGTGAACGCCCCGGCCACGTCCCACAGCGGCAGGTACATCGAGTCCTGCATCAGCTTCGCGCCGACCTGTTCGTACAGGCCGTTCCGGGTCGCGTCGGCAGCGGTCGCGTTCGCCTTGGCGATCAGTTTGTCCACCGCCGGGCTGGCGTAGTGCGACCAGTTGAAGCCGGACTGGATCGCGTTGGAGTTGACCCAGATGTTGAGCAGGTAGGGGTCCGCGCCGTAGTACCCGAATGAGCCCAGGTTGTGCGCGCCGGAGTTGAAGCTGGCCTGTGCCGTCGCGAACGGCTGTACGGCGGTGTTCGCGCTGAACCCGACCTTCTGCAGCTCCGACACGACGAACTGCGTCGGCAACTCCAGCCCGCCGCCGCTGAACAGGATGATCTCGAGGTTCAGCTTGGCGCCGTTCTTGGTCCGGGTCCCGCCGTCGCCGGCCGTCCAGCCGGCCTGGTCGAGCAGCTTGCCGGCCTTGTCCGGGTCGTAGGAGTAGGTCTTGCTCGCCGCCTCGCTGAAACCGGGCGTGATCGGGGTGAGCACGTTGTGCGCGGGCTTGTAGACGTCGTACAGGACGTCCTTCACGAGCGCGTCCTGGTCGACGGCGTACATGATCGCCTGCCGCACCAGCGGGTCGTCGGTCGGCGATTTGGTCACGTTGATCGGCATCCCCAGCGGCGTACCGATGGAGGGCACCAGCAACTGCTGGAACTTCCCGGACTTCTGCGCCGCGGAGATGTTGTTCGGCGGCAGGTTCATGGCGATCTGCAACTGCCCGCTCTGCAAGGCGTTGTAGCGGCCGCTGTCGTCGGTGACGATCCGGAACACCAGCTTGTCCAGCTTGGCCGGGCCGTCGCCCAGCGCCTTCGGACCCCAGGTGTACTTCGGATTCTTCAGCAGCGTCAGCTGGCTACCGGCCTGGTAGCTCTGGAACGTGAACGGTCCGGTCCCGACCGGATTGTTCCCGTAAGCCGTCGGCCCGTACTTCGCCAGCGCGGCCGGCGAGGAGATACCGAAGTTGCCGGCGGCCTGCTGATGCAGGAACGACGCGTTCGGCGCCGTGAAGACGATCTGCACGGTGTAGTCGTCGAGGATCTTCGTCTCCTTGTACGGCCCGAGCGCACCGAGACCGCTCTTGGACTTGGTCTTCGGGTCGACCACGTGGTCGTACGTCGCCTTGACCGCCTTCGCGTCGAACGTCGTCCCGTCGTGGAACGTCACGCCCTTGCGCAGCTTGAAGGTGTACACCGAGGCGTCGGGCGAGATCGTCCACGACTCCGCCAGGCCCGGGTGGAAGGCACTGCCACCCTTCCCGTCCGGCAGCCAGTAGACCAGCGGGTCGAACAGCGCGAACGAGATCAGCAGTGTCAGCGCGAGACCGGTGGCGCCTGGGTCGAGGGTGTCGGGGGTGGCATTGATTCCCATCGTCAGCGTGCCGCCACCGGCAGACGACGAGGCCGCGGACGAAGTGCTGTCACCGCAGGCCGTGAGCATCGGACCGAGGCCGATCCCGGCGGCTAGGCCGCCGCCCCAGCCGAGCAGCCGCCGGCGGGAGATCGGAGTGGTGACGGGAGAAGGCGTGAGATCCATGGGACGTGCTCCTTGGGCAGGCACGACAAGCTGTTCCGTATGTTGTATACGGTGCCTGCTACGTCCATGTTTCGTGACGAACACGAGGTGGTTTCGTTCGAGAGGTATGCACGGTGGAGATCGCCTGTAAAACAACAGGGTTGTGGTTCAGCCAACCGGAAATCCAGAGGAACCTGGACGTTGGCGCCGGAAGGACTGCGGTCGCCTGCTGTATACGGAGTTGCCTTCAGGCGGGGCCCAGCAGCGGCTCAGCCGGCTCGAGATGCGGGCGGAGCGCGTTGCGGACGCTGAGAACGTGATGGCGAGCCGCGGCCTCGGCGAGGTCGGGATCGCCCGCGGCGATCGCCGCGATCAGGCCGTCGTGCTCGGCCCAGGCCGCCGGGTTCTGCAGCGGGGCGCTCTGCCGCAACAACCACTGACCGCGCTTGACCATCGGGATCGCGAGAGCGATCAGGTAGTCGTTACGGGTCAGTTCGAAGATGAGCGAGTGCAGCTCGGTGTGCAGGGTGGACAAGACGTCGAGATCCTGATCCGGGCCGGACTCGCGGACCACGTCGAGAATGGTCCAAGCCCTGGTGATCAAGGCGGTTTCGGGGTTCTCGACCGACGCCGCCAGACGCGCGCCGAGCGGCTCCAGCGCGAGCCGGACGTGGAACAGGTCCTCGGCCTGCTGGGCCGACAGCTTGGCCACGAAGGCACCCCGCCGCGCCGTGACGTCGAGGAATCCCTCGGCCTCGAGCACCCGCATCGCCTCCCGGATCGGGTTGCGGGACACGCCCAGCTGCTGGGCCAGCCGGTCCTCGACCAGGCGCTCGCCCGGTGGCAGCGAGCCGGCCAGAATGAGGCGACGCAACTCGGCGGCGACCACGTCACGTAGCGGCCGGTGGCCGTCGCCGACGAGAACCGAGTTCGTGCTCACCCGGTTCATCGTATACGAACGGGGTCTTTCGTCAGAGCTCTGTGGGCTCCGTGCGCAACCCGCGGGCGCGGAACCCTCGCGAAGAGGAGGTGGTCCGCGCCCTCGGGACTGCTCTACTGGAATTCGCCTGAGTCAAGAGGCGAGAGCCTCGAACTGGGCGCGCGTCAGCTTGCTGGTGTCACCCTTCAGAGCGGACGGGCGGGTGCAGATCACGCCGGGCGGGACGGAGCCGGTCAGGTAGTTCAGCGCGGCCTTGAACGAATCGCAGCGGCGCTGGTCCTCGGCGCCGGCCGGGTAACCGATCGCGGCGTTGACGCGGCCCATGTCGAGGTTGTCGGCGTACGGATTGATGTCACGGGCAACGGTCCAGTACCAGCGGGCGATCGGCGCGCTCCACTGCAGCGACAGCGCGAGGTCCGGGTTGCCGAGCAGGTCGATGCCGAAGTATTGGCCGGCCGGTCCGTAGTTGAAGTCGCCGGTCAGCTGGATGTACCCGCGCCCGCCGTACGGGCGGGTGTCGCCGATCTCGCGGATGTTGTACTCCAGCCGCGACTCGTGCACCAGCGTCGCGAGGAACGCCGCCTTCCGGTACGGCGTGTTGATCTGAGCGTCCCGCATCGCCTGGTTCAGCGACGGCAGACCGGTCTCGACGAGCGACGGGTTGGCGATCCGACTGCCGAACATCGCCTGGACGTCGGCCAGCGTGATGTCACCCGCGGGCGGCTCGGAGCCGCATTCGGGTACGCCGGGAAGCTTGTCCTCGGGAATCGCGACGTACACGACGGTCACGTAGCCTCCGAGCGCGGGCACATGGGCCCACCACGAACTGGTCCCGTCCGAGTTGCTGACCAGGTCGCCACTCTTCTGGCAGTCAACGTCGATCGACGTGGGACCGCTCAACGTGCCGACGACAGCCGAGGAGAGATAGGCGTCGGCGCGGATGTTGACGCCGCTGCCGTACGTCTGGAAGACGGCCGCGTACGCCGGTGACGCGGCGACCAATGCGCCTGCCGTGAGACCGAGGCAGGTGAGAACAGCTAGGAGAAAACGACGCATTGAACAGCTCCTGGGGCGGTAGGAGGGGGCGGTCGCCGTGAAAACCTAACCAAGCATTCTCACAACGCCGCCAGTTTCCTCCACAATCCGGGAGGGCTCAACCCTTTCGACCAGGGCTAGTGCTCTGACCCTGAACGTTGGCCGGCGGTAACTGCCTTCGCCAGCTTCCCGGCGAGGTCGCCTTTCCTCGCCACCGAGACGTGTTCGAGCTCGAGCCATCCGGCAAGCAGCCGCAGCTCGTCCGCCAGTTCCAGAGCGACCGCGCCGGTAGCAGCCCCCGGCTCGGCGAATGCGCCGAGCACCCGCAGGACACCCGCACCGCGGTCGCTCTTGACATCGATCCGCGCCACAAGGCTGTCGCCGAGGAGGAACGGAAGCACGTAGTAACCGTGCAGCCGCTTGGCCGCCGGCGTGTAGAGCTCGATCCGATGGCGGAAGCCGAAGACCCTCTCGGTGCGCGGCCGCGACCAGACCAGCGGATCGAACGGCGACAGTAGGGCGCGCGCTTCGCGCGCGGGCACTGGGAGCCGCCCCGCCGTGACGTAGGCGGGTGCGCTCCAGCCTTCGACTCGGGCCGGGGTGAGGGCGCCGGCCTCGACCAGCTCGGCAACGCGCGTCTTGGACTCCGCCCGTGGCAGGCGGAAGTAGTCACCGAGGTCGGGCTCGGCCGCGACGCCGAGGCGCGCCGACGCGATCATCAGCAGCTGACGCTGCGCCTCGTCCTCGGACGGGGTCGGGCCGTCGAGGACGGCTGCGGGCAACACCCGCTCGGGAAGGTCATAACGGCGCTCGAAGCGGACGCGATGCGCGGCGCAGACGCGGCCGGCGAAGAAGAGGTAGTCGAGCGCGATCTTGCCCTCGCTCCAGTTGTACCAAGGGTTTCCGGGCTTGCGCACTGGCGTGGCGAACTCGGCGGCACGGATCGGACCCCGCTCGCGCACCGTGCGCAGAACCGACTCGAGCAGGTCAGGCTTCTCCGCGGCCAGGAGACGGGCAGGTCTCTCGGTGAGCTTCTCCGCTCGCGCCATCCGCCAGCGCAACAGCGGCTGCAGTTCGACCGGCAGTAGCGAGGCTTCGTGTCCCCAGTACTCGAACAGGCTGCGGTCGCGCCCGACCCGCGTCGCCGATCCGGCAGCAGTGTCAGCATGCGAGGCCAAGCGGTCGAGGATGCCCCGCGGGTAGGGGCCGAGCCGGGAGAAGAGCGGCAGGTAATGCGAGCGGCACAGGACGTTGACCGAGTCCAGCTGCAGCAGACCGACATCCTCGATCCCGCGCCGCAGGCGGCCGGCGTCGATCCGGCCGCCCGGCCGCCGTCGGCCCATGCCCTGCGCACCGAGTGCGACGCCTCGCGCCTCCGCCGCACTCAGCTCGATCTCGGGGTCGACGCCCACTCTCCTCGTTCTGGCGCTGACTTTGATCGACCTTCCTAGTTGTCCTTGGGCTCCGGCTTCGCGTCCACGCCGGCTTCCTTGCGCTGCTCGGGCGTGATCGGCGCCGGCGCCGCGGTCAGCGGGTCGAAACCGCCGCCGGACTTCGGGAACGCGATCACGTCGCGGATCGACTCGGTGCCGGCCAGCAGCGCCGTGATCCGGTCCCAGCCGAACGCGATCCCGCCGTGCGGCGGCGCGCCGAACTTGAACGCGTCGAGCAGGAACCCGAACTTCTCGCCAGCCTCGTCGTCGGTCAGCCCCATCACCTTGAACACGCGCTTCTGCACGTCCTCGCGGTGGATACGGATCGAGCCGCCGCCGATCTCGTTGCCGTTGCAGACGATGTCGTACGCGTACGCCAGCGCGGACCCCGGGTCGGTGTCGAACGTCTCCAGCGAGTCCGGCTTCGGCGACGTGAAGGCATGGTGTACGGCGGTCCACGCGCCGGACCCGACCGCGACATCACCCGCGGCGGTCGCGTCGTCGGCCGGCTCGAACAGCGGCGCGTCCACGACCCACACGAACGACCAGGTCGACTCGTCGATCAGACCGCCGCGACGGCCGATCTCCAGGCGGGCCGCGCCGAGCAGCGCCCGCGACGTCTTCACCGGACCGGCGGCGAAGAAGATGCAGTCACCCGGCTTCGCGCCGACGTGGTCGGCGATACCCGCGCGCTCCTCCTCGGACAGGTTCTTCGCGACCGGCCCGGCGAGTTCGCCGTCCTGTCCGACCAGCACGTAGGCCAATCCGCGAGCGCCCCGCTGCTTGGCCCACTCCTGCCACGCGTCCAGCTGCTTGCGCGGCTGGTCGGCGCCACCCGGCATCACGACAGCACCGACGTACGGCGCCTGGAACACGCGGAACGGCGTGTTCTTGAAGTACTCCGTGCACTCGACGAGCTCGAGGCCCATCCGCAGATCCGGCTTGTCGGAGCCGAACCGCGCCATCGCCTCGCCGTACGTCATCCGCGGGATCGGCGTCTGCACGTCGTACCCGACGAGCTTCCACAGCGCGGTGAGGATCTCCTCGGACAGCGCGATGATGTCGTCCTGGTCGACGAAGCTCATCTCGATGTCCAGCTGGGTGAACTCCGGCTGCCGGTCGGCGCGGAAGTCCTCGTCGCGGTAACAGCGGGCGATCTGGTAGTACCGCTCCATACCGGCCACCATCAGCAGCTGCTTGAACAGCTGCGGCGACTGCGGCAGCGCGTACCAGCTGCCCGGCTGCAGGCGGGCCGGCACCAGGAAGTCGCGAGCGCCTTCCGGCGTCGACTTGGTCAGCGTCGGCGTCTCGAGCTCGACGAAGTCGTGCTTCGACAGCACCTCACGGGCGGCCTTGTTCACCTCGCTGCGCAGGCGCAGCGCCGAACCCGGGCCCTGGCGGCGCAGGTCGAGGTACCGGTACTTGAGCCGGATCTCCTCGTTCACCGGCGTCGCGTGGTGCTCCTCGACCGGGAACGGCAGCGGGGCCGCCTCGTTCAGCACCTCGACCTCGGTGGCGATCACCTCGATCTCGCCGGTCGGCAGGTTCGGGTTCGCGTTGCCCTCGGGGCGCGGCGAGACCTCGCCGACGATCTTCAGGCAGTACTCCGAGCGCAGGCCGTGCGCGGCCTCCTCGTCGCGGATCACGACCTGGACGGTGCCGCTCGAGTCGCGCAGGTCGATGAACGCCACGCCGCCGTGATCGCGCCGCCGCGCCACCCAGCCCGCCAGAATCACGGTTTGGCCGGCATTCTCCGCGCGCAACGAGCCTGCGGAATGGGTACGGATCACGAGTTCTCCTCTTGCGTGTTGATGCTTGGTCGTAGGTCTTCGGCGGGCGGGGCCCAGGTGGCGGCGTCCGCGGGCAACTGCTCGCCGCTGCGGATGTCCTTCACCTCAGGCCCGTTCTCGGTGCTGAACCAGACGAACGGAATACCGCGGCGATCGGCGAACTTGATCTGCTTCCCGAACTTGGCGGCAGCCGGCGCCACCTCCACCGCAATCCCCCGCCCGCGCAGCTGGATCGCCGTCCGCATCGCCTCGGCCCGGTCGTCCTCCGAGTTGAGCGCGATCAGGACGGCAGTCGGCGTACGACGGCTCGCGGTCAGCAATCCCTTGCTGATCAAGCGGTGCACCAGCCGCGACACACCGATCGAGATCCCGACACCGGGGTACGTCGTCTTGCCGTCGGACGCCAGCGAGTCGTACCGCCCGCCGGAGCAGATCGACCCGTAGCCCTCGTCACCGATCAGCTGGGTCTCGTAGACCGTGCCGGTGTAGTAGTCGAGGCCGCGCGCGATCTTCAGGTCCGCCACCAGCAGACCCGGCGCGTGCTCGTTCGCCGCCGTCATGATCTGCGACAGTCGCTCGAGGCCCTCGTCGAGGACCTCGTGCTGCACGCCGAGCGCCCGTACCTGATCCGCGAAGGACGCGTCGGTGCTTGAGATCTCGGCCAGCCGCAGCACCTGCTTGGCGGTCTCCGCTGACAGGCCGGCCGCGGTCAGCAGGTCGGTCACCTTGTCCGGGCCGATCTTGTCCAGCTTGTCGACGATCCGGAGCGTTCCGGTGATGTCCTCGATGCCGAGGCCGCGGTAGAAGCCCTCCGGGATCTGCCGGGTGTTCACCTGGATCCGGAACGGCGGGATCGGCAGCTTCCGGAACGCGTCCGCGATCACGAGCGGCAGCTCGACCTCGTAGTGGAACGGCAGTTCGCCGCTGTCGATGATGTCGATGTCCGCCTGGGTGAATTCGCGGTACCGGCCCTCCTGCGGACGCTCACCGCGCCACACCTTCTGGATCTGGTAGCGCCGGAACGGAAACACCAGCTTGCCGCTGTTCTCCAGCACGTAGCGGGCGAACGGCACCGTCAGGTCGAAGTGCAGGCCGAGGGCCGCGTCCTCGTCCGCGCCGGCCGCGAGCCGCCGTACGCCGTAGATCTCCTTGTCGGCGTCCTCGCCCTGATTGGACAGCCGCTCGACCGGCTCGACCGCACGGGTCTCGATCGACGCGAAACCGTGCAGCTCGAACGTCTCCCGGATCACGTCGAGGAACTGCAGCTCGACGATCCGGTCAGACGGTAGGAATTCGGGGAACCCGCTGAGTGGGGTCACCTTGCTCATAAGTTCTGTATCTCCAGGTCCTGCAGGTAGGGGTTGGTCGCCTTCTCCCGGCCGATCGTGGTCTGGCCGCCATGACCCGGCAGGACGACGATCTCGTCGCGCATCGGCAGGATCTTGGTGGCCAACGTATGCAGCATCGCCGGATGGTCGCCGCCAGGCAGATCCGTCCGGCCGATCGACCCGGCGAACAACACGTCACCGGAGAACAGCACCGCGGGCACCTCTTCCGGCCCGTCGTACGGCGTAGTGAAGGTGACCGATCCTCGGGTGTGGCCTGGGGTGTGGTCGACCGTGAAGTTCAGGCCCGCGAGCTCCAGGGACTGCCCGTCCTTCAGTTCGGCCACGTCGTCGGGCTCGGCGAAGGTGTGATCGCCGCCGAGCAGCATCCGCGCCGTCTCCGGGCTGATCCCCGCCATCGGGTCGGCGAGCAGGTGCCGGTCGTCGGGGTGGATCCAGGCGGTCGCGTCATACGTCCCACAGACCGGGAGCACCGAGAACATGTGGTCGATGTGACCGTGCGTGAGCAGCACCGCGACGGGTTTCAGCTTGTTCTCCCGGACGACCTGCTCGACGCCGTCGGTCGCGTCCTGACCGGGGTCGACGACGATGCACTCCGCGCCCTGGCCGGTGGCGACGACGTAGCAGTTCGTACCCCACGCACCCGCGGGGAACCCGGCGATGAGCACGACAAACCTTCCTGGAACGAATTCGGGAACACCTAGGCGGTGTCCCGTGGGACCACCGGACACCCCCTAAGGCTACCGGTGCGGATCGGGTGAGAACGAACCGGATTGTGACGCAACACCGTTGCGCCTGAGCTGGGAGTTTGTGATTGTTCAGGGATAAGCCTTCGCACGCCGGAGGCTTGAGCGTCGAGAAGGCAGCTCGACGCGCCCAGGCGGGCCCTGTCCGCGCGGTTGGACCGGGGACTGACCAGAATGGGCACGAGCGCAGTGCATACCGCCGGAAGGGGCGAGTTGTGGCCGGAGAGAACTGGGGCCGGGTAGCCGAGGACGGAACGGTCTTCGTACGGACGAAGGACGGTGAACGGGCGGTCGGCCAGTGGCCGGACGCGAACCCGGAGGAAGCCCTCGCCTTCTACACCCGCCGGTACGACGCGCTGGCCTTCGAGGTCGAGCTGCTGGAGCAGCGGGTCCAGGCCGGCACGGTCTCCCCGGACGACGCCCGCGCCGCGGTCAAGAAGGTCACCGGCTCGATCGAGGACGCCCAGGCCGTCGGCGACCTGGACGGCCTGCTGACCCGCCTCGAGGCCCTCACTCCCCTGGTCGCGCAGCAGCGTGAACGGCGCAAGGCCGAACGGGCTGCCAAGGTCGAGGAGGCGCGCTCCGCCAAGACCAAGATCGCCACCGAGGCCGAGACCATCGCAGCCGGCACCGACTGGCGGCACGGCGTGACCCGGCTTCGCGAACTGCTCGACGAGTGGAAGGCACTCCCCCGGCTCGACAAGTCCAGCGACGACGAGCTCTGGCACCGGTTCTCCTCTGCGCGTACGACGTACACGCGGCATCGCAAGCAGCACTTCGCGGAGCTGTCCTCCAAGCGTGAAGAGGCCGCCCTGGTGAAGGAGCGGCTCGCCGCCGAGGCGGAGTCCCTCGCGTCGTCGAACGAATGGGGCCCGACGTCCGGGCGCTTCCGGGACCTGATGCGGCAGTGGAAGGCCGCCGGACCGGCACCGCGCGAGGTGGACGACAAGCTGTGGGCACGGTTCCGGGCCGCGCAGGACCTGTTCTTCGGTGCGCGGGACGCCGTACAGGCTGAGGAGAACGCGGAGCAGGTTCAGAACCTGCAGGCCAAGGAAGCGCTGCTGACCGAGATCGAGACGATCCTGCCGGTCGAGGACGCGCGTACCGCTCGTGAGCAGCTCCGCGACTACCTGGACCGCTGGGACCAGATCGGCAAGGTCCCGCGGGACTCGATGCGCGCCATCGACGGGCGGCTGCGCGCCGTCGAGCAGGCCGTGAAGGCGGCCGAGGACGAGGTCTGGAACCGCAGCAACCCCGAGGCCCGCGCCCGCGCCGAGGCCACGGTCAAGCAGCTCCAGTCCCTGATCTCGGACCTGGAGAAGCAGGCCAGCAAGTTCGAGTCCCAGGGCAACACCCGCAAGGCCACCGAAGCCCGCGAAGCCATCGCCGCCCGCCGCGAATGGCTAACCCAAGCCCAAAACGCCCTCACCGACTTCAGCTAACCCACCCCTGTGGACAACTTTCCGCAGGAATCGTCGGATTCAGCGATGCTTTGCGGATGTTTCCTGCTGACCTGCCGCTGTACTTCTGCGGCATCCCGTTCCGTGCACATCAGGTAGGGCGCAAGCTCCAGTGGCTCTTGGCCCGGGGTGAGATCCGGCAGTTGATAGGCGGCGTGTACGTCGACGTGCGGGTGCCGGAAACCATCGTGCTCAGGGCCGACGCGCTACCCGCTTCCCCCGCCCCGAACTCCAGGTCCGCGTCGAGGGCAACGGGCGGACGTATCGGTTGGATCTGGGGTATCCGGATCGGCCGGTGGACGAGCGGCGACTGGGCTTGGAGTACGACAGTGACCAGTGGCATTCGTCGACCAAACAACAGCTGAAGGACGAAACCCGCCGTACGGAACTGGACGCCCTGGGTCGGCACATCATCTCGGTACGACGAACGGATCTGTGGGGCTCCTATCCGGCGCTGGAGTTGGCCGTTGGTGGGTTCTTGTGTCAGGATCCTCGGCTGCCGCGGCGGTGGTGATCAGGGGATGCTCCAGCCGGTTTGAGTTGCCCAGTGTTCGGCGGCGGTCATGAGGAGGTTGGTGGCGGGGGCTTTGATTTGGCCGTAGTCGTTGAGGTTGGGGACGGATTGGGCTAGGCGTTGCTTGAAGGCGGCCCAGGTTTGGCGGGCGTCTTGGTTGGCGCGGAGGTAGTCGCGGAACAGTAGGGCGTAGCGCGTGTTCGGGCCGGTCGCGACGCGGACGTGGGTGTTGGTGGCGCGTTCTCCGACTGGTGGGGCGAAGACGAGCTTCTCGCAGGCTTGCCCGTACGACGTTTCGGTGTGATTCCACGGTTCGGGGCGGCAGCGGAAGCCGGCGGACTCCAGTAGATCGACGAGGTCCGGGGCTAGAGCGTGTACGCGGATCTGCGCGTCGATGCAGTTCTTGGCGGCGAGGCCTGGGACGGACGTCGAGCCGATGTGGTCGATCGCGACGGCCCGATCGCCAACCGCGGCCCGCAGTCGGCCAGCGAGGTGCTTGAACTCGGACGGCCAATCCGGGTTGTAGTCGACGACAGCTACCGCAGGTCCTAGCTCATCCGGGAAAGGCATTCGCCGATGATCCCAACCACCCGGCTCGCCGCACCAATGGATTAGTACGACGAACCGGGCAGGAGTCAGTCGTTGTAGCGCATCTTGACCGCGTACCGGCGAGCGAGCACCAGGAGTGCGAGCACGAGCACGCCACCGGTGATCAACAGGAGGTGGGTGTTGGCCGGCGCGACCTCAGCGGCGGCCGTAGCCGAGCTGTTGGGGTCGTAGCCGCCAGCCATGCCGACGTCGTTGTAGTGCGTGCCCGGGAGCTTGTCGGAGTAGCGGTTGGAGACGAGCTCCTGGTAGGCGGTGACGGTGATCGGTCGGGCGCCGATCGACTTGATGGCCGACTGGTTGAGGGGCCGCACCTGAGTGCCGGAGAGGGTGTACCACGCGCCGATCTGAGGCTCGGTGAACACAAGCGCACCCGCGGCAGCCGACACCATCCGCGCCTCGGTGTTGCCCGAGGCCACGTTCACGGCATGCCACGCGCCCTTCGCGTCCGGCGTGGTGAAGACGGTCAACGTCCGACCACCTTGCGCCGCAGTGGTCGCGGCGTACCAGAAGGTCGCGACCGGCGCCGCAGCGTCACGCACGAAGGCAGGGTTGAGTGCGTAGATCGGCTGCGTGTCCCGCGCGACGCTCGCCACGGCCTTCGCCGTACCGCCGGCCTTGCCCAGCAGGCTCAGCGCCTCGGACGAACGCGCGGCATTAGTTGCCTTGGACAACTCCGTCGGCGCGACCGGCTGCGGACCTGCCGCACCGGCCAGACCGGCGGCGGCGAACGTGAAACCGAGACCAGCAGCGAGTACGGCGGCGCAGCGGAGCAGGACGTTCTTCGGGCGGCGCATGTCAGGCTCCGATCCGGTACAGGGAATGCGTCCAGGTGAACTGCGAGTTGGACCGGTACCAGTTGTAGGTCGAGTAGTTGTAGCGCGGATCGTCCGGCCACGGGTTGTAGTACTCGATGGTCGAGTCGGAGGCGTCGTACCCGATGATGTCCATCATGTGACCGCCGCCCGAGGTCCAGCCGATCCGCGTCATCACCGGGCGGCCGGCGGCGATCTCGGTGACGAGCGTGCTGAAGCCGAGCGTGGACGAGACGTAGCTGCCGGCGCTGATCCCGATCGCCCGGAAGGCGTTCTGGTCGTTGCCGAGCGTGGCCTGGTTGTTCGGGCAGGTGCCGTTCATCGAGTAGCCGAAGGCAAGGTTGCAGAACTGGTTCTGCGAGTACGAGCGGCCGTAGAACGCGGCGATGCTGTTGCCGCTCGCGGCCCAGCACCAGTTCGACTTCTGCTGGGCCTGGCCGGTGACGTTCAGGTAGTAGCTGCTGGGTGCGGCCGAGGCCGGCGGGGCGAGCGGGGCCAGCGTCACCAGACCGAGAATCGTGGCCAGGAGCAACGACCAGGTGCGACGAGGCCTAGGGCGGAGCCTGCGCATGAGTCCTCCTTCGAGAGGGGTACTGCGGAGTGGGCGGAGTCCATCGTCGGGACGGGATCGCGGCGCGGCAAGAACTCGGATCCGGGGTGTGAACGGCAACGACGCGTGAACGATGCGTGACGAGGCAGTGTCAGCGGGTGCTGTGAATGTTTACACTGCTGCCCTGAAGGAGCGTGGGGCCATGATCAAGCCGGTCGAAGTCCGTGCGGTGACTCCGGAAGCGTCGTTCGCGGAGGCGTTGCGGCAGGCGATCGCCCGCCGCGGGCTGGCCCTCAACCGGATCCGGACCCACCTGGCCGACCGCGGGCTGCACGTCGGGGTCGCCACGCTCAGCACCTGGCAGAGCGGCCGCCGGGTCCCCCGCGAGGATTCGCTGGCGATCGTGACGGCGCTCGAGGACCTCCTCCAGGTGCCGCCCGGCTGGCTGACCGGACGGATCCCTCCGGCGCGAACCGAGCCGGAGACGACGCCGCAGCCGTACGCCGTCGTCGACTACGCCGAGGCCCTCACCCGACTGCTCGACCGGCTCCGCCGCGACGCCCACGGCAGGCTGCGCAACGTGACCGTTCTCGAAGAGGTCCGGCTGGGCGCGGACCGAAGCGCGCACAGCCGGCGGGTGATCCAGAGCGTGGTCGCCGTACAGCCGGTGGATCGGCTGATCATCGCGCACCAGGGCGAGCCGGGCTGCGACGCCGAGCAGCTCGCCTTGCGGGCGTTGAGTGGTTGCCGAACCGGCCGGATCGCCCGCTCCCCCGAGGCCGGCGCGATGCTCGGGGAACTGTTGCTCGACCGGGTCCTCGCCGTCGGCGAGACGGCCGTCGTGCGCTACGAGATCGAGGACCGCACGGGGCTGCCGGCGACGGAGTACCAGCGGTTCAGCGAGTGGGGCGGGATGCACTACGTGCTGGAGGTGCAGTTCGACCGAGCCGCACTGCCGGTCCGCGTCCACGAGATCCGCCGCCGCCACACCTCCGGCCCAAACCTGCTACACCGCGACCTGATGCTCACCCCCGACGCCCGAGTCCACGTCATCGAACCCTCCGCAGACCCCGGCACAGTAGGAATCACCTGGGAATGGGACTAGGCGCGGAAGCCGGCGTGGATGTGGTCGTGGTGGGTTTGGTCGGAGAAGTACGCCGTGCCGGGGAGTTGGTAGGGGCCGCCTACGTTGTACGAGCCCAGGGACTCGGTGGCGCGCATGTACGACGTGACGAGTGCGCGGGACGTTGACGGCGACACGACCGGGTGGCCGTCGATCTGCCAGGTGTCGAATGCGCGGCCGCGGGGGTGATCGCTCGGGCGGTCGGTGCCGAATACGTTGGTCGGGTGGCCAGAGCGGATCACGCTGACGCCGATCCGATAGGTCTTGGCGAGCTCGAGCATCGTGGTGAGCACGCTGTCATGCACCTGCCCCGAGCGGATGTCCGCAGCGGATGCGGGCGGCAACAGGATCTGCTCGTTGGCGAGTACCTGCCGCGCGGCGGCCGAGAGGCTCGCGACAGGCGCACCGGGCTGAGCCGGATGCGTCGCGGTCACCCGCCAGGTCCCCTGTGACGACTTGCTCAGCCGTACGTCGACCGTCGTACCGCCGCTGATCAAACGGTTCTGTCGGATCGAGTACACGCGGCACGGCACCAGCACGCTGGCCGAGTCGCTCAAGATGCCGCCGTACTGTGCGTCGATCACCTCGATCACCGCCCGCGTATCCGTCGGCTGCAGGAGCTTCACCACCGCCGCCACCGCAAGCTTCTTCACCTGCGGCTGGATCTCCCCCGGCCCTGCCACCCAGCTCTGCACGGAGGGCAGCACAACCGTGGGCGCGGGCGACGGCGTCGCCGGTGCGCTGGACGTCGGCGGCGAACTGGGTGTCGATGAAGGAGCAGAGGGCGTTGCACTCGGCTGATTCTGAGCTGACGAATCACTGCACCCAGCCAGCAACCCAACACCCGCGACCAGAAACGCGCGACGCCCGACACGGCTCATATCTGCAGTGTCCCCACCCTCACAAACAGAGCCGGCAGTCCGCGTAGTCGCCGAGGTACAACCCATGCTCAGGGCAACGGACGAACGCAGCCTCCACCGGCTCCGGATCCCAGAGCCGCGGCAGCCCAACCGGCTCGGCCGGCGGGCTGAAGTCCAGGACCAGCCGCTCGTACTCCGCCAGATACACCTCGATGGGAGGCGGCTCGTAACTCAGCAGCTCCCACCGGAACCGCGCCGCCGCGAGCCGAACCACACGCAGCAGGAAGTCTCGCTCCGCCTCCCACCCGGTAGCCGGCCACGGCAGCTCGTCCAGATCGAACCCGGCGTTCCCCAGCCCGACCCGGGAGTTGCACAGGAGCAACGCAAACCCACGCTCGAACGCCGTCTCCGCCAGCTCACACGCAGGCAGCGCAAGCACGTCCAGGAACATCGAGGACGCCCCGTTGTACAGCTTCAGGCCCGGCCCGTCGGCCGAACCACGGAACCAGTCGCCCACCGGCGCCTACTGTGTGACGCGGTAGACGTCGAAGACGCCCTCGACCGAGCGGACTGCCTTCAGGACGTGGCCGAGGTGGGTTGGGTCGCCCATTTCGAAGGTGAAGCGGGACTTCGCGATGCGGTCGCGGGTTGTGGTGAGAGCCGCGGACAGGATGTTCACGTGGTAGTCCGACAGCACCCGGGTGATGTCCGACAGCAGGCGGGCGCGGTCCAGCGCCTCGACCTGGATCGCGACCAGGAAGACGGACTGCGCCGTCGGCGCCCACTCGACTTCGACGATGCGCTCGGGCTGGGTCTTCAGGTTCTCCACGTTCGCGCAGTCGGCGCGGTGCACCGAGACGCCCGCGCCGCGGGTGATCCAGCCGATGATCTCGTCACCCGGCACCGGCGTACAGCACCGGGCCAGCTTCGACAGCACATCGGTCGCGCCCTTGACGATGACACCGGCGTCGCCGCGCGCGGTCCGCTTCCGCCGCTCCTTGCTGGCCGGCAGCCGCATGCCCTCGGCGAGATCCTCGGCAGCACCCTCCTCGCCACCGTACGTCTCGATGAGACGCCGTACGACGGCCTGCGCGCTCACGTGCTGCTCGCCGACGGCGGCGTACAGACCGGTCACGTCCGGGTACCGCAGGGAGTTCGCGACTGCGGTAAGGGTCTCGTGCGACAGCAGGCGCTGCAGCGGCAGGCCCTCCTTGCGGAGCTGCTTCGCGATCGCGTCCTTGCCGTGCTCGATCGCCTCGTCGCGGCGCTCCTTGGAGAACCAGTGCTTGATCTTGTTCCGCGCACGCGGGCTCTTGACGAACGTGAGCCAGTCCCGCGACGGACCCGCGCCCTGCGCCTTCGAGGTGAAGACCTCGACGACGTCACCGTTCTCGAGGGTGCTCTCCAGCGGCACCAGGCGCCCGTTGACGCGGGCGCCGATACAGCGGTGGCCGACCTCGGTGTGCACGGCGTACGCGAAGTCGACCGGCGACGACCCCGTCGGCAGCGACATCACGTCGCCACGCGGGGTGAAGACGTAGACCTCGGCGTTGTTGATCTCGAACCGCAGCGAGTCGAGGAACTCCGACGGGTCGGAGGTCTCCCGCTGCCAGTCGACGAGCTGCCGCACCCACGGCATGTCGTTCGGCCCGCCGATCTCGGTGCTCGGCGCGGCCGGCGCGACCGACGACGGGTCCTCCTTGTACTTCCAGTGCGCGGCAATGCCGTACTCCGCGCGGCGGTGCATGGAGAACGACCGGATCTGCAGCTCCACCGGCTTGCCCTGCGGCCCGATCACCGTGGTGTGCAGCGACTGGTACATGTTGAACTTCGGCATCGCGATGTAGTCCTTGAACCGGCCGGGGACCGGGTTCCACCGCGCGTGCATGATGCCCAGCGCCGCGTAACAGTCGCGGACCGACTCGACCAGGACCCGGATGCCGACCAGGTCGTAGATGTCCCCGAACTCGCGGCCGCGGACGATCATCTTCTGGTAGATCGAGTAGTAGTGCTTCGGACGGCCGGTGACCGTCGCCTTCACCTTGGCGAGGCGCAGATCCTCGTGCACCTGGTCGATCACGGTCGCCAGGTACTCGTCGCGGGACGGCGCGCGCTCGGCGACCAGCCGGACGATCTCGTCGTACACCTTCGGGTGCAGGGTCGAGAACGCCAGGTCCTCGAGCTCCCACTTGATCGTGTTCATACCGAGCCGGTGCGCCAGCGGGGCGTAGATCTCCAGCGTCTCGCGGGCGATCCGCTCCTGCTTCTCCTGGCGCAGCGAGCCGAGCGTGCGCATGTTGTGCAGCCGGTCGGACAGCTTGATGACCAGCACCCGGATGTCCTTGGACATCGCGACGACCATCTTGCGGATGGTCTCGGCCTGCGCGGACTCGCCGTACCGCACCTTGTCGAGCTTGGTGACGCCGTCGACCAGCATGGCGATCTCTTCGCCGAAGTCGCGGGTCAGCTCGTCCACCGTGTACGGCGTGTCCTCGACGGTGTCGTGGAGCAGCGCGGCGCACAGCGTGGTCGCGGTCATACCGAGCTCGGCGAGGATGGTGGCGACCGCGAGCGGATGCGTGATGTACGCGTCGCCGCTCTTGCGCATCTGGCCGGTGTGGTACTTCTCCGCGGTCCGGTAGGCGCGCTCGATCATGCCGAGATCGGCCTTCGGGTGGGTCGCGCGGACCACCCGGAACAGCGGCTCGAGCATCGGCGCCCGATTCGGGTGCCGGGTGCCGCCGAGGCGGGCGAGCCGGGCGCGGACCCGGGCCGGCGCGATCCGCGGCGGTTGGGACGCAGGCGGCGGCGACACGGGAGCCGGGCGCACCGGTGACGGCGCGCGTGGCGGCTCCTGCGGTACGGCGTTCGGCACCGCAGATGTCATCGCCGGGTCTTCGCCCACGTTGTGTCCCTCCGCCGACAGGGCACCAGTCTAGAGGCCAGCGTCCAACGAGGCAGAACCGCCTGTGGACAACACGCCGGGTAACCCGGCGGCGACGGAGAGTTTGCCCGAATTCGGACGCGATTTCAGACGGTGACGAGGGCGCTGACGGCTTCGCCTTCGAGGCGTTTGCGGCCCGGGAGGAACGACAGCTCCAGCAACACCGCCGTACCGAGCACCTCGGCGCCGCAGCGGCGGATCAGCCGCAGGCAGGCCTCGACCGTGCCGCCGGTGGCCAGGACGTCGTCGATGACGAGGACGCGGTCACCGGGAGCGAACGCGTCCTGGTGCACCTCGATCGTCGCCTCGCCGTACTCCAGCGCGTACGACTCCTCGTACGTCGCCGCCGGCAGCTTCCCCTTCTTCCGCACCGGCACGAACCCGGCGCCGAGCGCGAGCGCGACCGGGGCCGCCAGGATGAACCCGCGCGCCTCGATCCCGACCACCTTGTCTACGACCGGTCTGCCGTCGTCGTCCTTCCCGACCGCCGCCAGCGCCTCGACGACCTGGCCGAAGCCGGTGTGATCGGCCAGCAGCGGGGTGATGTCCTTGAACACCACCCCCGCCTGCGGGTAGTCCGGGATGTCGCGGATACCGTCCGCGAGGACCTGCTCGAGCGACCGCATCACTTACCGCGCTTCGACCGCGGCTTGCGCGTCGGCTGCGGACGCCCGGCGGCCGCCGCCTTCATCGGCCGCGACGACGGCGTCGGAGCCGTCCCGGTCGCCCGGTCCGCCTTCCGGGGCGTGTCCTGTACGTCGGAACGCGCGGCGGCACCCGCCGGGGCGCCGGCCGTCGCCACGCTCACCGGAGCGGCCGCAGCCGCAGCGAGCTGCGCCTTCTTCGCGGTCACCCGCTTGTTCAGCGCCTGCATGCCCGGCTCGCGCTCCTTGAAGACCGCGAGCAGCGACGGCGCGATGAAGATCGACGAGTACGCACCGACCGCGATACCGACGAACAGCGCCAGCGACAGGTCCTTGAGCGGACCGGTGCCGAGGACCACGGTGCCGACGACCAGGATCGCGCCCACCGGCAGCAGCGCGGTGACCGTGGTGTTGATCGACCGGACCACGGTCTGGTTGACGGCCAGGTTGGTCGCGTCCGAGTAGGTGTACCGGTTCGACCCGGTGATGCCGCGGGTGTTCTCCCGGACCTTGTCGAACACCACGACGGTGTCGTACAGCGAGTAACCGAGAATCGTCAGTACGCCGATGACCGTGGCCGGCGTGACGTCGAACCCGATCAGCGCGTACACACCGACCGTGATCGTGACGTCGTGGATCAGCGCGATGATCGCGGCTATCGAGGCCTTCGTCTCCCGGAAGTAGCCCCAGATCACCAAGAACACCAGGACCAGGAACACGATCAGCGCCAGGATCGCCTTGTTCGCGATCTGCTGGCCCCACGAGGCGCCGATCTGCTGCGAGGTGACCTGGTCGGCCGGGATGCCGGCCTCCTTGGCGATCGCCGCGCGTACGGTGGCGATGTCGTTCTGGGCCAGCGGCTTGGTCTGGACCCGGACCTTCTCGTTGTTGATCGTGGTGACGATCGGGTCGCCGAGGTCCTTCGCATTGGTCGCCTTCACGGCGTCGCCGAAGTCCTGCACGGTGTGGTCGGTGACCTTGACCTTGGCGTCGTACTCGACGCCGCCCTTGAACTCGATGCCGAGCGCCAGCCCGCGGACGAACAGGCCGGCCAGCGAGATGATGACCAGGACCGCCGAGAGGCTGAACCAGAACTTGCGGTGGCCGATGAAGTCGTAGGAGACGTCACCGCGGTGCAGCTTGGCACCGATCTGTCCGAGCTTCGACATCAGACCTCCCCTCCGACCGGCTTGCGCGTCGACGGCGTCTTCCGCGGCCGGGCCGACGGTTTCGTCTGTCCGGGCAGTCGTTCGACGCCCAGATGCTCCGGATCCAGGCCGGACAGCTTGTGCCCGTGGCCGAAGAAGTCGGTCCGGGCCAGCAGCGT
Organism: Kribbella sp. C-35; assembly: GCF_046549195.1. Taxonomy (NCBI): domain Bacteria; kingdom Bacillati; phylum Actinomycetota; class Actinomycetes; order Propionibacteriales; family Kribbellaceae; genus Kribbella; species Kribbella sp. C-35. The sequence goes on from NZ_JAJPWG010000005.1 coordinate 649,372, forward strand.
GACCACCGGCTTGGTGAACAGGAACACCACGACCAGGTCGATCAGCGTGGTCAGGCCGAGCGTGAACGCGAAGCCCTTGACGCTGCCGATCGCCAGGACGTACAGGACCAGCGCGGCGAGCAGCGAGATCGAGTCGGCCGCGATGATCGTGTGCTTGGCACGGGCCCAGCCGGTCTCGACCGAGGACCGCAGGCTACGGCCCTCACGGACCTCGTCGCGGAGTCGTTCGAAGTAGATGATGAACGAGTCGGCGGTGATACCTACGGCCACGATCAATCCGGCGATACCGGCCAGCGTCAGCGTGAACCCGATCGCCTTGCCGAGCAGAAGCACCAGCGATCCGGTGAGTACGCCGGCAGCCGCGAGCGAGAGCACCACCACGATGCCGAGACCGCGGTAGTAGAGGAAGCAGAACACGACGACGAGCGCCAGACCGATGAGTCCGGCCCAGATGCCGGCGGAGAGCTGGTCACCACCGAGCTGAGGCGACACCGTCTCCACCGAGGAGATGTCGAACTTGACCGGCAGCGCGCCGTACTTCAGCACGTTCGCCAGGTCGCGGGCCTCGGCCTCGGTGAAGGTACCGGTGATCTGCGCTTGGCCGCCCGGGATCGGGTTGTCCACGCTCGGGGTCGAGATGGTCTCGCCGTCGAGCACGATCGCGAACAGGTTCTGGCCCTGGCCGCGCTGCGAGATCGCCGTGGTGGCCTTGAGGAACTTGTCGCCGCCCTCACCGGTGAACTTCAGGTTCACCTGCCACTGCAGACCGTTCTGCGGGATGCCGGCCGAGGCGTCCGACAGGTCGGTGCCCTTCAGGATCGCCGGGCCGAGCAGGTACTTGTAGGTGCCCTGGCGGTCGCAGGAGAAGATCGCCTTGTTCGGGTCGTCGAGTTGCTTGTCGCCGCACTTGTACGCCGCGAACGCCGCCTGCGTGGCCGCGTCCGGCGTGTAGTTCAGCGGGTCTCCCCCGGTGGCCGGCGTCGACGGTGTCGCTGACGGCGTGGCGCTCGGCTTCGCGGTCGGCGTCGTACTGGCCTTCGGGGTCGGCGTCGGCGTCGCCCCGCCGAGCGCGCTCGACCAGGCCCGGCCCTTCGGCGTGGTGCTGGTCGTGCCGCTCGGCTTGATCGTGGCGCTCGGCTTCGGCGTCGTCGTGGCCTTCGGCGTCGTGCTCGGCTTCGGCGTCGTCGACGGGGTCGTCGTGGGGGTCGGCTGCGGCGCGGCGGCGTCCGAGCCGTACACGACCCGGAAGTAGAGCAGCGCGGTCTGACCGACCTGCTGCACCAGCGACTCCTTCGTGGCACCCGGCACGGCCACGTTGATGTGGTTCCCGCCGGAGGTGGTGATATCGGACTCGGCGACACCCGCGCCGTTGACCCGCTGGCCGATGATGTTCTTGGCCTCGGTCAGCTGGTCGGCGGTGACCTTGCCGCTGCCGGCGATCGTGCTCGCGGTCAGCGTGATGGTCGTGCCGCCCCGCAGGTCCAGCCCGAGCTTGGGCTTCCAGGTCTTGGTCAGCGCCATGATCCCGAACAGCAGAACCACGACCACCAGCAAGCCGATCAGGCTCCGCCCGGGGCGGGATGTCGAAGTCGTTGCCACGTCAGTTTCAACCTTTGTACTTCTGGGCGCGCCGCACCGTCAGGTGGACGCCGAACGCCGCGCCGCAGGCCGTTGGGACGGAAGAATCAGTTCTCGGTGTGCGTCGGCGGCAGCTTCGGCGTGTCCTGGACCTTGCCGTCGGCCTTGTCACCGGCCTTACCCGCATCCGGTACGTCGACCTTCGCGGCGTCGTCGTCAGCCTCTTCCCGGGTCGACGCAGCGTCGGCGTCGGCGGTCTCGTCGGCTGCGGTGGCCTCAGTGGCCTCGGTGGAGGTCTCGGCCTCGTCGGCGGAGGCGTCCTCCTCCGGGATCACCCGGCCGACGGCGGCCTTGACGACCTGGACCAGTACGCCCTCGGAGATCTCCAACGTCACGTACTCGTCGTCGGTCTCCTCGACGATGCCGACCAGGCCGCTGGTGGTGATCACCTTGGTCCCGGGGGTCAGCGAGGCAACGGTCTGTGCCTGCCGCTCACGCTGCTTACGCTGGGAGCGGCTCATGAACCAGATCATTCCGACGATCAGGATCAGCGGCAGCAGCAGCGTGATGCCGCCACCCCCGGAGGAGGCCATCGGTACGGCGAGGAGTTGCATCGGGTCTCAGAATCCTTCGTCGGGTCGGTTGTAAGGCGTGCACCGCACATCTGCGCAGGTCGCGGCGGAAGACCTGGAGGTCAGGCCACCGGGGAGTCTAACGCCGCGCGTCAACAACTGCCGCATGACGCCGGGTCACGTTTGCGTTACTCACTACTGGTCGCTACGCAGCGTCTACGTTACGCAGTGTCTACGTTCCGGCACCGGCGGAGGTTCCCCGGCGGTCGTCGTGTTCAGTTGAGGTTGAACTCCTTCAGTCCTCATCGGTGTCGAAGAGCGTGTCCGCGAACGTCGCGCCCTTCGGGACCTTGAGCCCGATGTGCCGCCAGGCCGCGGGCGTGGCGACACGACCACGCGGCGTACGGGCCAGGTAGCCCGACCGGACCAGGAACGGTTCGGCCACTTCCTCCACAGTCTCACGTTCCTCGCCGACCGCAACCGCCAACGTGGAAAGACCGACCGGTCCGCCCCCGAACCGGCGGCACAGGGCGTCCAGAACCGACCGGTCCAGCCGGTCGAGGCCCATCTTGTCCACCTCGTACAGGTCCAGGGCCGCTTTCGACAGGGCGAGCGTGATGATGCCGTCCGCCCGGACCTCCGCGTAGTCGCGGACCCGGCGGAGCAGCCGGTTCGCGATCCGCGGCGTCCCACGGGAACGGGACGCGATCTCGGTCGCGGCCTCCGGGGTGATGTCGACCTCGAGCAGCGCGGCCGACCGGTTCACGATCTTCTCCAGTTCGACGGACTCGTAGAACTCCAGGTGACCGGTGAATCCGAACCGGTCGCGCAGGGGCCCCGGCAACAGGCCGGCCCGCGTGGTCGCGCCGACCAGGGTGAACGGCGGGATCTCGAGCGGGATCGCGGTCGCGCCCGGTCCCTTGCCGACGATCACGTCGACCCGGAAGTCCTCCATCGCCATGTAGAGCAGCTCTTCCGCGGGCCGCGACATCCGGTGGATCTCGTCCAGGAACAGGACTTCGCCCTCGCTCAGCCCGGACAGGATCGCGGCCAGGTCGCCGGCGTGCTGGATCGCCGGACCACTGGTCACCCGCAGTGGAGCGGCCATCTCGCTGGCGATGATCATCGCGAGCGTGGTCTTGCCGAGCCCGGGCGGACCGGACAGCAGGACGTGGTCCGGCGTGCGGTTGCGGCCACGAGCCGCGTGCAGCACCAGCTCGAGCTGCTCGCTGACCCGCCGCTGACCGCCGAACTCGGCCAGTGTGCGCGGCCGGAGCGCGGACTCGATCTTGCGTTCCTCGAGGTCCACCGCGTCGGCGGAGACCAGTGGGCGAACGTTGTCTTCCATCGTTTACGCCTTCGAGAGCACGCGGAGCGCAGCGCGCAGCAGGTCGGGAACGGACGGATTCGGGTTGTCGGCGGCGAGCGGCGACACCGCGGTGACCGCGTCCTCGGCATCGCGGGCAGACCAGCCGAGACCGACCAGACCGGCCCGCACCTGGTCGCGCCACGCCTCCTGCGCCTGCAGCGGCCGGCCGGTCACCGTCCTCGACGGCGCACCGATCTTGTCCTTCAGCTCCAGCACGATCCGCTGCGCACCCTTCTTACCGATGCCCGGAACCTTCACCAGTACGGCGAGGTCCTCGGTCGCGACCGCCTGGCGCAACTGGTCCGGGCTCAGCACCGCGAGCGCCGCCTGAGCGAGCTTCGGCCCGACGCCGGACGCGGTCTGCAGGAGCTCGAACAGGTTCTTCGCGTCGTCGTCGGCGAACCCGTACAGCGTCAGCGAATCCTCGCGGACCACCATCGACGTGGCGATCCGCGCCTCCTGCCCCGGGCGCAAACCGGCCAGTGTGCCCGGGTCGCAGTACACCTGCAGGCCGATCCCGCCGACCTCGACCACGGCACTGTCCAGCCCGATGGCCGCCACCGGTCCACGTACAAAGGCGATCATCGCCAACCTCCCGTTCTCACCGCTTGCCCTGCTGGGCGGCCACCGCAGCCCGCAACCGTGCCATCTGCAACCGCGACTGCGCCTGCGCCGCCGCCTCGAGATTCGCCCGGCTGGAGGCCGCTTCCTGCAGTTTGCTCGCCACTCCGCCACGCCAGACCTGACAGATGGCCAGCGCCAGCGCGTCCGCGGCGTCCGCGGGCGTCGGACGCTCGCTCAGCTTGAGGATCCGGGTGACCATCGTGGTCACCTGCTCCTTGTCCGCGCGGCCGGATCCGGTGACCGCGGCCTTCACCTCGCTGGGCGTGTGCAGCGCGACCGGCAGTCCGCGACGGGCCGCGACCACCATCGCGACGCCCGAGGCCTGCGCCGTACCCATCACCGTCCGGACGTTGTGCTGCGCGAACACCCGCTCGACCGCGACCGCGTCCGGCTGGTGCCGGGAGATCCACTCGTCGAGCTCCTGCTCGATCAGCACGAGGCGCTTGGAAACGTCCAGGTCGGCCGGCGTCCGGATCACCCCGACGGCGACCAGCGCCGGCGGCTTCCCTGGTGTCCCCTCGACGACGCCGAGGCCGCACCGGGTCAGTCCCGGGTCGACGCCGAGCACCCGCATGACCACCTCCGAACGTTTGTTCGACAACCCTAGTCGGAGGCGATATGCGTTTGGAAATCGGCGCGCCGGGACTCAGAAGTCGTCGAGCATGTACGCCGCGGGTCCGCCGAACACCGCGTCGAACGCCGAGTCGGCGGGGGCCGCTCCCCCGGTGACCAGCCCGGCACCGCGGAGGGTGGCCAGCGGCGTACCGGCGTACAGCGCCGCCAGTCCGCGCGGGCCGAGGAGGAGTGCGTCGCCTGACGGCTCTGCCGGGGCGAGGGTGGCGGATCCGTTGCTGATCGAGAGGTGCCAGTCGCCGGTATTCGCGGGCAGTTCTGGGTCGTCGATCCGTAGGTCCGCCTCGAGTACGACGCCGTCCGGGAAACCCCGTCCCGCAAGGGCTGCCGGAGCGTCGACGAGCCGGAGCATCCACCGGTTCTGCCAGGATTTGCCGAGCGCCTCGTGCTCCGCGATCAGGTGGATCGAATCGAAGGGCGGGCAGCATGCCTCCACCGTCTTCGCGATCGACGCACCCGAGCCGACGGTCGCCCACAGTGCGCGGGCGGTCTCCTCCGACCCGGCGATGAGCTCCTCGACCGCGAGGTTGCGGTCGGACCACCTGTAGACGACGAAGCCGTCCTCGGCGACATACGCGAAGCTGCCCTCGTCCTCCAGCCAGGACTCGACCTGGGCGCGCGGCCAGATCAGCGGGCCGTTCGAGCGCCGCGTCTCATGCACCTTCGCCGCGAGCTCCAGGAACAGGTCCGCGTCGTCGCGGCCCGCCTTGCGCACCGCCGTACCGCTGCCGCCCAGGGTCCGCAGATCGGCGGCCTCGAAGGTATAGAGATGCCGGCTCCCGGCGAACTCGTATCCCAGGTGCCGGTAGAGCACGGTCGTCGCCGGATACAGCGCCGTCAGCGGATAGACCTTCTCCGCGCACCGGTTGAGTACGGCGCGCATCAACAGGCTGCCGACCCCACGACCGCGGTACTCCGGTGCGACGACGACGCCGGCCACGCCTCCCATCGGCACCCGGCGCCCGCCCCACCACTGCTCGTGCGGCCAGATCCGCGCCGCCGCGACCAGTTCGTCACCGTCGACGACGCCGAGATACCGACCGTCGACGATGAAATTCCGCGCGGTCTTGTTCCACTCGTCGCGGTCACCGCCCATCCCGAACGACCGCGTCCGCACCTGCCACACCGAGTCCAAGTGCTCCTCGGTAACGTCCACCACCCGCAGCTCAGTCACGCGGAGACCTTACTTCTTGTCAGTTACCCACAGGTGAATCGTGCCCTCGACGACCACGGTGCCGTCGTCACGCGTCGCCTTCACCTGCACCGGGACGTCAGGTCCCGCGGTCCACGTCTCCGGATCGGTCTCCGCCGAACACGTCAGGTCGGACGTCGACTTGGCGAGGTACGAGACCTCCATCCCCTTCGGCAGCCACCGCTTCCCCGCCGGCACCGTCGCCTCCGCCAACGCCCCCATCGCCGCCTCGAGACCGTTGCACACAGCAATCGCATGCACAGTCCCGATGTGGTTCAACACCGCCCGCCGCTTGGGCAACGTCAACGCCGCGTAGTTAGGACTCACCTGCACGAACCGCGGCCGCACCGACCGAAAGTACGGCGCCTTCCAGGTAAACCCCCAAGAAAACACCCGCTCCCCACCCGGCACCCCACGCAGCCGCTCCCACAACCCCAACACCTGACTCGCCATGCCGGCATGTTACCCACGAGTTACATGGGTCCGCTATCCCCGGAGGAACTGCGCTGACGCGCTGCCCCATCCGAAGCAAACAAGACAGTCGTTCACACCCCAGGTTTGCGGTAACAAATGTGCGCCTGGTGCCAAATATGTTCCGCAAACCCGCAGACGAGTGCTCCGCCGGGGCGTGATCGATCGGATGGAGCCGCGCGCCGCCGGTGGCGCCGACAAGACAGCCGCCGCGAAGCGGTGTCCGCTACGCGGAGGTCGGGTGATTTAGACGATTCAATCGGGGCTGACTAGACTGGTTGCGACCGGGTTGGCTGCTGGACGGGGGACGATGGCGACGCCCAGCATCAAGGAGGTTGCGCAGCGGGCCGGGGTTTCGGTGGGGACTGTGAGCAACTTCCTCAATCGGCCGGGGATCGTGGCGCCGGAGACCCGTCAGCGAGTGCAGGACAGCATCCAGGCGCTCGGGTTCGTGCGGAACGAGGCGGCGCGGCACCTGCGGGCGGGGCGTAGCCGGACCGTCGGGCTGGTGGTGCTCGACGTCACCAACCCGTTCTTCACCGACCTGGCCGAAGGCGCCGAGGCGCTGGCGTACGAGCACGACACCGTGGTGATGCTCTGCAACAGCAAGACCGACCCGGTGCGCGAGGGACATCACCTCGACCAGCTCGAGCAGCAGCGCGTGATGGGCATCCTGATCACGCCGTTCGACAGCACCGATCCGCGGCTCACCGCGCTGGTCGATCGCGGTACGCCGGTGGTGCTCGTCGACCGTACGGCGGACCGCGGGCTGTGCTCGGTGTCGGTCGACGACCAGCTCGGCGGACGCCTCGCCGGGAACCACCTGATCGAGTCCGGCCATCGCCGGATCGCCTTTATCGGCGGGCCGTTCACGATGCAGCAGGTGGCGGACCGCAAGGCCGGTATCACCGCGATCGCCGAGGAGACGGGCGACGTCGACCTGCGGCACTACGAGGTCGACGTGATGGGCGTGGTCGAAGGTCGCGCGATCGGTGAACAGCTCGCCGCGCTGCCGGCGCGCTCGCGGCCGACCGCGGCGTTCCTCGCCAACGACCTGCTCGCACTCGGATTCCTGCAGGGTATGGCGGTCGCCGGCCTCCGGGTCCCGCGGGACATGGCGATCGTCGGGTACGACGACATAGATTTCGCCCGCGCCGCCGCCGTACCGCTGTCGTCGGTGCGGCAGCCGGCCGAGTTGCTCGGGCGGACCGCGATGGAACTGCTGCAGGAAGAGGTCGAGTCGGCCGAGCGGCATCGGCACCGTCAGGTGATCTTCCAGCCGGATCTGATCGTCCGCGAGTCGAGCGACTTCCAGCGCCGGCGCTGATGACGGTCCTGTACGAGAACCCGCTCGCGTCGCCGGCCGATCTCGACGGCTTCCGGCTCGAGGGCGACGGCGCGACGTCGTTCCCACTCGGCCGGCTGCGTCTGGAGAGTGTGCGGCCGGCGGCGGACGGGCAGGACGCGAACGTCGTGCTGTGGTGCCCGGAGGACTTCCCGCCGGACGTGACGATCGAGTGGGACTTCTGGCCGATCCGCGAACCCGGCCTGTGCATCCTGTTCTTCCACGCCAAGGGCCGCCACGGCGAGGATCTGTTCGACCTGCGGCCGCGCACCGGGCCGTACGAGCAGTACCACCACGGCGACCTCGACACCTACCACGTCTCGTACTTCCGCAGACGTTGGCCGGCCGAGCGCGCCTTCCACACCTGCAACCTGCGCAAGAGTTACGGGTTCCACCTCGTCGCGCAGGGCGCCGACCCGATCCCGGACGTCACCGACGCCGACGGTCCGTACCACCTGCGCCTGACCGTCCACCGCGGCGAGATCACCTTTGCAGTCAACGACCTCGTCACGTTCACCGGGCACGACGAACACCCCCTGCCAGGCGGCCGCCTCGGCTTGCGGCAAATGGCGCCGTTGATCGGCGAGTACGCGAACCTGCGCGTCTCCCAGGCCTGACCCCCGCCTTCGCGCACCCCCGTGACCACTCCCTGACAAACGCTTTCCCAAGCCTTGACATTGAGACGATTCAACCATACGGTCACATCACTTTTCGCCCCGAAACAAGGCAGGAACCGGCATGAACACTGGCTGGGCCATCAAGCTGTACGGCGCTGCGGACGAGGTCCTTTGGGTGATCAAGCTGAACGCCCTGTGGATCCTCTTCACGCTGCTCGGCGGGATTGCTCTGGGTATCGGCCCGGCCACACTCGCGGCATATTCCCTGGCTAGACGCAGGTCATCCGATGAATCGTTTCACGCCTTCCCTGCTTTTCGTACCGCGTTCCGCCAGGAGTTCCGTCGCGGTTCGCTCGTCGTACTGCCCCTGGTCGCGGCCGCCGTCGTCCTCGTCGGCAACTACCTGTACTTCGCCGCGCTCGGGGCCGCACTCCCCCGCCTGGCCAGCCTCGCGGCGCTCGTCGCGCTCGGGCTGATCGCGGCGTATGCGCTTCCGATGGCCGTGCACTACGACCTCGGGATCCGCATGTTGTTGCCCAAGGCATCGCTGGTCGCGCTCGCGCGGCCGGCGTCGTCCCTGGTCCTGCTGTTCGTCGCGGTGTCCATCGCCTTCGTGTCGGTGAAGTTCCCGGTGTTCGGGTTCGTCCTGGCCGGCGGCGTCTGGATCCAGCTCGACACCTGGCTCTGCTTGCGCTTCTTCGCCGAGAACGAAGCGCGCCTGCACCTGAAAGGGAACCAATGACCAACTTCTCCCGACGGCGCGTAGCCGTCGCCGCCGCACTGTCGACGGCACTGCTCGCCGCCTCCGCCTGTTCCGGCGGCGGCGACGACAAAGGCGGCCAGACCGCCAGTACCGAGCTGACGGTGATGGCGCCGCTGTTCGGCACCGCGCCGGACCCGAACGGCGAACTGCAGCAGGCGGTCGAGAAACTGATCGGCAAGAAGCTCCAGATCACCTGGGTGCCGAACGCGGAGTACGGCGACAAGTCGAACGTCACGCTCGCGTCGGACAAGATCCCGGACGTGATGGTGGCGAACGAGAAGAGCCCGTCGTTCGTGAAGGCGGCCGAGGCCGGCGCGTTCTGGGACCTGACCGGCAAGCTCGACAAGTACCAGAACCTGAAGCCGGCCAACGAGCAGACCGCGAAGAACACGCAGACCAACGGCAAGACGTACGGCATCTACCGGGTCCGGCCGCTGCTGCGTTCGGGCATCGTGATCCGCAAGGACTGGCTGGCCAAGCTCGGCCTGAAGGAACCGCAGAGCGTCGAGGACCTGTACACGATCGCGAAGGCGTTCGCCGAGAAGGACCCGGACGGCAACGGCAAGAAGGACACCTACGGCCTGATCATCCCGAAGTGGCCAGGCAACTACGCCAGCGCCAGCCCGTACGACGTGATCGAGACCTGGTTCGGCGCGCCGAACGGCTGGGGTGAGCGGGACGGCAAGCTCGTGCCGGGCTTCGACACCCCGGAGTTCCTGGCCGCGAACCAGTGGCTGCGCAAGTGGGTCTCCGAGGGCCTGGTGAACCCGGACTTCGCCACGCTGGACAGCGCGAACTGGAACGACCCGTTCGTGCAGGGCAAGGGCGGCATGATCATCGACGTGAACGTGCGGGCGACCCAGTTGCTCGACCTGTTCAAGGAGAAGAACCCGAAGGACTTCGACAAGGTCACGCTGGTCGGCAACCTGAAGGGTCCGGACGGCCAGAAGCACTCGTATCCGTTCACCGGCTACAACATGGTGATGGCGATCTCCAAGCAGCACATCCGGACCGAGGAGCAACTCGACCAGGTGCTGCAGACGCTGGACAAGCTCGAGTCCAAGGAGGGCTCGATCCTGCTCACCAACGGGATCGAGGGCCGCAACTTCAAGGCCGACGGCAAGTACGCCGTACCGATCAACCAGGACGACGCCAAGGTGAAGGCGATCCAGAACGACGTGGACAAGGCCTTCATCCAGCTCGGCACCCGGGCGTCGGTCGGGCTGGGCGCGTACGCGCTGCGGCCGAACGACGAGGCCAGCCGGAAGATGCGGGAGAAGTTCGACGTCCTGATGAACGAGGACCTGAAGACAGCGGTGTTCAACCCCGCGCTGAGCATCATCGCGCCGACCTCGGTGGCGAAGGGGCAGACGCTCGACACGATCATCCCGGACGCGCGGATCAAGTACCTGTCCGGTGCGATCACCGAGGACCAGCTGAAGGCGCAGATCAAGCGCTGGTACGACAGCGGCGGCACGGACATCGTCAAGGAGGTCAACGACCTGGCTGCCAAGGCCGGCGGCTGATCGATGGCCACCGACCTGGTGCCGGAGGTGGTACAGCCAGCCGCGGATTCTTCGCGGCCGGCGTCCGCCCCGCGGCGCAGACGCCGTACGCACAACCTCTGGCGCTACCGCTGGTTGTACCTGTTGCTCCTGCCCGGCCTGACGTACTTCGTGGTGTTCAAGTACCTGCCGATGTACGGCCTCACCATCGCGTTCAAGGACTACGTGCCGTTCCTCGGCTACTCGGGGAGCGAATGGGTCGGGCTGAAGCACTTCCAGGAGCTGTTCACCGGGCCGGACTTCGGCCGGCTGATGTTCAACACGCTGCTGCTCGCATTGTTGACAATCGTCTTCGTGTTCCCGGCGCCGATCGTCGTCGCGTTGCTGCTCAACGAGCTCCGGGTCAACGTGCTGAAGCGGTCCGTGCAGTCACTTGTCTACATTCCGCACTTCCTGTCGTGGACAATCGTCGCCTCGTTGACCTACCTGCTGTTCTCGGTGGACTTCGGTGTGATCGCGAACTGGATCCACGGCCTGGTCGGCGGGCAGAAGACGGATTACGTCGCGCAGGCGGACTGGTTCCGGCCGCTGATCGTGCTGCAGCTGCTGTGGAAGCAGACCGGCTGGGGCACGATCATCTATCTGGCCGCGCTGGCGGGCGTGGACTCGCAGCTGTACGAGGCCGCTCGAGTGGACGGCGCCGGGCGGTGGCGGCAGTTCTGGCACATCACGCTGCCGGCGATCCGGCCGACGATCGTGGTGATGGCAATCCTGACGTCCGGGCATCTGATGGACTCCGGGTTCGAGCAGATCTGGCTGATGACCACGTCGCTGAACCGTGACGTCGCGGACGTGTTCGACACGTTCGTGTACTACATCGGCATCACCCAGGGCTCGTTCAGCTACGCGACCGCCGTCGGTCTGTTCAAGGGCGTGATCGGCGTCGTGCTGATCTTCGGCTCCAACCTGCTGGCCAAGCGCATGGGCCAGCGCGGCCTGTTCTGAGAGGAGGACCGATGAAACAGCGCGTGCGCTACTACGACTCCGTCGGGAGCCGGATCTTCGACGTACTGAACGTCGTGTTCCTGACCGGTCTGGCTCTCGTCACGGTGCTTCCGCTGCTCTACGTGCTCGCCGGATCGTTCGCGACCGAGTCCGAGATCAGCTCGCGGCCGTTCTTCCTGTGGCCGCACAAGTTCGTCACCGACACGTACCACTACATCTTCTCCACCGACACGTTCGTCCGCGCGTTGCTGACCACGGTCGGGGTGACCGCGGTCGGCACGGTGATCCAGCTGCTGCTGACCCTGACGATGGCCTATCCCTTGGCGAAGAAGTTCTTGCCGGGGCGGGCGCTGGTGCTGAACCTGGTGATCTTCACGCTCGTGTTCAGCGGCGGCATGATCCCGACGTACCTCGTCGTACGGGACCTCGGGTTGCTGGACAGCTACTGGGCGCTGATGCTGCCGCTGGCGATCAACCCGTTCTACCTGATCGTGGTGAAGAGTTTCTTCCAGGAGTTGCCGGAGGCGCTCGAGGAAGCGGCCCGGATCGACGGGTGCAACGAGCTGAACGTGTTCCTGCGGATCGTGCTGCCGTTGTCGAAACCGATCATCGCGACGTTCTCGCTGTTCTACGCGGTCGGGATCTGGAACGACTACATGTCGCCATTGCTCTACATCGACGACAGCAAGAAGTGGACGCTGCAGATGATCGTCCGCCAGCTCACCGCGGCGAACGCGGACTCGGCGAACGTGCTGCAGCAACTGGAGACGGTGACGTTCCCGGAGCAGGGCCTGAAGTTCGCGGTCGTGGTGGTCGCGACACTGCCGATCCTGTTCTTCTACCCGTTCCTGCAGAAGCACTTCGCGAAGGGCGTCCTGATCGGTTCGGTGAAGGAATGACCACAGTTCAGTGGCTAGAAACACCTTGTCGACAAGGTGTTTCCTGGGGCGTTCCGTGGGCTCGAGGCACGGTTGCCGAGGGCACCGAGTTCGCGTTGTGCGACGGTACGCCGGTGCAGAGCTGGACGACTGCGACGTGGCCGGACGGCTCGGTGAAGTGGTCCGCGCACGCGATCGGGCCGTCCGAGCAGCCCGAGTCGTCGTACGAGCTGGTCGTCGGTGCGCCGGCCGCACCACGCCGTCCTGTTGTGGTCGAGCGAGTCGACAGCGAGGTGCGGGTGTCGACGGGCGCGGTGACGTGGGTGCTGAAGCCGCCGGGCTTGATCGCGTCGATCAGCTACAACGATCAGGAAGTGGTGCGGGACGTTCGGCTGGTGAGCTTGCGGCAGGACGCTCCTGACGAGGGTGTAGCGCGCGAGCAAACGACGGCGACCGTGGACCGCATCACCGTCGAGCAGGACGGGCCGGTGCGGGCCGTCGTCAGGCTCGAGGGCAAGCACGGCGACTGGCTGCCGTTCTCGGTGCGGCTGTACTTCTACGCGGGCGCTGCCGACGTACGGATCGTGCACAGCTTCGTCTGGGACGGTGATCCGGATCGGGACTTCCTGGCCGGTCTGGGACTCAGTGCGGACGTGGTCATGCGCGACGAGCCGCACAATCGCCACATCCGGCTCGCGGGCCCCTCCGGGTTCCTGACCGAGGCAGTCCGCGGTCTGACTGGTCTACGCCGCGATCCGGGCGAAGAGGTACGACGTACCCAGGTCGCCGGCGGTGCTGTCGAATACATCCCCAACCCGGAGGTGGCCGACCGTCTGCACCTCATCCCGCAGTGGAACGACTACACCCTCGACCAGACCAGCGCGGACGGCTTCACGCTGCGCAAACGCACCGGAGCGGGACAGGGGTGGATCACCATCCCGTCCGGCACCAGAGCACCCGGCTACGGGTACGTCGGTGGCGTCAGCGGCGGACTGGGCTTCGGGCTCCGTGACTTCTGGAAACTGCACCCGACCCGGCTGGACATCCGCAACGCGGCCTCGGACGTAGCGACGGCCACCGTGTGGATGTGGTCGCCCAGCGCACCGGCCATGGACGTGCGCTACTGGCACGACGGCATGGACCAGGACACGTACGCCGAACAGCTCGAAGGACTGGAGATCACCTACGAGGACTACGAGCCCGGTTTCGGCAACGCGCACGGTGTCGCCCGTACGCATGAGCTCAGCCTGTGCGTCCACGACACCACACCGTCAGCTGAAGAGCTGTCGGAACACGTAGCGCTGCTCAACTCGCCTGGACTGCTCACGGTCTCTCCTGCGCGTTTGCTGGCGGCAGGTGTGTTCGGCACCTGGAGTCTGCCCACTGCAGACCACCAGGACATCGAGGCCCGGCTGAACTTCCTCTTCCAGTACTACGTCGGTCAGCGCGAGCAACGCCGCTGGTACGGGTTCTGGGACTACGGCGACGTCATGCACACCTACGACCGCGACCGGCACACGTGGCGGTACGACGTGGGCGGGTTCGCCTGGGACAACTCGGAGCTCTCCCCCGACCTGTGGCTCTGGTACCAGTACCTGCGGACCGGGCGGGCCGACGTGTTCCGTTTCGCCGAGTCGATGACGCGGCACACCGGTGAGGTCGACGTACATCACCTGGGCCGCTGGAAGGGTCTGGGGTCGCGGCACAACGTGCAGCACTGGGGCTGCAGCTGCAAGCAGGTGCGGATCTCCAGTGCGATCTACCGGCGCTTCTACTACTACCTGACCGCAGACGAGCGGACAGGTGACCTGATGGACGAGCTGGCGACCATCGAGGAGGCGTTCCTCGTCGTCGACCCGCAGCGCAAGGTACGACCGGACGTCTACTCCCCCGACCCGCACGCGCTGTCAATCGAGCTGGGGGTGGACTGGGGTGCACTGGCTGCTGCGTGGCTCACGCGATGGGAACGACACGGAGACGAGCGGGCCCGTGCACGGCTCGTGGGAACGATGTCCGACATCGCTGCGCTGCACTACGGCTTCCTGACCGGTAGTGCGCGGCTGGACCTGTCCACCGGGCGCTTCGACACCAGCCGGGACACCATCGCGGTCTCCCACCTGTCCTCACTCTTCGGACTCCCCGAGATCTGTTCCGAGCTCATCGACCTGGACCTCGACGTACCGGGGTTCGAGAAGGCATGGCTCGACTACTGCCGGCTTTACCTGCTCTCGCCCGAGGAGCAGAAGGCAGAGCTCGGTCAGCCGTTGCAGGGCATCTCGCAAGAACAGGCTCACAGCCGACTGGCTGCGTACGCGGCTGCACGCACCGGTGACCCGGAGCTGGCGCGGCTGGCCTGGCGCAAGTTGTCAGTGGACACGGCCGAGTGGAAGACCACTCCCGTCGACGGCGCGCTGATGCCGGTCGACGAGGCCGCGTTCATCAGTACCAACGGTGCGTCGCAGTACGCGCTGGCAGCGATCCAGAACCTGACCCTGATCCCCGAACACAGACCTGACAGAGGTGGTGCAGCATGGAGGTCTCCCGACGTACGGTCCTAGCAGGTATGGCCGCCGTACCTGCGGTGTCCCTGCTCGACAAGATCCAACCTGCCGCGGCTGCCGAAGCTCCCGACGTGAAGCTCAGCTGGCTCGAAGGCAAGCCCACCACAGCGGCTGTCACTACCTGGGGCACGCCTTGGCCGAAGGGCGCCGTACCAGCGAACCAGTCGTTCGCACTCAAGTCCGCTGACGGCGCCGACGTACCGCTGCAGAGCTGGCCGACCGCGTACTGGCCGGACGGCTCTCTCAAGTGGAGTGCGCACGCGATCGCTGTGGACGCACCTGCTGAGTCATACACGCTCGGCCCGGGTACGGCGACTGCGCCAGCGCATCCCGTCACGGTCAAGAACGAGAAGCTGTACGTCGACGTCGACACGGGCGTGATCAAGGCGCGGATCCGGAAGAGCGGAAAGGAGCTGATCAGCCACATCTGGCGTGGCGACGTACTGATCGCCAGCAAGGGCCAACTGGTCAACCTCAAGCAGGACAGGATCGCGGACGATGAGGACGGCGGTGTGGTCCGCGAGCAGTACGACAGCGACATCACCCGGGTCACCGTGGAGCAGTCCGGGCCGGTGCGCGCCGTCGTACGGATCGAAGGCCGGCACAAGTCACGCAAGGGCCTGAGTTGGTTGCCGTTCTCGGTCCGGCTGTACTTCGTCGCCGGTGCGGAGAACGTGCGGATGGTGCACACGTTCGTCTACGACCGCGACGGACAGAAGGACTACATCGCCGGGCTCGGCGTGCGCTTCTCGGTGCCGATGCGCGACGCGGCGTACGACCGGCATGTCCGGTTCGTCGGCGAGGGACACGGGATGGTGTCCGAGGCGGTGCAGGGCATCACCGGCCTGCGGCGGGACCCGGGCGCCGTCGTACGGGCCGCGCAGATCGCCGGGACGAAGCTGCCGGATCCGGCGACGTGGGACCAGCGGGTGACGACGCGGCTGCAGTACATCCCCGAGTGGGGTGACTACTCGCTGAGCCAGTTGACCGCGGACGGGTTCACGGTGCGTAAGCGAACTGCCAAAGGCTCCGGATGGGTCTCCGTCGACCAGGGCAAGCGCGCGTCCGGGCTCGGGTACGTCGGTGGCGTGAGCGGCGGCTTCGCCTTCGGGTTAAGGGACTTCTGGCAGCGGCACCCGACGCAGCTGGACGTCCGGAAGGCGGCGTCCGAGGAAGCCGAGGTGACCGTGTGGCTGTGGTCCCCGGCGGCCGGTGCGATGGACACGCGGTTCTACCACGATGGCATGGGCCAGGACACGTACCCGGAGCAGCTCGAGGGCCTCAACATCACCTACGAGGACTACGAGCCCGCGTTCGGTACGCCGTACGGGATCGCCCGGACGTCTGAGCTGACGTTCTGGGCGCTGGAGGCGACGCCGTCGGCTGCGCGGCTGGGTGACCTGGCCGACCAGGTACGGACGCCGCCGCAGCTCATCAACCCGGTGGATCAGCTGGTGAGCTCCCGGGTGTTCGGTGGGCTGTTCAGCCCGGTGGACCGGTCCGTGCCCGCGAAGAACGCGATCGAGGACCACCTGGACTTCCTGTTCGACTACTACCGCGGGCAGGTCGAGTCGCGGCACTGGTACGGGTTCTGGGACTACGGCGACATCATGCACACGTTCGACGAGGACCGGCTGGTGTGGCGGTACGACGTGGGCGGGTACGCCTGGGACAACTCGGAGCTGTCACCGGACCTGTGGCTCTGGTACGCGTTCCTGCGGTCAGGGCGAGCCGACATCTTCCGGTTCGCGGAGGCGATGACTCGGCACACTGGTGAGGTCGACGTCTACCACCTGGGTCAGTGGGCCGGTCTGGGTACGCGGCACGGCGTACAGCACTGGGCGGACAGTGCGAAGCAGCAGCGGATCAGTACGGCGGCGTACCGGCGGTTCTACTACTACTTGACGGCTGACGAGCGTACCGGCGACCTGCTGTCGGAGCTGGTGGACTCGGACAAGACGTTCCTGGTGCTGGACCCGCTGCGGAAGATCAGGACCGAGCCGTACACCCCTGACCCGCATGCACTCTCCATCGGCCTCGGCACCGACTGGAGCGGCCTGGCCGCTGCCTGGCTGACCGAGTGGGAGCGGCAAGGACCTAAGGCTGCTGTAGCGAAGGCCAAGCTGCTCGGGACGATGGAGACGATCGGGGCGATGCCGAACGGGTTCGTCACCGGCAGCGGGCTCTACGACCTCGACACGGGTCGCTTCGCGCCTGTGGCCGAGAAGATCGTCAGTGTGTCCCATCTGAGCGCCATGTTCGGCGAGGTGGAGATTTGCGCCGAGATGATCGACCTGGTGGAGATGCCCGCGTTCGAGGCCGCGTGGCTGCAGTACTGCCGGCTGTTCAACGCGACCCGCGCAGAGCAGACGGCGGAGTGCGGGGCATACTTCGGCAACCTCATCCTGCGGCAGGGCCACGCGCGACTCACGGCGTACGCCTCGGTCCGACTGAACCGTGACGACCTGGCAGCCCGTGCCTGGTCGGAGTTCTACAAAGGTGACGGCTACGCGCCGACGCTCCCCTGGACCGCCGAAGACGTGACCACCACCCTCAACCCGACCCAGGCCGCCAAGTGGGTCTCCACCAACACCACAGCCCTCTACGGCCTCGCCGCCATCCAAACCCTCGCCCTGGTCGGCGACCAGATCGTCAACCCGTGAGGAGGCTGACATCACCTCGGTAACAGAACCCGGACCTGGTCTTTGATCTCCTGTACGACGTCGTCGACCGGGTTGGCGACGTTGATCGTCGCGGCCATGCTGACGAACATGATCGCGGACACGATGTGGGCGAGCGTCGCGGCGTCGGCGGCGCTGATGCGCTCGTCCCGCTGGAGGACATCGGCGATCGCCTGCTCGGTCTGCACGGTCAGGCCGAGCGCTTCGCGGTGATGCGGCTCCTCGGGGTCGCCGAAGACCATCTCCCGAAGGTACGTCCGTCCGTTGTCGATCTGTTTGCGGTTGCATTCCACCACCGGGCGGACGATCGCCATCACCGCGTCGAGTACGTCGGGGACGGTCTCGGCCGCCGACCTGCCCTGTGCGAGCGCGTCGGCGTACATCGAGTTCTGCACGAGCAGGAGGAGTTCACCCTTGGTCTTGGCGTACAGAAACAGCGTGCCCGCACCGATGTCGGCCTTGTCCGCGATCTCCTGGGTGGTGACCTCGTCGACGCCGCGCTCGGCGAAGAGCTCTCGGGCGGCGGCGGTGATGCGGTCGAGCTTCTCCTGCTTGTTCCGTTCGCGCCGTCCGACTCGTTGGGAGGCGAGTGGCATGGGTGCCGTCCTTGTCTGCTGTGTGGTCTCCGGCCGTGTGGTCTCCACAGTGCCGCGCCTATTCTTCCACGGCGACGAGCGGAGCCTTCGGGTCGCGGAGCTCCGGATAGAGCGCCTCGACCGGGCCGCTCAGAGCTGCCTTGACCTGGGCGGTCAGCTCGTCGCCGATGACCTCGTACTCGCCGGCCTCGACTGCGTCGTAGACCAAGGTCGCGAGGTCGGCCGGCTGCAGCTTGGGTCCGTCCGTGTGCGCTGCCATGCGGGTGTCGACGTACCCCATGTGCACGCCCGTCACGTGGACGCCTCGAGGTGCGAGTTCGAGCCGTAGGGAGTTGGTGGCCGACCAGAGCGCGGCCTTGCCGGCGCTGTAGGTGCCGCCGAATCCGTACCAGCTCGCAACCGAGTGGACGTCCACGAGAACGGACTGCGGCTTGGCGGTGAGGACCGGCGCGAACGCACGGGCGAGGAAGACAGGGCCGAAGAAGTTGGTCTCCAGGTTCGCCCGGATGTCGGCCTCGGTCACGTCCAGGAGGCTTGCACTCGGCGGGAGGGCGCCCGCGTTGTTGATGAGCATCGTCACGTCTGGGGCTGCCGCAACGGCCGCAGCGATGGAATCGGCGTCGGTGATGTCGAGGGTGAGGGGGACGATGCGCTCGTCGTCCCAGGTGCGCGGGGCGCGGGCTGTGGCGTAGACCTTCGCCGCGCCGCGCGCGAGAGCCTGGTGGACGAAGTGCGTTCCGATGCCGCCGTTTGCTCCTGTGACCAGGACGACTGCTTCATCGAGGGAAGGCATAGTGACGCTCTTTCTGTTGTGGGACGCCTGATGCGGCTACTGCTCGTAGTGCGGCAGGATGGCGCCGTTCTTGACGTAGGTGAGGGCGGCGTCGACGTCGTACGCATGGATCGCGGAGGCGAGTGGTGCCAGCTGGTTGGAGAGTTCCTCGATCACGTTGCTGGTGAAGAAGGCGTCGCGTGCCGCGGTGTCGGTGAACCCGAGGATGACGGAGGCGTGGAACTGCTGGTCGTGGGGGTTGTCGTGTGCGACGTTCGGGGTGTCCCAGAGCTTTTCGATCCAGGGCAAGAACGTCTGCGTACGCAGCTCCTTGAGCACACCGGTGCCGGCGAGTGCGGGAACGAGCTGCTCCTTGATGAACTTCCGGAACTCGCCGCCGCCGACCCCGTCCCTGCGGCGGAGGTAGACCATCGCACGGGCACCGACGGTCTCGCCTGGGCCGGCGACCTCGTACCAGCGCGACGAGTTCGGCGGGCCGGTGTAGAGGAGAGTACGGCGGAACACGTTGATCTCGTCCTTGTACGCCAGCTGCGTCTGCTTGCGCCCTAGCAGCGGGGAGAGCGCCGAGTGGAAGGTGACTTCCGCGACGCCGTCGATCTTGCGGTCGACGGGGATCGACGTCTCCACCCCGTCGGTCACCGGCCACCGGCCCGGGTTGTCCTCGGCAAGGTGGATCTGCCGGTACTCCTCCAGGCCAGGAGTGGCAGAGATGATCTTCGAGTGCGGGCCCTTCCAGTAGTCCATGCCGGTCTGGCGGGGCTGGTCGGTGCGCACCCAGAGTGGAATCGAGGAGGTGAGGTGCTTCTTCACTCCTAGCTGCGTCGTATCCATGGCGCTGGCTTCTTTCCTGGTCGCGAGTGTTTGGTCGAGGTGGTCAGCGGGCGAGGAACTCGACGGCGACGGGGGCGAATTTCTGGTGGTACTGGAAGATGCCGCCGTGTCCCGAGTCGGGGTAGATGATCAGCTCGCTGTCCTTGATGCGCCGGTGCAGGTCTTCGGACAGGATCGAGGGCACCATGCGGTCGTTGTCGCCGTTGGCGATCAGGGTGGGCTGGGTGATCTTCGACAGGTCGTCGGGGGCCGAGCGGCCCCACTTCTGGATCGCCTTCAGCTGGGTCCGGAACGCCTTGGTCTTGATGTCCGCGTCGCGGTCGGCGGTGCGCTCCTTGAGCCGGTTGACGAACGCTCGCGCGGCGGGCTTGCCGGTGGCGTTGCGGTTGAAGAACAGGAACTCCTTGGGGTCCTGCCGGGTCAGCGTGGCGCGCAGGATGTCGTAGTACGTGGTGCCGACAACCTTGTCGATGTCCTTGCCGCCCTTCGGCCCGGTGCCGGTGAGCACGAGCTTGCGGACGAGCTCGGGGTGCTTCACCACGAGGGCCTGGGCGATCATGCCGCCGAGGGAGAAGGAGAAGATGTCGATCGTGTCGAAGCCGAGCGCCTTGATGAAGGTGTAGGCGTCGTCGGCCATCGCCTCGACGCTGTCGGGAACGCTGCCGGTGGAGGCGCCGACGCCGCGGTTGTCGAAGGTGATGACGTGCCGGTTCTGCGCGATGGGGTCGATGATCCGGGGGTCCCAGTTGTCCAGCGTCGCGGCGAGGTGCACGAAGAAGACGACGGGGATCCCGCCCTTCGGCCCCAACTCGCGGTAGGCGTAGGTGACGCCGCCGGCATCGACGGTCCGGGCCGGCGCGTCCTTGTAGGCGGTGATGACGTTGTTCTGTGCGTGATTGTTCGTGTTCATGGTTTTGTCCTGTTCTGTGGATGGTGCGGGATGAGATGGGGTTGTCAGGGCCGGCTGATGACGGCTTTGCCGCGGATGCCGCCTTTTTCGAGCGACTGCACTGCCTGCACGGTCTGGTCGAAGTCGAAGACCCGTCCGACGACGGGGCGCAGTACGCCGCTGTCGACGAGGGCCGCGATCTGGCGAAGCTGCTCACCGCTGGCGCGCATGAAGAGGAACTCGTACGTCACGCCGAGGCGTCGGGCCTGGCGGCGGATACCGCTGCTGAGGGCGGTCATCACCAGCCGGAGCAGCGGGTTCGCGCCGAGTTCGCGGCCGAACGCCGCGTCGGGTGGTCCAACGATCCCGATCGCCTTGCCGCCGGGGCGCAGCACGCGCAGCGACTTCTCGAGGTTCTTCCCGCCGAGGCTGTCCAGCACCAGGTCGTAGGAGTCCAGGAGTTGTTCGAAGTCCTGGCTGCGGTAGTCGATGACGATGTCGGCCCCGAGTTCGCGTACGAACTCGGCGTTGCCGGAGCTGACCGTGGTGGCGACGGTCGCGCCGAGGTACTTGGCGAGCTGGATCGCGATGGTCCCGACGCCGCCGGCGCCGGCGTGGATCAGGACCCGCTGCCCTGGCCGTACGTTGCCCTTCTCGACGAGTGCCTGCCAGGCGGTCAAGGCCACCAGCGGCAGCGAGGCCGCCTCCTCGATGCTGACCGATGCCGGCTTGAGCGCCAGGTCGGCCTCGGCGACCGCGATGCGCTCCGCGAACGTTCCGATGCGGTCCTTGCCGGGCCGGGCGTACACCTCGTCGCCAGGCGCGAATCCCCGCACCTCAGCGCCGACACCGAGCACCGTCCCGGCGACGTCGTTGCCGAGGATCTGCGGCAACTTGTACGGAAGGATCTGCTTGAACTCGCCCGCCCGGATCTTCTCGTCGAGCACGTTGAGCCCGGCCGCCCGGACCTCGACGAGCACGTCGTGCTCCCCGACCGCAGGCTCAGGGACCTCGGCCTGCTGCACCGGCCCCTTGTACTGATTGACGACAAACGCTCGCATGGCAACTTCCCTACCAATCTTTCTGAGTTGACTCAATAATGAGCGAACTCAGTCAAGAAGTCAAGAAAGGTCTCGGGGACCGCAACTTTTCGGGTACTGGCGGCATCTCTCAGGTATCTGCACTGGGGAGTGCGGGAGGGGGAGCAAGATGCTGATACGTCGTACGGCGGCCTGCGCGATGGCGGGCGTGCTGGTTGTACTCGTCGCAGGTTGCCAGGGATCCGACCCGGCGACCGGCGACGCGATCGGAACCACGCCGACACCTACCGCCACGTCGGTCACACCGTCTCCGGTGGTGACTCCGTCGCCGGCGCCTGCCAGTACGCCGCCTGCCAGTACGCCGGTGAGCAGTATCGCCGGGCTGTCCGCGACGAAGATCCTGACCAAGACGCAGGCTGCCGCGAAGGCCGCGACCAGCGTGCGGATGAAGGGCGCGATGTCCGACGAGGGCGACCGGATCGTGCTGGACATCCGGCTGAGCAAGGCCGGCGGTCAGGGCACGATGAGCATCAACGGCGCCGCTTTCTCGATGATCGTCCTGGAACGGACGGCGTACCTGAAGATCAGTGACAAGTTCTGGCGCGCCCAGATCAAGGACAAGGCCGACGCGGACGCCGTGATCGCGCTGGTCGCGGGTCGCTGGATCAAGACCCCGCTGACCGACAAGGATCTCGGTGAGCTCGCGGCGTTCGCCAGCAAGCCGAAGTTCTTCGACACGCTGTTCGAGCCGACCGGCACGCTCCGCAAGACCGCACCGCGGACCATCGGCGGTGTCACCGCGATCGGTCTCCGGGACACCGACGGCACGCTCTGGGTCGACACGGTCACCGCGCGCCCGGTCCGCCTCGAGTCGTCCGGCACCGACGCGCTGACCTTCACCGAGTACAACCAGGTCACAACGCCGAAGGCCCCGCCGTCCAACCAGGTGATCGACGGAAAAGCCCTCGGAATGTAGCTAGATCTTCAACAGGGCTTCGGCCAGTTCGACCGGCCGGGTGAAGCAGGCTTCGTGGCTGCCGGGGGCTGGGACGGGGGCGACGCCGAGCCGCTCGGCGAATCGGTTCCAGCCGTATTCGCCGGGCGGCAGGGCGACGTCGTCCTCGCCGAGCAGGTAGGCGACCGGTACGCCGAGGGTGTCGAGATCCAGTGGTGCGACGGTCTCGGTGAAGTACTGCATGGGCTGCGGCACGAGCAGGCTGTGGACGACGCGCTGCACGTCCTCGGACGCGTCCGGCATGAACGCCATCAGCCACACCTCGAACGGCATCGCGACCGAGTTGTTCCCGGACGCCTGCGCCTGTCCGTCGAACAAGGCCTGGTAGTTCGGCGGCACCTCGTCGTACAGGCTGCGGCCCTCGGCCGGAACGAATGCGCTCCAGAACACCAGCTTCCGCAGCCGCGCCGCGAGTCGCGGTGCGGCGCCGGCGATCACGTAACCGCCCCAGCTGTGCCCGACCAGCGTGACGTCCCGCAGGTCCTCGCCCTCGACCAGCTCGACGACCGAATCTACGACGTCGGCCAGCGTGTACGGCGTCGGGTCCGCACCGTCCTGCAGTCCGGGCAGGGTCGGAGTCAGCACCTGATGACCCGCGGACCGAAGCTCCTCGGCGACGGGCCGCCAGGCCCATCCCCCATGCCAGGCACCGGTGATCAACACGAACGTTCCAGCCATGGCGCACTCCCTCGAGGCTCAAGTTGCCTCGAATCGTGCCATTCCGTCCGACGCTCGTCAATAATCTGACACACTTCAGTTCAAGCAGAGGGGCCGCGGTCACCGCGGCCCCTCGAGCTTCAGCCGACCTCGGCCATGATTTCGTCGGACACGTCGAAGTTCGCGTAGACGTTCTGGACGTCGTCGCTGTCCTCGAGGGCGTCGATCAGGCGGAAGATCTTGCCGGCGCCGTCGGCGTCCAGCTCGACCGTCATCGACGGGACGAACTGGACATCGGCGGAGTCGTAGTCGATGCCGGCGTCCTGCAGCGCGGTCCGGGCCGCGACCATGTCGGTGGCCTCGGTGACGACCTCCCAGGACTCGCCGAGGTCGTTGACCTCGTCGGCGCCGGCCTCGAGCACGGCCTCCATCACGTCGTCCTCGGACAGCGACTTACCGTCCTGCTCCTTGGCGACGACGATCACGCCCTTGCGGTTGAACATGTACGCGACCGAGTTCGGGTCGGCGAGCGATCCGCCGTTCCGCGTCATCGCCGTACGGACGTCCGCGGCGGCCCGGTTCCGGTTGTCGGTGAGGCACTCGACCAGCATCGCCACGCCGTTCGGGCCGTAGCCCTCGTACATGATCGTCTGGTACTCCGCGCCGCCCGCCTCGGCACCCGAGCCGCGCTTGACCGCGCGGTCGATGTTGTCGTTCGGGACCGAGGACTTCTTCGCCTTCTGGATGGCGTCGTACAGCGTCGGGTTCCCGCCAGGGTCGCCACCGCCCATCCGGGCGGCCACCTCGATGTTCTTGATCAGCTTCGCGAAGAGCTTGCCGCGCTTCGCGTCGATGACGGCCTTCTTGTGCTTCGTGGTGGCCCACTTGGAGTGGCCTGACATGGCGAACCCAACCCTTCTACCGCTTGCAACGTCTCAGAGGCCGCGGACCAGCTCGGCGAAGTAGCCGTGCAGCCTGGCGTCCCCGGTCATCTCCGGATGGAACGACGTGGCCAGCAGCCGATCGTGGCGAACCGCGACGATCCTACCTGCGGCAGGGCCTGACCTCACCGTCGAGAGTACCTCCACGTCCCGGCCGACCCGCTCCACCCACGGTGCCCGGATGAACACGGCGTGGTACGGCGTGTCGAAAGCAGCAAACTCGAGATCCGCCTCGAACGAGTCCACCTGCCGCCCGAATGCGTTCCGGCGGACCGTCACGTCGAGTCCGCCGAGTGTCTCCTGGTCGACCGTCCCGCCGGTGATCTCGTTCGCCAGCAGGATCATCCCGGCGCAGGTGCCGAACACCGGCATCCCGTCCGCGATCCGCTTCTGCAGCGGCTCGAACAGGTCGAACGCCCGGGCCAGCTTGTCCATCGTCGTCGACTCACCACCCGGCAGTACCATCGCGTCGACCTCGGCCAGCTCGGACGGACGCCGTACGGCGCGACCCTCGACACCGACCTCGGCCAGCATGGCCAGGTGCTCGCGCACGTTCCCCTGCAACGCGAAAACGCCGATGACTGTCACAGCGTCACCCTCCGTTGCCAGTCGAGGGTGACCTCGATGCGGCCTTCGTCGAACACCGCGGGCAGGTCGTTCTGGCGCAGCAGCGCGAGCACGTCCTCCAGCAGCGGCTCCCCCGGTGCGACGTTCGCGGTGTCCGGGTGCCAGAGCTTCAGCTCCAGCATCCCGAAGTCGACCGCGTGCCAGACGTCGGTGTCGGTGAAGAACACCAGCCCCTGCGGACCGTCCGCGGCCTCCAGCGCCTGCCGAGCCGCGTGGTGGTCCGACGTGTAGCGGACCACCACCAAGCCGAGACGCTCGAATTCCGCGAGTACGGCATCCAACCGGTCCGGATCCGTCGACTCGGGCCAGGTGGAGGCGTCCTCGTTGAGGTCCATGACCGCCTCGCCGATCAGCAGCGGCACGAGAGCGGCCGCGTCCATCGACGGCGCGTCCTCCGAGACGGCCTCGGTCAACGCAGCAGTGATGGCCGCGTGGTCGGCGTACCCGGACCGCACCAGGACACGGGCCAGGCCCCGCAGCTCCCGGGCGGTCCGCTCGTCCACCGACGGCAGGCTGCCGGAACTCTTGGCGGAGCTCACCAGCCGCGCTCGGCAAGCCGGTGCGGCTGCGGGATCTCGTCGACGTTGATGCCGACCATCGCCTCGCCCAGACCGCGGGAGACCTTGGCGATCACGTCGGGGTCGTCGTGGAACGTGGTGGCCTTGACGATCGCCTCCGCGCGCTGCGCCGGGTTGCCCGACTTGAAGATGCCGGAGCCGACGAACACGCCCTCGGCGCCGAGCTGCATCATCATCGCGGCGTCGGCCGGGGTGGCGATGCCGCCCGCGGTGAACAGCACCACCGGCAGCTTGCCGAGCGCGGCGACCTCCTTGACCAGCTCGTACGGCGCCTGCAGCTCCTTCGCCGCGACGTACAGCTCGTCCTCCGGCAGGTTCTGCAGCTTGCGGATCTCCTGGCGGATCTGGCGCATGTGCGTGGTCGCGTTGGACACGTCACCGGTGCCGGCCTCGCCCTTGGAGCGGATCATCGCCGCACCCTCGGTGATCCGGCGCAGTGCCTCGCCCAGGTTGGTCGCGCCGCAGACGAACGGCACGGTGAACTGCCACTTGTCGATGTGGTTCGCGTAGTCGGCCGGGGTGAGCACCTCGGACTCGTCGATGTAGTCCACACCGAGGCTCTGCAGCACCTGCGCCTCGACGAAGTGACCGATCCGGGCCTTGGCCATCACCGGGATCGACACCGCGTTGATGATCGAGTCGATCATGTCCGGGTCGCTCATCCGGGAGACGCCGCCCTGGGCGCGGATGTCGGCCGGGACCCGCTCCAGCGCCATCACCGCGACCGCGCCGGCGTCCTCGGCGATCTTGGCCTGCTCGGCGGTGACGACGTCCATGATCACGCCGCCCTTGAGCATCTCCGCCATGCCGCGCTTGACCTTCGCGGTGCCAACCTGCGGGGTCTGGTTCTCGGTCACTACATCCTCCTGGTCGTGGGCCTCACCTCCAGGTTAGGAGGTGGCGGGCATCGATCTTCAGTCCACCCGGAATCAAGTGGACTGAAGTACCTCGTCCAGCCGGGCGACCACGAGCCGGAGCGTGGCCGGCGGGGCGGTGAACGGGATCCGGATGTGCCGGCGGTCGGTCGCGTCCGGTGTGAACAGGTCACCGGCGCCTAGCAGCAGGCCCTGCTCGCGGGCCGCCTCCAGGACGCGGCGGGCCCTGATCTCGGTCAGCTCAAGCCAGAGCGTCATACCGCCCGTCGGCGTGGGCCATGCCACACCGTCGAGTGTCCGGAGTCCGGTCTCCAGGGCGTTCAGGTTGGCGCGCAGCCGGGTCCTGCGGCGGCCGATCACCTTGTCGAGCTTCGGCACGATCGCCCGGGCCAGGAGGTCGTCCAGCGCGCTCGGCGACGCCACACTGAGCTGTGCCGCGGTGTTGATCCGCCTGCGGAGCTGCTTGCCGGTACGCACCCAGCCGACGCGCAGCCCGCCCCACACCGTCTTGGACAGCGAGCCGACACTCACGGTGCGCGGGTGACGGCTCAGCGGCTCCGCCTGCTCCCCACTCGCCAACCACAGTGGCCGCATCGTCTCGTCACTGATCAGAGCAGCGCCGTACCTGCGTGCTATCTCGACCACTGCCTGGCGCCGGTCGGCTGGGAGGCTGAGGCCGGTCGGGTTGTGGTTGTCGGCCTGCAGGTAGATGACCTTCGGGCGGTGGCGCCGGCAGAGGTGAGCGAGCTGGTCGGTATCCCAGACACCTGCTGGCCAGCCTGCTACGTCCAGGCGGTGTTTGCGGAGCAGGTCGAAGGCAGCCGGGTACGTCGGGGTTTCGGTGATCGCTACACCCGGTCCGAGGTCCAGCCCGGCCAGTGCGGCGTTCAGACCGGCTGCTGCGCCTACGGTGAGCGTCAGCTGCTCCGGCTCGGTCGGCACGCCCTCTGCGGTGAGGCGCTCGGCCAGCGCCGCTCTGAGCTCCTGCGATCCACCTGGTGGCGGTCCGTCACCTCCCATGGCCTGTGGCAGCCCGTCCTGCACGATCTGCGCTGCTGCCTCAGCCACATCATGCGGCGCGGCCGTCGTGGCGAACCGCAGGTCCAACACCGGCCGGTCCCCTGCCGTCACGGTCGACGCCGGCGCCACAGGGTCCAGCAGCCGGTCCAGCGGCCGTACTACGGTCCCCGAGCCACGCTTGGTCTCCAGTACGCCGTCGCGCCGCAGGTTCTCCAGTGCGCGTACTACAGTCACGCGGCTCACCTCGAGCCGCTCCGCCAGCACCCGCTCCGACGGCAACCGCGACCCGATCGACAGGTCGCCCCGCTCGATCCGCCGCAGCACGAGCCCCTCGACCTGCTCGGTCTTGGTCCCGTCCGCCGCCTCCAGATCCCCCGCCCGCCACATAAGTCCAGTCTCCCACAACTGGCCTGATCAACGCTCTTTGAGCACCCACCGACCATTTTCCGGCCCTCCAAATGGTTGGTGCGTGCTCAAAGTGGAAGTGTCGGTGGCGGGTGTGAGGATGGGGCTCGTGGACGAACGGTGGCTGATCGCTCCGGAGGAGGGCGGCGGGGCGATGCTCGTTGCCCTGCACCCGGACGGTCAGCCTGCCGGGGAGATTCTGCGCGAGCCGGATCTGGTCGCGGCCGTCGCGTCGCGGCCGCAGGTCACGCGGTGGGTGTGGCGTTCGTCGACCGAGATCTATCCGCGGTTGCTGGCAGCCGGGGTGCGGGTCGAGCGGTGCTACGACATTGAGAACACCGAAGGGCTGCTGCTCGGCCACGAGGGTCGGCTCGGTGAACCACGGTCCGCGGCCGCTGCGTGGGCGCGTTTGAGCGGTCGCCCGGTCCCACCGGATCCGCCGCTGCGCGCCGTCGTACCGGGTGAGCAGTCGTCGCTGTTCGAGATCGCCGTCGAGCCGATCCCGTTCGAGGCATTGCTTCAGGTGTACGCCGACCAACTCCGACGGCACGATCTGGCCGAATACCCGGACCGCATGCGGTTGCTCACGGCATCGGAATCGTCCGCGATGCTCGTCGCGGCGGAGATGGATCTCGCCGGGTTACCGTGGAGCGCCGACGCGCATCGGGAGCTGCTGAGCGAGCTGCTCGGTGAACGGTTCGCCGGTTCGGGCGAGCCGCGTCGGCTGACCGAGCTCGCGGACGAGATCTCCGCCGCGTTCGGGCATCGCGTGCGGCCCGAGCTGCCGGCCGACGTACTGAAGGCCTTCAAGCAGGCCGGGCACCAGGTGAAGTCGACGCGGAAGTGGGAGCTCGAGCATGTTGATCATCCGGCGGTCGCGCCGCTACTCGAGTACAAGAAGCTTTACCGGATCTACACGGCGAACGGCTGGAGCTGGCTGAACGACTGGGTCCACGACGGACGCTTCCGACCCGGGTTCCTTCCCGGCGGCACCGTGTCCGGGCGCTGGATCACCAACGGCGGCGGCGGCCTGCAGATCCCGAAGGTGATCCGCCGCGCGGTGGTCGCGGACCCCGGCTGGCGGCTCGTCGTCGCTGACGCCTCCCAGCTCGAACCGCGGGTCCTCGCCGCGATCTCCCGCGATCGCGCGCTGATGGAGGTCGCCAGTGATCCCGGTGATCTCTACAAGGCCGTGTCGGACCAGGCGTTCTCCGGAGACCGGGCGCAGGCGAAGATCGCCGTCCTGGGTGCGATCTACGGGCAGACGTCCGGCGACGGCCTCAAGAACCTCGCCATGCTGCGCAAGCGATTCCCGCAGGCAGTCGCGTACGTCGACGACGCGGCCCGCGCGGGCGAGGAAGGCCGACTGGTCCGCACGTACCTGGGCCGCACCTGCCCACCAAGCGGCCACCCCCTCGACGAAGCCCTCCTGGAAGGCCCGCCGGCCGACATCCCCACCACAGACCCCCGCCACGCGAGAGCCCGCGGCCGCTTCACCAGAAACTTCGTCGTCCAAGGCAGCGCCGCCGACTGGGCCCTCCTGCTCCTGGCCGCCCTCCGTCAGTCCCTGACACCCCTCAAGGCCGAACTCGTCTTCCACCAGCACGACGAGGTGATCGTCCACTGCCCCGCCGACGAAGCCGACCAAGTCACCGAAGCGATCCAGCAAGCCAGCAACCTCGCCGGCATCCTGACCTTCGGCCCCACCCCCGCCAACTTCACCTTCACCACCGCCACCGTCGAGATCTACGCCGACGCGAAATAGGTCCGGCGGCGAACGGCTCCACGTCCGCCCACTCCCAGAGCAGATTACCGCCCGCCTCGCGGGCATCCAGGTAGTCCAGCAACCCCGTGGGCTCGACACCCTGTGGGACATCGATCGCCACATGCCGGCCACCGCTCAATTCGAATCCGCAGGCCTGCCCGCGCGATGTGTTCTTCGAGCTCAGCGGCTGCACCCGCCGGGTCCGGCTCGACGACCAACGCGCGCAGCACTCGCCGCCCGGACCGGGCTACCACCTGGGTGACCGTGGCGCCGTCCGGCGAGATATGGACGGTGTCGCCGAGCGCTACGCCGTACGCGCGGAAGGGAATGCAGCACATCGTGCCTACGCCGTGTGCTGTTCGCCGGAGCCAGACCTGTTCGGCTTCGCCGTCGAATCCGAACGGGGCCAGCGCGATCCGGGCGATGTAGTTGCTGTCCGCGCGCAGCGCGGGCTCGTGGTGCACGATGAACTTCACCGCAGTTCCTCCGGAAGGCCGTACAGCTGGTGGTTGGTGGTTTCGAAGGCGGTTATTTCGGCTATCAGGCCGGACTCTATGCGGAAGATGTCCAACGCGAACAAGTCGTGTTCCAGGTAGGCGGCGAGGGTGGGTTGGCGGTTGATGGTGGTGGGGATGAAGTGCCAGTGACCGCGGTAGGTCGGAGTCAGGTTGGGGGTCAGGGAGCGCACTGCGTCTTCGATGCCTGAGAACCAGAACGGGTACGGCGGCATGGTGATGCGGATGTCCTCGTGCATGAGGGCGGCCAGGGCGGTGGGGTCGGCGTTGTCCCAAGCGGTGAGGTAGCGCTGAAGGAGTTTGCGTTCGTCTTCGGACGTGTCGCGCGCCGACCACTCGGAGCGGTGCGGGGGTAGGTGCTCCCGCAGGACCGGGCGGGCGCGTTGCAGGGCGGAGTTGACGGCCGCCACGGACAGGTCGACAGCGGCCGCGGTCTCACGGGCGGACCAGCCGAGAACATCGCGGAAGATCAGTACGGCGCGCTGCCGCGCAGGCAGGTACTGGATCGCGATCAGGAACGCGAGCTCGATCGTCTCCCGCCGGATCGCGACCGCGTCCGGCTCCTCGGCCCGATCCAGCAGTACGTCGGGAAACGGCTGTAACCACGGCACATCCTCCCGCGCCGGCAGAGCAGTCGCGGGAAACGAGGCCGGCTCCAACTGGTACGGCAGCACCCGGCGAGGACGCCGTACGTCGATGCACGCGTTCGTCGCGATCCGGTACAACCAGGCCCGCACGGACGATCGCCCCTCGAACTCCCCCATCGCCCGCCACGCACGAAGAAACGTCTCCTGCACCAGATCCTCAGCCTCGTCGTACGACCCGAGCATCCGGTAACAGTGCACCCACAACTCATGCCGATACCGCTCGACATCCTCCTCGAAGCCGCTCATTTCGCGTCCTCCAACGGGTTCTGGCCGACCAGCTCGTGCCCGCGCCGTGCCGACTCACGCACCGCGTCGAAACCGTAGCCCACCATCTCCGCCTCGTACTCCCGCAACGCCTCGACCACCGGTCGGCCGCCCACCGCCTCGCGGATCCGCGCAGCCAGTACCTGGCCGTCCCGCAGCGCGGTGTTGGCGCCGACCCCGATCGCCGGACTCATCACGTGAATCGCATCCCCGAGCAGCGTCACGCGACTCGTCTCCCAAGGACCGTTCGGCACGCTGGATCGCACCGTCACCGGAAAGATCGCGTCCTGCCCGGCGACAACCTCCCGTACGGCGGGATGCCACCCTTCGGTCATCGCCAGCGCGACTGACTTCAACTCCGCCCCGGTCAAGGCGAACAAGTCAGAGCACGGAAACTCCTCCACCCGCGCTCCGAACACGCACGTGAGGTAGTCCGTCGCCGGCGACAACCCCAGCGTCCGCCCCGGAGCCTCCCCGAACCGCACCGGTGCCAGCCCGACGAACCGCTTACCCGGCCCCACGACCGTCGTCCACAACCCGAGCAGCTCCTCGACCCCGAACGCCGCCTTCCCGTACAGGAGCCGCAGCCCCGCATCGACGACCCGGGCCTCAGGCAACAACTGCCGCCGAGTCACCGACCCAGCTCCGTCGGCTCCCACCAGTACGTCGCCGACCGCCACGGACCCGTCCTCGAAATGCGCCGTGACGCCGTCCGGTCCCGACTCGAACCGGGTGAACCGAGCCCCGAACCGAACCACCCCGTCCAGCCCCGCGAGCAGGATCTCCCGCAACGTCTGCCGGTTCACCGCAAGATTCCCGCCACCGGGCAGCCCTGGCATCGGAGGCTGCTCGAAGCGGTGCAGGAGATTCAACTCGTGGTCGTACGTCGCCGTCATCCCACCCGGCGTACCGGCCGTCGCGGCGAAGACGCCGTACGCCGACTTGCTGAGCACCGCGCGCAACGCGGCAATGCCGTTGGGATCGATCCGAATCCGGTACCCCTGATTGCGGATGACAGGCGTTGCGTCCCGCTCGTAAACGGCGACACTGATCCCCGCGCGGCGCAGGCCCTGGGCGAGCGCCAAGCCACCCAGGCCGGCACCGATAACGACTACATGCATGGCGGTTGTCCCTTCTCTTGATCGAAAAGGGACGCACCGGAGAGCTTCTGTACGAGCGGTCGAACCGCCATCCGGACTACCTACCGGACCGTGACTTTCGTACGTCCGCCCTCGACGCTAGCACGCGTCAGTTGCCGTCTTCCAGTTCGATGGTGGTGGGCATGGGGGCGTGGCCGGCCAGGCGGAACCAGGTGACGAGGCGGCGGTGGCGGAGGTCGCGGGTGGAGACGACGACGTCGTTGTGGAAGCGGCGGGCCAGCTGGACGCGGCGCATGGCAAGGGTGAGCTCGCCGGCCCAGGGTTCGATGTCGGTGCCGGTGGCATGGATTGCGCGGGTGAGGGCGGACTCAGCCTGTTCGCGGAGTTCCAGCGCGTCGAGTGAGGCTGCGCGGGCACGGTGGGCCGCGTCGAGGAGCAGGAGCGCGGAGGCCGGGTCGAGGATGTCGCTGCCGGCCAGTTCCGCGACCAGGGCCGAGCGGCGGGCCAGCTCGGTCTCCAGTGATGCGCGGGCGAGATCCACACGGTGGTGCAACCGGTCGAGCCGGCCGGCAGTCCAGCTCGCGTAGGCGCCGAACAGCAGCAGCACCGCGCCCACCGCGAGCAGCACCCAGGAGATCTCCACACTCCCATTCGATCACCTGACCAGCCCCACTTTGAGCACCCACCAACCATTTCAAGCCCCGGAAAATGGTTGGTGGGTGCTCAAAGAGCGCTGAGTGGAGGGTGGGCGCTTACGGAGCGGTGACGGTGGGGGCTGATGGGGTGATCGATGGGTTGGGGCGGCATTAGCGTCGGAGTATGGCTGAGATTGGTGTGATCGGTGGGTCTGGGTTCTACTCGTTCCTGTCCGGTGCGGAGACCATCGAGATCGACACCCCGTACGGCGCACCCAGCGAGCCGCCGCTCGTTGGTAACCTCGACGGGCGGGAGGTCGCGTTTATTCCGCGGCACGGCGCTGACCACCGGTTCCCGCCGCACCGCGTGAACTATCGCGCGAACCTGTGGGCATTACGCGAGCTCGGCGTCCGCCAGGTCCTCGGCCCCTGCGCGGTCGGATCGCTCAAGTCTGAGCTGACCCCCGGCACATTCGTGGTCCCCGACCAGTACGTCGATCGCACGTGGGGCCGGGAACACACGGTGTACGACGAGGCGCCGGTGGTCCACACGTCCGCCGCAGACCCGTACTGTCCCGCCGGTCGCGCCACGGTGATTGCCGCTGGCAACGTCGTACCCGAAGGCACGATGGTGGTCATCAACGGACCGAGGTTCTCGACCCGCGCCGAGTCGCAGTGGCACGCGGCGCAGGGCTGGTCGGTCGTCGGCATGACCGGCGCGCCCGAGGCGGCGATCGCGCGCGAGCTCGCGCTCTGCTACACGTCGATCGCCGTCGTCACCGACCACGACGCCGGCGTCGAGACCGGCACCGGCGTGACCCAGGCCGAGGTCTTCGAGGCGTTCAAGCACAGCATCGAACGCCTTCAACAGCTGTTGAAGGTCGTCATCGGCCAGCTCCCGAAACCCGACGCCGACTGCACCTGCCGCCACGTCCTCGACGGCACCGCAGCCGCGACACCAGCAGTTGAGGCATCAGCGGTTGCGGCACCGGCGGTTGCGCGATGAAGGTCCTGCTCACCGGCGGCGCCGGGTTCATCGGCCGTCACGTCCACGACCAACTCCTTGCCGAGGGCCACGAAGTCACCGTTCTCGACTCGTTCCGGCCGGACGTGCACGCCGCACGCCCCGCGAGCCGACCCGGCCTGATCGTCGGCGACATCCGCGACGCGGACACCATGACCAGGGCGATGGACGGCATCGACACCGTCATCCACCTGGCCGCGAAGGTCGGCCTCGGCGTCCATCTCGACGACATCGACGACTACGTCTCCTCCAACAGCCTCGGTACGGCGGTCCTCCTGAAGTCCCTCGGCAACGTCCGCAACCTCGTCTACGCGAGCTCGATGGTCGTGTACGGCGAGGGCCGCTACGAGTGCGACGACCACGGACAGGTCGCTCCGGGACCCCGCCGTACCGAAGACCTGGACGTAGGCCGCTTCGAACCGCCCTGCCCGCGCTGTGGCGCCCCGCTGCGGCCCGGTCTCGTGACCGAGGACGCCGTACTGGATCCGCGGAACGCCTACGCGGCCAGCAAACTCAACGGCGAGCACCTCGCCGCCGCCTGGGCCCGCGAGACGGGCGGCCGCGTCACGGCGCTCCGCTTCCACAACGTGTACGGCCCCGGCATGCCGCGCAATACGCCGTACGCCGGAGTCGCCGCGATCTTCCGCTCCGCGCTCGAACGGGGCGAGACGCCGCGCGTCTTCGAAGATGGCCGTCAACGCCGCGACTTCGTGCACGTCCGCGACGTCGCGGCCGCGGTCACGCTGTCAGCGGCCGCACTCCCTCACCAGCCGCCGTTCACGGCGTACAACGTCGGCAGCGGCACCGTCACCACGATCGGCGAGGTCGCCACCGAGCTGGCCCGCGCATACGGCGGCCCGCCGCCCGTCGTCACCGGCGAGTACCGCCTCGGCGATGTTCGGCACATCACCGCGTCGTCCGACCGCCTGAAGAACGGGCTGGGCTGGAAGCCGGCGTACGACCTGCAAACCGGTCTCGAGGATCTACTCCACTCGGCTGGCTAGTACGGGCGGGAGGTCGATCTCGAAGGCGCAGCCGCCGTCGACGTTGCTGACGGCAATCTTCCCGTCGTGGGACTCGACCACACCGCGCGCGATCGCCAGCCCCAGGCCGCCGCCGCCCGCATCGGGCGTGCGCTGCTCGTCGCCGCGCCAGCCGACATCGAAGACGCGTTCGAGATCGTCGGCCGGAATCCCGCCGCAGCCGTCGGTCACCGCGAGCCGGACCCGCCCGTCGAGTTCGCGATCGACCGTCAGCGTCACCGTCCCGCCCGCCGACGTGTGGCGGATCGCGTTCCCGACCAGGTTGGTGACGGCGCGCGTCAGCTCGTCCGGATCCCCTTGTACGGCGAGCCGATCGTCGTCACCCGGCGTCGAAACGGCCAGCTGAACGCCTTCCGCCCGCGCATGCTCGTTGTTCTCCCCCGCGACGTCCTCGGCCAGCTCCCGCAGACTCACCGCCGACCGCCGGCGCGGCGGCGGCGCCGTCGACAACCGCGACAGCTCGAACAGGTCGTCCACCAGCCCGGTCATCCGGTCGACCGTCGACCGCATCTGCCGCAACGCGCCCGGTACGTCGTCGATCACGCCGTCCTCGAGCCCTTCCGACACCGCCCGCAGCCCGGCCAGCGGCGTCCGCAGATCATGCGACATGAACGCCACCAGCTCCCGCCGGCTCGTCTCCAGCGCCCGCTCCCGCTGATGCGACGCGGCGAGCTTCTTCCGCGTCATCTCCAACTCGTTCGTCAACGCGGCCAGCTCCGCGGGAACCACCACACCAGCAGCTTCGGTCGGCTCGTACGACGTACCGAGATGACGCAACCGCCGTCCGACGTCTCGCGACCCCACAGTGATCCAGTGCCCGAGAAGCACCGACATCGCCAGCCCGAGCAACGCCGCGAACGCCAGCGTCCACAGCACCACCCACGAGTCGTGCTCGGAGATGAACATCGCCCGCACGCTCTGCAGCACCGCCGCCAGCGCCCCGGCCATCGGAGCCAGCGCGGCCACGATCATCGTGACCCGCAACGACCGCCGCCGGAACCGCCACAGCACAACCGCGCCGACCGCCGCCACCACGAGCGTCCAGAGCGTGGTGAGCGCCAGGATCGTCGCCATATCTCTGTTCATCAGGCGTCACCGGCGAACAGGTACCCGGTCCGCGGCACGGTCAGCACGAGTTTCGGGTCGGACGGATCCGCCTCGATCTTCTCCCGCAACCGCCGTACGTGCACAGTGACCGTCGACGAGTCGCCGAAGTCCCAGCCCCACACACGGCGGAGCAACTCGGCCTTCGTGTACGCCTTGCCGGCATGCGACACCAGGTACGCCAGCAGGTCGAACTCGCGATGCGTCAGCGACAGCTCGTCCTCACCGAGGTACGCGCGCCGCGCCGCCGTGTCGACCATGACCGGCCCCGCGCTCAGCTTGGTCGGCGTCAGATCGAGCCCGGCCAGGCGCTCCTCGCGCCGTACCATCGCCTGCACCCGCAGCGTCAGCTCCCGCGGGCTGAACGGCTTGACCACGTAGTCATCCGCACCGACCTCGAGGCCGACCAGCCGGTCCTCCTCCTCGCCGCGCGCAGACAGCATGATCACCGCGGCACCGTCGTCGGCCGCGCGCATCCGGCGCAGCACCTCGAGTCCGGACAGCCCGGGCAGCA
Source organism: Kribbella sp. C-35 (assembly GCF_046549195.1). NCBI lineage: Bacteria > Bacillati > Actinomycetota > Actinomycetes > Propionibacteriales > Kribbellaceae > Kribbella > Kribbella sp. C-35. Next base: position 686,044 of record NZ_JAJPWG010000005.1, read on the forward strand.
TCACATCCAGTACGACGACCGACGGTTTCCACTGCTGCCACACCTCAACCGCCGAGGCACCGTCCGCGACCACGCGGGCGTCGTACCCGGCCTTGGTCAGGTACGCCGAGACGACGTTCGACACGGTCGGGTCGTCGTCCACCACAAGAACACGAGTAGCCACGGTCCGAGCGTAGATCCTCCGCCCGTCCCGGAGCCGCACCAGCACCGGAACGCAGTACGCCGTAAGCGACCCGTAGTCGTGTTCAGGCCCTGGCGACGCGGGTTCGTCCTTACCGTCGAAGCATGTCCGTCGATCTCGTCCTGCCGTGCCTGAACGAGGCGGCCGCCCTGCCCTGGGTTCTCGAACGGCTCCCGCCCGGCGTCCGCTCCATCGTCGTCGACAACGGCTCCACCGACGACTCGGCCGCCGTCGCCGCACGACTGGGCGCGACCGTCGTGCAGTGCAAGATCAAGGGGTACGGCGCTGCGTGTCATGCCGGTCTGGAGGCGGCCGAGGCGGACGTCGTCGCGGTGATGGATGCGGACGCCTCGCTCGATCCGCGGCAACTGGTCCGGGTCACCGCGCCGGTCCTTGCCGGCCGTGCGGATCTGATCGTCGCCCGTCGCCGTCCGGTGTCGCGGCAGGTCTGGCCGTGGCATCTCCGGCTGGCGAATGCGGAGCTGTCCCGGCGGATCAGGCGCCGTACGGGCGTCGCTTTGCACGATCTCGGTCCGATGCGCGCTGCCCGGCGTACCGCGCTGCTCGAACTCGGGCTGACGGATCGACGGTCCGGATACCCGTTGGAGACCGTGGTCCGCGCCGCCGACGCCGGCTGGCGGATCGCGGAGGTCGACGTCGACTACCTCCCGCGCTCGGGCCGCTCGAAAGTCACCGGTACGCCGCTCGGCGCCGCCCGCGCCGTACTCGACATGTCGAAGGTGCTCGCCCGGTGAACACGTTGATCGTGATCGCGAAGGAGCCGGTGCCGGGGCGGGTGAAGACGCGGCTGCAGAGCGAGTTCACTGCGCGGGAGGCGGCTGCGCTCGCGCGGGCGTCGCTCGTCGACACGCTCAGCGCGGTCAAGTTCGCGCCCGCGACGCGGCGGGTGATCGTGCTCGAGGGTGAGGCGGGGCCTTGGTTGCCGCCTGGGTTCGAGGTCGTGAAGCAACGCGGCGGCGGGCTCGACGAGCGGCTCGCGGCGGCGTTCGAGGACGTGTACGACGGTACGCCGATGCTGCTCGTCGGGATGGACACGCCGCAGCTACGGCCGGAGCTGCTCGGGTTCGAGTGGGCCGAGTACGACGCCGTACTGGGGCTGACCGAGGACGGCGGGTACTGGTGCCTCGGGCTCCGTACGTCGGATCCGCGCGCGCTGATCGGCGTACCGATGTCGACCGATCACACCGGGCGCGATCAGCTCCGGCGGTTGCTGGCGTTGGGGTTGCGGGTGCGGATCCTGCCGACGCTGCGGGACATGGACACGCCGCAGGATGCGGCGTACCTCGCTGAGGCGTTCCCGTCGTTGCGGGTGTCGCGGCTGTACCGGCGACTGCAGCATGCGGCGCATCCGGGACTGCTGTTCGAGCAGGCGCTGGGTGGTACGGCGCGAGTTGTTGCCACCGGCATCGATGGACGGACTGTGCCGTCGTTGTCCGAAGTAGATCGTTGGACGGCGCCGGCGGATGACGTGGATCGGCTCGCGCTCAGTCGGTGTGAGGGGCCGGTGCTGGACATCGGGTGCGGGCCGGGGCGGATCGTCACTGCGCTTGCGGAACGCGGAATCCCGGCGCTCGGGGTGGATGTGTCGCCGCGGGCGGTGTCGCTCACCACGTCGCGTGGTGCGGCCGCGCTGCATCGTCCGGTGCAGGATCGGCTGCCGGGCGAGGGGCGCTGGGGCAGCGTGCTGCTGATGGACGGGAACATCGGGATCGGCGGTGATCCGGCCGATCTCCTGCGTCGCTGCGCCGAGCTCGTGCGTCCCGACGGTCTCGTGCTGGTCGAGGTCGACCCGGACGACGATCTCGACGACAGCACCCCGATCGTCCTCCGCAGCTCCACCGGCCGCCACTCCACCCCGTTGCCCTGGGCAAGAGTAGGCACCCGAGCCCTGATCCGCCACGCCCGCACCACCCACCTCCACCCCACCGAAGACTGGCGCACCCCCCACCGAGCCTTCCTAACCCTCCGCCGAACCGCATGACTGCCCCAGACCGCGACTTTGGGCTCGGTTCAGTCAAATTCTGGCGCCGGAAATGGTCGAACGGCGCACAAAGTAGCGCTTGGTGGGTCGGTGGGGTCGCTGCGGTCACGAGTTGTGGGGTGGTTGTGGCGGCGGGGTCGCGGTGGTGGCCGGATGTGGTGTTGGTGGTGGGGACTCTTGTGGTTGCGGGGTTGGTGTGGCGGTTCGGGCGGGGGTTGAGTGTTGGTCTGGTGGTGGTCGTGGCGGGGTTGTGTCAGCTGCCGGGGCTGACGCAGGCGCCGATTACGAGCACGGACGCCTACCGGTACGTGTGGGACGGGCGGGTGCAGTTGTCGGGGCATTCGCCGTACGGCTATGTGCCGCTCGACGACTCGCTGGCCCAGCTGCGGGATCCCGTGCTGTTCCCGGGACTGTCTCCAGACCAGCGCTCCGGCGTAACGGGCATCCCGAACGACCCGGCGCAACTCCCGGTTGACGACCCCAGGACGCGGATCAACCGCCCCGGCGTGCCAACCATCTACCCACCAATCGCCGAGGCCTACTTCACCGTCGTCGCCCTGTTCACCCCGTGGTCGGCCGGCACCCTCGGACTCCAGATAGCAGCCGCATTGATCGCGATCGCACTCACCTGGCTACTCGCCGTGCAGAACCCGCGTTGGGCCGCCCTGTGGGGTTGGTCACCGATCGTCGCTCTCGAGGCGAGCAACGCCGCCCACGTCGACGTCCTCGCCGCGCTCTTCATCACAGCCGCCGTCGTCACCACCGCCCGCAGACCGAAACTCGCCGCCGTCCTCCTCGGAGCGGCCGGCAGCGTCAAGCTCCTCCCCCTCCTGCTGCTCCCCGCGTTCCGCCGCCGGCGCCCACTCGTTGCCCTAGGCACCTTCATCGCCTCGTACGTCCCGCACGTCCTTGCCGTCGGCACCCTGGTACTCGGTTTCCTCCCCGGCTACCTCAACCAGGAAGGGTTCGAGGACGGCAGCTCCCGATCCGCGATTCTCGCGCTCCTGCTGCCTCCTGAGGCCCGCCAGGTCGTCGCCGCGGTCCTCGCACTCGCCCTCGCGGCCCTCGCCTTCCACCGCGCCCGACGCGACCCGATCGCCCTCACCTGCTGCTGGCTGTACGGCGCGGCGCTCCTGATCGCCACCCCGACGTACCCGTGGTACGGCCTCCCGCTCATCGCCCTCGCCGCACTGGCAAGCCGCCCCGAGTGGATCGCCGTACCGCTCGCGTCGTACCTCGCCTACGCGAGCTTCGGCCACGACACCCGCCAGGGCCTCATTCACCTGACCGCCGCTGTCATCGTGGTCGCCGGACTCACGATCCGTCACCAACTCGTTGCGAAGTCAGGTTTGACCGCACCGCCCTTCCCCGCCAACACTGGCGAGCGTGACGAATCGCATCGCCCTCGCAACCTCGGCCGACTACGCTGAGTTGCACCCTGACGAACGCCCGCTCCTGGACGCGCTCCGCGCCGCAGGCCTCGACCCGGTGGTCGAGGTCTGGACCGACCCGTCGGTCGACTGGTCCGCGTACGACGCCGTCCTGCTGCGCACGGTCTGGGACTACTTCTGGCTGTACGCCGAATTCACCGAGTGGCTCGCCCAGCTCGACAAGGCCGGCGTACCGGTTCTGAACGCCACGGATCAGGTCCGCTGGAACAGCGACAAGCAGTACCTGCTCGAACTGCGCGAGCGCGGCGTGGCGATCGTTCCGTCCCAGGTCGCGGCGGGCGCGTGCCTGCGCGAGGTGGTGGCCGGACTGTCCGGTCAGCAGATCGTCGTCAAGCCGACCGTGGGCGGCAACGCGCTGCACACGGTCCGTGGCGTCGCCGGCTCCCCCGAGTTCGAGCAGGCGTTGAGCGATCTGCCGGACGTGGTGTACCTCGTGCAGCCGTTCGTGCCGGAGATCCAGTCCGACGGCGAGTGGTCGCTGCTGTTCTTCAACGGCGAGTTCAGCCACGCGGTGGTCAAGCGTCCCGCGTCCGGCGACTACCGGGTCCAGGAGTCGTACGGCGGCCAGACGACGCCGACCGACCCGCCTGCCGCCGTACTCGAAAGCGCCCAGGCCGCCCTGGCTGCCTCCGGGCCGACGCCCACCTACGCCCGGGTCGACGGAGTCGTCGTCAACGACCGCTTCCTGCTGATGGAGATCGAGCTCATCGAGCCGTACCTGTTCCTGCCGCAGTCCCCCTACGCCGCCGGCAAACTCGCCGCCGCGGTCGCCGCCCGCATCTAGCTCGCAGCGGATTCCGGGTGGCCCCGGCGACGCCCGTACAGCAGGGTCTCGCCGGCGGCCGTCCCGGTGTACTTCGTCCGCCGTGCCCACTCCCGGCACTCAGCGAGCACCGGGCACGAGGTCAGGCACAGCTCACGCGCCTTCCGCTGCTCCCACCGGGAGGCGTCCTCGTCGTACGTCGGCGCCTGGCCGATACACGCGGCCCGGCTCATCCAGCGGTCGGCGGGATCCACGATCACGGTCAACGTCGGCCTCATGACACCGACGGTAGATCGCCCGCGACCGCCCGCAGTCTTTGTCTCGAAATATGATCAACCTACTAGACTTTTATCCTCGCCTGTATGCCGACGCTCGAAGACATCCGCCAGGCCGCCAGCGAGCTCGAGGGACGGATCCACCGGACACCGATACTGACTTCGTCCGCACTGAACGAACGGTTCGCGGCCGACCTGGTGCTCAAGGCCGAGCTGTTCCAGAAGACCGGCAGCTTCAAGGTCCGCGGACTGCTGACGAAGCTGCTGCGGTTGACGACCGCGGAGCGCGAGCGCGGTGTCATCACGGTGTCGGCGGGCAACGCGGCCGGCGCTCTGGCCTGGGCCGCACGAGACGCCGGGGCGCCGGCGACGGTGGTGATGGCGGCGACCGCCGTACCGGCGAAGATCGACGCGGCCCGCGGCTACGGCGCGACCGTCGAACTCGTCGAGGGTGACCTGATGGCGCAGTACGAGCGGATCCGGGACGACCGGCAGCTGACCGGCGTTCACCCGTTCGACGACGAGGACGTGATCCTCGGGCACGCCGGCCTCGGTCTGGAACTGTTGGCGGACCGCCCGGATCTCGACACCGTCCTGGTTCCGGTGGGCGGCGGCGGGCTGATCTCGGGGGTCGCGACGGCGGTGAAACTGCTGAAGCCGGCGATCCGCGTGATCGGGATCGAGCCGGAGCAGGCCGATGTGGTGAGCCGCAGCCTCGGGGCCGGCGTACCGCAGAAGCTCCTGACCGCACGGTCGATCGCCGACGGCCTCGCCGCACCGGTCTGCGGCACCCGGAACCTCCCGCTCATCCAGCAGTACGTCGACGACGTCGTCCGCGTGTCCGAGGACGCACTGCTCGAGGCGACGCGCCTGGTCATGTCACGGACCAAGCTCGCCCTCGAACCGGCGGCCGCAGCACCCTTCGCGGCAATGCTCGAGGGCTTCCGGCCCGAAGGCGTCACGGCCGCCGTGGTGAGCGGCGGCAACCTGGACGTCGCGAAACTGAGGTTCTAGGCGGTTGCGAGGTCGGCCCGGGCCCGGGATCTGACGCCGTCGCTGGGATCGTCGACCACGTCACCGTGACGGACCGGATCGTTCTCCGGGAGCAGGATGTCGCGCGCGACCACCAGCATCAGCCAGAGCGTGCCGGCCATACGCAGGATCACCGAGAACCAGTAGATCCGGTCCGGGATCTGCGGGTCGCCAGGCGCCAGGAACTGCGCCAGATGCATCCACACCAGCATCCAGTAGAAGCATTCGCACGCCTGCCAGATCAACCAGTCACGCAACCGCGGCCGGGCCAGCGCGACCAGCGGTAGCAGCCACAGCACGTACTGCGGTGAATAGACCTTGTTGATCAGCAGGAACGCCGCCACCACCAGGAACGCGAGCTGCGCGAATCTGGGCGGCCGCGGCGCCATCAGGCCGAGGATCGCGATCGACAGGCACAACCCGGCGAAGATCACGATGTTCAACTGGTTGACGTCCGCGACCTCGTGCTTGGCCAGCTTGAGGACGTACCAGATCGAGCCGTAGTCGCTCTCGCGTTCGTCGTTGAACTGCCAGAACGACAGCCACTCGTTCTTCGCGAGCAGGTAGATGGGCGCGTTCACGAGTCCCCACGCGACCGCGGTCGCCACCGTCGCCTGGATCCACGGCCACAGCTTCCGTCCGCGGATGCAGACGATCAGCAACGGACCGAGCAGCAGGAACGGGTAGAACTTCGCCGCCGTCCCGAGCCCGAGCAGTACGCCGAACCAGATGGGTTTCCCGCGCGACCACGCGAACATCGCCCCGGCGGTCAACGCGACCGCGAACAGGTCCCAGTTGATCGTCGACGTCAGTGCGAGCGCCGGCGCCGCGGCGACGTACAGGGCGTCCAACGGCTGTCCACGGGCCGCGCCCGGGCGTCTTGCGACCCCGCGCGCGGTCGCGACCGTGAGGCCGACGATCAGCAACGCGCAGAGGAACAGCAGCACGGTGTTGACCAGGAAGAACACCCCGGCCGTGTCGCGCTTCTGCTCGACGGTCAGGTCCTTCTTCGGATCGCCGGTAATCACCCAGGTGAGCTGCGCCGCGACCTCCATGAAGCCGCCGGTCAGCACCGGGTACTCCAGCACCGGGTAGTTGCCGGTGTCGAGGAACGGCCGGTTGCCCTCCGCGAAACCGCGCTCCTGGTACAGGAACCCGATGTCGGAGTAGCAGAGCGCCTTGAACGGCCGCCAGCTCTGCCGGTCCCAGCCGGCCTCCATGCACGGCGCCTTCTGCAGCACGCCGAGGCCGAAGGTGAGCGTGCAGACGGCGAGCGCGATCCGCAGCGGCGTCCACCACGACGAGCTGAGCCTGGCGAACCGTCCCGACGGTCCACCGAGCCCGACGGTCAGGCCGGCGACGGCCGGATCAGCCTCCGACGGCGTCTGCGCGAGCTCGCGTTGTGGTCCGGTCACGGTGGGCATCATCTCCTATCGGGCCCCTGGCGACCACCAGAGGTTACCCACCCGTGCCTGAAGGCGGGCGCAGGCCGTCCCCGCGCGCCGTCAACCAAAGGCATGCGCAATCAGTGCGGAAGCGGTCCGGTCCGGTTCACCTGCAAGGTCAATCGTCCGGCTCGAGGCGGGCGAGCCAGCTGGTGAGGAGCTTCTCGAGCTGCGCGGTCTCGCCCGGCGTCAGGGCTTCGAGGAGGCGCTTCTCGTTGGCCATGTGAGCAGTGAAGGCCTTGTCGATCAGCCGGCGCCCGGCGGGCGTCAGGCGGACCACCCGGCCGCGGCCGTCGGCGTCGCTGCGCCGGCGATGGACCAGACCGGCTTCCTCGAGCCGGTCGACCCGCTTGGTAACCGCGCCCGTGGTCACCATCGTGTGCAGCGCGATCTCCCCCGGCGCCCGCTCGTACGGCGCTCCCGCACGCCGCAGCGCTGCGAGAACGTCGAACTCCCCCTCGGTCAGCCCGTACTTCGCGTAGAGCAGCGTCAGCTCGCCGGTCAGCTGATTCGCGATCCGATGCAGCCGTCCGATCACGCCCTGCGGGGCGGTGTCGACGTCCGGTCGCTCGACCTGCCACTCCGCCTGGATTCTCGCTACGTGGTCCACGGATTCCACTATATCTTCCCGGGAAGATATAGTGTCTTCCATGGAAGATACCTTCCGCTGGAGTGTCGTCACCGCGATCGCGCCGATCGCCTGGGGCACGAACTACTTCGTCACCCACGAGTACCTGCCGGCCGGACATCCCTTGTACGGCGCAGTGTTCCGCGCACTGCCCGCGGGGCTTCTCCTGCTCGCATTAGCCCGACGCCTCCCCCGCGGCGTCTGGTGGTGGCGATCGCTGCTGCTCGGGATCTGCAACATGGGCGCGTTCTTCGCGCTGATCTACCTCGCGTCCCAGCTGCTCCCGGTCAGCCTCGCGTCGACGATCATGTCCGCGGCGCCGTTCACCATGGCGCTCTTCGCCTGGGGCCTGCTCGCGGAACGCCCGACCGCTCAGGTCCTGATCGGCGCGACCGCCGGGATCGCCGGCGTCGTACTGCTCCTCGGCGCCGGATCGTCCGCGGTCGACCTTCGCGGCGTAGTGGCGTCGGCGGCCGCGCTGACGATGTCCTCGTGCGGCTATGTCCTGGCCAAGAAGTGGGGTCGGGCCGGCGAGGGTCCGCTCGCGACGACCTCATGGCAGCTGGTCGCCGGCGGTCTCGTCCTGATCCCGTTCGCGATCGTCGTCGAAGGCGCCCCGCCACGCCTCGACGGACCGGCCGTCGCCGGTTTCGCGTACGTCGGACTCGTCGCGACCGCCCTGGCGTTCACGGCCTGGTTCGCGGGCCTTCGCAGACTCCCTGCGGCCACCGTGGGCCTCATCGGGCTGCTGAATCCGGTCACCGGCGTACTGCTCGGGGTCCTGGTCTCCGGGGAGGTGCTGAACCTGCGACAGGTCGGCGGGCTCGCCCTGGTACTGCTCGGCATCACGCTCAGCCAAGTCAGGGTGAACCCGCCGACCCCCGTCGCTCGCGTGCGTCAGTTGGACGTGACGGAGTAGGAGTTGCTGGTGAAGTTCAGGCCGCCGGACGACGAGGTGATCTCGAAGCCGAACTGGACTTCGCCGACGGTCGCGTCACCCATCCAGCCCTGGCTGCGGATCCAGTTCAGGACGGCCTTGATGTCGACGGAGCCGGAGTTGGTGTTGGACGTACGGAGGAACGAGAACACCGCGTTGGCGCCGTTGCTGCCGCGGTAGACGTCCCACGTGTGGCCGCCGACACCGACCGTGGTCTGCTTGCTGCCGATCGGCCCGACCGCGCCCTGCTTGTTCATCCAGAGCATGATCTCGTAGGCGTTGTTGCCGGCCCAGATGTCGTACGTCGACGCGTACGATCCACTGCCCGGTCGCGACACGTTGAAGCTGCTGCTCAGCGTGCCGAGGGCACTGACCGGCTTGCCGATGTATCGGGCGGAGTGCGGGTACGACTTCACGCCGCCGGTGTTCGGGTGGTCGGCCCAGACTCCCCAGTTGCTGAAGGAGTTGGCCCAGATGGTCTGCGGTCCGGCGCCACTGCCCCAGACGTCATTGCGGACGGTGTACCCGCCGTTGGACCAGCTGCCGAACTTGTCCGACGACGACCACGTCGCCGCGTGGGCCGGTGCCGCGGTCACCAGGCCCGCGGCCAGTACTGTCAGTACCGCGATTGCTGCTTTCCACCATCTCTGCATTTCTGTTCCTCTCGTTGGGGCGAACGCAGGGGAAAAACGTGGGCGTACACAGGGATTAGAGTGGTGTCGAAGCGCTTCGACTGGGGTAGAACTGGGACAGGCTCAGGAAAGGGGACGACGTGGTCACGATCGCCGACGTCGCGCGGCACGCCGGGGTTGCGGCCAGCACGGTCTCGTACGTGCTCAGCGGGAAGCGGACGATCTCGACCGACACCCGGGAGCGCGTGCAGCGCAGCGTCCGCGCCCTCGGCTACCGCCCGAACGCGAGCGCCCGCGCGCTGGCCAGCCAGCGGTCCAACGTGCTCGCGCTGGTGATCCCGCTGCGCACCGGTATGCACGTCCCGGTGATGATGCAGTTCGCCGCTGCGGTCGTGACCACGGCCCGCCGGTACGACCACGACGTACTGCTGCTGACCGCCGACGAAGGACCGGACGGGCTCGAGCGGGTCGCGCAGAGCTCGCTCGTGGACGCGCTCGTGGTGATGGACATCGAGCTCGACGACGAACGGGTCCCGGTCCTCCGGGAGCTGCCGATGCCGTCGGTGCTGATCGGTTACCCGGACGACGCCGACGGACTCACCTGTATCGACCTGGACTTCGTGGCCGCCGGCGCGCACTGTGTCGACCACCTGGCCGACCTCGGCCACCGTTCGCTGGCCCTGCTCGGGACGCCGTCCGCGGTGTACGAACGGCAGACGGGCTTCGCGCAACGGACGCTGACCGGTTTCGCGGAAGCCGCCGAGCGCCGCGGGGTGGTCGGCGTCGAGACGCCCTGTGAGCACACGTTCGACGCGATCCTGCACACGGTGCGTCAACTGCTCGACGAGCACCCGGACATCACCGGCCTGGTGGTGCAGAACGAGCCGATCATCGGACCGCTCCTGGACGTCCTGCGCCGGCTCGGCCGCCGGGTCCCCGACGACATGTCGCTGGTGGCGATCTGCGCGGACGACGTCGCCGAGCGGCAGGTTCCGCAGTTGTCGTCGGTCTCGATCCCCGCGGAGCGGATCGGCGGCCAGGCGGTCGAGTCGCTGATCACGAAACTCGAGGGCGGCGACGTCCCCGCGCTGACTCTGCTGCCACCGGCCCTCACGGCGCGCGAGAGCAGCTGCCAGGCGCCTCACCGTGATCTCACCACCGCGTAACCACCCGGCGGCAACGGCAGCTCGCCGACGACCAGCTCGCTCCCATCAGCCGGTACGTCGACCTGCGCGTCACCGTGGTTGATCAGGAACGTCCACGTGGTGTCGCCGGCCCGGCGCCGTACCGTCTCGACCGGTGATGCCGACAGGCCCAGCAACCTCGCAGCGGTCTCGTCGTCCACCTCGGTCGACACGTACCAGGCGACGCCCGCGCCGAACTCGTGCCGCGTGATCGCGGGCTTGCCGTCCAGCACGCCACCGGCGTACCGATCGATCACCTCGGCCGACACGGCCCGCACATCCTCGCTCCACACCCGCCCGCGCCCACCGGACGACAAGGCGACCTCGCCGTCGATCGGCAGCGGGTGGAACTCCTCCACCCGGACGCCGAGAAGCTCCGTGAACGTCCCCGGATACCCACCGAGCCGGACCCGCAGGTCGGGGTCCACGATCCCGCTGAAGTACCCGACCACCAGCTGCCCGCCGCCATCGACGTACGCCGTGAGCGCTGCCGCGGCCTCGTCGCTCACCAGATACAGGCTGGGGACGACGACTGTCGTGTACGACGAGAGGTCCGCGGTGGGCGACGCGAAGTCGACCGTCACGCCGGCCCGCCAGAAGTGCCGGTGCGCCGATCGTGTCGCGGTGAGGTAGTCCAGTGCCGACGACGGCAGATGGGTACCCTGCATCGCCCACCAGCACTCGGCGTCCCACAGGATCGCGACCTCGGCCTCGACCTTGCTCTCGGCAACTTCCGCCAACTGCGGCAGGACCGCGCCGAGCTCCGCGACCTCGCGGAAGGTCCGGCTGTCCGGCCCGGCGTGCGGGACCATCGCCGAGTGGTACATCTCGGATCCACCACGTGACGCCCGCCACTGGAAGAACAACGCGCCCTGCGAGCCCCGCGCGATGTGCGACAGGCTGTGCCGTGCCATCCGGCCCGGCTCCTTCGCCTGCAACCGGCGTCCGTCGATGAGCGTCCCGGCTGCCTGCTCCATCAGCAGCCAGGACCCGCCTCGGGCCCACGACCGGGCCAGGTCCGCCGCGAACGCGGTCTGCTCCTCCGCGCCGGTCGCGTCCGGATAGTTGTCGATGGCCACGACATCGACCGCCGCGGCCCACTGCGCGTGATTCACCGGCACCCAAGGGCCGAAGACGAAGTTGGTCGTGATCGGCAGCTCCGAGAACGTCCGCAGTTCGGCCTTCTGCTCGAGGAACGCCGCCAGCAGCTCGTCCGACCAGAATCGCCGGTAGTCCAGGAACTGGGTCGGATTCACCAAGTACTGCGTTTTCCGTGGCGGCTCGATATCCGTCCAGTCGGCGTACCCCTGGCTCCAGAAGGCGGTCGTCCACGCCTCGTTGAGCCGGTCCAGGTCGCCGTACCGCTCCTGGAGCCACTCGCGGAAACGTGCTGCCGCCAGCGAGCAGTGGCACGTGGTTCCGTACTCGTTGTGCACGTGCCACATCGCGAGGGCCGGGTGGTCTTGATACCGCTCGGCCAGGGTCCGCGCGATCCCTCGTGCGGCGTCGCGGTACGCCGGCGCGCACGCGCAGTACGTGTCCCGGCTGCCGTGCGTCAGGCGTACGCCGTCCGCTGTGACCGGCATCGCCTCCGGGTGCAACCGGCTGAACCACGGCGGCGGTGACGCGGTCGGGGTGGCCAGGTCGACGCTCACACCACCGTCGTGCAGCAGGTCGAGCACCTGGTCGAGCCAACCGAACTCGTACCGCCCTGGCGCGGGCTCCAACGACGACCACGAGAACACCCCGAGAGTCACCAGGTTGACCCCGGCCTGCTGCATCAGGGCGACGTCTTCCTTCCACACCGCCGGATCCCACTGCTCGGGGTTGTAGTCGCCGCCGTACCAAAGTCGCGTCATACCGGCTCACCGTAGGGGATCCCGAATCCGTTGGTAGACAGGTACACCCGCCCGTAAACCCGCGGATCACCCGCGATCGCCTCACCGGTAGACGCGTACTGGTGCCTGTCGTCGTTCACCCGCACCCAGGAGCCGCCGCTGTCATCCGACCGGAAGATCCCGCGGACGCCCGCGACCTTCCCGGACGTGTACGCCGCCATCTCCCGGCGGTGTGGCGCCGCCTTGCCGAAGCCGATGATGTACGCCTCCTCGATCGTTGTCACGGGCAAGTACGTCGATCCGCGATCGACCGATCGGTACAGCCCACCGGCGCCGGCCGCGAGCCAGCAGTGTCCGGCCCGGTCCAGCACGGTCTCGAGCTTCCCGCCGCCCGTCGGCAGACCGGTTGCCGTCGCCGCGAAGGCGGCGCCTCCGTTCGTGCTCACGTACGCCGTACCGGTGGCCGGATCGAATCCGTAGAACACGCTCCCGTCGACCCGATCGCCGGCGAGCACCGACCCGGCGGGCAGGCCGGCGACGGCGATCCAGGTCGCGCCACGATCGCGGGAGTAGTGCGCGACGACATCGCCCGGTGCCCAGACGATCGTTCGTGCGTCGGCGCCAACCGCCACGCGACCCGTCTGCGTCATCCCTGGCGGCTCGCCCGCGAACGGCTGCCAACTGCTCCCGGCGTTGGTCGAGTACGCGCCCCGCTCGCCGGCGTTCGCGTTCGCCAGCCGGACGACGAATCCCGGGGCGAGCGCCGCGTAGTCCAGGCTCGGCGACGTACCGCTGACCGGATTCGACGCCTGCCCGTCCGGCGGTACGACGTCCAGCCGGTCGTGCCGGTAGACCCCGATGTCCCCGAGCGCGCTGATCAACGGCGGACCCCACGGCGGACTGATCAGATCGAGGACGGCAGTCTCCTCGAGACCCTGCGCACGGACCGACCAGTGCGTACTGCGACCCGCCTCCGCCCCGGTCACGTCGTCGGTGCCGAAGATCGTCGCACCGGTCACGTACATGACCTTGTCCGAGTCGAACGGATCGATCGAGATGTCGCCGATCATCCAGCCGAGCTTCGGGGTGCCGTGGAAGTCCAGGTATGGCGCTCCGGACGTGTCGAGCACGATCCGCTCGCCGATCGAATGCCAGGTCCGGCCGCCGTCGACAGAGCGGAAGACATCGTCGACCGGACCCCACCGGCTCATCGTCGACACCATCACCGTGCCGGGTTTGCGCGGGTCGGTGGCGAGTCCGCCGTACCCGAAACCGGCTTCACCACCGGTGTTCGGGCGCAGTGGGGTGATGTCGGTCCACTCGCCGGTCGCGGTGTTCAGCTTGTGGACGGCGCCGTCGTACATCTCGTACGGTCCGGGGAGGTCGCCGTACGTGACATAGATGTTGCCGTCGGCCCCCAATTCGCCGTGATGGGGTAATAGCCCGGTCGGCTGCCCGGGGACCGCCGTCCAGGTGCGGCCGGCGTCGGTGCTGCGGTAGAGCGGGTTCGCCGGATCCGCGACGCCGGCATAGATCGTGCCGTCGCGCCGGTCGAAGAAGACGAAGCCGATACCGATCCCGGGTTTCCCGGTCACCGGGAAGCTGTCCACCCGGGACCAGGTCACGCCGCGATCGCCGCTGCGCCACAGCCCCTGGTTGCGGGTACCGAACAGCAGCACGCGGCCGTCGCGGGGGTCGACGACGAGTCGCTCGCCCATCGAGCGGCCAGGCTCGTTGCCGCCGAGCTTGAACGGCAGGTCGGTCCGCTCGAAGGTGCGTCCCTGGTCGCAGGATCGCAGGATCGCGCCGTTGATCGGCGACCATTCGTTGGTGTAGGTGCCGACCGCGAGGTACAGGCGTTGCGGATCGGCCCGGTCGAGCGCGAGACTCTCGACTCCGGTCAAGTTCCACTCGTCCCAGCCGACCCAGTGCAACAGTTGCACCCAGCGCTGGGTGCGGTTGTCGAACCGCACGGCTCCGCCGATGTCGGTCCGCGCGTACACCAGGCCGCGCTTCCCCGGATGGTGGACGATCCCGGTGACGAAGCCGCCACCGACGATCTCCACGTTGCGCCAGCGGTACGAGCCCGCCGCTCCTGCCGACCCTGCTGCCGTTGCGGTTGTCGCCGACGCCGCGGCCAGAGCCGTGCCGGTGCCGAGGGCAAGGAAATGCCGTCGTGCCAGGTTCATCGTGACCTCACCCCTTCACCGCGCCGATGATGACGCCCTTCTGGAAGTGCCTCTGGATGAACGGGTAGACCAGCAGGACCGGCACGATCGCGATCACCACGATCGCCATCTTGATCGCCAGACCGGGCGCCGGTGACAGGCCCGCGATGCCGGTCGCCACTCCGCCGGCACCCGTCGGCAGCGGCTGCTGCTGCACGATGTAGGTCCGCAACACCATCTGCAGCGGCCACTTGCTGTTGTCGTTGATGTACAGCAACGCGTTGAAGAACGCGTTCCAGTAACCGACCGCGTAGAACAGTCCCACCACGGCGACCACGGCCTTCGACAACGGCAGCACGATCCGCCGCAGGATCGCGAACTCGCCGGCCCCGTCGATCCGGGCACTGTCGATCAGCTCGCTCGGGATACCCATGAAGAACGACCGCATCACGATCAGGTTGAACGCCGAGATCGCGGCCGGCAGGATCAGCGACGCGTAGTGGTCGATCAGCCCGAGCGCGTTGACCACGAGATAGCTCGGGATGATGCCCGGCCCGAACAGGAACGTGAGCAGCACGACGAACAGCAGCGGCCGGTGGAACAACGATCCCGGCCGCGACAACCCGTACGCCGCCAGCACGGTGATCCCGAGGCTGAACGCCGTACCGATCGCGGTGATCCCGACACTGATCAGCAACGCCTTCGTCACCACTCCGCCGGAGAGCAACTGCACGTACGCCGCAACAGTCAGTTCCCGCGGTACGACGACCAGCCCGCCGGCTCGGGTTACCGCCTCCGTCGAGGACAGGCTCGTCACCACCACGACGTACAACGGGAACGCGACCGCGAGCGCGATCAACGTCAGCACCACCGGCTTGCCCAGCCGACCGGCAACGGTCGGTTCTTCCTCCCAGACAGCTCGTGCGCTCATGACTTCGAATACACCCCCTGCTCGCCCACCATGTGGGCGAATCGGTTGGCGACCAGAACGAGGACGAGGCCGACGACGCCCTTGAAGAGGCCGGCCGCGGCGCCGTAGCCGAAGTCGCCGACGAGCAGGCCCTGGTAGTAGACGTACGTGTCGAGTACCTCCGCGGCGCCACCGCCGACGGCGCTGCGTTGCAGGATGAACTGCTCGAACCCGACCGTCAGCGCGTCACCCAGTCGCAGGATCAGCAGGAGGACGATCACCGGGCGCAGACCCGGCAGCGTGATGTGCCAGAGCCGGCGCCACCGGTTCGCGCCGTCGGCCGCGGCGGACTCGTAGAGCTCCGGGCTGATGGTCGACAGCGCCGCGAGGAACACGATCATCCCCCAGCCGGCGTCCTTCCAGACAGCCTGCGCGGTGACGAGCAGGATGAACGTGTCCGGTTTCGTCATCAGGTCGACCGCCTGGTGTCCGTGGTCGCGCAAGGTCTGTGCGAGCAGGCCGGCACCGCCGATCATCTGCTGGAACAGCGACACGACCAGCACCCAGGAGAAGAAGTGCGGCAGGTAGACGACGCCCTGGATGAGGTTGCGGAGCTTCGACGACAGGACGCTGTTCAGCAGCAGCGCCAGGGCGATCGGGATCGGGAAGAAGAACGCGAGCTGGACCGCGGTGATCGAGACGGTGTTCGCGACCGCCCTCCAGAAGGCGGGTTCGGCGAACATCCGCTGGAAGTTCCCGAACCCGATGAACTCGCTCCCGCGAATCCCGGCGTACGGCGAGTAGTCCTGGAAGGCGATCACGTTCCCGAGCGTCGGGAAGTAGTGGAAGACGCCCAGCAGCACCACCACCGGCAGAACCATCACCAGCAGCGGCCAGTCCCGCCGCAGCCGATGCCGCAACGTCATCCCGCCGGCCCGGGCCGTCCGCGCCCTGGCACCACGCACGCGCACCCTACCGACCGTTGTCACTGAGGACCTTCGCGTAGAACTCCCGGCCTTCGTTGCCGCCGTTGTCCTGCCACTGCTTGACGGCGGTCTTCAGCTCGCTGACCGGCTTGCGACCGCGGTAGATGTCCTGCAGGGCGTCGTCGAACGGCTGGTTCAGCGCCGCCATCTTGGCCGGCTGCTCGACCCGGATCCCGTCGAACAGGTTCTTCTCCCGGACCTTCGCGGACGCGTTCTGCCACGCGCTCATCGACTCGACGTACCCCGGGTACTCGCTCTCGGTGATCGCCGTCGGACGGCCGCCCAGGAAGATGTACGTCTGCGAGACCTCCTTCTGTCCCAGGGCGGTGAGCTTCGGGGCACCGGACGGCTGCTTCGTGTAGTGCTTGCCCTCGACACCGTAGTTGTAGAGCTGGTACTCCTCGGTCCCGAACGGCGCCGCCGTGTAGTTCATCACGCCGAGCAACTCCTTGACGCGCTCCTCGCCGAGCCCCTTCTTCACGAAGGTGAAGATGCCGGCCGGGTCGCCGCCCCACGTGATCGGCGTACCGCCGTCGTGCGCGAACGGCATCACCGGCTGCGGGTTGAACTTCGGGTTGACCGTCTGCTGCCGCTGCAGCGACTCGTGCCAGCCTCCCGGCCCGTTCTGCCGGATCAGGAACTTGCCGCCCTCGAACAGCGCGTTCTCGTCCGCGCCGGCGTTCGCGACCACTTCCGGGTGCACGTACCCCGACTGGAACAGCCTCCGGATGAACGCCACCGCCTCCTCGAACTGCGGTGTCTCGATCTTGTTGACCAGCTTGCCGCCGGAGTCCTTGATCCAGCCGCCCGGCACCCCGAACGCCCGGTGGACCTCGTCGGCGACCGAGCCGAACGCCCACCGGCCCGCCTTCGCGTCGGTCAGTTGCTTGCCCAGCGCCAGCAGGTCGTCGGAGTTCTTCGGCGGCTCCGCGCCGAGCTGGTCGAGGATGTCCTTGCGGTACATCAGCATCCAGGGAAAGCCGTCCGACGGGAACGGCACGGCCTTCAGCTGCGAGTTCCAGACGCCGTACGCCCAGGCCCGGGTCGGCAGGTTCGCCAGCATCGGGTACGCCGACACCTTGTCGCCGGCCAGGTGCGGTGTGAGGTCCTCGAACAGCTTGTCCGCGGCCTGGCCGAACCGGGTCAGGCTGGAGATGTTCCAGCCCGGGATGCAGAGCAGCTCCGGAACGTTGCCGGCCGCAAGGATCGGTCCGAGCTTGTCCCCGTAGTCGTTGCCGTTCAGGATGTTGAACTTGACCGGCGCGCCGATCCGTTCGTTGTTCGCCTCGAAATACGAATTGCCGGCCAGCGGCGGGATCGGGCTCCACAGCGGCGTCATCGCGGTCACTTGCTTGCCGCTCGGCACCATCTTGTCCGGCACCGCCCGCTTCAGCTCGGCCGGGTAGTGCGAGAAGCCCGGCGAGGCGCCGTTCTCTCCCGGCAGGTCCGGCTTGGCCGATTCGTACGGGGTGTACTTCGGCAGCAGTCCGGACAGCTTGTCCTCGGTCTCGGCGCGGCCCGTCGTACTGGACCCCGAACCGCCGTCCGAGCAGCCGGTCAGCGTCACCCCGCCCGCGGCCGCCGCCGCGCCGGCGCCGAGCAGGGAGATGAAGGTGCGGCGGCTGGTGCCGCCGATCTCTGGTCCGGTCACGTCGCATCCCCTAGACTTAGTTGGGCTAGTAGCCAAACAAATTAACGCAGAGCCGACAGCACGACAAGGTGTAGAACTGACCCAGTACTTCTTTCGAACGGGACGGACCTTGATCACACAGACCGCGGATCACACCGACATCCGCGCCACCAACCTGGCGGCGGTGCTGGGCCACCTGCGCCGCGAGGCCCCCTGCTCGCGGGCCGCGATCGCGGCCCGGACCGGGCTGAACAAGGCGACCGTGACGAGCATCGTCGGCGAGCTGCTCGAGCGCCGGCTGGTGCGCGAGACGCAGCAGACCCAGAACCACGTCGGCCGCCCGGCGACGCTGCTCGTGCTCGACGGTTCGGCGTACGCGACGATCGGGCTCGAGGTGAGCGCACGCGGTCTGACCGCACTCGGCTGCGACACGGCCGGTGAGCAGGTCCTGCGCTGGCACCGCGCCGGGCCGGGCGTCGACGCCGGCCCGGCGAAGACCATTGCCGCCGTCGCCGCGTTGGCCCGCCGGGCGATCACCACTGTGCAGTCCTCCGGGCGGCAGGTGCTCGGCATCACGGTCGGCGTACCCGGTCTGGTCAATCGCGACGGCGCCGTCGTACTCGCCGCCGGCCTCGGCTGGAGCGACGTACCGCTGCGCGCCGAGCTCGCGGCAGCGCTCGGACGGCCCGACATCCCGGTGACGGTCGACAACGACGCGTCGCTGGGCGTGCTCGCCGAGCACCTCTACGGCCCCTACGCCGGTACGGCGAACCTCATCCAGCTCACCGGCGACACGGGAGTCGGCGCGGGCATCATCGCCGACGGCAGGCCGCTCGCGGGACATCTCGGGTACGTCGGCGAGATCGGGCATCTGCGCCTGGTCCCGGATGGACCCGCGTGTGGTTGTGGACGCCGCGGGTGTCTCGAGGCGCTCGCCAGCCTGCCGGCGATCCTGGAGCAGGTCGACGGCAGCATCGACGACGACCCGCAGCACCAACTCGAGACGCTGATCCGGCGCGCCGACGCCCAGGACGCCGCCGTCACAAAGGTGCTCGCCGAGGCCGGGACGCACCTGGGCCACGGGATCGCGGCCCTGGTCAACATCCTCAACCCCGAGATCGTCCTCCTCGGCGGCGCCTACGCCCTGCTCGCCGAGCACCTCTCCCCCGCCATCGACAAGGCGCTCCGCGAGGCCACGATCGCTCCCGACGCCGGCGGCTGCACCATCGCCGCATCCACCTTCCCGCACACCGCCACTCCCCTGGGCGCCACCGCTCAGGCCCTCACCCCACTGACCAGCGGGCGGCTGCCAGCCCGCTGAGCCCGCTGGAAAGCGTTGCCCCCGTTCCGCGTCGCCGAGGTCTTGACCCTCAGCTCCCGGGATGCAACCCTCTGTTCACGCCCGTCTGTCGAAGCGCTTCGACCAGCTTCCGCCGCCCGGTTGAATCGAAGCGCTTCGACACCAGCCCGTGTGGAGTCGACCGCCGATGAGTACTCCAGCTTCTCCCCCGTTCCGCGACCCGTCCCGGCCGATCGACGCGCGGATCGACGACCTGCTCGCCCGGCTCACCCCGGACGAGAAACTCGCGTTCCTGCACCAGCACCAGCCGCCTGTCCCGCGGCTCGGCGTGGAGGCGTTCCGCACCGGCACCGAGGCCCTGCACGGTGTCGCCTGGCACGGTCCGGCGACGGTGTTCCCGCAGGCGATCGGCCTGGCCACCAGTTGGAGTCCGGAGCTCGTCCGCGCCGTCGGTGACGCGGTCGGCGACGAGGTCCGCGTGTTCCACCAGAAGGACCCGGTCGGCGTCGGCCTCAACGTCTGGGCGCCGGTGGTCAACCCGCTGCGCGACCCGCGCTGGGGCCGCAACGAGGAGGGGTACGCCGAGGATCCCTGGCTGACCGGGGTGATCGCGACCGCGTACGGACACGGTCTGGCCGGCGACGATCCGGCGTACCTGAAGACTGCTCCGACCCTGAAGCATTTCCTCGCCTACAACAACGAGACCGACCGCTGCACGACCTCGAGCAACCTGCCGCCACGGGTCCTGCACGACTACGAGCTACCGGCGTTTCGTGCGCCGATCGAAGCGGGCGCAGCGGTCGCGGTGATGCCGTCGTACAACCTGGTGAACGGACGGCCCGCCCACCTCAGCCCGCTGATCAACGACGTACTCCGGACCTGGACGACCGACGAAGTGCTGGTCGTCAGCGACGCGTACGCACCGGCGAATCTGTTCGGCCTGCAGCAGTACCTGCCCGACGGACCGACCGCGTACGCCGCAGCACTCAAGGCGGGCGTGGACAGCTTCACGCAGGACGGCACCGACGCCGTCCCGAGCATCGAGCGGTTGCGAGCTGCACTCGACCGCGGGTTGATCACGGCCGCCGACCTCGACTCCGCCGTACGGCGGGTGCTCGCGATCCGCTTCCGGCTGGGTGAATTCGACCCGTCCGAGCTCGACCCGTACCGGGCGCTCGAACCCGAACTGGTCAACTGCCCCAGCCACCGCCGGCTCGCCCACGACGCGGCGCGCCAGGCGATCGTGCTGCTCAAGCACGAATGCCAGGTCCTGCCGCTCGATGCATCGATCCGGGTCGCCGTCGTCGGACCACTCGCGGGCACACTGTCGGAGGACTGGTACGCCGGGACCCTGCCTTACCAGGTCACCGCGCTGGACGGCCTCATCGAACGGCTGGGCCACGAGCGAGTCGAGTACTGCGAGGGCGTCGACCGGATCACGCTGCGGATCGCCGGGTCGTCGTCGTGCCTCGTTGTCGGTGACGACGCGGTGCTGCGGACGAGCATCGACCCTGGCGAGTTCGATCTCTTCGACTGGGGTGGTGACGCCTGGGCGTTGCGCTCGGTGCGCAACGGGCGGCACCTGACCGTCACCGACGAGGGTGAGCTCGTCGCGGACCAGCCCGGTCCGAACGGCTGGGAGGTCAAGCAGACCTTCCGGCTCGTGCAGTCGTCGAACACCCTCCGCATCCAGCACCTGCACAGCGGCCGGTACCTCCAGGTCGACGCGGACGGCACGGTCGGCCTGGCGGACGACGGAACCGCGTTCGAGCTCGACGTGGTGGTCGACGGCGCGGCGACGGCCGCCGAGCTGGCCGCCCGCGCCGATGTCACGATCGTTGTCGCGGGCAACCACCCGCTGGTGAACGGTCGCGAGACCGAGGACCGGGAGACCCTGGACCTGCCGCCGGCTCAGGACCGTCTGATCCGGCAGGTGCACGCGGCGAACCCGCGGACGGTGCTGGTGCTGAGCAGCAGCTACCCGTACGGGATCGGCTGGGCGCAACAGCACCTCCCGGCGATCCTGTGGTCCGCGCACGGCGGGCAGGAGTACGGTCGCGCGCTCGCCGACGTACTCTTCGGCGACGACGACCCGGCGGGGCGACTGACTCAGACCTGGTACCACTCCGCCGCCGACCTGCCCGGACTGCTCGACTACGACATCATCGCGACAGACGCGACGTACCTGTACTACCGGGGCACACCGCTCTACCCCTTCGGCCACGGCCTCAGCTACACCACCTTCACGTACGGCGACCTGCGGCTGAGCGCACCGTCGACGGCGGCGGACGGCGAGGTCCGCGTCACGTTCACCATCACCAACACCGGTGATCGCCCGGGAACCGAGACCGCTCAGCTGTACACGCGGCAGCAGCGTTCACGGGTCAAGCAACCGCTGCGGCAACTGCGCGGCTTCCGCCGCGTGGCACTGGATCCGGGCGAGACCGCGGAGATCGAACTGACCGTCGCGGCTGCGGACCTCGGTTTCTGGGATGTGACCCGGGACCGGCGCTGCGTCGAGACGGCGCGCCACAGCATCATGGTCGGCCGGTCCAGCACCGATCTGCGCCTGACCGCGACCCTCGACGTGCGCGGCGAGCGGATCCCGCCACGAACGCTCACCCGCCTCGCCGCAACCAGCTTCGACGAGTACTGCGCCATCACGCTGACGACCGCCGCACGCGACCGCGGCGACGCGGTCGTCTCGCTGGAACCGCAAGCCTGGTTGGCCTTCGACGACCTCGTGGTCGAGCCGGCGACGTACCAAGCCCGAGTCGCCAACCGCGGCGATCGACCCGCCACCATCGAGCTCCGTCTGGACGATCCGTTGCACGGTGAACTCCTGAGCACCGTGCAGGTGCCGCCGACGGGCGAGCTCGTCGCGATCGCGGGCGAGCTCGCCTCGGTGACCGGCGTACACACGCTCTACGCGGTGTTCTCCGCAGCCGACGTGGTCTTGGAGAGCTTCACGGTGTAGCGCTCGCAGGTGCCCTCTACGATGCGGGATTCCACCTTTCGTCGCGGAGCGTGAGCTCGATGACGGCCGGGTCTGCCAGCTGGATCACCGCGCCCTCACGGACGTACAACGGCAAGGTGTCGAAACCGTGCGTCTGGTGCATCCACCCAGGACCGGTCAGCACCTCATCGGTCAGCAGCGACGTCCAGCGTCCCCGCGGCAGGTAGAACGAGACCTCGCCGTCGAAGCTCATCACCGGCGCGACGAGCAGGTCCGGGCCGAGCATGTACTGGCGATCCAGATAGGCGGCAGCAGGATCGTCCGGGAACTCCAGCACCATCGGCCGCATCATCGGCACCCCGTCCCGATGCGCCTCTTCGGCGGCCGCGACGAGGTACGGCATCAACGACAGCTTCAGCTTGGTGAACCTCCGCAGTACGTCGACCGCCTCGTCGTCGAAGGCCCACGGCACCCGGTACGACGACGAGCCGTGCAGCCGGGAATGCGACGAGAGCAGACCGAACGCCACCCACCGCTTGAAGATCGCGGGATCAGGCGTCCCCTCGAACCCGCCGATGTCGTGACTCCAGTAGCCGAAGCCCGACGAGGCCAGCGACAGCCCGCCGCGCAGCGATTCCGCCATCGCCTCGAACGTCGACTCGCAGTCGCCGCCCCAGTGCACCGGGAACTGCTGCCCGCCGGCAGTGGCGGAGCGCGCGAACAGGACCGCGTCGCCCTGGCCCCGGTTCTCCTCGAGCAATCCGAACACGGCGGCGTTGTAGAGCTGCGCGTAGTAGTTGTGCATCCGCTCCGGGTCGGAACCGTCGTACCAGACGACATCGGTCGGGATGCGTTCGCCGAAGTCGGTCTTGAAGCAGTCGACGCCGATGTCGATCAGCGCCTGCAGCTTCGAGCGGAACCACGCCGTCGCGTCCGGGTTGGTGAAGTCGACGATCGCCATCCCGGCCTGCCACATGTCCCACTGCCAGACGGAGCCGTCCGGGCGCTTCAGCAGGTACCCGAGCCGGCGTCCCTCCTCGAACAGCACCGAGCGCTGCGCGATGTACGGGTTGATCCACAGACTGACCCGCAGCCCGCGCTCCTTCAGCCGGCGGACCATCCCGGCCGGATCCGGGAACGCGACCGGATCCCAGACGAAGTCGCACCAGTTGAACTGCCGCATCCAGAAACAGTCGAAATGGAAGACGCTCAGCGGCAGGTCCCGCTCCGCCATGCCGTCGACGAACGCGCTCGTGGTCTCCTCGGTGTAGTCCGTGGTGAACGAGGTCGACAACCACAACCCCATCGACCAGGCGGGGACGCGGGCGGGTCGTCCGGTGAGGGCGGTGTAGCGGCGCAGTACGTCCTTCGGCGCCGGGCCGGCGAAGACGTAGTACCCGAGCTCTTCGCCTTCGACGCTGAACTGGTTGCGGGACGTCACCTCCGAGCCGAGCTCGAACGACACGCGGGCGGGGTTGTCGACGAGTACGCCGTACCCCTTGCTGCTCAGATAGAACGGGACGTTCTTGTACGCCTGCTCGCTCGACGTACCGCCGTCGGCGTTCCAGCTGTCGACCACCTGACCGTTCTTGACGAACGCGCCGAACCGCTCGCCGAGCCCGTAGATCGTCTCGCCGACCCCGAGTGCCAGCTGCTCGTGCACGTAGCGCTTGCCGTCGGCATCGGTGATCAGCCCGACGCTGCGCTCCCCCGAGTTCGTCAGTGGCTTCCCGTCCTGCTCGAAGCGGACGTCCCACGGACCTTCGAGCGCGATCACCACGCTCAGCTCGCCGGACGTCAGCCGCGCCTCGGTCGCGCCGACCTCGACCTTCACCGGATGCTCGTCGTCGGTGTTCAGCCGGTACGACGGCCGTGCGGGCAACCCGCCGAGATGGTGCGCGATCCGGACGCCGATCACACCGCGCGCCGGCGAGGAGAACGTCACCGTGAACATCGGCTGGTTGAGGGTGTCGCCCCGCCGCTCGATCCGCCGGGCCGGCGCGAACACGGTCAGATCGCGGTCCCCCACCTGCACGCTCTCGACCTCCGCCGGCCGCAACCGGGTGAGCCCCGCCCGTAACTGCCAGTACCCATCGGTGAACTTCATCGTGGACAGCCTCTCTCGGGGGGTTGTCGAAGCGCTTCGACAACCGTAGGGATGCCGCCTTCACGACGTCAAGTTGTGGCCTCTCAGCGGATTCTCAGCGGTCAGCGGTGAGACTGTGAGAATGCGAGTGCTGATGGTCGAGGACGAACTCCGGCTGGCCGACACGGTGCACCGTGGGCTGACCGACGCCGGTTTCGTGGTGGAACTGGTCCATGACGGCGAGAACGCGGTGTGGGCCGCGACCGAGCACAGCTACGACGTGATCGTGCTGGACATCATGCTGCCGAAGCTGAACGGGTACCGCGTGCTCGAACTGCTCCGGGCGCGCGGGATCTGGACGCCGGTGCTGATGCTGACCGCGAAGGACGGCGAGTACGACCAGACCGACGCGTTCGACCTCGGCGCGGACGACTACCTGACCAAGCCGTTCAGCTTCCTGGTCCTGGTCGCCCGGCTGCGGGCGCTGATCCGGCGCGGCGGGCCGGAGCGCCCGGTGGTGCTGACGGCCGGCGACCTGACGCTCGACGTGGCCCGGCGACGGGTCGAGCGCGACGGGCGGGAGATCACCCTCACGCCCCGCGAGTACGGGCTGCTGGAGTTCCTGATGCGGCACCGCGGGGACACCGTCAGCAAGGCCGAGATCCTGGCCGGCGTCTGGGATCCGGCCTTCGACGGCGACCCGAACGTCGTCGAGGTCTACGTCCGGTACCTGCGGAAGAAGATCGACACCCCGTTCGCCCGGCACGCAATCGAGACCATCCGCGGGATGGGCTACCGCATGAACCCCGAAGGCGGCTGAGCGAGACTAGGTATGTGAGCACGGTGGTGCGACGTCGCGTCGACGGGTGGTACCGGACCGCCGGGGGTCTGCGGCAGGCCAGTGTGCGGAGCCGCTCGACGGCGGCCGCGGTGATCGTGGTCGCCGTGGCGATGATGCTCGGCGCGGCCGCGCTGCTGCTGCTCCTTCAGCGCGCTCTGATCACCGAAGTGTCCGACGCCGCCGAGGGCCGCGTCGGCGACATAGCCAGGCAGGTCAGCGCGAAGGGTACGGCGGGACTCACCGCCGACCTCGCCGAGACCACGCGCGCCGGCCAGCTGATCCAGGTGCTCGACCCGTCCGGCCGGGTCGACGCCGCCTCGTCGACCCGGGTCGACACCACCCCGCTGACCGACCTCCGCCCACCGGCCGATGCGCTGCTCCGGTCCCAGGTCGGCGAGATGCCGCTGATCGACGACGACCACTCGTTCCTGATCGTCGCCCAGGGAGCGGCGTACAACGGCCGCACGTACACCGTCGTGGTCGCGTCGTCCGTGGAGACGCAGCGGCAGACGGTCGTGACCGTGGCGAAGTACCTGGCGATCGGGTTCCCCGCGTTGCTGATCGTGGTCGGGGTCGCCGGGTGGCTGATGGTCGGGCAGGCGCTGCGGCCGGTGGAAC
Organism: Kribbella sp. C-35; assembly: GCF_046549195.1. NCBI lineage: Bacteria > Bacillati > Actinomycetota > Actinomycetes > Propionibacteriales > Kribbellaceae > Kribbella > Kribbella sp. C-35. The sequence continues at coordinate 711,907 of NZ_JAJPWG010000005.1, forward strand.
GGATCCGCGGCCGGGTGCAGCGCATCGGCACGCGGGATCTGACCGAGCGGGTCCCCGTACCGCAGACCCGGGACGAGATCGCGCGGCTCGCGGTGACGATGAACGAGATGCTCGACCGGCTGGAGACCGGGCAGGCGACACAGCGGGCGTTCGTGGCGGACGCCAGCCACGAGTTGCGGTCGCCCCTGGCCACGCTGACAGCGGCGCTGGAGGTCATCGAGGCGGACACCACCGGGCAGGCGTGGCACGAGCTGCGTCAGGTGATGGAGACCGAGACCGACCGGATGCGGCAGCTCGTCGAGGATCTCCTGCTGCTCGCGAAGGCCGACGACACCGGCATCCGGATGCGGCAGGTCGATGTGGATCTCGACGACCTGGTCGCGGCCGAGATCCAGCGGCTACGGAGTTCGACACCTGATCTGACCGTTACCGGCGACGTCCATCCGGTCCGGGTCGTCGGCGATCCGGCCCGGTTGAGCCAGGTACTGCGGAACCTCGTCGACAACGCCGCCCGCGCCGCACACACCACGGTCCACCTGACCACGGCCGAGCAGAACGGATCCGCGATCATCACGGTGTCCGACGACGGCGACGGAATCCCCGAGCAGGACCGGCAACGGGTCTTCGAACGCTTCGTCCGCCTGGACACCAGCCGCTCCCGCGCCAGCGGCGGCTCCGGCCTAGGCCTGTCCATCGCCCGCGAAATCACCCGAGCGCACAACGGCACGATCGCCCTGACCTCCTCAACCTCCGGCGGCACCACCGCGACCGTCACCCTCCCGAACTGACCACAGAGCGAAAACCTGGCCGACCCGGCGACACCTGTGGGTCAGGATGGAACGCATGGACGTCTCGGTGGTGCTCGGGTTCCTGGTCGCGGTCTTCCTGGTCAGCGTCGTACCAGGACCGGACATGCTGTTCATCGTCGCGAACGCGGCGGCGGGTGGGCGACGTACCGGGGTCGTCGCGGCGGCCGGGATGTCGACGGGTCTCGCGGTGCACAGCGTCGCGGCAGCACTCGGGCTGGGTGCGTTGATCCAGGCGGCGCCGCAGGTCCTGAACGGCGTACGGATCGCGGGAGCGGCCTTCCTGCTCTATCTGGCGTATCTGACCTGGCGTGCCAGCCGGCAGGAGGTCGGGGCGCCCGAGGACGCGCCGCAGCTGCCTCGACGAACGCTGCGCCGGACGTACCTGATGGCGACCCTCACCAATCTGGCGAATCCGAAGGTGATCCTGTTCTACCTGGCGTTCGTCCCGCAGTTCATCACGACCGGGAGCGGTAGCTGGCCGGTGACGGTGCAGTTCCTGGTGCTCGGCGCGGTGTTCATCCTGGTCGGCTTCCCCGTCGACGCGAGTGCGGCGCTGCTGGCCGGCACGCTCACCGAGAGGTTCTTCCGTACCGGGAGCAGGATCCGGCGGCGGCTCGAGCGGGTCACGGCCGCGATCTTCGCGGGGCTCGCCGCCAGGCTCGCCATCGACATCCACTGAGGAGTGGACCAAGCTGGGGAGGAGGAGGTGGGTGTGGTGAAAGCTGCAGCAGGAGACCAGGTCGTAGTGGAGAGTAGCCACCTGTCGGCACACCGGCGCGAAGGACAGATCGTCGAGGTACACGACCCGAACGGCGCACCGCCGTACCTTGTCCACTGGACCGACACAGACACCGAGTCACTGTTCTTCCCAGGCCCGGACGCCCACATCGTGCACGCCGACAGCTAGCAGACCGCCGAATCAGTCCGGCTCGGGAACCCTCCCGACAGCGGATCCACTCGATCTGTTCGCTTGTGGATAAATTGACAGGAAGTTGCCAATTGCGGGATCCCTTGTAGATAAGGGCTTTGCGGGCCGGAAACTGTCCGTGGTGGTGTCTAGGGTCGTGTGTATGGTGATCTTGGACGAGCGACCCGTATGGTCGATGAGCGGTGGCGAGAAGCTGTCGGCTCTCGACGCGGCGCACGCCGAGATTGCGCGCCTCCAGGTGCGCTGCCTCCACCTGACAGCCGGGCTCGACGCCGACGGCTATGCCCAGGAGGTCGGTGCTCGCGACACGGTGCAACTGCTCTCGGTCCGCTACCGCCTGGACGCCGCCGACGTACGCCGAGACCTCCGCCTGGCTCGTGCCCTGCACAAGTACCCGGCCGTGAACGCGGCCCTCGGCACCGGCCGCCCGGACAGCTCCAACGACTCCGACAACTCGACGCCCCGGACATCGGTGAACCTGGGACAGGCCGACGCGATCGTCTCCGCGCTCGAGAAAGTGCCGACCGCGGCCGGCGTGCCGGTCGAGGACCTGCGTGTCGCCGAGGAGGCCATGGTCGAGGCAGCCGGCCTGCTCCCGCCGGCCGACCTGCGCAAGCTCGGCAACGAGATGCGCGAACGGCTCGACACCGACGGCCCCGAGCCCCGCGGCGACGAGGACGAAGCGTCGTCTCGCGAGGCCTTGTGGATCAAAGCGGCCGATCGCGGCGTCACCTTCGGCGGCTACCTCGCCGACGAGAACGCCGAACTCTTCCAGACCCTGATCTTCGCCGGTGCCAAACCGCACAAGACCCACGACGGTCAGCGCGACCCGCGGCCGCGCAGCAAGCGACAGGCCGACGCCCTCACCGCCGTCCTCACCACCGCGGCCGGCACCGGATCCGCAGCGCCCAGCCACGGCGACATCAAGCCACACATCACCGTCACGGTCGACCTCGAAGACCTCAAGAGCGCCGCCGGCACCTCCGGCCGCGGCCACCTCGTCCACGGCGACAACCTCTCTGCCGCCGCCGTACGACGGCTCGCCTGCGACGCCGGCATCATCCCCCTGGTCCTCGGCTCCAACTCCGAACCCCTCGACGTAGGCGCCGAACACCGCTTCGTCACCCGCGCCATCCGCCACGCCCTCAACGCCCGCGACAAAGGCTGCATCGCCTGCGGCGCACCGCCCGGCATATCCGAGGCCCACCACATCACCCACTGGGCCGACGGCGGACCGACGTCTCTGGACAACCTCGCCCTCCTCTGCAAACGCGACCACAACAACGTCCACCGCGGACAGCTCACGGTCTCAATGAACAACGGCCACCCAGTCGTCAGCCGCCCCGCCTGGGCCGACCCCGACCCACCGCCCCTGCTCGGCAACACGGCCTAGAAGGGCTCCCGGCGGACGTCGAACAATCCGGTTGCCGACCGGGCGAGCCGTCCACCAGGATCGCTGGCATGACCGAGACAGCGGCCCAGCTATTAGCTCAGCCAACTGCCCGCCCTGTCGCGCTCGTCACCGGCGTGGGCCGTACCGTCGGCATCGGCGCCGGCATCGCCCGCCGGCTCGCCGCCTCCGGCTGGGACATCGCCTTCAGCTACTGGACGGCGTACGACGACCGCATGAGCTGGGGTGTGCAGTCCGGGGCCACCGACGAGATCGCCAAGGAGCTCCGCGGCCTCGGCGCGACAGTGGCGCCGATCGAGGCCGACCTCACCGATCCTGCGGCTCCGGAGCAGATCTTCACCGCCGCCGAGGAGCAACTGGGTAAGGTCACCGCGCTGGTGATGTGTCACTGTGAGTCGGTCGACTCCAGCATCCTCGACACAACCATCGAGAGCTTCGACCGGCACTTCGCCGTCAACGCCCGTGCGACCTGGCTGCTGATCCGCGAGTTCGCCCGGCGCTTCTCCGGAGCCCACGGCACCGGCCGGATCGTGGCGCTGACCAGCGACCACACCGTCCACAATCTCCCGTACGGCGCCAGCAAAGGCGCGCTCGACCGGATCACTCTCGCGGCTGCCCACGAGTTGTCCGAGCTCGGCGTCACCGCCAATGTGATCAACCCGGGTCCGATCGACACCGGCTGGATGACCGACGAGATTCGCGCCGCCTGCCTCCAGCAGACTCCACTCGGTCGCCTGGGCACGCCGCAGGACACCGGCGACCTCGTCGTCTTCCTCTGCTCGCCCCAAGGTCAGTGGATCAACGCCCAACTCCTGAAGAGCAACGGTGGCTCGGCCTAGTTCCAGGTCAGGGGGAGGCAGGCGAGGCGGGCGCCGGCGGTGCCGTGGTGGTCGGTTGCGTGTTCGTGAATGACGATGGAGCGGTCGCCTGGTTTCGGCGCGAAGGGTACGGCGGTCGACGCGTTCGCCGCGCCGCTAGGGCTGACGGTGAAGTCGAGCCAGATCTCGCGTTCGCGGTCGACGCGTGCCGGCTTGCGGCCGTTGATCACGTCGGTGTTGTAGTGCGGTCCGGCGGCCGCGCCGTCGCCTGCCACGCACGGGCCGGTGTGCAGATGCGCGCCGAACGTGCGACCGGCCGCCGTACGCCCGACTCCGGTCACCTTCAGGCGAACGGTGGTTCGTGCGCCCTGCGACACCATCACGACCACCGCCCGCCCACTCTCGAACGGCCCGTGCGGCGCCAGCGCGCGCAGCGGCCCGTTGCTCGTCGCCACGTTGAACTCCCCCGCCACCGGGATCGAGACTTCACCCGACGGTACGCCGGGCGGCCGCTTCGGTCCCGCGATCTGGGCGGCCGCCATCGGCCCGGCGATGACGCCGATGACTCCTAGCACGCCGACCGCGGCAAGAACGCCACGCATAGTTCCTGTCATGTCTCCCTCTCCGGACCCGAACCACTGCCCCGGGCGGGGTGACAGCGAACTCCCGCGAGGCTATCAAGCGCTCGGCTTCCGCACCGTCGCCGCCGCGGCCTGAAGGTTGGCGAGTGTCGTCCGCACCGCCCGCCGAGCCGTCCGCTCCGGCCGATGCAGCGCATCGATGTGCCGCCGCGCGTGCACGCCCCGCATCGGAAGGAGCACGAGGCCCGGATGCGAACGGGCCGTCCACCGCGGGATCAGCGCCAACCCGGCGCCGGCGGCAACCAATTCGGCGACCACGGTGAACTCGTTCACCCGGTGGACCAGTTCGAGCCGATGGTTGGCCGCCGCCCCGATCGCCTCGATCGTCGCCATCAACGGGAACCCGTCGTGCACGGTGATCCACGGCTCCCCCGCCACGTCCCGCGGCGACACCGACCGCTTCGACGCCAACGGATGATCGACAGGTACGGCGACGTCCAACGGCTCATGCAGCAACGGCGTGACCGCAACGGTCCGCGGCCAGGCAGCAGCATGATCCAGCCGATGCGCCAGTACGACGTCGTACTCCCGGGTCAACGGCGGGAACTCGTCCTGCGGAACGTCTTCGTCATGCAGACTGACCCGCGGCCCGTCCCCCGCCCGCAGCAGCGAAGGGAAGAACGCCGCGGCCGCACTGTGGAACGCGGCGACCGACACGACCGCATCCGGCTGCTCGGCAAACTCATCCACCACCTGCCGGGCCCGCGCCAGCGCTGACTCCACGTCCGCAGCCGCCCCGGCCAACGCGCGCCCGGCCGCGGTGAGTACGACCCGGCGGCCGTCGCGTTCGGTCAGGGGTACCGGCATCGATCGTTGCAGCAAGCGCAGCTGCTGTGAGATCGCCGACGGCGTCACGAGCAGCGCCTCCGCGGCCGCGGTGACGCTGCCCAGCTCACCGACTTCCCGGAGCACGCGCAGCTGCCGTTCGTCCATCCAGATACTTTAGCTGTCCTACAGCGTTGCTGAAGACATTGGTACTTGGCTTCAACGTTGCGACCCCTCACCGTTGAACCCGTGCCCGGATCCCGCCGTACCGATCTCGTCCTGCTCCTGGTCGCCGTCGTCTGGGGTTCGAGCTATCTCGCCGCCAAGACCGCGACCAGCAGCGCACCGGTGCTGACCGTGCTGTTCCTCCGCTACGGCATCTCCGCCCTCGCCTTGGTCCCGTTGGTTCGCGGCATCACCCGGAAGGAACTGAAGGCCGGCCTGATCCTCGGTCTCACGCAGGCGTCGGTCCTGGTCCTGGAGACGTACGGCGTGACGCAGACCAGCGCCGCGAACGCCGGACTGATCATCAGCCTGACGCTTGTCCTCACGCCGCTGCTCGATGGACGTGGCCTGCCGCCGCTGTTCTATCTCGCGGCCGCGATCTGCATGGTCGCCGTCGGACTGCTGATGTCCGCCGACGGCCTGCACTCCCCCGGCGTCGGCGACCTGCTCATGCTCGCCGCCGCCGTCGTCCGCGCGGGTCATGTCACACTCGTCGGCCGGCTCTCGGTCGGAGTGCGCCCGCTGCAGTTGACGACAGTCCAGACCCTCGTCGGTACGGCGTTGTTCGTGGTGCCCGCCGTACCGCACCTGCCGACGCACGCCGGTGTGGGCACCTGGCTGCAGATGGTCTATCTCGCCTTGTTCTGCAGCGTTTTCGCCTTCCTCGCGCAGACCTGGGCGGTCCAACGCACGTCCGCCAGCCGTGCCAGCCTGCTACTCGGCACCGAACCGATCTGGCCCGTTGCCATCGGCATCAGCCTCGGCAACGAACGCCTCACCGTCCCGGCCGTCATCGGCGCCGCCCTCATGCTGATCGGCACGACCTGGGGCCAGTCCATCGAACGCACTCATCGGCTCAGGAGCGGGTCCATTTCTGGTCAGCGGAACCGTTGCAGGCGGCAACGACAACGGCCGCGCCGTTCCCGGTCCCGTTGGCCGTCAGGCACCCAGCGGTCGAGGTGACGGTCTGGTCGGCGTTGAGCTGCCAGACCTGGTCGGCGGCGCCTGTGCAGGTCTCGATCGTCACAGCCGAGGCCCCCGCGGTCATGCACTTGTCGGCGTAGACCGTCAACTGGTTCGTCGCCGTGAGGTTCCACGACTGGTTCCCGCCGTTGTTGCAGTCCCACAGGTCCAGCGCCGTACCTGGGCTGGTCGAGAAGCCCGGTACGTCGACGCACCGGTTGCTGGCGACGCCGCGCAGCGGCTCACCCGGCGGGGCGGGCGGCTCACTGTTCGTCGGCTCGTCCTTCAGGAGGCCCCAGCCCCACCACAGCTGGTCGCGTCCGCTGATGCTGTTGACCTCGAGATCGCGCGGCCCGACCTGCGTCGTCATCGAGTACGAATCACCGGTGCGCAGACCCGGCCAGTAGACGATGCCCATCCCCTGCTCGCGGGCGACCTGGGTGAGCGCGGCCAGGTACGACGTGTAGACGTTCCCCTCGTGGTTGCCGTAGTTCAGGCCGATCGTCATCGGCGAGCCGGCCTCGTCGATGATCGTCCGCCAGCCGTACGAGCCGATCCGCGGCCGCAGGTTCGCCAGCCAGGCGGCCTCGGTCGTGTCGGAGGCCCAGAAGCCGTAGAAGTGCAGTGACAGCAGCGTCCCCTTCAGCTCCGGCGCCGCACCGACCCCGGTCACGTTGTCGTTGTAGCCCGTCCCGGAGATCACGATCCGCCCGCGCGGAACATCGCTGTGCCGCGCGATCCACGACGACGTCAGCGACACCCACTCGGTCAGCGAGTACCCGAACGGCTCGTTCATCGGCTCGAAGTACACGTGCGGGTTCCGTCGGTACGTCTGCACCACCGTGTCCCACATCGCCGCGTACGCCGCCGGATCGTCGACCCGTCCATCCTTGGCGTTGTCGGCCTCCCAGTAGCTGAGAATCACCTTGAACCCGCTGGCCGTCGACGCGTCGATCGCCGCGCGGTAGGAGCGCCACCAGTCGGTGCCCACACTCGACGGGTTGATCGGGAGCCGGATCGTGTTCGCCTTCAGCTCCTTGCGGAACTCCCCCACGATCCCGAGCGCCTTGCGGTACGTCGTCCCGTAGTCGTCCGCCGTACTCAGTCCCGACGGCACGACCTCGTCGTCGGCGTAGTTGTCGCGCGGATCGGCCCAGTTGACGCCGCGGAAGTCGTTCGTGCCCGGCGGACCCGCGGCGGCGGCGCCGGGCACCGCGCCAGGCACCGCGGACAGCGCGAAGCAGCACAACAGGACGGCGAGGAGACTGCGGACGGTTGATCTCACCCCGCGATGTTTACGTAAACAGCTCCATCGGTCAAGAGCTCAGCACGAGTTCCAGCCGCAGCCATTTCGCGAGATCGCGGATCTCGCGATGGACGGCGGCGGTCAGGGTCTTGGAGAACGGTTCGTCCTCGTGGATCGCGTTGACGCGGAAGATGCCGGCCTTCCGGTCCGACATCGCGTCGAGCTTCCCGACCAGGCGGTCGTTATGCAGGATCGGTAGCGCGAAGTACCCCCATTTGCGCTTCGCGACCGGTTTGTACATCTCGAGCTGGTAGTCGAAGTCGAAGAGCTCCACCAGCCGCTTCCGGTCGTACACCAAGCGGTCCAGCGGCGACAGGATCGCCGTACGTCCGGTGAACGGCCGGTCGAGCAGCTCCGGATCGATCCGCCAGTCGCCGCGAACGCCGTCCACGACGGCTCGCTCCCCCGACTCGCCGGCGTCGAGCGGCTCGCCCGGGCACGCCGGGCCCTTCGCGCGCAGCAGACCCATCGAACGCAGCCGCTGCTCGTCCCGCATCCGGGCCGCCTTCGCGATCGGCACCGCCGGATCGTCCGGGTAGACCCGCGACGCGAGATCCCACAGGCGGTCCCGGCCGTCGCGGCCTGCGATCGCCACCTCGCCGCGCTGCATCATGAACTCGAGCAGCTGCGACACGTTCCGGTTGTTGGTCCAGCCGCTCGACCTCCACGGCCGCACGCAGGTGTCCGGCAGCTCGCGCATCACCAGCGGACCGTCCTGCCGTAACCGCTCGAGGATGTCGACGCGGCAGCCCTCGTTCGCCCGCACCCAGTCCCGCCGGTACTCCTGCCAGTCGAGCGGCTCCCCGTCGCTCGGCCACGCCGCCATCTCGGCCCGGAACAGCGCCAGAGTCTCCGGCAAGCGCACGAACCCGCGCAGCTCGAGCAGCTCCAGCGAGGCCAGCGCGTCGGCCAGCTCGGTCGGGTCGTACGACGACCCGAGCCGGCTCCAGGTCACCAGATCCGCGTTCGGCGCGACGTACGCCGTCTGGTCGAGCTGCAGCACGTTCAGCCCGCGGACAACCTCGAACAAATCCGCCGGTCGCTGACTGGTGAGCAGCTGCCCCCGCACGGCCAACCGCCGGGCATCTCGCTTCGACAGGTGATGAACGGTCACGATTCGAGGCTAGGGCATGGCGCGGACAGTATCCTGGGAGTGATTCTGGGGTTGTAGCCGAGTGGGTGGGGACCTGGTGCTCGGAGTTCAGGGGGTAATGGTGGCACTACGTAGTCGGGCGCTCATGCCCTGTGCTGTGGTGCTGGCGGCGTTGGTCGCCGCCGGCTGTGCGGTCGCCAAAGGGTCGGGCCTGCCGTCCACGGCCCCGCCGACACCGACGATCGTCGTACCGCGCACGCAGACGTCTCTCAAACCGGCGACCGACTGCACCCAATCGACCGTGCCGCTCCCGACGGAGGCGGAGACCGACGGCGTCCAGCTGACGCGCAGCACCGATCCAAGCGGTACGTCGTTGCTCCTGAAGAACACCGGCAACCTGTCGGTCGTGGTGATCCCGGACGCGAACTTCAGCACCAGCCTGGAGGCCGCGCCGTACGCCAACCCGCAGGACCAGGCGTCGCGAGCCGCGCTGATCGCCGTCAACAACAGCGGCGCGAAGCTGACCGGCATTCCCAAGTACGTCCCGCTGAATCAGGTGGTCGACTTGCCGCCGCAGTGGGCGCTCTGCGCGCTCACCGACGACGTCAAGCAGACCGCGACCGTCCGCTACCTGCAGGACAGGTCGTCCACCGCGGCGTACTTCGTCGCGAAGGCTCTGGCCGACCAACTGATCGTCCGGAACGGCTCGAGCTCGGACCAGACCCGCCCGACGCTGATCCGCTGCGCGAAGAGCACCCTGAGCGTGCTCAAGAAATACCCGAAACTGTCGGACATCCAGGTGTACGTCGAGATCCTGACCCCCCGCTACCCGTGCCGAGCCGGCTACAAGGATCTCCTGCACGGCGACGCGCGCGCGACCGAGCAACTCGAGGCCGCTGTCATCGGACGGCTCGGCGGCGCTCCCCGATTGCTCGCCAACAGCCAGCTCTTCACCGTCACCGCGAGGCCCTGACCGGTCGAGATCGCCCAGGGTCGGCTCCGGGTCCGGTCAGGGAGAACTCCACTGCCGCTGCAGCGGTTGCGTCGGCAGACTGGAGTCATACCGTTCGACCCTCGGAGGACATCAGCCATGATCGGCTTCATCATCGCCGGACTCGTCATCGGAGCGCTGGCCCGGCTCTTCACGCCCGGCCGGCAGAAGCTCGGCCTGCTCGCCACGCTCCTGCTCGGACTCGCCGGCTCGGTGATCGGCGGAACCATCGCGAGCATCCTCGGCACCGGCGGCATCTTCGAGCTGAACGTGCTCGGCTTCATCGTCGCGGTGATCTCCTCGGTGATGCTGGTCGGCACCGCCGAGTCGCTCGCCGCCCGTAACAAGAAGAACGTCACTCGCTGATCTGCTGTAGGGCGTCGGCCTAGCCGCCCTCGTTGATCGCCATCGCCGGCCGTGGTTCGCGGCCCGGTGGTTGGGGCGGCCGGGGCAGCAGCGGCCGGCGCTTCTCCAGTGTCCGGACCACCGGCTGTTTCGCGGTGACCAGGAGCTCCTCGCCGGCGTGCCGGATCGTCATCGACGCGTCCGGCCCGTCGTGCACCGAGTACTTCACCGCGACCGGATCGATCTCCACCTTCAGCCGGACGCCGCGCCACCGGATCGTGAAACTCAGCCCGGCCAGGCCGATCGGCAGCGCCGGATCGAAGGACAGGCTGCCGTCCCGCTCGCGCAACCCGCCGAACCCGGCCACCAGCGCACTCCACGCACCGCCGAGCGATGCCATGTGCAGGCCGTCGCCGGTGTTGTGGTGCAGGTTGCGCATGTCGATCAGCGCGGCCTCGTACGCGTAGTCGTAGGCCAGATCCAGATGCCCGACCTCGGCCGCCATCACGGCCTGCACGCACGCCGACAACGACGAGTCCCGCACCGTCAGCCGCTCGTAGTAGTCGAAGTCCCGCGCCTTCTCCTCGGGGGTGAAGGCGTCACCACACCAGTACGTCGCCAGCATCAGGTCGGCCTGTTTCACCACCTGGGTGCGGTACAGCTGGAAGTACGGCGCATGCAGCAGCAGCGGGTACCTGTCCTTGTAGGCCTCGAAGTCCCACACGGCGTACCCGGTGAAACCTTCGGACTGCGGGTGTACGCCGAGATCCGCGTCGTACGGTATGTACACGGCAGCCGCCGCGTCCCGCCAGCCCGCCTCTTCCTCGCTGTCGACGCCGAACTCCCGCGCCTTGGCCGGGAACTTCGCTGCGACCTCGGCCGCGGACCGCATGTTGCGCGCCGCCATCAGGTTGGTGAAAACGTTGTCGTCGGCAACGGCGCTGTATTCGTCCGGCCCGGTCACACCAGGCAGGTGCCAACGGCCTTCGCGATCGTGGTGGCCCAGCGAGATCCACAACCGGGCGGTCTCGACCAGCAACTCCAGGCCGACCTCGTCGAGGAAGTCCTCGTCGCCGGTGGCTCGGTAGTAGCGCATGACGGCTTCCGCGATGTCGGCGTTGATGTGGAACGCCGCCGTACCCGCGGGCCAATAGCCGGAGCACTCCTGGCCGCGGATCGTCCGCCACGGGAACGAGGCGCCCTTGAACCCCAGCTCCTCGGCTCGTTGCTTGGCCATCTTCAGCGTCGAATGTCGCCAGCGCAGCGCATCGGCGGCCGCGTCCGGCATCGTGTAGGTCAGCACCGGTAGCACGAAGCCCTCGGTGTCCCAGAACGTGTGCCCGTCGTACCCGGCTCCGGTCAGGCCCTTCGACGGGATCGCGCGCCGCTCGGCGCGTGCACCGGCCTGCAGGACGTGAAAGAGCGCGAACCGCACCGCCTGCTGCAACTCCGGGTGCCCCTGCACCTCCACGTCGGCGCCGTCCCAGAAGTCGTCCAGGAACTCGACCTGCTGCTTGGTCAACCCGTCCCAGCCGGAGAACCGGGCACTCGCGAGCGCGGCCGCGACCTGGTCCCGGATCGCGGTCTCCGACCGCAGGCTGGACCAGCCGTACGCCAGGTACTTCACCACGCGCAGGCTCTCGCCCGGCTGCAGCTGGCAGATCACCGTGGTCCGCGCCCAGTCCTCACGGACGTCCTGGTCCATCTTGTAGCGGGCGGAGGTGTCCACCTCGTGCGACATCGCCGCGGCCATCAACTGCTGGCTACGCGTCGTCCGGTGGATGAGGACGGTCCCGTGCTCGCCGCCGTCATGACTGACCGGCTTCAACGGGTTGTCCAGTACGGCCGCCACGCGCGGATCGTCGGACAGCTTCGGCTGCGCCTCGTTCGCGACCAGCTCGGACTGGATCACGAAGCGGGCGGGCTGGTCGACGGGCTCCACGACGTACTCGATCGCGGCGACCGCGCGCTGGGTGAGTGACACCATGCGGCGGCTGCGGACCTTGATCCGCTTGCCGCCGGGCGAGGTCCAGTCCACGTCGCGTTCGAGGATGCCGGTCCGGAAGTCCAGTGAGCGCTCGTGTTTGGACAGATAGCCGTAGCGGACGTCGAACGGCGAGTCGTCGACGAGCAACCGGATCAGCTTGCCGTTGGTGACGTCGACGAGGGTCTGCCCGGACTCCGGGTAGCCGTAGCCGGCCTCGGCGTACGGCAGCGGACGCTGCTCGTAGAACGAGTTCAGGTAGGTACCGGGAATCGCGTACGGCTCGCCCTCGTCGAGGTTGCCGCGCAGGCCGATGTGGCCGTTCGACAGCGCGAACAGCGACTCCGCCTGCGCCAACTTGTCCATGGCGAGCCGCGTCTCTCGCAGCCGCCACGGCTCGATCGGGTGGTGGCCTCGGTCGATCATTTGTTCTCCAGCAACTCAGCCAGGTCGCGGACCACCACGTCGGCGCCGTGCGACTTCAGTTCGGCCGCCTGGCCGACGCGGTCTACTCCAATGACATGCCCGAAGTGGCCCGAACGGCCGGCGGACACGCCGGCGAGTGCGTCTTCGTAGACCGCCGCCTGCGACGGCTCGAGCCCGAAGCCCTTGGCCGCGGCGAGGAACGTGTCCGGCGCCGGCTTTCCGTTCAGGCCCTCGGTCCGGATCGTCACACCGTCGACGATCTGCTCGACGTACTGCGCGAGGCCGGTGACGTCGAGCACCTCGCGGGTGTTCGCGCTCGACGACACCACGGCCCGACGGAACCCGGCCTTCTCGGCGGCCTGCAGGTACCGCCGGGAGCCCTCGAACACATGCACGCCCTCGGTCCGGATCCGCCGCTGCACTGCCTCGTTCTTCCGGTTGCCGAGGCCGTTCACGGTCATCGCGGACGGTGGATCGTCGGCGGTCCCTTCCGGCAGCGTGATGCCGCGCGCGGTGAGGAAGTCCCGGACGCCGTTGGCTCGCGGCTTGCCGTCGACGTACGCGTCGTACTCCGCGCGCGCATCGAACGCCTGGAAGGCGATCCCGTGCTGCGTCGCGTAGTCGCGGAGGAACTCGTCGAACATCTCTTTCCACGCGGCAGCGTGAACGGCAGCGGTATCGGTGAGCACACCGTCCAGGTCGAACAAGCAGGCCTGGATCCCCGTAGGTAGTCCCAGCATGCTCCCCACAGTAGCGGCCGCTAGGGAGCCAACTGGTCAGGGAGGCCGAAGGCCGGGAAACGCGAGTAGCCGAAGGTCATGATCTCGGTGATCTTTCCGTCGTCGACCCACAGCACGTCGAGTTTGAACGCCCGCCAGATCGAGTCCCCCGGCCGCATGAGGTACGACGCCGCGGCGGGCAACCGGTTCGCCGACGTCGGCACCAGCCGCCACTCGCCGTCCCGGTTCGGACCGAGCCCGCGCTCGAACAGCGGAAGGCACGCGGTGAGGCCGTCGAACGACAACCGGTCGGGCGGCATCGAGATCCGCAGGTCCTCGGACGCAATCGCGATCGCCGCGGCGGCGTCACACCGCTGGTGCGCGTCGATGAAGCGCGCCAGCACCTCTCGCTCCTCAGCTGTCGGTTGCGGCGCACTCCAATCGCTCCGACGTGCAGGCAGGCGCTGCTGCATCGTCACCCGGGCCCGCTGGAGCGCACTGTTCGCCGCGGCCACGCTGGTGTCCAACAGCCCGGCAGTCTCCGCAGCCGACCAGCCGAGTACGTCGCGGGCGATCAGAGCGGCCCGCTGCCGAGCAGGCAACTCCTGGAGCGCGATCAGGAACGTCAGCTCGATCGTCTCGCGATCCACGGCCACCACGTCGGGTCGATCGTGGGACGGAGCGATCTCGTCGAGCAAACGGTCCGGGTACGGCTGCAGCCACACCAGGTCTCGCGCGGCCGGCCGCCGTACGACGTCCAAGCAGATGTTGGTCGCGATCTTGTAGAGCCAGGCCCGGAAGTACGTGCGCCCGTCGTACGAGTCGCGGGCCCGCCACGCGCGCAAGAACGTGTCCTGCACCGCGTCCTCGGCCTCGTCGTACGACCCGAGCATCCGGTAGCAGTGCACGTGAAGCTCCCGCCGGTACTGCCCGGCCAGGGCGGCGAACGCGGTCTCGTCACCCGCGAACGCCGCCTCCTCGAGAGTTGTCACGGCCGGTGTCCAACCTCCTGGACCGTCCAGCCGTTGCCGTCCGGGTCCTCGAAGGACAGGAAGGTGCCGTAGTCGGAACGCTCCGGGTGCAGGCCGTCCTGTTTGCCCTGGGCGCCGAAGTGGAACGGTTCGCCGACCTCCACGCCGCGCTCCACCAGCTCGGCCCGGGCCGCCGCGATGTCGGTCACCACCAGGTGCGTGCCCTGGTAACTGCCCGGCGTCGCCGAGGTCAGCCCGGTGCCGATCGTGATCGAGCACGCCGACCCGGGCGGGGTCAGCTGCACGACCCGGAACGAGTCGCCCGCCCGATGGTCGACGTCCTCGGCGAACCCGAGCTGGTCGGTGTAGAACTTCTTGGCCCGATCCACGTCCGACACCGGCACGATCACGAGCTCGAGCTTCCAGTCCATTTGCGGCCTCCCGCGGTCACCGTCGGTCCAGTCTGACCGACATCCATGACCGTGTAACGCCGTACGAACCAAAAACTCATCGGTCGATCGATGACTAGTTTCCGGCAGCCTCGAAGATCTGCGCGAACCAGTCGAGTTGTGCGAGCTGCTGGTACGTCTGCCCGCCCTCGTGCTGGTTGTAGTGGTAGACCTCGATGTCCTTCTGCTCGCTCCCGGTGGCGCCGTAGTGGTTGAACGCGGCGAACACCGTCGACGGCGGGCAGGTGGCGTCCATCAACGCGACCGAGAACAGCGCGGGCGCCGTGGCCAGCCGGCCGAGGTTGACGCCGTCGAAGTAGCTGAGCGTGTTCAGCGCCGCGTCGACATCGTGCCGGAAACCCTTCAGGTACCGCGTGATCTCGCCGTACGGATCCCTGTCGGTGATCTGCAGTGCCCGCTGGAAGTGACACAGGAACGGTACGTCGGGAGCGCAGCCGAGCAGCTCGATCCCCGCGATCGGAGCGAGGCCGGCCGCGGCGATCGAGATGCCGCCGCCCTGGCTGCCGCCGCTGACGATCAGCTTGTCCGGGTCCACGAACGGCGACGTCTGCGCCGCCTCGATGGCCCGCACCGCGTCGATGTACACGCGGCGGTAGTAGTACGTCTCGGGGTCGGTGATCCCCGCGGTCATGAACCCGGGCGTGTGGTTCAGACCGGCGTACGGCGTGTCGTCCGGCGTACCGTCCGGGCCGCCGGAGCTGTAGCCCTGGCCGCGTGTGTCCATCACGAAGTGGGCGTAACCGGCCTGGGCCCACAGCGTGGTCGCGTGCGGGAAGCCGCGGCCGCCGGAGTACCCGTGGTACTGCACCACGGTCGGCAGCGGGCCGTCCGTACCGGCCGGAACGTGCAGCCAGCCCTTCACGGGCGAGCCGCCGAAGCCGGCGTACGTGACGTCGTAGGTGTCGATCACCGCGAGCTTGTTGTCGATCGGGGTGAACGTGGCGGACAGGTCGTCGGCGCGCGCCTTCTCGATGGACCGGCGCCAGAAGTCGACCAGGTCGGCGGGAGCGGCCACCTCGGGCCGGTACTCGCGGAGCTTGTCGAGGGAAAGGTCGAACATGGCCATAAGCGCCAAACCTACGCCCAGAAAGCACCCGCCGGAAAGCGGTGTCCACAACTCACTAGGGTGAGGCAATGATGCCGACTCCGAACATCGTCTTTGTCATGTCCGACGACCATGCCGCGCACGCGATCTCAGCATACGGGAGCAAGGTGAACAGCACGCCGTACCTGGATCGGCTCGCGCGGGACGGGGTGCGGATGGATGCGACGTACTGCACGAACTCGATCTGTTCGCCGTCGCGGGCGTCGATCCTGACCGGGACGTACAGCCACGTGAACGGGGTCGCGTCGATCTTCACGGAGATCGACTACCGCGTGCCGACGTTCGTCGAGGTGCTGAAGGACGCCGGGTACCAGACCGCGCTGTTCGGCAAGTGGCACCTGGGCGAGCGGCCGGAGTCCGCGCCGCGGCACTTCGACGCGTGGCGGGTGTTCCCCGGGCAGGGTGAGTACGTCGACCCGCTGATGCTCGGACCGGACGGCGCCGAGACCGTGCCCGGGTATGCGACGGACATCGTCACGGATCAGAGCATCGACTGGATCCGGCAGCGGGACCCGGAGCAGCCGTTCTTGCTGTTGGTGCACCACAAGGCACCACACCGGCCGTGGGTACCGGACGAGAAGCACAAGCACCTCTACCCGGTCGGTTCGATCCCGGAGCCGAGCACGCTGTTCGACGACCACAGCACCCGGAGCCAGGCGGTCCGTGGTGTGCGCATGTCCGTTGCGGACGACCTGGGTGCGGACGAGCTCGGTGAGGAGCTTCCGGACGAGCTACGCGGCCCGGAGAACCGGGAGGCGCGCATGCGGTGGAAGTACCAGCGCTACCTGCGCGACTACCTGCAGTGCGTCCAAAGCATCGACGACAACGTCGGGCGGCTCCTCGACGTACTGGACGAGGAGGGGGTCAGCGACAACACGGTTGTCGTCTACACGTCCGACCAGGGGTTCTTCCTCGGCGACCACGGGTGGTTCGACAAGCGGCTGATGTTCGACGAGTCGCTGCAGATGCCGATGATGATCCGCTGGCCGTCGGTCATCCCGGCCGGCAGCACCTGCGACGCGATGGTCACCAACGTGGACTTCGCGGCGACGTTCCTCGACATGGCGGGCCTCGACATGCCTACTTCGCAAGGCAGGAGCTTCCTGCCGGTACTGCGGGGCGAGGAGGTCCCGGACTGGCCACACGCCGTGTACTACCGGTACTGGGAGCACGACGACCCGATCCACCATGCCCCGGCGCACTACGGCATCAGAACCAAGAACTACAAGCTCATCCACTACTACGGCGCCGGTCTCGGCGTACCGGGGTCGTCGGAGCGGCTGTTCGAGTCCGAGTGGGAGCTGTACGACCTGCATAAGGACCCGGAGGAGCTCGTCAACGTGGCAGACGACCCGTCGTACGCCGAGACACGTGCAGCGCTGACTGTCCAACTGGCCGAGCTCCAGGCGCACTACGCGGACCTCCCGTACGACGGTCCGTCGACACCGGCGCCGACGTGGTCGTGGGCTGACGAGAAGTCACTGCGGCAAGTAGCGGAGTACACCAAGCGCCTGAACCAGGAGGCCTGACTCAGTCCTACGGGAGGTTGAGGCCGAAGCCGGGGGTTTCGGGGAGTACGACGTGGCCGTCTTCGAGGGTGTAGAAGCCGGGGCCGGGGACGCCTTCGATGATGGGGGTGTTGCCGAGGCCTGCTGCCAGGTGGGCGGCGTACAGGGTCTTGAGGGGCTGGCCCCACGCGTGGGGTGAGGCTTCGGCCTTGAGGTGCGGCATGGTGCGGCGCCAGGCGGTGAGGCCGTGGCCGGTGACGTCCATCAGGGCCACGTCGACGAGGCCTTCGCGGGCCAGTTCCAGGACATGGGCCTCGTTCGGGTCGTACTCGCCGTCAGCCACCTTCGGCCGGGACGGCAGCGTCTGCAGGTATTCGTGCAGAGCCTCGAGGTCCGGGTGGCGTTCCGCGAACGGTTCCTCGATCCAGTACAGGTCGCAGTCCGCGACACCGTCCAGGTACTCGAAGAGGCCGTTGAGGGTGAAGCCGTCGTTGCCGTCGACAAGGATCCCCGCGTCCGGGTACAGCTCCCGGGTCAGCCGCGTCACCTCGATGTCGCGCTGCAGTCCGGCGCGGGTGTCCATCCACCGGTGGCCGCGGCCGATCTTCAGTTTGAAGTCGCGGAACCCGAACGCGTGGTCCTGCGCGAGATTCGCCCGGATCGCGTCCATCCCGCCGTCGAGGTCGTCGAAGTAGATGCCGCCGGTGTAGCAGCGCACCCGCGGCGACCCGGCGCCGCCGAGCATCGCGTAGACCGGGACGTCGAGGATCCGCGCCGCCAGATCGTGCAGCGGGTAGTCGAGGAACTCCGCCGCCGGGTCGGTCACACCCCGTTCCGGATCGATCAGCTCGGCCAACGACCGACCCAGCAGCACACCGGGATCGGCGTCGTACAACGGAAGCCCCCAACCCGTCGCGCCGCGGTCGGTCTCCACGACGTACGCCGTGGTGCTGCCGCCGTTCCCGTGGCTCCCGAGGAACGCGTTGCGGCCGATCGTCCGCAGGTACTCGTAGCGGATCTCGGTGGTCGTGACGGAGCTGATGACGTGCCGGGCGAGGGTCATCGGTCAACGATAGACAGCGATCAGCTTCCGGAACGCGGCCGGGTTGCTGAGTACGTCGGTGTTGTCCGCGAACTGGTCGATCGACCCGATCAGCCCGTGCCGCGACACCGCGTCGTCGGTCACCGTCGCCAGGCACGCCTCCGCGAACCGCCCGGCTTGAAGCACCTGCGCGGGCCGGTCGAAGTACGGCCGCGGTAGCGGGTCCAGCTCGTCGGTGAGACCGAGCGCGTTGTGGCGACGGCCGACCAGTTCGTACGCCGTGACGAGCGCCTGCTCGCGATCGGCGTACGACTCGGCCGCCACCGCGGCCCCTAGCGCGACGTCGAGCCCGTCCCGGTGCCCGAGGCGAGCGAACGCCGTACCGAGCCACTTGCTGTACGGCGCATAGGTCCGTGCCTGCAGCAACGCCAACCGCATGAGGTCTCGCACCAGCCGGGCAGCCACTACCCGTGACCCGAGCTGGTCACCTACCTCGTGTGTGCGCTGGACGAACGCCTCCTCCTGCGCGATCCGCGACCACTGGCAGGCGAGCGTCCACCGCCAGATCTGGTCCGGGTACCAGGCCAGTGCGTCACGCACCCGTGCCAGCCGGCCGTCGTCGGCGTACACCCGTCCCGCGACCACACCCAGGAGCTGCTGCTGCGGTGTGACCAGCCAGTCGTCGACCCCGATCCCCTGCGACGCGTCGAACCCGAGCTGCTCCCGCAACCAGTCCCCCACGGTCGTGACCGTCACGTGGTGCCGCGGCTCGTAGCTGTCCCAGCCGAAGCGGACCGGGTATCCGGCGTACTCGACCGGCAGCCCGACGTCGACAGCCTTACGCACCCGCTCGACCTGGTCCGCGTCAACCAGTACGACGAGCCGCGGACCCCACCCGTGGTCCGTCGAGCGCGCAGTGTCATATCCCAACACGTCCGAGCCCCATCCGAGCAGCCCAGCCGCGTAGCCGACAGCCCCCACCAGAGGTGCGATCACCTCAGCGTGAAAGCCGTCCGCGACCTCGGCCGCCTGCCGGAATTCGGTCACTGCACTACCTTCCGATCGTTAGAGTTGCCCGGTGAGACATGTGGTGTGGGACTGGAACGGGACGCTCCTCAATGACAATCACGCCGTCCTGGCTGCCGTCAACGAGGTTTGTGCGGGGTTCGGGCGGGCGGAGCTGAGCTGGGGCGAGTGGCAGGCGGCGTATGCGCGTCCGATGCGGCTCTCGTACGAGCAGATCCTGCAGCGCACGCTCGACGAGGAGGAGTGGGCGCAGGTCGACAGCCTGATCCGCCATCTGCAGGCGCAGCAGCTCGACCCGTCGGACGTCGTACTGATCGGAGACGTCGTCGACGACGCGGACGCCGCCAGAGCAGCCGGTGCCCGCTGCGTACTGGTCACCACCGGCGCCATGACTCTTGAGGCCCTGCAAACCACAGGCGCACCAGTCACCGCCTCGATCACACAGGCGCTGCAGCTACTCGACGCCTGAGATGAGACCCCGGCTAGGCTGACCGGCGTGGGGATGGCAGATCGAGCGCTCCGGGGCCGGCGGCGCGAGACCGATGTACTGGACGGGCTGGTCAGCGAGGCGAAGGCCGGGCGTAGCCAGGTGCTGCTGCTCACCGGAGAAGCTGGCGTCGGCAAGTCGGCCCTGCTGGACGCCCTGGTCGCCAAGACCGACGGTTGCCATGTCACCCGAACGGCCGGGGTCGAGTCCGAGATGGAGCTCGCGTACGCCGGTCTGCACCAGTTGTGCCAGCCGTTCCTGGATCACCTCGATCGCCTGCCGGCGCCGCAACGGGAAGCGCTCGGTACGGCGTTCGGCCTGGTGAGCGGTCCGACCCCGGACAAGTTCCTGATCGGGCTCGCGGTCCTCAACCTGCTCGCCGACGCGAGCAGAGAGCGGCCCGTGGTGTGCGTGGTCGACGACGCGCAGTGGCTCGACCTGATGTCGGCTCGGATCCTCGCGTTCGTCACCCGCAGGCTCGCGGCCGAGTCGGTCGTGATGGTCTTCGCGGTCCGCGACGGCATCGATCACGCCTTCACCGGGCTCCCGGAACTCGAGGTCCGCGGCCTCGACGAGGTCGACGCCCGCGCCCTGCTCGACTCCGTACTCCCCCGACCGATCGACCCCCGGGTTCGCGACCGCATCGTGGCCGAAACCCGCGGCAACCCGCTCGCCCTGCTCGAGCTCCCCCGCGCCTGGACCGCGGCGGAGCTGGCCGACGGCCTCACGGCAGGCACCCTGACAAGCAGGCTCGAGGACGGTTTCGTACGCCGCGTCGAAGCATTGCCGACCGGCACCAGGCTCCTCCTGCTGACCGCGGCCGCCGAACCGCTCGGCGATCCGACGCTCCTGTGGCAGGCGGCCGAGCAACTCGGGCTCGGCGCTGATCCGGCCGCGAGCGCGATCGAGTCCGGGCTGATCACGATCGGCCAGCACATCCGGTTCCGGCACCCGTTGGTGCGGTCCGCGGCGTACCGGACGGCCACGCCGCAGCAACGACTGGCCGTGCACAGGGCACTCGCCGACGTCACGGATCCCGAGACCGACCCCGACCGCCGGGCCTGGCATCGCGCGCAGGCGACCATGGCCCCCGACGAGAGTGTCGCCGCCGAACTCGAACGGTCCGCACAGCGCGCGCAAGCTCGTGGCGGGTTCTTCGCGGCCGGCACGTTCCTCGAGCGCTCGGCCGCGCTGACGATCGACCCGGGTCTCCGAGCCGACCGCGTACTCGCCGCCGCCACCGCGAAGCGCAGCGCCGGTGCGCTCGACGCTGCACTCGACCTACTCGGCGCCGCGTCCACAGGCCCCGCGGACGCCGTACGGGAGGCCGAGGTCATGCGCCTGCGCGGCGAGATCGCCTTCGACCGCGGACACGCGACCGAGGCAGCCCGAACGCTGGTCGTCGCCGCGAAGCAGCTGGATCCGCTCGACCACGAGCAGGCGCGCGTCGCATACCTGGAGGCGATGTCGGCCGCGATCTGGGCGAGCGGCCCGGACACACCCGGGATTCTCGGTGAGGCCGCATCCGCCGCACCCGCTCCGGCGCCGTCGGACCCGCCGGGCGACCTGCTCCTGCAGGCGCTCGCGCTCCGCTTCACCCGCGGGTATGTCGCCGCCGCACCGCAGCTCGTGAAGGCCCTGGACCAGGCCAGGCAGAGCGAGACCGAAGACGTCCGCGGTTGGATGTGGCTCGCGGGCAACCGCGCCAGCGCGATCGTCGCCGTCGACGTCTGGGACCTCGACGCGGCACTCGAACTGGCCGCACGCCACGACCGGATCGCCCGCGACAGCGGTGCGCTCGTCCAGCTCCAGTGGGCGCTGAACTTCCGCGCCAACGTGGTGTCGATGACCGGCGACCTCGCAGCCGCCTCGACGTACGTCGAAGAAGAGCGGCAGATCGCGGCCGCGACCGGGAACCGCGTGCTCGGGATCGGCAGCATGCAGCTGGCCGCGCTGCGCGGGAACGAGGCCGAGGCGACACCGCTGATCGACGCGATGATCCGCGAGGCACGCGCTCAGGACCAGGGCAGGATGACTGCTATCGCGACGTACACGAGCTCCCTGCTGAACAACGGCCTCGGCCGCTACGAGACGGCCCGAGACGCGGCGCTGCAGGTGTTCGAGCAGGATGTTGTCGCGTACGGCGTACTCGTGATCGGCGAACTCGCCGAAGCCGCCTCGCGGACCGGCGACACCAAGCTGGTCGAGACCGCCCTGGTCTGGCTGAACGAGCGCGTCGCCGCAACGCCGTCGGACTGGGGTCGCGGGATGGAGGCCCGCGCGCGAGCGCTCCTCAGCAACGACGAGGACGCGTACCGTGCGTCAATCGACCACCTGAGCCGGACCGGTCTCCGCATCGAGTCGGCCCGCGCGGAGCTGCTGTACGGCGAATGGCTGCGCCGCGAAGGCCGCCGCCAGGACGCCCGTGCCCACCTCCGCACCGCCCACGAACAACTGGCCGCGATGGGTGCCGAAGCCTTCGCCGAACGCGCCCGCCACGAGCTGCTCGCCACCGGCGAGACGGTCCGGAAACGCACGCCCGAAACCACCAATGACCTGACCGCTCAGGAGGCGCAGATCGCCGGCCTGGCCCGCGACGGCTTCACCAACCCGGAGATCGCCGCCCAGCTCTTCATCAGCCCCCGAACCGTCGAGTGGCACCTCCGCAAAACGTTCTCCAAGCTCGGCATCACCTCCCGCCGCCAGCTCCGGACCGCCCTCGCCCGGTAGCCGCTACTCGCCGATCTTCTTGGAGCGCAGGACGATCTTGGTGTCGGATGCCGCGCGCGTCCCGCCGGCAGGCTCCTGCGAGACGACGACCCAGTTCCGGTCGTTGATGAGCAGGCGGCCTTGGCCCGTGGCGTCCTCTTCGGTCAGGTAGTAGAACCCCGCCGCCTGCATGGTGTCCTGAGCCAGCTGATGGTTCAGGCCGACCACGTTGGGCACGACGCCCGCCTCCGGACCGGTCGGAGTCTGAGTGACAGTCGTTGTCGGCGCCGCGGGTGTGGTCGGTGCCGGGGTCCGAGGTTCGCCCGTGGCCGGTCCTCCACACGCGGCCACCAAGACCAGCGAGCAGAACGCCGTACCAGCCATGAGCCATGCTCGAGCCACCTCTCACCAATACCCAATCCGCCGACCGGCCTAACTGGGGCATGATCAACTGCACGTGACGCCGAGGAGAGGCCGCATCTGATGAGCGAGGTCCTGGAAGGTCGCACCGCCACCGGCCGCGGTGTGCGGGTGCGGTTCTCAGCCGACGGGATCGAGGAAATCACCGACGCACCGTCGGCACCGGATCTACTACTGATCCCCGGTCTCGTCGACATCCAGCTCAACGGGTACGGCGGCCTGGACGTCAACGACTCGTCCCGCCCGGCGAGCGAGCTGCCCGACCTCGTCCGCGCGCTGTGGGGACACGGGGTGACCACGGTCTACCCGACGATCATCTCCGCCGACGACGCGACGACGACCACGCTCGTCAAGCGAGCCGCCGCCGCGCGCGCCAGCGATCCCGATGTGGCGTACGGCGTACCGGGCCTGCACCTGGAGGGTCCGTACATCTCGTCCGCGGAGGGCGCCCGCGGTGCGCACGACCCGGCCGTGATCCGCGACCCGGATGCCGACGAGTTCGACCGCTGGCAGGCCGCGGCCGACGGCGCGATCGCCATCATGACCCTCGCCCCCGAACGCAAGGGCGCCATCGAGTTCACCCGCCATCTCACACGACCCTCGACAGGGTGCGGTGTGGTTCCCTCAGTAGGGCACTCGCTGGCGACCGCCGCCGACGTCCACGCGTTCGCGGCCGCCGGCGGACGGCTCTCGACTCACCTCGGTAATGGACTGCCCGCTCAGATCGACCGACACCACAACCCGATCTGGCCCCAGCTCACGGAGGACACGCTCACCGCGGGGCTGATTGCCGACGGCCATCATCTCCCCGCCGACACCTTCGCCGCCCTGGTCCGCGCCAAGGGACCCGGGCGCTGCGTCCTCACCAGCGACGCCGCCGCCCTGGCCGGGTGTGCCCCCGGCGACTACACCACCGCGGTCGGCGGCGCAGTCACCGTCGCCGCCGACGGAAGCCTCCGCCTGCAAGGTACGCCGTACCTGGCCGGCAGCGGCGCCTCCCTTCTCGACTGCCTCCGGTGGGCCACCGGCCCCGGCGGGCTCCCCCTCGAAACCGCCGTCACCATGGCCACCACGACCCCCGCCGACCTCCTCGGCCTCCATGACCGCGGCCGCCTGGAAGTCGGCACCCGCGCCGATCTGGTCCAGTTGACCAGCACCCCGGACGGGGCCGTCGGCGACCTCGCAACCGTCGTTGTCAACGGCAGATTGATTGCCCGCAGCAACAGTTGAGTTTTGGATCGTGCCGTCTGCAATCAGTTCGCAAAGTGCCCAGTTCTTGCCGGTGAACCGGAGTTTCCCGTATAAGGCCTACATGACGGCGATCCGGCTCGACGCGGTGTCCAAGGTGTTCGAGGGTGAACACCTGGCCGTGGACGAGTTGTCGCTGGAGGTCGACGACGGCGAGTTCATGGTGCTGCTCGGGCCGTCCGGATGCGGGAAGACCACGCTGCTGCGGATGATCGCAGGCCTCGAACGGGTCACCGCCGGCGAGGTCTGGTTCGGGCGGACCCTCGGGACCCGGCTCGCACCGCGCGAGCGCGGCGTGGCGATGGTCTTCCAGACCGGCGCCCTGTACCCGAACCGGACGGTGCAGGAGAACATCATGTTCCCGCTGCAGATCGCCGGCCAGGACGACGTACAGGCCGGGTCCACCGCGGCAGGGCTCGCGCAGATCCTCAGCATCGAGTCGGTGCTCGACCGGATGCCGCGGACGTTGTCGGGCGGTCAGCGGCAGCGGGTCGCGATCGGCCGGGCACTGGTACGGCGGCCGCGGGTGTTCCTGCTCGACGAACCGCTGTCGAACCTCGACGCCACGATGCGCACCGAGCTCCGCCAGGAGATCGGCGCGATGACCAGGGACCTGAACGTGACCACGCTCTACGTGACCCACGACCAGGTCGAGGCGCTGACGCTGGCCGACCGGATCGCGGTGATGCGGGACGGCCGGATCGAGGACGTCGGTACGCCGACCCAGGTGTACAACGACCCGGCGACCGCGTTCGTGGCCGGTTTCCTCGGTACGCCGCGGATCAACCTGATGGCCGCGACCGTGCGCGTCACCGCCCACCACCGGGTCGCCCTCGACCTCGGCAACCAGTCGATCGGTCTCGACCCCACCGATCGCCGGTCGCTGATCCTGCGGCACCACGACGGCGCCGAGGTGATCGTCGGCGCCCGCTCGAGCGCCTTCAAGCTGATCACGACCGAGGACGCGCCGAACCAGCTGAGCGGCACGATCCGCGCGTTCGAGTTCCACGGCCAGCAGTCGATCGCGTTCGTCCAGTGCGGGATCGAGGTCGTCGATCCCGACAAGATCGGCCGCGTCGCACCGGCGCACGCGTCGCCCGCGGCCGAGGCGGCGCCGTCGTTCCTGACCAGAGTTCGCTCCCGGCTCGGGCTCGGCGCGCCGGCCGCTCCCCCGCCCGAGATCCACGGCGCTACCCACCGCCGCGCCGACCTGGTCGTGGAGCTCCCGGTCGACACCGAACTGGCCCGCGGGACGCGCATCCACCTCGCCCTCGACACGTCCCAGATCCACCTCTTCGACCGCACCGGCCGCCGCGTCGACCGCGTCACCCGCTGACCCTTCACCCGCTGACAGTCAGCCGTTCGCGATGCTCACCATGTCCTCGCGGGGGACGACCTTGATGCGTTCGCGGCCGACTGCCTCGCCGAGAGCGAGCTCGTAGGTGTCGAGGCGGGCCCAGCCGTCGGAGTCGATCACGGTCGCGCCGCGGCCCGCGAGATGCTCCAGAATCCCTTGTGGATCACGGATCTCGCGCTGCGGCAGCGTGTCGAGATCGGCGAGCAGACTCGCGATCGTCTCCGCTGCATCGGACTTGGTGTGGCCGATCAGTCCGATCGGGCCGCGCTTGACCCAGCCCGTGACATAAAGGCCCGGCAGCGGTACGCCGTCCAGGTCGAGAACCCTGCCCCGATCGTTGGTGATCACGCCGGCGTGGTGGTCGAACGGGATCTCCGGCAGATGGGACGAGAGATAGCCGACCGCGCGGTACACGGCCTGCACGGGCGTGTCGACGTACTCCCCCGTGCCCCTGACCGTGCCGTCGCCCTGCAACTGGGTCACCTCGGTCCGCAGGCCCTCGACCCGGTCGCGCCCGAGGACCTCGACGGGTGCGTGGCAGAGGTGGATGTGGATCCGGTGCGGCGCGCCGGTCGGCTCGGCCTCGACGTACTTGAGCAACGTGTCGACGACCAGCCGCGTGCCCTTGCTGGCGTTGATCGCGGCCTGGCTCGCCTCGTCGATCTCGAACCCCTCGGGGTGCACGATCACGTCCACCGACGGCGAGTGCGACAGCTCCCGCAACTCCATCGGCGTGAACTTGATCTGCGCCGGACCCCGCCGCGCGAACACGTGTACGTCGGTCGCCTGGTTGAGCTTCAGCCCCTCGTAGACGTTGTCGGCGATCTCGGTGCTGAGCTGCTCGTCGGCCGGCTTCGCCAGCATCCGGGCGATGTCGAGCGCGACGTTGCCGGCCCCGATCACCGCGACCTCACGGGCCTCGAGCGGCCAGTCCCGCGGTACGTCGGGATGCCCGGCGTACCAGCTCACGAAGTCCGCCGCGCCGTAACTGCCCGGCAGGTCGATCCCCGGGATGTCGAGCGGGCGGTCGGCCATCGCGCCGGTGGCGAACACGACCGCGTCGTAGTACCGGCGCAGGTCGTCGAGCTTCAGATCGATGCCGTACGAGACGTTGCCGACGAACCTGATCCGGTCCCGGCGTACAACGCGCTGCAACGCCTTCACGATCTCTTTGATCCGCGGATGATCCGGCGCAACGCCGTACCGCACCAGCCCGAACGGCGCCGGCAGGCGCTCGATCAGATCCACGTGCGCACCCGGGTGTTCCTGCGTCAATATGTCAGCCGCGTAGATGCCGGCCGGTCCAGCACCGACCACGGCAAGGCGGAGATCCCTCATTCATCACTCCAAGTAAGTTAGGCGAGCCTAACCTACCCGAAGTGCGGCAAGCAGCTCCTCGGGGGTCTCGAGCTGTGGAAGGTGGCCGGTGCGGGGCAGAAGCGTGTACGTCGACTGCGGGATCGCGGCCGCGTAGGCCTTGCCGTACTCCGGATCCGCGATCCGATCGCCTTCACCCCAGATCACGTGCACCGGGAGCTCGATGTCGCCGAGTCGCTTGATCAGGGTCGGGTCGGACATGGTCGGACCGGTGTATCCGATCAGCGCCTGCACGTCGGGGCTTGGCCCGCCCGCACCCGGTGGCGCCGGAAGCTTGCTCGGGTCATGGAACGAGAACGACTGGATCTCCGCCGGCGACAGTCCGCTGACGTCGGTCAATGGGTGGCCGTCGACCTCGATACCGATCCCGTCCACGATCACCACGCGACTCACGCGAGGACTCTGTCGTAGCGCGATCTCCGCAGCGAGCCAGCCGCCGAACGAGTTGCCGATCACGGTCACGTCCGCGAGATCCTGCTCGTCGAGCATCTCGACGTACGCCGCGGCGAGGTCGGCGACCGTGGTGAGTCCGGCCGGCTTGGGTGTGCCGCCGAAGCCCGGGTGGGTCGGCAGCAGGACCTGGGACCGCGTGCGTTCGGCGAGCAGGTCTGCGAAGCCAGCCATCGTTCGCACACCGCCTCCACCGTGCAGCAGCAGGAACGGGCTACTCATCATCACTCTCCATCAGCTCGCCTATATAAGGAACCTTAGGTCAGTATCCTGATATAAGCAACCTGATGTAAGATCGGCCCATGAAGCACCAGCCCGCGGACGTCGCCCTGGCCGTCAAGCGCCTGCAGTACCGGCACCACCGCGCACTCAGCCGCGCGCTCGCACCCCTCGGGCTCTCGCTCGTGCAGTGGGACACACTGCGGCACCTGCACCGCCAGCCGGATGCGTCGCTGCACGACCTCGCGATGCTGACGTTCCAGACCGACCAGTCCTTCGGCTCATTGGCGACGCGCATGGCGGAGCGCGGCCTGATCGAGCGGATCCCCGGACCAGGCCGCGCCGTAAAACACCGCCTCACCACAAAAGGCGAGCAACTCCGCGCCGAGGGCCAGAAGGCCGTGAACGACGTCGTCAAGTCGTCGTTCCATCCCCTGTCAGCCGCCCAACTTCAACAACTGGGCGACCTCCTGGACATCACCCTCGGCCCAGACCCAACCACCTGACCTCAGTCAGCCACCGCCGTACGCCGCTTGCCCGACGCAATCGAACATCCCGCCGATCAGCCACACCTCGCGCACAAGACGGGTTATCCCCATGGGTTGGGGGTTCTCCGCTGGTCTGCGAGGGGAGAACCCCCAACACGAGGGGATATCCGGCTATGTGCGCGAGGTGTGGGTCGGCGCTGCTGGATGACCCGGCCCACTGGCGAATTGCCCGATCGGGCATTTGTTGAGGTTTTGTTGCAGTCGGGCGCAACGCCGTGCTGTGGATCAACCGAATTGGTGTGCCGAGGCGTCTCAGCCTGCATTACCGGGGGTGGTACCGAAATTCGGGGGGAATTCATGAGTGCGGTTCGTTGTGATCCGATGCTGGCGGACGTCCTGTTGCCGGCGCCGTTGCCGTGGCGACGACGGATCCTCAAGCATCCACGGCTGATGCAGAGCAATCGGCTGGCGTTGCTGATGCTGATTGTCAATTGTGGAATCTTCGCGGGCGCATTGAGCGGTCATTGGTGGAACGATGTCGCCGGGCTCGCACTGGTCGCGCAGGTGAATTTCGCGGTAGGAATTCTGGTGCGCCAGCAGTTCGTCGTGAACTGGCTTTCCCGCTGCGTGATGAAGGCACCCAAGTCGTGGCCGCTGCGGGTGCGGTGGGCACTGGCGAAGGGCTATCACCTCGGCGGATTGCACGTCGGTGGTGCTGCCTGCGGCACCTTGTGGTTCCTGGGCCTGACCATCGTCGCAACCGGCCAGGTCGGCGTGGGACTCCTGCTCGTGTACTACCTGCAGGCGCTGGCACTGCTAGCCATCGTCATCACCGCTCGACCCACTGCGCGCACCAAGCGGCACGACCTCTTCGAGCGCGTGCACCGCTTCGGGGGCTGGGGATTGTCGCTGCTGTTCTGGATCGGCGCGATCCTGCTCGCGGACGAGCGACGCGGAGCCGAGCCGCTGCTCAGCGCAATCGCAGGTACGCCGACGGTCTGGGTACTGATGCTCACCACGATCAGTTCGCTGCTGCCGTGGACGATGCTGCGACGCATCCCGATCGAGGTCGTGCGGCCGTCGTCCCACGTCGCCCTCGTACGGGCCGGTCGCAGCCGGCCGATGGCCGGATCGGCCCGCGCGATCGCCCGGCATCCCTTGCAGCAATGGCACAGCTTCGCCGTGATCCCGACGCCGGGCGCGCCAGGGTTCCGGATGGCGGTGTCGCGCGCCGGCGACTGGACCGGCGACTTCATCGACAATCCGCCGACGCACGTGTGGGTCCGTGGTGTCGCGACGGCAGGTATGGCGAACTACGGGACGGTCTTCCGCCGGGTCGTCTACCTGGTGACCGGCAGCGGGATCGGACCGGTGCTCGCGCACGTTCTGGCAGCTCGCGTGCCGCACAAACTGGTGTGGGTCACGCGCGATCCGGTGAAGACGTACGGACAGGACCTGGTCGACGAGATCCTGTCCGCGCAGCCGGACGCGCTGATCTGGGACACCGATGCGTACGGCAAGCCAGACATGGTGAAGCTCGCCTACTCGGCCTACGAGGACTCCGGTGCGGAGGCCGTGATCTGCGTGTCGAACCGGAAGCTGACCTGGTCCGTCGTACACGGCCTCGAGAGTCTCGGCATCCCAACGCTCGGTCCGATCTGGGACTCCTGAGATCAGCGCAGCATCAGCACTGCAGCGGTGACGCCGGCGAGCACGATCAGGACGCGGAGCAGTCCGCTCGGGAGCCGTCGGCCGATGTGCGAACCGACGTACCCGCCGGCCACGGACCCGATCGCGAGCAGCACGATCGCGGTCGGGTTCAGGTCGGCGATGAAGACGAAGATGACGCTGGCGACGAGGTTCGCGGCCAGCAGGGACAGGGTTTTGAGGGCGTTCACGACGCGCAGCTCGAGATCCAGGCCGAGGCCGAGCACCGCCATCATCATCACGCCCGCACCGGCGCCGAAGTACCCGCCGTACACGCCGGTCAACGCGGCGAAGAACGTCGTCGTCGGAGTCATCGTCGTCCGCGTTTCCTGCGGTTCCTCGTGCCGGGAGCGCAGCCAGCGGGAGATCCACGGCTGGACGCCGACGATCAGACAGGTGAACAGAATCAGCCACGGAGCTGCCGCGGCGAAGACTCCTGGCGGCAACGCAAGCAGCAGTACGGCGCCACCGATCGCGCCGATCGCACACGTCAGCACGACCGCGATCGTCGTGGGCCGGGAGACCTCGCGCAGCTCGCGGCGGTACCCGAACGAACCGCTGAGTGCACCGGGCAGGAGGCCGATCGTGTTCGATGCGTTCGCCACGACCGGCGGAATCCCCAGCGCGATCAGCGCTGGGAAGCTGATCAGCGACGCGACCCCGACGGTGGACGTGAGCACACCAGCTCCGAGTCCGGCCGCAATGATCGCCAGATGCTCGACACCGGTCACGGCCTGTCTCGCAGCAACGCGACGTCGGACACCAGCATCACGTGCTCATGCATGGCCTGAGCCGCGGCGTCCGGATCGCCGGCGGCGATCGCATCCGCGACCTTCCGGTGGCCGGCAAGCGACTCGCGCGGCCGGCCGGGCTGGGACAACGACTCCAGCCTGGTCTCCCGGATCAGGTCGTGGATGGCAATCATCATCTGCGCCAGCAACTCCGACCGCGCCGCCGCTGTGACCGCGCCGTGGAACGCCTCGTCGCCCTCGACACCCCGGCCGCCAGCCTCGATGTCGCGCTCCATCGCGTCCAGAGCCGACCGGATCGCCGTCAGGTCGGCCTCGGTACGACGGGACGCCGCCAGCGCGGCCAGCTTCGATTCGAGCGCGTCACGGGCCTCGATGATCTCGGGCAGCCGGTCGGCGTGCGCGCGGATCGCCTCGATCACCGGCGCGGTCCGGGCCCGTTCGGTCAGCACCGTGCCGTCGCCATGCCGAACCACCACCGCACCGATCACCTCGAGCGCCACCAATGCCTGGCTCAGCGTCGCCCGGCTCACGCCGAGCCGCTGCGCCAACTCGCGCTCGGGCGGCAGCCGGTCGCCCGGCTGCAGACCGTTCTCCGTGATCCAGCTGGTGATCTGGCCGGCGACCTGCTCGTAGAGGCGGGACCGCAGTACTGGACGGGGTGGTGGCGGCGACTCCATACCCACAGCTTATTGACAAGTGGCCCATTGGGCTATTGGCTAGGCCACTGAGCCAGCTACTAACTGGTATGTCCCCGTCAACCGCCCGGAAGAGGATTCCGTCATGGGACCAGAGTGGGTTGCGATCCTGGCGCTCGTCGCGCTGTTCGTCGTCGGTACGGTCCTGCCGATCAACATGGGCGCGCTCGCGTACGTCGCGGCGTGGCTGGTCGGCCTGTACTCGTTGCACCTGAGTGAGAAGGAGATCCTGGCCGGCGTCAGCGGCGACCTGATCCTCACGCTGATCGGCGTCACCTATCTGTTCGCGATCGCCAAGAACAACGGCACCGTCGACCTGATAGTCGCCAGTGCGGTCCGTGCCGTCGGCGGCCGGGTCGCGCTGATCCCGTGGGTGATGTTCGCGGTCACCGCCGTACTGACCGCGATCGGAGCCGCCAGCCCGGCCGCGTGCGCGATCATCGGGCCGATCGCGCTCGGCTTCGCCGCGCGGTACAAGATCAACCCGCTGATGATGGGCATGTTCGTCGTGCACGGCGCCCAGGGCGGCGGGTTCTCGCCGATCAGCATCTACGGCACGATCACCAACTCGGTGATGGAGGACGCCAAGCTGCCGTCCAGCGAGCTGACCGTGTTCCTGTCCAGCCTCGTCGTCAACCTGGTGATGGCGACGATCCTGTTCATCGTCTTCGGCGGCCGGAAGCTGATGGACCAGCGTGTCGACCTGAACAGCTCGGACGACCTCACCGACGACCTGCATGAGGGCGGCGCCACCGTCACCGCGCGCGGCACCGGCGCCTCGGCCCCGACCGGAACGCTCGCTCGCGGCGTGAAGCGGGATCAACTGCTGACGCTGATCGCGTTCGTCGGTGTGGCGGTGGTGGCGCTCGTGTTCGACAAGAACATCGGGTTCGTCGCGATCACCGCCGCCGTACTGCTCGCGATCCTGTCGCCGACCGAGCACAAGGACGCGATCAAGCAGGTAGCGTGGCCGACGGTCCTGCTGGTCGCGGGTGTCAGCACGTACGCCGCGATTCTCACCGAGTCCGGTGCGCCGCAGTTCGTCGGCAAATGGGCCGCCGGACTCGGAGCGGCCGTGATCGGCGCGCTCGTCCTGTGTTACGTCGGCGGTGTCGTGTCGGCGTTCGCGTCGTCGACCGCGCTGCTGCCGGTGATCATCCCGATCGCCGTACCGCTGATCGGTCATGGCGGGATCAGTGCCGGTCTCTTCGTCGCGGCGCTCGCAGTCGCGTCGACCATCGTCGACGTCAGTCCGTTCTCAACCAACGGTGCGCTGATGCTCGCGAACCGGCCGGACACGATCGCAGAACCTGTGTATTACAAGCAGATTCTCACCTACAGCGTGATCGTGGTCGCGGCCGGCCCGTTGCTCGTCTGGGCCGCGCTAGTGCTCCCGGGCTGGTGACTCGGATGGGTCAGCTGGACGGCGTACTCGTCGTGGATCTGTCCCGGGCGCTGGCCGGGCCGCACGCCACGATGATGCTCGGCGACCTCGGCGCGCGCGTGATCAAGGTGGAGGCCCCCGGCCGCGGCGACGACACCCGCGGCTGGGGGCCGCCGTTCGCCGGTGACGAGTCGACGTACTTCCTGTCCGCCAACCGCAACAAGGAATCCATCACGCTGGACCTGAAGGACGAGGCCGATCGCGACGTCGTACTGCGGTTGATCGATCGTGCCGACGTACTGGTGGAGAACTTCCGGACCGGCGTCCTCGATCGGCTCGGCCTCGGCCTGGATCTGTTGCGCGAACGCAATCCACGCCTGGTCGTGCTGTCCATCACCGGCTTCGGCCACGACGGACCGGAAGGCGGACGGGCCGGCTACGACCAGATCGCCCAGGGTGAGGCGGGGCTGATGTCGCTGACCGGGTCCGGGCCGGAGGACCCACAGCGGGTCGGCGTACCGATCGGC
The DNA here is from genome assembly GCF_046549195.1 of Kribbella sp. C-35. Lineage (NCBI taxonomy): Bacteria > Bacillati > Actinomycetota > Actinomycetes > Propionibacteriales > Kribbellaceae > Kribbella > Kribbella sp. C-35. The sequence continues at coordinate 745,273 of NZ_JAJPWG010000005.1, forward strand.
GATCTGCTGGCCGGGATGTACGGCGCGTACGGCGTCGTCGCGGCGCTCCACGAACGGTCGGAGACGGGCACCGGTTGCATTGTCCGTACGTCGTTGCTCGCGGCAATCGTCGGCGTGCACGCGTTCCAGGGCACGCGATACACGGTGGCCGGGGAGGTCGGGGTGGCCCAGGGCAACCATCATCCGTCGATCGCGCCGTACGGACTGTTCCATTGCGCGGACGGCGCGGTGCAGATCGCGGTGGGTAGCGAGGGGTTGTGGGAACGGTTCAGCGCGGCCTTCGAGCTCGACACGGACGGCTTGACCACGAACGCGGATCGGGTGGCGCATCGAGATCGGTTGATCGCGGTGATCGAGGCGGCGTTCGCTGGTCTGACCAGTGCGGAGCTGCTCGCGAAACTCGATGCGGCCGGCATCCCCGCCGGGCGGGTGCGGAGTCTGGACGAGGTGTACACGTGGGACCAGACCGCGAGTCAGGGCCTGTTGATCGACGTCGAGCACGCGACGCTCGGGCCGCTGCGACTACCCGGGCCGCCGCTGCGGTTCTTCGACGGATCGCGGGAGACGACCCGAGGTGATCACCGGCCGCCGCCGACGCTCGACGAGCACGGCGCCTCGATCCGGGATTGGCTGAAGGAATGAGCGCCCACGGGTTGATCGACGCCGTCCTCGATCCAGGATCCTTCCAGTCGTGGGATCGGCCGGGTACTCAGTCAGCCGACGATTCCTATCAGCAGCAGCTGCGGCGGGCCGCCGAGCGGGCGGGGACGGACGAGTCGGTGATCACCGGACGCGGTTCGGTCCGTGGGCGGCAGGTCGCCGTACTGGTGAGCGAGTTCGCGTTCCTGGCCGGGTCGATCGGCCGGGTGGCCGCGGAGCGGATCACCGCGGCGGTACGTCGGGCGACGGCGGAGCGGCTGCCCATCGTGGCGTCGACCGCGTCCGGTGGGACCCGCATGCAAGAAGGAGCGGCCGCCTTCGTCGAGATGATCACGATCTCCAAGGCCCTGATGGACCACCGCGCGGCGGGTCTCCCCTATCTCGTTCATCTCCGGCATCCCACGACTGGCGGCGTCTTCGCCTCGTGGGGCTCGCTCGGTCACGTCACAGTCGCTGAGCCCGGAGCGTTGATCGGCTTCCTCGGCCCCAAGGTATACGAGGCGCTTCACAACGAGCCGTTCCCGTCCGACGTCCAGACGGCCGAGAACCTCGCCGCGCACGGGGTGATCGACGGCGTGGTCGAGACGAGCGATCTCCCGTTCCTGCTCGATCGGGCGCTCGGAGTGCTCGTCGATCCCCCGGTCGCCCCGACACTCCCCCGCCGTACCGGGGCCGCCGGACCCGTCGATGCCTGGACGTCCGTACTGCGTACTCGTCGGCCCGACCGCGCCGGCGTCCGCGAACTCCTCCGCTATGGGGCCACCGGAACCCTCCGGCTCACCGAACCCGACGCGGCCGTCCTCGTCGCGCTGACCCGACTCGACGGTCGGCCGTGCGTACTGGTCGGCCAGGACCGTTCGCAGACCAAGCCGATGGGACCGGCCGCGTTACGCCAAGCCCGCCGCGGCATGAACCTCGCCCAGACCGTCGGCCTCCCACTCGTCACGGTCATCGACACCGCCGGCGCCGAACTGTCCCGCGCCGCAGAGGAAGGCGGCCTGGCCGGCGAGATCGCCTTGTGCATCTCGACGATGACGACGCTGACCGTGCCGACCCTGTCGATCCTCCTGGGTCAAGGCACCGGTGGCGGCGCGCTGGCGTTGCTCCCGGCAACCACCGTCGTCGCGGCAGCGCACGCCTGGCTCGCACCGCTGCCGCCGGAGGGAGCCAGCGCGATCGTGTACCGCGACACCACACACGCTCCCGAACTCGCCGCCGCCCAGCACATCACGGCCCCTGACCTACACGCCTCCGGCACCATCCACCACCTGATCCCCGAACACGACACGGACACCGCGGAGACCCTCGCGATAGCACTAGCCGCCGAATGCGCGGCTCAACTCACCGCGAACCACAGCACTCCGCCGAGGACGACCTCCACACAGAAATAGAACCAGGACGGGTAGAAGGCCTGCGGGCGATCGCGCAACGCGCCGATCAATCGCCCCGCGGCCATTCCACCCAGCGCGACCGCAACCGCGATCACCGCCCCGCGCCGGATCCCCTCGTCGAGCGCCGCTGCGACGAGCAGACCCGCAATCGCGAGCCCGAACCCGCCGTACACGGCACGTACTTCGTTGCGCGCGTCCGGCCCCGCCGCCACGATCCCGAAGGGCCGCACCAGCGCCGCGGGCATGACGAGCCCATAGATCCCCATGCCGGCGAAGAACACCGCCGCGACCACTATTGCAATCATTGCAACAGCGTAGAGCACAACGCAGGCACGCTGGCTGTTTACGCAAACAGACAGGTCGCCCTGATCATGGCGCTGGTACGGCGTGGACGTCAAGAGGGCAGCGCCGGCCGATCTGAATCCGTTGCACCGACCCACGGCCATTACGTCGAAATGCCCGCAAAACAAGGGATGCAGGCGCTTAACCGGATCAGCTGAAGTTCTCGGAGACGGGCTCTTGACGCCGGATCGGGGTGACGCTCTAATCAGGGCACGCAATCTGTTCACGTAAACATTTTTGCCATCCGGAGGTAATAATGACTGTCTCTCGCCGCGCCGTCCTCGGCGGAGCGCTTGGTCTGGCCGCTGCCGGAGTGCTCGGCGCCTGCGGCTCCAACAAGGGAACCGGGGCCGCCGCCAGTGGCGGCGGGAGCAAGGTCTCGCTCAGCCAGTGGTACCACCAGTACGGTGAGAAAGGGACGCAGGAGGCGGCGAAGAAATACGCGGCCGAGTACACCGGCGCCACCGTCCAGATCCAGTGGATCCCCGGCGACTACCCCGCGAAACTGTCGAGCGGCCTCTCGTCCGGCAACGGGCCGGACGCGTTCGAGAGCCACCTCGAGCGCTCCCTGGTCAGCTCGGGCCAGGTCGTACCGCTCGACGACCTGATCGCCGACGTGAAGGACGACTTCGCCGAGGGCGATCTGGCCGCCAACTCGATCGACGGGAAGCTGTACTCGATCCCGATGATCAACGACCCGCAGATGCTCTACTACCGCAAGAGCCTGTTCGAGGCGAAGGGCATCAAGCCGCCGGAGACCGTCGACGACTTCGTGGCCGCGGCGAAGGAGCTGACCGGCAAGACGACGAAGGGCCTGTTCGCCGGCAACGACGCGAACATCACCGGCGGCGGCCTCTACCCGGCCGCGATCTTCTCGACCGGCGGACGCCTGCTGACCGACGACCACAAGGTCGGCTTCGAGCCGGCGAAGGTCGCCGAGGTGCTCGTGAAGCTCCGCAAACTCTCCGCCGACAAGAGCCTCCTTCTCGGCGCACCGACGGACTGGTGGGACCCCTCGGCGATCAACCAGAACCTGGCGGCGATGCAGTGGCTCGGCATGTGGGCCGTGCCCGGTATGTCGGCCGCACTCGGCGAGGAAGAGATCGGCGCGTTCCCGTTCCCGGCCGCGACCGGCGGCAAGCCGGCGGTGATCTCGGGCGGCTGGTCCGCGTTCGTCAGCGCGAAGTCCAAGAACATCGACGCCGCGAAGGCTCTCACCAAGTGGCTCTGGGTGGACAAAGCCGATCTCCAGGAGGACTGGTGCCTCAGCTACGGATTCCACATCCCGCCGCGGAAGAGCCTCGCCGCGAAGGCGTCGAAGCTCCAGTCCGGTCCCGCCGCCGAGTCCGTGTCGCTCAACACGCAGTACGGCGTACCCGGTAACCCGAACTGGACGCCCGCCATGGACACCGCACTCAAGGACGCGGTGACCAGGATCGTCGGCAAGGGTGCGGATCCGGAGGCCGAGCTGGCCGGCGCGGTGAAGAAGATCAACACCGAGCTCGACAAGATCTTCGGGTGATGTCGGAGCAGACCACCGCTGCCCCCGGAGTGCGCCCGGCCGACGGGCGCCTCCGGACCGCCCGGAGAACGCGCGCGATCCACGGGCAGCGGCGCGCGTTCTGGCTGTTCACCGCGCCGTTCCTGATCGGGCTCGTCGTCTTCGTCTACTTCCCGATCGCATGGAGTGCGTTCCTGAGTTTCTTCGACGCGCAGGGCACCGTGACGCCGACGAAGTTCGTTGGCCTGGGCAACTACACCACGATGCTCTCCGACAAGGCGTTCGTCTCGTCGCTCGTCACGTTCAGCGCGTTCGCCCTGCTGATCGTGCCGACCACGTTCGTGGTGTCGCTGTTCCTGGCGATGCTGGTGAACCGGGTCCGGGTGGCGCGGGCGTTCTTCCGCTCGGTGTTCTTCCTGCCGACCGCGTGCTCGTACGTCGTCGCGTCGCTGATCTGGAAACTGTCGATCTTCAACGGCGTCCGGTTCGGGATGGCGAACACGTTGCTCGGCTGGATCGGCGTGGAGCCGATCAGCTGGCTGGCCTCGCTCGATCCGCCCTGGTACTGGCTCGTCATCGTGACCGCGCGGCTGTGGTTGCAGGCCGGCTTCTACATGATCCTGTTCCTGGCCGCGTTGCAGAACATCAATCCGGAGCTGTACGAGGCCGCGTACGTCGACGGCGCCAAACCCGGATGGCAGGTCTTCCGGCACATCACGCTCCCCCTCCTCCGGCCGACCTCGATCTCGGTGCTCCTGCTCTGCCTGATCGCGGCGTACCAGGCCTTCGACGAGTTCTACAACCTGCTCGGCGCGGTCGAGTACGCGCGCCCGCCGCTGGTGTACCTCTACCACCTGGCGCTCGGCAGTCAGCAGAACTTCGGTCTGGGCAGTGCGGGATCCCTGATCCTGGCCGCGATCATCGCCGTCGTCACCGTGCTGCAGGGCAAGATCCTCGGCTTCGGCAAACCGAGCGACTGATCGAGAAACAAGGAGAACCCCATGGATTCCCATCAGCCGAAGGCCGTCGGTTACCGGCGGACGGTCGCCGACCGGATCGCCAGCGGCGCCGGACTGGCCGTGCTGCTCGTGATGACGCTGCTCTTCCTGATCCCGTTCTACCTGTTGATCCGGAACGGTCTGGCCAGTACCAAGGACATCACCGCGCCGGGATGGACGGTGTTCCCGCGGGACGTGCAGTGGCACAACCTGGTGGATCTGTTCAACGATCCCGAGGTGCCGATGCTCAGTTCGCTGCGGAACTCCGCGATCGTGGCCGTCCTGACCACGGCCGGCACGCTGCTCGTCTGCTCGCTGGCCGGGTACGCGCTGGCCCGGATCAACCACCCGCACAGCAACAAGATCTTCTACGCGGTGCTCGCCACCTTGATGATCCCGGGCGCGGTGACGTTCGTCCCGAGCTTCGTGATCGTGTCCTGGCTCGGGTGGGTCTCGGACTACCGCGGCCTGATCATCCCGGCGCTGTTCAGCGGCTTCACCGTCTTCCTGTTCCGCCAGTATTTCCTGTCATTTCCGAAGGAGCTCGAGGAGGCGGCCCGGATCGACGGTCTCGGGTACGGCGGGACGTTCTGGCGGATCGTCGTACCGAACTCCGGGAACTTCATTGCGGCGATCGCGGTGATCACATTCATCGCGAGCTGGAACTCGTTCCTCTGGCCGCTCGTGGTTGCCCAGGACGAGAGCGCCTGGACCGTGCAGGTCACGCTCTCGACGTTCGTCACCGCGCAGACGATCAACATCCCGCAACTGTTCATGGCGGCCGCCGTCTCGATCGTGCCGCTGGTCCTGGTCTTCGTCTTCCTGCAGCGTTATCTCGTGCAGGGTGTTGCTCAGACCGGTCTGAAAGGTTGAAACCCTATGAACCGAAGAAGTATTCGGGCCGCGGTGGGTGTCCTGCTCGCCGCGGTCGGGCTCAGTCTCCTGACGTCACCGGCCAACTCCGCCGAACCTTCGGCGTACACCTCCTTCCGCCCGGGTGAGCCCTGGCTCGACACCAGCGGCAAGGTCGTTCAGGCTCACGGCGGGCAGGTCGTGCCGTCGACGGACGAGCGCGGCCGGCGTATCTACTACTGGTACGGCGAGGATCGCAGCAACGGCTATTACGACAGCCCGGGTGTGCACCTGTATTCGTCGTACGACCTGTACAACTGGAAGGACGAGGGACTCGCACTCCGCGCGATGAACTCCCCCGACCAGTTCGAGAACGACCCGTACTTCGCGAAGCTCTACAAGAAGTACACAACCGCGCAGAAGGACGTCGTCTGGCGTGACCTGTCGACCAACAGCGTCCGCACCGACGGTTGGGCGCGCCCGTCGATCCTTGAACGCCCCAAGGTGATCTACAACAAGAGCACCGGCAAGTGGGTGATGTGGGTGCACTCCGACGGCCCGTCTTCGCCGACCAGTACGTCGACGTACGCCCGCGCCGAGGCCGGGGTGGCGATCGCCGACTCGCCGAAGGGCCCGTTCCGCTGGATCGACTCGTACCGCCTGAACCGGGTGCCGAGCGACTCGGTGCCGTGGTGCGGTACGTCGTCCGCGTTCGACCCGGCCGGCGGGATGGCGCGGGACATGAACCTGTTCGTGGACGACGACGGTACGGCGTACATCATCTACTCCTCCGAGGAGAACCGGACGATGTACGTCTCCAAGCTGAACAAGTCGTACACGTACCTGTCCGCGACGCCGGAAACCGCTGTACCTGGCAAGGACTTCGTGCGCACACTCGCCTGCAACCAACGTGAGGCGCCGGCCATGTTCAAGTCGGAGGGCACCTACTACCTGGTGACGTCGGGAGCCACCGGCTGGGATCCGAACCCGGCGCGCTACGCGACCTCGCAGAACGTCCTGGGTCAGTTCACCGACCGTGGGGTCCCGATCACCGGCGACGGCGCGGCGACCACCTACCGATCGCAAAGCACCAACGTGATCCCGGTCGACCAGAAGCACAACAAGTTCGTCTTCATGGGCGATCGGTGGACCCCGGACGATCTCGCGAACGCGCCGTACGTCTGGATGCCGATGAGCTTCGGCGAAGGCGGCGCGCTCACCATCGGCCCGGACACCGAGTGGACGTTGGGCGATCTGGCGCCGTACACCCGCTGGACCGTCACGAGCACGATTCCGGACAACGTCTGGCTCAACGACACGAGCACTCTGCCGACAACCGTCACCGTGACGACCGCGCGCGGGTCGCAGCAGGTCGCTGTCACCTGGGATCCGTCGACGATCGCGCAGCCGGGACCCGCGACCCTGCGTGGCTCGTTGGCGGACGGCAGGACGTTCACTCGCTCGGTCGTGGTCGTGCCACATGGTCTGCGGTACGCCGTGAACGCCGGCGGGACTGCCACACCCGACTGGACCCGTCTCACCCAGGTCGCCTCGACCGAGCAACCACTGCTCAACTCGGCACCGGAACAGCCGCTGGGGAGTGATCCCGTGACGGGCACGCAGTGGGGCTACACGGGTTCGAGCGCGCCGGCCGGTACCGGCGACCTCTATACGACACTGCGGTACGCCAAGAACCACGAGCCGCTGGTCTATACGTTCGAGGGCCTCGAGCCCGGCACGTACACGGTCCACGCGGGCTACTACGACCCGTGGCCATGGGCCAACCGCGCAGCCGAGGTGACCGTCAACGGGTCGGTCGTCGACCAGCAACGCCTGTTCACCGCGACCGGCGTCGCCGCGTCGTACGGCGGAGTCTCGGTCGGGGCCGACGGCAAGATCACGGTGTCGATCGCGCCGACCCGCTCCCCCGACATCCAGGTCAGCTGGCTCATGATCGCCCGCGGTAACTAGCAGCGCCACCTATGCTGATGCCATGTCGAGCGAGGTCAGGGGTGCACGCCGCGGGTCCAAGGGACACCCGAAGTCGGGGCCGTCCATCGGCGACGTCGCACGGTTGGCCGGTGTCTCGTCGCAGACCGTCTCCCGCGTGTCCACGGGCGCGGAGCCGGTCAAGGCCGAGACCCGGGAACGGGTGCTCGACGCGATGCGGCAGCTGGGGTATGCGCCGAACCTCGCCGCCCGGGCGCTGCGCCGAGGCAACTTCCGGTCGATCGGTCTGATCGCTCACCAAGTCATCCGGACCGGTGAGTCGAAGACGATCGAGGCGGTCATCGAGGCCGCCCGGCAGGAGGGTTACTCGGTGAGCCTCGTCGACGTCGAGAGTCCGTCGTCGAGCGACGTCAGCGAGGCCGTGCAGCACCTCAGTCACCAGGCGATCGACGGCTTGATCATCATCCGGGCCGAGACCGCGACCCCGGCGGCTCTGGCGCTGCCGCCGACCATGCCGGTCGCGGTGTCCGACTCGCGGTTCATCGGGCACCATCCGGCGGTCGGCGCCGACCAGGTCGGCGGCAGCCGCGCCGCGGTCCAGCACCTGCTGGATCTCGGGCACGCGACCGTCCACCACATCGCGGGGCCGAGCGACTCCGGCCCTGCGGACCTCCGGGCGACCGCCTGGAAGCAGACGCTGGTCAACGCCGGACGCGAGATCCCGGAGCCGTTCGGCGGCGACTGGTCCGCGGAGACCGGCTACAAGATCGGGAGCGAGATCGCGCAGCGCGACGACGTGACGGCGGTCTTCGCGGCGAACGACGAGATGGCAGCCGGCCTGATCCACGCGCTGCACGAGGCCGGACGCCGGGTGCCGGACGACGTGAGCGTCGTCGGGTTCGACGACATCGACCTCGCCGCGCACCTCTGGCCGCCGCTGACCACGGTCCGGCAGGAGTTCCACCAGATCGGTCACGACCTCGTCGAGGTCATCATGCGGCAACTCGGCGGGCGGGAGCAGCTGACCGGATACCACGGCACGGTGCCCGCGCCGCTGATCGTCCGGCAGAGCACGGCAGCACCTCGCAAGCGCCGACGTACCCGCCGCTGATTTCGGGGTGGACAGGCGCCAGCCGGTCCAGTTACCGTCAGAGATGTTTACGTAAACAAGAGATGAGAGCCCATGCCTGACTTCGCCATCGGTGAGTCCGACTTCGTCCTGGACGGCCGTCCGCTGCAGATCATCTCCGGCGCCCTGCACTACTTCCGGATGCACCCGGACTGCTGGGCGGACCGGATCGAGAAGGCGCGGCTGATGGGGCTCAACACCATCGAGACCTACGTTCCGTGGAACCTGCACAGCCCGCGTCCTGGCGTCTTCGACACCTCCGGAATGCTCGACCTCGGGCGGTTCCTCCGCGAGGTCGCGGCCGCCGGGCTGTACGCGATCGTGCGGCCAGGGCCTTACATCTGCGCGGAGCTGGACAACGGGGGACTCCCCGCCTGGCTCTTCCGCGATGACCATGCCGGGGTACGCCGTTACGAGCCGACGTTCATGTCCGCGGTCACGCAGTACCTGCAGGATGTGCTGGAGATCGTCCGGCCGCTGCAGATCGACCAGGGCGGACCGGTGCTGCTTGTTCAGGTCGAGAACGAGTACGGCGCGTTCGGGGACGACCAGACCTACTTGAAGGCGTTGGCCGAGGTCATTCGGAACGCCGGTGCCACGGTTCCGCTCGTCACGGTGGATCAGCCGACGGACTCGATGCTCGCCGCCGGCGGGTTGGACGGCGTACTGCGGACCGCGTCGTTCGGGTCCCGTGTCACGTCGAGGCTCGAAACGCTGCGGAAGCACCAGCCGACCGGGCCGCTGATGTGCATGGAGTTCTGGGACGGGTGGTTCGACTACTGGGGTGGACGGCACCACACGACGAGCGCGGCCGATGCCGCCGCGGAGCTGGACACGCTGCTCGCGGCTGGGGCGTCGGTCAACATCTACATGTTCCACGGTGGTACGAACTTCGGACTGTCGAGCGGGGCGAACGACAAGGGCGTGTACCGCGCGACCGTCACGTCGTACGACTACGACGCACCGCTGGACGAGGCGGGGAATCCGACGGAGAAGTTCCACGCGTTCCGTGAGGTGATCTCGCGGTACGCACCGGTGCCGGACGCCGTACCGGCCTCGAAGCCGGCCGCGCCGGGGTTCACCGTCGGGCTGTCCGATCCGGTTGGGCTCCTCCCAGGCTTCGGCGGACCGTGGACGGAACATCAGGAGCTGCCGACGCTCGACGATCTCGACGCACGGCTTGGGATCTTCCGGACCGAGCTGCGTCAGGGCGGGCCGGCGTTGCTGACGTTCGGCGAGGTCCGCGACCGTGTGCAGGTGCTCCTCGACGGCGCACCGGTCGGCATCCTCGAACGCGAACGCCACGAGCGCGCGATCATGCTCCCCCACACCCGCGGACGGCTCGAGCTCGTCGTCGAGGACCAGGGTCGGGTCAACTACGGACCCCGCATCGGCGAGCCCAAGGGCCTCATCGGGCCGGTCCGCGTCGGCACCGAGGAACTCACCGGGTGGACTGCCTGCGGGGTCGATCTCGAGAGGGTTCCGCAGCTGTGGCAGTCCGCGGGCCCGACGCCGTCCGCGCTCGGGATCGGGCCGACCGCGTGGCGCGCGACGTTCGAGACCGACGGTGAGTCCGACCTGTTCCTGCGAACCGATGCCTGGGGCAAGGGTTACGCCTGGATCAACGGCTTCTGCCTCGGCAGGTACTGGCGCCGCGGCCCGCAGGAAACCCTCTATGTGCCGGCGCCTCTGCTGGAGCCGGGCGCGAACAACCTCGTCGTACTCGAACTAGAGGTCCTCGAAACCCCCACGGCAACCTTCACCGGCTCGCCGCGGTTGGGCTACACCGACCTCTAGCGCTATCGAAGGAGGGTGCGGAAGGGCACTTCGGCTCTTGTGAATGATGTGGGTGGTCGACGGGTCCCAGGGCGTCAGCGGCCTGGTGTGATCGGCAGCTCGACAGGATGTATCGGGCGGCCGGGTAGTGCACCTGAGCGTGAACGCGTTCGTGCGTACAGCGTCTCGCCGGTGCACTACCTGTCGAGCTTGCACATCACCCACCACTGGCGGGTTACGCGTTTGGTTGTCCCTCGAAACCGCGAGTCGTGGATCGAGGCTGCATTTGACCACCAAAACGCACGACTCGACGGACACCGGTACCTGCGGCACTAGAACGCCAACAGGCCCTTGATCGCCGTGACGATGCCGCCGGCAACGGCTAGCGACAGCACCATCAGCCGGGCCACCCGGTCCGGGATTCGCCCGGCCAGCAAGGCGCCCAGGCCTGCGCCGAGGAGCAAGCCGGCGGCCGCCACGAGCCATTCGTCACCCGCGAGCGGAGGTACGCCGCGGGTGACGAGGGAGAAGATGTTGACGATCGTGCCGTAGAAGAGGGCGTTCGGCACGAACTCGCGGATCGTCCAGTTCGCGTTGACGGCGTACAGCGACACCGGGGGTCCGCCCAGGCCGGCGGCCGTGTTCATGAAACCGCCGGCCGCACCTGCGGTCAGCGCGCCGGCGAGTCCTTTCAACGACCGCACGCGCAGACCGCTCATCAGCAGCGCCGCGGTCACCGTCACCAGAGCCCCCATCACCACCAGGAGCACCGGCTCGGGCAGGACTCGGGAGAACCAAGCGCCGAGCGGCGCCGTACACGCGGCGGCGATCACCAGCGGGCCCATCGCTTTCAGGCGCACCTGGCGCCACCCGCGGGACAGTCCCAGGACACACACGACTCCGGCCGCGCAGTTCGCGAACGAGACGCCGTCCGTCGGCCCGAGCACCATCACGAGCGCGGGCACCGCGACCAGCGCGAATCCCATGCCCGTGAGCCATTGGACGAAGGCACCGAGCAGCACAACCCCGCCGAGGAGCAGACCCGCAGCACCACTCACTGCGGGAACCTCCTGTTAGGCGACGTTCAGAAGTTTCGCATACAGGTCGAAGACTCCGAACGCGAGTGGTACAAAGGCGATCATCGCGGCGACCTCGATCGCGTCGAGGACCTGTGAGGCGCGGGCCTGGAGGTGTTGGGGTGACTCCGGGCGCATCCCGAAGGCGGCGACCATGCCGACCACGACGAGAAGGCCGACGGCGATCAGCGCGCCTCCGGCTTCCTTGGTGGACAGGACGAACGTGAGCACCAGCATGATGCTCAGCGCCGCCGCGCAGAGAACCGCGACCTCGGTCAGCAGCGGGTACAGGCGCGCTCGGGACGCGAGCAGGAACGCCAGCAGCACCGCGACGCTGATCGACCAGCCGTTCCAACTCCGCAGCATCACCACGGCCGACGCGACCGACGACATCGCGACCGGAACCGTGGCCAGCGCGATCCCGAGGTGCGCTGCGTTGATCGCCGAATGTACGTCGGTGCGCTGGATCTCGGCGCCCTGGGCCCGCCGGTCGTCGAGCGCGGTCAGACCCGACATCGCGAGCCCGATCCTGGGCAGCAACCCGAGCACGAGCACGGACAACGCACCGGCCACGACGCCGACCCGATCCGCGTCGATACCGAGCCGCACACCGCCGATCCAGCACACCGCGAACGCCACGGTGACCGAACCGCCGAGCACCCCGCCACGCGCCAATCCGGCTCCGGCGAACAGTACGGCGCCAATTCCGATCCCGGCCGCGCCGGCCGCGAACGCCATCGGCACCGACCAGCCGCCTGCGATCGCCCAGACCACCAGTCCGATCGAGAGGCATCCGGTGGCGATCGCCAACAGCGGGATGCCGACCACCGGTCGCTGGTAGCGGCCGAGCACAACTCCGACGAAGCCGGTCAGTGTGGTGAGCACCAGCAGCAGGAACAACGCCAGGTCCGATTCGGCCTGGGTGACCAGAGCGATCACGCCGGCCAGCACACTGACCACCAAAGCGGCGCCGGCCAGCGCCCTGCGGTGCTTGGGCTGGAACGCGGTCGCCCGCCGATCCAGGTCGTCCACGGTCTCCTCGGTGATGTCGTACACCGTCGGAGGCGGCGGCAGCTCGCCCTCGGCAATCAGTCGGAGCACGGCGCCGTCGCCGAGCCTCGCACTGGCCAGGCTGTACTCGGGCGCCACCTGCTCTCCGCTGACAGTGGTCAGGAACCTGCGTCGCGGCCACCGCTCCACCGGCTCGTCCAGCATCTGCATCAGGTCCGGCAACAGCTTGCCGAGTGGCTCGTCGACCGGCAGTACGGCGTCCATCCGCCGACGCCGGCCGATCACCGTCACCCTGCTGTACGTCGCACCCATTAGCTCATCCTTCTCTGTTGATTCCGGAGCTGCTTGTACCGGCGATGGCGCTGCGCAGCAGGTCGCCGAGTCGTTCCCAGTCCGGCAGCCGCGTGCCGTCGCCGAGCCCGTACCAGGCCGCCGGACGGGAGGCCGGTCCGATCGGCACCGAGGTGGTTGTCGTGCCGATCCGCGCTTCCTGCGGACCGATCGCGAGACCGATCGGCCCGGGGAATCCGGTGAAGTGCGGGTACGACGTGGTGTCGGCGGCCGCGCCCGCCGCGCTGACCAGCACCGTCACCAGCTCCAACTCGTCGGCGAGCCGTCCGATCGCATCCCGGACCGTGTCAGCGTCGGGTGGTTCGAGTCCCGGCTGTGCGACCGCGAGCATCACGGTTTCCTCGATACCGGCAGGCCGGCTGCTGATGACCGCGGATCCGGTCGCGGGCAGGACTCCATCGGTCGGTGCGCCGACCACAGTGAGGAGTGACGGCCTCGGGGACCGGCGATGGCAGTACGCCGTCAGCGAGGCGCTGGCCTCGGCGTTCCACGGACGGTTCACTGGTTCCTCGGTGCCCCAGCCGATCGGCGGCGCGCCGGTCAGCTCGGTGAACAGCAACTCGGTGGCCCGGCCAACGATCGTGCTGTCCAACGCTGGGTAGCGCACGCGGGCGAGCACGTGAAGGTTCGCCCGAACGTCCAGCTGCTCAGGATCGGCCATCCACGCGGCCGCCAGCTCTCCACGTCCATCGGTTCCGGTGACCGGGGCGAACTTCTTCCCGTCCCAGCTGAGTTTCACACCCGTCAGCCCGTCGTACGCCTCGTCGCCGCCGACGGCCTGCACCACCCAGCGGGTGTTCCGTCCCGAGAACAGGCGGGTGCGCGCCGGGTAGCTGAGTCGGACGCCCGCAGGGGTCACCAGTTGGACGCCGCGGCCCTCGCGCTCGGCGGCGGCCACCGCATCGAGCAACCAGGCGGACAGGCCGACCACCGGGCGGTCCTGCATCATCACCGCCACTTCGTCGGTGATCAGATCCAGGCCGGGGCTGTAGTCCAGGGCGTTAGGCATGGTCGGCTCCGTTCTGAGCAGCGGGCGGCGGCGCCCAGATCCGGCCGCCAGTCCGTTCGACCAGCTCCTCGGCGTACCGCCAGGCCAACCGCGAGCCGACGTCGTGCGTCGCGGCGCGGATCTCCACCCACCAGGTCGGCGTCGGTACGTCGGCGTACGCGGGCCCGAACTGTCGCATCGGCTCGCCCGGCACCTGGATGTACATCGGGGTGTCGATCGACACCAGCGGGACGTCCTGCTCGTCGCAGAGCTGGATCACCATGCCGCCCGACACCGCCCGGACCCGATGCTCGGTACCGGTTGCCGCGAGCGACGCCAGTACGTCCTCGTCGGACGGCATCCGCTCCAGCAGCGCCACTACGTCGTACGTCATTGAGAACCTCCTAGTTGGCCGTTGCCGTCGGCAAGCGCCGTTTGGATCAGTACCGGACTGTCCCCGCGCCGGACGAACAGACCCCGGCCGGCCGGGTAGCTGCCCGGACGGGCGCCGGTGAAGATCTGGCCTTCGCCCCGATCCCCGGCCATCACCAGGCCGGCGCAACCGGACTCGAGTATGGCCTGCAGGAACGGTTCGTACATCGAGCGGGACGCGCCCGAGGCACGCCGTACGACGACGAAATGCAGGTTCAGATCGCGACCGGACGCGACGTACGGCAGCAGCGGTTCGAGCGGCGACTGACCGCCGGTGGTGAGCAGGTCGTAGTCGTCGACCACCACGACGATCCGCGGTCCGGCGCCGGCCGGCGTACCGGAGTCGTCGGGCATGCGCCGCTCCAGCTCCTCGGCGATCGCGCTCGCCAGCCCGGCAGCTTGCCGGATGTTGGTGGCGTGGCCGCCGATGTAGTCCTCGGGCAACGACTTCACCACGTCGGTCAGGGAGCGCCGGGGATCCATCACGCCGAACACGAGCTCCGAGGACGCGGCGTACCGGTCGGCGAGCTGCTGCATCACCAGCCGGAGCAGGTTCGTCTTGCCGCACTCGTTGTCGCCGAAGGCAACCAAATTGCCGTCGTCGCCGGACAGGTCGAGCAGCACCGGCGCCAACCCGGCCTCGTCCAGGCCGATCGGCACCCGCTCCGGCTCGGTCACCGAGCTCGGCAACGCCCGACGTCCGACCTGGAGCGGCAGCACCCTGACCTGCGGAGCGAGCGCGCCGCTCCAGGCTGACCTGATCGCGACCGACTGCGACTCGAGGACCTGGCTGAGGCGATCGTCGTCGACCCGGCCGTCGACCCGTGGCAGCGCGACCTGAGCGAACAGCTTTCCCTGCGGGGTGAGCAGCCGGCCGGGCCGGGCGCTGCGCATCGTCCCCTGCAGACGCGTGTCGATCATCGAGTCGGACGGATCGTTCAACCTCAGCTCGAGCACCGTGCCGAACAGCGACTGCAGCTGCATCCGTACGTCGTTCCAGCGGAGCATCGCCGCCACGACATGGACGCCGTACCCGCTCCCGCGCTGGAGAATGTCCGCGATCGGCTCGTCGATCTCGTCGAACTGCGTCCGGATCGCGCCGAAGTTGTCGACCAGCAGCACCACGTCCGCGCAGGGTAACTCCGGAACCTCGCCCGCGCCGTGGAGTTCGCGCAGGGTCTCCATGGTGTCGATCCCGCGGTCGCGGAACACGCGTTCGCGCTGGTCGATCATCCCCCGGATCTCCTCCAGCGTCCGCCGCAGCCGGTTGCGGTCGGTGCGGATCGCGATCCCGCCGACGTGCGGTAGATCGCGCAGCGGCTGCAGCCCGCCGCCGGCCAGGTCGAGTCCGTAGATCGCCACCTCGGCCGGGGTGTGGCTGTGGGCGAGCGCGGTCACGATCGTCCGGATCGTGGTGGTCTTGCCGGACTGCGGACCACCGATCAACGCGCAATGCCCGCCCGCCGCCGTCAGGTCGAGCCGCATGACCTCCTGCCGTTGCCTGCGTGGATCGTCGAGGACTCCGATGGGCGGCGCCAACTGCGGTGACCCGGCCGGGAACTGCAGTCCGCGCGGACCTGGCCGCGGATCGCCCGCGAGCTGGTCCAGCGTGCAGGCAACCGGCAGCGGCGGCAGCCAGATCTGGCTCACCTTCTTGGCGGCCGGTTTGACCTCGCCGACGAACATGTCGAGCACCGTCGGGCCGGTTGTGCGCTCGGTAGCGCCGTCCTCGTCGTTTGCCGCAGGCGCGAGCGCACCGAGGTCTTGCTGGTACGGCGTCAACAGGTACGGCCGGACCACCGGGCCTGGTTTTTCCAGCTCGCGGTTGATTCGACCGGTGTATGGGCCGGAGACGTAGGCCGCCTTGAACCGCTGGTAGACGGAGACGTCGACCTTGAGACAGCCGAAGCCCGGCAGCGGCGGCAGGTGGAAGGCATCGGTGGTGTCGAGCACCGAGCGGCTCTCGTCCTCGGAGAACGTCCGCAGGCCCAGCCTGTACGACAAGTAGGTCTCCAGCCCGCGCAGCTGACCGCTCTCGATCCGTTGGCTGGACAGCAGCAGATGTACGCCGATCGATCGCCCGATCCGGCCTATCGACAAGAACAGGTCGATGAAGTCGGGCCGTACTGTCAGCAGTTCCCCGAACTCGTCGATGATCACGAACAGGTGCGGCAACGGATCCAGTTCGGGCCGCTGCTGCCGGAGCAGCCGGTAATCGGTGATGTTCGCGATGTTCCCGGCATCCCGCAGTACCCGCTGCCGGCGCTGGACCTCACCGGCCAGGCTCGCATACGCCCGCTCGGTCATGGTCGGATCGTCGACCAGGTTGGTGATGATCCCGGCGACATGCGGTACGCCGTCGAACGGGGCGAAGGTCGCGCCGCCCTTGTAGTCGATCAGGACCATCGCCAGATCGTCCGGGCTGTGCGTCGCGAGCAGCCCGAGCACCAGCGTGCGCAGCAGCTCGGACTTGCCCGAACCGGTGGCGCCGACGCACAAACCGTGCGGACCCATCCCGAGCTGGGCGGACTCCTTGAGGTCCAGCATCACCGGGGCGCCGGCCTGGTCGAGACCGATCGGGACGCGCAGGAAGTTCCGCTCGCTCCGAGTGGACCACATCCTCGCCCGGTCGAGCCGGCCCGGGTCGTCGATGCCGAGCATGCTCATCACGTCGATGTCGGACGTGTACGCGTCCTCCTCGGCGGACTCCTTCGACAGCCGCAGCGGCGCCAGCCTCCGGGCGATCCCCTCGGCGACGGCGGCAGTCGTGCGATCGGGCTGGCCGGTGGCGACCAGTGGCTGACCGCCTCGAAGGTCCTCGACAACCACCTCGTCGCCTTGTACCGAGATCCGGACCGCGACGTTGCTGGGTTCCTGGGTCCGGTCGGCGACCAGGTGCAGAACAGTCAGACCCAGTGCCGGAGTGTCCTGTCCCTCACCCGGCGCGCGGACCTCGGCACTGACCTGACCGTACGTGTCGTGGAGCACCACGAGACGCTGGGTCAGACGGCGACTGTCCTGCTGCCCCATCGATCCACGGCGGGCCTCACTCGCCCACTTCGTCCGCTCCGCCAGATCGTTCGCGATCAAGCCGGCCAGCTCGACCGGCGACGGCGCGATCCTGCGGAACGGGTGCGGGCCGTCCTGGCGTTCCGGGTCCAGTACGTGCGGCAACCAGCTCAGCCACTGCCAGTCCGACATCGCTGCGGGCGGGAAACACGCCGCCAGCTCGACGTCCTCCGGCGCGTGAAACACCGCCGACTGCAGCAACAGCGATCGGGCCACGTTCACCACGCCGTCACGATCGCCGACGATGCTGATGTTGCCGACCTGGTCCATCGGCACCGTGAGGGGCATCTCCGGCATCAGCGCAAAACGGCGTACGACGGCCTGTGCTTCCGCCATCATGAACGGATCGGGCGGATCCATGGTGGCGCCGGGGTTCTGCGCGACAGTGGCCGGGCCGACCGGGATGCGGCCGGTGCCGCAGCGGACTTTGAGGAAATCCGAGTCGGTACGTCGGCGTTCCCAGAGCCGCGCCGGATCGCGCGCACAGTCGACCAAGGCGTCGCTCGGCGGGTCCAGGAGGCCGGCCTCCGAACGTACCGTCCGCTCGGTCTTGGCGAACTCGTCGCGCAGGCGCTCCAGATAGTCGAGGTACCGCTCGCGCTGCTTGCGCCGGTCCCGGCCGGCGCGTCCGCGCTGCGACATCGCCGACCCGAGTACGCCGGCGAGCGTGGCCACCAGCATCGCCGCGCCGACCACCATGAACAGGGTGCTCCGCGTCACCGCCATCATGCCGACCGAGCCGAGTACGCCGGTGATCGGCAGCAGGGCCTGCATCGGCCCGCCACCGCCGCCGGCCTGGCCGAGCGTCGGCGGCGCCTCGATCACCTTCGGCGGCTGCTCGCCGAGATGCCGGGTGCTCCGCGCCGGGCGGTGCACGAGGGTGGACACGGGGATCTCCTTCCGGGGACGCTGTCGCTCAGCGGGTTTCGGGACGGGCTCGCCGTCGGTCGTTTGGTCGGTCTGGTCGAAGGTGTGGCTGATGGCGTCGGTGACGGGCTCGGGGCCACGGTTTGGGTCGGCCGGTTCTGCTGCTGTTTCTCCTTCGCCAGCTCGCGATCGATGAAGGACCAGCCGACGCACCCGGCGCAGATCACCGCGGCCAGCACGACACTGGCGAACAACTTCCCGACACCCTCGTCCAGGCTGTGCCGAGCCCGGTCGGCCCCGAACAGCGCGGCGTCACGGAGCCGCTGCCGCCGTACGCTGACCGACTCGATGATCTGGTTGTTGTACTCCCGAGGCACAGCCGCTCACCCCGTCCCGCCGGCCGCGGCCAGCGCCTCGTCGACGGACGTCCGGCTCGGGTGGAACTCGTACACCACTGCCTCGCCGACCCAGAACATCGTGTCGGTGAACCCAGGCATCTCGAACAGCCACCAGCCCCGCACCTCGCGACGACGCCAGGTCGCCAGGTCGGCTGACGTCACCGGCTCCGGACGCGCCGGCGCCTGCGCAGTCAGCCAGCCGGCAAGCTCGGTCGCCGCCTCCGCCCCGGGATCCGCGTGCTCTAGGCCGCGCTCGGCCGCATAACCCTTTAGTTGCTCCTCGTACGGCGTCGCGCTGCCGAGCATCCAGGTGTCGCCGGTCGACTTCACCACCACGATCGGGCCGGCACCGACGGGGAGGCCTGCCCTGACCGGTGTCGAACCACTCCTGTGTCGACCAGGCGAAGACCCACGCCCAGCCGACATCCGCCACGTGCTCGTCATCGGTTGCCAATCGCAACGGTTCGCCTGACTCCATGCTCTTCAGGAATGTCGCCGCTGCTGCGCGCGCGTCAGTCAGCTTCATCTCAACCACGCTGTCCTTCGTTGCTTCCGTAGTTCGTCCGCAGGAACTCGAGCCCGGCGCTGAACCGTTCGAGCCGGGCCCAGGTGCGCTGTTGCGGGTCGACGAAGTACACGCGGTTGTGGCGGTTGACGACCATGAACACGTGACCCGACGTCGGGACCCCGAGGAACGAGCGGTATCCACACACCAGGCCGCGAGCCCCGTCACCGGCCCGGTAGATCTCCTGCGCGATCTCCTCGAAGCCACCGACCTCGCGGAAGGTCTCGTACGGCAGACCAACCCGCTGCGTCATCCGCAGCCGCTGACTCCCTTCGAGCTCCCGCGGATCAACCATCACCGCCGAAGACGGCTGCCCCCGCAAGGTCAACTCGGCCGCAATCACCGACCCCTCGCAGTTCTCCCACTTCCGCCGAGCCGGCAACCCCGGCCGATCCGGATTAACCTCCACCAACTCCGGAAACACCCGCCCAAACTCCACCCCCCGCCCAGTCCCCCAATGCACCTGAGGAACCGGGTCATGCGCGGACGGTGCCTCGGGCAACTTGTTCTGCGACTCGGGCGTCGGGTTGTGTGTCGCGGGGTTCGGGACGGGGATCTGGTTGTGCGTCGGCGTACCGGTGGGATCGAACTGCTCGACCTTGCCGTCCGGGTGCCGCAGTACGGCGCCGCCCGTGTGGTCGAACGTTCCGCGCCCACCGCCCCAGACGGTCCGACCGGTCCGCGGGTCGACAACCTCGTAGCGCACCCTGAGCGCACCCGGTCCCGCGTCTGGCACGGACGGCACGAGCTCGGCCCGCACCTCATGCCCAGACCCGATCCACCGGTCCCATTCGTCACCCATCCGCTCCCAGGCAGCCGCATTCACCCTCGCCTCCCGCGGCACCAACCGATCCACCGCAGCCCAAGGAACATGCCGCCCCCAAGGATCACCCCCAACCGCCTCCCGAGCAGTCACCCACAACCCCGGGCCTCCGCCCTCCGGCACAGCCGCCCGAAACTCATTCCGCCCCAACCGCCCAACACCCCCAGGTTCCCCAGGACCCTCCGGCCCCTCGGACCCAACGACCGGACGCGCAGGCCCACCATCACCTCCAGAACCAACCGGCGAACTCGGTGTCTCGCGCTCACCTGGCCCGGAGGAAGCTCGTGGGTGCTGGGGTTCGCCGGCTTGCTGGGTGGTGCCGGGGGTTGATGGGCGATCGGCCCGGGGATAGCGGTAGTCGATCATTCGTGAGTCGTCGGGCAGCGGCCCGAGTTCGCCCCACCGGCCATCGGCACCCGGCGTCAACCACCGCTCCCCCGGTCGCCGCATCGCCACCTCGAGACCCCGCAGCGCGCGGGTCCGCGGCGGCCACGCACCAGTCACCGGCGCGTGCTCGTCGTACAACCGTTGGTTCCCGTCCCACCACCGAACCCGCCCACCACGATCGACGAACGCACCGAACGCATGCCCACTACCCTCGTGCCAATCGACACCGAGATACGCCAAGGTCCCCGGCGGGCTCCCGCGCAACGACCGCTCCAACTGCTGATACGCCTCGGCCGTGAACTCCTCCGGCGTACTGCGCAGCGGGTCATGCGATCGATACCCCGGACGGCCGCCGAACCACTCCCACATCTCCGCGCGCGATTCGCCCGTACCGAACGCATTACCGACGGCCAGTCGCGGATCCCCACCGTTCATCATGTCGGCGAACGCCCGGAACCGTTCCGCACAAGCCGTCCGCGTCGAGAGCTTCCCGGGCGACCCGTCGTCGAGGATGCCCGACCATTCGTCGACCCGCTCCAACCGATCCCCGGCCGAAGCCTCACGTACCCGTTCCAGCTTGCTCCCGTCCGGATCCCCGCTCTCCCACAAAACCGGCCGAACCGCCGGACGCGCCTCCCCCGGCGCCCCCACCCGCTGCCGATCCGACCGCAACGACTCAATCAACTTCTCATCCCCAGACCGCCACCGAGCAGCCCGACTGATATCCGGATCCTCCCGACGCCCCGGTTCCCCACCGCGTCGACCCAGTTCCTTGGTACGTCGATCCGGCTCCCCACCATCCCGATCCGGTCCACCACGCTCCCCGCGCCGCCCACCCCCTCCCGGCACCTCAGAACGCCCCTGCGTACGCCGCCGCCCCGCCCCGTCCTCCCCAAGAAGCCGACGCCCAATCTCCCCCAGATCCCCGTCACTCCCACCACGCCCCAACTCTTCGGCACGCCCCGCCTCCCCCGGCCGCTCGGAGTTCCCCGGCTCCTCCGCACGCCCCGGCTGCTCGGTCTGGCCTCGCTCGGCGTGACTCGGCTGGGCGCCGTCGCGGCGAGCACCTTCCGGTGTCCCAGAACCGTCCTTCGTAGGACGGGCGTCCGGGTCGTCGTCCCCCGAAAGCCTGCGCCCGATCTCCGCCAGGCCTCCGTCGTCGTGCCCCGATCCTTCGCCACCACCCGGCTCCACATGATCCGGATGCTCCACATGCCCTGGCCGCTCCACCTGGGTCGGGTGGTCGGCGTGCGTCGGGTTGTTGGTGTGGGTTGGAGTGGAAGGTTTTGGGGCGTGGCGGACTGTGCCACCTTCTTCTACTACGTGTACTGGGGGTCGGTCTCCTTCGGGTAGGTGGTGGGTGATTTCTGTTGCTGTGCGGGACGGCAGGCCACCCGTCGGCGTACGGCCGTGTTCTGTCCCGAGTGCGCGGCCGAACGCCGTACGCGCGTCGCCCGTCAGCTGTCCGCGGATGTCCAGGCCGCTGCGGGACGCGTGCCGGACCAGTTCGCGTACGCCGGCCTCCACCGAACCGGGCGACGGCGTGCCGCCGAGGTGGAGTCCCTCGATCTCTACGTGGGTGCGCGTGTCCCGGATCGTCAGCACCGACGTCGGGCGGCCGTGCCCGTCGTACGAGACGAAGGTCCGGCCGTTCGCCGGCACGTTGACGCCGTCGCCGTCTCCGAGATCGACGTGCGCGTCGGTCTTGGTGTCGTTCTCGACGACCTCGACGCAGCCGCCCTCGCGGCGGAACTCGTCGGCTGCACGCGACAGTCTGTTCGCAGTCGCGCCCGGGTCGATCCCGGACGGGGAGGCTGCCGTACGGCGTGCGTGCAGGTCCGCGAAATCCCGGCGTACCAGGTCCAGCGTCTCGTGGTCGAACATCGACTCCGTCCGCCGCGCGATCTGCTGCGCATCGGACGGCGACCACTCGGACAGGCCGCTGCCGGGCAGACGGTCGGTACGGCGGCCGATCTTGTGGTGGAAGTCGTGCGCATCGGCGAGCGGCATCTCCGACGTGACCGCGAGACCGCCGTTGTCCGCGGCGTACCGCGCGACGAAGTGCTCGACCGCGGTCGCCGCACCGCGCGTGCCGGTGTGGGCGCTGCCGAGTTTGCTGAGCTGGACTTCACCGTGGCGTACGTCGAGGGAGATCGCGGACGCGATCCGGTCGCCGACACTGGCGACCACGGCGTGCGGATGCGATCCGTCCAGGGCCTCGGACAGGTACTCGCGGCCCTTGCGCTGACGCTCCGGCAGGTTGCCGGAGTCCATCTCGCGACGGGCCTGCTGAGCGAACATCTCGTACCGCGGGCTGCCGCGATCGAGCAGCTCTACCCGTGCCCCTGGGTGCTCGTAGAACTTCCGCACGCGCTCCCCGATGAACCGCACCGCACTCTCCGGCACACCGTCCCCGACGTTGCGATCTGCGCTGTCGTTGGCGTCGCGGTCCGCGTTCCGATCGTGGTGGTGTGGGTCATTGGTCGGCGAGCCGCTCTGGCCGGACCGGGCCAGGCGACCGGTGTCCACGCCGGCCGTCGCGGCGACCGGCGCGAACGGCGCGGGCTCGGGGTGGGTGGGCTTGGCCGGATCCGGCCAGTTGTCCGGACGATCCGTGCGGTCCGGACGATCTGCATGGTCCGGGTGGGTCGGACGATCCGTGTGATCGGGACGGGTCGGACGGTCCGGTTGGGTGTGTTCGCGGGGCGTGGCGGGGGTTTCGGGACGGGGTTTGGTTCGGTTGGGTTTGCGTTCGTCGTTCGAGTGGGTCCGGTCCGAGCCGTCGTCGGTCTGGTCGTGGCCTTCGCGTCGGGGGCGGTCGGGGTCGATGCCACGGGACGGCGTACCGCTGTCGCCACGGTGGGCGTTCGGGGTGCCGGAGCCTGCGGGGATCGGGGTCGGGTTGCCGATCGGGGTGGGCGTACGTTCGCGGCCGGGCTGCTCGGGTTCGGCGGGCTGCTCAGGTTCGGCGGGCTGGCGCGGCTCGTTCGGGCGGCCCTGCGGCTCTTTGCGGCCGTCGGGGTGTTCCTTCGGGGCGACCCGACCTGGGTCACCGGTGTGGCGCGGGTCAACCGTATGACGTGGATCGACCGGGTGACGCGGATCGACTGGCTGGCGTGGGTCGACTGGCCGGCGCGGGTCAACCGGGTGACGCGCATCCACGGGCTGGCGCGGATCCACCTTCTCCCGCGAATCGACCGGATTACGCGGGTCCACCGTCTCACGTGGGTCGACAGGATGACGCGGGTCGACCGTCTGGCGCGGATCCACAGGGTGACGTGGGTCGACTGTCACGCGTGGGTCGGCCGGGTGGCGGGGGTCGGGTGGGTTGTGGGGGGTGTGGTTGGGGTCGGTGATGTGGGGCTGGGGTAGTTCGGGGGTCGGGGTCTTGGTGAGGGGTATGCCGCGTTCGATGCGTACCGTTTCGCCGAGGATCGGGATGTGGGAGATGCCCTTCAGGACGTCGCCGAGGACCGGGAGTTTGGTGGCGCCGCGGATCGCCGAGGCGCGGATGTTCGCCTTGAAGTCCAGGTACGCGCCGGCGTGATCGGCGATCTTGCCGATCACGGGCACCTTGCTGGCGAGGCCGGCGAACTTGCCCACCTTCGTCGCGAGCGTCGCGAGCTTGCCGACGCCGGGGATGAAGCCGAGTACGCCGGCCACCGCGCGCGCCTGGTTGCCGGAGTTCCAGTCCTCGCGGATGTCGTCGATCTGGGAGTTGAACCTGGCGTCCATGTCTTTGCCGAAGTTCTCCGGCGTGACCAGGTCGATCGCCTCGCCGACGCCCGGAATGGCGTGCAGCAGGGAGACGAAATCCAGCGCGGCCTCGCCCCAGGCGTCGAATGTCGCGTACATGTCGGCCGGCGCGTGCCCGAACATCTTGTCGACGCCGAACCACTCCCGGGCCGCCCACTGGATGCCGAACATCACCGTCAGCGCGTCCACGGCGTTGACGGCGAAATCGCCGACGTCCATGATCCAGGGCTTGTCCCATTCCTCGTACCCGCCCCAGGCCGGGTAGACCGGATCCTCGTTGTGGACCAGCACCTTGGGGCCGTGCTTGAACGGCATACCGGGCTGCCAGTTCCGGTCGAGCGTCTCCGGGTTCCAGCCCGCCCCGCCGTACACCGCCTCGATCTTGTTGGCGCACCGGACCTGACAGTCGAGGATCGCCAGGACGAGGTTGCCCATGTCCTCGGCCATCCGGTTGTTGTCGGCAACGATGTTCTCGTAGTCGTTCCAGTCCTCGCCCTCGGACGTGACCTCGCGGTCGATGACGTCGAGGAACGTGTACGCCTCCTGCTTGGTGCGCTCGAGCCGGTCGTGCAGCGGCCGGACCTCCCGCACGTAGGACTGGATCGCGTCGCCGGCGTCCTTGATCGCGTTCCCGACCCGGGCGCATTCGTTGTACGCCGGGTTGATGGTGCACATCAGCTGGTACGCCTCCGGCGCGACGTACACGCCCTGCAACTGCCAGAAGCTCCGGCTGACCGCCGCGCCGGTGTCGGTGATGAACTGCCCGACGTCCGACAGATTCCTGCCGTTGGACTCGACGTAATCGAGGTTGCCGGGGATCAGGTCCGGCAGACCGTCGGGATTGACCAGTGGCATCAGGCCGCTCCGCCCGGAGTCTTGCCAGAGTCCACCGTCGACGTGCCCCCGGTGCCGGTGTACGGCTCGGTCGGACCCAGTTCGTCCCCGCCGAGACCGCCGGACCTTTCGAACTTGCCCTTGCCGGTGGAGGGAGCCTCAGGCTCCGGGCGCTCGGCCTCCCGCGACTTCATCTGCTCCTCCGACTTGTGCTCGGCGACCTCGTGCTCGCGGTCGAACACGCCGTTCGCGCCCCGCGCCGCGTTCAGCGCCATCTCCTGATGCCCGTCCAGGTAGGCGATCGTGGCGTCCTTGGCCCCGGTCATCGACGCGATGATCTGCGCCGCGATCGCGTTGAACGACCCGTTGTAGGCGATCGCGAACCCGTTCAGCGCGTCGGCGATCATGCCGCCGGCGTTACCGGCCGCGCCCTGCAGGTACGAGGCGTAGTTCCCGGCGTACGTCTCGAGGTTCAGTGCCTGGTCGTACGTCGCCTGCAGTACCTGGCTGACCCCTTCCGGGTCGATGTCCCAGTCCGTCATGGCCCGGCGGTCAGTGCGGGATCTGGTTGACGGCCGCGCCGGCCTTCTTCAGCGCGGCCTCCGCCGTACGGTCGTTGGCCTGCAACGTGTCGGTCAGCAGCTTGATGATGCCCCGGACGTCCTCGGCCGCCTTGCTGAACTCCGACTCGATCCCGCGGTACTCCTCGGTGACGTTCGTCATCGACGCGTCCGACAGCAACGCCTGCACGGATCGTTCGTGCTGGCCGATCAGCGAGTTGATCTGCCCGGACAGCTGCTTGATCCGTGTCTGTACCTCTTCGGAGGCGCCGATGTCATAGCTGTTGCGCTCGTTCATATCCCAAGCTCTCCTAGTCAGCGCCCGCGGAACCGGCGCGCGGCGGCCGACTGGCCTTCGGCGCTGCCCATGTTCTGCTTGGCCGTGGTCACCTGCTCGTTCTGCGCGGTGTTCATCGCGGTCCCGACGCCGTGCTGGCCGCCGGCGAGGTGCGCCATCCCCGCGTTCAGGCTCGCGGCGATGCTGTCGACGTTCTGCTTGAAGGCGTCGAACTGCTTCTTGCCCTCACCGCCGAACTTCCCCTCCAGCGGCGCGGCGGCGTCGACGAGCTGCTTGACCAGTCCGCCCAGGTCCTGGGCGCGACCGGCGGTGCCCTTGGCCGCCTGGTCGAACGCGCCCTGACTCATGTCCCATCGCTGACCAGCCATCTCTCGGTTCCTCCTGAGCCCGTTCGGCGTTCACAGTCGACTCAGAGTTCCCGACGCCGCTTTCAAATCGCTTTCATCGGGTCAGCGCGGCTCGGTAGTGGGTCGGGCGCATCGATTTCAGCGCGCGGAAGCGGCGGTTGAAGTTGGCGAGGTTGCGGTAGCCGCTGCGCGCCGCGACCTCGGTCACGGGGAGCGAGGTCGTCGTGAGCAGACGGCAGGCTGTCTCCACTTTCAACTGGTTGACGTAGTCGGTGAGCGTGCAGCCGATGGCGCGGCGGAAGAAGCGGCTGAACGACGTCGGCGACATGTGCACGAGCGCCGCGACCTCGTCCAGGAGCACCGGCTCGGTGTGAGCCTTCTGCAGGTACCGGACCACGACATCGATCCGATCGCGTACGGCGGTGCTCGGCGCAGCGGCGTACCCGGCGCCGGTGATAGGCGTCGCCGTGGTGTCGGCGAGGCGATGCAGTACGTCGAGAAGCCGCGTCGTCTGGACCGCCGGCGCGAGGTGTGGAAGGCCTGCGATGTCCGCTCGCAGTTCCTGTCCGACGTCGCCGAAGGACAGCCCGCGAGCCGAACCGCCCAGGAGGTCGCGGACGGTGCCGAACTGCGGGAGGTCGAAGAAGTCCGCGCCGAGGAAGTCGTGCCGGAACTGGGTGACCGCGGCCTCGGACAGCTGATCGGACGGCTCGGACGCGTATGTGTGCGGCAGATCGGGGCCTAGCAGCACCAGGTCGCCCGGGAGGTAGCGCTCGACGGCGGTACCCACATACCTCGTGCCAGATCCGACAGAGATCAAGGTGAGCTCGTACTCCTGATGGAAATGCCAGGCGAAATCGAAGCACCGTTCTCGCCGAGTGAAGCACGTGAACGTCGTACCGCTGGGGACTCCCGGCCGTTCGTAGCGCGGCTTCATCCACACATTCTAAGAGGACAACTGAGTACCAGAACTGGTCATCACTGGCGTAGCACTCAAGGTCTGCGCTTGGAATCGTGGAGACCATGACGACCACGAACATCTCCGTCGACGAGCTCGAGACGCCGTACGACGGTCTGCCGCCGACCGCCACCGCCGACTTCAACCGCGACGGGTTCGTGCACCTGTCCGGCGTACTCAGCTCCGAGACGATCGCGGAGTACGAGCCGACGATCACGTCCGAGGTGATCCGGCTGAACACCCAGGATCTGCCGCTGGCCGAGCGCGACACGTACGGCAAGGCGTTCCTGCAGGTGACGAACCTGTGGCGGCACAACGAAAAGGTCAAGGAGCTCGTCTTCGCACGCCGCCTGGCCGGCATCGCGGCGCAGCTCCTCGGGGTGCACGCCGTACGGCTGTACCACGACCAGGCGCTCTACAAGGAGCCGAGCGGCGGCATCACCCCGTGGCACGCCGACCAGTACTATTGGCCGCTGTCCTCCGACCGGTGCGTGACGCTCTGGCTGCCCTTGCAGGAGACCCCGCTCGAGATGGGCCCGCTCGCCTTCGCCCGCGGCAGCCACAACTTCGCCTTCGGCCGCGACCTCCCGATTTCCGACGAGTCCGAGGAACAACTCAAGAACGCCGTGGCCGAGCAGTACTTCGAGGACGTGGTGGAACCGTTCGCACTCGGCGACGCCAGCTTCCACCGCGGCTGGACCTTCCACCACGCCGGCCCGAACCGCGCCACCGAGCCACGCCGCGTCATGACCGTCATCTACCTCGACGCCGACCTCCGCACCACCGAACCCACCAACCACAACCAAACCGCAGACCTCGCCAACTGGATGCCAGGAACCGAGGTAGGACAGGTCCCCCAATCCCCCCTGAACCCGATCCTGTACGACGGCACGGCCTCAGGTGGATTCGCGAATCACGAGCTCGGAGGCTAGGACCTGGCGTTGGGGTTCGGTTCCGGGTTGGTCGACGGTCTGGACGAGAAGGTCGACGCCGCGCTGCGCCAGTTTGCGCAGCGGCCACTGCACTGTGGTCAGTGCGGGAGTGAGGCATTCGCTGAAGTCTTCGTTGCCGAAGCCGGCGATCGCGATGTCCCCGGGCACCTGCAGGCCGGCTCGGAGGCAGGCACTCATGGCGCCCGCTGCCAGCCGGTCGCTGGCCGCGAACAGTGCGTCGGGAACGTTGCCGGCGGCAAGCAGTCGTTCGATCGCCGCACGGCCGGAGCCCGCTTCCCAGTCGTCGGCGTACACAGCGGAGAAGCCGTCGCCGAACGCCTCGATCAGCGGCTGGTACCGCGGACCGGCCGCTTCCGGTGACGTCGGCCGTGCGGGAAGGGCGGCGTTGGGACCGGTCAGCGCAACCAGGCTCCGATGACCACGCTCGACGAGGTGTTTCGCCAGTGCTCTGGTGCCGATCCGGGCATCGATCGCGATCAGCGGACCTGGCAGCCCGTGGTCTTCGGTGAAGTACGGATCCATCCACACCACCGGCACCCCGGCGGCGTGCAACTCCTCACCGAACGCCTGCTGCTGGCCGCCGGCCGGGCACATGAGGCCGGCGATCCCGGCGTCCCGCACCGCCATGATCGCGTCGCGCGCGTCGCCGGTGGCATTGAGCAGCACGGTGAAGTACCCGAGTTGGTGTGCGTGCACCGCGGCCGCGGTGATCGTGTCCCGATAGCCAGGTCCCCACATCAGGCCCACCGTGCGTGAGCCCTGCCGGCGCAGCGCACGGGCGGCGGCGTTCGGGAGATAGCGAAGCTCGCGCGCGGCCTCCTCGACCCGAAGGACCGTCGCCGCGGCCAGTTTCAGCTCGGCGGCCCGGCCGTTCAGGATCGCCGAAACCGTCGTCGGCGCCACCCCGGCGAGCTTCGCCACATCCATCCGGGTCGCGCTCTTGCGCCTCTGCTGGTCCGCTGCCATGATGCTGATCTTAGCCGACTATCACGTGATAGTTCCACAGCTATCACGTGACAGTTGCGCGATTTCGCTCAGTTCGGGCCGACCACAGGGAGACCGCATGACAGCCCGTCGTCGCGACTCTTCGGCAAGCGCTTCCCCCCGCCGCCTGGCGAGCGGCGACGGTCGCGGCGCATCGCGACGTGACCGCCTCCGCCGCGACCTGGCGCTGCTGATCATGGCGGCGCCCGGCCTCCTGCTGCTCCTGCTCTTCCACTACATCCCGCTGCTCGGGAACGTGGTCGCCTTCAAGGACTACCTGCCGTACGTCGGCCTGGTGGACAGCCCGTGGATCGGGCTACGGAACTTCACCGACCTGTTCGCCGATCCCGACTTCTGGAACGCACTGCGGAACACGCTCGAGATCACCTTCCTCCAGGTCGTGCTGTTCTTCCCTGCCGCGATCGGCCTGGCGATTCTCCTGCACGGCGTCCTGCGGTCATGGCTGCGCCGCTTGATCCAGAACATCGTCTACCTGCCGCACTTCATCTCCTGGGTGATCGTGATCGTGCTGTTCCAGCAGACGCTGGGCGGCGCCGGCATGATCAACTCGTTCGCCCGGAGTCACGGCCTCGCGACGTTCGACATCATGACCAGTCCGCACCTGTTCAAGCTGCTGGTCACGGCCGAGGGCATCTGGAAGGACGCCGGCTGGGGCACGATCATCTTTCTCGCGGCCCTGGCGGCCATCGATGTTCAGCTCTACGAATCGGCCGCGGTCGACGGCGCCGGGCGGTGGCGGCAACTGTGGCACGTGACCCTGCCGGGTATCCGCCCGGTGATCGTGCTGCTGCTCGTACTGCGTCTCGGCGAGGCGTTGTCCGTCGGTTTCGAGCCGATCATCCTGCAGCGAGCGTCCGTCGGCGCCGACGCGTCCGAGGTACTCGACAGCTACGTCTATTTCCACGGCGTGGTCGACAGCAACTGGGGCGTCGCCGTCGCCGCAGGTCTGCTGAAAGGCCTCGTCGGGTTCCTCCTCATCCTCACCGCGAACAAGGCAGCTCACGCCCTGGGCGAGCAGGGGGTGTACCAGCGATGACTAACCGTCCGCCGTGGATGGAAGAGCCGACAGTTGCCGGGAAAGTCAGCAAGGCTGCCGCTCTGTCGGTCGTGTGCGTACTGGTACTGCTCCCCTTCGCCGGCGTTCTCTCCACCAGCCTCTCCAGCCAGAAGGCGCTCGCCGAAGCGGGGTCGTACGTTCTCATCCCCCGCGATCCGACCTGGGCGGCGTACCGGGAGATCTGGGCCGGCGGCGCCGTCACGCGCGCACTGCTGATCAGCGCTGGTGTGACCATCGTGGGCAGTGTTCTGGCGACGACGGTGACCGCGCTCCTCGCGTACGGTCTGAGCCGTCGCGGCTCCTTCGGTCACCGCGCGATCCTGAGCGCCGTACTCCTCACCTTCCTGTTTCACCCCGGCATCATTCCGCAGTACCTGACCGTCAAGTCCCTCGGTCTGCTCGACAGCTACGCGGCCCTGATCCTGCCGACCGCGCTCAGCGCGTTCAACGTGATCATCATGCGCGGCTTCTTCATGGGGCTGCCGACCGAGTTGTACGACAGCGCGCGGATCGACGGCGCCGGCGAGTTCCGGATTCTCGGGCAGATCGTCGTACCGCTGTCCAAAGCCGTGATCGCGGTCGTCGGGCTGTTCTACGCGGTCGGCTTCTGGAACGCGTGGTTCAACGCGCTGCTCTATCTGAACGACTCCCACAAGTGGCCGCTGCAACTGCTGCTCAGAACCTATGTCCTGCAAGGCCAGTCGCTCGGCGACAGTTCGGCCGTCGCCTCGGGCGAGGCGCCGCCGCCACAGCAGGCGGTGCAGGCAGCCGTCGTCATCGTCGCGCTGGTCCCGATCTTGCTGGTCTACCCGTTCCTGCAACGCCACTTCACCAAGGGCGTACTCACTGGCGCCGTCAAAGGCTGACCCTTCCAGGAGGACAGATGTCATCCACCAACCGAGAAATCACCCGCAGAACGGCGCTGAAGTCGGCTGTCCTCGGCGGCTCCGCCCTCGCGTTCGGCGTACCGAGTCTCGTCGCCTGTGGCAACAACGGCGGGACGGGCACCGCCGCCGCCAAGCAGGTCGACCTACCTACGTACCGGGTGCCGACCGGCGTGAAGCCGGATCTGGCCGGCGAACCGGCCCGCGGGATCCAGGACGGCTTCTTCACCATGCCGAAGGACCTCCGGCGCTCGGTCGACAGCGCCCCGATGAGCGGCGGCGAGATCAGCATCATGGTGCCGACGCTCGCTCCCCCGCCGCCTGCGCTCAGCAACAACACCTATGCACAGGCCATGAACGCCCGTCTCGGCGGGAAGTTCACGATTCGTACGGCGCCGTCCAGCGAGTACGGCACCAAGGTCGACACCTTGCTGGCGGGCAACGATCTGCCGGACATGGTCCTGGTTCAGGACTTCGGCCAGCCGCGGCTGGACAAGCTGCTGGAGAACAAGTTCGCCGACGTCTCCGACCTGTTGACCGGCGACAAGATCCTGGCCCATCCGCATCTCGCCGCGATCCCGTCCAAGGCCTGGACCAACGCCCGCATGTTCGGCCGGCTGTGGGGTGTTCCGGTCGAGCGTCCCCTGCTCTGGAACGTCATGCTGGCACGTACGGACCTGATGAAGGCGGACCCGGGCAGCATCGCCACGACGGACGACTTCGAGGCCATGTGCGCCGAGGTCAACGATCCGCGCCACAATCGCTGGGCCCTCACCGGCTCGTACGGATCGTTCAGCCTGCCGGCGTTCGCGGCCGCGTTCGGCGCACCGAACAACTGGCGCAAGGACTCCGACGGCAGCTTCACCCGGGACTTCGAGACCGACGAGTACAAGGCAGCCGTCGAGTTCACCGCGAAGCTCCGGCAGTCCGGCTACTTCCATCCGAGGTCCGCGAACCTCACCGGCTCGCAGATCACCGAACTCTTCGTTGCCGGACAGGTCGTCTGCAACGCCGGTCAGCTGAGCGGGTGGAAGGCCCTGACCAGCGTGCAAGGCCTGAAGTCCTCGCAGGTGACAGCGATGCCGCTGTTCAGCGCCAAGGGTCAGCAGCCGGCGTTGTACTACGGCACCGGCGTGTACGGCGTCATTCTGCTCAAGAAGGCCTCCACCGACCGGGCCGCCGAGTGCCTGCGACTGCTCAACCTCTATGCCGCGCCGTTCGGCACCGAGGAGTACCTCCTGGTCCACTACGGCATCTCCGGGCCCGACTACCAGCTCGAGAACGGCGAACCGAAACTGACCGACGTCGGCAAGAAGGAAGTCGTCAACGTCGGGTACGTCACCGGGTCCGAGTTCCGGGTGATGTACGGCCCCGGCCAGCCCGACTGGGTCCGGGCGCAGTACGAGTGGGAGAAGAGCGTCGCCCCGCACGGTGTCGCCGATCCGACGCTCGGTCTGTACTCCGAGACCGCGAGCCGCTCCGGCGACGAGGAGCAGAAGGTCCGCGACACCGTCAGCGACGTCATCATGGGACGCAAGAAGATCGACGACTTCACCGCCGCGGTCAAGACCTGGAAGTCCGCCGTCGGCGACAAGATCCGGGACGAGTACGCCAAGCAGCACGGATGAGCACCAGACCGCTCGCGCCCGGCGAGCTCGACGAATGGCTGACCGCAACCGCCGCGGCTGTCGGAAAGCGTGCGTACGACGTCGCACACCGGCTGATCCGGATGCCGGCCTCGGCGAGCTCCGTGCACACCGCACTGGGCGGCCGGACTGTGCACGCCTTCCGCGAATCCACCACCTACGCACTGATCCTGCTCGAGACCGGGGCGGCCGACGAGGCGGCCGGGATCCTGGACCGGGTCCTCGACGGGCAGGACCTCGATCTCGTGTCGGACACCTACGGCATCTGGCCGTACTACCTCGAGGAACCCCTCGCAAGGATGGCGCGTCCCGACACCAACTGGGCGGACTTCATCGGGCAGGAGCTGGTCCTGATCATGATCCGCCACGCGGCCGCCCTCCCCGACCAGCTGCGACAGCGCCTGCGAACCGCAATCGCTGCCGCAGCGGAGGCCGTCGTACGCCGGAACGTGCCGATGTCCTACACGAACATCGCCAGCAAAGGCACGTTCGTGACGCTCGGCGCCGGTCAGGTCCTCGGCGATCCCGAACTGACCCGCTACGGACGCGAGCGAATCGAACGGCTGGCGGCGACCGTCCACGACACCGGGAGCTTCGCCGAGTACAACAGCCCGACGTACTGGCTCGTGACCTGCACCGCCATGTCGGCCATCAGCCAATACATCACCGACCAGCGATCAGCAACGATCGCGGCCGAGCTCGTCGACCGGCTCTGGCGGCATCTCGTCCAGCGGTGGCACCTTCCGTCCGGGCAACTATCGGGACCGATGTCACGGGCCTACCGCGATGATCTCGGCGAAGAGCCGCACCTCCTGGCTCACCTCGCCAAGGCCGTCGGCGGACAGCCGCCGTTCGACAGCGCGCTCGAACGGGTCGGCGACTCGCCGGCTGCCCTCGGTCTCATCCACACCGCGATCCTCGGCCCGGACGCGCCTGCCGATGTGGTCAGGCAACTTGTCACCGCTGCGCCGCCGACAATGCGCCGCGAGCTGTTCAGCCGCGACCGCGTCGGGAGCACGTGGCTGCACGCCAAGAACACCCTCGGCACCATCAACTTCGCCGATTGCTGGTTCCAACGCCGGAATCTGCTCGGCTACTGGGGTGCCAACGACGCCTGGCGACACCCGCCGCGGTCCGTCCGGCTGCGCGTCGTGAAAGACGATGTCGACTTCGTGTCCGCGATCTTCTCCGCCGTCCAGGAAGGTCCACACGCCCTGTGGCATGTCGGATTCGCGAGTCCAGGCGGCGATCATCACGTGCACCGGAACGTCATCCCGAGCGGGGAACCTGTCCCGATGCGCTCTCTCCGGGTGCTGTTCGAGATCCGCGGCGTCACGGATCCGGTGATCCGCGTCAACGGTGCCCCAGGCAACAGCTTCACGCTCCACGACCAGGTGACAGTCTCCGACGACGGCAGCACGGTCAGCATCATCCCGGCCGGAGGCAGCTGGAACGGCAGTCCCCCAGCCGGCCGGATCACCGCCGGCGCGAACGGCGTACTCACCGTCGAAGTCGAACTGTTCTCCGCCCCCGAACCACAACCGATCGACCTGTCGTCACTCGACTCGGCGTACGTGGGAGGTGCCTTCTCCCTCCTGCCGAACGGCGAGACAGCGGCAAGCCCGTCCGTGTCGATGCATGCTGCGGGCAACCAAGCCAGGTGGAGCTGGACGCCCGATGCGCACCTCGAACTCACGGGCCGCACCACGGTCGGAACAGTCGAGGAACACGGCGATACCCACACGGCAACGATCGACAGACAGCCACCTGCAATACCCCCGCCCACGAAGTGAGGAGAAACATGAGAACGAGATGGCTCGCCGCAACCGCCGTACCCGGGATATTGGGAGCCCTCCTGGCGGGTGCCCTCACAGATCCCGCGCAAGCCGCCGCCGGCACGTACTACGTCTCGCCGAACGGAAACGACAGCAACAGCGGCCTCTCCCCCAGCCAGGCCTGGAAGACGATCGGAAAGGTCAACAGCTTCACCTATCCACAAGGCAGCCTCGTGTACTTCGAAGGCGGGCAGACGTTCACCGGCTGCCTGGTCTTCAACTCGACGAACGTGCCGGCGTCGTCCGCGTCGACACCGTTCCGGGTCTACTCGTACGGCACCGGGCAGGCCACCATCCAGTCCAGCTGCACCGGCGACACCTCGGCAGCGATCACCGCGGACGCCGTCAACGGCTTCCAGCTGAACAACATCAAGGTCGTCAACGGCAGCACGACCGCGGCCGGCGTACTGCTGCAGAATCAGACGTCGTCGACGGCAACGACCGGTCTGCGGATCACCAACTCCGACATCTCCGGATTCGGTACGCCGAGCGGCAGCACGAGCGCGTTCGGCGCACAGATCATGGTGCTCGGATATGCGTTGAACAGTCACAGCGGACCGCTGGACGACATCCAGATCCTCAACAACAAGCTGCACGGCGCCAGCGTCACCTCCACCGCCGGTCCGGGCATCTACGGGTGGGGCTCGGGTGTCAACATCACCAACGTCCGGGTCGAGGGCAACACCGTGTACAACCTGGGCATGATCGCCAAGACCGTCGGTGCGGCGCTCCAGGCGAACGGCTGGAACGGTGCGGTCTTCCAGCACAACGTCGTCCATGACATCGGCGCGAACGTGACCTCGTGCGGAGGCACCAGCGGCATCATGGCGTACACCTCGAACAACGTCACGATCCGCTACAACGAGATCTACCGGGTGCAGCCCTCACCGGCGTACACAGCCGGCTGCGACTGGGACGGCATCGACCTCGACGGCGGTACGACGAACTCGGTCGTCGAGTACAACTACACCCACGACAACGCCGGCAGCGGTCTGGCGGCCTACACCTCGACGGCCGCGTCGAGAGTCTGGGGACCGAACACCTTCCGGTACAACATCTCGCAGAACGACGACTGGGCCAACGCCCAGGGCGGCCTGTTCGTCGTGGTGCCGAGCGCTCCGAAGAACGCGCTGTCCATCTACGGCAACACGCTCTTCAGCAACAAGGATCAGAGCGCGAACAAGAAGGCGGGAGCCAGCGCCTGCTTCAACTTCGGATTCAGCACGGGCACGTGGGCCAGTGGCTCGTTCCTGAAGGACAACATCTGCTACATGGCCAACAAGGGCAGCTCGGGTAAGACCGGGCAGTTCTACTACAACCCGTACACGCAGACCGGGATGACGCTCGCGAACAACCTCTACTACGGCACGAACACGGGCGGTTGGCGCTGGGGAGGCACGACGTACGCCGACTTCGCCGCCTGGAAGGCCGCGGGTCTCGAGACGGGTGGCGTGTGGGGCGACCCGCTGTTCACCTCACCCGGTGGCGGCGGCACCTGCTCGTGGTCACCGCCCTCCGGAACCGGCCCGCAACCGTGTCCGCAGGCCTACACGCTCAAGGCCGGCTCCCCCGCCCTCGGCACGGGCACGCCGGTATCCGGCAACGGCGGCGTCGACTACTACGGCGCCACCATCCCCAACCCACCCAACATCGGAGCCGACGCCAGCTGATCACGGCAGGTCGGAGAGCAGATCACCTAGTGGCGTGCGTTCGTAGATGACGGCTCGGCCGCTGCGACGGGCCCGGATCAGGCCCTGTGCGGCCATCGCGCGGAGGGCCTGGTTCGCGGCCGATGGGGACACGCCGAACCTGTCCGCCAGTGCGGTCGTCGACTGGCCGGAGCCGATGGCTCGGAGATAGCGAAGGCGGTGCGGGCTGAGCAAGCCCGCGCCGCCCGGGAGGCCGGTCGCGTCGGACCACATCGCTCGCTGGTTCGTCGCGCGGTAGATCACCATCGGGTCCGAGTCGGTCAGCGGGGTCGAGCTGCTCAGGGTGAACAGTGACGGTACGACGAACAACGGGCGCCCGCGCGTATGGAGAGTGAGGTCGTCGTGGCCATTCAGGATCCGGGCCGTGATGGACGCCGGGTCGGCGCGGACGCCCGGCCCGCAACGGTTCAGGGTGGCGATCACCCCCTCCGCCGCCAGTGATCTGGCGCGGACCGCGACATCGGCGTCGAGGATCGCACGCATCCGCGGCCAATGCGGCTGAAACGCCAGACGCCAGTACACCGCCAGCGCATCCGCCAACCGGTCGCCGAAGGATCGTCCACTCGCTCCCAGCCGATGGGGTACGCCGCCGACCGCGAACTCGATGTCCGCGCCGAGCGTGCGCAGGTCCTGGTCCCGCAGGTAGGCGAGCTGGGCGTCGATGGTCTGCGGTACGCCCACCCGCGGGTTGAACAGGTCGGGGGTGTCGAAGTTCGGGCCGATCAGCCCGCTCAGCACATCGAGCGGAAGTTGGTCGCGGACCCGGCACGCGGCGGCGTACCAGGGAGCCTGAAGCGGGTAGCTGGTGGGCGACCGCAGCGCGCGCAGCGAGTTCCCGAGCTCGGTGAGTGGCGAGACCGCGAAGCGCACCAGTCCGTAGTCGCCAGGCTCCAACTGATAGCGCGCCACGGCCGATTGTAGGCATGGGGTCAGCTGGTGCGGTTGTAGATCGCGGTGCCCGGGCAGGCGGTGACGCCGAGCCGGGTCGCGCAGCCGGTGTACTGGCTCGAGCCGTTCCACCAGGTCCAACCGCCGATGGTGCGGCCGTGCAGCCAGGTGTACGTGCCGTTGTAGTTGGCGTCGTACGTCCGCAGACTCCAGTGGACATGGTTGCCCGTCGCGGAGCCACCGGCGCAGACGTCTCGGCCGATGTTGCCCAGCAGCGCGCTCGTCCCGACCGTGGTCGCGTTGTAGTAGGTGGCGTTGTACATGTGGTAGTAGTCCGTGGAGAAGCCGTTCGGGTGGATCACTCGCGTCCAGCCGCCACCGGCGCCGCACATCGAGGTGGCCGTGCCGTCGCGCGAGGAGCGGACCCGCCCGCTGGCGTTGCCGCCGGCAAGGTCCAAGCTGCTCCAGTAGCCGTTCACGCCGTCACTGGCGTGCGGGCCACCAGTGACGGTCATGTAGTAGTCCGGCATCCACGGCAGCAACAACCCACCGGTGTTGGCCGTGGTAGCCATGGTCGTCGCGGTCTGGTGTCTCGCGTACGCCGTCATGGTCCGACGCTCTGCGGCGCCGACGAGCGGGGACTTCGCGACATAGTCTGCGAACTCGCTGTCACCCTCGACTCCACTGACCCAGTGACCGTCGAGGTAGCGAGCGATGTACAGCCAGCCCTCCGGATGAGCGCCTTCCGTGGCGGAAGCCTTGACGTACGCGACACCCCGCGCCCAGCCCGGCGCAGCCGACCGGACGTCGACGACGACCTGCCGGCCCTGGGCGGTAAGCTTGCCGAGGGCAACGGACGGGGCGAGACCCCGGCCATCCTGGGACCGGCCCAGCGCGTCGGTGGCGACCGCGTCGACCAGAGTCCGGCCGGAGGCGCCGAGGACCTCCGCAACCTCAGCAGGCAGCTTCACCTCAGCTGCTGCCGGAGCCGGGTTTGCCTCGGCGTAGCGCGGGGGTGCCGCCGACGCCGTGGGCGCGACAGCGAAGACGGTTGCCGCGGCCAATGCAGTGGCAGACATTCTCACGGACAGTTTCGAGGGCATGGGCGGAACCCTTCTGTTCGACTGACGAATGCCGCGAGTGTGACAGAGGCCCCCGCCCGCCAGCAGAAGATGAAGCCAAAGCCTTAATCAGCCAGGTGTTGCCGGCTGGCGGGTTATGTGTCCGATGGCGGGAAGCAGCAGGCCAGCGGTGACCTGCCAGCGGGTTGGCGGCTCCGCGCGGCCGTGGATCTGCAGCTCGACAGGTAGTGCACCGGTGGAACGCTGTACGCACGGACAAATTCACGCTCAGGTGCACTACCCGGCTACCCGACACGTCCTGTCCAGCTGCAGATCAGTTCCGCTTCGTTGTCAGTCGAGGAGGTTCTTGACGATGGTGGTCATGCGGTCTACTGGGATGGCGAAGCCGATGCCTATGTTGCCGGAGCGGGTGGTGCCTAGGGTGGCGATCGCGGTGTTGACGCCTACTACCTGACCGGCTGCGTTGACGAGGGGGCCGCCGGAGTTGCCGGGGTTGATGGCTGCGTCGGTCTGGATGGCGGACTGGCGGGTGCTGTTGTCGCCGAAGCGGGCCTGGCGGTTGACGGCGCTGACGATGCCGGCGGTCACCGTTCCTTCCAGGCCGAGTGGGGATCCGACGGCCAGCACCGGGTCGCCGACCCGGAGTTGCGCGGACCGGCCGAGCGTGAGCGCGCGCAGGCCCGCGGCGTCGGAGGGCGAGACCTGGAGTACGGCGAGATCGTTGTCGTCGTCGGCGCCGACGACGCGAGCGTCGACCGTACGGCCGTTCGACAGGACCAATGACACATCACTCGCTCCTTCCACGACATGGGCGTTGGTCACCACGTGGCCTTGCTCGTCGATCGCGAAGCCGGAGCCGGTTGCGCGGCCCGCGCGTACTGAGACGACTCCTGGTAGGACGCTCGCGGCGGCTGCGGTGATGGAACCCTGGGCGGCTGCTGCTGGCGGGGCTGCCTGCTGGAGGTCGACGGGTGCGGCGTCGCGCGAGCCGGTGACGGCACCGGCCAGTCCACCCGCCGCGAGGGAAAGGGCGAGCGTGCCGACGACGAGACCGGCTCGCCGACGGCCCGCGCGAGGTCGGACGGCGGGCGGCGTGATGGGTGAGGTGACCGTCACCCCGGCCTGAGGTGCCGCAGCCGGAGAGGTGGGAACAAATGAGGGGGTCCCCTCCCGAGCGGTGGCCGGGGTGACGGAGTGGTTGGGTGGTGGGCCTGGGATGTAGTCGGGGCCGCGGAAGGGGTGGCCTAGGTGTGGGGGCATGTCAGCTCCTGATCACGGGAGGCGGGAGAACCAGAGCAGCGAGGCCAGCGCGGCCAGGAGTGCCGCGGCCAGGGCGATGCCGGCGACCAGGTTGGTGATCTCGCGGGGTTCGGTGGTCCAGCCGATGGAGGACTGCAGGTCGGAGTACACGTCGCGCAACTGCTCGTTGTTCTCGGCCTCGTAGAACGACCCATTGGTCGCGTCCGCAAGACCTTGCAACGCCTCGGTGTCGGCCGGAACCGGAACGTCCCGCCCTTCCAGATTCACAGTGCCCTCAGGCGTGCCGTACGCGATCGTCGACACAGGTACGCCGGCCTGCGCCGCCGCAGCAGCTGCCTCGTCGACCGGGCTGCCCGCGGTGTTCCCGCCGTCCGACAGCAGCACGATCCGGCTCGGCGGCGGATCGTCCGGGTCGATCGACCGTACCGCCTGCAGGCTCGTGAGTACGGCGTCCCCGATCGCCGTCGAGTCGCGCAACTGCAGACTGTTGATCGCGTCCACCGTCGCCTGATGGTTCGTACTCGGCGCCGACACCACGGTCGCCGTCCGCGCGAACGACACCAGCCCGACGTTGAACTTCTCCGGCAGGTCCCGCACGAACTCGACCGCCGCCTGCTTGGCGGTCTCGAACCGGTTCGGCGCGACATCGGTCGCCGCCATCGAGTTCGAGACGTCCATCGCGACCAGCACGGTGGCGCGCTCCCGCGGGACCCGGATGTCCGCGACCGGCCGGGCGATCGCGATCGTCAGCACGGTGAGCGCAGCGAGAAAGGCCGCGGCCGGCGCGTGCCGGCGCCAGCCGGGCCGTACAGGGGCGACCTTCTCCAGCATCGGAAGGGTCGCGAATCGGACGGCGTACTTCGTTCTGCGTCGCTGGGCGATCAGGTACGCCGCCACGAGCGCGGCGACCAGCACCAGCAGCCAGAGCCACAGCGGTTGCTCGAATCTCATCTGGTCCTCACAGCAGTCGGGTTCCGCCGTACGCCGGCCCGACGGCGAGCGGTGGTGAAGGCGGCAACGTCACGGACCCAGTCGGTGTCGGTGCGCAGTACGAGATGTGCCGCACCAACGGACCGAATCGCCTGCCTGGTCTTCGAGCGGTGGGCGGCCATCGCGTCGGCGTACCGGCGACGGAGTTTGCGGCTCGCGGTCTGGACCTCCCGGCGGCGGCCGGTCTCCGGATCCACCAGCGTGAGCAGACCGACCTCGGGGAGCTCGAGTTCGCGCGGGTCGAGAACCTCGACCGCGATCACCTCGTGACGTGCGGCCAGGCGGCGCAATGGGTCTGCCCACCCGTCCTCGTGGAAGTCCGAGACGATCACGCGCAAGCCGGGGCGTGTATGTTCGCGGTCAAGTCGACTGATCGCCTTGCCGAGATCTGTTCGCGGAAACGCGCCGGGTATTGCTCGGGGCAACGAAAGAAGCGTCCGGAGCGTACGGCGGAGCTGGACAGCGCCGGCTGCGGCCGGGAGACGACGCAGGTCGTTGCCCAGGGCAATCCGTACGCCGAGCCGGTTGCCGGGACGGTCGGAGAGCAGACCGACCGCCCCGACGACAGCGATCGCCACGTCACGCTTCTCGCTCAAGGCAGTACCGAAGTCCATGCTCGCCGACGCATCCAGCAACGCCCACGTCTCCAGCTCCCGCTCGGCGAGCGGTGCTCGCACGTGCGGTTCCAGCGAGCGAGCGGTCACGTTCCAATCCATCCGCCGTACGTCGTCCTGGCCCGCCTGGTACGGACGCGCTTCGTTCGGCTCGCTGCCGGGACCACTCCGCAGACCGGTGATCTCGCCGTGCAGGAAGCCTTCCAGCTTGCGCTTCACCGTCAGCTCGAGCGCACGCAACGCCCGCTCGCGGCCGGCCAGCAGGTCATTCATGCCGCTGACCCTTGGGCGTCGTCGGCGGGCACCACGTGCGGCTGTTCGATCGTGTGCAGGATCCGCGTGACGACCGACCGCGGATCGATCCCGTCGGCCAGCGCGTCGAACGTGAGCACCAACCGGTGCGACATCACGTCGAGCGCAACGTCGTACACGTCGGCCGGCAACACGTAGTCCCGCCCGCGCAGCAACGCCAACGCCCGGCCCGCCGCGACCAGTCCCAGCGTGGCACGAGGGCTCGCGCCGAACTCCAGTACGCCGGCCAAATCCTGGATGCCGTACTGCGACGGCACCCGGGTCGCGTGCACCAGCCGTACGACGTACTCCGCGACCGCGTTGTGGACGAACACGTCGTCCGTTGCCTCCTGCAACTGTGCGAGCTGCCCCGGAGTGAGTACGGCGTTCGCGTGCGGCCGGTGCGAGCTCATCCGCTGCAGGATCGTCAATTCCTCCAACGGCGTCGGGTAGTCGACCGTGATCTTCAGCAGGAACCGGTCCCGCTGCGCCTCGGGCAACGCGTACACGCCGTCGGACTCGATCGGGTTCTGGGTCGCGAGCACCAGGAAGGGATCCGGCAGCGGGTACGACGTACCGCCGATGCTGACCTGATGTTCCGCCATCGCCTCGAGCAACGCGGACTGCACCTTGGCCGGTGCACGGTTGATCTCGTCCGCGAGCACCAGATTGGCGAACACGGGACCGAGCTCGGTGTCGAAGCCCTCCGTGGACGGCCGCCAGATCCGGGTGCCCATGATGTCGCCGGGCACCAGGTCCGGAGTGAACTGAAGCCGCGAGAACTGCCCGCCGATCACCTGCGCCAGCGTGCGGACCGCGAGCGTCTTGGCGACTCCCGGTACGCCTTCCAGCAGACAGTGGCCGCGGGCCAGCAACCCGACGAGCATCCGCTCGACCAGGTGGTCCTGCCCGACGACGACCCGCTTCACCTCGAACAAGGCATGTTCGAGAGTCGCCGCACTCATGCGGGGTTCTGCTCGGACGGCTGCGCGGTGCCGCTCTTCTCGGGGCAATCAGGCGACGGTGACTGTGCTGGTGACGGAGTCGTCGCGCCCTCCTCGACCGTCACATAACCCTGCTCCGGGACGGCGGGGTCGTTTCCGGCGGCGTACGCGATCCCACCGGCGCCGAGCGCCGCGACCGCCACCGCGCTGCCGAGGATCAGTCGTTTCACGGGGAGTTTCAGTTTCACGGGGAGTTTCATCAGGATCTCCTTCGACTCGATTGGCCACAGCTCATCAAGAGGCCGCGAAAACGACCGGAAAGCCGACCGAAAGCCCGGCGAAAGCGCGCACCGTCCGCGCGAGGGTCCCCGGCTACCTTGGTTGCGTGCGACTACTTGTGGTGGAGGACGAGGAAGGCCTGGTCAGCGCGCTGCGCTCGGGACTCGGCCGGGCCGGGTACGCCGTGGACGCGGCGACCACCGGCGCCGAGGCGATCGAGAAGCTCGCGTCCACGCCGTACGACCTGGCGATCCTGGACATCACGCTGCCGGACACCAGCGGCCTCGACCTGTGCCGCGCCGTCCGCCGAGGCGAGATCGAGGTGGCGTCCGGACGGGAGCTGCGGGTGCTGATGCTGACCGCACGCGCCTCGCTCGCGGACCGTGTCCGCGGGCTCGACGAAGGCGCGGACGACTACCTGACGAAGCCGTTCGCACTCGTCGAGTTGCTCGCCCGGATCCGTGCTCTCCTCCGCCGCGACGTCACCAACGGCACGACCCAACTGCACGTCGGCGACCTCATCCTGGACTCGTCCCGCCATCTCGCCACCCGCGCCGGACGGGAGCTTCCGCTGACGCTGAAGGAGTTCGGCATCCTGCGGTACCTGATGTCGCGCCCCGGGCACGTCATCTCGGCCGAGGAACTGCTCGAACACGTGTGGGACGAGAACGCGGACCCGTTCACCCAGACCGTCCGCGTGACCGTCGGCACGCTGCGCCGCAAACTCGCACAAGAGGGCGAAGACCCCATCCTGGAGACCGTGATCGGTCGCGGCTACCGCCTCAGAGGTGACTCATGAAGCTCCCGCTGTGGGCGCAGACGATCCGGTTCCGCCTGACGCTCACCTATTCCGCCGTACTGATCGCCCTGTCCGCACTGCTGCTCGGGGGCGTGTATGTCGCGCTGTCCCAGATCCTCGAGCCGAAGCCGCTGGACCAGATCCCGGTCAAGAAGTACTACAAGGATGCCCACGGCAACATCCAGCTCAAGCAGGGCGAGGTGATCCAGGCTGCCGAGCTCTCGAGTGTGCAGGCCGCGGTGAACTACCAGACGCTGCAAACGCTGCGGGACTACTCCGCGGCGGGCATGGGCGTGCTGTTCCTGGTCAGCCTCGGCACCGGCTGGTGGTTGTCGGGCCGCGTGCTGCGTCCGGTACGGCGGATCACGGCGACCGCGCAGGAGATCTCCGCGACTGATCTGTCCCGCCGGATCGCCCTCGAAGGACCGCACGACGAGCTGCGCAACCTGGCCGACACCGTCGA
Organism: Kribbella sp. C-35; assembly: GCF_046549195.1. NCBI lineage: Bacteria > Bacillati > Actinomycetota > Actinomycetes > Propionibacteriales > Kribbellaceae > Kribbella > Kribbella sp. C-35. The sequence goes on from NZ_JAJPWG010000005.1 coordinate 789,291, forward strand.
CGGCATGCTCGGCCGGCTCGAGACGGCGTTCCTGACCCAGCGCCAGCTCGTCGACGACGCCTCCCACGAACTCCGGAACCCCCTCGCCGTGATCCAGGCGAACGTCGACGCCGTCCTCGCGCACGACGACACGCCACCGGACGACCGCGCCCAGGCCACCGCGATCGTCGGCCGCGCGATCCAGCGGATGACCCGCCTCGTCGAGGATCTCCTCGCCTCCGCCCGCCGGTCGTCACCGGCCTTCGTCGACGCCGACGTGGACCTCGCCACGATCGCGGGCGAGGCGGCCGAGGAGTACGAACTGCTGGCAGCCGATCGCGAGCTGCACGTCGTACGACGCCTCTCGCCCGGCCCCATCGCCGCCGGAGACGCGTCCGCGCTGCGGCGCGCCGTCGACAACCTGCTCTCGAACGCGGTCCGCCTGGCCCGGGGCGGCAGCGAACTCGTCCTCGCGGTCGGCAGCCGCAACGGCTGGGCCTGGATCGCGGTCCGCGACGAAGGCCCAGGCATCGCACCCGAAGACGCCGACCGCGTCTTCGACCGCTTCTACCGCGCCGGCCAGCAACAACCGCCCGCCACCGTGCCGCCGACCGACCCGTCGACCGGCCAACGCCGGGCCGGCCTGGGCCTCGCCATCGTCCGCCAGATCGCCGAATCACACGGCGGCACCGTCACCCTGCACTCCGAACTGGGCATCGGCACCACCTTCGTCATCTGGCTCCCCGAACGCTCCCTCACCAACACAACCCGCCGCTCCCCCACACCCCCCACCGAAGACCCCCTGGGCCCACGCGGCTGATTCCTCTCAGGGCTGGAACGACTCGCTGAGTTGGGTTTTCGGGGTGTCTCCGTGGAGGGCTCGGTAGAACGGGTGGTCCGGGGTCAGGTCGGTGCGGCGTACTGCCTGCCCGGTGATCGCCGAGGCGTAGAGCGCCGTGACGAACTCCATCGTCAGCCGCGTGCTCGCCAGCGTGGTGTCGTGGGGCCGGCCAGCCAGTAGGTCGTCGATCAGGCGGCTGATCTGCGCTTCGTGGTTGCTCGGTACGTCGTCACTTGCCGACGCGATCCACGGGTCGTCCGCCACGCCGGTCTCGACCGCGTCTGCTTTCCGTACGCCGGGATCGATCCCGAGCGTCGCCGCCTTCGCCGCGTCCGGGGCCGGGTGGAACGTCCAGTCCTGGTCGGAGTAGCCGTAGACGTGGTTCACCTCGAGCGTTCCGCCCGCCGTGTCGATCCGGATCCTGCTCAGCTCCCGCGGCGACACCAGGCTGTTGATCACGGTCCCGACCGCGTCGCTCTCGAAGATCACCGACGCCATCGAAACGTCCTCGAACTCGACCGGTCGATCCAGCCGTACGGCCGTGGCGTTGATCGTCCGCCACGGCCCGAGCAGATGCAGCAGCAGGTCGATCTGGTGGATGCCGTGGCCGAGCGTCGGCCCGCCGCCCTCACCGACCCACGTACCGCGCCAGTCCGGGTCGAAGTAGCTGAGCGGCCGGAACCACAACGTCTCGCAGACCGCGACCAGCGGACGCCCGAGCGCACCGCGGCCGAGGAGGTCGGCCGCGCGCAGTGCGCCGGATCCGTGCCGGTGCTGGAAGATCACCCACACCGAGCCTTCGCTCGCCCGCTCGGCGTCCGCGACCGCGTCCATCTCGGCCAGGCTCAGGACCGGCGGCTTCTCCAGGAGCACCGATTTTCCGGCGGCAAGGATCTCGATCGCGATCTCGGCATGACTACCGGGCGGCGTCGTCACCGAAACCAGATCGGGGTCCTCCGCCGCCAGCAGCTCCGTCACATTCGCGTACGGCGTCGCGCCGTACTTCTCGGCCAGCGCCTGTGCATTCGCCTCGACGATGTCCGCGACACCGACCAGCGAGGTCCGGCCGGTGTTCGCGTACGCCTCCGCATGCCGGCGGCTGATGTTGCCACAGCCGACGATCGCGACCTTCACAGTCACTGGGCGGCTCCGCGGTAGGCCGCGTTCTGCTGAGCTGTCAACGCCAGCCGCATGGTTTCGAACGTGTGCTCCTGCGGCGCGGCCGTCGTGGTCCGGTCCCGGACGTCACGCAGCACGTCCGAGTAGTAGGTCAGCTCGACGTCCGAGCAATCGATGTAGTGCATGCCGTCCTTGTCCACCAGGAACAGGTGGTCGCCGCCGTCGCGGCCCGCAATGTCGACGTACTTGCGCATCTCGATGTAGCCCTCGGTGCCGAGCACGGTCAGCCGGCCGTCACCCCAGGTCGGCAACCCGTCCGGGGTGTACCAGTCGACCCGGATGTAGCCCTGGGCGTTGCCGCTGCGCAGCAGGAGCTCGCCGAAGTCCTGGAGCCCCGGCTCGTCGGGGTTGGCGAAGTTCCCGACCGCGCTGGTCACCACCTCGGCGGTCCGCGCACCCGTGAACCAGAGGAACTGGTCGATCTGGTGCGAGGCGATATCGGTCAGAATGCCGCCGTACCGCGCCTTGTCGTAGAACCAGTCCGGGCGGCCGCCGCCACCGGCGAGATGCCCGCGATCCCCGATCCGGTGCGGCCCGACCCCGAGCGTCTGCACGACCGTGCCGATCCGGCCCTCGCGGACCAGCTCACCTGCCTTGACCACGCACTTGACCTCGAACCGCTCGGAGAAGGTCACCGACCAGAACCGGCCGCTCTGGCCAACCGCCTTCTCGACCTCCTCCAGCTGCTCGAAGCTGACGCACCCCGGCTTGTCGGCCATCACGTCCTTGCCCGCCCGCAACGCCGCGACCGCGATCGGCCCGCGCCGGTCCGGTACGGCGGCGGTCACGATCAGGTCGATCCCGTCCTGCGCGATCAGCTCGTCGGGATCGTCGATCACGGGTACGTCGGGATACCGCTCCCGGGCCGTGGCCGCGACCGCAGCCGACGGGTCGTCGGTGGCCATCCCGGCGAACGTCGCACCGGCCTCGATCAGGCCGGCGACCTGACCGAAGATGTGCGCGTGGTCGAGCCCGACGGCGGCGAATCTGATGGGTTGAGTGGAATTCAAGACGACTCCCATAAAAAAGTGATCGATCCACTTCTGAGTTGACAGCTAATCCGAGCCGGGATTTAGTGTCAAGGCCCGGTTCAAGGAGGGGAACGTGGCAGATTCGGCAGCCGAACGGCCGGCGACCATCCACCAAGTGGCCAGCCTTGCCGGCGTGTCGCACACGACCGTGTCCCGGTATCTCCAGGACAAGGACAGCCTGAAGCCGAAGACCAGGGTCAAGGTCGAGTACGCCGTGAAGGCCCTCGACTACCGCCCCAACCTGGTCGCCCGCTCCATGCGGACGCGGCACACGAACCGGCTCGCGATCGTGCTCGCCTCGGGAGCGCATTTTCCCGGGCGCCTGCTCGCCGCGGCGTCCCGAACGGCGCACGACGCCGGCTACCAGGTCGAGATCGTCAGCGTCGAGGGCGGCGCCCGCGAGCGTTCGGAACGGATCGACGAGCTGGCCAGATCCGGTCAGGTCGAAGGCATCCTGGCCCTCTCGCCGATCAGCCTCAAGGGCAGGAGCTCGAATCGGGTGCCGATCGTGGAGAACGGTACCTACGACGACAAGTTGCACGGCTTGGCGGAGCTCGCCGACGCCAGTGAGATCCGCGAGATCATCGAATACCTGGTCTCTTTGGGGCACCGGAGGTTCCTGCATGTCGCCGGCGCCCAGAACTTCGCCTCGGCACGCAACCGGAAGAGCGTCTACCTCGAGACGATCGAACGCCTCGGACTGGAATCGGTCGGAGCCGTCGACGGCGACTGGTCGGCCCAGTCCGGTTTCGACGCGATCACCGCGCTGCCGCCCGACTGCGGTGTCACCGCGGTCGTGGCAGCGAACGACGTCGTCGCGATGGGCGTGATCCGCGGCGCGCTCTCCCGCGGCTGGACCGTGCCCGACGATCTCAGCGTCTTCGGCTGGGACGACGAGGAGATGGGCCGCTTCGCAACCCCGTCACTCTCCACCGTCGCAGTCGACCGCGAGGCCCAGGGCCGCGCCGCGATCCACCAACTCCTCGCGGAGATCCGCGGCGAACCGATCCCGCCCCCGCTACCCCAAACCATCAACCACCTCATCTACCGAGAATCAACCGCCCCACCACCCCGCCGTACGACAACCACCTGACGCAGCGGGAGCGAAAATTTCGTGGGAAGCGGTTGCTATTGATCGGGTCGGGTTCTCCGGACAAGGTTTCAGGGCCTTCCGCCGGAGATGCCAAGGAGCCTGAAGATGACCGCAGACCTCACGCGACGCCGCCTGCTCCAAGCAGCCGGTGCGACCGTTGCCGCCAGCTACGTCACGTCCGAGGCCGGGATCGCGACCGCCGCGCCCGCGTCCGTTCCACCGCTCATCACCTACCCGATTCCGGCCGGGATCGCGCAGGCGTCCACGTTCGAGGTGAAGGTCCGTACGAAGGCGGGCGCCTGGACCGCGGTGCCGACGTACTCGGTCAACCTCAAGGAGATCAACGCGACGACCGGCGCCGGCCAGGTGCTGAAGTCGTCGATGGCGTACTTCGACTTCGCCGATGCGGTCGAGGTCCGGGTCAAGTACACGAAGGGCACCATCGACACCGCCCGGATCCGGCCGCTGTCCCTCGGGATCGAGCCGACCATCGACGAGAGCACGTTGCGCTTCACGCTCACCGAGCCGCGCAAGATCATGATCGAGGTGAACGGCGACATCTTCGACTGCCTGCACCTGCTCGCCCGCCCGGTCGAGACCGACGCCCCCTCCCCCGACGACCCGGACGTCATCTACTACGGCCCCGGCGTGCACACGACCGCGACCGGGCAACTGGAGGTGCCGAGTGGGAAGACGGTCTATCTGGCCGGTGGCGCCGTACTGAAGGCCTCGGTGATCTTCAAGAACGTCACGAACGCCGCCTTGACCGGACGCGGTCTCATCTACGGCACGAACGGCGGCGGCTGCACCATCGTCGGCTCGAAGAACATCCGCGTCAACGGCATCTCGATGCTCGATCTGACGACCGGCTACGCGATCACCGCGGGGATGTCCGAGCAGGTCAGCATCACCGACCTCGGCTACTTCAGCGCGGGCCAGTGGGGCGACGGGATCGACATCTTCTCCAGTAGCGACGTACTGATCGACAACTCGTTCCTGCGCTGTTCCGACGACTGTATCGCGCTCTACACGCACCGCTGGGACTACTACGGCGACACCCGGAACGTCACCGTCTCCAACTCGAGCCTCTGGGCGGATGTCGCGCACCCGATCAACATCGGCACCCACGGCAACACGGCCGATCCTGAGGTGCTGGAGAACATCACGATCAACAACGTCGACATCCTCGACCACCGCGAACCGCAGAAGTGGTACCAGGGAGCCATCGCGCTCAATCCCGGCGACAGCAATCTGGTCCGGAACGTGCGGATCGAGAACGTGCGCGTGGAGGACTTCCGCTGGGGACAGTTCATCCATCTGCGCGTGGCCTACAACAAGTCGTACAACACGTCGGCCGGCCGCGGCATCGAGAGCGTCTATGTCAAGAACCTGACCTACACGGGCAAGAACGCGGAGGCCGCGATGATGCTCGGGTACGACGAGACGCACGGCATCAAGGACGTGACGTTCCAGAACCTCGTGGTGAACGGCACTGTGATGGCCTCGACCATGCGCAAGCCCGGGTGGTTCACGGTCGCCGACATGGCCGACATGCACGTCAACGAGCACGTGACCAACCTGCGCTGGCTGGACGCGGCCACGGCCCCGACGACAACGCCTCCGATGATCACGACCGCCGACACCGGCAACCTCGTCGCCGGCGTACCGGTCGTCTTCACGATCAGCGCGACCGGCTTCCCCATCGGCTTCGACGCCCAGAATCTGCCGGCCGGGCTCACCGTCGACAAGACCACCGGCGTCATCACCGGCGCCGCGACCAGCCCCGGCACGTACGCCGCGAACCTGAGCGTCACCAACGTCGCCGGGACCACCACCAAGAGCCTCATCCTGACCGTGCGCTGAACACCTGTGCACACACCACCGCCCCGAAGGAGAAGGACATGTACGAGAGGGAGATCGATCGACGTACCATCCTGAAAGCCGCCGGAGGTGTGGCCGCTGCGGGAGTAGCGGCCATGGCCGGCGTCACCGCATTCGACCGGCGCGCGGACGCCGCACCCGCCACGTTCACCCACCCCGGAGCGCTGCACAACTGGGGTGACCTCAATCGGGCCAAGGTCCGGGTTGCGGCGGGCGACGACCCATGGCTGTCCGGCTGGAACCGCCTCACCGCCAACTCGCATGCGCAGTCCACCTGGGCACCGAGGCCGCAGGCGACGATCATCCGCGGCGGCACCGGCGAGAACTACGGCATCCTCTACAACGACATCCACGCCGCCTATCAGAACGCCCTCCGCTGGTGGGTGCAGGGATCGACCGCGCACGGCGACTGCGCACGCAACATCCTCAACGCCTGGTCGGCCACGCTGACCTCGATCAGCGGCAACGCAGACCGGTTCCTGGCGGCCGGCATCTACGGGTACCAGTTCGCAGCGGTCGCCGAGCTGATGCGCGGCTACTCGGGCTTCGACCTGGCACGGTTCAAGACGATGATGCTCAACGTCTTCTACCCGATGAACAACTCGTTCCTCATCAACCACAACGACGCCTGCATCACGAACTACTGGGCCAACTGGGATCTCTGCACCATGAACTCGATCCTTGCCATCGGCATCCTCTGCGACGACGCCGCGAAGTACGACCAGGCCGTCAACTACTTCAAGACCGGCGCCGGCAACGGCTCGATCAAGCACGCCGTGCCGTTCGTGTACGACGACCAGGGCCTCGCGCAATGGCAGGAGTCGGGGCGCGATCAGGGCCACACCATGATGGGGATGGGCCAGATGGGCGCGTTCTGTGAGATGGCCTGGAACCAGGGTGAAGACCTGTACGGCTACGACAACAACCGCTTCCTGAAGGCAGCGCAGTACGTCGCGAAGTACAACCTCGGCCAGGATGTACCGTTCACGAAGTACACCTGGGGCACCGGCCAGAACTGTGCCTATCAGGAACACACTGTCATCTCGAGCGCGAGCCGCGGCCAGATCCGGCCGGTGTGGGAGATCCTGCACTTCCACTACACCAGGCGTAAGAACCTCTCGGTGCCGTACATCTCGGCCATGGCCGCTCAGGTCCGCCCCGAGGGCGGAGGCGGCGACTACGGCTCGACGAGCGGCGGCTTCGACCAGACCGGTTTCGGCACTCTGGCATACGCCAAGTAGTTCGCACAGTGGCCCGGCCCCTCGAGGGCCGGGCCACTGTCCGTTTCAGGTCAGTGCGACGTGGTCGAAGACGGCGGTGTTCAGGGCGAAGGGATCGCCCGAGACAACGGCCAGCCCCACGTAGTAGGGCGCGGAACCGAACGTCTCGATCTGTCCCGGTACGCCGAGCGCGATCCAGCTCTCGCCGTCGGTGGAAACCTCCGCGGAGAAGGCGTTTCCGGTACGCCGGATGCGCAACCAGCCGGGCGCACCGGTACCGGTCGCGGTCACGAGGCCGGTCGCCACGCGCAGCCGCTGAACGAACTGCGGCGTACCGCCGTTAAGGACCAGGCCGGCCAGTTGGTCGAACGGTGACAGCGACTTGGTCATCAGCACGCCAACCCGGCCGGCATCGCCCCGACTCACGACGCGCGCCGTGAACGTCGCGTTACCGGTCACGGGCAGATAGGCGAACTGGACCGTCATGCCCTGCCCGATCACGTTCAGATCCGAGCCGGCTCCCCGAACGGTGAACTGACCGTCGTAGCTGGTGATCCCCGGTGTTCTGATCGCGACGGCGCTGACGCTCCCGAGTTGCCGCTCGTCCAGCACATAGTCACCGATATCGGCGTACTGCCACGGCGCCGGCGGAGGTGCTGCAACGGTGAGTGTGACCTCTGCGGAGCCGACGCCGGCGGCATTGCGCGCGGAGACACCCAGCTTGGCCGTCCCGGTCCTGAGCGGCCTGCCGCTGATGACACCGGTCTTCCGGTCCAGGGACAGACCGTCCGGCAGACCGGTCGCTGCGAAGCTGATCGGATCGTTGCTGGCGGCAACCCGGAAGCGGAACCCCGTGCCGGTGTTCGCGAACGCGGATCCGGCGCTCGTGATCGACGGCACGGCCGGCGTCGGCATTGTCACCGTCAGCTTCGACGAGTCGGGCCCGGTCCCGGCCGCGTTCGTCTTCGCGACCACGTAGTCGTAGCTCTCGCCCGGCACCGCCGTGACGTCCCGGTAGCGGGTCTCCACACCGAACCCGATCGGCGCCACGCCTGAGGCGATCACCCGGTACGGTCCACCGGCGTACCGGCGTTTGACGGTGTACGTCGCCGACACGTCCAGATCGGACCACGCCAACTCGATCGCACTCTCCGCGCTACCGCCCCGAAGTTCACCGAGCGGCGCACCCGGCGCATCAGTCGTCCATCCCTGGACGGTCACGTTGTCGAAGGCGGCCGTGGTCGACTCCGCGTACGGCTGGTCAACCCCGAGTGCCCCACAGGTCGCGAGACCCGCGTAGACATCCCGACCGAGGTGAACCCGGGACGAGCCGACCTCGGTCCACGCAACGCCGTCGGGTGAGATGGATCCGGTCAGGACGTCTCCCCTGCGGACGAGCCTGACCCAGTACGGTCGCCGCAGCCGGTAGCCGTCGCTCGCGGCCTCGACGTACGGCGGCGGCAAGGGAGTCGCGGACTCCGGGAGCGTGCCGAGATCGGAGATCGGGAATCCCGCGTTGACAGTAATGCTCTGCTGTTGCGTCGGCGGTACGACGGTGCTGCCCGTCGCCGTCGTACGCGTGCCGCCGACGGGCCGAACCGTCCACACGCCGCTCCAGGTGTGCAACGGCAGCCCCTTGATCAGCATCGAGGCATGCGCCGAGGACGCCGACAAGCTCTGCCGCATCATCACGCCGATGGTCGCGTACTGCGAACTCACCGGGTGCACCACCCGCGCCGTCAGCACCCCGTCACCACGCAGCGGCACAGACACGAACCGGAAACTGTCCTGCTCACCGCCGATGTCCACGCCGCCTGCCTCGACCGTGAACATTTCCCCGTCGTAGCCCGTACTGCCCGCAACCACAACCCGGCCGATGTCCTGACTCACCCACGGATCCGGGCGCGCCACCCTCACCGGCAGCGACTCACTGCTCGCGCCTGCCGGGTTCTCGGCCCGGACCTTGTATGTGTAGGCGTGTCCGCGCGCGGACGTGTCGGTCCAGGTCGTCGATCGAATGCCTTCGGCAACGACCGCGTAGTGCCCAGCGCTGCCGGTCGCTCGGCTGATCGTGTAGCTGCTCGCGTCCGCGCCGCTCCGCGGTTCGACCGACGCCGCCCACGACACCACTACCCCGCCGGCCGCCGCCCGCGCCGTCAAACCGCTCGGAACACCCGGTGGTACGTCGGGCGCGCTCTGAGACACCGCAGTCCGGGCCTGGGTGAACGTGCCCCAAGCGGGGTGGTCGTCGCTGTTCCCCTCGACGAAGCGCGTGCCGCCGGCGCCCCGGAACACCACTCGTTCGACGTTCGGCGCGGACAGTCCGCGCCGGCTGACGTAGTGGGCGTAGGCAAGTTCGTAGATCGGCTGGAAAGCGCCGCGGTTGATCGTGGAGATCGCCGTCTTGACGTACTTCCCGGTGCGGTCGAGATCGGGCGTGAACGACACCGCGTCATCGCCCAGGTTGTAGCGAGCGGTGTACTCGAAGCCGCGGAGGATCCTGTTGTCCAGCCGCCCGAACAGATCGACACCCTGGCTCCAGGCCACCGCGGCGCAGTTTGCCAGAAGCCCCAACGCCAACTGCGCATAAGACTGCGATCGACCACTCTCCTGCCCCTGCCCGGTCGCCGACACGACGATGTGTTCGATCCGGCCGTTGCCCGCACCCTCCACGGCGTAACGCACAGCGTTCTCGAACATCACCCGGTCGTCGCAGAACACCGCGATCGCCAGAACCGCCTGCAAAGCGGCGAGATCCCAGTTGCCGTTGGCAAACAGCGCATAGCCTGACACGGCCGGATACCAAACCTTGCGGAACGACTCCTCGCACCGCCGGACAGCAGCAGGCGACCACCCGTCGTACCCGCTGTGCCGCAGGATCTCGGCGGCGTTCGCGAACTTGAACACCTGCAGTCCGACGCCGAGCTGCCCGTCCGCGCCGGTGATCGCGGTCAAGCTGGCCGACCATGCGTCCAGGATGTCCCGCGCCTTGTCCGCGTATCGCACATCACCAGTGGCCGACCACATCAACGCGTTCTGGTAAGCAGCGCCCGAATCGTTCACCGCCTCACTCATGAAGTTCGCCGGCCCACGCCCCCAGGAAGTGACCTGCCCGACGTTGCGAACGACATAGTCGTACGACGACCTGTTGTTCGCCGCCATCGCCAAGAACCCGTCGTACGCCGGACTCACGCGATCTGCCACGCCGCGCCGCATCCGCTGCACATCATCCACATCGTGCAACAACCCTGGATGCCTGAATGCTGCCGGCGCCGCGGACCCGGTCGGTGCCGCGGACGACGTGGCGGCGGATCCGAGCTGACCCGCGAGCACCGAGCCGCCGGAAGCGATCAGCAACGTCCGGCGGCTCATGGTCGACAACGAGGTGACATCGGGTTCCGGCATCTGCGCTCCTCCTCGAAAACCGCTGGTTGAGCGGCCAAGCTAATGAGCGGCAGGCACAACCGGTCAACGGTTCGCAGGCGTGCTGCCCGGACAGAAACTTTCGCCAGACCCTCAGCTCGACTTCAAGGAGGCACCGAACAGCCGAGCATGTGATGTGGGCGCGGGCCTGGGGGTGCTCGATAAGGATCTCGCCTTCCAGGTCGGCGACGGTGATCTTGTCGCCGGCGGTGATGACGAGGACCTGCTGGAAGCCTCGTCGCCCGTCGACGAGGTCCCGCAGGCCGTCGGGTCCGTTGTCGATCGCATTGGCGATGAGCGCGACATCGGTCGTCGATCCGTGCACTTCTTGGCGGTTGGTCGGTCAGCTGGTGGCACGGGCGGCGTCGACGATCACGCCGGTCACCACGTCCGGGTCGGAGATCATCGACAGGTGCGGCGCGTCGACCTTGGTGATGTGCGCGCCGGCGCGGTTCGCCATGATCTGCTGCTCCGCCGGCGGCAGTACCTTGTCCGCCGTACCGATGACGTCCCAGGACGGGATGGTCTTCCACGCCGGAACACTGTCGAGGGTCTCAGTGAGCGTGCTGGCGGTCAGCGGTCGCTGGGTGGCGGCCAGGCCGGCGGCCTGCCTGGCAGGGATGCCACAGGCGAAGAGGCCCGCGAACTGATTCGGCTTGATGTAGACGTCGGCGTTGACGACTTTCCCGCCGGCGTCGTGGATCGGCACCGTGGTGATCGAGCTGCTCGGGTCCAGTTCGGAGCCGGGCTGTGCGGCGGCGAGCGCGCCCAGGCTGTCGCCTTGGTCCGGGATGAAGGCATCCACGTAGACGAGGGCCTTGACGTTGGGGTTGCCAGTGGCAGCGCTGGTGGTCACCATGCCGCCGTAGGAGTGCCCGACGAGCACGACCGGGCCAGGGATCGTGGCCAGCAGATCACGCAGGTACAGCGCGTCGGTTGCGAGACCGCGCAACGGGTTTGCCTCGACATCGACGGTGTATCCGGCGCTCTGCAGCTTTGCCGTGACGGCGGACCAGCTCGAGCCGTCGGCCCACGCGCCGTGCACAAGCACGATCGTCGGTTTGGGCGACGCGTCGCTCTGCGTGGTTTGCGCGCTGCTGGCGCTGGCACTGCCCACGCCCAGCGCGAGCACGCCGGCGGTGAGAGCCGCGACGGCGACGGGCAGTGACTTCTTCGGTGTACGCATGGCATTTCCTTTGCAGGGTCGTGATCCGCTCAGCAGCCTCGCCGGGCGGGGGTCGGCGCCGAGCTTGGAGAGAAGCTTGAGCAGCGCCGCGTGAACGGCTCGGCGTACGTCCAGAAGGTGGCGTCTGGGCCGCCCGTCGAGGACACCGTCGGTGGTGTCGAAGTCGACGCTAGGGTCCGACGCAGCCGCTCGCGCCGCTGTGCGGGTCATCCTGCACACCGTGCAGATACCTGTGCACGGATGATCCACCGAGACGGACTACTCCGTCGGCGCGATCAGGGTCGAGAGGCCCGTGGCGCCTACCGGATCACGGTCCGCCAGGGTTCGCCACTCGCGCGGCGAGAGCCCGTACGCCGCACGGAAGACGCGGCCGAAGCTGGACGGATCGGTGAATCCCCAACGCCGGGCGATCGTTGCTATCGTCAACGATCGCAACCCTGGCCGGGCGAGGTCTTCGCGGCATCCCTCCAGCCGCTGACTGCGGATCCAGTCACCGAGCGAGATCCCGCCCGCGGCGAGGACGTTGTAGAGGTGCCGGACCGAGATGTGGTGCTCGGCCGCGATCTCGCCGGGGTGCAGCCCGGGGTCGCCCAGACGGGCGCGGACGTACTCGAGGATCCGCAACCGCAATGTCGCGTGCGGTGGTTCCTTCCCCTGTGCGGTGGCATCCAGGTGGGTGGTGATGAGCGCACGGACCAGTTCGACACTCGGGTTGCTCACCGCGTCAGCCGCCGGATGGCCGTAGATGTCCGGGCGGCTCGCCAGCCGATACAGATAGGTGGCGACCAGGTCGGCGATCGGATGCCCGGGGCTGAGAGTCGTGGCGCAGATCTGTCTGATCGCGTCGTGCGGCAGACCCAGGGCAGCGATGGGGATCCGGAAGAAGTGCTGGCGGATGCCGTCGGAATCGACCAGCGTGTACGGCGCGGTCGAGTCGTAGATGACCAGATCGCGTGGTTTGAGGACCGCTTCCCGGCCACCCTGGACGACCAGGCTTGAACCGGCCAGTTGAAGACCGAGGAAGATGCTCGGCGCAAGCTCGTCCCGGGCCAGGGCCGGGGTCCGCTCCACACTGAGCGCGTTCGAGCGGACCGAACACACCGTCAGCTGTCCGAGCTGACTGATGGCGCCGTAGGCAGCCGCCGGCCCGGCCTCGGCCGGGAAATCGATCTCGACCCGGACCTTCGCGCTCCCGATCGTCTCCCGCACCACCTCAGCCCGATCGGCGACAGGCACGCTTCGCGTATCAAGAATGTCTGTCATCCCGCCCACCTTCGATCCGCGGCACCAGCTCACGACCATCCGCCCAGGCGGCCGTCTCTGCGACGCCGCTGCAGTCGGGCTGACTTCTGTTTATCTAAGTCAGGGTACGATCCAGACTATTGTCCACGCAAGTCAGCCCTACACTCGTGACATGACAGATCTGCTCAGCCACCGGGAGACCTGGTCGATGGCCAACTGCTCGGTCGCCGCCTCGATCGACGTCGTCGGCACTCGTTCGGCGATCCTGGTCCTGCGGGAGGCGATCTTCGGCACCCGCCGATTCGAGGACTTCGTCCACCGAGTCGGGATCGGTGAGCCCGCGGCGGCAGCCCGGCTCAAGGAACTGACCGCCGCCGGGCTGCTGGAGCGGGTGCCCTACCAGGAGCCCGGTCAGCGGACCCGGCACGAATACCAATTGACCGCCAAGGGAATGGACTTCCAGCCCGTTGTCTATGCCCTGCTTCAATGGGGTTCGAAGTGGGAGACCGACGAGGCGGGCCCGCCCCTGCGTGCGACCCACCGCGCCTGCGGCGCAGCCGTCGGAGTCCGCATCCGTTGCGACGCGGGCCACGATGTGGATCCGGGTGACGTCGCAATCGAGGCAGGCCCGGGGCTGATCACAGTTTCCTGACTTCGCATCCCAGGGCCCGGTCGCGCGCATCATTGCGCGTTTTGAGTTTCCTGGTATCGCGATACGGACACGGGGATCAACAGACTCGTTCTTCGGCACCGGCGCGATCGACCGAGCCAGGCCCTCACCCGCGCCGCCGACTCACCGAAGTGCCACCACCAAGATCCCCGAAAGTGTCACCGATGTCCTGATGCAGAACTGTCACCGATGTCCTGCGACATGACACCGAGCAGCCGATTTTGAGCTGTCGAACATTTGTTCTAATATAAGTGCATGACGGCGACCATGGAGAAGGAGGTCACGCCTTCGCTGGATGGAGCGGAGGCGGCTTGGTTGGACGCCGTGGAGCCTCCCGATGATCTGTATGACCCCGAGGACCCGCATCCTCCCCGGTACCTGTGCGAGGAGGATCTGTACGACGACCTGCCGCCGATGTCGCGGGTCGACGGCCTGGAGTGGGAGTTGTGGGCCGGGGTAGATCAGGACGAGACCGAACGCGAGATGCTGCGCCTGAAGGCGCCGGCGTGGGTGTTCCTGCCACCCGGCGCCGAACTGGCCGCCGCGCTGGAGCCGGTGCGACCACAGTGCGAGTCGCCGATGGCGCTGATCGAACTGATGAAGGCCGCGTCCCGGATGGTGTCGTGGGCGGAGTCGATCAAGGCCGACGCGATGGCGTCGTTCGTCCGCCAACGCAAGGCCCAGGCAACAGAGATTCCCCGGCCGACCCAGATCGACTCCTCGGGCCGCCCCATCGATCCCGAGCGCTCCTGGGCCGCCGAGATCGGCGCCGCTCTGCACCTGTCCAAGGACACCGCCGCTCGCCACATCGACACCGCCCTGCACCTGACCGGCCCACTCGCCGCCACTCACACCGCACTGAGCTGCGGTGCCCTGACGTGGTCCAAGGCCCTCTCGATCTCCGAGGCCACCCGGCACCTGCCCGACGACGCGGCCCAAGCCGTCGAATCCCATGTCCTGCGCCGTGCCGCGTCCCAGACCCACGCCAACCTGCGCAAGTCCCTCCGCAGACAGGTCGCCAAACACTGCGCCGCGGACGAGGCCAACCGGCACCGTGAGGCGGTTCGAGACCGCACCTGCAAAATCGTGCCGCTGGCCGACGGCATGGCCGGTCTCTGGGTCGTCCACACCGCCGACAAGATCCAGCAGATGTGGGTCGTCGTGCAGGCCATGGCCGACCTCGCCAAACGAGGCACCTCGTCCGTGCCGACCGCCAGTGCCGACGGCGCACCAGCAACCGATGCGGCCGGCAACTGTGCGGCCGATCGATCGCCAGAGGCAACGACTGGTGCGGTTCGTGCCACGGCAGACGGGGAACCAATGCGAGACGATCGCACCGCCGAGCAGCGGCGTGCCGATGCCATCGTCGACGTCTTCGAACACATGCTGCACAACGGCCTCGACTGGCTCGGCCGCCGGCTACCCGACCACCACCGCCGACGACCCCACATCGAGATCTTCGTCCCCATCACCACCCTGCTCGGGATGGACGACAACCCCTGCGAACTCACCGGCTACGGGCCCATTCCCGCCGAGATGGCGCGCCGCATCGCCACCGACGGCACCTGGCGACGCCTGCTCACCGACCCCACCAACGGCGTCGTCCTCGATGCCTCCACCACCCGCCACGACCCCGGCACCGCCGTCACCGAAACCCTGCTTGCCCGCCACCCCGTCTGCGCCTGGCCCGGCTGCAACCGCACCTCCCGCGAATGCGACCGGGACCACACAACCCCCTTCGCACAAACCGGCCGAACGACCCTCACCGGGCTTGTGCCCTACTGCGAGTACCACCACGTCGTGAAGGACACGCCGGCGTGGGGATGGACCAGCACCGCCCACCCCGACGGCTCCGTCACCCTCACCGCACCCACCGGCCACCGCTACACAACAGTCCCGCCCGCCCGCGGCCCCATCGCACAGGAGCAAAAGACCCACGACCCTCCACCGTTCTGAAGCGAGCAACGGGTCAGAGCCCGGACCCCGCTCCGACTCAGCCCTCCCTCTCGAAGCCTGCTCTCACGCTGGACGGGTCTTCACGAGTAGTCCTGATCGGGTGTTGTCAGCGTTCCTTCGACTTGGACATACCTGTACCAGGTCGGTTGACGTTCGCCTGCGGCGCCGCGGCCAACTTCGGCGCCGTGCTGGCCGGCGGGCTGTCCCGAAGGATCTGCGCCTGCCTCAGCAGATCGCCCGGCACCGGAATCCGATGCGGCGTCGTCCGCACGCCCTCCCGCTGGGGCCCAATGTCCGGACGTCCTCCGCCGGTCACCCCAAGGAGCTCCTGGGAAGGCATACCCAGTGTCCGGCCCAAGCGCTTCCCCGCTATGTCCGCGGGATCGTTCGAACGGTGGGCGAAAGCGATCGGCTGCCGGTAGGGCTGAGCGTCCGGATCCTGCACAACTCGATCACCCTCGATCACCGGCAGCGGATCGAATTCGCGGTAGACCAACCGATGCGACGGCCCTCGCTCGAACCCACCTGGCGTGAACTCACGGTCCACGGGAACCTTCAGCTCCGCGCAGTCCCGCAGGTCGTACGACTGCGGCCCGTAACCGAGTTGCTTGCCCTGGTACTCCCCCTCGCGCTCCTCACGCAACGCCCGCAGCGCAGCCACCGCTGCTTGGAATTCGCGGCCGGCGGGGCTGTCTCGGTCCTGCTTCCAGGCCTCGTGCAGCCGGTCCATGTCCCGACTGAAGTCAGGATGGTGGATCAGGTAGTAGGTCACGGCGTCCCGTCACCGTCGGTCGTGCCACCGCCCTTCGGCTTCAACTCGTCGCTGTCGGGGTCGAGCCCGTACCTGTCCATCATTTCCTCGTACGTCTCCCACTTCGACGGATCGTCGTTGGCGAGGCGTTGGCGGACCATGTCCTCCCGGCGGCGGTCGTTGTCCGCGTCCTCCTTCAAGGTTTCGTACTCTGACCATTGCTCGAAGGAGATGACGACACCCTCCGGACGAGGCTGGTCGCCGAAGAAGACCGGCGCGGTGTTGCCGGAACGGAAGAGTTCGAGGACCCTGCCGAGGCTCTGGCCGACGGTGGGGGTGTCGATGACCCGGACTCGGTCGCCGTTCGGGAGGTCGTAGAGGGCTTCCATGATTGCTCCGATGCGGGAAGGTCGGACACGTTGCGTGATCCAGGATAGTTTCCGCGCGCATCTTCTCGGGGGAGATTTCCACAGGCTCTATCAGGCGACTCGGGCAGTGAGGTCAGCCAACTCTCGATCAGGTTGACGAACTGCGTCGGACGCTCGTGGTGGAGGAAGTGGCCGCAGCCGTTCCACAGGACGACTCGTGATCCGTAGGGCAGCGACAGGCTGATGTCCCACGCGGCCATCGTGGGAGTTGGGCGGATGCACAGGAGTGGTCGGGTCAGGCCCGCCAGTCGACTGGCAGCGGCTGGACGCGCGCCGAAGGCATCTGGGTCCGTGTACATCCCTGCGTAACTGTCGGCGAGCACATGCCCCGGTGTCGCGAGCAACTGGTCGCGAACCGCGCCGGCAGGCAGTCCGAGTTGGCGGACAGCCGCCTTCGGTCCGTCGTTCCGGAGCGCGGCGAGACGCTGCTCGAAGGTGGCTACCTCTGCTTCGTCCGCGCCGTACGCCGGATCGATGACCACGACCGCCGCGACCAGGTCAGGGCGTTCCAGTGCGAGCTCCGCGACGATCTGTCCGCCCATCGAGTGCCCGACCGCCACGACCGGCCCGAGATTCATTCGGTCGACGAGCATCGCGAGATCTGCCGCGTAGTCCGCCGGCCGATACCCGTGCCGCAGTACCGGCGAACGCCCGTGACCGCGCAGGTCCACCGTGATGACACGGCGGCCCGCGAAACTCAGGCCGCTCCACGCGCGGCTGTCACCACCCCAGCCATGGACGAGCAGCAACGGATCACCCGTACCGGTGTCGCTCAGCCAGATCGGAACCCCGCGGGCTTCGACATTCGCCGCCATGGATGGCAGCATAGTTAACGTTTTCTACACCAAGTCAGGGCGAGGCCCGGACAGAAATTTTCGACGGACAAAGGGGTTGGCGCGTGGCTGGAGTGAGCCTCGGGAGCCGTCCGACGGTGAAGGACGTCGCCGCGGCCGCGGGCGTGAGCGCCACGACGGTTTCGCGGGTGCTCGCCGGGAACTACCCGGTCAGCGCCTCGACCCGGAAACGGGTGCTCCGGGCCGTCCAGGACCTCGACTACGTGATCAACGCGCAGGCCCGCGCCCTGGTCGGCGGCACGACGCGGACCGTCGCGTTCATCGTCCGCGACCTCGTCGGCCCGCTGTTCGCCTACATCGGGCAAGGCGTCGAGCAGCAAGCCACCGCCGAGGGCCGGGTGTGTCTCGTCTGCACCCATCACGGCGACGCCGATCGCGAACTCGAACTCATCGAACTGATGCGCGAGCAACAGGCCGAGGCGGTCGTGCTCGTCGGCGGCGGCATGCGTACGCCGGAACACCTCGAGCGGATGGCACAGATCGCGCGTTCCCTCGAGCGGGTCGGCTCGCGCCTGGTGCTCTGCGGGCGCCCGCCGATAGGTCCGGACGCACCGGCGACAGTCGTCGAGTACGACAACGAGGGCGGCGCGTTCGCGGTGACGAACTACCTGCTCTCACTTGGCCATCGCCGGATCGCGTTCGTCGGCGCTGCCGAGCCGGACCACACCACGACCAGCGCACGCTTCGACGGCTTCACCCGCGCCCACGCGGCGCACGGCCTGACCGTCGATCCCGGCCTCGTTGCCGGCGGCACCTTCGATCGCGAGTCCGGCTACCGGCAGACCAAGGCCCTGCTGGCCCGCGACACCGGCATGACCGCCGTCGTCGGCATCACGGACATCGTCGCCAGCGGTGTCCTCGCCGCGCTCCACGAGTCCGGGCTCCGGGTCCCTGAGGACGTCTCGGTCGCTGGGTACGACGACATTCCGCTCAGCGCCGATCTCCATCCGGCGCTGACCACGGTCCACATCCCGCACGAGGAACTCGGGCGTTCCGCCGTACGGCTCGCACTGCATCGGGACGACTACGCGCAGGATCAGCACCTGATGCTCGGGACGCACGTGGTGATCAGGAAGTCGACCGCACCGCCCAGGGATCGCTAGGAGACGCATGGCAAACAGCAGTACGCCGGGGTCCGGTAGGCGCAAGTCTTCGAGCTCGCCCACCCTGGCCGACGTCGCCGCGCACGCCGGGGTGTCGCCCGCGACGGTCTCCCGCGTCCTGGCCGGCAACTACCCGGTCTCCCGATCGGCGAATCAGCGCGTTCTGCGATCGATCCGCGAGCTCAACTACTCCGCGAACACCCACGCCCGGGCCTTGGCCGGTGTGCAGACGAAGACGATCGCGTTCATCCTGGCCGACGTACGCGGCCAGTCGTTCGCGGACGCGGCGCACGGCGTCGAGCAGGAGGCGTCACGCCGTGGATGGCTCAGCCTGATCGGCACCACCCAGGGCGACTCGGAGCGGGAGCTCGCCCTCGTGCGACTGATGCGCGAGCAGCGCGCCGGCGCGGTGATCCTGATCGGTGGTGTCACCAACGAAGCCGCCGACTACCGCGCGAAGATGACCGACCTGGCCCGCTCACTGCACTCCGCCGGTTCCCTGCTGGTGTTGTGTGGACGACCTCCGCTGGGCGACGACGTACCGACCGCCGTGATCGAGTACGACAACGAGCAGGGCGCCTACGCGATGACCAGCCACCTGTTGTCGCAGGGGCATCGCCGGACCCTTTTCCTTGCCGGTCCCGAGCGTCAGAGCACCAGCATGCAGCGGTTGGCCGGACATCGACGGGCCCTGCACGACTTCGGCGTACCGGATGCGCCGGAGCTGGTCGAGCACGGCGTCTTCACCCGGGCCTCCGGCTACCAGCTGACGAAGAACCGGCTGGCCGCCGGACAGGACTTCACCGCGGTCTTTGCGGCCACCGACGTCGTGGCCGCGGGCGTGTACGCCGCTGCCGCCGAGTTCGACCTGAGAGTGCCCGAGGACCTCTCGGTGGTCGGCTACGACGACGTCGAACTGGCCCAAGACCTCCGCCCCCGACTCACGTCGGTCCACGTCCCCTACGAGGAACTAGGACGAGCGGCGGCGAAGGTCGCACTGGACTCCCAGCACCAGCAACCCGACTGGACTGGAGCCCACCGCCTCTTCACCACCCACGTCGTCGTCCGCAACTCAGTCAGCCGACGCGGCTGACCATAGATGGCACGACCACTGCTGCCAGCACGTCCGAGGGCGACGAGAGGTGATCGACCTCAATGCAGGGGATGTCGTACGCGGCGAGGTAGGCCCGTTGGGTGTCGGTGAACTCGACGTCGAGGCCGATGACGCCGCGTGTGCCGCGGGCAAAGAGTCGCTCCAGCCATAGCCGGGGTACTGGCTCTCGCCCGTTCACTGTCGTGACGACGAGAGCCAGCCCTGGTTCGCGGGCGGCGTCGGCAAGGCCGGCGAGTACGTCACCGGCCCAGCCGCTGCTCTGACTGGCGACCACCACGTCGACCAGTTCGGACTCGTCGCGACGGTTTCCTGAGGTATCGGAGTCCAGTGGATACCCGGCGCGACGCAGTACCTCTCGTACCCGGGTCCTGGTGGCCGGCGCGACATCGGGGTAGGCGCGCAAGACCTTCGAGACGGTCGAGATCGACACACCGGCCTCGCGCGCGACCACCGCGAGCTTCCTCCGTGGGGCGGACATCGAGGACAGCCTCACTGGCCCTTGAGGTACGCGTTCGCCTGCTTCTCCATCTCCGCCTGCAGCTCGGAGAGACCGGCCTTGTCCACCGCCTTCTTGAGGTTGTCGAGACCCTTGTCGACGTCGACCGCCCCGATCCACAACGGATTGCCGTACTGCGTCATCGCTGCGTTGACCTGGCTGTCTTGACGCTTCACCGGCGTCACGTCCGGCACGAACGACGCGTACGGGTCCAGCGTGAAGTTGTCGTACTTCTGCGCCCAGTCGAACCACGCCTCCTCGGTCGGCGTGATGTCCTTGATCTTGAGCTCGAGCTTCTGCCGCCAGCACAACGCGAACCCGGGGAAGCTGTACTGCGACAGCTGCTGGAACTTGTCCGCGCCGACCGGCTTCCAGTCCGTGCCCTCGACGCCGTAGCTGAGCAGGTCGTGGTTCTCCTTGATCGAGACCCAGTCCTCCAGCTGCATCGCCCGCTCGTTACTGCGGCCCTTGACGTTGAGTACGACGAAGTTGTCGGCCTGGAACGTCTGGTTCGGCTTGGCGTCCTTGCCACCGCGCAGCGGGACCACGTTGGCGATCTGCGCGGTCGGTACGGCCTTCCGCAGCGGCGTGAGCGACTGCGAGGACAGCCCGTCCGTCATCGCCCACCGGGTCGCGATGCGTCCGGACTCGAACTGGGACTTGATCGTGCTCGAGTCCACGTTCAGCGCGTCCTTGTTGATGATGCCGTCGAGGTAGTACTTGCGGACCTTGTGCAGCGCGTCGACGACGCCCGGAGCTTCCCAGAACGGGATCGGCTTCGCGGATCCGGTGCTCTTCCCGTCCTGCGCCAGGTAGAACGGGAGCGAACCGCCGCTGAAGGTCTGCACACTGACGTGCGGGTTCTCCCAGTCGTGCTGGTTCAGCCAGCCGACCGGCGCGAAGGCCACCAGGAGATCCGGCATGTTCGACGAGATCCCGATCGGGGTGAGCTTCTCCTTCTGCTTGACGTCGTACCAGAACTTCTCCAACTGGTCGAACGTCGAGAGCTCCCCGGCACCGAGCTTGTCGGCCAGGTCCTGGCGGACCGTGAAGTGGTGGAACCGTGCGGCGGAGTTCACCTGCGGAATCCCGTACAGCTTGCCGGCCCACTTGTTCTGCTCGAGCAACTGCGGGTCCAGGGTCTTGCTCAGGTTCGGGTACTTGCTGATCAGACCGTCGACGGGAACCAGCGACTTGCTGGCGACCAGCTGGATCATGTTCAGCCAGCGGGCCTGCAGCGCGGTGTCGAAGTTCTCGCCGGCGGTGAACTTGAGCAGCGACTGCTGCTGGTAGTTGGACCAGGCGACGAACTGCGGAGCGATGGTGAAGCCCAGGTCCTTCTTGAGCTTCTCGTTGACCTTGGCAAGAATCGCGTCCCAGCCGGTCGGTGCGTCACCGGGCAGCAGCAGGGCGAGTGTGTCTGCGGCCTGGCCGGAGCTCGGTGACGACGAGTCTCCGCAGCCGCTCAGTCCGAGCATGGCTGCGAGTGACAGGCCGCCGCCGGCGGCCAGGAAGCCGCGCCTGCTGAGGCCGGCGGGAGATGTGGCGGGCACAATGCCTCCAGATGTTCCAGATGTTGTGGTGGGAGACCGTCAGCCTTTGGTGGCTCCCAAGGTGATGCCTTTGACGAAGTAGCGCTGCGCGAACGGGTACGCGAGCAGGATCGGGCCGATGGTGACGACCGTGAGCGCGAGCCGGAGCTGGTAGACCGGCGTCGACTGAGCTGCTGCTGTCGGCAGCATCTGCGAGAACGTGACGTTCGAGATCAGGTTCTGCAACAGCAGCGGGAGCGGGTACTTGTGGACGTCCGAGATGAACAGCAGTGCGGTGAACCACTCGTTCCAGTAGTGGACCGCGTAGAACAGGCCGACGACGGCGAGGATCGGCTTGGACAACGGCAGTCCGATCCGGAAGAAGATCTGCATCTCCCCCGCGCCGTCGACCCGGGCCGAGTCGAGGATCTCCTCCGGCAACTGGCGGAACGCCGAGACCTGGATGAAGACCAGGAAAGGCGCCACCAGCAACGGCAGGATCACCGCGAGGTAGCTGTTCTGCAGCTTGAGGTACTGCGTGACCAGCAGGTACAGCGGGACGAGTCCGCCGGCGAACAGCATCGGGATGTAGGCGAAGATCGCCAACGGCCGGCTGACATAGGGCAGTCGCCGCGCGATCACCCAGCTCAGCCCGGACGTGATGCTCAGCGCCAGCACCGTACCGACGACAGTGATGACGACGCTGGCGACGTACGCGCTGACCAGCGTCGGCCCGGTGAAGATCAGTTTGTACGCCGCGGTCGAGAACGGTTGCGGGATGAAGCTGTAGCCCTTGCCTGCCAGGGTCTGCTCGTCGGTGAACGAGCCGGACAGGATCACCCAGAACGGAATCAGGCAGACCAGCATGAACAGCGCGACGCCGATGACGCTGACGACGGTGAACGGTTCCCACCGACCGGAGCGCCGCTTGGCTGTGGTCCGGCCGGCGGCCTTGGCCAGGCTCGAGGTCATGGTGGTCACAGCAGACTCGTCTCCTTCGAGTACCGGCGCTGGATCAGCACCGCGGTCGACACCAGGACGAAGCCGACCACCGACTGGAACAGACCGATCGCGGCGGTGGTGCCGAAGTCACCGATCTGGCGCAGGGACCGGAACACGTAGGTGTCGATCACGTCGGTCGTCGGGAAGAGCGTGCCGTTGTCGCCGACGATCGCGTAGATCGTGCCGAAGTCCCCGTAGAAGATCCGGCCGACGCCGAGCACCAGCAGGACCGCGGCCGTCGGCTTCAGCAGCGGCAGGGTGATCCGGAGCGCCATCTGCGCCCGGCTCGCACCGTCGATCTGGCCCGCCTCGTAGACGTCCTCCGGGATCGAGGTGATCGCGGCCAGGAAGATGACGCTCATGTAGCCGCCCATCTGCCAGATCTTGACGAAGGTCAGGATCCACGGCCACGGTCCCGGCTCCGTGTACCAGCTGACGGTCGGCAGCCCGAAGCCGGCCAGCGCGTCGTTGACGACGCCTCCGTCTCCCGCCGGCCCGGACAGCAGGACCTGCAGCATGATCGCGATGACGACCGGCGAGACGAAGTACGGGAAGAAGATCGTCGACTGGGCCGCTCGCTTGAAGAAGCGGCCGCGGATCTCGTTCAGCATGATCGCCAGCGTCACGCCGGCGGCGAGCGTCGCGGCCAGGAACAGCACGTTCAGCACGATGGTGTTGACCAGGATCCGCTGCGCGTCGCCGGAGGCGAAGAAGTAGCGGAAGTTGTCCAGGCCGTTCCACGGGCTGCCGAAGAGGCCCTTGCTGATGTCGAACTCCTTGAACGCCACCACCAGGCCGGCCATCGGCGCGTAGCTGAACACCAGGAAGAACGCGACTGCGGGGACCGCCAGCAACCCCAGCCAGAGGCTGGAGCGCACGGGGGTTCGAGTACTCATGGGAGGAGCTCCTTCAGCACCAGATCTAGAAAGCGCTTTCCATCTGCCGTGAAGGTAGCGCTGGCGTTCAGACGTGTCAAGGCGTGGCAATCGTTGCCTTTTCCGATCAGGCGGCACGATCCAGGTCGGTGACGCCGACCCCGAAGCGGAGCGGCTCACCGACCGCGAACCGCCCCAGTTCGTCCGCGACGCACAGGCCGAGACGTCCGAGTTCGTTGCCGTGGGAGCCGGCGACATGGGGCGTGAGGAACACGTTCGGCAGCCGGTACAGCGGCGATCCGGATGGCAGCGGTTCGGGCTCTGTGACGTCCAGCACCGCAGCGATTCGCCCGGAGACCAGTTCCGCCGTCAACGCGTCGGTGTCGATCAGTTGCCCGCGCGCCGTGTTGATCAGCGTCGCACCGTCCCGGAGCATTGCAAGCTCCGATCGCCCCAGCAGATGATGGGTTTCCGCGGTCAACGGGGCATGCACACTGACGATGTCGCTCGTACTCAGCAGCGTCCCCAGATCGACGGTCGGTACGTCGAGATTCCCGGCGTACGGGTCGTACACCTGGACCCGGAACCCGAACGGCCGCAGCAGATCGAGCACCTGCCGGCCGATCCGCGAGGCGCCGATCAGTCCGACGGTACGACCGTTGTTCCCGACGTCCGGGTGGATGTAGCCGAGCTCGAAGGTCCCCTCGCGGCGATAGCGCTCCCGCAGATCGAAGGCGCCCTTACCGGCCAGCAGGATCGCGCCGAGCGTGAACTCCGCGACCGGTACGCCGTTCGCTGCTGCCGCCGACGAGACGACGATGCCGCGCTCCCAGACCTCGCGGCTCAGGTGACCCTTCACGCTCCCGGCGGCGTGCAGCACCGCTCGCAGCTTCGGGGCCGACTCGAGAAGCCGGCGGTCGATGACCGGGCATCCCCAGCCGGTGATCAGAACTTCGACCTCGGCCAGGCGATCCACGACGTACGGATCGTCGAACCGGTCGACGGGATCGGCCGGATCGACGAGCGCGAACTGCGCCAGACGCCGGCGGACGTCCGCCGGGAACAGCAGCGGCCAGTGCTCGGGGGACATGGCGACGAGCGCCGGCAGTTTTTCGGGTACGGGAGACATGCCGTCAGGCTGGCATAGAAAACGTTAACTATCAGGGGATCAAAATTTTCGGAGGTGGTCACCCGCTTCACGGCCACCGAGGCGCGATGCGAGGCTCCGACCGCTCCCCGCCTTTCATAAGCACAGGCGGCTGCCACCACACTGGAGAGTGTCCTGATGGCTGTTCTGAGATCGATCGTTCTGACCGCCCTACTGGCCGCGCTCCTCGCAGTCGTCGGAGTCGTCCCGGTCGCGGCCACGCCCGCGTCGGCCGAGGCCGACCCGCTGCCGACGCTGACCCGGGTTACGTCGGGCGCCGGCTTCGTCCATCCGGGACTCGCCGTGAGCGCATCGTCCCTCGAACTCGCTCGCAAGCAGGTCCGCGCCGGGGTCGAGCCGTGGGCGTCGTACTACGCCGCGATGAACGCGACGACGTACGCCTCCCGGACCTTCAGCTCCAAGAACCAGGGCACCGTCGTCGACCGGCCGGCCAGCAGCGCCTTCAACTCCCAGGGCATCCAGGCGAGGTTCATCGACGACGCGTTCCGGGCCTACACGCAGTCGATCCTCTACTTCATCACCGGTGATCCGGTCTACCGCGAGAACAGCCTCAAGCTGATCCGGATCTGGGCCCACATGGATCCCACTGCCTACGTCTACTACCCCGACGCGCACATCCACAGCGGAGCGCCGCTGATGCGGATGCTCGCGGCCGCCGAGATCGTGCGCTATTCGACCGTCACGGAACCGGCCGAGGACGGCTACGACCTCGGCTGGAACGACAGCGATACTGCGGATCTCACCGGCAACCTGGTGGTGCCGCTCACGCAGACGTTCCTGTACCGCAATCGCAACTTCATGAATCAGCACAGCTACTCGCTCATCGGCGCGATCGCGGGCTACGTCTTCACCGACAACCTCCCGCGCTACCGCGAGGCGGTCGAGTGGTTCTCGGTGAACTCCACCAACCCTGACGACGACACCAACGGCGCGCTCAGCAAGGTCATGCCGGTGATCGCGAAGAACGATCCGCGGAACCCGTACGGCAAGACGTTCGTCCAGTTGCAGGAGATGGGACGCGACCAGGCCCACGCCTGGGACGACGTCACGATGCTGACCCAGCTCGCCCGCGTCATCGACATCCAGGGAACCAAACTGGACCCGGTGCGCGGCACCGTGTCGACACGGCCGGACGCGGTCTCGGTGTACGCCTTCGGCGGCGATCGGCTGCTGCGTGGCTCCGAACAGTTCTTCGCGTTCATGATGGGCAAGACGATCCCGTGGATCGACACGACCCAGCGCGGCGGCGTGCTGTCCCAGGCGTACCGCGGGCGGATCTTCGACCCGACCAACGAGCTCTACACCATCTACAAGCAGCGGCTCGGCTCGGCCATGGCCGCGATCGCTCCGAGCATCACCGCAGTCGCCACGACCCAAGACTCCGGCGCGCAGTTCTACTGGGGAACGTCGGCGTACAACTTCTGGAACAGCAATCCGGACTTCAACCCGGATTCCTGGCTATCCTTCCCCGCCTCCGTCGCCGGATCGGCGCCTCCGGTCCAGCGCAACGCCCTCGTGCAGGCGGAGACGAGAACCACTCCCGTCACTCCTGGTACGTCGGTGGACAGCGGGTTCGTCCGGATGCGGGCTCGGTCCGCTGGTACGACGATCGCCGTGCGGACGTTGCTGTACGACAACCGCAACGGCTACAGCCCGGTCGGCGTACTGATCCGCACGAACGGCACGGCGACCTTGCAGATCAGGAAGGAGCAAGGGCTCGCGCCGTACCAAACGCTGACGCTTCCGAACACGCACGGCGCCTGGCGGTACGTCACCTACGACATGGACACGAGCAAACTCCGCGGCAGTGCCGGCGGCGAGTCTCTCGCCTACTACACGGTCGTCGGATCGGTCGAGGTCAGCGTCGACATCGACGCGATCAACCTCCAGGCGAAGACCCAGCTCACGCCGCCGCAGTTCGCACAGGGCTCGGACGTCAGACTGCTCGCGATCGCCGGCGAACCCTTGTCCACAACGCTCTCGGCAGCCGACTCCGACCAGCTGTCGTACGCCTCCGGAACCAACTTCCCCGCAGGCGCATCGCTCGACCAGGCAACCGGTGTCCTGACCTGGCAGCCGACAGCAAGCCAGGTCGGTGACCACAACACCTTCGTCGTCGCATCCGACGCGGCCACAGACGCCGTACTCAGGGTGCGGTTGACCGTCAGCGCGACCCGTCAGGACGCCGTGACCGCGGCGCTCGCGGGCTACGACGCCGGTACGACGTACGTCCGAGCCTCACGCTCCGCCGTCGACGCGGCGAAAGCGGCTGCTGAAGCAGATCTCGCGACCGCCGACCCGGCGACCTTCGCCGCGGATCTCGTCGCGCTGCAGGCCGCGGTCGCCCGGCTCGAGAAGCTGACACCGACGATGCCGGACGACGGCTCGTTCGACTACTGGGGTCGCGCGACCTCGGCGTCGCTGTCTCAGGTTGCCCTGGGCAACATGCTCGACGGGGACTTCAACACCACCTCCGGTGACCTGACCGCTCCGGCGATCATCGACGTCGGCGCCGGCTTCCGGGTCACGGCCGACGCGTTCGGGCTGCAGGCGCGGTACAACTTCGGCAACCGCACCCAGGGCGCGAACGTGTACGGGTCGAACGACGGCCGGGCGTGGACCCTGCTCACGTCCCGCGAGACCACGGACACCTCCGACGAAGGCTTCGCACTCGAGCGGATCCCGGTCCGCGACGACGTCCTCGGCGACAGCTTCCGGTTCCTCAAGATCCAGGTCGACCATCCCGGCGTACCCACGGATCCGGCGTACCCGGGCCTGTCGAGCTTCAGTGAGTTCCGCATCTACGGACAGCGGATGGAGATGAGTACGGCGATCAACTCGGTGTCGATCGCCTCCGACGGCAGCGACCCGAAACGCGCGCAGAACGGCGACACCGTCACGCTGACGATGACCGCCAGCGAACCGCTGAGCCAGGTCGACGCCTCGATCGAAGGGAGCGAGGCTCAGGTCACGAGCCAGGACGGCCTGCACTGGACTGCGACGATCAAGCTGCCCGACGACGTCGGCTACGGTCGCCCGTTGCGCTTCACCGTCGACTACACGACTGCGAGCGGCCAGCCCGGGGCGACGATCATCGCCACCACCGACGGCACCGCGCTCGAACTCTGGAACACCCGCGTCCGGACTGTGGAAGTCCAGCAAGGCTGGGTGGTCGCCTCCAGTCCGGCCTTCCCCGGCGTCGGCACCCCCGAGGCCAACGGCTGGCGGATGTTCGACGGGGACCTCAACACCTTCACCGACACCACCTCCGGCAACGGATGGGTCTCCGTCACTCCCCCGGCCGGCACGAACCTCACGTTCGACGCCGTCCGGGTCCGTCCGCGCAGCAACTTCCCCGCACGAGCCAACGGCGACCTCGTCCAGGGCTCGAGCGACGGCGGTACCACCTGGACCACGCTGACCACGATCAACGGCATCACCGACGGCAACCAGTGGTACGCGTTCCCGCTGGCCACGCAGGCGTCGTACCCGATGATCCGGATCGCCGACACGCACGGCGGCTTCACCAACCTCGCGGAGGTCCAGCTCCTGGACAGCTGACCAAACCGAGCTCTTGACAGAGTTGCGCAACTTGCCGCAATCTTGGCGAAACCTTGGCGCAACCTCTGGAGCGAGCCGTGAATCCCACCCTGACCGACGTCGCGCAGCGCGCAGGTGTGTCGTTGTCGACCGCGTCCCGGGCGTTCAGCGACCCGGACCGGATCGGCCGCGACACCCTGCGCCGGATCATCGGCGCCGCGGAGGAGATCGGGTACGTCGCCTCGGCCGGCCGCCGCTCCCGGTCGGGGCTCCCGACCCGCTCGGCGACCGTCGCGATGATCGTCCCGGACATCGGCAACCCGGTCTGGGCGAGCTTCGTCAAGGCCGCCCAGGCGCACGGTTGGAACCGCCGCCAGACCGTCGTGCTGACCGACACCGACGGCAGCCCGGACCGCGAGCGGGAGATCATCGGCGAACTGCACGAGCGGGTCGACGGGTTCGTCGTCTGCTCGCCCCGGCTGCCAGCGCACGACATCGTCGAACTGTGCGGCGACACCCCGCTCGTCCTGGTGAACCGGACGAGCGACGAGACGAGCAGCGTCGTACCGGACGCCGCCGACGGTCTGCGTCAGGCGCTGGAGTATCTGCGCGTCCTCGGTCACGAGCATGTCGCCTACGCCCAAGGGTCGCCGCTGTCCTGGTCGAACCAGACCCGGGTGGAAGCGATTCGGCAACTGGCCGACCAGACCGATATCGAGCTGGAAGTCCTCGGCTGGCAGGCGGAGACGGTGGCCGGCGGCCAGGCCGCAGCAGCTAGCGTCGTCGCCTCTGGCGCCACGGCGGTGATCGCCCACAACGACCTGATGGCACTGGGCATCATCGCCGGCGCGGCCGCGCTCGGTGTCGAGGTACCGGCCGAGCTGAGCGTCATCGGCATCGACGACACCCCGCTCGCGGAGGTCGGCCGCCCCACGCTGACCAGCATCCAGGTCCCGATGTCGCGGGCCGGCGTGATGAGCATCGACATGCTCCACCAGCAACTGACCGCAGAGACTCCGGCCGAGCCGCGCACCGTCACACTGCCGACCCAGCTCGTCGTCCGTCAGAGCACCGGCCCGGTCGCCGGATGGACCCCCGCGCGCCGCGAACGGAGCGACGCATGAGAGTCGTCGTCACTGACCCCAACCTGCTGCCCTTGCGCTATGAGCTCGAGGCCCTGGTGCCTCAAACCGAACTGATCTGGCTTCCCGACAATCTCCTCGATGCGTTGAAGACCGCCGACGTCCTGGTGGGTCCGGCGTTCACCCAGGAAATGGCGGACGCCGCGCCCGGCCTCCGGCTCGTGCAGGTGGCCGGAGCCGGCACCGATCGCGTCCAGGCGACTGGCGTACCGGTCGCGAACACCTATCACCACGAGGACTCGATCGCCGAGTACATCGTCTGGGCCCTGATCGCCCTGCGCCGCGAGCTTCCCCAAGCCGACGCCGCCCTCCGCCAGAACCGGTGGCGCTCGCCCGTGTACGACGCGGCACTCCCGCAACCCGAGACGCTGTCGAGCGCGAAGGTCGGCTTCCTCGGCTTCGGCCACATCGGCCGAGCCACCTGGCGAGTGCTCCAGTCCTTCGGCGCACAAGCCCAAGCCGTGACCGCGAGCGGAAAGGCCGATGGCCTGAGTTGGGCCGGTGACACCTCCCAACTCCCACGCCTACTCGACGAGTCGAACGTCCTCGTCGTGTCCGCTCCGCTGACCGAGGCCACCCGCGGCATCGTCGGCGCCGCCGAGCTGAGCAAACTCGGCGCAGACGGCGTACTCGTCAACGTCGCCCGCGGCCCGCTCGTCCAGGAGCAGCCCTTGTACGACGCTCTGCGCAACCGCACGATCCGCGGCGCCGCCCTCGACGTCTGGTACTCGTACCCGTCCAACGGGGACCACGCCCAACCGGCCGAAGCACCGTTCGGGGAACTGGACAACGTGCTGCTCACCCCGCACCTGTCCGGGATCACCCAGCAGACCTACCGCGGCCGCATCCACGACATCGCCGCCAACCTCACCGCCCTTGCCGAGGGCAACGAGCTGCGCAATGTCGTCCGACTCTGAGAGCATCCTCATGACCAGCATCGTCGCCGCCGAGGTCATCATCACCAGCCCCGGCCGCAACTACGTCACCCTCAAACTGCAGACCGCGGACGGCCTCGTCGGGTACGGCGACGCCACCGTCAACGGCCGTGAGCTCGCCGTCGCGAGCTACCTGCGCGACCACGTCGTACCGTTGCTCACCGGCCTCGACCCGGCGCGGATCGAGGACACCTGGCAGTACCTGTATCGCGGGGCGTACTGGCGCCGCGGCCCGATCACGATGGCCGCGATCAGCGCGGTCGACCTCGCCCTCTGGGACATCAAGGGCAAGGCCGCCGGGATGCCCGTCTACCAACTGCTCGGCGGCGCGGTCCGCGACCGCGTCCTCGCCTACACGCACGCCTCGGCCTGGGAGCTGCCCGCACTGCTCGACGAGGTCGACGCACGCCGCGAGGACGGATTCCGGGCGGTCCGCGCGCAGTCCGGCGTACCAGGGCTGGAGACCGTGTACGGCGTTCATCGCGAGGCCGCCGGGTACGAGCCGGCGAAGCGTGGTGCTGCACCGGTGGTCGAGTCGTGGGACACGGACGCCTACTTGCGCCACGTGCCTGGCGTGCTGGCAAAGGTGAGGGAGCACGTCGGCCCGGAATTAGCACTGCTGCACGACGCGCATCACCGACTCACGCCGCAGCAGGCCGCGCGACTCGGCAAGGCGCTCGAACCCGCGGACCTGTTCTGGCTCGAGGACGTCACCCCGGCGGAGAACCAGGAAGCGCTGCGTCTGGTCCGGCAGCACACCACCACTCCACTCGCGATCGGCGAGGTCTTCAACTCGATCTATGACTGCAAGGACCTCATCACCGGGCAGCTGATCGACTACATCCGGGTCGCGGTCGCGCATGCCGGCGGGATCAGCCACCTACGCTCGATCTTCGCGCTCGCCTCCGTGTACCAGGTGAAGGCGGCGCCGCATGGGCCGTCCGATGTCTCGCCGGTCTCGTTCGGCGCGAGCGTCCACCTCGGGTTGTCGACGTACAACTTCGGCATCCAGGAGTACATGGGGTACGACGCCCTTGCGCACGAGGTGTTCCCGCACGCCTGGTCGTTCAGCGACGGCTACCTGCACCCGGGCGAAGCACCCGGCCTCGGCGTCGAGGTCGACGAGGCGCTGGCCGCGAAGTTCCCGTACGAACCCGCGTATCTGCCCGTTGCGCGCCGCCTCGACGGTTCAGTGACCGACTGGTGAGCGCCTTGAACCGCGCCTCGGTTTCCCGGCACCTGCTGACCGCCCGGCCGACCGGCACCGGCATCGTGCATCTCGGCCTCGGTAACTTCCATCGGGCCCATCAAGCCGTCTACACCGCGCAGGCCGACGACGGCTGGGGCATCCTCGGCGTCGCGAGCCGCTCGACCGAGGTTGCCGAGGCGATGAACGCGCAGGGCGGTCTGTACTCCGTGCTGGAGTTGTCGCCCGAGGGCTCGTCCATCAGCGTCCCGGGTGTTCACACCGGCGCGATCGTTGCCGCGAGCAACCCCACTGCGGTGGTCGACGCCATCGCGGCCGAGGACACTCGCATCGTCTCGATGACGGTGACCGAGCACGGCTACTGCATGGACCCGAGTACGCATCGGCTCGCGCTGGATCATCCCGGCATCGTGGCGGACCTCTCCGGCGCGACACCACGCACTGTCATCGGGCAGATCGCGCGCGCCCTGGAACGCCGGGCCGCGACGCACGGCGCTCCGATCACCGTCCTGAACTGCGACAACATGCAGGCGAACGGAACCCAGACCCGTCGTTTGGTGCTCGAGTTCCTGCAAGGCAGTAAGGCCGAGAACTGGGTCGCGGAGAACGTCGCCTTCCCGAACTCCATGGTCGACCGCATCGTCCCCGCGACCACGGATGCCTACCGTGCGGCGGCGTACGAACTGCTGGGCGTGCACGACCTCAGCCCTGTGCCGGCCGAGCCGTTCACGATGTGGGTGATGGAGGATCGCTTCGCCGCCGGGCGACCGGCGTGGGAACGCGGCGGCGCGGTGTTCTCCGACGAGGTCGAGGCGTACGAACTACTGAAGCTTCGGCTGCTGAACGGCACACACTCACTGATCGCGTACCTCGGTGCGCTCGATGGGCACGCGACCATCCCTGAGGCGCGCGCCACCGGCTTCATCGAGTCTGCTGCCCGGGCCGCCCTCGAGGACGAGTACCTGCCCACGGTCACGCTGCCGCGTGACTTCGACGTCGACGCGTACATCGCCTCGCTGTTCGAGCGGTGGTCCAACGACGCGCTCGGTCACCGGACCCAGCAGGTCGGTAGCGACGGATCCGTCAAGCTGCCGCAGCGCGTCCCTTCGCCGGCGCTCGAGCTCCTACGTCAGGGCGTGATGCCGGAGCATCTCGCGTTGACGTGCGCCGCCTGGCTGTGTTGCGTCGTACCCCTGCACGGGTTCGATCCCGGTCCGCACGCGCGGGCCATGGTCGACCCTGCCCGCGAGCGGCTCGGGGCGCTCGCGGCGCAGTCCCGCAGTACCGAGGACCTGGTCCGGTCGGCGATCGGCCAGGTGTTCGCCACGGAACTTGCCGAGAGCAATGACTTTGCCCGGCGCGTCAGCGACTACGTCGCCGTCATCACCCGTGACGGCGTCCGCGCCGCGGCCCGTGAGGCCGCGCGCTCCCGACCGTCCCGGCCGCACGCCTCGCCCGCGGCCTGAGACCCCGAAGGAATCCGCCATGGAACCCAACCCCTCGACCCCCGAGCCGTCTCGGCAGGAGGTCCGCCGGGCCGCGCTCGCCGGCCTGATCGGCACCGCTCTCGAGCAGTACGACTTCGTCATCTACGGGACCGCGTCAGCGCTGGTCTTCAGTCATCTGTTCTTCCCCAACATCTCCGCGACGGCCGGGCTGCTCGCCAGCTTCAGCGCCTACGCGGTCGGCTTCTGCGCCCGGCCGCTCGGCGGGTTCTTCTTCTCGCGGTACGGCGATCGCCTCGGGCGCAAGTGGATCCTGGTGGCCACGTTGACCCTGATGGGCGTCGCGACGATGGCGATCGGCGTACTGCCGACGTACGAGTCCGTGGGCGTCTGGGCGCCGATCCTGCTCGTCCTGAGCCGGTTCCTGCAGGGCTTCGGCGCCGGCGCCGAGCAGTCCGGCGGCGCCACTCTACTGACCGAGACGGCTGTACGCGGCAAGCGCGGACGGCTGGCGGCCCTGATCATGACCGGAGCAGCGGCCGGTACGGCGCTCGGCGCCGGGGCGTGGGCGTTGGTGCAGCTGCTCCCGGACGACCAGTTGATGTCGTGGGGCTGGCGGGTGGTGTTCCTGAGCAGTGCGTTCGTTACGATCGCGGCGTACATCCTGCGGCGGAAGCTCAAGGAGACGCCGGTGTTCGCGGAGATCAAGGCCGAGCGCACCGCCGCAGCCGCTCCGGTGCGTGAGGTGTTCCGGAACGGCAAGAAGGCCGTTGCCCTGGTTACCTTGATGACCGTCGGACTGAGCGTGCAGTCGTACACGTACCAGGTGTTCATGGCCTCCTATCTCAAGGGAACCGTGAAGATCGACGCGCAGACCGTGCCGGAGATCCTGCTGGTGGGAGCGATCTTCGGAGGACTCGGCGCGGTCGTCCTCGGCTACCTGTCCGACCTGTTCGGACGGCGGTCCGTGTTCCTCGGCATCGCCGGGTTGCTGCTGCTCCTGCCGTTCCCGACGTTCGTTGCCCTGAGCACCGGAAATCTCACGGTCATCTACCTGGCCATGATCGTCGGCTTCGTGTTCGCCTGTCAGGGCGGCGTGGCGGTGACGATGAGCTACTTCCCGGAGCTGTTCGGCAGCCGGTACCGGTACGCCGGTGTCACGCTCGGCCGCGAGTTCGCCGCCGTACTCGGTGGCGGCTTCGCACCACTCATCGCGGTCGCGCTGATGAACGCGTTCGGCTCCTGGGTGCCGGTCGCGATCTACATGACCGTCGCGATGGCGATCACCTTCGGCGCCGCGCTGTTCGCGCCGGAGACCCGGGACCGCGACCTGCTCGCGCCGGAGAACGCCACCGACCGCGCACCTTTGCCCGCGACCGCAACTGCCACCGCCACCGCCACGGCCTGAAGGAGAACCATGAAGGCGATCGTCATCCGGAGCAAGCTCGACCTCGTCGAGACCGAGCTGCCGACCCCGGAGCCACAGGCCGGCCAGGTTCGCCTCCGGATGGCGTACGGCGGGATCTGCGGGTCCGACCTGCACTACTACCACGAGGGCGCGAACGGCGCGTACGTCGTCCGCGAACCGCTGGTGCCCGGTCATGAACTGTCGGGCACCGTCGACCTCGACCCGTCCGGCGAGCTGGCACCCGGTACGCCGGTCACGATCCACCCAGCCACCTTCGGGACGCCGGAGCCGGGGATCGAGGACCGCCCGCACCTGTGGCCGAACGGCGCCTACCTGGGTAGCGCCTCCACCTGGCCGCACACCCAGGGCGGCATGAGCGAATTCGTTGTCGTCGCCAAACACATGGTGCGAACGTTGCCGGAGTCGCTGCCTCTTCGCCGTGCTGCCCTGGCCGAGCCGCTGGCCGTCGCCCTGCATGCCATCGCTATCGCCGACGGCGTGAAGGACAAGCGGGTGCTCGTCTCCGGCTCGGGTGCGATCGGCCTGCTCACGGCGTCGGCCGCGCTGTCCGCGGGTGCGGCCGAGGTGGTGACGACCGACGTACTCCCGGGCCCGCTGCGGCGGGCCCGGGAGCTCGGGGTGCACGGTACGCTCCAGGTCGGCAAGGACGAGATCCCAGCGGGGTACTTCGACGTCGTCCTCGAGTGCACCGCCGTACCGGCCGCGCTCAGTGCCGCGCTCGCCGCGACCCGCCGGGCGGGCACCGTCGTACTCGTCGGCATCCCCGCCGACGAGCCGCGCGGCGTGAACCTCGCTCCCCTGGTCTCCCGCGAACTCCAACTGCGCGGCACCTTGCGCTTCAACAACGAGATCGACGAGGCGATCCGACTCCTCACCACGAATCCCGCGCTCGACCAGGTCATCACCCACGAGTACCCGGCGAGCCAAGCGGTCGACGCGTTCACCACCGCCGCCAACTCCGACCTCTCCGGCAAAGTCCTCCTAACCCTCTGGCCCTGACCACTTCGCGTAGGTGACTGCCCCACCGGTGACGTCGACGGTCAACTGCACCGGTCCCGACGGGCGGACGTAGAGCTCGTAGCTGCCCCGAGGTACTTCGAAGAACACCGCCGAATGAATGACTTGCCCGTCCGGCACCGACCGCGGAACCACGGCGACATGCTGGTGCAGTCCGCGTAGCTCGATCTCCTCACCCTCGAGCGCGGCCGGCATCTCGATGACGAGCGCCCCGACGTCACCGCCGATGTCCAGCAGCACCGACGATCCCTTGCCTGCATGCGGATTCTCGCTCATGCGGCCGGCCTTCCGGGCTTGGACTGGTACCCGCCGGCCGGCGTGCCCAGGTACGGGAACCAGGTCAGGTAGTCGGCGTTCGTGTTCGACGTACCGTCCGTGATCGCGGCCGTCGCATCGTCGGGCTTGAACGACGGATCCACCAGCGGAATCGTGAGCCCGGCGACCGCCCGCAGCTCGACAGTGACCACGTCGTCGAACACCCGGCGGCCGTTCGGGAACCCGGCCGCGTCGCCGGCCACCAGGCCGAGCGGGTTCGGCGACTTCGACGGCGGTACGGCGACGTTGAGCCGCAACAGGTCCGCCTGGACCGGGCCGGTGTAGTTCTGGAAACCGGGGACGACGCCTTTCGGGATCCCGGTCAGCAGGATCGCCGCCAGGTCGGCCCGCGGTTTCTTGTACGCCGCGAGGTTCGGGAACACGCCCGGGTACAGGACCGGCAGCAACCCGGCCAGCTCGGGCTTCGTCACGTACGCCGCGAACCGCTTGTCGCCGCTCGGGGGCAGCACGTTCCACTTGTCCTTGTCGGCCATCGGCACGATGACCTCGTTGAACAACGGGTTGCCCAGCCGCGACACCTGCTTGTGCGGGCCGTGCCAGACCGGGATCCCGCGTGCGTCGTCAAGGATCTTGGACGACCGGCGGCTCGCCGAAGCGTAGACGCCGATGACCGACTGTGGGTCCATCACGTCGGTCGGCCGCTTGCCGTCGCGGGTCAGGTCGCGGATCGGGACCTGCAGCGCGATCGTGTGCACGTTGGAGCCCTGCAGGCCGTTGACGCCCATCGCCGCGGCGGACGGGATCAGGTGCGCCATCTGGAACGGGCGCAACGTACCGAGGTCGAAGATGCTGCCGAGGTCGGCGAAGAACCCGTCCGCGCGCTGGCCGGCGAACACCTTGCGGTTCGTGCCGATGGTGTGGATCGCCTGGCGGGCGAGCTTGGCGTAGTCCGGCGTACTGCGGATCCCGACGTTGACCGGCGGCGCGGCCAGGTTGCGGGCCAGCACCCGGGACCGGCCGTGCTCCACCCGGGTGACCGAGTAGTACTGCGGCCGGTTCCACGCCGGGTCCTTGATCGAGGTGATCGGGCCGGTGTTGTACAGGAAGGTCTTCTTGTTGCGGATCTCGGCCCGGAACCGGAACTGGTACGAGATGTCGGCCTTGCCGGAACCGCTGTTCGAGATGTGGATCTGGTAGAGCACGTCGTCACCGAACTCGTAGAAGTTCGGGCCGCCGTACGGGTTCTGGAACGGGATGAAGTTGGCGATCAAGGTCACGGTGTCCGGCTTGTCAGGACTGACGAAAGCGTAGACATCGGTGTTGTCGGCGACCGGGTCCTTCGAGATCTCGGGCGCCTCGCGGTGCGAAGACATGACGGGGTTCCTCCACTGGAATTCTGGCGAGAGTCAGGCGATGGTCAGGGGGTGGTCAGGCCGGCGATCCGCGCGGCGAGCTCGCGGTCCGTCACCGGCACCTCGCGTTCGCCGACCAGGATCGCCATCCGGCCCGTGCGCACGTCTTTCACGTGGACCACGAACGACTCCGCATTCCCCAGGTCCGCCGCCGTCAGCGGCTGGTTCGAGGCCTCCGTCGACCGATCGCCGAAGACCTTCGGCACCGCGACCGCCCCGACCGCGGCCGCCGTACCCGCGCCCGCTACCACCAGGAAACCCCGGCGTGTTGCGTCACTCATGACTGTTCCTCCCTCTGCTGTCAGGCACATCGAGCGCCCGTGGGCATTCGGAGCACCCGCACCAGCAGATGGGCGGCGGATTTGACCTGCCGTCAGGCCCGGACGCCGCGCCGGGCCAACCACGAGTCGGTCAGGATCTCGGTCAGCTCGTCCTCGTCCAGCCGATCGAGCCAGGCCCAGATCGACACCTTGACCTTGAACCTGTACACGGCGAAGAACACGTCGCGGCGGTCGGCGAGGGCGTCCTCCGAATCGAGGTCGAGACTCCAGTACTGCAAGATCTCCCGCCCTGCGTCGTCCCACCGCAATCTGGCGAACGGATGCCGCCCGACGTCGACCGTCGGCGAACCTTCATGCGCACGCCCCGGCCGCGCACCGGCCAAACCCCCAGCGATTCGCTCGACATCCCGCCACGTCGCCACCCACCGAGTCTCCCACGGCCATTCACCCCGCGGATCCCATCTTTGGGAACCCACCGACCACGATCGGGCCGCGAGAATGATCGGTGGCTTCTCAAAGATGGCTCAGCGGAGCCAGGCGCGGCGCAGGACGCTACAGCCAGGGCGGGAGTGGTTGGGCGGGGGCACCGTCGAGGGTGTGGACTCCTGTGTACGGGCGGCCGGCCAGGTAGGCGGTTGTGTCCGGGAGGGGGCCACGCACTTCTGGGGCATCATCGCGTTTGGTGCGGATGTCTCGGGACAGGGCCTCGAGGAAGTCGGTGGGTAGGTCGGCGAAGGTGATGCCGGCGCCCAGGTCGACGGCGTGGATCATCACCTCGCGGCTGCGCAGCCAGACGATTTCGGTGGCGGGGACCTGGCGGCCCTGGGCGGTGCGGACCGGGGTTTGCCATTGCTCGGCGGTCAGCTCGTCCATCGCAGCGGACAGTTTGCTCGCGGACTCGTCGAACCAGGCGCGCAGGTCGTCCGGCGGACGGAGGGCACCTGCCTCGATGTCGGCGTTGCGCTGACCGGGCGACGAGTACATCGGCCGCTCGTCGCCTGTTCGCGCCCAGTGGACCAGGTTGCCGAGTGCCTCGGCGTTGAGGGACAGGTGGGCGGCGACATGTCGACGAGTCCATCCCGGGAGCAAGGACGGGCCGTCCAGGTCGACGAGGGCACGGCGGGAGAGCGCCGTACCCTCGGTGACCCATTCACGAGCGCGCATCAGCCGGTCGTCACGTGGTTCTCGAGGCGGCCGATACCTTCGATCTGGGTGACGACGGTTTCGCCGCCGCGGAGGAAGACCGGCGGTTTGCGGGCGTGCCCGACGCCGCCGGGGGTGCCGGTGGCGATCAGGTCGCCAGGGTTCAGGCGGATCATCGTGGACACGTAGCGGACCAGGTCGACCGGGTCGAAGAGCAGGTCGCCGGTGTTGTCCTTCTGCATCACTTGGTCATTCACCGAGCACTGGATGTCGAGAGCGGGTCGCGGTCCGCCGACCTCGTCCGGCGTGACCAGCCACGGGCCGACGGGCGTCGTGGAGTCCCAGTTCTTGCCCTGCAGCCATTCCCTGGTCCGGAACTGCCAGTCCCGGCACGTGACATCGTTCAGCACGGTGAACCCGGCAATCGCCGCGATCGCGGTCGCCTCGTCGGCTCGCCGTACCGGCTGTCCGATCACCACCGCGAGCTCGGCCTCCCAGTCGAACTCCGACGTCTCGGCCGGCCGCACGATGTCGTCGTACGCACCGATCAGTGTGTCGGAGAACTTGCTGAACAGTGTCGGGTACTCGGGCAGGTCCCGGCCCATCTCCTGGATGTGGTTGCGGTAGTTCAGCCCGACGCACACGACCTTGCTCGGCTGCGGGATCAGCGGCGCGAAGTCGGCGCCCGCCAGCGCATACTCCTTGCCGTCGGCAACCTCAGCTCCGGCCAGTACGGCGCCGACGTCCGGCACCCCGAGATCGACCAGTACGTCGCCCTCGGCCCGCACCGCCGTCGTACGCCCGTCGATGCGGACCGTTGCCAGCTTCACCGGCCGACCTCCTCGCGGAACAGATTGAGCTTGCTGAAGATCGGCGCGTCGCTGAACTGGAACAGATCCAGCGCACCCGAGTCCGAGTCCGACCCGGACGCCTCCGACACGACCGACAACGACATCCAGGACGGTACGACGAACAGATCGCCGCGCTGCACCGACCAGGAGAAGTCACCGACCGTCACCCGTCCCGAACCGTCGAACACCTGGTACACCGACGAACCCGTCTCGCGCCGCGGCGCGGTCTCGACACCCGCCGCGATCCGGTGGAACTGCACCCGGATCGTCGGCAACACATCCCCCGCCGTGGTCGGGTTCGTGTACCGCACGACCGCGTGACCCCGCTCGACAGTGCCCGGGTAGCCCGCCTGCTCCAGCTCCAGCTGATCCGCGAGCGCCGCGTCGGTATCCGCCCAGCGGTAGCACAGCAACGGACTGCCCGCGGCCGCCTTGAACTGCGATACCGGGACCAGCCCGGGATGACCCCACAGCCGCTCCGACCGGGAGCGATCCGGCGTCGCGTGCTCTTCCTCCGACAGCTGCTCGCGGCCGAAGTCGAAGAACTGCGACTCGACGTCGTACTGGAACGGGATGTCCAGGCCGTCGATCCACGCCATCGGCTGCTCGGCCGAGTTGTGGTGCGCGTGCCAGTTCATCCCCGCCTGCGGCAGGAAGTCGCCGCGACGCATCGGCACCGGGTCACCTTCGACCACCGTCCAGACCCCGTCACCTTCGACCACGAACCGGAACGCGTTCTGTGTGTGCCGATGCTCCGGCGCATTCTCACCGGGCATCAGGTACTGGATCGCAGCCCACAACGTCGGTGTCGCGTACGGGCGCCCGCCGAGGCTCGGGTTCGCCAGCGCGATCGCCCGCCGCTCACCGCCCCGGCCGACCGGGACCAGCTCACCAGAACGCGCCGCCAACTCGACCAGCTGCTTCCACTCCCACCGATGCGGCTGCGCCTTCGACACCGGCTGCTGCGGCATCAGGTCACCGATCCGGGTCCACAACGGGACCAGCAGCTCCTTCTCGAAGCCGCGGTACAGATCCTCGAGTTCGGGGGTGGCCGGCGGCTGGTCGGGGCCGTTCTCCGCGGTCAGTTTCACAGGTGACTCGGTCATATGGACTACGGTGCTGGTCCCTGCGATTCTGGAACAGAAGATTCTGCACAGCAGAACGGAGCGAGACGATGAAGAACCCGCCGGCGTACGGCGTGACAAGTGTCGACCACGCCCTGCGACTGGCCGTCATCCTCCAGGTCGAGGGACCCCTCACCGTCTCGACCGCGGCCGAGCGCCTCGGCGTCGCCAAGTCCACCGCGCACCGGCTCCTGACCACGCTCGTCTACCGCGACTTCGCCGTACAGGACGACGACCGCAGCTACCACGCCGGCCCGGTCCTCGAACTCGCCGCCACCGCACACTCGAGGACCGGCGCGATCCGTGCCGCCGCCCTCGGCCCCATGCAG
Source organism: Kribbella sp. C-35 (assembly GCF_046549195.1). NCBI lineage: Bacteria > Bacillati > Actinomycetota > Actinomycetes > Propionibacteriales > Kribbellaceae > Kribbella > Kribbella sp. C-35. Next base: position 830,446 of record NZ_JAJPWG010000005.1, read on the forward strand.
GCACTGGTCGACACCGTCGACGAAACCGTGAACCTCAGCATCCGCACCGGCCGCACCATCCGCTTCATCGCCTCGGTCGAATCCCGCCAAACCCTCCGCGTCGGCAGCCGCGAAGGCATGGTCCTGCCCGCCCACCAATCCACCGGCGGCCTCGTCATGCTCGCCGCACTCACCAATGAGCAGATCAGCACGCTGTACGACGCCGCGCCGCCCGGCGAACGCATCGACCTGAGCAAACTCCACGCCGAACTGAAAGCGGTACGGCGCAGCGGCATCGCCATCAACCTCGAACGCACCGAACGCGGCCTGATCGCAATGGGCCACGGCATCACCGACACCACCGGGACCACCGTCGCGGCCGTCTCGGTCTCGATGCCCAGCGTCCGCTACTCGACCGCCCGCGTCCGCCGCATCACGCCCGCCCTCACCACCGCGGCGAACGCCATCTCGACCGCCCTCTCCTAGACGCCGGTCTCCAGGCGGGTTGCGATGTCGGCGCGGAGGGCGACTTTGTCGATCTTGCCGACCTTCGTGGTGGGGAGCTCGGGGATCAGAACCAGGCGTTCGGGGAACTTGTACGGCGCCACGCCCAGCTCGGCCATCGCGTGCCGGACGTCGTCGAGGGTGATGTCGGTGCTGCCGCGCGGGACGACGTACACGCAGACGCGTTCACCGAGGCTCGGATCGGGCATCGCGACCGCGGCGACCTGCTGGACACCGGGGAGCGTGTAGGTGAGGTTCTCGACCTCCTCGGCGGAGATCTTCTCGCCGCCGCGGTTGATCATGTCCTTGTCCCGGCCCTCGACCACCAGGTTGCCGCCAGCAACGATGCGGCAGACGTCGCCGCTGCGGTACCAGCCGTCCGGCGTGAAGGCGCGGGCGTTCTGCTGCTCGGCCTTGTAGTAGCCTCGGGGCGTGTACGGTCCGCGGGTCAGCAGCGAACCCGGTTCGCCGAGCGGGACCGGACGATCGAACGGATCGACCACCAGGAGCTCGTCGTCAGGGCACATCGGGCGGCCTTGCGTCGTACAGATGACGTCTTCCGGGTCGTCCAGGCGGGTGTAGTTGAGCAGGCCCTCGGCCATCCCGAACACCTGCTGCAGCGTGCACCCCAGCACCGGTTTGATCTTGCGCGCTACCTTGTCGGCCAGCCGCGCACCGCCCACCTGCAGGACCCGCAGCGACGACAGGTCGTACGAGTCGGAGTACTCGTCCAGCCAGCGCTGCGCCACCGCCGGCACCACTGCGGTGTGCGTAACACCTTCCGCGGCGATCGTCGCGAACGTGCGGATCGGCTCCGGACTAGGCAGCATCACCACCGTCCCGCCGACGAGCAGTGCCCCCAGAAGACCCGGGCAGGCGAGCGGAAAGTTGTGTCCGGCCGGCAGCGCGACCAGGTAGACCGTGGAGGCGTCCATCCCGGACACCGTCCCGCTGCGCTTGGCGTTGTAGGTGTAGTCGTCGTGGGTGCGGGCGATCAGCTTCGGAAGTCCCGTCGTACCGCCGGACAGGAGGAAGACCGCCACGCTGCGGCTGTCCGGCTCGGGGCCTCGCCATGCGTCGGCGCCTGAGCACAGGGCGCGCAGATCCACGCCGCCCTCGGTCAGATCCCCGCCGACGACCAGGACGTGATCGAGCGAGTCGACTTCATCCTTCAGCCGATGTGCGAGCGCCTGGTGGTCGAAGCCGCGCAGGACATCGGGTACGGCGATCGCCGCGGCCTCGGCATGAGCCGCCAGGTAGGACAGCTCGTGGTACCGGTGCCCCGGCAGCGCCATCACAGGGACGATGCCTGCGCGGAAACAGGCGAGCGTGAGTACGACGAACTCCCACCCGTTGGGCAGCTGTACGACGATCCGGTCGTCGGCCCGGAGTCCGAGGTCGGTCAACGCCGTCGCGGCGGAGTCCGCGCGGGTGGTGAGCTCGGCGTACGTGAGCCGGAGATCGCCATCGACGAGTGCGACCTTGTCCGGAGTACGCGCGGCCTGCTCCCAGATGTGAGACGGCAGACTTCGCCCCTCCCAGTAGCCGGCCGCGACGTAGCGTTCCACCTCCTCGGCCGGCCACGGAACCACGCCATCAGCGATCGGACTGACCATCACTGCTCCTTGCCCGTGATCACGGCGTCCAGCGCGATCAGACCGTCACGCGTCAGCCGGAGGGGATTGATCTCGATCTCGTCCACCTGGGGTGCGTCCAGCAAGACCTGCCCCAACGCCCGCACAACGCGAGCCAGCTCGCTCCGGTCCAGCACAGGTCCACCGCGCCAGCCGTCCAGCAGGGCACGCCCGAGCAGTTCATCCGCCATCGAGGCTGCCTCGGCCGCGGACAGCGGCGCCGCTCGTACGGCGACATCCGCAAGGGCCTCCGCCGTCGTACCACCCAGCCCGACCAACACCACCGGCCCGAACACCGGATCCCGCCGCGCGCCGACAATCAGATCGACTCCCGGTGCAGCCATCCGCTCCACCAGCACCCGCTCCACACCCAAGGCATCCAGTGCTTCCTGCAGTTCTGCATGGGTGCGGATTCCCAGGTGTACTCCGCCGATCTCGGTCTTGTGGAGGATCGTGGCGTCGAGGATCTTGAGTGCGACCAGACCACCCAGCGTGTCCAGGGCGGCGTGGGCTTCCTCAGGAGTGTTGCAGGCAGCGCGGCGTGGGGTGCGCACGCCAAGGGCGTCCAGGACGGTCTTGGCTTGGTGTTCGTCCCAGGGACCTTGGGGTACGGCGACCGATGGGAGGGGCTGGTCCGCGGATCGCCGGTTGCTGAGGCAGGCGTCCTCGACCAGCGCTCGGATCGCATGGGTGAGGGCGGCCGGGCTCGTGGCTACCGGGTAGCCGCGCTCGTGCAGGCCCGACCGAACTGCGGTGACGTCCGCCATGGAACCGCCCACGGCGACCACAGTAGGCGTCGAAGCGGTTTGCGGGGAGAGCTCGGACACGAGGTCGACGCTGTCCGGCTCGGTCAACGCGTAGACCGCGACCAGGTCGATGTCGGGGTCGTCGCCAACCGTCTGAACCACCTCACCGAACCCAGGGCCCGGCCGACCGGTGTCCACCGGATTGGCCTGGAATGTCATGGGAGGTAGCAGCTCACCAAGCCGCTGCTGCGTCTCATCCGCAAGCACCGGAACCCGGATCCCGGCGCCCCGCAGCCCGTCCAGCAACAACAGCCCTGGACCGGCCTGCGCTGTCACCGCACCCACGCCGGGCGACGCAGCCGGTGCCAATCGAGTTGTCGACAAGGCGCCGACAGCATCGACCAGCTGACGTTCGTCGTCGACAAGGACGGCGCCGGACTGCCGCAGTACGCCCCGAGTGGTCCGCCACGAGGTCGCCAGTGCGCCCGTGTGCGACTTCGCGAATGCGCCAACATCGTTGCGCCCGACAACCAACGCCACCACCGGCTTCTGCGCCGAGAGCCGCGCGACGGCGCCGGCGAGCCGCGACCCGTCGGCGACCGATTCGATGTGCAGAGCAACGGCCTTGGTCGCCGGATCCGCCAGTAGATGGTCCAGTACGTCGGCTGCGTCGATGTCGGCGGCGTTCCCCAGTCCGACCGCGAGGCTCACGCCGTACCCGGCCTCCGCGAGGAGGAAGGACAGCGCATGGTTTACGCCGCCACTGGCCGCGACGACGGCGACTCCACCGGCAGGCACCGACCCGACGCTCGGCACGAAGCTGGCCGTCAGTCCGCGACCAGGCACCAGGAAGCCAGAAGTGTTCGGCCCGAGCAGCCGAATGCCATGGCGATCGACCACGTCCACCAACGCGCGCTGGTACTCCGGATGGCCGGCCTCCGCGAAACCTCCCGCACACACGAGAGCCGCCGAGGCACCCGCCTTCGCTGCCTCAGCCACCGCATCAGCAGCCGCGGCGGCCGGAACGCACACCACAGCGAGGTCGATCGGTGCGCCGAGGGAATCCACTGCCTCGGCGACAGAACCGTGCAGCTCGGAGTCGCGCGGATTGACCAGCGCGAGTGGTGCGTCGTAGATGGAGAGGGAGCGCGCCATTACCGCGCCGAGCTTGGCCGGGTTGCGCGAGGCGCCGATCACTGCGACCCCGCGAGGGGCAAACAACCCGTCCAGGCCCTTCACACCTTCACCTCGCTGGCGCTCGCCTCCGGCGTGAACGACGCGGCTCTACCCTTGGTTCGCTCGCTACGCTCGCTCACGCCCACACTACGGCTGACCCCGGCGAGCGGGTGCCTGTCCGGACTGCCGCTGGTCCGGCCCACCAGGTCGGCGCGGCCGGACAGGAGGAGGGTCTCCGCGTCGTCCGGGGTCAGCTCGTCATCAATCACCATCGCGGGAGTCCCGGCCACCAGCCGGGCCTCCTCCGCCAGCAAAGTCCGCGTCAATCGCGAGCCGCCGTGAACCGCCACCACCGCAGGCCCAGCCAGCACGGCGGAGTGCAGCGCGGCCAGCGCACTGGGCAAGTCCTGCTCCGAGGCCGGCGCCTCCACCCACAGCGCGCGGTCGCCAACGTCGGAAACCGCCACCCAACGACCGGGCAAGGTCAGACCGGCCGACCGGAACGGTGTCTCCAGCGGAGCCGGCCCGTACGCGGCGTGCCAACAGGAGCGTGTCGCGGCGACGAAGGCTGGGTCGCGGCGGGCGAGCTTGCCGCCGCTGATGCTGCGGGTCAGGAAGTGGAAGGCGAACTGCCACGGCTCCAACGTGTCGTGATATCGCCCGAAGTGCTCCCACCACGACAACGACGGCCGTGCCGAACCTTGGATCTTCTCGACCGAGGGCCGCGCCGACTCCTCGTACGCCGCGAGCGCCGCCGGGACATCGTCGTACGCCGAGAGAGCCGCGGCCAGTGCGACCGCGTCCTCCATCGCCATCTTGGTCCCGGACCCGACCGAGAAGTGCGCGGTGTGCACCGCATCGCCGACCAGTACGACGTTGCCGTGCGACCAGCGCCCGGTCCGCCGGGTCCGGAAGCTCGCCCAGCGGGAGTTGTTCACCAGCAGCGGATGCCCCTCGATCTGCTCGGCGAAGAGCTTCTCCAGGTACTGCTTGGTCTTCAGATCGCTCGGCCCGGGCGGCTGCGACACGTCGAACTCGTCCAGCCCGGCCCGCAGCCACGACTCCCGATCGGTCTCCACGATGAACGTGCTGACCTCGGGACTGATCGGATAACCGTGAACGGCGAACACTCCGTCGTCGCCACGCTCATGGACGAAGGTGAGCCCGTCGAAGTGGTACGTCGTACCGAACCAGATGAACTTGGCCGCGGCCGTCTCGACCGTCGGCTCGAGAACGGCGGCCAGCCGCTCCCGGATCCGCGAGTTGGCGCCATCGGCCGCGACCACCAGGTCGAAGCCGGTCAGGTCCTCGAGCTCGACCTCGGTCCGGAAGCGCAGGGTCACCCCAACCGCCTCAGCGCGTTCCTGCAGTACGGCGAGCAACGTCTTGCGGGCGATCGCCGCCATCCCCATCCCGCCACAGCGGAACCGCTCCCCCTTGAGGCGGACCTCGATCGCGTCCCAGTGCACGCCGTACTCCGTCAACGCGTCGCGGACCACGGGGTCGGCCGCGTGGATTCCGGCCAAGGTGGCGTCGGAGAAGACCACCCCGAAACCGAACGTGTCGTCCGCACGGTTGCGTTCGAACACGGTCACCTCGGCGGCCGGGTCACTCGCCTTCACCAGAGTGGCGAGGAACAGCCCACCGGGCCCGCCACCGACAATCGCGATCCGCATCGTCATTCCCTCTCAAGCCGTCTGGGGCGTCGTACCAAGGGCGGGTTCGGGCCGACGCTCGCGGTCGCCTCGGGGTACGGCGGCAATCACCAGCGCACCGAGCACTGCAGGGACCGCGAACCCGTAGAAGTTCCAGTCCAGACTCAGGCCCGAGTCCAGTACCCATCCGCCGAAGAGCGGACCGACGATCGCGCCGAGCCGCCCGACGCCGAGGGACCAGCCGAGCGCGGTCGCGCGACTCCCGGCCGGGTAGTGCGTCGCGACGTACCCGTTGACCAGGATCTGCGTGCCGACCGTGCCGACACCGGCGATCGCGATCAGTAGGTAGAGCGCGAACGCGGCCGGGTCGGTGCTGAGTGCGTAGATGGACACGGCGGCGAGGGAGAAGGCCACCGTCGTGACCACCTTGGAGCCGAGCCAGTCGGCCAGGGCCGAGGCGACCAGGGCGCCGACGACCGCGCCGACGTTCATCACCAGGAGGAACCGCAGCGAGGAGCCTAGCGGGTAGCCGGACTGGCGCATGATCTGCGGGAGCCAGGTGTTCAGCCCGTACACCAGGAGCAGGCCGAAGAAGCTGGCAAGTCCGAAGAGGATCGTCGCAACCAGATGCTTGCGCCCGAACAGCACCGCGAGCGGGGTCCGCTTCGTCTCAGCGGGCTCGGGCTGTACGCCGTACTTGGCCGCGAGCGCAGCCGCTTCGTCGTACCGGCCGCGGGCCTGCAGGAAGCTGACCGACTCGGGCAGGAACCGCCAGGCCAGCGGCAGCACCAGGACCAAAGGAGCCATGCCGATCGCGAACATGATGCGGAAACCATGCACCGGTACGAGGTTGATCGCCAGTACCGCGGCCAGCACGCCGCCCAGCGAGAACCCGGAGAACATCAGCGCGTTGTTGAAGTTCCGGCGGTGGGGTGGGGCGTACTCGACGGTGAGGGCGATCGCGGTCGGGACCACGCCGCCGAGCCCGAGGCCGGTGACGAAGCGGAGGATTCCGAACACCTCGGCGTTCGGCGCCAGCGCGGTCGCACCCATCGCGAGTGAGAACCAGGTGATGCTGGCGAACATGATCCGGCGCCGGCCGAGGATGTCGGTCAGGGCGCCCACGCACAGCGTCCCGATCACCATCCCGGTCAGCGCGTAGCTGCCGATCGCACCGGCCTGACCAGGCGTGAGGTGCCAGTCCGGGTTCTTCAGCAGGGACGGGACGACGGCGCCGTACACGATCAGGTCGTAACCGTCGAAGACGATCGTGACGAAGCAGATGGCGACCACCCAGAGCCCGGTCCTGGACCGGGTGGTGGTTGCGGCAGGGGAACTGGTCATGGCGGCCTCGTTTCGGTGCCGGACTGACGGTGGATGTGACGAAAGTAGGACGATTCAGGGACGACCGTCAAGACTTTGACACGCTTCTGATGGCATCATGAGAGGATGAGCGCAGCGAACCACTGGGAACGGCTCCGAGGAGACGCGATGAAGCCTCGGTCGATCGTCTTCGACCTGTTCGGCGACTACATCCGCTATCACGGCGGCGAGGTCCGGCTGCGCACACTGACCGCGCTGCTGGAGTGCTTCGACGTGGGCGAGAGCACCGTGCGGGTGGTGATGGCGCGCCTGCGGCGCGAGGGCTGGTTCGACACCCGGCGGGACGGCCGCGAGACGGTGTATGCACTCAACGACAAGAGCTGGCGACTGCTCGACGAGGGGCGGACCCGGATCTTCGAACGGTCCCGTGAGCCATGGAACCGGCAGTGGTCGATGGTGATCTACTCCGTCCCGGAGAGCGAGCGAGCCCTCCGCGAGGAGTTGCGCAAGGAGCTCGCCTGGCTCGGGTTCGGGCCGCTGACGTCGTCGACCTGGGTGAGTCCGCACGACCGGCTCACCGAGATCCAGGAGCACTTCGCCGATCAGCCGTCGATCCAGCTCGATCTGCTGCAGTGCACCTCGTCCGGACTGTCCCGCGACCGCGAAATGGCGGCGCGATGCTGGGAACTCGACTCCCTCGACGCCGACTACGCGACCCTGCTGCGGACCTACCGGCCGCGCATGCGCTCGTACCGCGCCGGCTCCCTGTCGCCACGCGAGGCGCTCGTCGAGCGGATGAAACTGGTTCACGACTACCGGATGTTCCCGTTCCGCGATCCCGATCTCCCCGAAGAGCTGCTCCCCACCGGCTGGCACGGCCGCGAGGCGCATGACCTCTTCCTCCAGGCTCACGAGGCCCTGAAGGCGCCCGCCGACGGGTTCTTCGTCGAGGCCGCTGGCACCGACCGCGTCGCCTGACTCGTCAGGTACGGCGACGCGGCAACGTTGTCATGTGTCAGATTCTTGACGAGCGGCGTACATATGTACTTCAATCCCCACGTATTTCAAGTACCAGCCCCGAACAGGATCGCCGGCCCCGGTCCGCCCTCCCCCTCGCGTGCTCTGGAGGCACCGCCGATGAGACCGATCAAATCGACCCTTGCCGTGCTGGCCGCGGGCGGGCTACTCGCCTGGTGGGCGTATCCCGCCGCGGGCCAGCAGACCGCCGCCGCAACACCACCCGCCCCGGGTCCCGGCGTACTGAACGCTCTCCCGCCCACCGCCGCACAACTGGAGAACACCGGCATCTGGCAGGCCCAGCCGACCATGGTGTGCCACAGCAACGCGTACCGCGACGGCGAGTTCCTCAACCAGGGCTGCGTGTACGACGACCAGGGCGCCCAGCTCGTCACCACCAACTGGCCAGAACATTCCCTCACGTTCGCGTACACGTATCCGACCAACCCGGCGTACCGAGGCAACGCCGCCGACCTGGTCGAGGTTCGCGTCAAGCCGCTCGCCGACGCGACCGCGTTCCGGATCACCTTCAACACGATGACCGACCCGGACCTGGTGGGTACGACGATCGCGCTCGGCAACTCGCTGCTCCCGAAGCAGGCGCCGCACGGCGCGAACACCCTGATGCCGGCCGAGAAGTTCGTCACCGTCCATGGCCGGACAGGTGACATCGTCGACGCGGCCACCGGCAAGACGTCACCCGTGGCACCGACGGTCTCGGTCGACGTCGCGCGCCGGCAGGTCGAGGTCCGCGTCCCGCACACCGCCTACGACCCCGGCACGCGCACCGTCCGGGTCGCCGCGGCAGCCGGTCTGTGGGACCGCGCCGGAGACAAGTTCCTGCTCCCGCAGGCGGTCGCCGACGCGACCCACCCAGGTGGCGCGCTCACGGCCGGCCTGCGACCGTCGGCGTACTTCGACGTCGCGTTCCGGCAGGAGCCGTTCGACTCGCCGTGGCGCAACGACAACCAGAAGACGACGCTTGCCAGCGGCAACATCGGCAAGTTCTTCGCGAACGTGGACTTCGCCAAGCTGGCGCAGCACACGACCGACAACAGCGCCGTCCCGACCTCGGGCTACATCGAGCGGCTCTACGCCACGAACAGCGAGGTCGCGCAGGGCCGCCGGTTGCCGGGAGACGCGGGCAAGCCCCCGCTCGGGTCCTTCACCCAGCAGAACGGCGCGACCGTCGACGGTGCAGGTATGCCGAGTGTCCAGTTCGGCTGGATCTGCCGCGACGACTGCGTCTCCGACCTCCCCGGCCGGCTGCAGCGGTACGTCGCCTACGTCCCCGCCCTGCCGCGCCCGGCCAACGGCTACGCGAGCATGGTCTGGACCCCCGGCTACGCCCAGAGCGCGAACGACCAGGTCGGCGACCCCGGAACCGGAGCGCTGCTGCCGGCCGGTGACCGGGACCTGTTCCATCAGGTCGCGAACCGCCCGTCCGCCCCGACCGTCGTGATCTCGGTCGACGGCCGCGGCAACGACAACTGGTACTACGGACGCTCCGGAGCATCCGTGTTCGAGGCGCTCGCCGATGCGCGGCGCGCGTTCGGGCTCGACCCCACGCGCACCGTGATGAGCGGCTTCTCGAGCGGCGCGTACGGCGCGAACAAACTCGCACTGCAGTTCCCCGACGTGTTCAGCAAAGCCTTCATCTGCGACGGCCTGAACATGGCACCGTCGTTCCCCGGGATCAACGGCATCGCCGACACTCTTCCCGTCGACACCGCGACGCAGCACGAAGCTGGCTCGGTCCTGACACCGTTGCTGCCGTCACGCCGCAACCAACCGGTGCTGGAATGGGCCGGCCTTCCGGACAACTACATCCCGTACAACATCCCCCGGGAGCGTGCGAACGCCTATATCGCCGGCGCGCAGTACGACTTCACCTTTGACAGCTGGCTCGGCGCATCCTCCGATCACGTGGTGATGTGCGCGAACGCGACCTGGAAGGTGCTGACCGACTGGCTCGGCGACATGCGCGGCACGCAGGATCCGTTCCACGTCACCTACGTACGCAACCCCGCCATGGACGACCCGGAATCCGGACTGGTCGGCGACCACGCCTACTGGTTGTCCGCCATCCAGAGCCGCTCCGCTGACCTCGGCACCATCGACGTACAGTCGCACGGCTTCGGCCTCGCCGACGCACCAGCCGCCCCGGTCGTCACCGGCGCGGGCGTCGCGACCGGCTCGACAGTGCCCGTCAACGCCTACACCTCCGAACACCGCACCAAGCCGGCTCCCGTCAGTGCACCGACCGCGAACCGGCTCGACATCACCGCAACGAACATCAGCACGGTGACGATCGACCCCCAGCAGGCCAAGGTCACCTGCGACGCCGACCTGCACGTGACAACCGACGGACCACTCACCGTCCGCATGCTCAACTGCCCCGACCGCACCTTCAACTAAGGGCTTCCCAGCGGGTGATGGCCTGGTCGAGGTGGGTGGCGACCAGGCCATGCAGGTCCCACCCTCGAGCTGAACCCCGACTGGCCCGCCGACACCGGCGTCATGCTCCGCCGCCGGCCGGGCCCGGCTCGACGCCACCGGCAACCCCGTCGGCCTCCGCGAGGACGACCCGGCGACGTCGGCGGAGCCCTTCTCCCGCGAGAAGGCGGACATGCTCGAGTACGCCGCACCCATCGAGGAGTTCCTCGCCGCCTGCCGCTGGCGCAACATCATGCTGAAACGCCTCTGACCAGAGAGCACGACCGGCTTCTGCTTGCTGCGGCGCGGTTTGCGACGATCGCGGTTGCGGTGCCGGTGACTGCGAAGAGGGTTCCGAGTGCGATCCAGCCCAGAGTGCCGTGGTCGATGGCGGTTGTGGTGACGACCGCCGGGCCGAGCATCAGTGCCAGCGCGAGGCCGGTCTGGCTGAGGCCTTGGTAGGCGCCGGCCCGAGCGGGGTCGGCGAGTTCGAACGCCATACCCCAACTCCCCGCTTCGCCGCGCGTCTCGCCTGCGGAAGAGGCGATCGCGCCGAGCAACAGGACGCCGGTCGCTGCAGCGGCGCCGAGGTGACCTGCGAGTGCGAAGAGCAAGCAGGCCGCGAGAAGCAGCAGGCCGGCTCGGCGTGCTGATCGTCCGGCCGTGCGCAGGTCCTGGGTGCCGCGGGACGCGCGGACCTGGAAGAGCGCGACGTACGCCGTGTTGACCACGAGGAGCGCCGATACGACGACGGTCGGCGCCTCGGTGTGATCCGCCACCCACAGCGGGATGCCTACCGACGTCAGCCCGAAGTGGATCGCCAGTAGAGCGTTGAGAACGGTCGATGCGACGTACGTGCGATCTTTCAGCGGCGACGGTCCCCGCGGCGCCTCGACGCTTGCGGAGGCATCCATTCGCTCCGCCAGCCCGGAGACTCTCCGGCGCAGACCGGCCAGTGGGATCGTGCCGAGGATGGTGATGACGCCGACAAGCACCACCGTCAGGCGGTACGCCGTTGCCGTGTCCACCACCAGAGCCAGACCCGCAAGCAGGGTGCCGATCCCGATGCCGACGTTCATCACCACGCGCAACCGGGCGCGGACGGCAACCCGCTCCGGGCCGACGAACCATCGGGCGAGCAGCGTCATCTGGGCGGTGCTCTGCACACCGCGGGAGGCGGACACACAGGCCGCGACCACGACGAAGGTGACGACGTCGTGGGCAAAGGCGTATCCCAGCAGTGCGACGCCGTGCGCGGCGAGGGCCCACTGCTGAAGCCGATCGGCGCCGCAGCGGTCACTCAGCCGCCCACCGGCGTACGACGCCAGGACACCGACTGCACCGGCGAGGGCGAGACCGATTCCGACCGTGGCCGGGGACAGGCCTACCCCGCGAGTGAAATACAGCGCGCTGACCGCGAAGAACATCCCACGGGACAGCGCCAGCGCGGACACAGCGGAGGCGAGCGCACGCTCGACAGGATCACGAAGGAGTTCGGGCACGCGTCAGTTGTCGCATCCGGGTGTCCGGCGCCACCACTGATGTAGCGTATTGCTTCATGATCGAGTACGAGCTCGTCGACAACGATCTCGGTGAGGTGCGTTTCGCGATCTCCCCGCTGAACGAGCTCGTGCTGTCGCTACGGACGCTGCGCGATCCGGGCCGGTTCCCGCTGCAGCTGCCCTGGCTGCGCGCCACCGAGGCGGCCCGTGCCGGGCTCCCACTGGATCTGCTCCGCGCCTTGACGAACGAAGAGCTGTGGACGCCGGACTTCCTCACCCCGCGGCCGTACACCCCGCTCGGCAGGATCGACGACGAGCTCTCAGCCGTGAGCACCACACCGACCAGCGTCGTACGCGCGGACCTGGCCGAGGTCCACGCCGACGCACTGCCGCCGGCGCTTCGAGGCCGGCCGGACAGGGTGCTCACCCGTGTCGTGGAGGCGCTGAGGGACTACTGGGATGCCTGCTTCGAGCCGTACTGGCAACGCATGCGGACCGTGCTCGAGGCCGATGTCGTCTACCGGGGCCGGGTCACAGCACAATCCGGCCTCGCGGCGATGTTCGCCGACCTCGCCCAGCACATTCATCTCGAGGACAACGTCGTGTGCGTGCGCCTGCGCAGCAACCTTTCGTACCGCGCCACGACGGCCGGCCGCGGGCTGACGCTCGCCCCGTCGCTGTTCAGCAGGCGGGCGTCGTCGCCGATCTCCCCCGACGAAGCACCGCACATCATGTACCCGGCGCGCGGCCTCGGAACGCTCTGGCAGACCGAGACAAGTACGCCGGCTCTTGCCCTGGTGGGCCTGATCGGCCGCGTCCGCGCCCGGCTGATGGGACTCCTCGAAACACCGACATCGTCGACCGAACTCGCCGTACGCCTGGACGTCACGCCGACCGCCGTCAACCAGCACCTGCGAGCACTACGAGCGGCCGGCCTCCTCATCTCCGCACGCCACGGGCGCTCCGTCCTCTACCGCCGCTCAGACCTCGGCGACAGACTGGTCCACGGGGCCTAGTCCGACGACTCGCGGGCGCGGTGCGGGTAGGTACCGGCGGTCAGATTCTGGTACGAGCGCCGTACGACCGTCTCGAGCACGTCGAGGTCGATCTCGTCGAGCTTCTTGATGTACACGCAGCCGACGCCGGTCGTGTGCGGACCCAGCTTCTCGAGCAGGTCGGCGTGCGCCCCGACACCGTCGTTGAGATAGACCGTGGTCGCCGTCGACCGCGGCGCGAAACCGGCCGCCGGTGCATCGCCTTCCCGGCCACTCTCGTACCGGTAGTGGTACTCACCGAAACCCACAACGGTGGCCCACATCCGCGGCTCCTCGCCGGTGACCCGGCGCATCAGCTCGATCATCGTCTCGGCGTCCCGGCGACGCGTCGCCGAGCGCACCTTGGCGAGGTGGGACTCAACCTCCGAGCTCGTCATAACGGCATCATTCCACTGCGCCCGCGTCCTGGCCTGTGGTGCTTTCGCGGATCTGGAGGGTGTAGTCGGCGGGTAGTTCGGCAGGCGCGGAGCGGTCGCCGTCCAGGCGGTTCAGCAGGAGTCGTACGGCGTTCTTGGCGATCTGGGTCTTGTCGGGGCTGATCGTGGTGAGGCTCGGGGTGCTGTACCGGCCGTCCTCGATGTCGTCGAAGCCGACCAGGGCAATGTCGTCGGGGACGCGGAGGCCACGGCTGAGGATGGTGCGGAGTGCACCGAGGGCCAGCAGGTCGTTGTAGCAGAACACCGCGTCGGGTGGCTCGGGGAGCGCGAGCAGGTCGGCCATCGCGGCGGCGCCGTCGGCCCGGTGGAAATACTCCGTCGGCCGAACGAGCTCGGGGATCACCTGTCGGCCGGCCGAGCGGAGAGCAGCCCGGTAACCCTGCGTCCGGAGCTGACCGGTCTGGCGGGTCTCGTCGAACTGGTCGCCGATCGCGGCGATCCGCTGCCGGCCGAGTTCGATGAGATGCCGCGTCGCGAGCTCGGCGGCGCCGACGTTGTCGATCATGATGTGGTCGAGCCCGCCCTGGATGACACGCTCACCGAGCAGCACCACCGGCGTCGACGACGCCCGGTTGCGCAGATCGGCACGGCCGAGTGCCAGCGGGTTGAAGATCAGCCCGTCGAACATCGCGGCCCGGTTGCCGCGCATGACCAGTTCGCGCTCGCGGACCGGGTCGCCGTCGGTCTGGTCGACCACGACCGTGTAGCCCGCCACCGCCGCCTGCTCGATCACGGCCCGGGTCAGCTCGGCGAAATACGGTACGTCGAGCTCAGGCAGCACCAGCGCGATGAGTCCGGAGCGGCCGTTGCGCAGCGTCCGGGCGACCGCGTTCGGCTGGTATCCCAGCTCGTCGAGCGCACGTTGCACTCGGGCACGGGTCTCCGCGGCGACCTGCGGGAAGTCGTTGACGACGTTCGACACCGTCCGGACCGAGACACCGGCCCGCTCGGCGACTTCGCGCAGTGTGGCGGCCACTGGGCACCTCGTTTCGTGAGCGGTTTCGTGAGCGGCTGAAGTCTTGACACTTGCAACGTTGCAACCTTAGCGTCTCCAGCACCACTTGCAACGTTGCAAGCTCAGCAAAAGTCATGAAGGACTCACGCCATGACCACTCCCCTGGCAAGCCCACTTTCCCGCCGCACCCTGTTCCGCGGGGCCGGCGCCGCGCTGGTGGCCGGCGGCGTCGGCGCCTGCGCTCCCGGCACCACCACCGGCAGCAGTCCGCTGCCGAGTGCAAGCGCAACCAAGCCGTCCGGTGAGATCACCATCTGGGACCGCACCGGCGACCTGTACAAGGTGTTCGACAAGGCGATCGCGTCGTTCACCGCGAAGTACCCGCAGGTGAAGGTCAACCACGTTGCCGTCGATATCAACGCCAAGCTGCCGGCGACACTGATCAGCGGCGCGGGCGTGCCCGACGGTGCGTTCTACGACGATGCGCTGCTCACCGGTGTCGCGCCGCACCTGCACGATCTCAGCCAGCTGATCGAGCAGTACAAGCCGGACATCGCGCCGTACAAACTCGGTGTGGTGACCGTCGACGGCAAGGTCGTCGCGGTGCCCTGGGACCTCGATCCCGGGCTCCTGTTCTACCGCGAGGACATCGTCACGCAGGCGGGCGTCGACCCGGCGAGCCTGACGACGTACGACGCTCTGCTCGACGCCGCGCGGACTGTCCGGGAGAAGTCTCCGAACGCCAAGCCGATCCACCTCGAGAACGACCAGTTCCTCGCTCAGCTGTGGATCGACATGTTCGCCAACCAGCAAGGCGGCGGGATGGTCGGCGCCGACGGCAAGCTCACGATCGACTCCGACCCGTACCGCAACGTGCTGACCTGGCTCGACAAGGTCCGGTCCGAAGGGCTGGGGACGCTGGCGAAGTACACCCAGCCGACCGATCTGCAGACGCAGGACAACGGCACCCAGGTGTTCGTGCCCTGGGCACAGTGGTTCGTGTTCGCGCCGCAACAGTTGCTGAAGGCAAGCAAGGGCAAATGGCGGGCGGCCGCACTGCCCGCCTGGCAGGCCGGCGGCGCGCGGGCGGGCGTGATGGGCGGTTCGTCGTTCGTCATCCCGGCCAAGGCCAAGAACCCCGAGCTGGCCTGGCGGCTGTACGAGCACCTCGTGTTCAGCAAAGAGGGCTACACGACGGTCTACGGACCGAACGACGTGTACCCGGGCGGGCTCAACACGTCGATCCCGTCGTACCTCCCGGCGCTCGACCCGAACGCCCCGCTGTTCAAGCCGATCGAGGCGCTCGGCGGCCAGGACCTGTGGAAGGTCGCGGTCGAGGCAGGCAAGCAGGTACCGAGCGGGTACACGATTCCCACCTGGTGGGGGAAGGCCGTCGACTACTTCGGCGTCAACGTGCAGAAGCTGCTGGCCGGGCAGATGACACCCGATGAGGTCCTCAAGACGTCGGCGACCCAGATCCAGAAGAACCTGATGGGGCCCAGCTGAATGGCGACCCTTACCGAGGCGACGACGACCCGGCGGCGGGCGCACCGAGTACGACGGCGCCGGGTCAAGGCCGCGCCGTACCTGTTCGTCGCGCCCTTCGTCCTGGTCTTCGCCGCGTTCAGCGCGTACCCGATCTTCTTCGCCCTGCAGTTGAGTTTCACCGACTGGCACGGCGCGGGCGCGTTGAAGGTCACAGGGCTCGCGAACTACAGGTACCTGCTGACCAGCCCGGACTTCTGGCAGTCGATGGCGACGTCCGGCGCGCTCTGGCTGCTCGTCGTACCGGCGCAGGTGCTGCTGGCGCTGACCATCGCGGTCGCGTTGCGCAAGGCCCGGTTCCGCGGACTGTTCAGTGCCGCGCTGATCGCGCCGTTCGTGACGCCGCTGGTGGCGATGGCGCAGGTGTGGATCATTCTCTTCGACCAGGACTTCGGCGCCGTCAACCACGGCTTGTCGTCGATCGGATTGCCGACAATCGGCTGGTTGACAACCTCCGCGGGGGCGAAGGTGACGGTCGCGCTCCTCGTCCTGTGGAGAACGACCGGTTACGCCGTCATCCTGTTGCTGGCCGGATTGTCGACAATCCCCTCAGACGTCTACGAGGCAGCCCGGATCGACGGGGCCGGCGCCTGGCAGCAGTTCTGGTCGATCACCGTCCCGTTGGTGACCCGGACGCTCAGCTTCGTCGTCGTCATCGGCACGCTGACTGTCTTCCAGTTGTTCGCCGAGCCGTACGTCGTGACCGGCGGCGGACCGTTCAACGCGACCAGGACCGCCGGGCTCTACCTCTACAAGCACATCACCAACTCCGACCTCGGCCTCGGGGCGGCGAACTCGATGCTGCTCGTGGTGATGGTGCTGGCGTTGTCGCTCGCGTCGATCCGGCTACTGCGGTCCAGGGAGGATTCATGAAGTCTCTTGGACGCTACGGCCTGCTGACGGTCGCCGGTGTCATCAGTCTCGCGCCGCTGCTGTGGATGATGGCCTCGTCGCTCAAGGCCGGCGGTGACATCATCGCGCGGCCGTTCAGCTTCGACCCGGGGCAGCTGACGCTGACGAACTTCCGGTCGATGCTGGACACGATCCCGATCGGCACCGGTTTCCGGAACACCGCGATCGTGGTCTTGGTCAAGGGCGCGCTGACGATGGTCTTCTGCCCGATGGCCGGGTTCGCGTTCGCGAAGTACGCCTTCCCGGGCAAGCGGCTGCTGTTCGCGACCGTGCTGACCACGTTGATGCTGCCGACGCTGGTCCTGCTGATCCCGTTGCTGCTGGAGATGAGCCAGCTCGGCTGGGTGAGCACGTTCCAGGCCCTGATCCTGCCCGGCGCGATCGACGCGTTCGGCGTGTTCTGGATGCGGCAGGTGATCCTGGCGATCCCCGACGAGCTGCTCGACGCGGCCCGGGTCGACGGCGCGGGCGAGCTGCGGATCTTCGCGAGCATCGTGCTCCCGGTGATCAGGCCGGGGCTGGCGGCACTCGGCGTACTGACCTTCATCAACATCTACAACGACTTCGTCTGGCCCGTGGTCGCGGTGAACGACGAGCAGCACCAGACCCTCCAGGTGATGCTCTCGGCACTCGCACAGAACATCCGCTCGGGCCAGCTCGGCGCGGACTGGACCAGCGTTTGGGGTCAGTTGCTCGCGGCAAGCACCGTGGCCGCGATCCCTGTCCTCGTCGTCTTCGTCTTCCTGCAACGTCACCTGATCAAAGGCGTCATGGCCGGCAGCCTCAAGGGCTGAGACCTGGAGCAAACTGTGAACACACGTCCCGAATATCCACGCCCGCACTTCGACCGATCCGGCCGCTGGCTCAACCTCAACGGCGAATGGGAGTTCGCGCGGAGTCCCGGCGAGTTCACGGAAACCGTTGTCGTCCCGTTTCCGTGGGAGCACGCCGCCTCCGGTGTCGTCGCACACTGGCTGCCGACGGCCTGGTACCGGCGACAGATCGAGCGCCCGGCCGACTGGGCCGCGGAGCGGACCATCCTGCACTTCGGCGCCGTCCATCATCGCGCGACCGCCTGGGTGAACGGCGAGCTCGCCGTCGAGCACGAAGGCGGTTACCTGCCGTTCGAGGCCGACATCACCGAGCTCTTGGACAACGGCGCCGGCGAACTCGTCGTCCAGGTCGCCGCGCCGACCGACAAGCGGTTCATCCCGCACGGGAAACAGCGCAGTATGCCCGCCGACGACTACGACGGCTGCGCGTTCACCCCGTCCAGCGGGATCTGGCAGACCGTGTGGCTCGAGCCGCGGCCGCCGTCGTACATCTCCCAGCTCGATCTCCGCCCGACCGAAGCGCTCGACGGCATCGAGGTCACGTTCTCCGGCCCGTCGCCGGTCCGGATCGAGATCCCTGGGGTCGTGGTCCGCGAGTACGACGAATGGCCCGGGACGGCGACGCTGCCGATCGCCCAGCCCCGCCTGTGGAGTCCTGACGATCCGCATCTGTACGACGTAGTCGTGACCGCCGGCGCGGACACGGTGCGTGGATACACCGGGTTGCGGAAGGTGGAGTGGAACGGCGGCAACCTCATGGTGAACGGCGTACCGACGTACGTGCGAGGCGTGCTCGATCAGGGATTCTGGCCGACGGGCGGGCACGCGGCGCCGAGCGACGAGGCCCTTCAGCAGGACCTCAGGCTGGCGCGGGCGGCCGGGTTCAACCTGGTTCGCAAGCACATCAAGCTCGAGGATCCGCGGTGGCTGTACTGGGCCGACCGGCTCGGGATGCTGGTGTGGGCCGAGCCGCCGTCGACCGGGCGCTTCACGCCTGAGGCAGTCGCGGCCTTCGAGGACGTGACGGCCGGGATGGTCGCACGGGACGGCAACCATCCGAGCATCGTGATCTGGGGCGGGTACAACGAGGAGTGGGGGCTCGACTGGGACGTGCCCGGTGACCCGGCGAAGCAGGACGCCGTACGTCGTGCGTACCGGATCATCCGGGACGCGGATCCGACACGTCCGATTGTCGACAACTCGGGCTGGGCGCATGTCGAGACCGATCTGGTCGACTGGCACTACTACGACGAGAACGTCGCCTCGTGGGCAGCGACCGTGGACCGGCTGGTCAATACCGCCGACGGCGCCTTTCCGGTCAAGCTCGGGCCTGATCTCCTGGTGGACAAGGCGATCGCGGCCCCCGGCTTCGATGCGACCGACAAGATCCAGCTGAACGGTGAGTACGGCGGCGGCGCGACGAGCGTGGAACGTGGGTGGCACCTCCGTTGGCAGACCCAGGAGCTCCGCCGGCACCCGCGCAACGCGGGCTACATCTATACCGAGTTGTACGACATCGAGCACGAGACGGTCGGTGTCCACACCTACGACCGCCGTACCAAGGATCTCGGCGGCGTCGTCCCGTCCGACGTCCACGCAGAAACCGTACTGATCGTCGACCTGACACCTGAGGCGCCGGGCCGTGACCTCGTGCTCTCAGGAGAGGCCGCGACTGTCCCGATCCGCGTCTCTCACCACGGGCATGAGCCTCTGCTGGGCACATTGCACTGGGCAACTGGTACGGCACCGGTCGACGCCAAGCCCTTCACCGTCACCGATCCGATCGACGTCACGGTGTCCGAGCCCGGACGCGTCCGGCTATGGCTCACGGACGCCGCCGGCACCGTCGTGGCTCGCGCCTTCATCGACGTCACCACCGAGTGACCTTCCCTCGACCCACCGCCCTTCGTCAGAGGAGGATCCATGCCCATCCGTAGGCTACTGGTTGCCCTTGGCATCATTGCGGCAGCGCTCGTCACCCTGCCGGCAAGCGCCGCACCACCGGGCAACGTGCTGTACAGCCCGAACCTGTCCACCTTCCCGAACGCCGACGCCAGCTACCCGCGGGCGATCCGGCTCGACCACGACGGCAACGCCGGCCGGACGGTCCTCGCGACCTTCGCTCGGCGCAACGAATCCGGACCGAGCAACTTCCCGGTCTTCCGCAGTACCGACGGCGGCGCCACGTTCGGTGGCAACCCGATCAGTACGATCACCTCGAACACGGCCGGGTGGGATCTCGGTGCGCCCGTGATCTACGAAGTACCGCGCACCGCCAACGGGCTCAACGCCGGCGACCTGCTCGCGGCCGGTACCGCCTGGGACGAGGGCAACTTCACCGCCCAGAAGATCGAGGTGTTCAAGAGCACCGACCACGGCGCCAGCTGGCAATACCTGTCGAACTGCACCCAGACCAGCGGCCAACCGAACACGATCGGTCAAGGCATCTGGGAACCGTGGTTCCTGCTCGCGCCGAACAACACCCTCGCCTGCTTCATCTCCGACGAACGCCCAGCCGGTTCGCCGACCAACAACCAGATCATCGGCCACTACACCTCGACCAACGGCGGCGCGAGCTGGAGCGGGAGCATCACCCCGGACGTCGCCTTCCCCGCGGACAACCTGGCGCGCCCAGGTATGTCGATCATCACCCCGCTGCCCAACGGCCAGTTCATGATGACCTACGAGCTGTGCCGCGACGCCACCAACGCGGACCACGCCTGCGAGGTCTACTTGAAGACCAGCCCCGACGGCCTCAACTGGTCACCGACAAACAGTCCAGGCACCCTCGCTCAGACCAACGACGGCCGGCATCTCCTGCACACGCCGTACGTCGCCTGGATCCCGGGCGGCGGCCCGAACGGCACGCTGCTCCTCTCCGGCCAACGTGTCGTCACCGGACCGACCGGCAACAAAGCAGTGATGGCCGAGTCGGGATCGGTGCTCCTGGCAAACACTTCCCTCGGCAGCGGCAGCTGGACCGAACTCGAGGCTCCCGTCAACGTCAATCCCACCGGCAGCTACGGCCCGGGTGCACCCGGCTGTCCCGGCTACAGTTCGCCGATCGTTCCGTCGGCCAACGGTACGTCGTTCCTCTACCTGGCAGCCACGTGGCTCGGCACCGGGAACCAATGCCAAGTCCGCTTCGGCACCGGAGCCGTCGGCGGCCTCACCGGCGCGATCACCGGACCGGCCGCAGCCGGCAAGTGCCTGGACGTCGACCACAACACCGCAGTCAACGGAAACGCCGCGCAACTGTGGACCTGCGGCGCCGTACCCGGCCAGCAGTGGACCATGATGGCCGACGGCACCATCCGCGCCTTCGGCAAGTGCCTGGACATCGTCGGCAACGGTACGGCGAACCTCACCAAAGTCCAGCTCTGGGACTGCGGAACCGCCGGTGGACAGATCTGGCAACCGCAGGCCAACGGTTCGCTGCTGAACCCACAATCCGGCCGCTGCCTGGACAGCCCCGGCGGCGCCACCGCCGACGGCACGAAACTCCAGATCTACGACTGCAACGGGCTCGACCCCCAGAAATGGAAGGTGCCGCTGTAACGCGAGCATGCCGAACGCTTCACGGGATCGGCTGGCAGTTGGTCAGATGAGATGAAAACCATTATCATTTTCGACTGTCTGCCGGTGTCGTGAGGAGTGAGGTCCCAGATGTCCCCGTCAAGTCATGCGTTGAGCCGTCGGACGCTGCTCGGCCTGGCCGCGGCCGGTGCAGCGGCCGCGGTGCTGCCTGGGTGCGCCGGCGGAAGCGGCACCCAGCAGGCCGTCGGAAAGCCGCGGACCGGCGGGCGTCTGCGGGCCGTGTTCTCCGGTGGCGGCGCGACCGAGGTGCTCGATCCGCATCAGACCAACCTGTACGTCGAGATCGCGCGGGCCAAGGCGCTGTTCGACAAGCTCGCAGACTACGGCTCCGACATGGCACCCGAACCGCGGCTCGCGCAGGGATGGGAGCCGAGCGCCGACCTGCGGACCTGGCGGATCACGTTGCGCGAGGCAAACTTCCACGACGGCCGCCCGGTGCGGCCCGCGGATGTGCTGGCAAGCTTCGCGCGGATCGTCGAGCCGGCATCCACCCGGCGCGCGAAGTCGGCGCTGTCGGTGATCGATCTGGCGAACAGCCGCGCGATCGGCGACCGTACGATCGAGTTCCGGCTCAAACGCCCGTACGGCGAATTCCCGAACGCGCTCGCCACGCTCGGGACCTATATCGTGCCGACGGGCACACCTGATCCGGCCAAGCCGGTCGGGTCGGGCCCGTTCCGGTTCCGGTCGTTCGAACCCGGTCGCAGTTTCGTTGCCGAGCGCAACCCCGACTACTGGGACGGGGCGCCGTACGTCGACGAGCTGCACCTCGTGATCAGCAACGACGAAGCGGCCCGCGTGAACGCCCTGCTGGGCAAGCAGGTCGAGTACGCCCACGACCTCACGCCGACCAGCGCCCGCACGCACGAGAAGACCGTCCAGATCCATCGGCTTCCGCTGAGCAACTTCCACGGGCTCGCGATGAAGATCGACCGTCCGCCCTTCAACCGGCCTGAGCTACGCCAGGCGCTGTTCCACCTGGTCGACCGCGACGAGTTGATCCGGTCCGTTCTGCACGGATCGGGTGAGGTCGGCAACGATCTCTACGGCAAGAACTACCGCTACTACGCCGACGGCCTGGGCCAGCGCAGTCAGGACCCGGAGCGCGCCAAGGCGCTGGTGAAGCAGGCCGGGGCCGACGGCCTGACGATCGATTTCGACACCTCCGACGCCTCGACCGGCCTCAAGGAGGCCGCACTGGCGATCAGCGACCAGGCGCGCACCGTCGGACTCCACTTGAACGTGAAGCTCGGCAACAAGGACACCTACTGGGCCGACATCGCGAAGAACGGCGTGCTGGCCAGCTATCGATCGGGCGCGATGCCGCTCGAGTCGCACATCTCGCAGCGACTGCTGACCAGCTCGACGACGAACAACACGCAATGGCGTCGACCGGAGTTCGACAAGCTGTACTACGACTCCCAGTCGACCACCGACGAGAAGCGACGCGCCGACCTGTACCTGCGCATGCAGGAGCAGCTGTTCAACGAGGGCGGCTTCCTCTGGTGGGGCGTTTCGGACTGGATCGTCGCGTCGGCGCCGACCGTGCAAGGCATCGATGCCAAGGCCCCCGCGAACACTCTGAACTGGGCACGCTTCGACAAGGTCTGGATCGCGTGACGCGGTACGTCGTCCATCGCCTGCTGCTCGGTATCGTCCAGGTCCTCGTGGTGATGACGGGGATGTTCTTCCTGACCGAAGCGCTACCCGGCGACGCCGCGGTGACGATCGCCGGAGACAATCCGGACCCGGCGATCATCGCGGCGCTCCGGGAACGCCTCGGCCTGAACGAGTCGGCCTGGCACCGGCTCGGCGACTGGCTGGTCGCGGTGCTGCACGGCGATTTCGGTCACTCGTTGATCGGTCCCCGCTCGGTGGCGGACATCGTGGCGGCCGCCGCCGCGCCGACGGTTCTGCTGGCCGGTCTGACGGTGGTACTGCTCGTTCCGCTGTCGCTCGGGCTCGGTCTGCTCGCCGCGCACCGCGAGGGCAGTCGCTGGGATCGCCTGATCACCGGCAGCACGGTCGGGCTGTACTCGGCTCCCGAGTTCGCGATGGGAATCCTCGTGGTCACGGTCTTCGCCGTGCAGCTCGGCTGGTTCCCGCCAACAGCCGTCGGTACGTCGCTCGCCGACAACCCGGCCGTTCTCGTACTGCCGGTCGTCGTGCTCCTGCTGCGCCCGATCTGCTCGCTGAGCCGCTTGGTGCGCGCCGGAATGATCGACGCGCAGCAGTCGGACTACGTGCGGCATGCCAGGACGATCGGACTGTCGCCGGTCCGCATCCGGCTGCTGCACGCGCTGCCCAACGCGCTCGCACCATCGGTCCAGCAACTCGCGCGCACGGTCGACTGGCTGGTCGGCGGGGTGATCGTCGTCGAGGCGATCTTCGTCGTCCCGGGCCTGGGCACCACCCTGGCCGCGGCGGTCGCGGCGCGCGACCTCCCGGTGGTCCAGGGGCTGGCCGTCCTGCTGGCAACTACCACGGTCGTGGTCAACCTCCTGGCCGATGTCGCGGCTCGTGCGCTCGCGCCCGCGGCGGAGGACGTCCGATGAAAACAGCGCGCGGTTACCTCCTGCCGGCGACCTTGTTCGCCGTACCGCTCCTCATTGCCTTGGTCGGCCCGTTCTTCGCCTCCGACGACACGACCAAGGACGTGCCGTTCGGCGCCAACGACCGCCTCGGGACCGATTTCGTGGGGCGCGACGTGTGGAACGAGGTGTTGCTGGGCGGACGGTCCCTGATCCTCGTCGCCGTCGCCGCCACGATCTGCACGTACGTCGTCGCCGTACCGCTCGGACTGGTCGCGGGAATGACGCGAAGCCGCGGCCTCGACGAGCTGTTGATGCGCCCGCTCGATCTGTTGCTCGCGGTCCCGTCGATGCTGATGCTCCTGCTGCTCGTGTCGATCGCGCCCCAGTCCGTCTGGGTCCTCGTCGCGGTCGTTGCCCTTATCAACCTTCCGGACGTGATCCGGATCAGCCGGGCCGCCGCGCTGTCGCTGTCCGCGCGACCTGCCGTCGAAGCGATGCGGCTCCAGGGCGAGAGCCGGATCCGCATCGGTCTCGGGTACGTCGCCCGATCGATGCGCCGCACGCTCGCGGCCGACATCGGCACGCGCTTCACGGGTGCGACCTACCTGATCGCCTCGGCCAGCTTCCTCGGCGTCGGCATCTCCCCGCAGTCGAGCGACTGGGCCGCGATGGTCGACCGCAACCGCGGCGGCCTGTTCGTCCAGCCGTTGGCCGTCGTCGTGCCGGCGCTCCTGCTCGTGATGATGGCCGTCGGCGCGAACCTCGTCTTCGACCGCTTGCTCCGGAACGAGGCCCGATGAACGTCGTCGAAGTACGCGACCTCGGCGTGCGGATCGCCGGACGCGACATCGTGTCCGGTGTCTCGTTCACCCTCGCGGCCGGCAGCATCACCGCCCTGGTAGGAGAGTCCGGCAGCGGCAAGACCACCACCGCTCTCGCCCTGCTCGGCGAGCGGGCGGCCACCGGTCACCTGGAGATCGCGGGATCGATCGGCTACCTGCCGCAACAGCCGTCAGGAGCGTTGAACCCGGTACGACGGATCGGCGCCGTGCTGAAGGAGATCGCACGACTCCACGCACCGCGTGCACACGTTCGGCAGCGGGTCCTGGATGCGTTGCAGCAAGCTCAGCTTCCCGACGGCGAGCAACTGCTGCGCAGGTATCCACACCAGCTTTCCGGCGGGCAACAGCAGCGGGTCGTCCTCGCCCACGAGCTGATCGGCCGCCCGGCGCTCCTCATCGCCGACGAACCCAGCACCGGCCAGGACGCCGTGATCCGCGCCGGCCTGATCGACGAACTGCGCGCCGTCGCCCGGCAAGGCATCGCGATCCTCGTCCTCACCCACGATCTGCATCTGGTCCGCCGCCTCGCGCACCACGTGCTGGTCATGAACAGCGGCCGCATCGTCGAGGCCGGACCGCCGGCAGAGATCCTCTCCGCACCGCAGCACCCCTACACCCGGCGTCTGGTCTACGCCCAGCAAGTGCGGGCGCTCCCCGCGTCGCCTCCGTCCGGCTCAGCTGTTCTCACGGTGGACGACCTGGTCGCGGGCCATCGCCGTACCGAGACACTGCACAAGGTCTCACTGACGATCGAGTCCGGAGACACGCTCGCGATCGTCGGGCGCTCCGGCAGCGGCAAGACCACGCTGGCCCGATGCATCGCAGGCCTTCATCCGTATCGAAGCGGCGACCTACTCCTCGGCGACACACGACTGTCGCCCCTGCTGCGGCGACGGACCCGTGAACAACTGGCCCGGATCCAGTACGTCCACCAGGACACCCGGGCCTCGTTCAACGAGTTCACGCCCGTACTCGAGCAGGTCGCCCGGACGGCCGAGCGGCTGCGCGGAGTGGATCGTGCCGAAGCGCGGCAACGCGCTCTCGACGGCCTCAGCCGCCTCGGCATTCCGGAGACAACGGCAACCCGCTTGCCCGCAGCGCTGTCCGGTGGTGAATTGCAGCGCGCCGCGCTCGTTCGTGCTCTCCTGGCCGAACCGGACCTGCTGATCTGCGACGAGATCACGTCCGGCCTGGACACCGTCGTACAGGCCGAGCTCATCGACGTACTGCGCACCCTGCAGGAGTCGACGCGTTGCGCACTCCTGATCATCACGCACGACTTGTCCGTTGTCGCATCCCTCGCCCGCCGGGTCGCCGTACTGGATTCCGGCCAGATCGTCGAGCACGGCACCGCGGCCGGTCTGCTGGCCGAGCCACAGCATCCGGTCACCCGCGCGTTGGTGACCGCCTCAGGTCTGGAGGGACAACGTGAGTCGGTTGGGTGAACGACGCCTCGGAGAGTACGTCGTACGCAGCGCGCGGCGGACCGACATCGACGGCGCGCGATCGGTCATGCTCGACACCTTCTACCACGTGTTCGGGCACGGCTACATCCCTCGCTGGCACGCCGACGTCGTCGACCCCGGAGCGGCGTACTTCGACAATCCCCGGCAGCGGCTGTTCGTCGCCGTACTCGAGGAGGATGTCGTCGGAACCGCGGCCATCCGCGCCGACGGTCCCAACAGTCCGCCCCACCCGCCCTGGATCGCCGAACGGTACCCGTCCGGCACCACCGCCCAACTCTTCCGCGTCTACGTCCGCCCCAGCCACCGCCGCCACGGCCTCGCCCGCGCCCTCGTCGACCTCGCCTGCCGCTTCGTCGCCGAAACCCCCGGCTACGACACGATCTACCTGCACACCAACGCCGCAGTCGACGGCGCCGAACCCTTCTGGCGCAGCCTCGCCCACGAGATCCACGACGGCCGCACAGACCCCCGCCACAGCCCAGCCGTCCACTTCGAAATCCCCATCCCAACGACAAGCAGGACGTAAAGGCCGCGCTCTGCCAGCACAGGTCAGGAGCGTTTCTCTGCCTGGAGTTTGAGGCGGTGAAGGGCCTCGGCGTTGCGGGCCTGAACCGTCGCATTCCAGGTTTACAGGGGCAGGCCGTTGTCGTCGGTGTTCAGGGATTGGGGTTTGAACTTGGTGAGGAAGGCGATCAGTTCCCCATCTGGTCGTTGAATGATGGTTCCGCCGTCTTGCCAGATCCCGTCCAGGTGCTGGAACTGGCCTGGCGGATCGCCTTGGTTGTAGTGGATGTCGTGCACGCCGTTGCCGGTGGTGTACGGCGCGCCGTACACGTACACGCGTTCGCAACCGAGCAGCCGCTGTTCCAGCAGATCCAAGGCCTTGTCGGCCGAGCTGTCGACCCAGCCGAATCTGGGCGATCTCAGGATCGTGTTGACCCATTCGACGAGCGGACTGTAGACAACGCTGACGCATCCGCCGCTGCCGCGCAGCAACGGCGAGCGGACATAGTCGAGGGCACCGGATGCAGGCGTGCTGGCCAACAGATGCCAGCCGTCGCTCTTGGCGGCCGTCGGTGCGAAGAGTTGCGGGTTGAGATGTCGCACCTCGCGGTACTGCACCGGCACCCCACTCGGCGTCGACACGTCGATCGCGCATTCGTACTCTCCAGCGGGAGCCGCGACGTACAACTTCCCGTGGTACCAGGACCCGAAATCATCCGGATCCTCCCGAGCGAACCGAATCAACCGCCCGACCAGTACGCCGTAACTTGTCAGTGGCATCGATCCTCCCGTAGCCGGTCAGGCCGGCAACCGTGTCAGTTCACCTTGATCATGATCCTGCCGCGGGTGCGGTCTGCGAAAGTGCTGGGGACGGCCGCCAAGTCACGGACCTCCGTGACAAGCGGTGTGAGCCTCCCGTCGCGGAGGCGCGCGGCCAACTGGGCCGTCTGTTCGCGGTTGGGCTCGACGACGAAGAAGATTGCGCGGCTGTCGCGAGGGTGGACGGTCGGCGGGTCGGCGACGGTGACGAGGGTGCCGCCGGGACGCAACAGGGCGGTGGAGCGGTCGCGGATCTCACCGCCGATCACGTCGAACACCACGTCGACCTCGCCCGCGTCCTCCAGGCGGTCGCCGTCCAGATCGAGGAACTCGTGGACGCCCAAGGTGCCGGCCAGCTCCCGGTCGGCAGCCCGGCCGGTGCCGATGATGTGAGCTCCGGTCTCGCGGGCCAGTTGTACGGCGACCGAGCCGACGGAGCCGCCGGCGCCGTGGATGAGGACGGTCTGGCCTGCCTGCAGGTGAGCGTGGTCGAACAGCGCCTGCCAAGCGGTCAGGCCCGGCATCACCACAGCGGCCGCGGTGATGTGGTCGACGTCGGCGGGGAGCGGAGCCAGGTTGCGGGCCTCCACAGCCGTGTACTCGGCGAGTGTGCCGTTGCGCGCCCAGTCGGTCAGCCCGAAGACGCGCTGACCGACCGTGAGACCCGTCGTACCGTAGCCGAGCTCGACGACCACGCCGGACAGTTCGTGGCCGAGCACACTCGGCGTACGGTCGCGGCCGGCGCGGTCGACCCAGGTCCCGGGCCACTCCGGCTCACCTCGGAGGAAGCCCGCAGCGTGGACCTGCACGATGACGTCGTTCTCGGCGGCACGAGGGTGAGGCAGCTCGGCCAGGGTCAGCCCGTAGTCGTCGGCCTCGGGGTTCCGGACAGTGATGGCACGCATTGAAGATCCTTTGCAGCGGTCGGTGTGATGGTTCTCTTCGACCGTAGGCACCAGCAGCCCGCAATCGCTGGGCCATTCAAAGGCAGTTTCAATGGGCCACCCGGGCAGGTCAGTTCAGACGGCGGGAGGGACGGCTACGACCTTGCCGTGGATCTCGCCCGCGTCGGCCTGCTGGTGGATCGCGGGCAGCTCGCTCAGCGGTACGCGCCGGGCGATCTCGACGTGGAGGTCGCCGCTGTCGATGAGGGCGACGAGGTTCGACAGCACCTCCGCGTCGGGGTGCACGAAGATCGTGGCCGCGCGCACGTTTCGCTCCTCGTCGCCGGGCGTGGTCACGGTCGGCGTCGTGGAGACGACCACGCCGCCGTCACGGACCCGTGTGACCAGGGCGGTGAACCCGTCGGGGGTGATCGGGGCCAGGTTGAGCAGTACGTCGACGGGCTCGGTGACCGCATCGAGCACAGAGCTCGCCGTGTGGTCGATGATCTCGTCCGCGCCGGCCGCCTTGACGATCTCGCTGCTCCGCGGGCTCGCTGTGGCGATGACGTGCGCACCTGCGCGCTTGGCCAGCTGTACGGCGTACCCGCCCACCGGACCGCCGGCACCGTTGATCAGCAGCCGCTGCCCCGCCTTGAGCTCGCCGGCCTCGAAGAGTGCCTGTGATGCAGTGAGCCCGACCGACGGCAACCCGGCCGCATCGGCAAGCGGGATGCGCACCGGAGCCTTCACCAGTGCGCTCGCCGGAGCGACGACGTACTGCGCTGCCGAGCCGTCAGCGTTCATGGGGATGAACCCGACGACGTTCTCGCCCACCGCGAGCCCGTCCACCCCGTCGCCGAGCGCGTCGATTGTGCCGGAGACGTCGTACCCCGGAACGTGCGGCAGCGTCACCGGGATCGGCAGGAAGCCGCCGCGGATACCGCCGTCGGCCGGGTTGAACGCCGATCCGGCGACCTGGATGCGCACCTCCCCCGCGGCGGGGACCGGCTGGTCGGCGTCTTCGTAGCGCAGAACCTCGGCGCCGCCCGTTGCGTGGAACCGTACTGCCTTCATGATCTCTCCTCTTCGGCATTGTGCTTCGGATTCGAAGCAACTGAGATCAGCGTAGTACTGCTTCGAATTAGAAGCAAGTACTTCGAGTTAGAAGCACTGATAAGGTCGGCTCATGACCTCCTCGCCGCCTCCTCTGGATGCCACGCAGCTGGGCGCGTACTTCGCTCTCATCGAGGCGAGCAGCCTGCTGAGGCACGCCGTCGAGCAGCAGTTGCGCGAGGCCGGGGATCTCAGCTACGTGCAGTTCCAGCTCCTGGCCACCCTCGGCGACTCCCCCACGGGCAGCCGGCGGATGACCGATCTGGCCGACGGTGTCGTCTACAGCCGCAGCGGACTGACCTACCAGGCCCAGACGCTGGAGAAGCGCGGCCTCGTGACCCGGACGCAGTCCTCCGACGACGAGCGCAGCATCACCGTCACCATCACCGACGAGGGACGCGCCGTACTCGCAGGGGTCTTCCCAGGTCACATCGCCGTACTCGGCGACCTGCTGTTCGCCCCGCTGTCCAGCACCGACATCGAGACCCTCGCCGACATCCTCGGCCGCACCCGAGACCACATGCGCCAAACCCCACCGCGGTCAGCAGAACCCCGCCGCCGCAGCAAAGCGTCCAGCCACAAGCCCCCCAAGGACAAGGACGCCCAGTCGTGAAGCCAGCCACCACCGTCGTGTCGGTGCCGGTCACCGACCTGGAGCGCACGTGCGGTTCTGCCTCAGCTGACTCACACCCCATTTCCGGAACATAACTTGCACCTGCTGGCAGTTATGTTCCGGAAATCGGCGCAGGGGCACTCGTAGCGCGAGCTCCAGACGCGGGCCTTGTAGATCTCCGCACCGGTCAAGGTCCGCGTCGCCGATGTTCCTCCGCAACGCCACCAAAGACACCCGTTACGACTGGGTCTTCGACTACACACCACCAGCAGTCCACCGCTAGGTCAGAACTCACAGCTCGTTCTCCATTCCGTTCAGGGCTCGAGTGAGTCGCAGGAGCGCGGAGTGGTCCAGCCCGCCGTCGCCGCGGGCGCGGAGCGCGGTCATCAGTTGGGTGACGATCGCGGTCTGCGGTAGGGACAGCCCGTGCTCGCGCACGATCCCGGCGACGATCCCGAGATCCTTGTCGTGCAGCTCGACCCGGAACCCCGGATCGAACGTGCCGGCCAGGAAGGCGGTGCGCTTGCGGTCGAGCACCGCTGACCCTGCCAGGCCGCCGCCGATCGCGGACAGTGCTGCCTCGAGTTCGACACCGGAGCGCGTCAGCAGCACCACCGCCTCCGCGACCGCCTGCAGGTTGGCGGCAACAATCAGCTGATTGGCCGCCTTGGTGAGCTGACCGCTTCCAGGCGGCCCGACATACGTGATCGTGCGACCGATGGCGGAGAGCCCCGGCCGGACCGCTTCGAGCGCCGCCGGATCTCCCCCGACCATGATGCTGAGGGTGCCGTCGATCGCAGCCTGCTCACCACCGCTCACCGGGGCATCCAAAGCCGGTACGCCGTTCGCCGCCAGGGCCGCATGCACCTCAACCGCGACCGACGGCGCGATCGTGCTCATGTCGACGAAGACCTGCCCCTCGACACACGTATCCACCAACCCGTCTGCCCCGAACGCCACCTCCTGTACATCGGACGAGTCAGCGACCATCGTGATCACGACGTCAGCCCCCTTCGCGACCGCCGCGACCGAGCCGGCCAACGTGCCGCCCACAGCCTCGATCCGTTCGCGAGATGCCGGCGATCGGCCGTACGCCCGCACGAGGTGCCCCGCGCGCACCAGGTTGGCGATCATCGGCGCTCCCATCACGCCCGCACCGACAAATCCGATGGCACTCATCACGACCTCCGGCCGAATCGATCGGTCCAGCCGAGTGACTGCTCGGTCGGCCCGGTCGGCTGGTACTCAGCGGCAATCAGCCCCCGGTAGCCGGCCGCAACCAAGGCCTTCACGGTCTCCTCGATCGGCAGCCCACCGCTGCCGGGCTCGCCCCGGCCAGGGCTGTCGGCCAGCTGGACGTGACCGATCCACGGCGCAAGCCGCTCTGC
Organism: Kribbella sp. C-35; assembly: GCF_046549195.1. Classification (NCBI taxonomy): domain Bacteria; kingdom Bacillati; phylum Actinomycetota; class Actinomycetes; order Propionibacteriales; family Kribbellaceae; genus Kribbella; species Kribbella sp. C-35. Next base: position 861,915 of record NZ_JAJPWG010000005.1, read on the forward strand.
GGCAGACACCAGGTCGACGCCGTTGCTGCCGAGGTGGAAGACGTCGAACAACAGCCGGACGTTCGGCGCCGAACGCAGTGGACCCTCGAGCAGCTCGACCACGTCATCGCCGTCGACCAGCGGATACGCACCGTTCAGGCCACGGGCGAGCGGTTCCAGAAGCACGATGCCGTCGATCTCGGCCAGAACGGTCGCGGCAGTCCGTACGGCGCGGATCGCGGTGTCCCGCTGCTCGGCGACGGACCACCGGTCATCCAGCTGGCCGTACAGCAGATTGAACGCGCGACACCCCGTCCGGCTGGCAATCCGTACCAGCAGCTCGGTGCTGGCGGCGAGTTCGTGCTGGCGGTCAGGGCGGCAGGCGACGCCGCGCTCACCGGCCGGCATGTCGCCGGCAAAGAAGTTCAGACCCGACAACGAGACGTCTGCCCGTTCCAGTGCGGCGACCAACGCATCGACCTGCTCCGTCGACGCAGCAGGACCGGCAAACGGCCACCACGTCTCGACGTGTTCGAAGCCCGCCGCCCGGGCCGCGGCAGGACGGTCCAGGTAGGGCAGCTCGGTGAACAGGATCGAGATGTTGGCGCTGAGCGGGAGTGACGGCATAGCAATACTCTCCTGAAAACTCGTCTTGTCTGCAATCTTGACAGACAAGTTTGCCGAAAGAAGGATACGTCGCAGGAACATCCCCACAGCTGATCCGAGCACCTGTCTCCGGGCACCTGTCTCCGATCACGCCGAGCGAAAGGTGATGGCGATGTCCGTCCCGCTCTCCCGTATGTCGCGCCGGTCCGTGCTCCGCCTGGCGGGCGGGCTCGGCGCTGCAGCGGTCGCTGCCCCGGCCCTCGCGGCCTGCGGCGACTCGGCCGGCTCCGGTTCGTCCAAGTCGGCCTCTCTCCGGTTCATGTTCTGGGGGTCCGACGACCGGGTGAAGCGCTTCCAGAAGGCGTGTACGGCGTTCACCGAGAAGAACCCCTCGATCAAGGTCAGCCCCGAGTTCGGTGACATCGACGCCATCGAAACCAAGATCACCGTCGCGATGTCCGGCAAGAACCTCCCGGACGTGCTGTGGGTGACCAGCGATCTGCTGCCTCAGCTCGTCGCCGGCGGGCACCTCATGGACCTGACTTCGCATCTGGGGGCGGGCAAGGGCATCGCCGACGCCGGCTTCACCGCAGCGATCAAGGCACCGGGCCAGATCGACGGCAAGCAGTACGCGATGACCCATGGGCTGCAGTCGATCGGGCTGTTCGCGAAGAAGAACGTCCTCGACGAGGTCGGCGTACCGGTGAAGAAGTACCCGGACTCGTACACCTGGGACGAGTACGCGCAGATCAGCGCGAAGATCCACGCCGCCAAGGGAGCGAAGTTCTTCGGTACCGACGACCCGAACACCGGTGGCGCCGCTGACTGGTTCGGTGCGTACGCCCGGCAGCACGACCAGGGCATGTGGGCGAAGAACGGCGACCTCGGGTTCACCAAGGACCTGATGACCGAATGGCTGACCTACTGGAAGCAACTCCGCGACACCCAGGCTTCGGTCCCGACCGCTCTGGCACTCGAGCAGAACCCGTACTTCGAGGGCGCGCCGATGATCCGCGGACTGGCGGCGTACCACATGCGCAACTCCAACCAGATGCTGGAGCTGCAAGGCCTGACCAAGGATCCGCTGGTGCTGATGCCCTGCCCGGGTAACGGCGGGGCGGGAAAGAAGGCGATCTCGCTGTCACCGAACATGCTGGCGATCGCCGCCAACACGAAGAACCCGGACGCGGCGCTCAAGTTCGCCGACTATCTGCTCAACGACGTCGACCGCGCCAAGATCATCGGTACGACGATCGGCGCCCCACCCACCCAGGCCGTGCGCGACGCGATCGCGTCCTCGGTGTCGGACGCGGAGAAGCAGTTCCTGACCTACATCGGCTTCGAGGCCGACGCCAAGACCGCGCCGCCACCCAACGGGCTGCCGACCTCGGGCGCCTTCAGCGGCGACATGGTCAAGGCCTGGCGGAACCTCGGCTACGACAAGGCCTCGATCCAGCAGACCGTCGATCTGATCTTCGGCGACCTGCGCACCAAGCTCCTGAAGAAGTAACCACCCCGAACGCGCGGAAGGACCGCTATGCCACTGACCGAGATCGCCGCCAGCCTGTACCCGTGGGACCTGGCCGACGAGGGCATCGAGCACATCCTCGACGTCCTGACCAGCCGCGCGGAGGTGAACTCGGCGTACCTGGTCGGCCTGATGCACAAGGAGAAGCGGCCGCTGCACGCCCGGCACTATCCGCACAACCCGGTCCGCCGGTACTACGTGCCGGAGGACAGCCGGGCGTACTGGGCGCCGGATCCCAGCAAGTACAAGCGGATCAAGCCGCTGACGACTGAACGCGACTTCCTGATCGGCCGCGACTGGCTCGACGAGCTGACCACCGCCTCCCGACGGCGCGGTCTGCGCACCGGATGCGAGATCTCGCACACGATCATCGACGCGCAATACGCACGGGAGAACCTCTCCGACGTCCTGCAACGCGACGTGTACGGCAACATCGTCGGGGCGTTCGAGGCAGTCGAGGCTCAACGGGCGCTCCCCTGCCTGAACCACCCCGACGTACAGGACTATCTGTACGGGTTGTTCGCCGACGTCGCCACGAACCACGACGTGGACTACGTACAGACGTGCCTGGTCCTGTTCGGTGCCGGCCGCGACGACGGTGGGACACACAGCTTCGGGCCGGACTCCTGGCAGCAACTGCTCGCGGTGGCGACCGGCGGCTGCTTCTGTGATGCCTGCAAGGCGAAGGCCACCGAGGAGGGGCTGGACTGGGATGCCGTGATTCGCGAGATCACGCACCTCGCCAACCTGTCTCGCCGGATCGGGCTCGAGGAACTGCACGAACGCCAACTGCTCGACGAGTCCAACTACACCGAGTCTGCGCTACTCGTCGAGAACGAGGCGTTCACCGCGTGGCTGCAGTTCCGCAAGCGCTCGGTCAACCGGCTGTTTGCGCTGGTCCGTGAGGCGCTCGCCAGCTCCGGACGCCAGGTCGAGTTCCGGTACAACACCTACATGGCGTCGCCCGAGCGCGCCGGGCTCGACTTCGCCTCGGCGTTCACCCACGTCGACTCGGTCCGCGAATCCGACTACTCCGATCAGCTCGGAACGGCCGAAGGCGTGGCGACCAAGCGCGCCAAGCTGATGAAGTGCCGCCGCGCGCTCCGCGAGGACCAGCAGTTGATCGCCGCCCTCGGCGTCCGGCCGAACGCCACGACCCAGACGCTCACCGACAGTGTCAAAGCTGCAGTAGACGCCGGCGCCGACGGCCTGTCCCTCGGCCACTACGACGGCGCGACGATGGAGCGGCTGGACGCGATCCGGCTGGGCATGCGTCGGTGGGAGGCTCAGCAGCGCGACTGGCAGGCACTGTCCGAGTCCCCGGTGGAATAGCGCGATGGCGTTGATCAACGAGGTACAGCAGGCGACCCGGGCGCGTGCCCGGGGGCGGCGATCACGGATCGCGTACCTGTTCCTGCTGCCGTGGATGGCGGGCGTGCTGCTGATCACGCTCGTCCCCATGGTCACCTCGCTGTATCTGTCCTTCACCGACTACCGCCTCGGCGTCTCGCCACGGTTCACCGGGCTGGAGAACTACCGGCGGATGTTCAGCGACCCGGACTTCCTCGCGGCTGCCGGGGTCACCGCGAAGTACGTGTTCATCTCCGTGCCGCTGCAACTCACCTTCGCCCTCGCAATCGCAGTACTGCTCAACCAAGGCGTTCGGGGGTTGGCGATCTATCGGTCGGTGTACTACCTGCCCTCGCTGCTCGGCGGCAGCGTGGCGGTGGCGGTGTTGTGGCGGCAACTGTTCTCCAGCACCGGACTGGTGCCGGAGCTGGCCGGCAAGCTCGGCATCCAGATGGGGTCCTGGATCTCCGAGCCCGCGCACGCGTTGGACACCCTGATCATCCTGCACGTGTGGACCTTCGGCTCCCCGATGATCATCTTCCTGGCTGGGTTGCGACAGATCCCCGAGGAGCTCGTCGAAGCGGCCAAGGTCGACGGCGCCGGGGCCTGGCGACGATTCACGTCAGTGATCCTGCCGCTGCTCAGCCCGGTCGTGTTCTTCAACCTGATCCTCCAGCTGATCGGCTCGTTCCAGGCGTTCACGCAGGCCTACATCATCTCGGCGGGGACCGGCGGCCCGTCGAACTCGACGCTGTTCTACACGCTGTACCTGTTCGTCACCGGCTTCAAGAACTTCGAGATGGGCTACGCGAGCGCGCTGGCATGGATCCTGTTCGTGGTGATCGGCATGCTGACCGCCATCAACTTCGTCGCGGCCCGTTACTGGGTTCACTATGAGGACTGACGTGCTGGAGTGGGTGCTGCGGCGCGGCTGGCGGCATCTGCTGCTGGTTGCCTTCGGCATCATCATGATCTATCCGCTGATCTGGATGCTGACCCGGTCGTTCATGAACAACAGCGACATCTTCGGCGACGGCTCCGGCGGCGGCGGGCTCACACTGGCCAACTACGTCGACGGCTGGAACTCGCTCGGCATCCCGTTCGGCCGGTTCATGCTGAACTCGATGTTCGTCGCGATCGCCTGCATCGTCGGCAACCTGGTCTCGTGCACGCTGGCCGCCTACGCGTTCGCGCGGCTGCGTTTCCGGTTCCGCGGGCCGATGTTCGCGATCATGCTGGCGACCATCATGCTGCCGTTCCACGTGACGGTCGTGCCGCAGTACGTGATCTTCTCGACTCTCGGCCTGACCGACACGTACGTGCCGCTGATCCTGCCGAAGTTCCTGGGCGTGGAGTCGTTCTTCATCTTCTTGATGGTGCAGTTCATGCGCACGCTGCCGACCACGTTGGACGACGCGGCGGCGATCGACGGCTGCGGGCCACTACGCACGTTCTGGAGCGTCATCCTGCCGCTGTGCACGCCGGCAATCGGCGTCACCGCCGTATTCACGTTCATCTGGACCTGGAACGACTTCTTCACGCCGCTGCTCTACCTGAACCGCCCCGATCTCTACACGGTGCCGCTGGGGCTGAGCACATTCTCCGATTCAGCCGGGCTCAGTAACTACGGCGCGCTGTTCGCGATGTCGATCGTCACGCTGATTCCGGTCTTCGCAGTGTTCCTCTTCGCCCAGAAGGCCCTGACCCAGGGCATCGCGACCACCGGCCTCAAATAGGAGGTTCATGTCCACCATTACCGAAGTCGAGCTGATCGAGTTCGACCACACGGTCGTACGTCGCTACGACCGTGTGGGCGACCCGCTCACCGCAGCGACACCACCGAGCCGGACCACCCGCCGCTTCGGGATCCGGATCCGCACCGACGACGGCGCGGAGGGCGGGTACGTCGTGATGTGGAGCGCCCCGCCGTACGCGATCGCACAGGTCAAGGCGATGGCAACCAGTCTCGTCGGCCGTGATCTGCACGACCGGGAGGCGATCTGGGACAGCTACAACGGCGGCTTCGCCAAGACCGACCGGATCGGCGCCGGTGCGATCGACATCGCCCTGTGGGACGCCGCCGGCAAGTTGGCCGGGCTCGGGATTTCCCACCTGCTCGGCCGGTACCGGGACCGGCTGCCCGCGTACGTGAGCACGGTCGGCGGCGGGCACGGGCTCGGCACACTCGCCACCGCGGACAGCTACCGCGACTTCGCCGACCAGTGCGCGAGTCGCGGCGTACCCGGCTTCAAGATCCACGGACGGTCGGCCGGAACCGCTCGCGACGAGATCGAGATCTTCGGTGCGACCGCCGAGGGGTCGGCCGGCCGCAGCGACATCATGACCGACCCCGGCAAGAGCCTGCCCACCCTCGCGGAGGCGCTCAAGCTCGGCCGGTTCTGCGACGAAGTCGGCGCCTACTGGTGGGAGGACCCGCTGCGCGGCGACGCACCGCTGGCGCACCGGATCCTCCGCGACCGGGTTCGTACGCCGCTGCTCATCACCGAGTTCGTCCGCAGCCTCGAACTGCGGACCGCGCTCGCACTCGATGGTGCGACCGACTTCCTCCGCGCGGATCCGGAACTCGACCTTGGCATCACCGGCGTGATGAAGACCGCACACGCAGCCGAGGCGCTCGGGCTGGATCTGGAAGTGCACGCCGCCGGTCCGGCGCAGCGTCATTGCATGGCGGCGATCCGGAACACGAACTACTACGAGCTCGGGCTCCTCGACCCCACCACCGGCAACCCGTCACTGCCGGAGGTTTTCGCCGACGACTACGCCGAGGACCTGTCCGCGGTCGGGGACGACGGCTGCGTCGGCGTACCGACCGGCCCGGGTCTCGGCGTCACGTACGACTGGGACCGGATCGCGGCGCTGAACGCGGATCGGGTGACGTTCCGATGACCAGTACACCTGTCAGGCAGTTCGGCTAGCGATCAATTAGGATGCGGACATCCCAGGCCGAGACCCGGCCGAGATGACATCCAAGGAGGCGGTAGGAGTGAGTGTCGAACTCGAGAGCACCTCACTGACCGACTCGCTGACTACCGCGCTGCGCAAGCAGATCATCGCCAGCGAGATCCCACCGGGAGAAAAGCTCTCGGAGATCTGGGTCGCCAACCGGTTCACGGTCGCCCGGCCTACCGCCAAGGCCGCGCTGGACCGGCTGACGAACGAAGGACTTCTTCGTCGAGGACCCCGGCGCACCGCGGTCGTCCCACAACTGTCCGCCGACGACGTGAGCGACCTCTACTACGCCCGGGAGCCGATCGAGTGTAAGGCGGTGATGACGCTCGCGCGCCGCGGCGAGGTGCCCGGCGACGCCGACCGCTCGCTGGCGCTGATGCGGATCGCAGCCGAGCGCGACCAGCACACCGAGCACACCGAAGCCGACGTCGCCTTGCACCGCGCGCTGGTCGCCGCCACCGGCAGCAAACGGCTGCGCCGGATGCACGAGACCGTCATGGGCGAGACGCAACTGTGCATCGCACAGGTGCGCTCACATGCCGGCCTCGACCTGATCGCCCTGACCGATCGGCACGCGGCGGTCCTCGACGCGATCCGGAGCGGCGACCCGGACGAGGCTGTCAAGGCTCTGCTCGCCGACCTCCACAGCTGCCGCGACACCCTCCTGTCCGACATCGAAGCCGCCCCGCACCAGGAGGCCGGCGAACTCCACGCCTGAGTGAGCCTCCAGTACTGCACCTGCAGGGGCCGCGGCTGCGAGGAGTACTGCGGATTGAGTAGTCAAGTGTCGTTGATCGAACGACGACGCGGGGCGGTCCCGGTTGGGAGCGTGAGGTCTCCAGATTCTTGAGATGGAGACTTCTTGTGGCGACGATCTTGGCAGGACTCGGCAGGTTCGCGTTCAGGCACCGGCTCTCGGTTGTCCTCGCGTGGCTGGCGATTCTGGGCGGTGCGATTTTCTCGGGACTGACAGCGCCGGCGGCGCCTCCCGATGACTTCTCGATGCCTGGCACCGAGTCGCAGCAGACGTTCGAGTTGATGCAGGAGCGATTCCCCGGCCTGACAGCTGAGGCCGGCGGCGCAACCATGGTCTTCGTGGCGCCCGAGGGCCGACGTGTCAGCGCCGAGCCGTTCAAGTCGACCATCGAGACAGCGGTCAAGCGGCTTGCCGGTGGTGAGCAGGTGGCGACGGTAGGCGACCCGTTCGAGTCCCACGCGGTCAGCACCGACGGTTCAGCGGCGTACGCGAGTGTGACGTACAAGGTGCCCGCCAACGAGGTGACGGCGGCCAGCCGAGCAGAGATCGACGCCGCCGCCGGCGGCGCGAGGGCAGCAGGGCTGACTGTCGATGCGGGCGGTGACGCGCTGGAGGCCGCTGGTCCGGCCGGCATCGCCGAGTTGATCGCCATCGGACTGGCCGCTGTGATTCTGCTGATCACGCTCGGGTCTCTGGTGGCTGCCGGTCTGCCGCTGCTGACCGCTCTGGTCGGGGTCGCGGTGAGCATGTTGTCGCTCCTGGCTGTCAGCGATGCGTTCGGCCTGTCGGCGACGTCCACCACCTTGGCCCTGATGCTGGGGCTTGCCGTCGGGATCGACTACGCCTTGTTCGTGGTTGCTCGGTATCGCGAGGAACGAGGCCGTGGTCTACCCGCGATCGACGCTGTCTCGCTGGCGGTCGGCACGGCGGGCTCTGCTGTCGCCTTTGCAGGACTGACGGTGGTGATCGCGCTCGCCGGGCTGACGGTGGTCGGAATGCCGATGCTGACGAAGATGGGGCTGGCCGCCGCCGCAGCGGTGGTTGTGGCGGTGCTGGTGGCGCTCACGCTGGTGCCGGCGGTTCTTGGATTCGTTCCTCAGAAGGTCCTGTCCCGCTCAGCTCGACGGAGCACGCTGGTGGGCGAGGAGGAGGCCGAGCTCGACAGGAAGGTCCCGGCGCTGAGCGGTGCACACCGGTGGGCCAAGTTCGTACTGCGACGCCCGGTTGCCGTACTGACTCTGGGCGTAGTGCTGCTCGGTGCGCTCGCGATTCCCGCGGCAGGACTGCGATTGGGGATGCCAGGCGACGAGGCGAGGCCGACCACGACCACCCAACGACGTGCGTACGACGAACTCGCCAAGGCGTTCGGGCCTGGCTTCAACGGTCCATTGATGATCGTGGTCGACGCCAAGGGAGCGACTGATCCCAAGAAGGCAGTCGCAGCGATCGCCGGCAAGGTCGCGAAGACCGACGGGATCGTCTCGATCTCGCCGCCGATGTTCAACGATGCGGCAGACACCGCACTCTTCGAGGCAGTGCCCTCCACCAGTCCGACCGACGCCGCGACCAAGGAACTGGTGAACAGGCTGCGCGGCAAGAGATCAGGGCTCACCGAGAGCACCGGTGCCACCTTCAAGGTCACCGGAACCACGGCGATCAACATCGACCTGTCGGCCAAGATCCAGGGCGCGTTGGTGCCGTACCTCGCGACCGTGGTCGGCCTCGCGTTCCTCCTCCTGTTGCTGGTGTTCCGTTCGATTCTGGTGCCGATCAAGGCAGCCCTCGGGTTCCTGCTCTCGGTGCTGGCAGCCCTCGGCGCCGTCGTCCTCGTGTTCCAGAAAGGCGTCGCCGCCGGCCTGCTGGGCGTCGAGCAGACCGGGCCGATCCAGAGCGCCGTACCGATCTTCATGATCGGGGTGGTGTTCGGCCTGGCCATGGACTACGAGGTGTTCCTGGTCTCGCGCAAGCGGGAGGCGTACGTGCACGGCACAGCGCCGAGTGCCGCGATCGAAACCGGAATGCGGCAGAGCGGGCGCGTCGTGGTCGCCGCGGCCCTGATCATGATGGGGGTCTTCGCCGGGTTCGTGACCGAGGCCGACCCGTTCATCAAGATGCTCGGCTTCAGCCTCGCCGCCGCAGTGTTCTTCGACGCGTTCGTGGTCCGCCTGGCGATCGTGCCGGCCGTTCTCGCGCTGCTGGGCCACCACGCCTGGTGGCTACCGAAGTGGCTCGACAAGATCCTGCCCGGCGTCGACGTCGAGGGCGCGAAGCTGAACCGGGGGACAATGGAGAAGGCCGACGAGAGGATGGGCGCCTATGGTCAACCTGGATGAGTACGCCGAGCGGCATCCGTGGCTGACGGACACCGGAGTCGTGCTCGCGGTGCTCGGCAGCGGCGTCCTCGGCGTGCACCTGGTCGGCCCAGGCGACAGCCATCCGCAAGACGTCTGGGTCGCCGACGCCGTGACAGCGCTCGCGTGTCTGAGCTTGTTCAAGGCCCGCGAGCACCCGCGGGTCACGGTCGCGGCGACCACGATCTGCGCGGTCGTAACGGGCAGCCTCGGCTACCTCCTGACACCGCTCCTGCTGGCGCCGGTGATGGTTGCCCTGTACTGGCTTGCGGTCACGACCACCTCGCGGACGGCCTGGATCTACGGCGGCACCACAACCGTGCTGGTTGTGGTGACCGCCGTCGGCGTCAACCTCGACGGAACCGTCGCGCTGCGCACCATCGGCCCCGCCCTGTGGCTGGTGCTCCCGCTCGTCATGGGCAGCAGATCCAGGCTCCGGCACGCCTACCTCGGCGCCGTCCGTGCCCGCGCCGAACACGCCGAGCGGACGCGCGAGGAAGAGGCTCGGCTACGGGTCACAGAGGAACGGATGCGCATCGCCCGCGACCTCCACGACGCCGTCGCCCATCACATGGCCGTGGCCAACGCGCAGGCGGGCACCGCTGCGCACCTCCTCGAGAGCAACCCGGAACTTACCAAGAAGATCCTCGCCGAGCTCCAGATCACCACGTCGTCGGTCATGCTCGAACTGCGCGACACCGTCGGCGTCCTTCGTCAGAGCAGCACCGACGAGGAGAGCCTTGAACCCGCGCCAGGGTTGGCACGGCTTCCAGATCTGCTCGAGACCTGCCGATCCGCGGGCCTCACCGTCGACTTCGAAGTAGTGGGCGAGCCACAAGAGTTGCCGGCCGGGATCGACCTGACCGCGTACCGCATCATCCAGGAAGCCCTCACCAACGCCACCAAGTACTCGGCGTCCGGGTCCGCGTCGCTGCACCTGGATTACAGCGGCGTCCGACTGACCGTCACGATCACCAACGAGACCTCCGCCGGCGATGACTCCGGGGTCGACCACCGCGGTTACGGGATCATCGGCATGCGCGAGCGCGCCCGGGCGGTCGGAGGAGATCTGCGAGTGAGCGAACACCAGGGCGACAGGTTCGAGGTCGTCTTCTCCCTGCCCACCGCACGTCAATCAGCACCCCAGGCGACACCATGACCATCCGCGTTCTCCTCGCCGACGACCAGGCGCTCCTCCGAGGCACCTTCCGGATGCTGATCGACTCCTGCGACGACCTCGAGGTCGTCGCAGAAGCCACCGACGGCGCGGACGCCATCAGGCTCACCCGCGAACACCGGCCCGATGTCGTCGTCATGGATGTGCGGATGCCCGGTACCGATGGACTGACCGCCACCGAGACGATCTGCGCCGACCCCGGCCTCGCGGATACCCGGGTGCTCATCCTCACGACCTTCGAGAACGACGAACACGTCGCCCGCGCCCTCCGCGCCGGCGCCAGCGGCTTCCTCGGCAAGTACGTGACAACCGACGCCCTGCTCGAGGCCATCCGCGTCGTCGCCTCCGGCGAAAGCCTGCTCTCACCAGGGGCGACCAAGGCCCTCATCACCCAGTTTCTCGCCACGCCACCTCCCGCGCAGAGTCCTCCGTTGCCTACGGCACCTGGGATCCGCGACCTCACCGGCCGCGAACTCGAGGTCATGAAACTGGCCGCCGACGGCAAGTCCAACGAAGAAATCGCCGGCGACCTCCACCTCAGCGTCCTCACCGTGCGCACCCACATCCAACGCGCCATGAACAAGCTCGGCGCGCGCGACCGCGCACAGCTCGTCGTCCTGGCCTACAAGAACGGCCTGGTCACCGGGCTCCCAGAATCTGCAGCGGGGCCACCTCGCCGGAATAGATGATGCGGCCGTCCACCGAGATCTCGCAGTGCTCGGACGACAGCGCGAGGTCGATCTCGTGCCCGTGGTAGACGAGGCCGCGCAGTTCCAGTGCGGTGGGCAGCCAGGTCGGCGGCTTGAGGTCGAGTGCTCCGTTCACCTGAGGCCGCAAACCGGCCAGGCCAAGCAGCACGGCCTCCGTGCCGGTCAAGCCGGCGATCACGTTCGTACGCCGGCCGCGCTGCTGAACAGCGGGACGATCGCAGAAGTGGTCCTGTGGAAAGTACGGGAAGTGCCGTCCCATCCACAGCACCCGCCGCAGGACGTCCCAGGCGAGACGCGACTCGCCCCGTTCCCACAACGTGAGCGCCAACTGCGGAGCCTCACCCGTGTAGGCGCCGCCGCCGGACCAGTCCAGGTCGCCCAGCTCGTAGTGCTTCCGGTCCTCGCCCGACACGCTGCTGACGCCGTAGTCGGCGAGGAAGGCGCCGTCGCGCAGATGCGCCAACAGTGACTTGGCCATGGACGGCGTACAGGCCCCAGCACGCAACACGTCGAAAGCCTGCACCGAGTAGGCGAGCTCGGTGTGCCCGTCCGGATAGCGGCTCTTGAACCACCCGGCCGTCTCGTCCCAGAGCTCCTGGCTGACGGCGTCACGGATCCGCCCAGCCTGTGCACGCAGGTCATCGGCACGAAGCGGTACGCCGTACTGGTCGGCGAGGTCGGCGAGTGAGTCCAGGCTCGACGCCCGCTCCGCGTTCGGGCTGGCGACGACGTGCTCCCAGCCGGTCGATCTCATCTCCAGCAGGTTCTCCTGCGCACCGTAGTCTCTCAGCTCACCCGCTGTCGGGAACCGATCGGCGAGCAGCGTCTCCGTCTCGTGCAGTCGCGCCACCAGCTCCGGCGTGATGCCGTCGTGGCAAGCAGCCGCTCGCGCAAGCATCACCAACGACCAGGCGCTGTAGGCGTACGCGACGCCCGTGCCGGCGCCATCGGGAGTTATCGCGTAGTGATCGGTCAGGTCCGCCTTGACCATCGCCTCGAGTACGTCGCCCACGCCGCGGCCGAGCATCAGCGAAAGCGTGTGGGGTGCGTATCCGCCCGTATCCCAGGCGTACGCGCACAGCGCACCGCCGTCGATTCCCGATGTCGCCGGGAACGGCACGGTGGCGAACGACGGGTTGTCCCAGAGGCAGACCAGGCCGCTGGCGAGCGACCGTCGGTAGTACTCGTCCAGCCCGGGCAACTCGGCCGTCAGCCGCGGGACACGAGCGAGCACCTGCGCGGTACGTCGCCCGACCGCGGCCCGCGACTCCGCCGCCAGGCGGGCCGGCGACTCAGCTGGCGTCGCACCGTCAAGGAGCGCCGCCAACTCGAACACGGCCTCGTCCGACGGTCCGAGCACCACTTCCAGTGGGCCGTGCACCAACCGCCCGGGCAGCACGGCGTCAGGCTCCGGAGGCATCCACCCCCACTCCCCCAACGGCACTGTCCCGACCGGCCCCGCCGACAGCTCAGGACGTAGCCGCAGCGGCAAGGTCCGCTCCGAACGGTTGCGCACGGCAACGAGCAGCGCGTATCCAGGCCGGCCGTGCAACGGTGTCAGCTCCGAACGCACCTGCAGGGACACCAGCCTGCCGTCGTGCCGACGATGATAGGTGCCCCGCCGTTCGACGCCGTCCAGCCGCCAGGTGCCGCCGGACGGCAACAGACCGGTGCCGTGCATCCCCGAGGCTCCGGTGTCGGTGATCCGCGTGCCGTCTGCTTCCAGTACGACGGACAACCTGGCCTGCGGCGCGGCGTACGGCGGGGAGAAGCAGCCTCCCACGCCGCACACCGTTCCCGGTACGAGCGCGACCGTCGACCATCCACTGGTCGTCCAGAGCGTCTCGGCGATCCGTCGCCGCAGATCGAAGTCGAAGTCGTACGCGTCGTACCCTGCCACCGCGGTGCATCTCCTGTCGTTGAGTCCGCTGATCTAGCGGACGGGGCCGACTTCCTTCAGCCGGCTTTGCGCGTTCTGCGTCCAGGTGTCGAGTCCGGTCTTCTTGACGCTGGCGACGTAGTCGGCCCAGCCGGACAACGGCTGCGTGCCACTGGCGAACTTGAACGCACCCTCGTTGATAACTCTGGTCAGGTCCGCACCGCTCTCGACCGGCGGCGGTGGCAGTGCCGCGAAGCTGGTGATGTCCTTCTTCGGGTACTTCGACATCTTGTCGAGCCACTCGTTGGCGGACCAGCTGGAACCATCGCCCTGCGTCGTCGAGGCGCCGCCGTACCGGCTCTTGAGTTCGTCCGTGGTGCCCTTGATGCCCACGGCAACAAGCTGCAGGTTGCTGGCGTAATCGGTATTGGCGTTGTTCAGGCGAATCTTCCCGCTGGCGTCCTTGACGTACCCCTTGGTCGCGCCTTCCTCACCGAACACGGTCGGGATGTAGCCGGGGCCGGCCATCCAGTCGAGTACCTTGGCGATCTTCTCCCCCTTGCCGGCGTCGATGGCCTTCTGGGAGATGCCGAGCATCATGCCCGCCGCCGAATAGGTGCCCGAGCCGCTGGCACCGCTCGGCCCGGTCGGCGGATCGATGATCTCGACCGCTCCCTTGGGGTTGCCCTTGTGGAACAGCGAGTAGTTCCCGGCGCAGAGTGCGGCACACCAGTCGTTCTGCATGAGGCCGACCTTGCCGGACTGGTACTTGACGGCGGTGTCTTCCGGCTTCTGCGCCTTCCAGTCCGGGTCGATGACACCCGCCTTGTTCATCTTGTCGATGAACGCCAAGGCGTCGCGGTACTTGTCGGACGTCCCGACGAAATCGACCGAATCACCGCTCTGCTGCCACACACCGAGCGCGTCGAAGGCACCGAAGATCGGGTCGAAGCCGAAGAGACTGCCGTCCGCCTTGATCGCCCCGGTCCAGCCGTACGTGTCCTTCTTGCCGTTACCGTCCGGGTCGCGCTCGGTGAAGGCCTTCATGACCTCGAGGTACTGATCGAGCGTCTTGGGCTCGCTGAGATGGAGTTTCTGCAGCCAGTCCTTACGGATGACCACGACCGGCTTGTACGGATACCCGGTGCGGCCCGTGAGTCCCGTCAGCTTGCCGTCGAAGGTCCCGACCGGCTTGAACCGATCGACCTCGTGCTCCTTGACCCAGGTCGGCATCTTGTCGAGCAACGGCGTCCAGTCACCAGCCAGACCCTGGGAACTCAACTGACTCTGCGTCGTCGCATCGGAGTAGAACAGATCCGGGAGGTCGTTCGCCGCCGCTCGCGCCTGCAGCTTCGGCGTGTACTGACTTCCTTCGGTCACGAAGTTCAGCTTCACGTCGACGCCGGTCGCGTCCTTGACGAGCTTCTTCCAGAAATAGTCGTCACCAGGTGGCCCGGCAACGGGAGTCGCCACCGAAGCGAAGAGCTCGATGGTCGACGAGTCGGCGTCACCGGAACTGCCGCCACCGCCGCTGCAGGCCGTGACCAGCAGGACGGTCGCCACGGCGCCGGCGGCAACGGGCTTGAATGAGCGCATGGTGTTTGGTCTCCTTTGAACTAATCCTTGACCGATCCGAGCAGGACGCCGGCGGTGAAGTAGCGCTGGAGGAACGGGTAGACCAGCAGAACGGGGATGGTCGTGATGACGACGGCCGCCATCTGCAACGACTGCTGCGGCGGGGTGTCCGCCGCGGTCACGTCGGCGTACGCAGAGAGGTTGCCCGAGGTCAGAATCGAGCGAAGGACCACTTGCAGCGGTTGCTTGTCCGCGTCGGACATGTAGAGCACCGCGTCGAAGAAGCTGTTCCATTCGGCGACGGCGTAGAACAGGCCGATCGTCGCGATGATCGGCTTGGACAACGGCAGCACGATCCGCCACAGGATCTGCCACTCGGATGCTCCGTCGATGCGGGCGGCCTCTTCGATCTCGTCCGGCAGCGACTGGAAGAACGCCTTCATCACCAGGAGATTGAAGGCACTCACCAGGTTGGGCAGCATCAACGACCAGTAGCTGTCCAGGAGGTGGAGGTCCCGCACGATCAGGTACGTCGGGATGAGGCCACCGTTGAACAACATGGTGAACAGGACGACCAGCAGGATCGGCCGCCGTAACTTGAACCGCTTCCGCGCCAGCGGGTACGCCATCAGGGTCGTGGCCACCAGGCTGAGCGCCGTACCGACCACCGTCACGTAGACGCTCACCCCCATCGCGCGGAACAGCCGGCCGTTCTCGAGCAGCTGCTGGTACGCGGCGAAGGTGATGTTGGTGGGGAACAGCGATCCGTTGGTCCGGGCCCACAGGTCGGTCGGCGTGACCGAGATGACGAGGACGTACCAGAGCGGCGCCAACGTCACCAGGGTGACGAGAGCCAGCACCGTCCACACACCGATGTCCCAGAACCTGCCGTCCCGCACTCTCTTGACGCGGACGGGCTTCACGATCGAGTCGATTCGTTCCTGCCATTGGGTAGCCATCGTCCTCACCACAGTCCCGACTTCGCCCAGCGCTTGGCGGCCCAGTTCGCGGCCAGCAGCAAGACGCACCCCACGAGTCCCTTGAAGAGCCCGACCGCGGCTGCGACCGAGTACTGGAAGCCCTGGATGCCCTGCCGGTAGACCCAGGTGTCGATGATGTCGCCGACCGAATAGACCGCGGGGTTGTAGAACACGAAGATCTGCTCGAATCCGGCGCTCAGCAGCTGGCCGATGTTCAGCGTCGTCACCAGGACGATGACCGGCAGGATCCCCGGCAGCGAAATGTGCCAGACGCGGCGGAAGCGCGATGCCTGATCGACCGCGGCGGCCTCGTACAGCGTCGGCGAGATCGCCGCGAGTGCCGCGAGATAGACGATGGCGTTCCAGCCGATGTTCTTCCACACGTCCGAACCGACGAGCACGCTGCGGAACCACGTCGGGTCGGAGAGGAACTCGATCGGGCTGACACCGAACGCCTCGAGTCCCTTGTTCGCCAGGCCGCTGGACGGCGACAGGACGACCAGCGCGATACCGAACACCACGATCCACGAGAGGAAGTGCGGAAGGTACGTGATGGTCTGCACGGCGCGCTTGAACCACCGGACGCGGACCTCGTGCAGCAGCAGCGCGAGTGCGACCGCGGCCGGCGTACCGACGATGATCTTGTAGACGCTGATCAGGACCGTGTTCGTGAGGATGTTGCCGAAGTACGGGCTGCTGAAGATCTGCGCGAAGTTGTGCCAGCCGACCCAGGGGCTTCCGGTGATCCCGTCCAGGACGCGGTAGCTCTTGAACGCGATGAGCGCGCCGTACATCGGGGCATAGCGGAAGACGCAGAAGTACAGCAGCCCCGGAACGACCATCAGGTACAGCAGGTAGTCCGAGCGCAGGTGCTGGAGCAGACGCTTCCACGCCGTAGGCCGTGCGGCCGGCAACGTGGCGGTCGGTGCAGCCAAGCGAGCCTCCCGAATGAGATCGAACGACCGCAGACCGGCGATCGGAGAAACGATTCTCCGGAATCCTGCACGCAGGCCACAGAGCTGTCAAGGGGTCGGTCGGTCAGCTGGCGCGCGGCGGGCAGGTGGTACTTCGCCGCACGATGACCGGCGCGGGTGACTGCAGGAGTTCCTGGCGCGGCTCCGCGTCACCCAGCTGATCGATCAGCAGCCGGACGGCTCGGCGGCCGAGTTCTTCCAGCGGAAGGGACACGGTGGTCAGCGGCGGACTCGAGTACTGCGCGGGCCACGCGTCATGGTGACCGACCAGCGACATGTCCTCGGGAACCCGGAGACCGGCGTCGCGGAGGGCGGAGAGCGCGCCGATCGCCGACAGCAGCGTTCCGACGACCACCGCGGTCGGACGCGTCTTCTGCGCGAGCAGCTTCATCATGCCGGCGTACCCGGTCTCCGGTGTGCTCCCCCCGTCCGCGACCAGGTCCGGCCGAGCCGGCAGGCCGGCGGTGTCCATCGCCTCCCGCCACCCCTCCAGGCGGTCGTGGGACCGATTGGTGCTTCCGCCGACGGCCAGGTGCGCGATCTCCCGATGCCCGAGCGCCAGGAGGTGCCCGGTTGCGAGCGCGGAGCCCTGACGGTCGTCGAGCGCGACGCCCGCCAGCGGCGCGGCCACCCGTTCGTTCACGATGACGAACGGCAGCCCCAGGGCGCGAAGGTTCTCGATCACCACCTCGTCGGCCGGTACGCCGTCACGCTGCAGCAGCAGTCCGTCGATCGCTCCCCCACGCACGAAGCGCTGGAATCCGGCCGGATCCGCGGCGAGCGCCTCGACCTCGACGGTCACCAGCAGGAAGTCGGAGCGCCGGGCCTCCGCCTCCGCGCCGCTCAGGATCTGCGCGTAGACCGGGCTGGTCAGATGCGGCAGAGCGACGCCGACCGCTCCGGCGCGCGCACCGCGCAGCGCCCGCGCCGCCCGGTTCGGGGTGTAGTCGAGAGCCCGTACGGCGGCCTCGACCCGGTCCCTGGTCTCCGGACGCAGCCGGAGGGTCGGGTCGTTGTTGAGCAGCCGGGACACGATCGACGGCGCGACCCCAGCGCGTGTCGCAACATCCTTGATGGTCGCCATCACCGCTCCTCGCCCCGGGTGTGAGATCGGGATTCTAGATCCGCTCGATCCACTTGACACTCCAATGCACTGCCGACAACGATTAGGAAATCGTTTCTCCACAGTAGGTGAACAGGAACCCGCGTGAACAGACTTACCGGCAAGAGCTGTGTCGTCACCGGCGGCGGCGCCGGCATCGGTGCGGCGGTCGCCGCCCGGCTGGCCGCCGACGGCGCTCAGGTCGCCGTCGCAGATATTGACGGTGACGCCGCCGAGCGCGTCGCGCGACAGCTCCGCGACCAGGGATCCGAAGCGTTCTCGGGCCAGGTCGACGTCTCCGCGACCGCCCAGGTCGAGGAATTCGTGAACGACGCGGCGGACCGCTTCGGCCGGCTCACCACGATCGTGAACAACGCCGGAGTCGCCATTCCCGGCAGTGTCGAGGACATCTCCGAGGACGACTGGGACCGCGTGCTGGCGGTCAACCTGAAGGGCGTCTGGGCCGGCATGCGGTACGCCGTACCGCACCTGCGGTCGGCAGGAGGCGGCTCGATCGTCAACATGGCGAGCGCCCAGGCACTCGTCGGGTTCCCCGGCTGGGCGGGCTACGCGGCCACCAAGGGCGCGATCGTCGCGCTGACCCAGCAGGCCGCCGTGGAGTACGGCGCCGAGAAGATCAGGGTCAACTGTCTGGCGCCGGGCACGATCATGACGCCGATGAACGAGGAGATCTTCCGCACCGCACCGGATCCGCAAGCACTGATCGAGGACTGGAACTCGGCCCACGCGCTGCACCGTTTCGGTGAGTCCGACGAGGTCGCGAGCGCGGCGGCGTTCCTCGTCTCCGACGACTCGTCGTTCGTCACCGGGACCTGCTTGCGCGTCGACGGCGGCCTGAGCATTCTCGGCCCGTCCGGGCGGGCCACTTGATGGCGCTGCGCATCCTGTGCTGGGACCATCCTCGCTGTGTCAATCCCGTCCGGGCGGCCGCCGCTGTCTGGGAACGACAGCACGGCACGACGATCACCGTCACGGCGCGCCCGCTGGCCGCCTTCAATGACCAGCCGATCAGCGACATCGCCCGCGACGCGGATCTGCTGTTCATCGATCACCCGATGGTGGGCACGGTCGCCCGAGAAGCCGCGCTCCTCCCCCTCGACCGTTTGCTCGACGCATCGGTTCTGGAGACACTGCGTGCGGACTCGATCGGTGGCAGCCACGACTCGTACAGCTGGGACGGGAACCAATGGGCGATCGCCGTCGATGCCGCGTGTCAGGTCGCAGTTGTCGATGACAGCCGGCTCGACGGCCGCGACGTACCTCATCGATGGGACGACGTTCTGACCCTGGCGCGCGGAGTCCCGGGCTCGGTGGCGCTTCCGCTGTATCCGTCGGACGCCATCCTCTCGCTGCTGTCGATCTCGGCCGAACTGTCTGCTTCCGATGAGCTGTGGGCCGAGGAAGCCGTCGACATCCTGGTGGAGCTGGTTCGGCTCGTGGACCAACGCTCCTTTCGGCTGAACCCGCCCGGGCTGCTGGACCTGATGTCCTCGGAGTCCTCCGACGCGCCTGTGTACGCTCCCCTGCTCTTCGGCTACACCAACTACCAACGCCCGGAGACACGCGGCCGTCGGTTGCGATTCTGCCAACCGCCGTCCGTCGGCGAACGCCCCGCAGCCGTGCTCGGCGGCGCCGGACTCGCGGTCAGCGCCGCCGGCAAGCACCCCGACGAAGCCGCTGCCTTCGCCGCCTGGATGGCCGGCGCCGACGTCCAGGGAACGGTTGTGCTGGGCAACGATGGTCAGCCGGCGAGTCGATCGGTCTGGCTCGACCCGGCCGCCGACGAGGTGGTCGGCGGCTTCTTCTCCGGCACCCGCGCGACGATCGAATCGTCGTACCTCCGCCCTCGCGCCGCCTGGTGGCCTGCCTATCAAGAGGCCGCCGGCATCCGGCTCGCCGAAGCACTGCGCCGAGGCGAGTCCGCTTCCGCGATCCACGCCGATCTGATCCACGCCTTGGACAAGGCCCGCGACAAGGAGCCCACATGACGCCGGACCGCCAGCCGACGCCCAGTGCACTCGAGGGCATTCGCGTCCTCGACTTCACCCAGATGATGCTCGGTCCGTTCGCGACTCAACTGCTCGGCGACCTCGGCGCCGACGTCATCAAGGTCGAACGCCCAGGGACAGGTGAGTGGGAGCGCGGACTCACGTACGCCGGCGAACTGCTGGCCGGCGACTCCGCGGCGTTCGTCGCCATGAACCGCAACAAGCGATCGGTCGCCCTCGATCTGAAGGCGCCGGCCGCACGAGACGCCCTGCTGCGCCTGGCCGCCACCTGCGATGTCGTCGTCGAGAACTTCCGCCCGGGAGTCATGGACCGGCTCGGCCTGGGGTACGACGATTTCCGCGCGGTCCGCGACGACATCATCTACTGCTCCGGGTCGGGATGGGGTCAGGACACGAAGTACGCGCGTGAGAACCGGCCGGGCCAGGACCTGTTGATCCAGGCGGCCACCGGGCTCGCCTTCAACACCGGAACGGCCGGCGACCCACCGACGGCTGCGGGGACCTCGCTCTGCGACGCAACCGGTGCACTCACCCTGGCGAACGGCATCCTCGCCGCGCTCCTGGCCCGTGAGCGCTTCGGCATCGGACAGCGCGTCGAGGTGGATCTCTACCACGCCACCATGGCGATCCTGACGCAGGAGATCTCCGCGATGGTCAACCACGACCTCGAGTTCCCCCGCTCCGAGGCCGGTATCGCCCAGCCCTGGCTCTCCGCGCCCTTCGGCATCTACCGCACCATCGACGGCTGGCTGGCCGTTGCCATGGGGCCACTGGACGTCATCGCAGACGTCTTCGCCGATCCGGAGCTCGCTGAACTCGACCCGTGGCTCGATCGCGACACCGCGAAGCGACGCATCGACGAGCTCGCGGCGCAGCGCAAGTCGACGGAGCTACTCGACGCCCTGCTTGACGCCGGCTTCTGGGCGGCACCGGTACGGACGATGAAAGAGGCCTACGAGGAACTCGTAGCCGACGGATCACCGCTGCTCGTGGACGTGATGCATGCCTCTGGTACGCCGCTGCAGCTGATTGGTTGCCCGATCACCCTTTCCGAGACGCCGTGGCGCCAGCGGCTCCGTCCCCCGGCGGTCGGCGAGCACAACGACGAAATCCTGGCCGAGGTCCTGAGCGCCGACGAACTGCACGCGCTCCGCGAGGTGAGTGCATGATGAGGCTGCACGACCATCTCGTGGAGGAGCGTGACGGCGCGGTCGGTGTACTGCGAATCGACCGCGAGGAAGCCCTCGGCGCCTTGTCGCGCAGCCTGGTGGAGAGGCTGGGTGAATACCTCGATCAGCTGCACCGCGATCCTGAGGTTCGGGTGCTTGTCCTCACCGGGACCGGTCGCGGGTTCGTCGCCGGCGCCGACATCGGTGAGTACGACCGCGTCGCCCCTGACGCATTCGACGACTACCAGCGGTTGAGCCGACGTACCTTCTCGGCTCTGGAACGGCTGCCTCAGTTCACGATCGCGGCAGTCAACGGCTACGCCCTCGGCGGAGGCATGGAGCTGGCCTTGTGCTGCGACCTGATTCTGGCCTCGGAACGAGCCAAGTTCGGATTGCCCGAGGTGAAGCTCGGTCTCATCCCGGGCGGCGGCGGCACCCAGCGGCTCGCCCGCGCCGCGGGAACTCGGTTCGCCAAGGAAGCCACCGTCACCGGCCGGTTCTACCGCCCTGAGGAATTGCGGCGGCGCGGAGTCGTGTCTGATGTCTGCCCTCCGGACGAGTTGATGCCGACAGTCATGGAACTCGCCCAGACGATCGCCGCGAACGCGCCACTGGCCGTGCGTGCGGCCAAGCGGATCGTCGACCTGGGCGCCGACGTACCGCTCGAGGTCGGCCTCGGCCTGGAGCAGCAGGCGCTCTCCGAGCTGTACCGAAGCCGCGACGGCGCCGAAGGTATCGCGGCATTCATCGAGAAGCGCGAACCGAAGTTCATCGGTCAGTGATGAGCAAGCACCACAGCATGGCCGCGCTGATGGCCCGAAGCTACGCGAATCATCCGACAGTGACGGCGTACGACGATCCGAGCGGGCGACTAACCTTCGCCGAACTCCAACGGCAGGTCTGCCGACTGGGTAACGCCTTGAAGCAGCTGGGCCTCGAGCGCGGTGACCGCGTCGCGATCTGGATGGAGAACCGCCCGGAGTTTCTCGAGATCGAACAGGCGACCTTCCTGTTCGGCTTCGTGCGCACCGCACTCGCCGCACGTCTCCATGTCGACGAGGTCGCCGACATCGTCACGGATTGCTCGGCGAAGGTCGTCTTCGCTGGTACGAGCGACGCGAAGACACTGTCCCAGAAGCTTGCGGGACCGGACGCACCAATAGTCCTCGCAGTCGGCGACGACTACCAGGCACTTGTCGAATCCGGACCGGCTGATCCGCCGGCGAACTGGCCCACCGAGGACGACCTCGCGGTCCTGCTATACACCTCCGGGACAACCGGACGTCCCAAGGGTGCCGCACTCAGCAACCGGAACTGGCTCGCGATGGTGACCGGCGTGCTCGCCGAGCTCCCACCGATCGGCAGCGGGGACGTCGTACTGCACGCCGGGCCGATGAGCCACCTCAGCGGATCCATCGGCACCGCCTGCGCCGCGCGTGGCGCGACGACGACGATGCTGCGTCGCTTCAACCCCGGCGCGGTACTGAAAGCGGTCGAGCACCATCACGTGACCGTCCTGCCACTCGTACCCACGATGCTCGCCGCCCTGACCGACGAAGCCGAGCGCGGCACGTTCGACCTGTCCTCACTGCGCGCCATACCGTACGGCGGCTCAGCCGTCTCCCCCGCGCTGCTGACCCGGGCTCGGATGGTCTTCGGCGATGTGCTCGTCCAGCTGTACGGACTCAGCGAGGCCCTGGTGCCGATCACCGCGCTGACACCGGTTGCCCACCGCAACGCCGAACGACTGGCGTCCGCGGGACGACCGACTCCCTTCGTCGACGTCCGTATCCTGACCGACGGGGGCACTCCTGCGGTCATCGGCGAGCCGGGCGAGATCCAGGTCCGCAGCGACACAGTCATGGTCGGCTACTGGGAACAGCCTGCCGCCACCGCCGAGATCATCACCGACGACGGGTGGCTCCGCACCGGCGACATCGGCTACCGCGACGCCGACGGTTACCTCTCCATCGTGGACCGCAAACGCGACGTGATCGTCTCGGGCGGGTTCACCGTCTACCCAGCCGAGGTCGAGCGAGTCATTCAGACCTTGCCCCAGGTCGACGAGGTCGTGGTCGTTGGGACACCCCACGACCGCTGGGGAGAAACCGTCACCGCGGTAGTCACCCTCAGACCCGGCCTGCACCTGACCGAGGCCGACGTCATCACGACCTGCCGCGCCCGCCTCGCCGACTACAAGAAGCCGACCTCGGTCCTGTTCGTCGACACGCTCCCCAAGAACAGCACCGGAAAACTCCTCCGCCGCGAGGTCAGAGCACCGTTCTGGAAACACCGCACCCGCCCGATCGGCACCTGACCGCCCAGGTCGCACTCAGTCGTCCAGTCGTTCGACCGAGCCGCCTGGTACGAGTTGGGCGGGGAGAAAGCGCACCACGGGCGACCGCGGCAGAGGCGGCCCGGAGCCATCGAGCCGTCGACGCAGCAGATCGGCAGCGCTCGTCGCGATGTCCTCGGTGGGCTGGGCGATGACGGTGAGGCGCGGCACCGTGGCCTGAGCGAGCTCCGCGCCGTCGAAGCCCACGAGCGAGATGTCGCGTCCCAGCCGAAGGCCCGACTCGTTGATCGCGATCAGGGCACCGAGCGTGAGCTCGTAGTTGGCGCAGAAGATTGCGGTGGGCCGGTTGCGCATGGCAAGGAAACCACTGATCGAGTCATGTCCGGTACGGACGACCAGTGGACCGCGCGCCTCGTACTCCGGGGACATGGGGACGCCGGCCTCCGCGAGCCGCTCGGTGAAGCCCGATGCCCGCAGGCGCATGGTGGAGACCGAGGGATGCCCGGTCACGATCGCGATGCGCCGATGCCCGTGATCCACCAGGAGGCGAGCAGCCATCGCGCCCGCACCGGCATTGTCGAGGAAGACCCCATCGGTCTGGAGTTCGTCCGCCGCCCAGTCGATGAGCACCACCGGCACCCGCTGCATCGCCGTGCGGAGGGGCTCGATGTCGTGAGCGGACGGCACGGCAATGATGCCGTCGACCATCTGGCTCAGCAGCAGTCCCACCGTGTCCTCTCGGCCCGACGGGCTGGCGGCAACGATGACGTTGATGCCTGCGGATCTGAGGGCAGCTTCGACTCCGGCGATGATCGTCAGATGGAAATCATTGTTGAGCGCCGGCAGGACGACGCCGATGGTTCCCGATCGCCTCGACCGTAGACCCCGAGCCATCGCATTGGGGCGGAAGCCGAGCGCGGCGGCGGCAGCCTCGATCGCAACGCGATTCGCCTCGAGCACGGTTCGGCCGTTGAAGTACTTCGAGATGGTGGCAAGCGACAGACCCGTCTCGCGCTGGATGTCCTTGTAGGTGGCCATCGCCCTCCTCTCACCCGCGCGCGCTGTCGATCAGGAGAACGAATCGTATCGTCTCGTCGGCTCCAAGTAAGCACATGACGCGACCATCCGCCCTGAAATCCCGCGGAGATCTGATCGTAGACAGGGCGAAACGTTACGTGCTAACTTGCCTGACAAGTTGACTAGTGAGTCGGATATGCAGTCGCGCACGACAGATTCGATGAGGAGTTGCCTGGTGTTGATCGAGTCCAATCCCGTGGCGAATGCCAGTGCCGAGGGCAATGCCGCTGATCGCCTCGAGTGGTTCCGCGACCTCGGGCTGGGGTTGTTCATCCACTGGAGCGTCGATACGCAGCTCGGCTCGGACGTGAGCCATCCGCTCGTCGGCGCGTCCCAGGATTTCGTCGAGCGGTACTACGACGAGCTCCCTCGGCGCTTCCGGCCGCGACGCTTCGACCCCACCGAGTGGGCCGAGCTCGCCGACCTCGCGGGGATCCGGTACGTCGTGTTCACCACCAAGCATCACAACGGGTTCTGCATGTTCCGCACGGCCACGACCGAGCGCCATGTGGGCAACACCCCGTTCGGTAGGGACACGACCGCGGAGATCCTCAATGCGTTCCGGGAGCACGACATCGCCGCCGGCGTCTACTTCTCCCCCGACGACTTCGCTTGGCTCTGGGAGAACGGCGTACCGATCCAGCGGTCGATTCCGAGCGTGCAGCCGGCCGCGAATCCCGGGCTGATGGAGCTGGCAAAGGCCCAGATCACGGAACTGCTTACCGAATTCGGCCCGGTCGATCTGGTCTTCTTCGACGGCGAGGCCGAAGGACTGCGCGAACACGCGTGGGAGACGGACCCAGGTGTCGTGGTGACGCGCGGCGCGCTGCCCACCCCCGAGCAGTACATTCCGGGCCAGCCGATCGACGGTGCCTGGGAATCCAACCTCACCATGGGCACGCAGTGGACCTACAAACCGACGAACGAGACCTACAAGTCCGGGACCCGCTTGATCGAGATCCTGATCGAGACCCGGGCCAAGGGCGGCAACCTGTTGCTCAACATCGGCCCGAAACCGGACGGAACGATTCCGGTCGAGCAGGAGGCACGGCTCCAGGAGCTCGGACTGTGGATGTTCGTCAACCGGGAGGCGATCTACGCCACCCGCCCCTGGGTCGTCACGAATGAGGGCGAGCTCTGGTTCACGGCATCGAAGGACGCCAAGACCGTGTACGTCGTCATCACCGGTGAGCGTTGGAAGTGGGGCGAGCGGCGGGAGTTCGTACTCCGATCGATCAAGGCGACCGAGCTCACCGAGGTGTCCATCCTGGGCCAGAGCGGACAGCTGATGGAGTACCGGCCGGAGCTCGACGCGACGCCGCGCTGGGAGCAGACCGAGGCCGGTCTCGTCGTCTCGGCTCTCAACGCCCAGCGGCTGTACAACGACAAGAAGTGGCCCAACCCGGTCGTCATCAAGCTGACCAATGTGGAAGCGGCCGCCGAACCGACCCGGATCGCCACGGTGGACGCCTCGTGGGACGAGGTCAGCTCGACGGTCTCGGTCGGGGTGGCGGTTCTGGCCCGCGGGTCATCGGAGTCCGTGCTGCTCGGAGCGGAGTACCAAGACATCACCGGTATGGACACGATGGAACGCCCTGACGAGTGGACACCCACCGACCTCGTCCCCGAGGCGGACGCCGGCATACATGCTGCATTTCCCGCGGAGCCCGGCCGGCTTTATGCCGTCCGTGCGCTCGGCCGGACCGCGCTTCTCGACGTACGCGGCCCGGAACTGAAGATCCGCACATCAGGTCATTGAGGAGGAGTGATGCAAGTACCAAGCATTCCTGCGGGAGCGGGATGGAGCCGCCGCACGTTCTTGCGGGCGGCGGGTGCGACCGCGTTCGCGGCCACCGGGGCGAGCGCCCTCGCATCGTGTTCGTCGTCGAGCCCGACCACGACCTCGTTGGTCGAGTCCAAGCTCTACCCGGGCGCAGGCGCCCAGAAGCTCAACGACAGCTTCGATTGGGGCAAGTCGGCCGTCGCCGACCCGAAGTCCTCGGTGACCATCACGGTGGCGCATTCGTGGTCGCCGGCGGACTTCGTCCGTCAGCAGCAGTTCGACTACTTCTTCCAGAAGCGTCATCCGAACATCAAGATCGTGGCCGAGAACGCCGGCGACAGTTCGGCCGACTACTTGAAGAAGTACTCGAGCCAGGCCGCGGGCGGCAGCCTGCCGGACGTCATGTACAACGGGTTCGGCTTCGCGCAGAACTTCATCGGTTCGGGCGCGTTCCTGGCGCTCAACGACTACATCTCCGCTGAGCCCGGCTTCAATCCCTCGGACTTCGCCGACGTCTCGACCGGGTATTACAAGCGCGACGGAAAGCAGTATTCGGTGCCGTACGACTGCGGACCCGTGATGATCTACTACAACAAGAGCATTTTCTCGAAGGCGGGCGTCGACCTGCCGAGTGCGAAGTGGAAGTTGGACGACCTGCGCAACGCGGTCCTTGCGACGACCAGCGGCCAGGGCGGCTCCAAGATCTTCGGCCTGTCCCTGCCGGTGACGCCCGCCGACACGTTCTGGGACCCGGTACGCCTGTCTCCACTCGGCGGCCACTATCTGAGCGACGATGAGTCGCAGGTCCTCCTGGACCAGCCCGAGTCGATCGCCGCAGTGGAGTGGTGGGTGGACATGTACCTGCAGAAGGGTGTGTTCCCCTCTCCGTCGGAGTTGCAGGGGTTGTCGCAGGCCGACGCCTTCACCCTCGGCCGGGCCGCCATGAAGGTGGACGGTTCCTGGGGAGCCCCGTCACTGCGCGAGCAGGCGACCTTCGAGTGGGGCATCGCGGACTGGCCGGCCGGACCGAAGGGCCACTCCACGGCCGCTGTCGGCAGCGCCTACTCGATCACCACCAAGAGTGGGAACAGGGACGCGGCCTGGATCTACCTCAACGAGTACCTCTCGACCTCGGGTCAGGTGTTCATGTTCGCCAGCACGGGCAAGGGCAACATGACGAGGAAGTCGGCATGGCCGGCCTATCTCAAGTCGGAAGCTGCGCCGGAGGGCGCCGACGCCATCTACCGCGCGCTCAACACCTATGCGACCAGCAAGGGCGTCGTGTTCGGTCCGGCGACGCCGCAGATCACCAATGCGGCGACCCCGATCTGGGATCAGGTGATGGGAAAGTCGATCGGCGTCTCGGACGCCTGCAAGAAGATCGCGACGACGATCCAGCCGCTCCTGAAGAAGAACGTCGCAGGCTGAGACGAGAATCGGCATGGCACAGGCTGCACCCGCACTCGAGACGAGGACGTGGCGGACTCGACGGCGCACCACCAAACTGGCGCGCCGCGAGGCGCGAGCGTTCTACGGTCTCGCGTCTCCGTGGATCGTCGGCTTCATCCTGTTCGGTGGCGGCCCGGTCGTTGCCGCGCTCCTGTTGAGCTTCGCCCACTGGTCCCTGCTCTCGACGCCCAGCTGGGCGGGCCTGGCGAACTACCGCAAGATGTTCGCAGACCCCCTCTTCTACAAGTCGATCGCCAACACGGTCTACTTCGGCGCGGGCTCAGTCTGCCTCGGAGTCGTCACGAGCTTCCTGCTCGCGATGCTGCTCAACCAGAAGGTGCGCGGCCTCGGCTTCTTCCGCACTGTCTTCTATCTGCCTTCTGTCGTGGCCGGCGTCGCCACAGCCATCCTGTGGGTCAACATCCTGCAACCGGACTCCGGCCTCATCAACAGCTTCCTGAGGTTCTTCGGCATAAAGGGACCGGGCTGGCTGGTGGACGAGCACTGGGCCATCCCGGGTCTCATCCTCATGTCGGTGTGGGGCGCGGGCAACACCATCGTGATCTACCTGGCCGGTCTGCAAGGCATCTCCCCCACGCTCTACGAAGCTGCCCGCATCGACGGCGCCGGATGGTGGAACCGGTTCTGGAACGTCACCGTTCCGATGATGTCGCCGGTCATCTTCTTCAACGTCGTCACGAGTCTCATCGCCAGCTTGCAGGCCTACACGCTGGTCCTGGTCATGACCGAGGGCGGACCGAACAACGCGACTCTGATGCTCGGGCTCTACATCTACCGTCAGGCGTTCGAGTACTTCGACATGGGCTATGCGGCCGCCCTGTCGTGGGCGATGTTCGCCCTCATCGGCATTGCGACCGCCCTGCAGTTCGTGCTCGCTCGCCGCTGGGTGCACTACGACGCCTGACCCGACCATGGATCGGAGCCCCACCATGACCTCCGTCGCGCGAATCCAGAAGACCAGCACCTACATCCTGCTGATCGCCGGAACCGCGGTCTTCGTCATCCCGTTCCTCTGGATGCTGACAACCTCCCTGAAAACTTCACAGGAAGTCCTCGCCTACCCGCCCAAGCTGCTGCCCGCGACGCCGCGCTTCGACAACTATCCGACCGCATGGACCTCGCTTCCGTTCACCACGTTCCTCTTCAACTCGATCATCATCACCGGCCTGTCGGTGATCGGGAACCTGGTGTCGTGCGTGCTACCCGCGTACGCCTTCGCCCGCCTGCGGGCGCGCACCCGATCCGCGATGTTCGCCCTCATGGTCGCAACGATGGCGATCCCCGCCGAGGTGACGCTGGTGCCGACGTTCATCATGTTCAGCAAGCTCAACATGGTGAACACCTACTGGCCGCTGTTCCTGCCGGCCTGGTTCGGCTACGCCTTCTTCATCTTCCTGCTCCGCCAGTTCTTCCGGTCCATCCCGCAAGAGATCACCGACGCTGCCAGCATCGACGGCGCCGGTCACCTTCGCACCCTCTGGTCGATCTTCCTGCCGATGTCCAAACCCGCGATCGCGGCCGTCGCCATCTTCAGCTTCGTCGGCAACTGGAACAACTTCCTCACACCGCTCATCTACCTCCGCACGCAGAACAACTTCACCCTCGCCCTCGGCCTCAGCCTGTTCAAAGGCCAGTACGAGACGCAGTACAACCTGATGATGGCGGTCGGGATCATCTCCCTGCTCCCGATCCTCATCGTCTTCTTCCTCGCACAACGGACATTCGTCGAGGGCGTGCGGCTGAGCGGACTGGGGGGCCGATGAACACCGTGTATCTCGTCAGCGAAGTGCGGTCGCCCCTTGTCGACTTCGGTCTCGCAGAGATCCGCCAGGCTCTCGAGGCAGTCGGTCTCGACGTCGTCGGTCCTTCGCCGGAGCTCCGCGACGACCCACGTGTCACGCCGGTCATCGTCGTACGAGCAGGCGGATCGGCCAACGAGGTCGACGCGTTCATTGCCGGCGCCGACGGCCGGCCGGGCCCGACGTACCCGGACGAGTCCTTCACCATCGCCGGCGCCGGAGGCCGGGTCGTCATCGAAGCCGCCCATCCCCGCGGCCTCCTGTACGGCTGCCTCGAGGTCGCCGACCTCGTCCGGGCGGAGAGCTGGGCCGACGAGGGACTCGAGGTGACGAAATCGCCATCGCTCGCGGTCCGCGGCGTCAAGTTCAACCTGCCCTACGAGCCCTACTCCAACGGCGATCCGTTCAAGGAGAACCTGGAGACCTGTTTCGATCTGGAATTCTGGCGCGACTACATCGACGAGCTCGCCCGCAATCGCTACAACTGCCTGAGCCTGTGGTCGCTCCACCCGTTCCATCTGATGGTGAGCTCTCCCGAGTTCCGCGACGCGAACCCATTCACCGACGCGGAAATCGCCGACCACGAGAGGTTCTTCCACGCGTTGTTCGGCCACGCCCGAGATCGCGGTATCGACATCTATCTGTTCACCTGGAACATCTACCTGCCCGAACCGGTGGCTCGCGGTCTCGGCCTGCCGGCCGCCCTGGCGAACAGCAGTGAAGGCACCGAGACCATCAATCGCTGGGACGCTGCGCGCGCCAGGCAACGCGCCCCACAGGTATCCGCCTACTACGAGGAGATGATCTATCGCCTGCTCATCACCTATCCCGAACTGGACGGCATCGGCACCAGTGGTAGCGAAGCCATGAGCGGGACGGGCAGCGAGAAGGAGCAGTGGGTGGTCGACACCTACCTCCGGGGAATCGAGCGGTCCGGGCGGCGGGTGAAGTTCCTGAACCGCACCAACATGCAAAGCACCGCCGACATCATCGCCGTGGCGAAGCCGAGGATCGACCCGAGTCGCTTCTACATCAGCTGGAAGTACTCGATCGCGCACTGCTACTCACATCCCCGTCCTGCCTTCGAGGATCTGCTCCACGCGTGGGACGGGGTGGATCTCGAGGAGACACAGCTCCTCTTCACCGTGCGGAACGACGATGTCCACACGCACCGCTGGGGTGACGTGGAATACGTCCGGGAGTATGTCCGCGGGATCGTCGAGAAGAGCTACGTCCATGGCTTCTACTGGGGCGCGGACGGGTATCTGTGGGCCCGTGACTTCCAGCATGTCGACCACGGCCACAAGGCCTGGCGCTGGGATTTCGAACGGCACCGACTGCAGTTCCAGCTGTGGGGCCGGCTCGCCTACGATCCTGACACCGCTTCGGATGTCTTCGAACGCTTGGCGCGAATCGACTACGGCGACGACGCCTCGAACCTGTACGAAGGGCTCCGGCACGCCTCGAGAATCATCCCCGCGGTCAATCGACTGTGTTGGCGGGACCTCGACTTCCAGTGGCATCCAGAAGGATGCCTGACGCGCGACCACGGGCTCCGGACCGTCCTCGACTTCCTCGACAGCTCTCCCATGCCCGGCGCCGGGACGATCGGTATCCGCGAGTTCGCGAGGGCCGAACGACACGGCGGAACGTCTGCTGAGACTCCCCTCGACGTGATCGCGCTACTGACCGAGGAGTCACGCGCGGCCGAAGAATTCGCAGCGGCGGCACAGGACCGCACCCCGGTATGGCGAGAACCGCTCGCCACCTGCGCCATCCTCGACCTCCGGGCCACGGCCGCGCTGGGCAGGTACTACGCCGCGAAGATCGAGGCAGCGTTGGAACTCGCCCGTGCCGAGGAGCGCGGTGAGCCGGAGCATGCCGTGCGGGCGGCCGAACTGCTCGACGAGGCAGTCGAACACTGGACGGCGCTCGGCTTCTTCTGGAGTCAGCATTATCGGCCGTACCAGATGGCACGCGTCGACCGAATCTTCGGCTACCCGTTCTACCTCGACGACGTGCGCCGCGACGTACACCTTGCGCGCGATTTCGGGGACAACCTTCTACTGGGAGAAGTCACGCCATGACGTTCGTGCCGACCGAGGTCGATCCGGGTTTGCTGCCCTCGCGGGTCCTCGCATCCGGAGCACCTGTCCCCCCGATCGGAATGGGCACCTTCGGCTCCGACCGCTACTCCGCGGACGAGATTGCCGCCGCGGTCGCGGGGGCGGTCCGCAGCGGCTACCGCCTCATCGACTGCGCTGCCGTCTACGGCAACGAGTCGGAGATCGGCGTCGTCCTGGAAAATGCCATCGCGGAAGTCGCACCTCGCGAGGACCTCTTCGTCATGTCGAAGGTCTGGAACGATGCGCACGCCCCCGCAGATGCAGTGGGCTCAGTCCACGAGTCCTTGCGACAGCTTCGACTCGAGTACCTCGACGCCGTATTCGTACATTGGCCCTTCCCCAACCATCACCCGCCGCACGCGGAGGCCGAGATGCGCGACCCGCTGGCCACGCCGTACGTGCACGAGCGGTACATGGAGATGTGGCGCGCTCTCGAGAACCTCGTCGACGCAGGCCTGGTGCGCCACCTGGGCACGTCGAACGTGACGATCCCGAAACTCGAGCTCATCCTCCGGGACTCTCGAATCGCTCCCGCTCTCATCGAGATGGAGCTCCACCCGTGCTTTCAGCAGCCGGAGTTGTTCCGGTACGCCGTGGACCACGCCGTCCAACCGATCGGCTACTCCCCCTTGGGCTCGCCCTCGCGTCCCGAGCGCGACCGCAGCGAAGACGATCTGGTCGACGTGGATCACCCCATCGTCCGGCGCATCGCGCGCGACCATGGAGCGCATCCGGCCCTCATCTGCCTGAAGTGGGCCGTCGCGCGCGGTCAGATCCCCATCCCGTTCTCCGTCAAGCCGGAGCAGTACGCCGCGAACATCGCCGCCGTCCTGTCCGACCCGCTGACACCTGCCGAGATCGAGGACATGCGCGGAGTCGAACGCAACAACCGCCTCATCAAGGGACAGGTGTTCCTCTGGGAGGGATCGGAGTCGTGGCTGGACCTCTGGGACGTCGACGGCACGATCCCGGGCTGGAACGGCTACGGATCACCCCGCGCCCAAGACGACCGCTGATCAGGAAGAGAAGGTCATCATGCTCAACCACGAGCTCATCCACCCGCCGCTCCTCGAGGCGCTCGCTGTTGCCGGGCACGGTTCACGCATCCTTCTTGCGGACGGCAACTATCCGTACCTGACGATGATCAATCCGGCGGCCCGCCTCGTGCATCTCAATCTCGCACCCGGCGTGCTGACGGTGACCGACGTACTGCCGCTGATCCAAACCGCGGTGAACTTCGAGAGCGCCATCGTGATGCGCCCCGCTGAAGGAGTGGACGCATCCGTGCAGGAGGAGTACCGCAAATTGCTCGGCAGCGACCTGCCGATGGAGCAGGTCGACCGATTCGACTTCTACGACATAGTCCGCTCTCCCGATGTCGGTCTGGTGATCGCCACCGGCGAAGAGCGGCTGTACGCGAACCTGCTACTGACCATCGGCCTTCGCTCCCACGGCTGAGTTCAGCCATTCCAGGACGACAGGCCAGGCCCCTGCGGCAAGGGGTAGCACCCGTCGACCAGCTCGACGCTGCCATTCAGCAGACCGCTCTCGACGTAGATCGTGTTCGGCAGCGCGGCCAGCACATGAATGTGCGCGCCGCCGCCGTGCGACGCGTACGGTACGCCGAACCCGGCCGCCATCAACCCGATCTCCAGGCAGTCCGTCAACCCACCGGCCCGCCGCAGATCAGGCTGCACGACGCCGACGCCGCCGCGCGCGATCAGGTCCCGGAACGCAGCCTGCCCGTACCGGTTCTCGCCCGTCGCGATCGGGATGTCCAGCTTCTCCGCCAACCGGACATGAGCGTCGGTGTCCCCGGCCGGCAGCGGCTCCTCGAACCAGCGGCAATCCAGCTCCTCGTACACCCGGCCGCGCCGCAGCGCCTCGGCGTACCCGAACGCCTGATTCGCGTCGACCATCAACGGCGCATCCGGCCCGATCACGTTCCGGACCGCCTCGATCCGCCGCACATCGTCGGTCAGCGGCCCGCCGCCGACCTTCATCTTCACGCCCCGGAAACCCTGCTCCATCGCCTGCGCGGACACCCGCTCCAGACCGGCGACGTCGAGTTCGAGCCAGCCGACCATCGCGTACGACGGGATCGCGGTCCGCTGCGCACCGAGCAACTTCCACACCGGCACGCCCAGCGACTTGCCGAGGAGATCCCACAACGCCTGGTCGATCGCCGAGATACCGTACGACGACAGTCCCGCCGTCCCCTGGTAGTCGGTGAGCGTCTGCAACTGCTGCCGGATCCCCCGGATCAGCGTGGGGTCCTCGCCGATGATCGCCGGCGCCAGCTGTTCCTCGATCAGCTTGCCGAGGACCGCCGGCGAGCTCTCGACGCGACCGAAGTACGTCGAGCTGACGCCGCTCACGCCCTCGTCGGTGTCGATCCGCACCTGGACGTGCCCGTTCCGGTCGAGCAGCTGGATCGCGTCCCGGACCGCGTGCGCCTTCGGCTCCGAGGTCACCTCGACGGTGATGTCAGTGATCTTCATGCGGTCATCCCTTGCCTGCGAGAACGTCTTCGACCTTCTGCTTGACGCTGCCGAGCGCCTCCTCGGCGCTCTTCTTCCCACTCCAGACGTCGTCGAGCACCGGCCGGTAAATCGTCCGGGCGCGCTCGATGTAGCGGCTGAAGTTCTCGTTCACCGCGTTGCCGAGCGCCTGGGTCACCATCGCCAGGTTCGCCGGGGCCTTGTCGTCGGCGACGAACAGCGACGCCGAGCTCTTCGCCACCGGCATGAACCCGCGCGACTCGGCCAGCAGCTTGGCCGCGTCGGCGCCCGCGCAGTACTTCAGGAAGTCCCACGCCGCGTCGGGGTCCTTGGACGCCTTCGGGACCGCGAGCACGGTGAGCGTGTTGACGGTGGTCCGGTTCACCTTCATCGGGGTCGGGAAGATGTCCCACTTCACCTTGGCGTTCTTGCGCAGGTACGGGACGCCGCTGGTGAGCGAGAGCAGCATCGCGACCTTGCCGGTGCCGAGCTGGGACAGCGCCCAGTTCGGGGTCTGCCGGCCGGCCGTGACGGTGGCGAAGTCCGGGTGCACCTTGTGCTTCAGCGCCAGGTCCGCGACCCACTGGATCGCCTCGGCGCCCTGCGGCTCGGCCAGCGTGAACCGGGTCGCGTCCTTGGAGTAGATGCCGTCGCCGCCGTTGCTGACCGGGAAGACGGTCTCGAGCGAGGTGTCCGGGAAGACCAGTGCGCCCCAGCGCTCGCCGTTCGGCTTGGTCAGCTTCTTCGCGGCCTCGACGAAGTCGTCCCAGGTCCAGCCGCTGTTCGCCCAGTCCTTCGGCGGCAGCTCGACACCGGCCTCCGCGAACGCGTCGGTGTTGCAGATCAGGATGCCGGGGTTGGTCATGATCGGCCAGGCGGCGTGGGCGCCGTCGGGCTGCTTGGCGAAGTTGTACGCGACCGGGAAATAGTCGTCCGGCTTGATCCCGTCCTTCTCCAGGTACGGACGGAGGTCGAGCAGCGACCCTTCCGCGTAGTAGCCGCGGACGTAGTCGTCGTTGATCCGGATGACCGTCGGCGCGGCCCCGGACGACAGCACGGTCCGGAGCTTGGTGTCGTAGTCGTCGCCGGGGACCGACTGGATGTCGATGGTCTTGCCGGCGCCCTTGGCCCAGTTCTCCGCGACGTTGTAGAGCGGCGTACCGCTGTTGGTGTCCCAGGTCATGAAGGAGGCGTTCTTGCTGCCGCCGCCCCCACCGCCACCGGCGCCGTTGTCGCCGCACGCCGCGAGCGGGAGTCCGGTGGCGAGCGCGCCACCGGTGATGCCGAGCGCCCGGAGCACCGACCGGCGAGAGATCTCTGTCATGGTCGTTCCTGTCTTGTCGAAACTCGGATTGGTCAGTTGGTGCGGAGCTTGGCCACCGCGTCCTCGTCCAGCTCGATGCCCAGACCGGGCAACTCCCACGGCGTGATCTCGCCGTTCACCGGGACGAGCGGGTTCTTCCAGATCGGTACGTCGTCGAGGATCGGGTTGTGCTCGATGTTGTACTCCTGCGGGTACACGCAGGCCGGCGTACTGACCCAGACGTGCGCGTGCGCCGAGGTGCCGATCGTCTGCTGGGTGTTGTGCACCGTGATCGGCTTCGTGTAGGTGTCCGCGAGGACGGCGATCTTCTTCAGCTCGGTGATGCCGCCGCACTTGATCACGTCGGGCTGCAGGATGTCGACCCTGCCGGTCTGGATCAGGTCGCGGAACTGCCAGATGCTGTACTCCTGCTCGCCCGCGGCGATCGGGATGTCGACCGCGTCGGCGAGCCGCCCGTACGCCGCGTAGTCGTGAGCGGCGAGTGGTTCCTCGAAGTGCCACACGCCGAGGTCCTCGAGCGCGTGCGCCATCTTGATGGCCGTGTGTTCGTAGTACGCGTTGTTGACGTCGACCAGGATCGGGAAATCGTCCCCGACGAGTTCCCGGACCGCGGTGACAGTGGCGATGGTCTGGTCGAAGCCGTCGTCGTGCATCCACGGCGTCGACGAGTGGATCTTGTAGCCGTGGAAGCCCTTCTCCTGGAAGGACTTCGCCCGCTCGGCCTCCTCCTGCGGGGTCATCGTGCGCGCCATCGAGCTCGCGTAGACCTTCGCGCTCGGGCGGTACTTGCCGCCGAGCAGCTTGTACACGGGCAGCCCGGCGGCCTTGCCGAGCAGGTCCCAGAGCGCGATGTCGATACCGGCGATCGCGTTCAGCTGGACGCCGCCGGGGCCGAGCTTGTACGGCTTGGTGTACATCCGGCGCCACAGCCGCTCGATGTCGGTCGCCTCCTCGCCGACCAGCAGCGGCGCCATCGCCTGCTCGACCACGCTGTGGCTGACGTGCGCGTTCATCGGGCTGATCTCGCCGACACCGACCAGGCCCTCGTCGGTGTGCACCTTCACGATGTGCAGCTTGTCGAGCAGGATGATGGACTCGATCCGGGTGATCCGCATGGCTATCCTTTCAGGCCGGACATCGTGATGCCCTGGACGAAGTACTTCTGGGCGAGCAAGAAGAGCAGCAGCGGCGGCAGGATCGTCAGCGTCGCGGCGGCCATCATCAGGTTGGTCTGGGTGAAGTACTCACCCTTGAACAGCGCCAGCGCGATCGGCATGGTCTGCAACCGCGTCGAGTTGAGGAAGATCAGCGGGCCGAACAGGTCGTTCCACGAGCCCATGAAGGTCAGGGCGCCGACCGCGGCGAGGGCCGGTTTCACCTGCGGCAGCATGATTCGCCAGAAGGTGCCGAAGATCGAGGCGCCGTCGAGCTTGGCAGCCTCCTCCAGTTCGACCGGTACGCCGCGGAACGCCTGCCGGAGCAGGAACGTGCCGAACACCGGCGTGAGCACGTTCGGGACCCAGAGCGGGTAGTGGGTGTCGATCCACCCCATCTCGCGGAACAGCATGTACTGCGGGACGAGGTACACCATGCTCGGGATCATCGCCGTCGACAGCAGCAGCGCGAAGGCGAGGTTCTTGAAGGCGAAGTTCAGCCGGGCGAACCCGTACCCGGCCAGCGAGGCGAACACCAGCAGGAAGCCGACGTTCAGCGCGGCCAGCTTGCAGCTGTTCAGGAAGAACGGCAGCAGCCCGTGGCCGGCCTGCGAATAGTTCGCCCACTGCGCCGTCGACGGAATGAACGTCGGCGGGCTCTTGAGGACCTCGTTCTCCGGTTTCAGCGACGCGCTGACCATCCAGAGCAGCGGCATCGCGAAGACGACCGCGAGCACGATCAGCACCGCGAAGATCACGACCCGGCGCGGTATGTGCCGTGGCGGGCGGTTGTACACCCTGATGGCTTCAGTTGTCATAGTGCACCCACCGCTTCTCCAGCCGCCACTGGACCGCCGTGACGACGCCGACGATGACGAACAGCACCCAGCCCATCGCCGAGGCGTACCCGAGCCGGCCGTGCCCGAACGCGGCCTCGTAGATGTGGAAGATGAACACCGAGGTGGCGTTGTTCGGGCCGCCCGACGTCATCACGTAGATGATTCCGAACACCTGGAACGAGGTGATGAACTGCGTGATCGTGAGGAAGAACAGGCTCGGGGTGAGCAACGGCACGACCACCGACCAGAACCGCCGCCAGGCCGACGCGCCGTCCACGGTCGC
This sequence comes from Kribbella sp. C-35, assembly GCF_046549195.1. Lineage (NCBI taxonomy): Bacteria > Bacillati > Actinomycetota > Actinomycetes > Propionibacteriales > Kribbellaceae > Kribbella > Kribbella sp. C-35. The sequence goes on from NZ_JAJPWG010000005.1 coordinate 899,704, forward strand.
TGCCTCGAGCAACGACTGGTCGATGCTCTGCAGCCCGGCCAGCAGGATCACCATCGGGTAGCCGACACCTTGCCAGATCGCCACGATGATGACCGCGATCAGCGCTGTCTTCGTGTCGGACAGCCAGGCCGGCCCGTCGATGCCGACCGTCTTCAGGGTCGAGTTGAACAGGCCGTTGTCCGGGTCGTACAGCCAGAACCAGACGAACCCGATCGCGACCACGTTGGTGACGGCCGGCGAGTAGTACAGCGTCCGGAAAATCCCGATGCCCTTGACCTTCTGGTTGCAGAGCACGGCCAGCGCGAGCCCGATGCCGATCGTCAGCACCACCACCGCCAGGGTGAAGATCACCGTGTTCTTCAGCGACGGCCAGAACGTGTCGTCGGCGGTGAACAGCTCCTTGTAGTTGTCGAAGGCAAGGAACTTCGGCTTGTTCAGCCCGGACCAGTTGGTCAGCGACACCACCAGGCTGGCCGCGACCGGGGCGAGCTGGAAGAACAGCACGCCGAGGATGACCGGGCCGACGAACAGCCAGCCGGCCAGGTTCTGCCGCTTCAGCTTGGCCTTCGGGCGCCGCTTCGGCTTCGGGCCGGCTATGTCCGGCGGCGGTGCCACAGTGGGCAGTACGGCGTTCGCCATCGCCTCACACCTCGATCCCGATGTACTTCTCCTCCAGGAACTCGAGAATCCCTTCGGAGCTGCCTTCCCTGCCGAGACCGGACTGCTTGGTACCGCCGAACGGCGCGGCCGGGTCGCTCAGTACGCCCCGGTTGACCGCGACCATGCCGGCGTCCAGCCGGTGCGCCACGGACAGCGCCTGCGTCGGATCGCCGTACACGTAGGCGATCAGGCCGTAGATGGTGTCGTTGGCCATCCGCACCGCATCGTCCACGTCGGTGAACTCGACGATCGCGGTCACCGGGCCGAAGATCTCGGTCTGGTTGATCTCGCTGCCGTGCTTCACGTCGGTGAGCACGGTCGGCGGGTAGAAGGCGCCGACCGCGGCCGGCTCGCCGCCGAGGGCCAGGGTGGCGCCCTCGTCGACGGCGCGGTCGACCAGCCCAGCGACCTTGTCACGCTCCTCGGGTGAGACCAGCGCGCCGAGCTCGTTGAGGTGGTCCCTGCCGGGGCCCATCGTGACGGCCTTCATCGCCTGCGTGATCCGGCTGGTGAAGTCGTCGATCACCGAGGAGTGTACGTAGAACCGGTTGGCCGCCGTACAGGCCGCGCCGCCGTTGCGCATCTTCGCCACCATCGCGCCCTCCACCGCGGCGGCGACGTCCGCGCCGGCCAGCACGACGAACGGCGCGTTGCCGCCGAGCTCCATCGACGGGCTGATCACCTGGTCGGCCGCCTCGTGCAACAGCAGCCGGCCGACCTCGGTCGATCCGGTGAAGGAGAGCTTGCGCACGGCGGGGTGATGCAGCATCGCCCGTACGGCGGGGCCGGCGTGCATCGGGGTGACCAGGTTGACCACACCCGGCGGTACGCCGACCCGGCGCAGGACCTCGACGACGTACGCCGCGGTGAGCGGCGTCTGGCCGGCGGGTTTGAGGACGACCGAGCAACCGGCCGCCAGCGCGGGCGCGATCTTGCGAGTCGCCATCGCGGCCGGGAAGTTCCACGGCGTGACCAGGATCGAGACCCCGATCGGCTCCCGGCGGACGACGATCGTCTTGTCACCGGACGGCGCGAGCCGGAAGTCGCCGCCGATCCGGACCGCCTCCTCGGCGAACCAGCGGAAGAACTCGGCCGCGTAGGCCGCCTCGCCGAGCGCGTCGTCGTACGCCTTGCCGTTCTCGGCGGTGATGAGCGCGGCGAAGGTCTCGCGCTCGGCGGTGAGGATCTCGAAGCACGCGCGCAGCAGCTCGGAGCGCTGCCGCGGTGGCGTCGCGGCCCAGCCGGCCAGCGCGTCGGCGGCCGCGTCGACCGCGTCCAGGCAGTCGGCCTCGGTCGCGGCGGCGAACTGGGCCAGCTCGGAACCGTCGGCGGGGTCGTGGACGGGGAATCGACGGCCGTCGGATGCCGGGCGCCATTGTCCGTCGATGAACAGGTCGTGCGGAGAAGTCATCTGCTGGCTCCAAAGGCCGGTCTCAGAAGGGGGTGCCGCGGTCGCCGGCGTACGCGGCCCGGGTGATCTCGAGCAGCGCCGCGGTGTCGAGCGGCCGCGGGTTGTTGTCGACCAGGCGGGCGGACCGCATACCCAGCTCGGCGACGTACGGGAGCTGGTCCTCGGTCAGGCCGAGCTCCTTGAGCGTGGGCGGGATGCCGATCCGGTCGAGCAGGGCTTCGACGGCCTCGATCCCCTGCAGTGCCTGGGCCTCGCGGCTGTCGGCGGCGGGCCGGCCGAAGATCGTGGCGATCTCGGCGAACTCGTCGATCCGGGCCGGCGCGTTGTAGCGCATCACGTACGGCAGCAGGACGCCGACACCGACACCGTGCGGGGTGTGGGTCAGCGCGCCGAGCGGGTACTGCAGGGCGTGCGCGGCCGCCGTACCCGCGACGCCGAGTGCGTAGCCGCCGGCGTTGGCGGCGAGCATCACGTCGGCGCGGGCCTGGCGGTCGGCCGGGTTCTCGAACGCTGCCGGAAGCGCCCGCTGCAACAACTCGAGGCCCCAGCGGCCGTAGTAGTCGCTGATCACGTTCTTGCCGATGAAGACCCGGCCCTCGGCGATCGCGGTCGCGGGCCGCTGGATCGCGGTGAACGACTCGACCAGGTGCGAGACGGCATCGGCGCCGGCGCTCGCGGTCAGGCTCGGTGGGCAGGTGTAGGTGAGTTCGGGGTCGCAGATCGCGACGGCCGGGATCAGGTGTGGCGACGAGATCCCGGCCTTGAGCTCGCGGCGGCTGTCGCTGAGCACGCAGACCGGTGTCACCTCGGAGCCCGTGCCGCCGGTGGTCGGCACGGCGATGACCGGAAGCACGGGCCCGGGTACGGCGTTCTCCCCGTAGTACTGCTCGATCGGGCCGCCGTGGGTCAGCAGCAGCGCCTCGGCCTTGGCGAGGTCCAGGCAGCTGCCGCCGCCGATACCGATCACGACGTCGATCCCGGCGTACTCCATCGCGTCGTAGCAGGCGTCGATGTCGGATATCGGCAACTCGGGGGCGGTGTCGCTCCAGACGTGCACAGTGAGGCCGTGGCCTTCGAGGTCGGCGCGCAGACCGGCGAACTCGGGTGACTCGGCGAGGCGCTGGTCGGTGCAGACCAGCGCGGTACTGCCGTGGGCGGCGGCATACAGGCCGAGCAGCGAGCGCTGGCCGGCCCCGAAGACAACCGTGCGGGGTGCCCGCTGCACGCCGAAGCCGGCGGCGGTCATGGTCATAGGGGTGGTCCTTGTCCGGTCGAGGGCGGGATCAATCGGCCAGGACTGCTTCCCGCGCCGTGTCGAGAGCAGTGAGCTCGCGCCACAGGCTGTCAGCAATCTCGATGCCTTGAGCAACAGAGTTCTGGTAGCGGTCGCGGGCGCCGTCGCCCGGGACCGCGACGGGCGTGTCCGGGTCCGCGGGCCGGCTGCGGCGTACCTGGTCCAGGTACTCCGACGCGCTGTGCCGACCGCCGCCGAGCAGGATGAACAGGTCACCCTTGTTGCTCGGGTGGTCGTCGTCGAGGGTGCCGCCGACGTCCGTGCCGTAGGCCGCGCCGGTCAGGAACGTGACCATCGCACCCAGGCCGAGCCCGAGGCCGTAGCCCTTCGCTCCCCCGAACGGCGCGATCGAGCCGTTCTTCGCGGCGCACGGGTCGACGGTTTCGTTGCCCTCGGCGTCCAGCGCCCAGCCGGGCTCCAGCGGTACGCCGCGGATCGCGTGGTCGTGGACCTTGCCCATCGAGATCTTCGACGTGGCCATGTCCAGCACCAGCGGCGCCGGCCGCGCCGGGACCGCGAGCGCGAGCGGGTTGGTGCCGACCATCGCCGCGGTGCCTCCCCACGGGTGCACGAGCGCCTCGCTCGTGGTCATCCCGACGCAGACGAGCCCGCGGTCGGCCATTCGGGCGGCGTAGTACCCGAGCATGCCGAGGTGGTTGTTGTTGGTGATCGCGCAGACCGCGACGCCGAACTGCTCGGCGCGGGGTGCGATCGCGTCCAGCGCGCGCAGGGCGACGACCGGGCCGAGGCCCTGCTCGCCGTCCACGCTCAGGTAGCAGGGGCTCTGCCACTCGTGCCGGCCGGTGCTGGTCGGGCTCGCCGTACCGTTTCCCAGGCGGCGGAGCAGGCGCGGCAGCCGGAGCAGACCGTGCGACGGGAGCCCCTTGGCCTCGGCGACGACCAGGAGCTCGGCTTGTTCGGCGGCGGCCGGGGCGGGCACACCTGCGGTGATCAGGAGACGTTCGGCCAGTGCTTGGGCCGTGAGCAGATCTGTGTGCACGTCGACCATCCCAGGGGTGGTGCATTCGTATACATCGCTCGATTTCTTGGGAGGTTAGATCAGATCGGATACGATTTGCAATGGCCTGTGAATACGAATCCACAAGATTCTGCCGACTGGACGGACAACAGATGAGCCAGCGCCGCACGGAGCGTCCCGGGAAGCCCCGGATGAGTGATGTCGTCTACGAGCGACTGCAGGGATTCCTGCTGGACGGCCAGATCCAGCCGGGCGAGCGGATCCGGGTGGACGAGCTGGCCCGCCGGCTCGGGGTGTCGCAGACCCCGGTCCGCGAGTCACTGAACCGGCTGGAGGCGGAGGATCTGGTCACCAAGACACATCTGATCGGATATTCCGCGACCCCGAAGCTGACACCGGAGCGGTTCGAGGACCTCTTCGAGGCGCGCTTCCTGATCGAACCGTACTGCTCGGGCCTCGCGGCCGGCCGGCACCGCGGCGGCGAGGCGGAGCGGATCGCCGCCATCGCCGCCGAGATGCGCGCCCGGTACCAGGCGGGCACGATGTCGTACGCTGCGTTCGCGCGGGCCGACGCGGAGTTCCACGAAGCGGTGATCGCCGCGACCGGAAACAGCTACTTCGGCGAGATCTTCGCGAAGCTGCACTGCCACCTGCAGCTTTTCCGGCTGCTGCACGACAGCCGGGTCACCGAGGACGCACTCGACGAGCACGACCAGATCGTGACTGCGATCCGGCAACGCTCGCAGGAGTCCGCGACCGACGCCATGCGCGTACACCTCACCGCGTCCCGGACCCGCCTCCGCACCGCCTTCGCCTCCCCTCCCGAGGAGGCAACCTCCTCAGGCGAAATGTTTGCCCAAGGCACCGGACATATGTGAGGTGTCGAGGTACGCCGGACGCCGGACGAGTGAACCGTCATCCCAGTGGACGTCCGGAGCGACGTCGACACCGGCAAGCTCGACCGACGACTGTTCGACCTGCACATTCTCCTCCGCGATGGGTACGACGACTCGGCCCGCGGCGACATCCCGCTGATCATCACCGGCGCGCCGACCCGGAAATCCGCCGAACTGAAGCTGTCGAAGCCCAACGCGGCCGGCTTCCTGCGGCAGACGCTGTCAGCCGGCACGAAGGTCTGGCTCGACGCCACATTGCACACCTCGCTCGACAAGAGCGTCCCGCAGATCGGCGCCCCGACCGCCTGGAAGGCCGGTTACACCGGTCAGGGCGTCACCGTCGCCGTCCTCGACAGCGGTATCGACGCGAACCATCCGGACCTGACCGGCAAGGTCATCGCCGCGAAGAACTTCACCACCGTCCCAGCGGGTAGATGTCTTCGGCCACGGCACGCACGTCGCGGCCACAGTCGCCGGCCGGGGTGCCGACGGGTACAAGGGCGTCGCTCCGGACGCGACGCTGCTCGACGGCAAGGTCTGCGACGACAACGGCGGTTGCGCGGAGTCCGACGTACTGGAAGGTATCGAGTGGGCTGTTGCGCAGAAGGCGAAAGTGGTCAACCTCAGCCTCGGCGGATCGCAGGAGGGCGGCCCGCTCGACCAGGCCATTGACCGCATCACCAAGGAGACCGGCACCCTGTTCGTCATTGCCGCCGGCAACTTCGGAGTCGTCGAATCGCCCGGTACGGCGGCGTCGGCATCGTCGCGGCCAGGTCAGCTGCCTCGCATCCGCAAGACCCGGTCGGCGACAAGTACACCCGGATGACCGGCCCCTACGAGCAGGGCTCCGGTCGCGTTGACGCCGCCCGCGCCGTCCAGCAGACGGTCATTGCCACCACGACCAACGTGTCCTTCGGTACCGCGCTCTGGCCACACGCCGACGACAAGCCTGTCACCAAGGACGTCACCTTCGAGAACACCTCGAGTACGCCCGTCACGCTCAACCTCCAGGCCGAGCTCAAGAACGGCACCGCGGCCGGTGTGCTCAAGCTGAGCACCAACCAGCTCACAGTGCCGGCAAACGGAAGCGCCTCCGTTCAGCTCACCTCCGAGACCGCGAACGACGGACCTGATGGTCTGTACACCGGTCGGCTCACCGCCACCGCCGGCGGCCAGGAGATCGGCGTACCCCTGGTCGTCGACAAGGAGGTCGAGAGCTACAACGTCGCGCTGACCGCGTTGGGCCCGGACGGCAAGCCGCTCCCGGCCGATCGCGCGATGCCCTCGCTGCAGAACCTGGACAGCTTCGCGTCCGAGGAGCCCGGCCGGGTGCCCAAGGGCCGGTACGCGCTCGACGTCACGATGTTCGGTCCCGCCGGTCAGCACTACCGGATCGTCCAGCCCGAGATCGACGTACGACGCGATCTGAAGCTGGTCGTGGATGCACGGAAGGCCAGGCCGGTAACGGTCACCGTGCCTCGTCAAGACGCACAGACATTCGTGCACGGGCACGTCGTGGTCGAGCGTTCCATCTCTTCCGGTACGGCGACGTCCCACCCGCACGACACGCTACGGCCGTGGCGCACGGCGCGTGCCGCTGCCAGCCGGACTTCGTCGGTGATGTGGTTCAGGGTGCCGAGCTCGTCGTCGTCGCCCCACCGTCCCCAGTTCGACAGCGTGTCGAAGTACCCGAGGACCTCGTCCTGCGTGGGCATCGTTCTTCTCCTTGGTGGTGATCAGTGGCTGACGGCGGCGATGCCGACAGTTCGTGAGGTTAACCGCAGGCCGGGGCTGAGAACGGCGGTCACGGCGATGGATGCGATCGCCAGGATTGCCATCGCCGTACCGACGGGCAGGAGCTGCGCCATGAGGCCGGCCAGGGTCGCGCCGAGCGCTTGCATCGCCTTCATGCCGTTGGCATGCAGGCCCAGCGCCTGGCCGCGGATGTCATCGCCGGTCAGTGCGATCAGCCGCTCCTGCAGCAGCAGGGTGGACGCGAAGCCGGTTGACGCGATGGCGGCCGCGGCGATTGCGACCGGCAGGCTCAGGGGGAACACGAACAGCAGGTACGGCGCGGCGAGCAGGAACCGCAGTGGCGAGACGAACCGCTCTCGTAGCCCCTGCGGCAGGAACCGCCCGGCCGCCAGGTCGCCGAGCAACATGCCCACCGCCGCCGCGACGAACAGCGTGGCCGCGGCCTGCGGCGAATAGGGGACGAACAGCGCCTCGCATCCGACCACCAGCCCGTTGGGTACCCACATCGACAGGTAGACGGCCCGCCGTGCCGGCGTGGACAGCAGCTCCCGGTTGACCCGCCAGGTGACTGCGACGGACGCACGCCCGGACGCCCGGGGCGGTCGGGCGCGAAGGCCCAGTCGCAGTACGAGCGCCGCGCAGGCAGCCAGTGCCGCGCCGACGAGCAGCGTGGTCCGCGGCGACATCACGACGATCAGCAGACCGCCGAGGGCGAACCCGGCCACCTGCATCGCACCGACCGATATGTTGAGCACCGACCGGCCGAGCACGTAACCCTCCGGCGGCAGGATCTCGCCGAGCAGGCCGTACAGCACACCGGCACCGATCGAGGTGACCAGACCTTGGGCAAGGATCACCGCGAACATCGCCGGCAGCGGTAACCCAGGCATCACCAGCAGCAGGCCGGCGATCGCGGCTACGACGGCGACCAGGGTCAGCGCGGCCCGCGGCGCTACCCGGTCGGCCACCGACAGCAGCGTCGTAGCGCCGATCAGCGCGGCGAACGACGAGCCGAACATGCTCAGCGCCGACAGCAGCGGCGATTCCGTCCGCGCGTACACCAGCGTGGCGAGCGCCAGCCCCGCCAGCGTCGTCGCGGCGACCTGCGCGCACGACGCGCCGAACAGCGGGGCAAACTCTGGCGTGCGAAACAGTTCCCGGTATGTACGCATGTCAGGAGTCTCGGCAACGCCGCCTCGTTCCGCTAAAGTTTCGCGGGGAGGCGAAACATGGGCGTCTGGTTGATCGACGCGGACGTGCTCGCCGGCAGCCGGTTCCGGAACTCGGCGCTGGCCGAGACCGTCGCGACGCTGGGCGTGCTCGCGGGGTCGTGGCCGTACCGCCCTGGGCAGCTGGACCGCCCGGCGCAGCAGCGGGCAGCGTTCCAGGCCCGGATGGCCGACGATCCGGTCGGCCGCGCGTTCTTGAAAGCCGCTTTCCGGCCGAACTGGCTGACCGACATCCTCTGCCCGCCACCGGAAGACGACGAGCACACCTTCGACGACGAGATGCAGCGCATCCGTACTGCGTCGCCCGCCGCGCTGCGCGCCGACCTGGCCGGCAACGACCCCGTGCTCGACGTGCCCGACCTGCCGAGCCGGATATCCGCCGTCCTCGACTGGGTCTGGGCCGAGACGGTCGAGCCCGACTGGCAACGCCGCGAGCGGGCCTTCGAAGCGGACACCATCGCGCGGACTCGGCGACTGAGCACCAGCGGTTGGGCGTCCGCCCTCGACGACATGCGACCCGGAATGCGATGGCTGGGCGAGGGAAAGCTTCAGATCAACGCCTACGACTATCCACCGCTCGACCTGACCAACGGGCAACTGCTGTTCATCCCCACCACGAGCGCACGCGGCTGGGTCGGCTGGCGTCGACCGCACCGCTACTCGGTGGTCTATCCATGCGCCGGGATGCTCGCCGAAGGCCAGCGCAGCGCACCAGGCGCCCTACGCCGCCTCATCGGCCCCGCACGCGCGACCCTGCTGACCCTGCTCGACACCCCGATGAGCACCACCCAACTGGTATCGGTGACCGGCTTCGCCCTGGGCGCCGTAGGCAACCACCTCAGAATCCTGCTGGACGCGCAACTCGTGCGCCGCCGCCGCGCTGGCCGCTCCGTCCTCTACTACCGCACACCCGACGGCAACCGCCTGATCCGCGCCACCACCGACACCGAAACACCACCAACGTGAGCAGCCTGAGCGCCGCCGCGGTCCAACAACTGTTCCCGCCGACCACGATCGAAGTCACCTGGATCTTGCCGGCGCCGGCGAGATCACCCCAGACGTTGGTCGAGGCAACGACCTTGATCGAAGCAGCGGGCGCCTGATCCGAGCCTGACGCCCCTGAGTGTCACCTGCAGTCCACACACACTCCGACTAGCTCCAGGGTGTGCTCGATATCGGCGAACTCGGTGTCGTCCGCAAGGCGATCCACCCAGTGCTCGACGACCTCGGTATTGACGGGGCGACTGAGTCCACAGCGCCGGCAGATCAGGTAGTGGCGATGTTCTGCGGCGACCCGCTGCCGGAAGTACCGCTCGCCGGCCTCGTCGCGCACGACATCGAGCATCCCGACGCGCTCGAAGTCGTGTAGCGCGCGATAGACCGTGGTCAACCCGATGGCCATCCCCACAGAATCCAATAGTCGATGCAGGTCCTGCGCCGACAGGAACTCCCGACTGTCGGCCAGGATCGCCAGGATCGCCACGCGCTGCCGGGTACGACGCAGTCCGGCCGCCACGAGCGGCGAGCGTTGCTCCACCGCGCCACTTCCTCCCTCGCTACGGGTCACCGGGAAGCCTAGATGAACACGATTTCCATGTCCATCAGCGACCGACTTTTGCCCGTTGCGACAGGGAACGCGATGAAGCTCTAATGAAAATGATTGTCGATTCAGATAGAGTGCCGGGTTGTGACCGCCACTCACGCTCGATCGCGTCTCGCTGCCCTGATCGCCTTGCTCCTCGGATGTTTGCCGCTCTGGCTCAGTTGGCCGGTCAGCGCGTCGACAACGCCAGAAGTGCTGCAGGCTGTGCATACCGACGTACTGCACACCACCTTCGACGGCACCTCGTTGAAGCTCATGACCCGGATCGGGACCGGCGATGTCCGGGAGGCCGACCCCGCCGGCCTGGTCTTCAACTTGGAGGACCGGGGCGCCGCCAGGCTCGAGGTTCCGGATGCGCCTGCGTTCGCGTTCCTCGGTACGCCGGGTTCGACCGTCTGGATCGCGCCTGAGTCACAGGACCCGGAGCTGATCTGGCCGGGGTGGGACACCGAGGCGATCCCTGCCGGTGTGCTGAAGGACGATCTCGTCGACCTGACGCTGGTGAGCGCCGAAGGACCTGGGTCCGTCGAGGTGTTCTTCAACTACGACGCGTTCACCGGCACGGTTCCGCGGCTGTTCAGTTCGGTCGACCCGGCGTACCGGACGCTGCACCAGGCGGTCGGGCGGCATGTGCATGCGAACTGGTCATTCGGTGCCCTGGGCACCTACAAGCTCACCTTCCAGGCGACGGCGACCACGGCAGCCGGTGCGCCCGTCACGTCCGGGCCCGTCGAGTACACCTTCGTGGTCGGCCCGTACGAGCGGCCGACCACGCCACCGACAACTCCTCCCACAAGTCCCCCGACGGCTCCACCCACCACTCCTCCCACGACGCCGCCCACCACCCCGGGCACGCCGACGGTGACCCCTCCGAGCACGCCGCCCACCACCCCGCCGACCACCAGTCCCACCAGTCCGCCCGCGTGCGTCAGTGCCGTGCTGTCGGTCGGGCACGTGGACGTGGCCGCGCGGACGGTCGGCGACAGACTGCGGTTCCAGGTGAAGGACGGAACCCGGGGTACGACGGTCTGGCGGGATCCCGGCACGGTCGCGTTCCAGGTGAAGCCATCCGCCGATGAGGTCGTCCCGGCTGCTCCGGCGTACCGCTTCCTCGGGGCTGCCGGAGCGACGATCTGGCAGATCCCGCAGACGCAGGCAGAGGATCTGTTGTGGGCGGGTTGGAACACCGAGTCCGTCGACTACGGCTCGCTGGCCGGTCCGGTGCGCTGGTCGCTCGACAAGGTCGCCGGTCCGGGGAAGCTCGCAGTCTACCAGTTCGACCAGTTCGGCGAACCGCTGATCTCGTTCGACAGCGGGAAGACACTGCCGCAGTCGATCGCGCTGGCCGAGCCTACCCATGCCCACGGCAACTGGGCGTTCACCCGACTCGGCCTGTACAAGCTCACCTTCACCTACTCGGCCACGACGAAGACCGGCAAGCACCTGAGCGACACGGCCACACTCCCGGTCGTGGTCGGCGCTGACCTCACCACCCTCTGCCCGGGCGGCCCGACCCCGTCCGCCACGCCGACCACCAGCACACCGACCACGACGCCGACGGACCCTCCACCGACCATCGGTCCAACGACCCGCCCTACTACGACTCCATCCGCAGGTCGGACGGCGGCGCCGAGTCGCCTGCCGACTGCAGCGCCGGACGAACAGCGCCGGGTGTCATCCGCGCAGCCGACGCTCCGACCGTGCATCACGTCCCAGTCGCCAACGGGCAACCCGGCGACGACGCGGCCTGGCGCGACGACGTCGGCGGGTACGACGGGTGCCACAACCTCAGCCGGCGCAACGAGTTCGCCCGGTACGACGGCGCCGGCCGTAACGACGCTGACGACCGGCCATGCGGACTACGCCGTTCGGATCGAGAACGGAGCGCTCACGTCGCGGCTGAAAGACGGGACCAACGGCGGCGCCCCGGTCTGGCGTGACCCCGCCTCGGTGACTGTCCGACTCGGCTCACCGGCCGGTACGACCGTGCCCGGTGGTGCCTTCTCGTTCCTCGGCGCGGCCGGCACGCAGATTTGGCAGATCCCGCAGACGCAGAAGGACGGTGTCGTGTGGCTCGGCTGGAACACCGAGGAGTTGACCGCTGCACAGGTGTACGGCGGTGGAGTTGACTGGCGTCTCGACAAGGTGACTGGTCCAGGACGGGTCGCTATCTTCGAGTTCGACTCGTTCGGTCAGCCGAAGGTCATCTTCAACTCCGGTGACGGTCTGCCCGACACCTACCGCATCCCGCTGGGCACGCACGCACACGGCAACTGGGCGTTCACGAAGGCCGGTACCTATAAGGTCACCTTCACCCACACCGCGACGTTTGCCAACGGCAAACAGTCCACGGACACCGCCACCCTCACGTTCGAGGTCGGCCCGTCGGGTGGAGCCCGCTCGGCCGACGGCAGCAGCCACTTTGTGCACCGGTCGACCATTCTCGGCGCCGATTCGTGGTCGAACCGTGCACAAAGTCGAGGATCCTTCCCCACGGCGATCGATGCGGGAGACTGCAAGCTGGCGATGACCGGCGGATCGGTCGGGGTCTGGTGGATCGGCGTCGCCGCGGTATTCGCCGTACTCGGGGTCGTCCTGCTGGTCGCGTCCCGCCGGAGCACCCGATGAAGCCGCACAAAACAACGACGGCACCCGACCGCCGCCCGGCTCGCCGTTGGGTTGCGGCTGGGGCCGCCACGGTGGTTCTCCTCGCGGGGTGCTCGGGGCAGGGGGCGGGTGGGGATGACGGGCGGCTGAACGTCGTCACCACCACGGAGATCCTCGCTGACCTCGTGCAACAGGTCGGCGGGGAGCGCGTCGAAGCGTCGCCTCTGGTGCCGGCCGGTGGTGATCCGCACTCCTACGAACCGACTCCGGCCGACGCGAAGCGGGTGGCGAAGGCCGACGTGACCTTCACCAACCATCTCCTGCTCGAGCCGCAGTCGCTGATCAAGACCATCGACGCGAACGCCGACAAGGACGCCCCGAACGTCTCGCTGGCCGAGGCGGCGGAGTCGTACGGCGCCCACGTCATCCCGCTCGTGGAGAACATCGGCCTGGATGTGCTCTGGCTCGGCCTCCGAGTCCGCGGTACCGGCAAGGCTCGCGACGCGAGCCGTACGAGCTCCGTCAAGCTCGCCGCGACCAAGCTCGACGGCCCGGGCCAACTGGTCGCCTACCTGACCGAGTCGCTCGGCCAGCCGGACAAGTACTTCGACTCGACCGACGGCCTCGGCCCCGCCGACAGCACGACGCTCCCGCCGGCCGCGCACACCCATCTGAACTGGGCCTTCACCAAGCCCGGCGTCTACCGCCTGACCTTGACCGGGAGTCTCGACAACGGCAACGGCAAACCCCTGCAGCCATTGGGCTCCGGGACGTTCACCTTCGCCGTCGGCGTCGAACCGCACACCGTCAAACCGGCCGACGGCGGCACAGCGACGGTTCTCGGCGAGGGTCACACCGACCTGACGGTCGACCTGGACTCCGGACAGGTGTACGCCTACTCGGACGCGCACAAGGTCGGCGCCGCCCAGTCCCAGGTCCCGGCCGGGCGGGTGGTCATCGACGTACCCAACAAGGCGCTGGTTCCGGTCCCGGACGACGCACGATTCGCGTTCCTCGGCGAGGCCGGAACGCAGATTCACCAACTCCCCCAGGCCGTGCTCGGCAAGCACGTGCACGGCGAGATCGACCCGCACCTGTGGGAGGACGTCGCGAACGCCAAGGCCTATGTACAGCTCATCCGCGACACCCTCGTCGCCGCCGACCCCGACGGCAAACAGCTCTACCAGGACAACGCCACCGCCTACCTGCGCCAACTCGACGAGCTCGATGACTATGTCCGTACGACGCTCGCCCGCATCCCGGCCGACCGTCGGCAGCTGATCACGACCCACGACGCCTTCGGCTACCTGGCCTCGGCGTACGGAATGACCGTCGCGGGATTCGTCGTACCCAACCCGGCGCAGGAACCGAGCGTCGAGCAGGTCCGCAAGCTGTCCGACACCATCCACAACCTCAAGGTGCCGGCCGTCTTCACCGAGCCGAACCTCGCGCAGCGCGCGTCCGTGCTGATCCAGGTCGCGCACGACCAGGGCGTTCAGGTCTGCTCGCTGTACGGCGACTCGTTCGACGATCACGCCCGTACGTACGTCGCGATGATGCGGCACAACGCCGACGAACTGATGCGCTGCCTAGGAGAAGCCCGATGAAACTCCTCGCCGCCCTGTTCCTGGCGCTGGCACCCGTCGCCGCTCCTACGGAACAAGCAGTCATCAGCAACGGTCACGTCGACCTGGGCCCGCGGTTCGTCGACGGCCGGTGGACGATCCAGCTACGCGACGACACCGCGGCCGCGCCCACCTGGCGCCCGCTCGACACCGTCGTCCTGCAGGCTACCAGCAAAGCCCGGATCGCCGTTCCCAACGACCCCGCCTATCAGTTCCTCGGCAAGCCCGGGCAGCAGATCTGGGTGATCCCACAGGTGCAGAAGGACGGAATCGTCTGGCCGGGCTGGAACACCCAGGACCCCGAAGTCGCCCGCCGGGTCGATCGCGAGGTGACGTGGACGCTCGAGAACGTCCGCGGACCGGGCACCTTCACGCTGTTCCTCAACTCGGACTTCGGCAAGCCGTCACCGGTCTTCGACAGTCGCAAGCAGCTACCCCAGGAGACCGGGATCGACGTGAACACCCACGTCCACGGCAACTGGACCTTCGATGCCGAAGGCATCTACCTGCTCGACGTCGCGATGACCGCCAAGCTGATCGACGGGCAGCAGGTCACCGATCGCCGGACGCTGCGGATCTACGCCGGCGACGGAGACGCCCGCGCCGCCGCACAGGACGCGGGACAAGAACCAAAGCGGGCTGAGCCACCGACGCAGACCGCCGACGATCGCATCCAGCTGTGGTGGTTCGTCGTCGGCGCGGGCGTCGTCCTGCTCGCGACCACCGCCGTCATCGTGATCAGGAGACGCCGATGACCATCCTGCACGTCACCAACCTCGGCGTGGATCTCGCCGGCCGCCAGGTCCTCGACCACGTCGACCTCGACGTCGCCGCCCACGAACGCGTCGGCCTGATCGGCCCTAACGGCGCCGGCAAAACCACACTCCTCCGCGCGCTCCTCGGGCTGCTGCCGATCCGAACCGGCAGGATCGAGATCGACGGCCGGACACCGCCCGAGGCCCGCGGCACGATCGGGTACGTGCCGCAACGGCACGAGTTCGTCTGGGACTACCCCGTCCAGGTCCGTACGGCGGTGATGACCGGCCGGACGCACCGCATCGGCTGGCTACGACGCCCGCGGCCCGTGGATCGCAGCGCCGTACAGGAAGCTCTAGAACGAGTAGACCTCGCCAACCTGTCCCGGCGACCCATCGGTGAACTGTCCGGTGGTCAACGGCAACGAGTCCTCGTCGCGCGGGCGCTGGCCCTGCGGCCGCGGCTCCTGCTGCTGGACGAGCCGTTCACCGGTCTCGACGTACCAACGCAGGAAATCCTGACCCAGCTGTTCCGCAGCCTCACAGCGGAGGGCACCGCGATTCTGATGACCACCCACGACCTACCGGCCGCAGCGGAAACCTGTCACCGGTTGTGCCTGCTCAACGGCACAGTCGTCGCCGACGGCTCACCGGACGAACTGCGCGACCCGGCCGTTTGGCTGCGCGCGTTCGGTGTCGCACGGTCCGAGCAACTGCTGCACAGCCTGGGGGTCGCCCGATGATCGAGTTCTTCACCGAGCCCTGGGAACACGTTTTCATGCAGCGCGCGTTCCTCGTCGTCCTCATGTCCGGCGTCGTCTGCGGCGTGATCGGCACCCACGTTGCACTGCGCGGTATGGCGTTCATCGGCGACGCGGTCGCGCACTCGGTCTTCCCCGGCATCGCGATCGCGTTCGTCCTCAAAACCAGCCTCGTCCTCGGCGGCATCGTCGCCGGGCTCGTCACCGCGCTCTCCGTCGCCGTGTTCGCCCAGAACCGCCGGCTCAAGGAGGACACCGTCATCGGTGTCTTCTTCGCGGCAGCGTTCGGACTCGGCATCGTGGTGATGAGCACGGCACCCGGGTACGGCGGATCGCTGGAATCCTTCCTGTTCGGTTCGGTCCTCGGGATCAGCAGCAATGACGTCATCACCGTCGGCGTCGCCGGCGCAGCCCTCCTGCTCATCACCGGCGCGCTGCACAAGGAATTCGTCACAGTCGGTCTGGACCGGGAGACAGCCAGGGCCGTCGGGCTGCCGATCTTCTGGCTCGACCTCGCCCTCTACGCGATGGTGACCGTCGCGATCGTCATCTCGATCCAGGCCGTCGGCAACATCCTCGTACTGGCGCTGCTGATCACCCCGGCCGCCTGCGCCCGGCTGCTGACCGACCGGATCGGCGTGATGATGCTGCTCGCGCCACTCATCGGCGCGTTCTCCGGACTGACCGGCCTCTACCTGTCGTACGCGTTCAACCTCGCCGCCGGCGGGTTGATCGTGCTCACCGCGACCGCGGTGTTCATCGCGTGCTGGGTGTTCGCGCCCCGGCACGGCCTGCTCTCCCGCCGCAGCCCAGCGGCGGCTCGGGTGGTTTCCGTCCAACCCTGAAAGGAAATCCATGCGCAAGATTCACCGCGTGGTACTGCCCGTCGCGGCAGTCCTCGCGCTCGCCGGTGTGGCAACACCGGCCGATGCGGCACCCAAAGTGGTGCTGGACCAGGGGCATGTCGACGTCGTCGGTATCGCCTTCGAGGGCGGCGCGTTCGACGTCCACGTCCACGACGAAGAACACGACATCGAGTACTCCCCGTCCGAGGTGGAGCTCGTCGCGAAGCCCTCGTCTGAGATCGCCGTACCGGACGACCCGGCGTACCGCTTCCTCGGTACGGCGGGAAGCCGCGCCTGGGTGCTGCCCCAGGTCCAGGACCCCTCGCTGCTCTGGCCAGGCATCGGCGCCGAGGAGATCGCACCCGGCGTCTTCGCCGGTGACGCGTTGAAGGTCGACGTCGTCGGCGTCAGCGGACCGGCAGACGTCAGCATCTTCACCACCGACGCCTTCGGCGCACCGACTGTGCTCGCGGACAGCGGCGACGGCCTGCCCGACACGATCGACACCAGTGCGGGTGGACATCTGCACGCCAACTGGGCCTTCGAAGCACCCGGGTACTACACGCTGAAGGTCCGGGTCAGCGGCACACTCGCCGCCACCGGAAAGCAGGTCACCTCCGGCGTCGCCACCTACTGCTTCAAGGTCGGCCTGTGAAGACGCGGCGGCTCACCGGCAGCCTGATCGCCGGCTTCGTGGCCGCAGTCCTCACCGTCGCCCCGGCCCACGCGGTCACGACCATCTCGTCCGGTCACGTGGACGCGATCGACGTCGACTGGACCGGGTCCGCACTCACGCTCGACCTCCGCGACAGCACGGTCATCCCCGCCGTCGATCGCGACCCGGCGGACGTCGTACTCAATGCTGTATCGGCCAGCAAGACCACCGTCCCGTCCAACTCCGCCTATTCGTTCCTGGGTACCGCCGGATCGCCGGTCTGGATCCTGCCGCAGACCCAGGCGAGTGGAATCGTCTGGCCCGGGTTCAACACCGAGAACGTCCCAAGCGGGGCGCTGTCGGGCAACGCCGTCACGATAAAGCTCGTCTCGGTCACCGGACCGG
This sequence comes from Kribbella sp. C-35, assembly GCF_046549195.1. Classification (NCBI taxonomy): domain Bacteria; kingdom Bacillati; phylum Actinomycetota; class Actinomycetes; order Propionibacteriales; family Kribbellaceae; genus Kribbella; species Kribbella sp. C-35. The sequence goes on from NZ_JAJPWG010000005.1 coordinate 917,184, forward strand.
CCGACGTCAGCGTCTACACAACCAACTTGCTCGGCACACCAACGATCTGGTTCGACAGCGGCAACGGCCTTCCGGACACCCGGTCGATCGCGATCAACACCCACGCCCACGCCAACTGGGCCTTCGAAGCCGCCGGCACCTACACCGCCGTCTTCGAAGTCACCGCCACCACCTCCGGCGGCACCGCAATCACCACCGGCCAGAAGACCTACACCTTCACCGTCCAGCCGTAACCCTCACCAACGCCTGACCTGGGACGCGACGCGCGACGCGTCCCAGGTCAACCTGTTCAGCGATGCAGTCGGGCCGCCCGACCACGACACGATCGACCTCGGGCAAGCCCTGGCCGACGCCGCCACCATCGGAATCGTCCACCAACGCGCCGTTGCCCACCATGAGACCGTCACCGAACAACTCCAAACAGCGCTCAGCAGCCGTGTCCTGATCGAACAGGTGAAGGGATTCCTCACCCACAGCCTCGGTGTCGGCGTCGACGAAGCCTTTGGCGTGCTCCGCGCCCACGCCCGGTCCACCAATCGGCGCCTGACCGCCGTCGCCGAGGACGTTGTCCAAGGCCGCCTTACACTCGACCCACCCAGCTCCTCGCCGACCTGAACTCACCGATCTGTCGGCAACGCATGGTCTTCGGCCCGTGCCGGACGGCCGTGTCCAGCCGTTCGCGTCCGGTGCGAGCCGAGAGCGGATGATCGCGGTCGGAGCCGAGGTCGCCCGCTGGAACGGTCTCCGCCACATCATCTGGGACACCGACGGAACAATCGTCGAGGTCGACGCCTACGTGGCCGGCCCCTACCCCTCGAGGTCACCAGTCAGCCGAACCCGCGGCCGGTCCTGAGCCGCACTTGTCGTCTTGCTCGATCGTGATGGTTCGGGTCTCGGTGGACTTCGCTGAGATCGGTACGGTCACTTCGAGGATGCCTGCGGCGTACTTCGCCTTCGCCGCGGTTTCGTCGGCTCCGTCGGGCAGCATCACCTGGCGGGTGAGTGCGCCGTAGTGGAACTCCGTGTGGCCGCGCTCGTGCGCTTCCTCCTCGCGGGTGGCCGCGATGGTCATCATCCCGTTCGCGACTCGACCCTGGTGTCGTTCGCCGGGTCCAGACCGGGCAGTTCGGCGCGTACGACGTACCTGTCGCTCTCCGTGAACTCCTCGATCCGTAGCCCGCGGACCGTGCCTCGCCGCGATGTTGCGGCATGCTGGTGACCTGAGTCTCCAAACCGGTCAACGGAGGTGCCGCCATGTTCGCTCGAATCGCCGTATGGGAGCCGATGCCGGATGACGAGCGGCAGTGGGTGATCGACGCTGCCAAGACCGTTCCCGGAGTCCTGCATGCCTACCACCTGGTTGACCCGGCCACGGGTGACGGGCTCTCGATTTCGTTCTTCGAAGACGACGTAGACGTTGCGCAGGTCAAGGCCGCGATCGCTGAGAAGGCGCTCCAGATCGGCTGGAACGACGTTCCTCGTCCAGCCCCCTCGTCTGAAACGATCTATCGGGTACTTCGCAGCGGCTGACTCGCGCGATCGTCGGCACCACGACGAGGCCACCTCGAACTTCGCGTTGAGGCCTAGGCTGACCGTGTCGAACGCGACCCCTTCGAGCCACCAGAAGGAGCAGAACTGTGGAGGGCCGGCTGCTGCGACGTACCCGCACACGCCCAGAGCTCCGAGGCCTACGCTCAGCGATCCGTCCAGGACAGATAGGACGAGCGTCGATCGCCGGGCAGTCGGCCGCCTGGTGGGTGTCGTTCGACACCACGATGCCGGCGGAGTCGGTCGCGACGGAACCGCCACAGTCATCAACGGCCTGGGCTCAGAAACGCGCTTCGGAACCGCACCTTCCACGGCAAGGCAGTGCTCACCATCCAATAGCAGCAAGGGCACCACCTGGCCGGCGGTGCCCCTGCCGGATCAGCGAACGACCTCGTAGTCGAGGAAGGTCAGTTCGTTGCCGATGGCCCGCATCTGGAGGAGGTGCAGGGGCACCTTGTCGGTGGTCGGGCCGAACAGCCGGTTGCCGTCTCCGAGTACGACCGGGAAGACGA
>NZ_JAJPWG010000006.1:0-604653 GCF_046549195.1 Kribbella sp. C-35
CCGAGCAGCGCCGCGCGGACGTGGCCGCCGACCTGTTCGAACACATCCTTCACAACGGCCTGGACTGGCTCGGCCGCCGGCTGCCGGACCAGCACCGCCGTCGCCCGCACATCGAGGTCGTCGTTCCCGCCTCCAGCCTGCTCGGCTTGGACGACGACCCCGCGGAACTGACCGGCTACGGACCCATCCCGGCCGAAATGGCCCGCCGCATCGCCGCCGACGGCACCTGGCGACGGCTCCTCACCGACCCCACCAACGGCGCCGTGCTCGAGGCAGCCACCACCCGCCACGACCCGGGTGTGCTGGTCACCGAGACCCTGCTCGCCCGCCACCCGGTTTGTGCCTGGCCCGGCTGCAACCGCACCTCCCGCGACTGCGACCGCGACCACCTCACCCCGTTCGCCCAGTCGGGTCGCACGAGTCTGACCGGAATGGCGCCGTACTGCGAATATCACCACGTCATCAAGGACACGAGAACCTGGGGATGGAAAACTACCGCCCACCCCGACGGCTCCCTTACCCTCACCACACCCACCGGCCACCGCTACACGACAATCCCACCCGCCCGCGGTCCCGTCACACGACAAGCCGACGCAGGTTCCGCTACCCAACAGCCTGGCCCCGGCACCGAATCAAACGCCTCTGCCGGCGCCATTGCGCGCACCGCTGCCGGTGACCCAGCTCCCTTCTGACTACGAACCGCGTCGGCTCGTCGGCGGTCCCACAGGACCCATGTACGCATCTAGCCACCAGCTCGCATGGGACTGGCCCACGCCCTCACAGCCGCCGAACTCCACCGCCGCGCCCAACGGTGTAGGCCCTGGTCAGACCGTTGCGAGGTATTCTTGAGTGTCGGGCTGCTTGAACCATTGCGCCCATCCGCGGACGTCGGCGTTGAACCGGGAGTCGGTCAGCGACAGGTCCGCGCCGTTCTCGACCAGGAACCGAAGGGTGTCGAGGGTGCCTGTTCCGGCTGCGAGGTGGGCTGCGGTGACGTTGTCCGCCGTCGGCTCGTTGACGGCGAAGCCCAGGCCCGCGAGTTGCGGGATGATCTCCCAGCGCTGTGCGGCAGCGGCCTCGGCGAGTAATGCGGGGTGGTCGGCCGGTGTGAGCTCACCGGCAAGGGCAGCCGCGAACGGGTCTTCGGCGCGCGCACCGCGGTAGAAGTCGCGAACGGTGCCCACCTCGGCGCCGTGGTGGATCAGCTCGTCGAGAATGTGCAGCGCGAACGAGGCCCCGTCGTTGTCGGCGTACGGGCCCGCGATCTCGCCCATCGGCCGGTCGAGGTCCTCTTGGCTGAGCGCGGCGAGGCGCCTGCGCCAGATCGCGTACGCGTGGTCCAGCGCTTGAAGGGCGTGCTCGGCTGATCCCGGAACCGCGGCCGCAGGGTCTGTGGCGGCAGGTTCGTGCCCGAACCAGGTCGCCGTCCGTTCGGCCTGCAATAGGTCGGCGATGTGTGTGATCCGCCAGGCCAGAGTGGTGAACGGCGGGGGAGCAGGAGGGATCCAGGCCCAGTCGGCCGCGTACCCGTCGTGGCTCTTGTGAACCGACCAGCAACCGTCGAACGGTTCCCAGAAGTACTCCGCGTCGGTCAAACCTTCGACCCGGTCCCGCAGTCGTTGCCAAGCGAAGTCCGAGAGGTCCAGCAGGTTCTGCGTGAGCGTCGTCATGTGATCACCGTAGAACGACCTGCGGACAGGGTCGGTCCGCAGGTCGAGGCAGAATGGATCCACGATGGATACCGCGGCCCGGCTGCTCCGTTTGCTGTCCTTGCTCCACTCGCGCCCTCAGTGGGACGGCGCTGAGCTGGCGGCGAGGCTCGAGATCACGCCTCGCACGGTACGGCGTGACGTGACGCGGCTGCGGTCGCTCGGCTACCCGATCGACGCCGAGGCCGGGATCGGCGGTGGCTATCGCCTCGGACCCGGCGGACGCCTGCCGCCGCTGCTGCTCGAGGACTCCGAAGCTGTGGCAATCGCGGTCGGCTTGCTCGTCGCGACGACCACGACGGTGACCGGAGTCGAGGAGGCGGCCATCTCTGCCCTCGCGAAACTCCATCAGGTACTGCCCGTGCGACTGCGCGAGCAGGTCGCCGCGATCGGGGCACACACCACGCAGTTCCCGCAGGGCGAGCTGCCGCCGGTGGACGGCGACGTACTGGTCACGCTCGCAGCCGGCTGCCGGCACATCGAAGGGATCCGGTTCCGCTATCGCACCCATGACGGCAGCGAATCCGAACGCAGCGTCGAGCCCTTGCAGATCGTGCACACCGGCCGGCGCTGGTACCTGGTCGCCCGCGACCGTGACCGGCAGGCCTGGCGAACCTTCCGGGTCGACCGCATCGAGCAGCCGGTGCTCACCGGCTCCCGATACCGCTTCGACGACCCGCCGGACCCGGTCGCACTGGTTGCCGAAGGCACCGGAGTCGCGCCGTGGGACATCGTCGCCCGCATCCGTGTGCAGGCCGACGCTGCCACGGTGACCAGGGCGATCCCGCCCGGCCAAGGCGTGGTCGAGCCGATCGACGCGGCCACCTGCGAGCTGCGCATCGCCGCCAACGAGCTGGGACCCCTCGTCGCCCAGGTCACCCGCATCTACTGGCCGTTCGAAATCCTCGACCCACCCGAACTCCGTGCAGCCCTCCACGAACACGCACGCCGGCTGCTCGACTCCTAGCTGTCGGCCAAGGCCTTGCGGATGCGCTTCTCGGAGACTGGGTACGGCGTGCCGAGGGTTTGGGCGAACAGGCTGATGCGGAGTTCCTCGAGCATCCAGCGAACCTCGAGCAGCTCGGGGCTCGGGTACTTGCCGGTCGGGACCGCGCGGAGCCTCTTGCGGTACTCGTCGGTGAGCATGTCGACGACGGCCATGCCGGAGCGGTCGCGCGCGGCGTTGGCGCCGAGCTTGTCCAGGCGCTGCTCCATGCCGCGCAGGTACCGCACCAGGTCGGGCAGTCGCTTCGCGCCGGTCTCGGTGATGAACCCCGGATGCACAAGCCCTTCGAGTTGGCCGCGAACATCCGACAGGGCGGCGAGCAACGCCGGGCTGGCCGCGCGGGAGATCTGCTTGTCCACGGTCCGCGCGTGCCCGAGCACCTGCTCGACCTGCTGCAGGATCGTCAGCACAGTGTCCGCGAGGTCCGACCGTACGGCGTCCCGCAGGATCGAGAATGCGGTGAGGTTCCACGCCGGCCCGCCCGCCGCTGCCATCAGCTGATCGACAGCAGCCGCGATCGCGTCGTCGAGCAGCTCGCCGACGTTCCGATGCGGCCCCGCCATCAACGTCATCTTCTGCTGATTGCTCAGATTCCGCTGTACGACGTCGATCACCGAGGGCATCGTCAGTAGCAGAAGCCGCCGCGTACCTGCCCACATCGCCGCAGCCTGGTCGCGTTCGGTCTCCTGCAGGCGGATCGCGACGCTCTTGCCCTCGTCGACGAGCGCCGGGTAGCCCGCGACCGTCAGCCCGTTGCGGTGCTCGGAGAAGCTACGGGGGAGGTCGCCGAACGTCCAGTCGGTCAGCCCGGCCTTCTCCAGCCCGCTGACGGCCTTGGACGCGACCTGCGAGATCGCGGCCTTCGTCTTCGGCTTCAGTTTCTCCTTCAGCTTGGCGAGATCCTTGCCCTCGGCCACTGTCTTGCGCTTGTCGTCCTCGACCCGGAACGTCATCCGCAGGTGCTCGGGCACCCGCGTCCAGTCCCAGTCCTCCGGCTCGATCACCACGCCGCGCAGCTCCCGCAGGGCGCGCGCCATCGCGTCGGTCAGTGGCCCGGACGCCGGGTCGAGCTCGGGAAGGATCTGCCGCGCGTGGTCGGGCGCGGGCACGATGTTGCGCCTGATGGTCTTCGGCAACGACTTGATGAGGGTTGTGACGAGCTCCTCGCGGAACCCGGGCACGCTCCACTCGAAGCCGTCCGAGGTGACCTGGTTCAGCACGAGCAGCGGAATATGCACTGTCACGCCGTCGGCGTCCGTCCCAGGCTCGAAGGCGTAGGTCAGGTCGAAGGTCATCCCGTTCTGCGTCCAGCGCAGCGGGAACTCGTCCTCCTTGACGTCCGCGCCCTCGCGGACGATCAGCGAACGCTCGAAGTCGAGCAGGTCGGCGTCGCGCTGACGTGCCGTCTTCCACCAGGTGTCGAAGTGCCGGCCGGTGACGACCTCGGGCCCGAGACGCTCGTCGTAGAACGCGAACAGCGTCTCGTCGTCGACGAGCAGGTCGCGTCGCCGGGTGCGCTCCTCGAGCTCCTCGACCTCTTCGATCAGCTTGCGGTTCTCGTGGAAGAACTTGTGGTGGGTGTCCCAGTCGCCCTCGACCAGCGCGTGCCGGATGAACAGCTCGCGCGACACCTCCGGATCGACTGTCCCGTAGTTCACCTTGCGCCGGGCAACGATCGGTACGCCGTACAGCGTGACCTTCTCGTACGCCATCACGGCGCCGGCCTTGCGTTCCCAGTGCGGTTCGGAGTACGAGCGCTTGATCAGGTGCGGCGCGAGATCCTCGGCCCACTCCGGCTCGATCTTCGCGTTCACCCGCGCCCACAGCTTCGACGTCTCGACCAGCTCGGCGGCCATCACGAACTGCGGCGGCTTCTTGAACAGCCCGGAGCCGGGGAAGATCGCGAACTTCGTGCCGCGCGCGCCGAGGTACTGGTGCTGGTTCGCGGGGTCCTTCATTCCGAGGTGGCTGAGCAGACCGGACATCAGCGCGATATGCACGCTCTGCGGGTCGGCCGGCTCGCCGCTGTTGAGTTTCACGCCGATCTGGGTGGCGACCTGACGGAGCTGCGCGAAGATGTCCTGCCACTCGCGGACCCGGAGATAGTTCAGGTACTCGCTGCGGCACATCCGGCGGAACTGGTTGCCGGACAGCTCCTTCTGCTGCTTCTTCAGGTAACCCCAGAGGTTCAGGTACCCGAGGAAGTCGCTGTTCGGGTCCCGGAACCGGGCATGCGCCTGCTGGGCCTGCGCCTCGGCGTCGGTCGGGCGTTCGCGCGGGTCCTGGATCGAGAGTGCGGCCGCGATCACCATGACCTCGCGGACACAAGCGTGTTTGTCGGCCTCGACGATCATCCGGGCCAGCCGCGGGTCGAGCGGGATCTGCGCGAGCTGGCGGCCGATCGGGGTCAGCCGGCCGCCCTTCGGTGTGTCGATCGCCCCGAGCTCAGTCAGCAGTTGCAGGCCGTCGGTGATGCTGCGCTTGTCGGGTTCGTCGATGAACGGGAACGCGGCGATGTCGCCGAGTCCGATCGCGGTCATCTGCAGGATGACGGACGCGAGGTTGGTACGCAGGATCTCCGGGTCGGTGAACTCCGGCCGGTTGGTGAAGTCCTCCTCGGAGTACAGCCGGATGCAGATACCGTCGCTGGTCCGGCCGCTGCGGCCCTTGCGCTGGTTCGCGCTGGCCTGCGACACCGGCTCGATCGGCAGGTGCTGGACCTTGGTGCGGTGGCTGTAGCGCGAGATGCGCGCCGTACCGGGGTCGATCACGTACTTGATGCCGGGCACGGTCAGCGAGGTCTCGGCGACGTTCGTGGCGAGCACGATCCGGCGGTTCGCGTGTGGCTGGAAGACCCGGTGCTGCTCCGCGTTGGAGAGCCTGGCGTAGAGGGGGAGGATCTCGGTCGTACGGCGTTCGCCGCGGAACTTGTCGTTCAGCGCGTCGGCGGTGTCGCGGATCTCGCGCTCGCCGGACAGGAAGACCAGTACGTCGCCGTCCGCCTCGTACTCGAGTTCGTCGACGGCGTCCAGGATCGCCTGGGTCTGGTCGCGGTCGATCGTGCGCGGGTCCTCGGGGTCGTTGACCGGGCGGTACCGCACCTCGACCGGGTAGGTCCGGCCGGACACCTCGACGATCGGCGCCGGGGTGCCGTCGGCGGCCGCGAAGTGCGCCGCGAACCGCTCCGGGTCGATGGTCGCCGAGGTGATGATCACCTTGAGGTCCGGGCGGCGGGGGAGCAGGCGTTTGAGGTAGCCGAGGATGAAGTCGATGTTCAGGCTGCGCTCGTGCGCCTCGTCGATGATGAGCGTGTCGTACCGCGTCAGGTCGCGGTCGCGCTGCAGCTCGTTCAGCAGGATGCCGTCGGTCATCAGCTTGACCAGCGAACGCTCGCTGACCTTGTCGGTGAACCGTACGGCGAAACCGATCGTCTCACCGAGCTCGGTGCCGAGCTCCTCCGCGATCCGCTCCGCGACGGTCCGCGCAGCGAGCCGGCGGGGCTGGGTGTGGCCGATCATCCCGTGGACGCCACGGCCGAGCTCGAGGCAGATCTTCGGGATCTGGGTGGTCTTCCCGGACCCGGTCTCGCCCGCGACGACCACGACCTGGTGGTCCCGGATCGCAGCGGCGATCTCGTCCTTCAGCTGGCTGACTGGGAGCTCTTCCGGGTACGTGATCTCGGGTACGGCGTTCCGTCGTACCTCGACCCGCCGCTCGGCCTGCTCGACCGCCCCGGCCACACTCTGCAGCTCGGCGGCCCGCTTGCGAGCATCCGACGTACGCCGAACCCGCTCGAGCCGCCGCCCGAGATGCTCCCGGTCGTACGCCGTCAGGTCGTCGAGCCGAGCCGCGATCTCACCGAGGTTCACGTCGGTGACAGGAGTCTCATCTGAGGACGGCTTCCGCCCACCACGCCGCCGCGACGGACGACGCCGCTTCGCTGGGTCCTGGGTGGGGGCTGGGGATGGACTCGTGGACTCGGTCCGGGCATCAGGCATAACCAGACCAGTTTAGGCGTCCCACCCCAGCACCTCACCCGGATTTCAGTCGTGGGGGGACGGGACCTTGACGGCGAGGACCGGGACGGGGGACTCGAGGAGGACGCGTTGGGCGGTGCTGCCGAGGATGAGCTTGCCAACCGGGCTGCGGCGACGCAGGCCGAGGACGATCAGGCCGACGTCCTCGGCCGCGGCCGCCTTCAGGAGCGCGCCGGCCACGTCGCCCTCGGACACCGCCTGCTGGATCGTCACCTCGACGCCGTGCTCGCGCAGCTTGGCCTCGGCGGCCGCCAACTCGTCGGCGTTGGCGTAGCGGGCGTCGATGTAGGCGTCGCCCCGGCTCGTGTTCAGCAGCAGGATCGAGGCCCCGCGCAGCTCGGCCTCGGCCGCCGCGGCGGTCAGCGCGGCCTCACCCTCAGGCGTTGGTACGTATCCGACGAGAATCTTCACGGCTCCACTCTCCCATCAATCGTCCTCGCCGAAGGTCAGGCGGTCGCGGGTGGGTTGGGTCCCGCGGATGCGCGCGACGATCCGCGGCAGGTACGGGACGAAGAGCGCGAGCACCGTCAGCACGATGATCACCGCGCTCAGTGGGCGGGTGACGAACACGCTCGCGTCGCCGTTCGAGATCACCAGCGACCGGCGGAACTGCTCCTCCATCGTCGGCCCGAGGATCACGCCGAGGATCACCGGCGCGATCGGGAAGTCGAGCTTCCGCATGAAGAACCCGACGACGCCGATCACGAGCGCCATCAGCACCTCGTAGCCGGAGCCGGACAGCGAGTACACCCCGAGGCACGCGAAGACCAGAATTCCGGCGTACAGCAACGGCCGGGGGACCTTGAGGACCTGGACCCAGATCTGGATCAGCGGCAGGTTCATGATCAGCAGGATCAGGTTGCCGATGTACAGCGAGGCGATCAGCGTCCAGACCAGCGTGCTCTGGTCCTCGAACAGCTGCGGCCCCGGCTGCACGTTGAAGATCTGGAACGCCGCGAGCATCACCGCGGCCGTCGCCGACGTGGGCAGACCGAGCGTCAGCAGCGGCACGAGCACGCCCGAGAACGACGCGTTGTTCGCCGCCTCCGGTCCGGCCACACCCTCGATCGCCCCGTCGCCGAACTCGTCGCGGCCCTTCTTGCGCGCCTGCCGCCGCTCGATCGAGTACGACAGGAACGTCGGTACTTCGGCGCCGCCGGACGGAATCGCCCCGAACGGGAACCCGAGCGCAGTGCCCCGCAACCAAGGCTTCCACGACCGGCCCCAGTCCGACTTGTTCAGGTACCCGGTCCGCAGCCGGCCCTTCTCCAGTACGGCGGGACGCTCCGGAGTCGACCGCAGCTTCGACGCGACGTGCAACGTCTCGCCGATCGCGAACAACCCGACGATCACGATCACCACGTCGATCCCGTCCAGCAGCCGCAGCGTGCCGAACGTGTACCGCGGCGCGCCGGACAGGCTGTCCAACCCGATCAGCCCGATGAACAGGCCGACGGTCAACGACAGCAGACCACGGACGAGTGAATGGCCGACGAGAGCGGTCACCGCGACCATCGCGAGCAGCGTGATCGCGAAATAGTCGGTCGCCTGGAAGTGGCTCGCCAGGCTCCCGATCGGCTTCGCGACGAACGTCAGCAGCACGGTCGAGATCGTCCCGGCCACGAACGACCCGATCGCCGCGGTCGCCAGCGCCGCCCGGGCCCGGCCCTTCAGCGCCATCTTGTGACCCTCGATCGCGGTCGCCACCGAGGCCGACTCGCCGGGGGTGTTGATCAGGATCGACGTGGTCGAACCGCCGTACATCGCGCCGTAGTAGATCCCGGCGAACATGATGAACGCGCCGATCGGGTCCGAGAAGTTGAACGTGATCGGCAGCAGCAGCGCGATCGTCAACGCCGGGCCGATCCCGGGCAGGATGCCGACGAGCATGCCGAGCGTCACGCCGAGGACCGCCCACAGCAGGTTCATCGGGTCGAGCACGGTGCCGAAGCCGTGCATCAGGTCGCCGAAAACACTCAAGCCGATCACAGGCCCAGCACCCCTCCCGGCAACGAGATGTCGAGGAACTGCGTGAAGGCGATGTACACGACCACGGCGAGTACGACGGCCACCACGATGTCCCGCACCAACTGCCGGCTGCCGAGCACGCGGGCGGCCGCGAAGAACAGCAAGGCAGTCGCGATGAGATAGCCGAGCGGTACGACGAGCAGCGCGTACAGGACGAGCAACGCCGAGACGGTGACCGGCTCGAACCAGCTGCGATCGGTTGTGCGGGCCGTCCTTGGCGACCGGAGTCCTTCGATCAGGTAGGCGATCGACAGCACCAGCCACGCCGACGTCACGAGCAGCGGGAAGAACCGCGGCCCGGCCGGGTCGAAGCCCTTCGGGCTGCGGATGTCGAACACGCCCACCAGGAACGTCACGCTCAACACGATCAGCACAAGGGCCGCGATGATCCGCACCAGCCGCGACGCCTCGACCTCGACATCCGAAGCCTTGACTGTTTCTTCGACTGCTTCCTCTGAAGTTCTCACAGGATCCCTAGCTCTTTCTCCAGGCCCTGGACGCGGGTGGTTTCCTCGGCGATGAACTTGGTGGCGTCGTCACCGGTCTTGAAGAAGTCGGTCCAGCCGTTCTTCTTCCGGATCTCGGCCCACTCGGAGGACTGGTTCACCGTCGTCACGAAGTCGATCAGCCGTTGCCGGTCCGCGGCCGGTACGTCGGGCGGTGCGACGATCGCGCGCCAGTTCTGCACCTCGGCGTCGTACCCCTCGGACTTCATCGTCGGGAGCTGCTTGCCGTTGAGCGTGACCGGCTCGGCGCCGGAGGTCGCGAGGACCCGCATCTTCCCGGCGGTGATCTGCTCCTCGAACTCGCTCAGCCCGGAGATGCCGACCGTCACGTCGCCGGACAGGATCGCCGCGGTCGCCTCGCCGCCGCCGGAGTAGCTGATGTACTTCACCTTCGACGGGTCCGCGCCGGCCGCCTTCACCAGCGTGCCGGCGGTGATGTGGTCGGTGCCGCCGATCGTGCCGCCGCCCCAGCTCACCTTCGACGGGTCGGCCTTGTACATCTCGACGAGGTCCTTGAGGGACTTCAGCGGCGAGTCCGACTTCACCACCAGCACCTCCTGCTCCGCGGTGAGCGTCGCGATCGGCGTGGTGTCCGAGACCGTGATCTGGGACTGGTTCAGGGTGAGCGCGCCGACCATCACCAGGCCGGTGATCATCAGTGTGTGCGGGTCCTTGCGGTTCTTCGTGACCAGCTTGGAGATGCCGACCGCGCCGCCGGCGCCGGTCACGTTCACCACGGAGACCGCTTTCTCGCCGAGCAACTTCTTCTCCTGGACCACGTGCTGGAACTGCCGTGCGGTCAGGTCCCAACCACCACCAGGCGCGGCGGGGACCATGATCTCGACGTTGCGGCTCGGGAAGTCGCCGGCGACGCTGCCGCCGTCGAGGGTCTTCTCCAGGGCCGAGCAGCCGCTGGTCAGCAGGCTGACCGTGAGACCCGCGGCGACCAGCACCGTTCGGGGTCGCGACATCACGAGCTACCTCCTACGGGGCGATGGTACTGCGGTGGACCGTAGCAGCATTCCACCAGGAGGTACAGAGATTCCGTTGTGTGGCACGCCAGGCTAACCTTCGGGGTATGAGTGAAGGTGACGGAGTACGGAGTGTGCACCGGGCGCTGGACCTGCTCGAGCGGTTCGACGACGAGCATCCGACCTGGTCGCTGGCGGCGCTGACGGCGGCGAGCGGGCTGCCGAAGACGACGGTGCTCCGGCTCGTGACCACGCTCGAGCAGCGCGGTCTGGTCGCGGCGATCGGTCCGGGAAAGTATGCGATCGGTCCGGGTTTTCTGCGCTGGTCGCGGCTGAGCAGCGCGACGATGGAGATCCCGCCGGCGGTTCGCGCGGCGATGGGCAAGCTGTCGGCCGACACCGGCGAGACCGCGAACCTGTACATCCGCGTCGGCCGGACCCGGGTGTGTCTCGCGCAGGCGCCGGGTTCGTTGAGCGTCCGGCACATGGTGGTCGTCGGTTCGTCGATGCCGTTGTGGGGCGGGGCTGCGTCGAAGGTGCTGCTCACGGATCCTCCGGTGCTCGACGTCGATCCGTCGTTGATCGAGGAGCTCGCGCTGGAGGCGCCGCGGCAGCCGGGGTTCGCGAAGAAGCTGCGGGCCGCGGTCACGGACGCGGCGGCGCGTGGGTTCGCGGTCAGTCACGGGGAGCGCGAGCTCGGTGCGTCGGGTGTCGCGGCTCCCGTACGGCGTGCTGACGGGCGGGTTGTTGCGGCGATCGCGATCGGCGGGCCGACGACCCGGTTCAGCGACGACCGGCTACCGCCGTACATCACCGCCGTACGCCGCTGCGCCGAAACGATCATCCGAACGGGGTGGAGCGGTTTCAGTGCCTCCTGACGCGGATTTGCTGGCCGGGGTGCGGGTGCTTGATCTGACCAACGTGCTTGCGGGGCCGTTTGCCGGGTATCAGTTGGCGTTGATGGGGGCCGAGGTGATCAAGGTCGAGGTGCCCGGGTCGGGCGACCTCGCGCGGAACCTCGGCGGCGACCCGGACCTGTCCAAGGACGGGCTCGGCATCTCGTTCCTCGCCCAGAACGCGGGGAAGCGCTCTCTCACGCTCAACCTGAAGAGCGCCGACGGCCGCGAGGTCTTCGAGCGGCTGGTCCGCGAGGCGGACGTGCTGCTGGAGAACTTCCGTCCGGGAGTGCTCGAGCGCCTCGGCTTCCCGGTCGACGTACTGCGCTCACTGAATCCCGGGCTCGTGTACTGCGCGGTGTCGGGCTTCGGCCAGACCGGCCCGATGCGCGGACGCCCGGCGTACGACCAGATCATCCAGGGACTGTCCGGGATCATGAGCGTCACGGGAACCCCGGAGACCGCGCCGATCCGGACCGGTTTCCCGATCGCGGACACGCTCGGCGGGTACGCGGCGGCGTTCGCGATCTCGGCGGCGCTGGTGAAACGAGCACGCACCGGCGCCGGGAGTTACCTCGACGTCTCCATGCTGGAAACAGCAGTCGCCGCGATGGGATGGGTGGTCTCGGACTACCTGGTCGCCGGCCGGAAACCCGGTGCCATGGGCAACGAGAACGCGACGTCGGCGCCGTCCGGCACGTTCCGGACCGCGGACGGGGCGCTGAACATCGCGGCCAACAAGCAGGAGCAGTACGTCGAACTGTGCACAGTGCTGGACCGCCCGGAGCTGCTCACGGACGAACGGTTCGGGTCACGGGAAGCTCGGAAGGTGCATCGAACCGAGCTGAAGGAAGAACTCGAGAAAACGCTCTCTCAGCGTTCCGCGGCGTACTGGGACGAGTTGCTCGCGGAGTCCGGCGTACCCGTCGCGCCGGTGCTGAACGTCGAGCAAACGCTCTCTCTGCCGCAGCTCGCAGAGCGCGAACTACTGCACACGGTGGAGATGCCCGACGGCCGGGACCGCGAGCTGCGCGTCCTCGGCAGCAGCGTGCACGTGAACGGCGGACCGGTCGGACCGTCAACGCGTCCACCCCGTCTCGGCGAGCACACCGACGAGATCCTCGCCGAACTCGGCTACACCCCGAACGAGATTGCAGACCTACGCACAAAAGGAGCCACATGAGTACTGAGGCTGCTGATTGGTGGGCTACGGGGATCTCGGATATCGAGCCTGGGGTGATTCGGTTTCATGGTTACCCGATTGAGGAGTTGATCGGGGGTGTGAGTTTTCCGCAGATGATCTGGTTGATGGTGCGCGGTGAACTGCCGACGCCGGGGGAGGCTCGGCTGCTCGAGCAGACGCTCGTCGCCGCGGTCGACCACGGCCCGCAGGCGCCCTCGATCGCCGCCGCCCGGATGGCCACGTCCTGCGGGCTGCCGCTCAACAACGCGATCGCCACCGGCGTGAACCTGCTCGGCGACGTCCACGGCGGCGCCGGACAGCAATGTCTCGAAGTCCTGTACGACCTGCGCAGCACCGTCGACGCCGGCACCGACCCGACGACCGCCGCGCGAGAGCTCGTTGCCTCGTACAAGGAGCGTAGGGCGTACGTCCCCGGCTTCGGCCACCGCTTCCACCCGCACGACCCACGCCGCGACCCCCTCATCGCCGCCGCCCAGCAAGCAGTTGCCGACGGCACCATCAGCGGGGAACACCTGGAGATCGCTCTCGCGCTGGAAACCGTCCTCGCTCCGGTCCCGATGAACGTGGACGGCGCCACAGCGACCATCTACGCCGAGCTCGGCCTCCCCGCCGACCTAGCCCGCGGCCTCTTCATCCTGTCCCGCTCCGTCGGCCTCCTCGCACACGCCCGCGAGCAGCAACAAGAACCCACGCGCATCAAGGGCCCTCTCCCGAAGTCCGTCATCCCCACCTACACCGGCCACCCACCCCGCTCACTCTGATCACCGCGGCCGGTTAGGGTCGAGCGCATGGTCGAACTCCAGGTGGTACTCCCGGACGAGTCGGCGTCGATGCCGCCCGAGCGACTGGTCGAGCTGGCGATCGCTGCAGAGGACCTGGGCTACGGCACGGCCTGGTTGCCCGACCACCTCCTCCCGCCAGGTGAGTTCGGCTCGACGTACGGCGGTGTGTACGAACCTCTCGTCGCGATCGGGTACCTCGCGGCCCGCACGACCCGGATCCGGTTCGGTACCTCGGTGCTCGTGCTGCCGTTGCGAAGCCCGTACGTGGTCGCCAAGCAGGCGGCGACGCTGCACCGCTTGTCCGGCGAGCGCGTCGTACTGGGGATCGGCGCGGGGTGGGCGAAGGCCGAGTTCGCGGCAGTCGGTGCCGTGTTCGAGGAGCGTGGCCGCCGGACGGACGAGTCGCTCGGGATCATCCGCGATCTCTTCGAAGGCCGGGACAGCGGCGGCGTGTTCGAACCCACGCTCCGGGCGCCGCTCCCGCTCATGATCGGCGGTACGACGGTGCCCGCGTTGCGCCGTGCTGCGCGGTACGGCGACGAGTGGCAGGGGCTCAACCTGGACGGTGCCGGATTCGCGGCGGCGGTGTCGCGACTCAGGTCGTTCGGAGACCGGCCGATCAAGGTCGGGACGCGGCTCGACTGGTCCGGCGGGGATCCCGATCCGGTCGTCGCCATGGCTCACGAGCTCGTCGACGCCGGGGCGGAGACAGTGGCGGTGTCCTTCGGCGATCACACCAGCGCGTTGGATCGCATGACGAGGTTTCGGGAACTGTTCACGGCGGGCTGAGTTTGCCGCGCAGGACCTTCCCGGTCGCGTTGCGCGGGAACTCGTCGAGAATCACGATCTGCCGCGGCGTCTTGTAGCGCGCAAGATTCGCCTTCACGTGCGTCAGCAACTCGTCCTCGGTCGTCGGCGAGTGGAGTACGACGTACGCGATCAGCCGCTGGCCGAACTCGTCATCGGGGACTCCGGCGACGACCGCTTCGGCGACGGCGGGATGTGCCGCGAGGCACTGCTCGACCTCGACCGGGTACACGTTCTCGCCGCCGGACACGATCATGTCGTCCTCGCGACCGTCGACGAACAAGCGCCCGGCAGCGTCGACGTGACCGAGGTCGCCGGTGCTCATCCGCCCGTCGACAACGGTCTTGCTCGAACCGTCGGAGTACCCGCCGAACACCAGCCCGCCGCCCGCGAAGATCCGGCCGGTCGTGCCGGTCGGCACCGAGCGGTCCTGGTCGTCGAGGATCCGGATCGTACTGCCGAGACAGGGCCGCCCGACGGTGCCGGGTGCGGCGAGCAGGTCGGCGGAGGTCGCGATCGTGGCGATGCCGACCTCGCTCGACCCGTACGCGTCGCACAGCACCGGCCCGAACCGTTCGATGAACCGCTCGGCCAGCGGCGCGCCGAGCTGGGACGCGCCCGAGATGACGGCTCGCAGGGAACGCAGGTCGTACTCCGCGATGGCGTTCGGACCGAGATCGAGCAGCCGGCGCAGCATCACCGGTACGGCGACGATCGCGCCCGCGCGGGTGGCTTCGACGTCGGCGAGCACGGTGGGGGCGTCGAACCGCGGGCGCAGGACGAGTGGCGAGCCGAGGAACAACGCGAGCATCGAGGTGAGCAGACCGAGCCCGTGGAACAGCGGCGGGCACACGACCATCGGCTCACCTGCCCGCAACCCGAACCGGCTGAGCGCACTCCCGGTCAACCCCGCCAACCCCGCCGCAGTCGGCACCCGAGGCGCCGCCTTGGGAGTACCAGTAGTCCCCGAGGTCAGGATCGTAATGTGCCCAGCAGCCTGAGGCGGCGGTGCAGACGGCGCAACATTCTCGGCAAGCTCGGCCAAATCAGAGACAACTGATGGGATGCCTGCCGGTGGGGTGAACTCGGAGTCATGCACCAAAAGATCCGGGCGGTGCCGTTCGAGGACGGCCTGGAGTTGGGGTGGGGCGAACTCGGTGTTCACGAAGAGGACGTCCGCGCCGACGCGGGACGCCGCGAGCGTCGCCTCGAGGAAGCCGCGGTGGTTCCGGCACAGCACCGCCACCTTGCTCCCGGCAACGATCCCGTACTGCGCCTGCATCCCGGCCGCGATCCGCTCGCAGCGCCGATCCAGCTCGGCGTACGTGATCTCGTCGTCCCCGGTGATCACCGCCGCCCGCTCCGGATACCGGATCGCCGCGATCACCCCCAGCGCCGCCATCGACTGACCCCAGGTCCGCAGCGCCCGCTCGATCCGCACGAGCTGCGCCGGCCCGGCCGACCGCCATACCCCGGACTTGATCAGCGCGACCGACAACCCACCGACCTCGGCCGCACTCTGCACCAGCCATTCCGGCGGCCGCAGCGGTGGGATCGGGCGGATCGTCCTCATCGCTTCTTCCCGCCTCCGGTACGCCGGAAGTACTGCTCGAGCAACCGATCCGTCGGCACCCGCAACAGGTTGCCGAGAGCATCGGCCGGCCGGACGAACGGCGGAGTGATGTTATGCGGGCGCTCCGCCACCGCCGTACACACCTGATCGGCGGCCTGCTCCGGCGTGAGCCCCGGCATCTTGTTGAGCAGCGGCGTCGGCTCACTCATCCGCGTATGCACCAGCCCCATGTAGACCGTCGACGTCGTCACCCCGTCGCCGCGGACCTCCTGCGCGACGCACCGCAGCCACACGTCGAACGCGCTCTTCGACGCCAGGTACGCCGACCAGCGCGCCATCGGCGGCGTACGGACGCCGGCCGTTGACACGTTCACGATGTGGCCGGACCCGCGTTCGCGCATCGACGGCAGCAGTTCGAGCACGAGCTTGGCCGGCCCGAGGTAGTTGACCGCGTTGGTCCGCTCGATGTCGTGGAACCGCTGGTACGTGTCCGCGACCGATCGCCGGATCGACTTGCCCGCGTTGTTCACGAGTACGTCGACCCGCCCGTGCTCCGCGAGCACGGTCCGCACGAGCTCCTCGACCGCGGCCGGCTCGGCGAGGTTCGCCGGGTACACGTACGCCGTACCGCCCCGCGACCGGATGTCGTCCGCCACGAGCTGCAACTGGTCCGCCGTCCGCGCCACGAGCAGCACCGTCGCCCCGGCAGCGGCCAGCCGCCGCGCGGTCGCCTCACCGATCCCGTACGACGACCCGGTCACCAGAATCACCTTGCCCCGAACGGCCGCGGCCAGCCGTTCGTCGGAGATCCCGGTCCGCCCATTCGTCAGCGCAACGAGCAACGGCCACCCCAGAGGACGCTTCCCATTGACCATGAGCCTGAGATTACCCGCTGTTGACATCCTCCCCGTCGTGATTGACGGAGACTCCTACGCGTCCCGGACAACGATCCGGATCCGTTCGGCGGGTTCCTGCTTCGTCCCCGTCCGCGCACGCGAGCATGCGTCTGATGTCGGGTCCACAGGCGTTTAGGGTCTCCGCAAGTCCTGCGGCGACCATGACGTTGGCTGCCGCGTTATAGTCGCGGTCCAACCGTAATCCACACTCCTGGCAGGTCCACTCCCGCACCGAAAGCGGTTTCCTGCCACCGAGGGTCCCGCATACCGAGCAGGTCTGCGTGGTCGGCTCCCAACGTCCGGCCTTCAGCACTGTGCGGCCTTGGGTCTCGGCCATCTCAGCGATGAGGCGGTACAGGAGCCCGATCCCTGCGTCGTGGACGGATTTCGCCAGTCGCGTCCTTCCGAGACCGGCCAATGACAATGTTTCGATGGCGATGATCGAATTGGCGGCAACGAGGCGATGGGCGAGCTTGCGATGGTGGTCCATCCGCGCGTCTCGGATATTGCGGTGGGCGCGAGCAACCCTCATCCGCTGACGCTCTTGGTTCGCCGATCCCGTGTTCTTGCGTGAAAGGGCGCGTTGGAGTCTCTTGAGCTTCCGCGCCCGGGCGCGCAGGTGGCGCGGATTCACCACCTTCTCGCGGGTGCCGTCCGAATAGGTGATGGCGAGGAGATCATTCCCCACACCCGCATCCAGGCCAGCCGTGCGGGCAGCCTGCGGCTCATGAGTGTGCACATCGGTGGGGGCGTCGACGACGAACGACACCCAGTCGGTGCCGTCGGGCTCTCGAATCACCGTCACCGATGTCGGCGTTGAAGGGAGTGGTCGCGTGGACCGGAGCTTCACCTCGCCCACGCCCGGCAGCCGAACCCAACCCCACTTGCATCCCTCTGCGGTACGGATCTTGAACTTTGCGTTGCGGGTGAAGCGTGCGGTCTGTCGGTGAGTACGCTTCTTGAACCGGGGTCTTCCGACCTTGCGCCTCGTCTTCGTAACTGTCAGGGAAGCGAAGAAGTTGGTGTAGGCCCGGACCATATCCCTCACCGCTTGCTGCAACGGCACGGCCGAGACCTCCGCCAGGAACGCCCGCTCGGGGGTTTGCTTTGCGATGGTCGTCACCAGGCGAGCGGTCTCATCGAACGACACACGCTTGTGCTCGCCCGCCCGATACAGGCGCTCGCGCTCAGCTAGGAAGTCGTTGGCGACGACGCGACAACATCCGAAGAGGCGAGACAGCGCTTGGTGCTGGCCCGCAGTCGGATACGCACGGTAGATATACCGCTTGGTCGCCATGACTCTTGTCCTTTCCTCATCAACGTCGATTCACGGTTGGGTCGGACGTGGGAGCGTTGGCTTGAGGACTCATTGGCGGGCGGCATCGAGATCGACCCGGTCCAGCCACTCGTTCACGAAGGCGCGGAGTAGCGCGGGTTGTTCGAGTTGGAGGTTGTGACCGGCGACGTCGAGTACGGCGTACGTCGCGCGCGGGTAGTGGGGGAGTAGCTCGTACAGATCCTCGTACCCGGTCACGGCGTCCTGCCGGCCGCAGACGATCAGGGACGGTCCGTCGTACGGCGGACCGCTCTCCGGTGCCGTCGTCAGCGCCCAGTTCTTCTGGATGCGTTCCATCGCCGCCGTGTCCGCGACCGCGAGACCGGGCGCGACATCCGCTCGGTACGCCGCCAGCGCGGCGGCGGTCTGTACGACAGCCAGGTCCGTGAAGTCCTCGCCCTCGGTCAGCGATTCGAGCACGCCGGGCTCGGTCCGCAGTACGGCGTGCTCGGGCAGCTTCCGGTCCTTGTGCCACAGCTCGCCGGTCGGACAGATCATCGCAAGACCGCGAATCTGCGACGGGCGCTCCGCCACCAGCCCGCGCGCGAGGTACCCGCCGTACGACTCGCCGATCAGCAGGAACGGCTCGTCGCCGATCTGCTCGTCGATGAATGCGCGCAGGGCCGCCATGATGCCGTCGGAGCTGTCGATGTCGCCGGCGGGACTTTGACCCATCCCCGGCAGGTCGGGGTAGAGGCGGCGGTAGCCGGGCAGCTCGGTGAAGATCGGCTCGAGGCAGCCCGTCATCAGCCGGTGGTCCGGCGTCCAGCCGTGCAACGCGAGAACCGGTACGCCGTCGCCGTGGGACAGGAAGTGCAGTGCCATGGAAATGCCTTTCGCCGAGCAGGGGTTGGAGCGAAGCCCAGTTGTAGCAGGCCGTTCCGACAGTTTTAGAGTCTGACCATGGCCCGTCGCTCAGTACTCCCTCCCGTCCTTGATGTCGCCGTCCTTCGTGCCCGCCTGGACCGTGCCCGCGAGGCCGCGGCCGGCACCGGTCTGGTGATCGCGCCGGGCTCGGACCTGCGATACCTGATCGGCCGGCCGGGCGGCTCGCTGGAGCGCCTCACCACGCTGGTGATCCCGGCCGACGGCGCCCCGGCACTCGTCGTACCGAAGCTCGAAGCGCCTGGGTTCAACGGGTTGGAGGAGCTAGGCGTCGACGTCGTGACCTGGGTGGACGGCGTGGACCCGTACAACCTCGTGGCCGAGCGGTTGAGCGGCGCCGAGCGGGTCGCGGTCAGCGACTTCACGCCGGCGCTGCACGTCTTCGGGTTCCGGGATGCGTTGCCGAAGGCGGAGCAGGTCCTGGCCGGGCCGATCGTCCGTGAGCTGCGGATGCGGAAGGACGCGGCGGAGATCGAGGCGCTTCGGAAGGCGGGCGCGGCGATCGACCGTGTGCATGCCCGCGTCGGTGAGTGGCTGCGTCCCGGCCGGACCGAGGCCGAGGTCGGCGCCGACATCGCGGCCGCGATGGTCGAGGAAGGCCACACCGCAGCGGACTTCGTGATCGTCGGCAGCGGCCCGAACGGCGCGAGCCCGCACCACGCCCTGTCCGACCGTGTGATCGAGGCCGGCGACGTGGTGGTCGTCGACATCGGCGGTCCGGTTGCCGAGGGCTACAACTCCGACTCCACGCGCACCTACGCCGTGGGTACGCCGCGGGACGCCGACGTCGCCGCGACGTACGCCGTACTGCAGGAGGCTCAGCAGGCCGCGGTGGATGCTGTTCGACCCGGTGCGACCGCGGAGTCGATCGATGCCGCCGCGCGGGACGTCATCGCGGCGGCGGGCTTCGGCGACTACTTCATCCACCGGACCGGGCACGGGATCGGGCTGGACGTGCACGAGGAGCCGTACATCGTGGCGGGCAACGACCTGCCGCTGGAGGAAGGTATGGCGTTCAGCGTCGAGCCGGGCATCTACCAGGCGGGTCGCTGGGGGGCGCGGATCGAGGACATCGTCGTGGTGACGGCGGACGGCGTCGAGTCGATGAACAACCAGCCTCACGACCTGGTCGTTCTGACCTAGCCCGCCCGGAACGTCTTGCGGTACGCGAGTGGAGAGACGCCCAGCTCAGACCGCAGGTGGTGTCGCAGCGAGGCCGCCGTACCCAGGCCTGCCTCCTCGGCGACGCGGTCGACGGAGAGGTCGGTGGTCTCGAGCAGCTGGCACGCGTGCCGCACGCGCTGCTGCAGCAGCCAGGTCCCGGGCGACTGTCCGGTCTCCGCCTTGAAACGCCGGCTGAACGTCCGCACGCTCATCCGCGCATGCTCTGCCATCGCCGCGAGACTGATGTCCTCACTGAGCCGTTCGAGCGCCCAGGCCCGCGTCGGCGACGTACCCTCACTGCCTTCCTCGGGTACGACGCGCTCGATGTACTGCGACTGCCCGCCGTCACGCCACGGCGGTACGACGCAGTGCCGGGCCGCCCGGTTGGCGACCTCGCTGCCGAAGTCGCGGCGGATCAGGTGCAGGCAGAGGTCGACGCCCGCGGCCAGGCCGGCCGATGTGAGTACGTCGCCGTCGTCGATGAACAGCTTGTCCTCGTCGAGCTTCACCTGCGGGTACACGCTGCGGAACAGCTCGGCCCGCTCCCAGTGCGTCGTCGCGGGCCGCCCGTCCAGGTAGCCGGCCGCGCCCAGGACGAAGGCTCCCGTGCAGATCGAGGCGATGCGGGTGCCCGGGCGGATGGTGGCGAGTGCGGCGGCGAGGTCGTCGGGCAGCGTGCCTTCGTACCGCGGCTGCGGGATGTAGGTTCCTGGGACGATCACCGTGTCCGCTTCGGCGAGGGCCTCGGGACCGTGGTCCGGAACGAGGTTGAACCCGGCGCCGGCCCGCACCGGTCCGCCCAGTCCGCAGATGCGGACGTCGTACAACTTGGTGCCGTCGGCCTTGGTCGCTGCGCCCAGGACCGTCGGCGGGATGGTCAGGTCGAACCCGACCACCGGCTCGAGCGCGAGGACGGCGACCACGTGCGGACCGACGGCGGCCAGATGACGACTCATGGCCATATCTTGACATAGGTTGTCTATCTGGCCACTAGTTCGATGACGGTCGAACCGTCATCCTTGGTCGGGTGACGCAGATTCTGGAGACGAAGAAGACCCCTCGGGTGCACCTGGCCTGGGCGGTCGCTGTGGTCGGATTCGTGACGCTGATCGGCGCGGCCGGGTTCCGGTCGGTGCCGAGTGTGCTGCTCGATCCGCTGCATGAGGAGTTCGGCTGGTCGCATGCGACGATCTCGGCGGCGGTGTCGATCAACCTGCTGCTGTTCGGCGGGATCTCGCCGTTCGCCGCCGCGCTGATGGACCGGCTCGGGCTGCGGAAGGTGGTCAGCGGCGCGCTGGTCCTGATCGCGTTGGGCAGCGGCCTGACCGTCTTCATGACCGCGTCCTGGCAGCTGCTGCTCTGCTGGGGTCTTCTGGTCGGTGTCGGCACCGGGTCGATGTCGATGACCTTCGTGGCGACGATCACCGGGCGCTGGTTCGTCCACCGTCGCGGTCTGGTGACCGGGATCCTCACAGCGGCCGGTGCGACCGGTCAGCTGATCTTCCTGCCGTTGATCGCGTCCCTGGCGTCGAACTACGGCTGGCGAGTGCCCGCGCTCGTAGCAGCCGGTGCAGCGCTGGCCGTCGTACCACTGGTGCTGTTCTTCCTGCGGGACTACCCGAGTGATGTCGGGCTGCGTGCGTACGGCGCTCCGGAGGGCAGTACGGCGGGGCAGCGGGTCGAAACGACCGGTAGTAGTGCCATGCGAGCGCTCAACGCTCTGCGGATGGCAGCACGGCGGCCCGCATTCTGGATGCTGGCGGGCGGGTTCGCGATCTGCGGCGCGTCGACGAACGGTCTGATCGGGACGCACTTCGTGACGGCGGCGCACGACCACGGTATGCCGGTTACGACCGCTGCGTCGTTGCTGGCGCTGGTCGGTGTGTTCGACGTGGGCGGGACGATCCTGTCCGGGTACCTGACCGACCGATGGGACCCGCGGTACCTGCTGATCGCCTACTACTCGCTCCGCGGCCTGTCGCTGCTGGTACTGCCGTCGCTGCTCGGACCGACCGCTGCGCCGAGCACCTGGGTGTTCATCATCTTCTACGGGCTGGACTGGGTGGCGACCGTGCCGCCGACCGTGGCGCTGTGCCGCGAGTGGTTCGGCGAGGACGGGCCGATCGTGTTCGGCTGGGTGTTCGCGTCGCACCAGGTCGGTGCCGCGCTGGCCGCGACCGGCGCCGGAGCGATCCGGGACGCGCAGGGCAGCTACAACCTGGCCTGGTACCTGGCCGGCGGGCTCTGCGCGGCGGCCGCGTTGATGTCCGCGAGCATCGGACGTCGCCTCGTCACCGCCTGACTCCTTCCGCTAGCCTCGATATAAGTTGAGGTTGGAGGGATGAGCGATGGACATCGAGCCGGGTGAGTTGACGGTCGGGCAGCTGTCGCAACGCAGCGGCGTGGCGATCTCGGCTCTGCATTTCTACGAGCGGCAGGGGCTGATCATCAGCCGCCGTACGTCGGGGAACCAGCGCCGCTACAAGCGGGACACGTTGCGGCGGGTGGCGTTGGTCAGGATCGCTCAGCGGGTCGGCGTACCGCTCGCGGAGGTGGCCGCGATCCTCAAACTGCTGCCGGAGAACCGGACGCCGACGCGCGCCGACTGGGAGCGCATCTCGGAGTGCTGGCAGGCGGAGCTCGACCGCCGCATCGTGCACCTCGAACAACTCCGCGACGACTTCAAGGACTGCGTCGGCTGCGGCTGCCTCTCCCTCGACCGCTGCGCCCTCGCCAACCCGTACGACGCCCTGGCCGCCAAAGGACCGGGCCCTCGCCGCCTGATGACGACCGAAGGCGAACCCTGCCATCCAGGCAAGTGCGCCTGACCGCGTTATCCACAGGTGCTCGGCTCGGGGGCGCGCTTTGGGGGTGCGGGCGTCTAGGGTCGTCGGCATGGGCGAGACCGAGGCGACACTGACTCTGACCGACGACCGGGCAAAGGTTGCGGGTGACCTGATCCGGGCGATCGCGGGAGACGAAGCGCGCCTGCGGACGGATCAGGAGACCGCGGTCGCCGCGTTGTGCGATGCGGCGGCGCGGGTGCTCGTGGTCCAGGCGACCGGCTGGGGGAAGTCCGCGGTCTACTGGGCAGCGACGGCGATCCGGCGAGCCGAGGGGTTCGGGCCGACGCTCGTGGTCTCACCGCTGCTCTCGCTGATGCGCGACCAGGTGGCCGCCGCGAGCCGTGCGGGCCTCCGCGCCGCGACGCTGAACTCGAACAACATCGACGAATGGTCGAGCATCGAACACGATCTGCGTTCCGGTGCGGTCGATGTCCTGCTGGTCTCCCCGGAGCGCCTGGCGAACCCGGGCTTCGGACGGCGCGTGCTGGACGGTCTGGCCGGGCAGATCGGTCTGCTGGTCATCGACGAAGCGCATGCGGTGTCGGACTGGGGCCACGACTTCCGCCCGGACTACCGCCGGGTGTCCGAGGTCCTGCAGCAGCTGAACCCGAAGACGCCGGTGCTCGCGACGACCGCGACCGCCAACTCGCGCGTGACGGAAGACGTCGCGAAGCAGCTCGGTGAGTCGACGTTGGTACTGCGTGGTCCGCTCGCGCGATCGAGTCTGCAGCTCGCGGTCGTGGACGCGCTGTCGCCGCTGGATCGGTTCGCGTGGGTCGTCGATGTACTGCCGACGCTTCCCGGGTCGGGGATCGTGTACGCGTTGACGGTGGCGGACGCCCAGCGGCTGGCCGTGGTGATCCAGGAGGTCCACGGGCGGGATGTACCGGTCGCGGCGTACACGGGTCAGCTGGAGGCGGGGGAGCGGGAGCGTCTCGAGGACGCGCTGCGCGCCAACCAGTTGAAGGCGTTGATCGCGACGTCCGCGTTGGGGATGGGGTACGACAAGCCGGATCTCGGGTTCGTCGTGCATGTCGGGTCGCCGCCCTCGCCGGTCTCGTACTACCAGCAGGTCGGCCGTGCCGGTCGCGGCATCGATCACGCGGTGGTGGCGTTGCTGCCGTCCGACGCGGACGCGGGCGTGTGGGACTACTTCGCGACCGCGACGATCCCGGTGCCGGAGAACGTTCAGCGGTTGCTCCGGGCTTTGGAGAGCTACGGGCCGGATCAGCCCGCGACCGTGCCGGCGTTGGAAGCCGAGACCGGACTGCGTCGGACCCGGGTCGAGCTGATGCTGAAGCAACTCGCCGTGGACGGAGCCGTCGACCGGGTCGAGCGCGGGTGGGTCCGGACCGGCGCCGACTGGACGTTCGACGCGGCGCACTACGACGGCATCGTGTCGGTACGGCAGCGCGAGGCCGACATCATGCGCGCGTACACCCGCGGTGATCGTTGTCTGATGCAACTTCTCCAGGAATCCCTGGACGATCCGTCGGCAGAGCCGTGCGGCCGCTGCTCGGTGTGCCTGGGTGTGCTGCCGGAGCCGTTGGTGGAGCGGCCCGATCCGGAGACCGTCGCGACCATCACGCGGTCGCTGCGTGGCGAGGTCCACGTCCTGGAGACGCGGAAGATGTGGCCGGGCGGCGCGTTCGGCGCCCGCGGGAAGATCCCACCGGCTCTCTCCGCGGAGCCGGGTCGCATCATCGTGTACGCCGACGCGCCCGAGTGGCGCGAGGTGTTGCAAGGTGCGTTCAGCGGATCGCCCGCGCCCGATGCAGTCGAGGCGTTACAGGCCGGTGCCGTCGCGGCACTCTCTCGGTGGCGTGGTTCGTGGTCGGCCCGGCCCGACGTCGTCGTACCGCTCGCTGCCGGCGGCTACCGGGAGCTCACGTCCGCGGTTGCCGATCACGTTGCCGGGGTCGGCCGGTTGGAGCGGGCGGAGTTGACCATCGACCGGACCGGCTACACGGACGACCTGTCGTCGGCCGAGGAGGCGAAGGTCTGGCGGGACGGCATCCAGGTGGACGGGACGACAGCGCAGGCCGTCACCGCGCGTACGGTCCTGCTGCTCGTCGACTCTACGTCATCACAGTGGCCGGTCACCGTCGCCGCAGCCAAGCTCCGCGAAGCAGGCGCCGCCGCAGTTCTCCCACTCGTGATCCACAAACGTCCTTAAGAGGCTCGCCAGCTGGTGAGGGTGTCGCTCCAGGTCTGGTTCGCCGCGATGAGGGCGGTGAGGACCTCGGGGTGTTCGGTGGCGAGGTTGTGGGACTCGGTGGGGTCGTCGACGAGGTTGTAGAGGTGAGTGCCCGGGGTCTGCGGAGCGCCCAGGCGTTCGGCCGGGTCGGTGACGAGCTTCCACGCGCCGCAGCGGATCGCCTGCTGCCCGGCGTACTCCCAGGTGAGAGTGCGCTCGGGCGTGCTGCCGGTGAAGAGCGCGGTGCCGTCGACATCGGCTGGCGGGGTGAGGCCGGCTGCGGTCAGCACCGTCGGCGTCACGTCCATCATCATCGCGGGCTCGGCGGACGTGACGCCGGACGCCGGCGTACGCGATCTCCTCGCCGCCGAGCCAGTTGCGTTCCTCCGCCGACGGCCCGTTGTCCGACGAGAAGAAGATGATCGTGTCCTCGAGCCGCCCGGTCCGCTCCAACGCCTCGACGATCCGCCCGACGCCGTCGTGCACCCGGCTGATCATCGCCGCCATCACCTGCTGGTCCCACGGCAGGTCCGCGAGCGCCGAGGATGGACTCGACTCCGGCGTGTGCGGGGTGCCGGCCGGTCAGCAGCGCGGCCCGCGAGGGCGAGCAGACGGGGGAGTTCGAGTACCAGTCGGTCATCCGGACGCCGCGCGCGGCCAGCGCGTCGAGGTGCGGCGTACGGATGTCCGGGCTGCCGTAGCAGCCGAGGTCGCCCCAACCGGGGTCGTCGGTGTAGATGATCACGATGTTCGGACGGGGCACGCGGTACTCCTACTGCACGGCGGCGACGGATGTCTCCAGCAAGGATTTCAGGTCCGCCAGCAGGGCCGGCCAGCCGTCCTGGATCATGGTCCGGATCATGCTGTCCGGTTCGAAGCCGCTGTGGATCACGGTGAGCTTCACCTGATCGTCGACCGGCTCGAGCTCGAACGTTGCCGTCGACAACGGCTCACGGCTGATCCGCTCGTACGTCGCCTCGTCGATCTCGTACTTCTTCGCGAACTCGGGCGTGATGTGGTGCCAGGCGTAGGACAGTCGTGTGTACGGCGTGTGCTCGACCACCACCTGTCCCGGTCCGGAGATCACGACATCGCCCTGGTGCCACACCATCGGGGAGCCGGGCTTCCAGTCGGTCTCGTGGTGGAGCTGCCAGTACTGCTCGGTGAACACCGGGTCGGTGAGCGCCTGCCACAACCGCTCGGGCGTGGTCCGGATGTAGGTGGTGTAGACGAAATCGTTCTCGGTCATCTCATTCTCCAAAGCCGTCTTCAGGTCGGCGAACAGCTGCACCCGCCGACGGTCGTACTGATGGATCCAGCGATCGGCGATCGCGTTGATCGGCTCCGCGTTCAGGTGGTGCAGCTTCTCCCGGCCGCGCCACACGGTGCTGACGAGGTTCGCGCTCTCGAGGACGGCGAGGTGCTTGCTGACGGACTGCCGCGCCATGTCGAGCTCGGCGCACAGTTCGCGCAGCGTCTGCCCGTTGCGCGCGTTCAGCAGATCGAGCAGCCGTCGCCGGCTGGGATCCGCGAGCGCCCGGAACACCTCGTCGTCCATCGCACTCCGATCGCTTCATGCAGCCCTTTGGCTGCCTTTTCACAATAGGCAGCCAGTTAGCTGCATGTCAACCGCGGACCGCCTGGGCGAGGATGTCCGCGTGGAGATCGTGAGCCTGGGCTATCGGACCGACCTGTTGCTGCTGGAGCTGAGTGGCAGCACCTTCCACGACACCGGCGAGTACGTCGTGATCCGTACGCCGGCCAACCCCGGCTTCTGGTGGGGGAACTTCCTGCTGTACCGCACGCCGTTCGCCCCGGACGACACCAAGATCCGCCTCGACGACTTCCGCCGGGAGTTCCCGGACGCGGACCACGTTGCCATCGGCATCGATACCGTCGACGGCGAGCTCGGGGCCGAGAACGAGCTGACCGCCGCCGGATTCACAGTCGACAGCAGTGTCGTGATGACGGCCGATCGGGTCCTGCAACCGCGACGGCCCAACGCGGACTCGACGTACCGCTTCCTGAGCAGTGACGACGACTGGGAGCAGCTCTACCACCAGAGCCTCGCCACCGCGTCCATGAAGGTCGACGCGGCGTACGAGGACTTCACCCGGCGCAGGTTGGCGGCGAAGCGCGAGCTGGTCGATGCCGGTCACGGAAAGTGGTTCGGCGCGTTCGACGGGGATCGGCTGCAGAGTGCGCTCGGGTTGATGTTCGACGGCAAGGGGCTGGCCCGGTTCCAAGATGTGCAGACGTCCCCGGAGGACCGTGGTCGCGGGCTGGCGACCACGCTCGTCCACCACGCGTCGACGTACGGGCTGACCGAAGGCGGTGCGCGGACCCTGGTGATGGTCGCGGATCCGGAGTACCTCGCGATCCGGATTTATCGCTCGCTCGGATTCACCGACTCGGAGACCCAGCTCGGGTTCGCGAAGCCGCCTGCGTGACCCCCACATGAAACAGTAGGCCCATGACTGACGGACGTGGGGTTGTACTGGTCACCGGTGGAAGTCGCGGGATCGGCGCGGCCGCGTCGCTTGCTCTCGCAGCGGACGGCTGGGATGTCGGGGTCAACTATCGGACGCAGGCCGACGAGGCCGCGCGGGTCGTGAAGGCGTGTGAGGAGCGCGGCCGACGCGCGATCGCCGTCCAGGCAGATGTCACCGAGGCTGATCAGATCGAGCGGCTGTTCGACACGGTCACCGCCGAGCTGGGTCCGATCGGTGCCGTGATCAACAACGCCGGCGTCGTCTCGCCGGCCGGGCGGGTCGCGGAGTACGACGCTGAACGGCTCGACCGGGTGTTCCGGACCAACGCGATCAGCGCCTTCCTCGTCGCCGGCGCCGCGGTCCGCCGGATGTCGACGGCGTACGGCGGGGACGGTGGCGTCATCGTGAACATCTCCTCGCGCGCCGCAGTGCTCGGATCGGCCGGTGAGTACGTCGACTACGCGGCGAGCAAGGCGGCCGTCGACGCGCTCACGACCGGTCTGGCGAATGAGGTCGCGAAGGAAGGCGTCCGCGTCGTCGGTGTCCGGCCCGGCCTGATCCAGACCGACATCCACGAGCCGGGCCGCCTGGACCGCCTCGGCGCGACGCCGCCCTTGGCCCGTCCCGGCAAGCCGGAGGAGGTCGCCGAGGTGATCGCCTTCCTCGCCTCGAACCGCTCTTCCTACATGACCGGTACGACGGTCGACGTCTCGGGCGGCCGGTAACGGATGGGACTGCGGCCGGTAGACCTCGCGCGCCGGGCCGGGGTGTCGACCCAGCTCGTGCGCAACTACGAGGCGGCCGGGATTCTGCCTCCCGCGCCGCGGTCGGACACCGGGTATCGCCAGTACGGTCCTGAGCATGTCCAGGCGCTGCTGACCTACCGCGCCCTCTACCCGGGCTTCGGTGCGGAGACCGCCACCGAGATCATGCGTGCCGTCCACAACGGCGACGAGGCGCTCGCCTACAGACTGGTGGACGCGGCCCACGCCGCCCTGCACGAGCAGCGACTCGCCACCGACGCCGCCAGTGAGGCGCTCGGCGCGCTGGCCGCGGAGTACGTCGACGAACAACCGGGCGCCGGCCCGTCCCTCCTCGTCGGCGAACTCGCACACCGCCTGGGCATCCGTACGTCGGCTCTCCGCGTCTGGGAGGCCGCGGGCCTGCTCGCACCATCACGCGAACCGGGCACGAAGTACCGGCGCTACGGCCCCGAGGAAG
Source organism: Kribbella sp. C-35 (assembly GCF_046549195.1). NCBI lineage: Bacteria > Bacillati > Actinomycetota > Actinomycetes > Propionibacteriales > Kribbellaceae > Kribbella > Kribbella sp. C-35. The sequence goes on from NZ_JAJPWG010000006.1 coordinate 28,557, forward strand.
TTCGCGACGCGCGGATCATCCATATGCTCCGCCAGGGCAGGTACTACTTCGAGCAGATCAAGCCCGTCCTGGACGGTCTCCGCCGTACCGGCAGCACCGACGCCCTACGCACCGCGATCGCCGAGCGCCGCGCCGCCCACGACCGCCAAACCAAGGCGATGCTCCACGGCGCCGCCCTCCTCCACGAGCTCATCACTGCGGGACAGCAAGACGCGTCGGCACCGACCGCCCTCGCACAGTGATCAGATCGCTCTGCCGCCACTGATCGGACTCTGCGGGCGCCGCCTTCTCGACCGCGGTCATCGACGCGATGAGTCGTCCTGGGGCTGTCTTGGCCAGTTCGCTCAGGCGTGCCGCCTCGTTCACCGGGTCGCCGATCACTGTGTACTCATGGCGCCGTACGTCGCCCACTGTGCCGGCGACGACGATCCCCGCTGTGACACCGATCCCCGCGGTTGCCTCCGGCAACTCGTCGGCGAGCCGCCGGGCCAGCTCCCGTCCCGCACTCAGAGCGCTGCCCGCCGGATCCGCCAGTTCGGCCGGTGCCCCGAAGACCGCCAGCACCGCGTCACCGGCGAACTTGTTCACAAACCCGCCCTGCCGATCCACCTCGGCCACCACGATCGCGAAGAACCGGTTGAGCAACTGCACGACCTCGGCCGGCGGCCGCTGCGCAGCCAGCTCGGTCGATCCGACCAGGTCGACGAACAGCACCGCGGCGTACCGCTCCTCGCCGCCGAGGCTGTCGCTGGTCAGCGCCTCCTGCACGACGTCCGGCCCGACGTACCGCCCGAACAGGTCCCGGATCCGCTCCCGCTCGCGCAGCCCGTCCGCCATTCGGTTGAACCCGGCCTGCAGCGACCCGAGCTCGGTGCCGTCGAAGACCGGGATGCTCACGTCGAGCCGGCCCTCGCCGATCAGGCTCAACGCGTCCCGCACCGACCGCACCGGCGCAACCACGGACTTCGCCGACAACCAGGTGAGCAGGCAACCGTTGCCGAGCGCCACGATGCCCAGGGCAAGAATCACGACCGAGAGCCGGGTCGAGGTGACGTCGCCCTCGATCAGCGCGAGTACGGCGGCCAGCATCAGGCCGGCCACGGGTACGCCGGAGCCGACCGCCCAGAAGAACACGGTGCGGGCCTTCAACCCGGCCGCGAGCAGACGCCGCGGCGGCGGCGAGTCCTCGAGCGCCCGCGCGGCGACCGGCCGGAGAGCGAACTCGGTCAGCAGATACGAGACCGAGCAGGTGACGATCATCCCGTCGAAGACGGTGACCGCGATCTTCGGCGCGCTCTCGGGCTGCAGGGTGATGCTGAGCACGGTGAAGAAGGCACAGGCTGCGAGCCAGAGAAGGACTTCGATCAGGGTGAGTCGCAGCGGCAACTGCAGGGTGGCGATCTGCTCCTTGCGGGTCGCGGGCCGGTCCTCCAGCACCCAAGCGGTCACCCGGCGGGTGAGCCGGGTGCTCCAGACGCAGCCGATCGTCATCGCGATCACGAAGAAGCCCGGGACCGCGATCGCCTCGGTCACCTTGAGCCGGTGATCCATCGGCGGTCCGGGCAGGACGAACATGGCCAGCACGAACACCACGGTCGCGCCGATCAGGTTGGTGCCGATCGAGAACGTCGTCATGAGGACCTGCAGGCGGACCCGGAGCAGCCGCGGGCTCTGGTCGGCCGGACCGAGCAACCACGAGCCGAACGGCCGCCGTTTCAGCACCAGCTCCGGATCCCCGTGGGTCGCCATGGCCCCTAGTCTGCCGTGTCAGGACCGTACGAGGGTTTTGGCACGGTGGTGCGGCTGGCCCAGATTGGTCGTCCGATCCGACCGGGACGTAGGTAGTGTTCCTCGGACGCCTCACTCGGGGAGCATCCCTTGACGCACGATCGCCACTCCTACGCCGAGCCGAATGTGGTTCGGACCACCCACCTCGAGCTCGACCTCGCGCTCGACTTCGACGAGAAGGTGCTGGCCGGCAGTGCCACGCACACTCTCGCCTGGACCGGTGCGACCAGCCGGCTCGTCCTGGACACCCGCGACCTCACGGTGCTGGGTGTCGAGGGACTGACGGCCGACGGCTGGGAGCCGCTGGAGTACAGCCTCGCCGTTCCGGACCCGGAGCTCGGCTCCGCGCTGACCATCCGGACGGCGGGCCACCCGCGGGTCAAGGTGAGTTACCGGACCGCGCCGATCGCGACCGGTCTGCAGTGGCTGGAGCCGGCGATGACGGCGGGCGGCGTGATGCCGTTCATGTTCAGTCAGTCGCAGGCGATCCACGCGCGCAGCTGGGTCCCGGTGCAGGACACGCCGAGCGTGCGGTTCAGCTATGCCGCGCACGTGACGGCGCCGCCGGAGCTGATGGTGCTGATGAGCGCCGACAACGGTACGACGTCGCGCCGTACCGGCTCGTACGACGTGGTGATGCCGGAGCCGATCCCGTCGTACCTGCTGGCGATCGCGGCGGGCGACCTGGTGTTCGAGCCGCTCGGCGAGCGGTCGGGTGTGTGGGCCGAGCCCGAGATGGCGCGGCGGGCGGCGACGGAGTTCGCCGACACCGAGGAGATGATGCGGGTTACCGAGGAGCTCTTCGGCCCGTACCGCTGGGGCCGCTACGACCTGCTCGTGCTGCCGCCCTCGTTCCCGTACGGCGGGATGGAGAACCCGCGGATGACATTCGCGACCCCGACCGTGGTGATCGGCGACAAGTCGCTGGTCAGCGTGATCGCGCACGAGCTGGCGCACAGCTGGTCCGGAAACCTCGTCACGCAGGACAGCTGGGACGACATCTGGCTCAACGAGGGCTTCACGTCGTACGTCGAGAACCGGATCGTCGAGGCTGTCTACGGCACCGAGTTCGCGGTGATGGAGACCGCGATCAAGCAGCACGCGACCGTGGTGAAGCTGGACCCGCTGACGCCGGCCGAGCTGGCGGTCGAGCTGCCGGGCCTGCACCACCGCTCGGAGTACCACGGGAAGACGTCGACCGGGCCGCTGAAGGGGTCCTGGTTCCTGTCCTGGCTGGAGGAGCGGTTCTCGCGGGAGGTCTTCGATCCGTTCCTGCGCGGGTATTTCGACACGTTCGCGTTCCGCAGCATCAACACCGACAACTTCGTGGAGCACCTGCGGGAGCACCTGACCGGGCCGCATTCGGGCGTGGTGACCGAGGCCGAGCTGGCGGCCTGGCTGTACGAGCCGGGGATCCCGGCGTTCGCACGGCGCGCGGTGTCGGCGCGGTTCCAGGTCGTGGACGAGGCGCGCGGTCTGTGGCTGACGACGGGCGAGCTGCCGCACGGTGCGGAGCGGTGGACGACGCAGGAGTGGCTGCGGTTCCTCGACGCGGCTCCCGACGTACTGAGCCCGGTGCTGTTGCAGCAGCTCGACCGTGCGTTCGGCCTGACCGGTACGGCGAACGGTGAGATCGCGCGGCGCTGGTACCAGATCGTTGCCGCGAGCAGCTATGAGGCGTCGTACGCCGAGATGGCCGAGTTTCTGACCAAGGTCGGACGGATGAAGCTCGTCCTCCCGGTCTACCAGGCACTGGCCGGCACCGACCGTGCGTTCGCGGCGGAGGTCTTCGCGAAGGCGCGCCCTGGGTACCACCCGATCACGACTGCGGCGGTGCAGAAGATCCTGGGCCAGTAGACTAGGTCCATGATGACGCGAATTCCTGACGGGAGGATCGATCCCGCTGCTCGATGAGCGGGATCCGGGTGCGGAGCCGCAAGGACCTCAAGCACCAACGCCGCCGCAAGTCCCACTCGTGCTGGGACCATCTGCTGATCGCGCCGCTCTGGCCGATGTACGACGTGAACCTCGGGACACTGCTCCGTACCTGTGATGCGGTCGGCGCCTGTCTCGCCGTACCGAAGCTGCCGTGGGTGCCGGATGCGCTTGCCAAGGGCAACACGCTGCGCAGACGGACCTGCCTGCACTGGACCGGGCACGACCCGGTGCGCTGGCTGATCGATCAGCGGAGCAGACCGGACACGACGGTGATCGGGGTCGAGCTGGCCGACGAGGCGATTCGGCTGGCCGATCTGCCGCCGGCGCGGAACCGGACGATCGCCGTCCTCGGGCACGAACGCACCGGAATCCCGCCCGAGGCGGTCGACGAGCTGGACGTCGTGGTGGAGATCCCGATGATCGGGACCGGCGCCAGCCTGAACGTCGCGGTCGCCGGTTCGCTCGTGCTGTACCGCCTGGCCGGGCTGCTATAGGTCGAGCGTACGGCGGTGTACCTCGTACTGCGGCCGGTAGCCGAGCCGGTCGTTGGTGCGCCGCATGGCCGTGTTGGTGTCGACCGTGTCGGTGCGGAGGCCGTCGAGATCGGGGAACCGGCGACAGGTCTCGTGGATCTGGGCGGCCTTCATCCACAGCGCGAGTCCGCGGCCGCGATGCTCGGGGAGGACGGCGGTGCCGTAGTTCTGCCCGTCGCCCTTCCCGTCTCCCGCGACGACGACCTCGGTGAAGCCGGCGATGCGGCCCGTGCTGTCGATCGCCGCGACAACCGAGAGACGCTCGCCGCGCTGCTCGATCAGCTGTGCGGCGTACCTGGTCCGCTCGACGTCCCACACGTCCACACCGGCGTCGATCGTGCCCGACGGCGCGTCGTTCATCCCTGCGCGCGCGTCCGTGAAGGTCTGCACCAGTTCATCAGGCGGCGCACCCTCCCAGGACACCAGCCGGTAGCCCGGGACCTCCGGTACGTCGGGAGTCCTCGTCGACAGATCCAGCCGCGCGTAGATCAGCGTCAGACCGATCGTGAACCCGTGCCGCTGCAGGAACCGGTCGCCGACCGAGTTGACGTCGACATCCGTGACCAGCGTCCGTACGTCGTGCTCGCGGGCGCCGGTGACGACGGCGCCGAGCAGCAGTGAGCCGATCCCGCGGCCGCGCTCGGCCGGGTGCACGTTGATCTCCGCGTCGCCCAGGTGCGCATGGGTCTTGCGGCTGCTGAGGCGCAGGAACGCGGAACCGACCGGCGTACCGTCGGCCTGCGCGGCCAGCCAGGCGATCCGGCGGCTGAACGGCTTGTAGTCGGGATCGGTCAGGGGAATCAGTCGGATGCTCAAGCCGTCAACATAACGCTGTCCCGGGATCACGTGCCGGGTGGCGATCGATCCGCTAGCGTGGCGCGGAGGCCTAACGGGGAGCGGGGAGAGGAGCCAGGGTGGAGCAGCTGGACGAGGACGCCCGGCGGGACCGGATGATCCGCACGATCGGTGCCGATCACATCGCGCTCCGCGAGCAGGTCCTCGCGGAACTGCGGCGGCGGATCGTGGACGGTGAGTACCACGAGGGCGAGCGGCTGACCGAGACCCGGCTCGCGGACGACTTCGGGGTGTCACGGAACCCGGTCCGGGAGGCACTGCGCGTGGTGGAGGCCGAAGGTTTCGTGCAGATCCTTCCGCGCCGGGGCGCGGTCGTTGCGACCCTCGACGAGACCGCGGTCCGCGATCTGTTCGCCGTACGGGAGCAACTCGAGACGCTCGCTGCCGGCCTCGCGGCCGAGCGCGCGACGCCCCAGGGGATCGCGACGCTGCGCCGGCTGGTCGAGGAGGCGAACGCCGCCGCGAAGGCCGAGGACTTCGACCGGGTCGCCGAGCTGAACAGCGCGTTCCACCGGGCCGTGATCGAGGTCAGCGGGAACCGCTGGCTGCACTCGATCTCGACCGCGATGTACCACCACGTGCACTGGGTGTTCCGGGTCGGCGCGGCCCAGCGGGCGCCACACTCGACCGAGGAGCACATGCGGCTGGTCGAGGCGATCGAGGCCGGCGACGCGACGGCCGCGAGCACGGCCGCCCGCCTCCACGTCGAAGCCGCCGCCAAGGCCGCCCTCCGTCGAAAAGCCTGACTCAGCGGCCCACTGCGTAGCCCTGCATGCCGCGTGGGTTGGCCGCCGCCGCCAGCACCCCGTCGGCTTCCTTGCGGACCGCGCACAGCCGACCGAGGCTCCACGGATCGGACTCGGTCACGACGTGCCCGCGCCGTACCAGCTCGTCGCGGATGTCCTTGCCGACCCGGCTCTCGATCACGAGCCCACCCGGCTCCGTGGAGCGCGGGTAGAACGACGACGGGAAGCCGGTCGTATGCCAGGCAGGCGCGTCGATCGCCTCCTGCAGATCAACTCCCGCGCCGAGATGCCGCAGCAGGAACAGCAACTGCCACTGATCCTGCTGGTCTCCACCGGGCGACCCACACGCCATCACCGCCTGCCCGTCCCGCAAAACAAGCGTCGGCGTGAGAGTCGTCCGCGGACGCTTGCCAGGAGCGAGCGAGGCCGGCAGCCCCTCCTCGAGCCAGAACATCTGCGCACGACTGCCCAGGCAGAACCCGAGCTCAGGAATCGTCGGCGACGACTGCAACCAGCCGCCGCTAGGAGTAGCCGAGATCATGTTGCCCCAACGGTCGACCACATCCACATGACAAGTGTCGCCACGCGTCTCACCGATCGAGGACACGGTCGGCTCGCCAGTCGTCGCGTCACCCGTCTCGTTGCCGGTAGCAATTGAAGCCAGCTTCGGCGTCCGCCCGTCGGGGCTGCCCGGCCGCAGCTCCAGCGAGGCGTCCGAGCCGATCAGCTTCGCGCGCTCGGCGGCGTACCCGGGGGAGAGGAGCGTGTCGAGCGGTACGTCGGCGCCGTCGCCGTACCAGGCCTCACGGTCCGCGTACGACAGCTTCATGACCTCGACCGTCGTGTGTACGCCCTCGGCGGTGTCGAGGTCGACGTCACCGAGCTCCGCGAGTACGGCGAGGGACTGCAGCAGAGCCGGACCCTGACCCCACGGACCGGTCTTGGCGACCGTGTACCCGTTCCAGTCGTACGTCGCCGCGTCCTCCCAGGTCGCCTCGAATGCGGCCAGGTCGGCGCCGGTGATCAGGCCGGCGTGGTCCTCGCCGCTGGAGTCGCGATGCGGCAGCCGCGAGAACTTGTCGATCGCCTCCGCGACGAACCCTTCCCGCCAGGTCTTCCGTGCCTGTTCGATCTGCGCCTGCCGGTCAGCTCCGGCCGCCTCGCCCTCGCTGACGAGCTTCTCGAGCGTCGCGGCGTACGCCTCATTGCTGAACCGGCCGGTCACCGGGCTGCCGTCCTTGAGCCAGAGCGCGGCGGACGTCGGCCAGTGCTCCTCGAAGAGCTGCTGCACGGTGCCGATGGTGTCGGCGATCCGCGGTACGAGCGGGTGCCCGTTGCGCGCGTAGTCGATCGCCGGCTCGAGTACGACGCTCAACGGCAGCGTGCCGTGGTCACGCAGCAGGAGCAGCCAGGCGTCGACCGCGCCGGGAACCGTGGCCGCGAGCGGACCGGAGCCGGGCACCAACGTGAGACCGAGTGACCGGTAGTGCTCGATGGTCGCACCGGCCGGCGCGACGCCCTGACCGCACAGCACCCGCGGCGACGGGTCGTCGGCGGTCGCGATGATCGCCGGCACCTCACCGCCCGGGCCGTTGAGGTGCGGCTCGACCACGTGCAGTACGAACCCGGCCGCGGCTCCCGCGTCGAACGCGTTCCCGCCGAGCTCGAGGATCCGCATGGCCGACTGCGACGCCAGCCAGTGCGTGGACGAAACCATCCCGAACGTGCCACGCAGCGTGGGCCGGGTGGTGAACGTCATGGGGCAACTCCTTCAGTCGGTCGTACGTCGGGGCCGGTGCCGTCGTCGTTGACGAGATGACACGCGACCTGATGTCCACCTTCGCCGATCGTCCGCGGTTCCGGGACGACTGTCCGGCATGTGTCCACCGCGACCGGGCACCGGGTGTGGAAGCGGCAGCCGGGCGGCGGGTCGATCGCCGACGGGAGGTCGTCACCGAGCAGCACGGGTCGGCGGGCGCGCTGCTCAGCAGGATCGGGTACGGGCGCGGCGGACAGGAGCGCCTGCGTGTAGGGATGGGCCGGCTTCCCGAAGATTCTCGAGCGCGGGCCCTGCTCTACCAGCTGACCGAGATACATCACCGCAACCTCGTCGGCGAGGTACTCGACCGCGGACAGGTCGTGCGTGATGAACAAGCACGCGAACCCGAGATCGCGCTGCAGGTCGGCGAGCAGATTGAGTACGGCGGCCTGCACCGAGACGTCCAGCGCACTGGTCGGCTCGTCCGCGACCAGCAGCCGCGGTTCGGAGATCAGGGCACGCGCGATGCTGACCCGTTGCCGCTGACCGCCGGACAGTTCGTGTGGTGCGCGCTGCGCGACTTCCGGGCGGAGGCCGACCCGGCGCAGCGACTCGGAGACTTTGGCGGAGATGTCCTTGCGGCGCATCAGGCGGAGCGGTTCGCCGACGATGTCGCCGACGGACAGCCGCGGATCGAGCGAGCCGGCCGGGTCCTGGAACACGATGGACACGTCACGGCGGTGCGGCCGCAGCTGGCGGCGGCTGAGGTGGGTGATGTCGGCGCCAGCGAGACGGACGGTGCCGCCGGTCGGTTCGAGCAATCTGACGATGCAGCGGCCGACGGTCGACTTGCCGGAGCCGCTCTCACCGACGAGCGCGACGACGGACCCTTGCCGGATCCGTAGCGTCACGCCGTCGACCGCCCGGACTGGTCCGAAATGCATGACGAGGTCTTCGACCTCGAGGGCGTCGTCCATCAGACCTCCACTCGTTCGCGGACCGGGTTCCAGCACGCGACGCGGTGCGGACCGTCGGTGAGCTGCGGCTGGGACGACGTACAGGTGTCGACGGCCCGGGCGCAACGATCCGCGAACGTGCAGGCGTCGGGTTGCTCGCTGAGGACCGGGACGAGGCCGGGAATCTCGTTCAGTCGCTGGGATTCCGCGTGCCGGCCGGCCGCGGGGGAGGCGCCGAGCAGTCCGACGGTGTACGGGTGCTCAGGGTGTGCGAACAGGTCATGGACCTCGGCGGTCTCCACGACGCGTCCGGCGTACATGACCGCGACCCGGTCGGCGAGGTCGGCGACGACACCGAGATCGTGCGTGATCAGCACGATGCTGGTGCCGAGTCGTTCCCGCAGACCCCGCAGCACGTCGAGGATGCCGGCCTGGATCGTGACGTCGAGGGCCGTGGTCGGCTCGTCGGCGATCAGGACCTTCGGGTCGCAGGCGACCGCCATCGCGATCATTACGCGTTGCCGCATGCCGCCGGACAGCTGGTGCGGATAGTCGCCGACGCGGCGCTCGGCGGACGGGATGCCGACGAGCTTGAGCAGTTCGATCGCGCGGGCGTGCGCCGCCTGGCGGTTCAGGCCGATATGCGTCCGCAGTACCTCGATGATCTGGTGGCCGACGGTGAAGACCGGGTTCAGCGAGGTCATCGGCTCCTGGAAGATGTACGCGACCTCGCGGCCGCGGATGGAGCGGAGCGTGCGCTTGTCGGCGCCGATCAGTTCGGTCCCGTCGAGTTCGACGGAGCCGTTGACGGTCGCCGTACGGGGGAGCAGGCCCGCGATGCTCATCGCGGTGACGCTCTTCCCGCAGCCGGATTCACCGACCACCGCGAGCACTTCGCCGTCACCGACGTCGAAGCTGACCCGGTCGACCGCCGACAACGGCCCGTCCTCTGTCCGGAAAGTGACGGAGAGATCCTTTACTGCCAAGACAGGTTTCATCGTCGGCTCGCCTTCGGGTCGAGGGCGTCGCGGAGGCTGTCGCCGACGATGTTGAACGCCAGCGTGAGCAGCATGATCGCGACACCGGGCATCACCGCGGCCCACGGCGCCCGGGACGCGAACTGCTGCGCGTCGGCGAGCATCGTGCCGAGGCTCGGAGCGGGTGGCTGGATGCCGAGGCCGAGGAACGACAGCACCGCCTCGCCGAGGATCGCCGCCGGGATGCCGACGGTGGCCTGGACGATGATCGCGGAACCGGCGTTCGGGAAGATGTGCCGGCCCAGCACCCAGGCGTCACTCGCGCCCTCGACGATCGCCGCGGCGACGAAGTCGAGCGACTTGATCCGCAGCGTCTCGGACCGGACGATCCGGATCATGCCGGGGATCTGCGCGATGCCGATCGCGATCGCTGCGTTGCCAAGGCTGGCGCCGCGGATCGCGGCCAGCCCGACCGCGAGGATCAGGAACGGGAACGCCAGCACCAGGTCGGTGAGCCGGGAGATGAGCGCGTCGACGGTCCGGAAGTACCCGGCGATCAGCCCGAGCGGTACGCCGACCACCAGCGAGAACGCGACCGCGAGGACACCGACGTGCAGTGACGCGCGGAGCCCGAACATGATCCGCGAGAGCACGTCGCGGCCGAGGTCGTCGGTGCCGAGCAGGTAGCCGGCCGTGCCCGGTGGGGCGAACGCGCGGTCGAGGTGGGTCTGGGTGGGCTCGTGCGGTGCCAGCCAGTTCGCGAACACGGCGAGGATCACCGCGATCGCTAGCACTGCTAGCCCGGTGAGGGCGAGTGGGTTGTGCAGGATCCGGCGTGCCACTCGGCGGCGGTTGCTGCGGAGCGGTGCAGTCGGCACGGCTTCGGTTACTTCGGCGACTGCCATCAGGCCTCACCTCGCACGCGGATGCGCGGATCGATCACGGAGTACAGGAGGTCGACCAGCAGATTGATGACGATGTACGCCGTCGCGGTCACCAGGACGACCGCCTGGATGACGGGGTAGTCGCGCTGGAAGACGGCGTCGACGGTCAACTTGCCGAAACCGGGGAGTGCGAAGATCCGCTCGGTGACGACGGCGCCGGAGATGAGCGCGCCCAGTTGGAGGCCGACGATCGTGACGACCACGATCAGGCTGTTGCGCAGGGCATGCTTCCCGACGACGGCCTTGGGCGGGAGGCCCTTTGCTTCCGCCGTACGGATGTAGTCGGCGGACAGCGCGTCGAGCATCGACGACCTCGTTTGGCGCATGATCACGGCGGAGAGACCGGTGCCGAGGATCAGCGCCGGGAGGATCAGGTGGTGGAGGTTCGCGACCGGGTTGGTGAAGAACGGGACGAAGCCCGAGGCGGGGAAGAGGCCGAGGGCAACGGACAGGTACAGGATCGCCATCAGCCCGAGCCAGAAGTGCGGAACCGAAAGTCCTAGCAGTGCCAGCGCGTTCGCGGCCCATTCCGCCGGCCGCCCACGACGTACGGCGGCCACCACGCCGGCCCCGACTCCGATCACGCTCGCGATCAGAATCGCCAGCACCGACAGCTCGATCGTCACCGGCAACGCGCTGACGATCATCGACCGCACCGGCGTACCGGTCCGGATCGACTGCCCGAGATCACCGCGCGCCGCATGACTCACGAACTGCCAGAACTGCACGAGCCACGACTGGTCCAGGCCGTACTGTTCCCGGATCGCCCGCAGCGACTCCGGATCCCGATCCTCACCCGCCAGCGCCAGCGCCGGATCCCCCGGCAACGCCCGTACCCCGACGAACACCACGATCGTCGCGAGCACGAGCGTCACCGCGGACTGCCACAACCGATTGAGGAGATACCGCCTCACTTGGCGAAACCTGCGAAGGCGGTGCGGATCACGCCATCCGGGTAGACCTGGATGCCGAGGAGCTTCTTGGAGACGCCGGTCAGATTGCGCTGGCGGTACATGTAGATGATCGGGTCGTCCTGCTGCAGCAAGGTGGTGACCTGGCCGTAGAGCTTCACGCGCTCGGCCTGGTCGGTGGACTGGCGCGCGTCGGTGAGCAGCTTGTCGAGGGCCGGGTTGCTGTAGCCGGAGACGTTCTGGCTGCCGGTGGTGCCGACGAAGTTGAAGATGTTCGCGTCCGGGTCGACCCGGCCCGACCAGCCGAGCTGCAGCAACTCGAAGTCACCACGGTCCTGCTGGTCCAGCAGAGCGGCGTACTCGACCGGCTTGATGACCAGCTCGAACCCGGCGTCCTTCACCATCCCCTGCAGCGCCTGTGCAAGCCGCAGACTGTCCGGGTTGTTGGACGTGATCATCTCGACCTTGTACGGCGTCTTCACGCCGGCGTCGGCCAGCAACTGCTTGGCTTTCGCGGGATCGTGCGCCGGGCACACCTGCGCCGCGTCGGACGTGAACTCGCTCTTCGGCGAGATCGGCGAACAGGCGACCGTGTTGAGGCCGTTGAAGATCGACTTCACGAGCGCTTCCCGGTCAATCGCCAGCGCCAGCGCCTGCCGCACCTTCGGGTCCTTCGCGATCGGGGTGTCGAGCTGCTTCATCGGGGTGCCGATCCCGTTGGCGTTCCCGATGTTGATGGTCAGGCCCTGGTACCCGAGCGACTGCGACTGCAGCACGCTGACACTGTCGTCCTTCTGCAGCGCGGGCGCGTCCTGCGACGACAGCGAGTCCGCGACCTGCGCATCCCCGGACTTCAGGTTCGCGGACCGGATGCTGGAGTCGGTGATGATCCGGTACTCGATCGCGTCCAGGTGCACCTTGGCGGCGTCGTAGTACAGCGGGTCCTTGACGACCTTGATCGAGTTCTGCGCGACCCGGCTGGCGAACTTGAACGGGCCGACGCAGACCGGCGCGTTGGAGAAGTTCGCCCCGAGCTTCGCGACCGCGGCCGGACTGAGCACCATCCCGGCCCGGTCGGCCAGCGCGGCGGTCAGCGGGGCGAACGGCTTCGACAGCTTGATGACGACGGTCTTCGGGTCCGGCGTCTCGATCGAGGTGACCGGGCCGAGCTCGCTCTTCCGCGCCGAGCCGGCCAGCGTGAGATCCCGGTTCAGCGAGATCTTGACAGCGTTCGAGTCGAACGTGCCGCCGTCGGCGAACTTCACGCCCTCCTTCAGCGGGATCGTCAGGCTGAGGCCGTCGGACGAGACCGTCGGCAGCGCGGTCGCCAGCTGCGGGACCAGCTTGGCGTCCGGGCCGAGGTCGTACAGCTTCTCGCACATGGTGTGGAAGACGTACCGCGAGTACAGGCTGCGCGACAGCGTCGGGTCGAGCTTGTCCGGGTCGGCGGAGAGCGCGACCGTCAGCGTGCCGCCCTGCTTCACCTGCGCCGCGTCGGCCGCCTCACCGAACACGTCCTGCCCGGCTGACGACTGCCCGCTCGACGGATTGTCACCACCGGCCGGCTCGACCGGCGAGCAGGCCGTCGCCACCAGGGCCAACGCAACGACGGCCGCGCCGATCCCAGCCGCGGTACGGCGGCGGGTGCCGGAGGTAAAACGGTTCAGTCCGAGTCGACGAGTCATCGCTGTAGCTCCTGAGTAGGCGGGTTCTTGTCGACTGTTTCATGTATACAACCGGGGTGCGCAAGTGATTCGGCGAGTTTGGCTGAACCTTTTACGACCGCCCGCCGTACTCGTTCAGGGGAGTAGTCAGCCGGTGACCGGGTAGGTGAGCGTTCCGGTCGGGACGGTGTGGTTGCCGAGAGCAATCGCCATCAGGTTCGGGCCGTCGTACTGCGGGTGGTGGATGCCGAACCCGGTGGCCTGCCGGAAACCGAACCGCGGGTAGTACTCCGCGTGGCCGAGGACGACCGCCGCAGGCTCGGGCCGGTCACTCGCCGTCGCCAAAGCCGCTCGTACGGCGGCCCCGCCTGCGCCTTGCCGTTGGTACGCCGGAAGCACGGCGACCGGTCCGAGCGAAAGGACCGGTACGTCGTCGACGTGACAACGCGTGAGGAGCGCATACGCGATCGGCTCGTCGTCGGGCGTGGTGGCGACGAACGAGAGCCCGGGGATCCAGGCGACCGGGTCGGCGCGGAGCGCGTCCAGGAAGTCGACCTCGTACTGCCGGCCGAAGGCGTCGCGGGTCAGGTCGCGGAGAGGTTCGATGTCGGACCGAGTCTCGACACGGGTGTTCCAGGTGATGGACAACAGAGGTCCCTTTCGGAGGTTCAGTGGATGAGTTGATGGACCGATGGCGCTGCCGGGCGTGCCGCAGCGCAGGCCGACGCGGTCATCAACTCACCTCCTCCTTCTCCGAAGTCGCGGCCAACTTTAGCTGATCGCGAGGCGTCAATCATCCTGAATTCGTCAGCTGAACAAGGGGACTTCAGTGAACGTTCGTGCCAGTTGGAGAACATATGTCCTGGGGGCCGGCGCTGTCGCCGCACTCCTGACGACCGCCGCGTGCGGATCGACCAATGCGTCCGACGGGAGCAAGCCGTCGGACCGGACGAGTACCACGAGTTCGGCGAGCGCAACAACCTCGTCGACGGCGCCGACCCAGTCGAACACGGTGAAGCCGGTGACTGCGACGCCGTCGAAGAAGCCCACCGACGACTCCAGCGTCGACCTGTGCGTCATGGCGGACCTGTCCTTCACGGTCACGAACTACGACGCCCCGGGCGAAGACGTTCGGCACCTCATGCTCGTGGCGACCAACAAGAGCGCCAAGAAGTGCGACGTACAGAACTATCCCGAGGTCACGCTCGGCGACGCCAAGGACCACGCCCCGGCCAAGGAGGGAACCGGCGCTGACGAGGCAGTCACCCTCGCTCCTGGCGAGAAGGCGTACGCGGGCGTGCTCGCCACCGGCGGCCAGATGGACACCTATCCCGTGAAGTTCATGACCGTCAGCCTCGGCAGCCCCGGCGGCGAGGCCGAGGCGGAGAAGCCGGTCAAGGTGAAGATGCCTGTCACCTCGTTCGAGGCCGACGACGGCCAGCGCGTCACGTACTGGGCAGGCACCGAGGGCCTCGCCATGCGTCCCGTCACCCAGTCCTGACTCTTACCACTCGACGACCAGCGGATCCTTGGACGGCGGACCGGCCGGGATCCAGACCTCGTCGGCGAGCCGGTACGGATGCCAGCGACCGTTCCGGTCGAGGCGGAGCTGCGTGTCGGCGCCGAGCGTCAACTGGTTCGCCGACGTACTGATCGTCAGGTCGTCGTCCGCGGCGAGCAGCTCCGTCCGCGCCCGGTTGAGCTCGGCCGGATCGGGCGTCCAGGTGTGCTCGAGTACGTCGAGACCGGGCGCGCCGCCGTACTGCCAGGCTTGGACGCCGGGGGCAAGGTCCCGGCCGATGGACTCGGTCAACGGCGTGACCAGTTGCGGGAAATCCGTCGCCAGGCGAACGGCGTCCTGCCAGTCGTCGAGCTGCTGTGGTTCGGCGGTGCCATGAAGGAGCGCGTTCAGGATCGAACGGGCTCGGCGGGCGGCGTCGAGCACGAGCAACTGGAGAACCTGCGGCCCGAGGTCGCCGGGTGGCTCGATTCCGGCAACCGCAAGATCGTCGGGCGCAACTCGCGCTGGGAGCTCCGGCGGCTCAGGAAGGTCTCCGGGTGTGCCGGCGAGTACGTCGGCGACAGCGACCCCGGCCTCACCGGGCTGGACCTCAGCGCGCTGGGCCGACGAGGCCTGGAGTTCGTCGAGGAGGGCTTCGCGGGTGCGGCCGCGGAGGAGCAGCAGCACGAACGGGTCGGCATCGAGGAGCCACGCAACCTGGTAACAGAGGGCCGCCGCGTGCTGGCAGGGGAGTTCCCAGGCGTCGCACGTACAGCTCGGATCGAGATCGCCGATGCCCGGCAGCAGCGTGACGCCGGCGTCGGACGCTGCTTCGACCAGCTTGTGCGGCATCTCGCCGTCCAGCAACGCCGCGATGTGACCGGCGCGCGCAGCAACCTGCTCGTGGAACCGGCGCCAGTCGTCATCGCTCAGTTGATCGACGTGGACCACGGACTCGTACGTGTCCTCGGGTGCGTCAACAGTGGCCGCGATCCGTCCGGGGCTGACGGTGATCGTGCCGACCTGTCCGGAGTTCGCGTACCGGCGGCCCTTCTTGAGCTGACCGTTGTCCAGCGACGTGTCCTCCATCGCCTGCACCCAGGCTCGGGCCCACCACGACCTGCCCCGGGTGCTGCGGTGTTGCGCCGGGAAGGCCGGGAAGCCTTGCGCTTCAGTCATCGCGCACCTCCCCGCAGCTCGACCAGGTCGGCCAGCTCGGCGTCGGAGAGTTCGGTCAGCGCGGCCTCGCCGCCGGACAGCACGGCCTCGGCCAGCTCACGTTTCGCGGCGAGCATGCCGGCGATCCGGTCCTCGATGGTGCCTTCGGCAATCAACCGGTGAACCTGCACCGGCCGGGTCTGCCCGATCCGGTACGCGCGGTCGGTGGCCTGGTCCTCGACCGCGGGATTCCACCAGCGGTCGAAATGCACGACGTGATCCGCGCGGGTCAGGTTCAGTCCGGTCCCGGCCGCCTTCAACGACAGTAGGAACACACGTACCTCGCCGGCCTGGAACCGGTCGACCATCTCCTCGCGGCGGGCGACCGGCGTGCCGCCGTGCAGCAGCTGGGTCGGGATGCCGCGGTCGGCGAGATGCCGTTCGAGCAGTCGCGCCATCGCGACGTACTGCGTGAAGACAAGCACGGCGCCGTCCTCGGCGACGATTGTCTGGAGCAGCTCGTCGAGCAGTTCGAGCTTGCCCGAGCGACCGGTCAGCCGCGCGTCGCCGGGCTCCTTCAGGTACTGCGCGGGGTGGTTGCAGATCTGCTTCAGGCCGGTCAGGAGCTTCACGATCAGCCCGCGCCGCGCCATCCGGTCACTGGCCTGGACCTCCGCCATCAGCTCGCGAACCGTTGCCTCGTACAACACCACCTGCTCGCGCGTCAGGGACACCGCCTGGTCGGTCTCGGTCTTCGGCGGCAGCTCGGGCGCGATCCCCGGATCGGACTTCTTCCGGCGGAGCAGGAACGGTTTGACGAGCTTCGCGAGCCGCGCCGCGACCTCCTCGTCCTTGTCCGCCTCGATCGGCTGCGCCCACAGGTTCCGGAACGAGCCGAGCCGGCCGAGCAGCCCGGGCGTCGTCCAGTCGAGGATCGCCCACAGCTCGGACAGGTTGTTCTCGACCGGCGTACCGGTCAACGCCACCCGCGCCTTGGCCGGCACGGTCCGCAGCGCCTTCGCCGTACCGGACGACGGGTTCTTCACATGCTGCGCCTCATCGGCCACCACGAGCGCCCACGGATGCTCGGCCAGCCGTACGGCGTCACGCCGCAGCGTCCCGTATGTCGTCAGCACGAAGCCCTCCCGCGCGTCGTCGAGCGAACGGGATGTGCCGTGGAAGCGCCGTACCGGAGTGCCCGGTGCGAAGCGCTGCACCTCACGCTCCCAGTTGCCGAGCAGCGAGGCCGGGCAGACGACGAGTGTCGGACCGACGGTGTCGTCGGACTGCTGGCGGTGCAGGTGGAGCGAGATGAGCGTGATCGTTTTGCCGAGACCCATGTCGTCGGCGAGGCAGCCGCCGAGACCGAGCGACGTCATCCGGGACAGCCAGCGCAGGCCGCGCAGCTGATAGTCGCGGAGCGTCGCCTGGAGGCCGGCCGGCGCTTCGATCGGCTCGTCGGCGCGGTCCGGGTCGGCGATCTTCGCGCGGAGGTCGTCGAGCCACTTGGTCGGTGTGACGGTCACCTGCCGGCCGTCGATCTCGGTGGTGCCGGTGAGGGCGACGCCGAGGGCGTCGATCGCGGTGACGGGTTTGAGGATGCGTTCGCGGGCCTTGCGGGCGAGCTCGGGATCGATCAGCATCCACTGGTCCCGGAGCCGGACGACCGGGCGGGTCGCTTCCGCGAGCTGGTCGAGCTCGGCCTCGGTCAGCGGGTCGTCGCCGAGTGCCACCTGCCAGCTGAAGTCGAGGGTGCGGTCGCCGCCGAAGAAGCCGGGGAGATCGCTGGGCGGCCCGTCCGTCGACGTGATCGCGGCGCGTGCGGTGAGTTCGCGGCCGAGGCTGCGCGGCCAGTGCAGGTCGACGCCTGCCGCGGCGAGCCGCTGGGCGGAGCCGGCCAGCAGCTCGGCGACCTCTTCGTCCGCGAGGTCCATCCGGTCCGGTACGGCGGAGTCGAGCAGGCGGCTGAGTGGTTGCCAGACGCGCGCTGCGCGGCGGATCGCCAGGGTGGCGTCGATGCGTGCACGCGGTCCGAAGCCGGGGACGTCGTCGGACCAGACGTCGTCCGCGTCTCTGACGAGGGTTGGGTCCTTGAGGCTGTGCAGCTGGACGACGGCGCTGAACGCGAGCGAGTCGGCCAGCTCGATGCGGAGCGAGATCCGTACGCCGGTGTCGAGCCCGGCCGAGACTTCGTCGGCCCAGGTCCGCAGGCGGTCGGCGCGCTGGGGTGCGGTCGCTGTGAAGAGGTTGGTCCGGTGGGCCTTCGCGGCGGCGGGGGAGCGCGGCATGCCGTCGGCCACAGCATCCAGAAACTCCCGCAACAACTCCTCAGCAACAGGAACCCGAAGGTTGGTGAGTGGGAGGGCTCGGGCTGAGGCGGGCATTGCTTCGGCGAGTTCGAGAACGCGGGTGATGTCGTCGGGGTCGAGGGGGCCGACGCGCCAGGCGTCGTGACCTTCGGGGGTGACGCCGGGGAGGAGTTTGCCGCGGGCAACCAGTTGGAGAGCGACCAGGGAGGCTCCACCCCAGAAGGCCGCCGACGGGTGCGCCCCAGGCGCGCGTCGCATCCGCCCAAGGATCGGCACCGCCTCCGCCACCGGCAACTCAACAGCCTGAACGGCGTGCTGATGCAAGTCGCCGACTAGCTCCAGTTCGACCTGTTCGCCGACGCCGAGGGGGAGTGGGCTGCCGTCCGGAGACCAGAACGCCACTCGGCTCGTGCGTGGTGGATCGGCCGGCCGGAAAACCACCGCACATCCAGCCAGCTCCTGCCCCGTGCCCACCAACCCGACAACCTCCCACTCGCTCGCAACAACAACATCAACAACAAGAAACTCAGACCGGAACTGCTTCGGCGCCTTCCGCTCCGGGCTGGTCGAACTGGGTCCGGTGCAGTTCCTCGTACCGTCCGCCGGTCGCGAGCAGATCCGCATGCGTACCGCGTTCGACGATCTGACCGGACTCGATCACGAGGATCTGGTCGGCGGCCCGGATGGTCGACAGCCGGTGCGCGATCACCACCGCCGTACGCCCGGCAAGCGCCTCGGTCAGCGCCGCCTGCACCGCGGCCTCGTTCGTCGAGTCCAGCGCGGCGGTCGCCTCGTCGAGGATCACCACCCGCGGCTGCGCGAGCAGCAACCGAGCGATCGTCAGCCGCTGCCGCTCACCACCAGACAGCCGGTACCCACGCTCACCCACGACCGTCTCGAGCTGATCAGGCAGCGACCGGATCAACTCACCGAGCCGCGCCCGCTCCAGCGCATCCCACAGCTCGTCCTCCGTCGCCTCGGGACGTGCGAGCAGCAGGTTCTCCCGGATCGAGTCGTGGAACAGATGCCCGTCCTGCGTGACCATCCCGAGCGTCTCCCGTAACGACTCCGCGGACACCTCGCGTACGTCGACCCCGGCGAGCTTCACCGCGCCCGAGTCCACGTCGTACAACCGCGGAATCAGCTGCGCGATCGTCGACTTCCCGGCACCCGAGGAACCGACCAGCGCAACCATCTGCCCCGGCTCGGCGCGGAACGAGACGTCGTGCAGCACCTCGACGCCACCGCGCGTGTCCAGCTTCGCGACCTCCTCCAGCGACGCCAGCGACACCTTGTCCGCCGACGGGTACGCGAAGGTGACGCCGGAGAACTCCACCGCGACCGGACCCTCGGGCACCCGTCCCGCGTCCGGCTTGTCCTTGATCAGCGGCTCCAGGTCCAGCACCTCGAAGACCCGCTCGAAGCTCACCAGCGCGGTCATCACCTCGAGCCGCGCACTCGCGAGCGCGGTCAACGGCGAGTACAACCGGGTGAGCAGCAACGCCATCGCGACGACCGCGCCCGCGTCGAGCTGGTCACGCAGCGCGTAGAACCCGCCCAGCCCGTAGACGACTGCCAGCGCGAGCGCAGACACCAGCGTGAGCGAGGTGACGAAGATCCACTGCACCATCGCGGTCCGCACACCGATGTCGCGCACGCGCCGCGCCCGGACCGCGAACTCGAGGGACTCGCGAGCCGGCCGCCCGAACAGCTTCACCAACGTCGCACCCGGCGCCGAGAACCGCTCGGTCATCTGGGTGCTCATGGTCGCGTTGTAGTCCGCCGCTTCGCGCTGCAATCCGGCCAGCCTGGCCCCGATCCGGCGCGCAGGGATCACGAAGACCGGGAGGATGACCAGTGCGAGGAGAGTGATCTGCCACGACACGCCCAGCATCACCACCAGTGTCAGCACGAGCATCACCAGGTTGCTGACGACACCGGACAGGGTGTCGCTGAACGCACGCTGCGCACCGATCACGTCGTTGTTCAGCCGGGAGACGAGTGCGCCGGTCCGCGTCCGGGTGAAGAACGCGATCGGCATCCGCTGGATGTGGTCGAACACGGCGGTCCGCAGATCGAGGATCAGTCCCTCGCCGATGCTCGCGGACAACCAACGGGTGACCATGCTCAGCCCGGACTCCGCGACCGCGATCGCGGCGATCAGCAAGGAGAGTTGCAGCACGACGCTGAAGGCCTTGCCGCCGACGATCGCGTCGACCACCCGCCCGGCCAGCACCGGCGTGGCGACCGCGAGCACCGCGCCGCCGATGCTGAGCACCAGGAACGCGACCAGATACCGCCGGTGCGGCCGCGCGAAGGCGAGGATTCGTTGCAGGGTGGCTCGGGAGAAGGGTCTCTTCTCGTCCTGGGCGTTCATCGCGTGGTACAGCGAGTTCCACGCGGTCATTTCCATGCTCACGGCTGTGCTCCGCTGAATCGATCGGCTGGGACGGTCGATGATTCCGCACACCACCGACAAAACCTCACGCTAGAACCTCGACGGAACTTGAGGTCAACTGCGTACACTGTACGAAGAATAGCCGGTGACAAGGAATCACGCACATGAATCAGGAACACAGCGGCAGCGGAGACCCCGCGAAGAGTCTCGAGCTGCTGTGGCGCCGCCGTCCCGCGCCGACCCGCGGGCCGAAGCCGGCGCTGACCGTCGACGGGATCGTCACGGTCGCCCTGAGGATCGCGGACGCCGAAGGGCTGACCGCGATGTCGATGCGCCGGGTCGCCGACGAGCTCGGCGTCGGCGCGATGACGCTGTACCGCTACTTCCCGGGCAAGGGCGAGTTGCTCGACGTCATGCTCGACACCGTGTACGGCGAGCTGCCGCGTCGCGTCGTACCGGGGGACTGGCGGTCAGCGCTCGACGAGGTCGCTCGGGAGAACCGGGAGCTGTACCTGCGCCATCCCTGGCTACTCCAGGTCGCGATCAGCCGGCCACCGCTCGGGCCGAACGTGATGGCGAAGTACGAGTGGGAGCTGACCGCGATCGAGGGGATCGGGCTCACCGACCTTGAGATGGACGCGACCGTCGCACTCGTCAACGGCTACGTGCACGGCGCCGTCCGTGCGGCGGTCGAGGCGCGCCAGGTGATCCAGCGGTCCGGGATGACGGACAAGGAATGGTGGCTGGCGCACGTGCCGCACCTGGATCAGATCGGCGACCTGCGGAAGTTCCCGCTCTCGTCCCGGGTCGGGACGGCTGTCGGGAATGAGTTCGACGCACCTTATGATGCCGAACATGCGTTCGAGTACGGTCTCGAAAGGCTGCTCGACGGCGTATCCGCGCTGGTCGCGAACCGGACTGCGCCGGAAGGGTAAACGCAGTTGTGAGTGAGTACTCACTCAGTTACCTTTGACTGCGTGAGCCCACGAGCGACCCCACTGCCCCCCGAGGAACGGCGCGCTGCCATCCTCGCGGCCGCGATGCCGTTGCTGGAGGAGTTCGGCACCGAGGTCAGTACCAAGCAGATCGCCGAGGCGGCCGGGATCGCCGAGGGGACGATCTTCCGTGCGTTCGGCAGCAAGGACGCGCTGATCGAGGCCGCGATGGCGACGGTGTTCGACCCCTCGGACCTGATCCGGGCCCTCGAGCAGGTCGATCGCACCTTGCCGCTGCGGGAGCGAACGATCGTCGCTGTCGAGATCGGCCAGAAGCGGTTGCGCGGCGTGTTCAAACTGCTGTTCGCGCTGCGGATCCGCCGGCCACCTGAGTTCAAGCACGCGACACCGATGGACGAGGCCCGGCGCAAACGTCAGAACGACCTCGCCAACGCCGCGTTCGCCGACCTGCTGCGACCGGACGCCGACCAGTTCCGGGTGCCGCCGGAGGACGTCGTCCGGATGATCGGCCTGCTCACGTTCTCGGCCACCCACCCAATGATTTCCGGCGGCCACGTGCTGACCGCCGAGGAGATCGTCGACTTCGCCTTCGACGGTCTCCGCAAGCACCACACCGGTCAGCCACCGGCCTCCGAGGACATCGTCGGATTCGCGCTCGACGGTGCCCGCCATCACGACTCTGGGGATGATTGATGTTACTTCGCGTCTTGCGTACGCACTTGCGTCCGTACGCGGGAAACCTGCTCCTGGTGGTCGTCCTGCAACTGGTCGGGACGATCGCCTCCCTCTACCTACCCAGCCTGAACGCCGACATCATCGACAACGGCGTGGCCAAGGGTGACACCGGCTACATCATGAGCACCGGCGGCTGGATGCTCGGCGTCAGCCTCGTGCAGATCGCCTGCACGATCATCGCGGTGTACTTCGGTGCGAAGACGGCTGCCCTGTTCGGACGCGACGTACGCGCCGCTGTCTTCCACCGGGTCGGCGAGTTCTCCGCACGGGAGGTGAACCAGTTCGGGGCGCCGACGCTGATCTCTCGCAGTACGAACGACGTCACGCAGATCCAGATGCTCGTCGTCACCACCTGCACGATGCTGGTCGCGGCGCCGATCACGATGGTCGGCGGCGTGATCATGGCGGTCCGCGAGGACGTCGGCCTGTCCTGGCTGGTGGCGGTCGCCGTACCGCTGCTGGCGATCTGCATCGGGTTCATCGCGAGCCGGATGGTGCCGCAGTTCCGGAAGATGCAGAAGAACATCGACGGGGTGAACCGGGTGCTGCGCGAGCAGATCTCCGGTATCCGGGTGGTCCGGGCGTTCGTCCGCGAGCCGCACGAGGTGGAGCGCTTCGGTGAGGCGAACCAGAACCTGACCGACACCGCGATCCGGGCCGGCCGGCTGATGGCGCTGGTGTTCCCGACGGTGATGCTGATCCTGAACGTGTCGAGTATCGCGGTGCTGTGGTTCGGCGCCTCCCGGGTGGAGAACGGGACCATGGAGGTCGGCGCGCTGACCGCGTTCCTGAGCTACCTGATCCAGATCCTGTTCTCGGTGATGATGGGCGTGTTCGTGATGATCATGGTGCCGCGGGCCGCGGTCTGTGCGGACCGGATCTCCGAGGTGCTGGACACCGACTCGTCGGTGCGGCCGCCGGTCACGCCGATCGGCACCTTCACCGGTCGTGGCCAACTGGTCTTCGAACGCGCCTCGTTCAAGTACCCGGGCGCTGCCGAGCCGGTGCTGCAAGACATCAGCCTGGTCGCGTCACCGGGCCAGACGACCGCGATCATCGGCAGCACCGGTGCGGGCAAGACAACCCTGCTTTCGCTCGTGCCGCGGTTGTTCGACGCGACCGAGGGACGGGTGCTCGTCGACGGCATCGACGTACGGGAGATCGAGCCCGAGGCGCTGTGGGAGCGGATCGGTCTGGTGCCGCAACGCCCGTACCTGTTCTCCGGGACGATCGCCAGCAACCTGCGGTACGGGAACCCGGACGCGACCGACGAGGAGCTCTGGGAGGCACTGGAGATTGCCCAGGGCAAGGACTTCGTCGAGGCGATGGCGGAAGGACTGAACGCGCCGATCGCGCAAGGCGGCACGAACGTGTCCGGCGGTCAGCGGCAGCGGCTCGCAATCGCGCGGGCGCTGGTCCGGAAGCCGGAGATCTATCTGTTCGACGACTCGTTCTCGGCGCTCGACCTGTCGACGGACGCCCGGCTGCGGGCGGCGTTGCGGCCGGTCACTCGGGACGCGTGCGTGGTCGTCGTCGCCCAGCGGGTCTCGACCATCATCGACGCCGACCAGATCGTGGTGATCGAGGACGGCGCGATCGTCGGCAAGGGCACCCATCAGGAGTTGCTCGACACCTGTCCGACGTACGTCGAGATCGTCGAGTCCCAGCGTTCCGCGGAGGAGGCGGCATGAGCGAGTCAGAGCAGCCTGTTGCGGACGGCACGGCAGTGGACAAGACAGAGAACAAGACGGTCAAGGCGACCGAGCGGCCGACCACCGGGCGCGCGTTCGGGCCTCCGGGAGGTATTCCGGGGGACAAGTCGATGGACTTCCTGCCCTCGGCGAAGCGGCTGCTCAAGCGGCTGCGTCCGCACCGGGTGCAGGTGTCGGGTGTCGTCCTGCTCGCGGTCTTCAGCGTCGGCCTGTCGGTGCTCGGCCCGAAGATCCTCGGCCGCGCGACCGACATCATCTTCGCCGGCGCGATCGGCAAGAGGTTCCCGAGCGGCCTGAGCAAGGAGCAGGTCATCGAGCAGACCCGCGCGTCCGGCAACGGCCGGCTGGCGGACCTGCTGCAGGGGATCGACCTGATCCCGGGCGTCGGGATCGACTTCGATGCCCTGCGCAACGTCCTGCTACTGGTACTGGCGTTGTACGCCGGCGCGTTCTTCCTGTCCTGGGCACAGGGTTACATCCTGAACGGCGTGGTACAGCACACCATTCTCGACCTGCGGTCCGAGGTCGAGGAGAAGCTGAACAAGCTGCCGCTGAGCTACTTCGACGGCGCGCCGCGCGGTGAGCTGCTCAGCCGGGTGACGAACGACATCGACAACATCTCGACCAGCCTGCAGCAGACGCTGAGCCAGTTGCTCACGTCGCTGCTGACCGTGATCGGGGTGGTCACGATGATGTTCGTGATCTCGCCGGTGCTGGCGCTGATCGCGCTCGTCACGATCCCGATCTCGATGGTGCTGACGGCGGTGATCGCCAAGCGCTCGCAGGCACGGTTCGTCGCGCAATGGCGGCATACCGGCGCCTTGAACGGGCAGATCGAGGAAGCGTTCACCGGGCACGAGCTCGTGAAGGTCTTCGGCCGGCAGAAGGAGATCGAGGCGAGCTTCGCGGAGAAGAACGAGGAGCTGTACAAGGCCGCGTTCGGGGCGCAGTTCATCTCCGGCCTGATCATGCCGCTGATGATGTTCATCGGAAACGTGAACTACGTGGTGATCGCGGTCGTCGGCGGTCTGCGGGTCGCCTCCGGCACGATGTCGCTGGGTGACGTCCAGGCGTTCATCCAGTACTCGCGGCAGTTCACCCAGCCGCTGACCCAGGTGGCCTCGATGGCGAACCTGCTGCAGTCGGGAGTGGCGTCGGCGGAGCGCGTGTTCGAGGTGCTGGACGCCAAGGAGCAGGTGCCGGACGACGCGACACCGGAGAAGGTCTCCGATTCTCGCGGGCGGGTCGAGTTCGAGCACGTGTCGTTCTCGTACGACCCGGAGAAGCCGCTGATCACCGACCTGAGCCTGGTCGCCGAACCCGGCCAGACGGTCGCGATCGTCGGCCCGACCGGTGCCGGCAAGACCACGCTGGTCAACCTGATCATGCGGTTCTACGAACTGAACGGCGGCCGGATCACGCTCGACGGCGTCGACATCACCGAGCTGACCCGGCACGACCTGCGCTCGCGGATCGGCATGGTGCTGCAGGACACCTGGCTGTTCGGCGGCACGATCCGCGACAACCTCCTCTACGGCAACCTCAAGGCGACCGAGGAGGACATGCTGGCGGCAGCGAAGGCGACGTACGTCGATCGCTTCGTGCACAGCCTGCCGGACGGGTACGACACGGTCATCGACGAGGAAGGCAGCAACGTCAGCGCCGGTGAGAAGCAGCTCCTCACCATCGCCCGCGCGTTCCTCGCCGACCCGCAGTTGCTGATCCTCGACGAGGCGACCAGTTCGGTCGACACCCGCACGGAGGTCCTGGTGCAACGCGCCATGGCCGCCCTGCGCTCCGACCGCACCAGCTTCGTCATCGCCCACCGCCTCTCCACCATCCGCGACGCGGACCTGATCCTCGTCATGGAAGACGGCGCCATCGTCGAACAGGGCAACCACAGAGAGCTGTTGACCGCGAACGGCGCCTACGCCCGCCTCTACAACGCCCAGTTCAGCGGCGCAGTAGTAGACATCGACGAAGAAGCCGCCGCCCTACCAACCCCAACCCCAGCCGGCCGCCCCATGGCCCGCTGACCTCACCAGAACGGGGACGCCAACTAGGCGTCCCCGTCCTGCTGCCTATGGATAACTTCAGCGGCGGCATCGTCAACTGTGCGGTACTTGAGGGCCGCCATCCCGCACTGGATGGCGGCCCTCCGTTCGTCAGTTCTGGGGCTGCACGAGGTGGGGGCGGAGGGCCAGTAGGGCGCCTAGGGTGGCGTAGCCGATCAGGAGATGGAAGCCGCCGACCCAGCGGGCGACGCTGTCGCCGATGAGGATGGCGGACGGGACGGTGATGATCGCCCAACTCTCGGCGACCAGCGGCCACCAGCGGAGTGCGCCGCGCCAGCGCCCGGCGACGGCGATCTTGATCGCGATCACCATCATGCCGAGCATGGACAGCGGCCAGCAGATGTCCATCGGGATCAGCCACGCGGCGTCCTGCAGATTCGACGGCAGTACGCCGTGCAGCAGCGACCAGACGCTGGCGATACCGAGGATCACCGCCTCCACCTTCAGCAGGACCGTGGACGGTCCCGTTGCGCGGGTCCTGAACTGCACAGCCAGCAGGCAGAACACCCCGAGCTGGAACGCGAGACCGGTCAGGTCCCCGATCCTCTCGGGCACCCCCTCGTTGACCGTGCTGAACGCGAAGATGCTCGCCGCCCAGGCCAGCGTGCCCGCGGTCAGTCCGAGTCCCAGTCGCCGGATCGTGCCCTCCGCCAGGCCGGTCGCGGCCCCGAGCGTCGGTGTTACGTCGGTGCGGGCCCTGGCAGGTGTGGTTGTCATTTCGATTCCTCCCCCTGAGGTTTGTCTTGGCGCCGAGTCTTCGCGGCACACCGACCCGGGAGGCAGGGTCTGGTGTCCCGCGCAATGTCCCGATTCGAGAAGGGACAACTGACCCGCGACGGCGGGACACACTCTGGGTGACAATGCATCGGTGGGGGAGGAGACACGGAGGGGATGGGGGCCGGCTGCACTCGGTGCGGCCGGGCTCCTGCTGACGGCTGCCACGATCGTTCTCGACCTCCGCAACGGCACGAACGCACCGGCCGACGCACAGCTGGACGAAGGCTGGACGTCGGCTCTGTCCGGCCTCGCACAGGTCGTGCCGGGTGTACTTCTCCTGCATCGCCTTCCGCGGCACCCGATCGCGTGGATCCTGACCGGCTCCGGTCTGTTGTGGGTGGTCGACGGGCTCGCTTCGAGCTGGGCGACGTACTCGATCTACACGTCCCCGGGACTGCCCGGCGGGTCGGCGGCGTACTGGTTCTACTCCCGGTTCGGCGCGTTCCTGCTGCTCGGGCTGCCACTGCTCATCCTGCTCTTCCCGGACGGGAAGCTGGTCACGGCGAGAGCATGGCGCTGGCTCTCGATCGTCAGCCTCGCCCTGACCCTGCTACTCCCAGTTCTCCTGCTGGTCGCGCCCATGGGCGTGATGCAGCGCTACCACAGCGCCGAGCTGCCGCCGGAGATCACCAGGCTGGCACTCGACCCGTTCAGCATCGATGTCCCGTACGACGTCTGGGCGGGACTGCTCCGGGTTGCCTACGCGGGCGTGATCGTCAGCCTGGTCGTGCCGTTCGCCGTCGCCGTTCACCGCTACCGCGCGGCCTCCCGGGAGAGCAGAGCGCAGCTCCGGTGGCTGATGTGGGCCGCCCTGGTGGACATGATCGTCCTGATCGTTCCGTTCGAGAATCCGCCCGCGGTCCCGGCGATCATGTTCGGCCTGGCGATCGCGGTCACGTCGGCGGCCATCGTCGTCGCGGTCGCCAAACACCGCCTGTACGCCATCGATCGGTTGCTCTCGGCCACCTTCCTGTACGGCGTACTCGCGGTGCTCGTCGTCGGCATCGACCTCGCCGTGTTCGCGATCGCCGGCGGGATGCTCGGCGAGCGGGACGCCGCACTGGTCGCGATCGCCGTCGTCGCCGTGGTCTACGCGCCGCTGCGGACCCGGCTCTGGTGGTGGGTACGGCGCCTGGTCCGCGGCTCCCGCGACGATCCGTACGCGACCATGTCGACCTTGGCCGAGCGCCTCGAGTCGGCCGCGGACCCGGATCAGCAACTCCACGCGGTCGCGCGCACGGTTGCCGACGCGTTCCGGCTGCCCTATGTGCGGGTGGAGATCGAGCGTTCCGGCGGCGGGCTGGCGATCGTCGAGCACGGACACGCATCGGGTCCGACGCATGCGCTGCCGGTCGGTTACCGCGGTGAGCCGGTCGGCCGGCTGGTGTTCTGTCCGGGCGACGGGACGGCGTTGTCCGAGCGCGACCAGCGACTGCTGGGCGATCTCGTCCGGCAGGCGGCCGCGGCCGCACGCGCGAGCGAGCTGAGCACGGAGCTGCAGCGGGGCCGCAGCCGGCTGGTCGCCGCTCGTGAGGAGGAACGGCGGCGGATCCGCCGGGACCTGCACGATGGTCTCGGCCCGAGCCTCGGCGCCGTGGCGTTGCGCATCGAGACCGCCCGGAACCTTGCGAAGTCCGCGCCCGACGAGGCGGACCGGATCCTGGTCCAGGCAACGACCGAGATGGCCGCCGCGGTGGCCGACGTACGGCGGCTCGTCCACGACCTGCGACCGCCGGCCTTGGACGAGCTGGGTCTGGTGCGGGCGATCCAGCAACAAGCCGAGCCTTTCCGGCTCGCGGGACTCTCGGTGTCCGTCGACGCGGACCCGCTCGGAACGTTGCCGGCCGGCGTGGAGGTGGCGGCGTACCGGATCGCGTCGGAGGCGCTGACGAACGTCGCCCGGCACGCCGCGGCATCCCGGTGCGCTATCGCCCTCCGGGTGGACGAGGCGGCGCTGGAGCTGTCGGTGCAGGACGACGGGATCGGGATCGGCGACGAAGTCGCGGCAGGCGTGGGGATGTTGTCGGTGCGGGAACGAGTGGCCGAACTCGGCGGAGTCTGTAGTGTCACGTGTCCACCGAGCGGCGGCACCGTCGTCCACGTGAGGTTGCCGCTGGACGCCGTACCGGAGGTTGCTCATGGATGAGCCAGTGCGCGTGCTGCTGGCCGACGATCACCCCGTCTACCGCGACGGGCTCGCCGCATTGCTCGGTTCGCTGGACGGCGTCGAGGTCGTCGGTACGGCGGCCGACGGGGTGGAGGCCGTGGACGGAGCGCGGGAGTTGCAGCCGGACGTCGTGGTGATGGACGTGCAGATGCCGCGGCTCGACGGGATCGAGGCGACGCGTGCGATCACCGCCGACAGTCCGCACATCGGCGTCGTCGTCCTCACGATGGCCGAGGAGGACCAGACGCTGTTCGCCGCGATGCGGGCCGGCGCTCGCGGCTATCTGTTGAAAGGCGCGAATCAGGGTGAGATCGTGCGGGCGATCACCGCGGTCGCCCAGGGCGAGGCGATCTTCGGTCCGGCGATCGCGCGCAGGGTGGCCGAATTCTTCGCCGCCGCGCCGGCTGCCACGCGCGGCAGTCCATTCCCGCAGCTCACCTCGCGTGAGCACGAGATCCTCGCCCTGGTTGCCGCGGGCCGCTCGAACGCCCAGATCGCGAGCGAGCTCTACCTGTCCCCGAAGACGGTCCGGAACAATGTCTCGAACATCTTCACCAAGCTTCATGTCGCCGACCGGGCCGAAGCCATCGTCCGGGCTCGCGAGGCGGGGCTCGGTCGCTGAGTCGTCAGTCTGATCTGGACCGAGTACGGCGGGCGTAGGCGCGGGCGGCTCGGACTCGGTCGCCGCAGCGGGTGGAGCACCAGTGGCGGCGGCCGTGGCGGATGAGGTAGCGGTTGCAGGGGGTGGATTCGCAGGCGGTGAGGGCCTCGGCGTCCTCGCTGGTGAGGAGGTCGGCTGCGCTGGCGGAGATGGTGGCCAGTGCGTGTTCGAGGATCTCGTTGGTGGGGCAGGAAGGTGCCCGGTACGGGCCGGTCTTGTCGTCCCAGCGCAGGAGCGCGGTGGTCGGGACGCGCGTGAGGGCGTCGTTGACGGCGTCGAGGGCCGCGGGGAGAGCGGGCGCTCCGGTGACTCGGGCGGCGAAGAGCGAGCGGACGTGTTCGCGGAGGGCGCGGAGCTGGGTCGCGCACATCTCCTGTACGTCGGCGTTCTCGGGCGCGAGGCCGCGTGTGGTGAGCCAGTTGTTGACGGCGGCGGGACTCCCGAGCAGGTCGACGTACTGACCGCCGGGGAGCGCGATCGCGGTATTCGCGAACTGCAGTGCGAGCCAGGCGTCGGCGCCGGGGGCAGGTGGCAGCGGCGAGGCGTCGGCAGCAGACGGAGCTGCGATCGGGTCCGGCATGGTTCTCATGGTACAGGTTGCGTCCATCCGTGAGAACGATCTACTGTCTCTCACGGATAGAATGCCACTTAACCGTGAGGATGAGATGAAGCTGACGGCGTTGCTGGTGTGCGTGTTCGGAGTGACCACGGGGGAGTTCGTGGTGGCCGGGATCCTGCCGGCCGTGGCGGGGGATCTGGGGGTCTCGATTCCGGCGGCGGGGCTGCTCGTCACGGCGTACGCGCTGGGCATGATCGTCGGCGGTCCGTTGCTGACGGCAATCACCGCGGGACGGCCGCGAAAACCTCTGGTCCTTGGGCTGCTCGCGATCGCGGTGACCGGCAACCTGCTGTCGACGGTCGCTCCCGGGTACGGCGTTTTGTTCGCGGCACGGATTGTGACGGCGCTGGTCACGTCCACGTTCTTCGCGAACGCGATCGTGATCGCGACCACCTCCGCGCCGCCGGACAAGAAGGCGTCCACCGTCGCGAAGCTTGCCCTCGGCATGAACCTGGCGATGATTCTCGGCGCACCGCTCGGTACCTGGATCGGCGACGTGTTCGGCTGGCGTACGACGTTCGCCGCGATCACAGCCTGCTGCGCGGCCGGCCTGATCCTGGTCGCCCGGTACATCCCGAACGATCAGCTCGGCGTGCGCACCCGCGCGCTGGGGGAGTTCGCCGTCTTCCGCAACCGTGAGCTGCTCCTCGCGATCGCCATCACCGCCGTCGCGAACATCGGC
This sequence comes from Kribbella sp. C-35, assembly GCF_046549195.1. Taxonomy (NCBI): domain Bacteria; kingdom Bacillati; phylum Actinomycetota; class Actinomycetes; order Propionibacteriales; family Kribbellaceae; genus Kribbella; species Kribbella sp. C-35. The sequence continues at coordinate 59,378 of NZ_JAJPWG010000006.1, forward strand.
GTACTGATGGTGTTCATCTACCTCGCGCCACTGTTGACCGGCCCCGCGTCGTTCCCCGCGGAGGCGATCGCCCCGATGCTGCTGGTGTACGGCGTGGGCGCGACGATCGGCAACCTGGTGGGCGGCCGCCTGGCCGACCGTGCCCTGCTGCGTTCGCAACTCGGCGCGCTAGCACTGCTGGTTCTGCTGCTGACCGCTCTCCGACTCAGCCCGGCCGCGATCCTGACCGGTGTGCTCATCTTCGCCCTCGGAGCGGTCGGCTTCTCCGTGATCCCCGGCATGCAGGCCCATGTCCTCTCCACGGCCGCCGGGGCTCCGACGTTGGCGATCGCCGTCAACGCCTCGTCGTACCAGGTCGCGGCCGCGTTCGCAGGCTGGTTGGGCGGCCGGGTCGTCGCCGGTCCCGGCCTGCCCACGATCTACCTGGTCGCCGCAGCGACGACGGTCCTCGGACTCGCCCTCACCGGGCTGGCCTTAGCGCGCGAGACGACGTACGGCGAGCTCCGCCAGTAGGGCTGCGCCGTCGGGGAGGACCGAGTCGTCGAAGTTCGCCAGCGGGCTGTGGTTGTCGGCGGCTGCGTCGGGGTCGGGTGAGGCGCAGGCGCTGAGGTTGAGGTAGACGCCGGGGACCTCCTGCAGGATGTAGGAGAAGTCCTCGGCGCCGCAGCGTGGGTTCGGGCGTTCGCGGAACCGATCCGCGCCGAAGACGTCGACGATGGTCTCGCGGGCGAAGTTGTACTCCGCCTCGTTGTTGACCGTCACCGGGTACCCGACCCGGTACTCCGCCTCGACCTGCAGCCCATGTGCGGCCGCGAGCCCCTCGACCAGCTGGATCGACGCCTCCTGGATCTTCGCCTGGGCCGCCGCGGAGAACGTCCGTACGGTCGCGTCGAAGAACGCGTCGTCCGGGATGATGTTCTCCTTCGTGCCGCCCGCGATCCGGCCGACGGTCAGCACGACCGGGTCGAACACGTCGAACTGCCGCGTGACCATCATCTGCAGCGCGGTCACGATCTCGCAGAGCACGGGGATCGGGTCCTTACCGCGGTACGGCGTGGAGCCGTGCGTGCCCGCCCCGATGACGCGAACGCTGAGCTGGTCGGCCGCAGCCATGAACGACCCGGGCTTGCTGCTCCACATCCCCAACGGCTGCGACGACGACCCGACGTGCAGTCCGTACGCCGCATCCGCCCGCCGGCCGGCCGCGTCGAGAACCCCTTCGCGGATCATGATCGGCGCGCCGCCGGTCGTCTCCTCGCCCGGCTGGAACATGAACACCACGTCACCCGCGAGCTCGTCCCGCATCGCACTCAGCACCTTCGCGGCGCCGACGAGCCCCGCGACGTGCAGGTCGTGACCGCAGGCGTGCATCATCCCGGGATGCTGGGACGCGAACGGTACGTCGGTCCGCTCGGTCACCGGCAGTGCGTCCATGTCGCCGCGCAGGAGCACGACGGGACCAGGTCCGCCACCACCCCGCAGTACGGCGGTCACCGACGACAGCTCCTTGCCGAGCGTGATCTCCAGCGGCAACCCTTCGAGCGCGTCGAGGATCAGCTGCTGCGTCTTCGGCAGGTCGAGGTCGTACTCCGGGACCTGGTGCAGCGCCCGGCGCAACGTGACGATCTGCTCGCGGAACTGCTCCGCCAGCTCACGGGTCCTCACGCTTTCGGGCCCAGGTCGAGCGCCGCCATGACGCGTTGGGCGCTGCTGCCGAGCTCGAGCAGTTCGACGAGGTCCAGCCAGCGTTCCGGGTCCTTGATCTCCCGCGGCAGCGTCGCGTCGTACGTCCCGACCGGCGCGTCCTTCGCCACCGCGACCACCTTCGGCGCGACGTCGAGGTAGTCGGCCGCGGCCACGATCTTCTTCTTCACCCCTGGCGCCATCGGCGTACTCGGGTCGGCGGCCGCGGCGCGGATCGCGTCCAGATCGCCGTACGCCGTGACGAGCGAGGCGGCCGTCTTCTCGCCGACGCCCTTCACGCCGGGCAGGCCGTCGGACGCGTCACCACGCAGCGTCGCGAAATCGGCGTACCGCTGCGCGGGGACCTCGTACTTCGCGAGCAGCGCCTTCTCGTCGTACACCTCGGCCCGGCCGACGCCGCGGGCGGCCGTGTAGACGACCCGGATGCCGCGGCTGTCGTCGATCAGCTGGAACAGGTCGCGGTCCCCGGTGACGACGTCGACCGGCATCGTCGCCTGGTGGGACAGCGTGCCGATCACGTCGTCGGCCTCGTGGTCCGGCGCGCCGACGACGGTGATCCCGATCGCCTCGAGGCAAGCCCGGATGTACGGGATCTGCGCCTCCAGGCGGTCCGGCACGTCCTCGACCTGCTCGCCCTTCGCCGACACGAACTCGACCCGCTGCGCCTTGTACGACGGAATCAGCGCGACCCGCCACGACGGCCGCCAGTTGTCGTCCCAGCACGCGACCAGGTGGGTCGGGCGGTGGTTCTCGGCCAGCCGCGCGATGAAGTCGAGCAATCCGCGGATCGCGTTGGTCGGCGTACCGTCGGCGGCCTTCATGGTGTCCGGCACGCCGAAGAACGCACGGAAATAGAGCGACGCGGTATCGAGCAGCATCAAGCGCTGGGGTCTGTCGGCCATGCCCAGATGCTTTCACAGCCCACGGACAGCCCGCGAGATCGCATGCGGCGGGGGCGCTTGCTCCAGTAATGTCTTCAAGATGGAGGACCTGGACCGCAAGATCGTCGGGCTGCTCGCGTCCGACGGCAGGATGAGCTTCACCGACCTGGGCAAGGCGACCGGCCTGTCCACGTCGGCCGTACACCAGCGGGTGAAGCGGCTCGAGCAGCGCGGGATCGTCCAGGGGTACGCCGCCACCGTCGACCACACCGCGCTGGGTCTGCCGCTGACCGCGCTGATCTCGATCCGGCCGATCGACCCGTCGCAGCCGGACGACTCACCGGAGCGGCTCCGGGAGGTCCCGGAGATCGAGTCCTGCTACTCGGTCGCCGGCGATTCCAGCTACATCCTGGTCGTCCGGGTCGCGTCACCGGCCGCGTTGGAGAACCTGCTGGCCGTGATCAGGGCGCGCGCGAACGTCTCCACAACCACGACGATCGTGCTCAGCACGCCGTACGAACGCCGCCCACCGGCCCTGTGAAGGTCCTGCTCAGCGACCTGTTCAGCACACTGATCTCGGGCGGGGACGCTTCTCGGGACCTGGTGAACGCTCAGATGGGTGCTGTGCTGGGCGTCGACCCGGCCGCGTTCCAGGCGGCCTTCGACGCATCGTCGTACGAGCGATTCATCGGAGCGTACGGCGACCTGCCGAGCACACTGCGCGTGATTGCCGAGCGGTGCGGTGGCACACCGACCGACGAACAGGTGCAGGAGGCAACGGGCCTGCGCCGCGCCCTCGCCCAACGGCTGCTCGGCCGGGTGCCTGCGGCGACGCTCGAGACGTTGGCCGCGTTCAAGGCGGCGGGCTGGCGGATCGGGCTGGTCAGCAACATCACCGCCGAAACCCAACTCCAGTGGCCCACCAGCCCGCTCGCGCAGTACTTCGACGCGACCGCTTTCTCCGCGGAGGTCGGCGCCGCCAAACCGTCGCCCGCGATCTACGAGACCGCCTGCGCCGCCCTCGGCGCCGACCCCAGCGACTGCATCTACGTTGGCGACGGCAACGACAACGAGCTCCCGGCCGCCGCGTCCCTCGGTATGCACGCGATCCGCACCACCGAACACGCCGACAACGCCCCGACCTGGTCCGGCCCGACAATCACGACGTACGCCGAGCTCACGACGTACCTGATTCAGTAGCCGCCCGCGTCGACGACCTGGGACTCGAAGGACGCGACCTGGATCTTGCCCTTGCCCGTCGGCGGGATCAGTAGCACCGCGTCGTGGATCGTCTCCGAGGTCAGACGGTTGTAGTACTTGACGGACTTCGGGCTGAACGCGGTCTCCGGCATCCCGTCCCACCAGAAGTGCCAGTTGGGCCCCGGCACCAGCGTGTACTCGTGGGTGAGCGAGACGAACACCACCGCCGTACCGGATTTGGTCACGAACGCGGGCGACTGCGGCGGGGCCGTGAACACGTCGGTCATGCTGCGGGTCGATCCGCGCATCTTCGCCTTCTCGGCCCTGTTGCTCACGATGCCCGTGAGCATCTTCGTGATGTCAGCGTTCGGCTCGAAGGCGGCGGCGCGCGGTGATTTGGCGCCGCCGGTCAGGTACGTCGCCAGGCTGGTCGCGGCGACCTGTGGGGCGGCCGCGAGCTTGGTGTCGTCGGACTTGGTCGCCGCGCGGAGGCCGGTGACGTCCGGGAGCTTGACGGTCGTCTTCACACCGGCGGCGAACGTGATCATCCACGGGCTGCCGGCGGTGGCGCGCTCCCAGACGCCGAGGTGGCGGTAGGCCTTGTTGGTGGAGATCCCGGAGTTGCTGACGAAGCGCATCGGGTAGCTCGCGGACTGCGGCGCGCCGATCACCGGGTTGGTGTAGACGAACGGTCCCGTCGGCTTGTCCTTGGCGACGCGGTCGATCTCGTATCCGGCCTGGCTCTCACGGACAAGGTTGCCGCCTTCAACAGTCGCGATCAGCTTGTCGTCACGGATGCTGTTCGCCTTGTTGTTGACGACGTTGTAGTGCTTGATCACCCCCACCGCGGCCGCGTCACCGATCGCCGGGCGAGTCAGAGCCGACACACTGTCCGCCTCCGGAACCGCCGCACAACCAGACACCAACCCGAACGCCAGCCCACCAACCACCACCCGCCGAACCGCCCCACCACCCGAAGGCCGCTGAGGTGCCTGCTGCTGACCGGAGACGGGTGGGTACTGGACTGGCTGGCCTTGGCCCGGTTGGCCTTTGACAGGCGGGTGCTGGGTCGGTGGGTACTGCGGCTGCGGGAATCGCGGGTCGTTCTGTGGCTGCGGATGATGCCACTCCGAGCTGGCCGTCTCGCCCTGCTGGGGTGTGGTGGGGCGGCGGCGGATGAGGATAAGGAGGATGCCTAGGGCAAGGAGGACGAGGCCGGCGGCGAACACGCCCAGTGCGGTCGCGAACGCCTTCGGGATCTCGATGCCCAGGTCGACCTGTACGTCGGGAGCCGTCTTCCCGTCCGCGTTCATGATGACCACGTCGTACGGCCCGTCCTCGATCGGCCACGCGATCGACTGTGTACCGGCGCCGTTCGCCTTCGCGACCCACCAGTCGAGCGTGTCCGGCGCGGCGAGCGGACCCGCCGTACCCTTCTCGTCCTGCGTCGACAGCGCGATCGGGAACTGCACCTGTACGAGCTTCGTGTGCGCGATGCCCTTCAGATAACTGCTGACGTCGAAGTCCCGAGCCACCCCGACGAACACCGGCTGACCCTTCGTCGACCGTACGTCGACATGCAGCACCGGACCATGCCGGTTCAGCAGCTCCGGCGTACTCGCGATCGCCAGTCCTTTGCTCGCGAGATGCTGCTCACCGGACTGAACCGTGTCGTCCGGCCCGATCAACCAGAACGCCGCGGCCCCACCGACGACCGCGACGATCAACCCGATCAAAGCCAGCAGTACGCCGAATATCCTGCGGATCACCCGCACAAGAACTCCCGAGATCGCGGCATGCCCCAGACAAACCGCCCGACAAAGAGAGCCGTGATGCTAACCCCACCCCGAGCCACCGAACGCCCCGGGCCCCGCCACCTCCCACAAAAGCCCAGCCTCAGTACCCGCCCGCGTCGACGAGTTGGGAGCCGACGGCAAGGATCCGGACCTTCCCCGAGCCCTTCGGCGGGATGACGAGAACGACGTCGTGGAGGCTGACGTTCGTGAGGGCGTTCTCGTAGTACTTGGTCGCGGGACTGAAGGCGGAGAGTTCAGGCGACGTCCACGACACCTGGTAGCCCGAGCCGATGTCCACGCGGTACTCGTCGTTGAGGGTGAGCAGGACGAGCGCCTCACCGGACGGTGTCGCGAAACTCACGGGTTGACCCGTGACGGTGAAGGTGTTGCTGACCTTCCGGTACTGCTTCGGCTGCTGGACGGCCATCGACTTGGCGTCCGCGACCTGGGCGAGGATGTCGCTGATCGGCTTCGACGGCGCGAAGGTCGTGGCATCCGGCGACTTAGCGCCGATGGTGAGATAGCTGGCCAACTGATTCGCGACGGTGCCGGGTGCTGCACTCCATCGGGAGGCGTCGGTCGGTCCGATTTCCCGCAGACCGTTGAGGTCCGGAAGCTTGGTCGCCGTCGGGACCCATTGGGTGAAGGTGTGCATCCAGGGCTCGCCGGCGCTCCTGCGTTCCCACACCCCGACCTGAACGTAGTCATTGGAATTCGACGCCGCTGACTTGGTGACGAACCGCATCGGGTAGGTGCCGTAGGCCGGCGCGCCGACCACCGAGTCGGTGAGGAAGAACGGCTTGAAGTTCTTGTTCGCCTTGTCGACTGCGCGCTCGATCGTGAAGGCGGCGCGACTCTGCCGTAACAGGTTGCCGCCCTCGACCGTGGCGATGAGCATGTCGTCGCGACGGCGGTTGGCCGCGTTGTTGACGTCGTTGTAGTGCTTGACGACGGATTGGGCGGATTCGGTGGTGATGGCTGGGCGGGTGAGGGACTCGACGGTGTCTGCTTGGGGGATTGCGGAGCAGGCGGTCAGTAGGGCTGTGGTGGCGGCGAGGGGCCAGGGGGCAACACGCACTTTGCGGTCTCCGGATCGGGTGGGTGGTCGATCGGAGATGTTAACGGTTGCCGTGTGCATCTAGTGGGTCACGAAGAGCGAATTGCAGGAAGTTGCAGGCCTTCGGTGCCATCCCCTGCGTTGGTGGCACCGAAGGCGGATTGGGGTTAGTTGATGTCGAGGAGTTTTTGGGCCTCGGCTGCGGTGCGGGAGGCGGCGGCTCGGGCTTCGGCTTCGGCTAGGTGGTTGCCGGCGTGTTGGGTCCACCAGTTCTGGCCTTCGACGGGCAGGGTGTCGATCGGGTCGTAGTACTCGTAGGTGCGGTTCAGCGCCTCGGGGTCCTGCTGTTCGATGCCGGTGCGGTAGTTCTTCTTCCAGTACGAGATGCCGCGGACCTCGTCGTACTCGGACAGCTGGTGCACCCAGCGCTTGCCGACGTACGGGACGTCGCACACGATGCGCGGCGTCGCGAAGCCAGGCAGGTACCCGAGGATCCCGTGCTGCAGGTGCTGCGCGTCGCGGACCGAGACCCGCCAGTGCTCCGAGAAGGGGATCATGTCGCACATGTAGAAGTAGTACGGCGTGATGTTCGCGCCGTCGAGCAACGCGAAGGACAGGTCGAGCAGCTGCGGGATCGAGTCGTTGACGCCGCGCATCAGGACGCCCTGGTTCCGCACGTCCCGCAGACCGGCCTCGAGCATCGCCTTCGACGCCTCGGCGACCAGCGGCGTCATAGACTGCGCCGCGTTCACGTGGGTGTGCATCGCGAGCATCACACCTCGGCTGCGAGCGATCCCCGCGACTCGCTCGACACCCGACCGGACGTCGTCGGACAGCCAGTGTTGCGGCATACCCATCAAGGCTTTGGTGGCCAAGCGGATGTCGCGGATGTTCTCGATCTCCAGCAGGCTGGTGAGGAACGCCTCGAGCCGCGGCCAGGGCATGTTCGCCACGTCGCCGCCGGAGACGACGACGTCCCGGACGCCCGGCGTACGGCGCAGGTAGTCGAGCATGTCGTCGAGCCGGGTCTGCGGCTTCGCGACGAACTTCAGCTTGTCGATCACGGGGGTCGAGTTCCCGACCAGGTCCATCCGCGTGCAGTGACCGCAGTACTGCGGGCACGTCGGCAGGATCTCCGCGAGGACCTTGGTCGGGTAGCGGTGGGTCAACCCCTCTGTGGCCCACATCTCGTGTTCGTGCAGCGAATCCCGCGCCGCGTGCGGGTGCGACGGCCAATCGGTACGGCGGTCAGTGAACACCGGCAACATGTAGCGGCGGACCGGATCGGCGTAGAACGCCTCCGTGTAATCGGCTGCACCGGAAGGAACGATCGTGTTCAGCATCTGCGGCGGCAGCAGCATCGACATCGTCGCGCGCTCGGCCTGGTCGCGGGTGAGGTCGTCGTAGAACCGGTCCTCGAGCAGGTCGCCCATCACCTCGCGCAACTGCTTCACGTTCTTGACGCAATGCGACCGCTGCCACTGCACCGAGCGCCACTCCTCGGCCGTGACGTCCTTCCAGCCGGGCAGCCGGGTCCAGTCCGGCTCGACCAGCTCGGCACGCTGGTACAGGTAGGGCTGACCGTCGCGAGGCTGCTCCGAACGAGCCAGCTCCGGGGTGATCAGGTCGGTCACGGGTCCTCCGCGGGCCAGAGTAGGGATGCAGTGGGGGTATTACTGTCTCATGTGAGGATAGCGATAGAACTTCCCCTAGATCCAACAGTACGCCGCAAGAATTCTCGTCAAGCATCGATCTGAGTAGTATTTTGCCTGACCGCACAGCCTTGACCACGCAGCCTTGGCCGCACAGAGGAGGACCCGTGTCATCGAGCCCGGTAGGACTGCACCGTGTACTCGCGCCGTCCGGCGTGTTGCCGCAGGCGGCGGAGAAACTCGACGCACGTCCCGGGATCTGGCCCGACGAGGTTCGCATCGCGGTCGAGCGGCTGAACCTGGACGCCGCGTCGTACCGCCAGCTCGCCGAAGCGCACGGCGGTGACGGTACGGCGATCCGCCGCGCGGTCCTGGACATCATCGAGACCCGCGGCAAGATGCAGAACCCGGTCACCGGCTCCGGCGGCATGCTCGTCGGCGTGGTCGACGAGGCCGGCCCGGACTCGCCGCTCGGGGTCCGCAAGGGCGACCGCGTCGCGACTCTCGTTTCGCTGACGCTGACCCCGCTGCAGATCACCGACGGGCTGCGCGACTGGGACGGCAGGAGCGAGCAGGTGCCGGCGCAGGGGCACGCGATCCTGTTCGCGCGGTCGATCGTCGCGAAGCTGCCCGACGACCTGAAGCCGGAGCTGTCGCTGGCCGTGATGGACGTGTGCGGCGCCCCGGCGCTGACCGCTCGGGTGGTGCGATCGTATGTCGACAAAGGCATAAAGCCTGTCGTGTCAGTAATTGGCGGCGCAGGGAAATCCGGCTCGTTGTCGCTGGCCGCCGCCCGCAACGCCGGCGCGGCGCGGACGATCGGCGTCGTCCCTGTGCAGCAAGAGAAGGAGCGACTCGAGAGCTCGGCGCTGGCCGATGTCGTGGCGCTGGCCGACGCCCGCGATCCGGTGGCTCTGGCGAAGGCGGTCGAGGACGCCGGGGGACCCGCGGATATCACCGTGGTGTGCGTCGACGTACCGGGGTGCGAGCACGGAGCCGTCCTGTCGACGGCCGCCGGTGGCACCGTCATCTTCTTCTCGATGGCGACCTCGTTCTCCGCGGCCGCGCTGGGGGCAGAGGGGCTTGCCGCGGACGTCACGATGCTCGTCGGCAACGGGTACGTCCCGGGGCACGCGGACTATGCGATGGAGCTGTTGCGGACCGAGCCGGGTGTCCGTGGTCTGTTCGAGAGCAGGCTGGCGGAGGATTAGGGCGTGCGCACACTTCTGACGAACGGTTCCGTCTACTCACCCGCCGACCCCCACGCGACCGCGATCGCGTTCGACGACGGGGTGGTGACCTGGCTCGGTGACGACACGGGCGCGAGTTCGTACGCCGCAGGCGCGGACGAGGTGATCGATCTCGACGGCAAGCTGGTGACGCCGGCGTTCGTCGACGCCCATGTCCACACGGCCGGTGCCGGCGCGGTGCTGACCGGTCTCGACCTCGCCGGGACGACCTCGCTGACGGACGCTCTCGATCGGCTCGCAGCATTCGCGGCGAACCTCCCGGAGGACGCGGTCATCGACAGCGCCGGCTGGGACGAGACCGCCTGGCCGGAAGGTCGCCCGCCAACCGTCGAGGAGCTCGACCGTGCAGGCGGCGGCCGCCGTGTCTACCTGTCCCGCATCGACGGCCACTCGGGCGTCATCTCGTCGGCGCTCGTCCCGGTCGCGAAGGATCAAGAAGGGTACGACGAGACCGGCCGCGTGGAGCGCTCCGCTAATCACGCCGTACGGGATGCTCTCGGCGACCTGATCGGTGCGGATCAGCGGCGGCAGGACATCGAGGCCGCGCTGAAGGCCATGGCTGCCAAGGGAATCGGCGCGTTCCACGAGATGGCCGCGCCGCACATCGGGCCGCTGTGGGAGCTGCCGATCGTGCGCGAGGCGGCCGAGCAGCTCGGCCTCGCCGCGACACTGTACTGGGGCGAGCCGGGCGCCTTCGAGCACCTCGGCACCTACGGACTCGCCGGTCTTGCCGGTGATCTGAATGCAGACGGTGCCCTCGGTTCTCGTACGGCGGCTTTGCGGGAGCCGTACGCCGATCGCGCCGACCACCGCGGCCACGCGTACCTGACGGCGGAACAGATCGCCGAGCATGTGATCGCCTGCACCGAGCGGAACGTGCAGGCGGGGTTCCACTGCATCGGCGACCAGGCGCTGGACAACATCGCGCGCGGGTTCGAGCTCGCCGCCGAGAAGGTCGGCGTCCAGGCGCTCGTCGCGGCGCGGCACCGGCTCGAGCACGTCGAAATGGTGGACGAGGCAACAATCGCGGTCCTTGCGCGCTGCGGCGTGGTGGCGAGTGTGCAACCGAGGTTCGACGCCCTCTGGGGCGGTCCGGACGGCATGTACGCCGAGCGCGTCGGCGACCGCTGGCGGGGGATGAACCCGTTCGGTTCGCTGGCCCGCGCGGGCGTCGTACTCGCGTTCGGCTCGGATGCGCCGGTGACGGAGGTTGGTGGCTGGGAGGCCGTTCGGGCGGCCGCGTTCCACCACGAGCAGTCCGAGCGGATCACGGTACGGGCGGCCTTCCAGGCGCACACGCGGGGAGGCTGGCGGGCGGCGGGGATCGATGACGCCGGAGTACTTGCGTCCAGCACGGCCGCGACGTACGCGATCTGGCAGAGCGATGCCGACCTCGTCGTGCAGACGCCGGACACCCGCGTCGCCGCGTGGTCGACGGACCCGCGGGCCGGCGTACCGGTGCTGCCGGATCTGAGCCAGGGAACACCTACCTGCCTGCGAACTGTCGTCGGTGGTCGTGTGGTTTATGAAGCCGAGGGATGGTCCCAATGAACAAGAAGCTGGACCTCGATCCGGTCACCGTCCGCAAGGCGCGCAGTCTGGCGCGCAAGGCCGGGAAGCCGATCGTCAACCTGGCCCGGCAGCACACCACGGTGTCGGTCGAGCGAGCGGTACTGCGGCTCGCCGGGCTGACCGGCGCCGACACCGAGGGCATCCCGTGGGTGAACCGGCTCGCGGACACTGTGCGCGCGGACGTAGGTCTCGAGCACGGTCTCGCGCTGCCGGTGTGGGACGCGCTGCTCCGTGGCGAGGCCGAGGACCTAGCAGTGCTAGCGCAGAAGGCCGCGTCGGGTTCCGTGACGTTCCGGATGCCTGAGGGACGCGACGCCGTACGGGCACGGTCCGCAGCACGCAAGGCGGCGACTGCCGGGATGAAGCGGATCGACGGGCGGCGGCGGGAGCGGGACCGGCTGATCAAGCGGCACGGTGATCCGGAGCAGCGCCCTTGGATCTACCTGATCGTTGCCACCGGCGACATCTACGAGGACATCCCGCAGGCGCAGGCGGCCGCGCGTGAAGGCGCCGACATCATCGCCGTGATCCGGTCGACGGGGCAGTCGCTGCTGGACTACGTGCCGGAGGGCGCGACCCGCGAGGGGTTCGCCGGTACGTACGCGACGCAGGAGAACTTCCGCCTGATGCGGGCCGCGCTGGACGAGTCGTCTCGCGAGTTGGGCCGGTACGTCCGGCTGACGAACTACGCGTCCGGGCTGTGCATGCCGGAGATCGCGACGCTGGCCGGGCTCGAGCGGCTCGACATGATGCTGAACGACTCGATGTACGGGATCCTCTTCCGCGACATCAACCCGATCCGGACGTTCGTCGACCAGCGGTTCAGCCGCCAGATCCACGCCCGCGCCGGGATCATCATCAACACCGGCGAGGACAACTACCTGACCACCGCGGACGCGGTCGAGGCCGCGCACACGGTGACGGTCTCGCAGCTGCTGAACGAGTACTTCGCCAAGGAGGCCGGGCTCGAGGACTGGCAGCTGGGGCTCGGGCACGCGTTCGAGATCAACCCGGACATCCCGGACTCGTTCCGGCTCGAGCTCGCGCACGCGATGCTGGCGCGGCAGCTGTTCCCGAACGCGCCGCTGAAGTGGATGCCGCCGACCCGGCACATGACCGGTGACGTGTTCCGCGGGTACCTGCTGGACGGGTTCTTCAACCTGGTCGGTGCGATGACCGGGCAGGGCATCCTGCTGGTCGGCATGATGACCGAGGCGGTCGTGACGCCGTGGATCTCGGACCGCGACCTGGCGCTGCAGAACGTCCGCTACGTCTTGGGTGCCGCGGGCAACCTTCACGAGGACTTCCGGCCGGAGCCGAACGGCTTCATCGCACAGCGTGCCCGGCAGGTACTGGGGGAGTCGGTCGAGCTGCTGGACCGGATCGTCGACGACGGCCTGCTGAACGCGATCGGCGACGGCACCTTCGGCCTGATGAAACGGCCGCAGGACGCCGGTCGCGGTCTGGACGGGGTCGCGCGCAAGTCCCCGGCGTACTACAACCCGGCGATCGAGTTGTTGGAGGAAGGCCAGTGAGCATCATCCGGCCGTACGGCGACACCACCGGGGACGGGATGGTGCAGCTGTCGTTCACGTTGCCGGTCCCGCATGACAAGCGCGCCGAGGGCGCCGCGGTCCAGCTGGCCAACAAGATGGGCATGGATCCGGCCCTGGTCGTGCACTCGAAGCCGATCGGCCCGGACTTCACGTTCTTCGTGGTCTACGGCCCCGTGAACCACCTCGTCGACACGTCGAAGGTCGAGGTGATCGAGCGCGACTACCCGTTGCTGTCGCCGAAAGAGGTCAACCTCGCGATCCGCAAGGGCCTGCGCCGCCGGCTGACCGTCGTCGGCGCCTGCATCGGCACCGACGCGCACACGGTCGGTATCGACGCGATCCTCAACATCAAGGGGTTCGCGGGGGAGAAGGGCCTGGAGTACTACCGCGAGGTGAAGGTCGTGAACCTCGGCGCGCAGGTCGCCGTACCCGAACTCGTCCGGCGGGCCAAGGCCGACAAGGCCGACGCGATCCTGGTGTCGCAGGTGGTGACGCAGCGCGAGGCGCACGTCCTCAACACCAAGGAGATGTCCGCGGCGTTCCGGGAGGCGTACGCCGAGGACGCGCGACCCGTACTTGTTGCCGGCGGCCCCCGTTTCACCGAGCAGATGGCCGGCGAGCTCGGCGTCGACCGGGTGTTCGGCCGCGGGACGACCCCGGGGGAAGTGGCCAGCTATCTCGTTGACGCGCTAGTGACTCGCCGGCATAACTACAGGCTGCATTCAATGAAGAGCGGGGTTGCATAAAGGTGTCTAAGGCAACCATCGGACTGACCGTCACGCACCGGCGCTACGTTCCGTACAGCCACGCGCACTACGCCGGGAACCTGGTCGACGGCGCCTATGTGCTCGCGCTGTTCGGCGACGTCGCGACCGAGGTCTGTATCCAGGCGGACGGTGACGAAGGCCTGTTCGCGTCGTACTCGGATGTGCAGTTCCTGCAGCCGCTGCGGGCCGGCGACGTCGTCGAGGTGAAGGCAACGATCACGCGCGTCGGGAACCGCAGCCGCGACGTCGACTTCAGCGCGTACGTCGTGTGCCGCGGACGTCCGGACCAATCGGAGTCGGCGGCCGAGGCGCTCGCCGAACCGCTGGAGATCACCCGGGCCAAAGGAACCGTCGTCGTACCGGTTGGGTGACGATTGGTTGCCCTGGGTAACGATCACGTGGAGTGCCGATATCGCTCTGTAACGTGACTCGACTGAGGGATCTTCGTTTTCCCTTGTAGGGCAGGCGATAGTGTTACAACGGGCTCAAAGAGCCGGGGGAGAGGTTGACACCGTCGCCGCCAGCGAGCATCGTTTTGGGAGTCGTCATATCCCGTTTGTTCAACGGTCACACGAAGTTCGGCCGCCGGATGATCCCGCGACGCTGACCAGGCCAAAGCCAGGCTTGAGTCGACGGGGGCTGAGATCACCGGAGGTTAGCCCCCCGCGGGGCAGAGGTGGAAGAGGCTCGGCGGCCAGTAGACAACAGCCTGACAGTGCGCAGCCAGCGCATCGACGGTTGGTCCGAAGGCACGCCGAGCCTCTTTCCTCTGGCCGGACCACGGACTGTCGATACTCCTTCACTTTGCGCGATCGGTGCCGAATGGCTACCGGCCGGATACATTTGCGTGTCCGGGACGTTGTACGGTCGTTCGACCGGCGTCCGTCGGTGCGTGAGGCAGAGGGGTTACCGCGTGGACCGGTTGAAGGCTCTTGGGCGGATCATGCCCCGGGTGGCGGTGGCGGTGGCCGCCGGTGCGCTGCTCGGGTTCGCGTTCGAACCGCATGATCATCCCTGGCTGACGATCGTCGCCGTACCGCTGTTCCTGGCCGCCCTGAACGGGATCTCGATGAAGGCCGGCTTCCTGGTCGGCGCCGGGTTCGGGATCGCGTACTACGCCGTCCTCGTGCCGTGGCTGAGCATCATCGGCGGCGACGCCGCGATCGCGCTGGCGATCCTCGAGGGTCTGTTCTACGCAGTGTTCGGATTGTTCGCGACACAGGTGCTGAAGCTTCGGCTGTGGGCGCTGTGGATCCCGTGCCTGTGGGTGGCGACCGAGTTCGCGACCGCGTCGGTGCCGTTCGGCGGGTTCCCGTGGGGCCGGCTCGCGTGGGCGTGGTCCGACGACCCCCTGGGCAGGCTGGCCGCGTACGTCGGCATTCCGGGCCTGAGCTTCGTCATCGCGTTCGTCGGCGTCCTGCTGTACGCCGTACTGCGCCGGGGAACCGCGCTGCGCCTGCGGGCCGTGGCGCTCGTCGCGGGGCTGGCGATCGTGTTCGGGACTGCGCTGATCCACCGGTCGATCGAGGGCGACGGGCAGACCGTGCGGGCCGCGATCGTGCAGGGCAACGTGCCGGGCAAGGGGCTCGAGTTCCTGGGCCGGGCGCGGACCGTGACGCGGAACCACCTGCAGGCGACGCTCGACCTGCAGAAGCGGGTCGAGGCCGGGACCGAGATGAAGCCGGACCTGGTGATCTGGCCGGAGAACTCGACCGACATCGACCCGTACAAGGACGCGGAGACCCGCGCGGACATCGAGACCGCGGTGAAGGCGGTCGGCGTACCGATCCTGGTCGGCGCCGTCACCGAGGGACCGGGGAACAACGAGCGGCAGACCACCGGCATCGTCTGGGATCCCGTGACCGGGCCCGGGCAGCGGTACGCGAAGCGGCACCCGGTGCCGTTCGGTGAGTACATCCCGTTCCGCGACCAGTTGCTGCCTTACATCAAGCGGCTGGAGATGATCGGCGCGCAGACCGTGCCGGGCGTGGGGCCGGGCGTCATGCCGATCCGCGGGGTCACGTACGGCGATGTCATCTGCTTCGAGCTCGCGTACGACAACGTCATCCACGACGTGGTCAAGGGCGGCGCACAGGTGCTGATCGTGCAGACCAACAACGCGACGTACGGCGGAACCGGCCAGCCCGAGCAGCAGTTCGCGATCACCCGGATGCGCGCGATCGAGACCGGACGCACCGTGCTGATCGCGTCGACGAGCGGGATCTCCGGGGTGATCCGCCCGGACGGCTCGGTCGAGCACAAGTCGGCGCAGTTCGTGCCGGACGTGTACGTCGCGACCGTCCCCGTGCAGAACGGCCAGACGCTGGCCATGACCCTCGGCGGCTGGCCGGAGTGGATCCTCACCGGGCTCGGCCTGCTCGGTCTGGTCCTGGCGCTGGTCGACCGCCGCCGCGGCCGCACGGACAAGACCCTGCCGCCGCCGGCCGCGACGCCGAGCCGCGAGAAGGTCCCGGTCTGAGTCAGGGTTCACTCAGGGTTGGTCGTGCCCACTCGTTCCGTACGCTGGTGTCTCAGGCAGGAAGGGGTAGGACATGCCGTGGTTCGTGGCGCTTGCGTTGCTGGTAGTTCCGATTGCGGAGATCTTCGTGATCATCCAGGTCGGTCAGGTGATCGGCGGGTGGCCGACGGTCGCGCTGCTGCTGGTCGAGAGTGCGCTCGGCGCGTGGCTGATCAAGCGCGAGGGCCGGCGGGCCTGGCGCGCGCTGCAGAGCTCGTTCGAGACCGGCAAGATGCCGGGCAAGGAGCTGGCTGACGCCGGCTTGGTCCTGGTCGGCGGCACACTGCTGCTCACCCCGGGTTTCATCACCGACATCTTCGGCTTCTTCTTCGTCCTCCCCTTCACCCGCCCGCTGGCCCGCCGCGCCATGACCGCCTTCTTCGGCCGCCGCGTCGCCACCCAGTTCAGCGGCCCCGGCCTCGGCACCTTCATCCCCGGCCCCGGCACCCCCGGCCCCCCACGCCCCACAGACGACGTCATCCAGGGCGAAGTAATAGACCCCGACAAGAAGTAACCCGACGCGGGCTACGCGCCCTGATGATCGAGCGCCACCCCGACTGGCGCCTACCGGAATGGATCGACCGCCGAGTCGGCTGCCTCTGCGCAGAACACGCCCAGCGCTGAGAGCCGGCACAGCGAAGGGGCGTGACCGGAGGCGTTGGTTGGAGGACACTGGCGCAGTCGGCTTCGGGGCTTCGGGCGAGAGGCGGGTTGCGGGGTGGAGCGACTCGGTCGGCGTCTCGTCGCCTGGTTGCGAGGACGGGATCCGGGGCTGGGTGCGACGCGACGCGCGGCGCGGACCGCCGTCGTGATGCCGGTCCTGTTCGCGTTCTGCGCTGCGGTTCTGCACGCTCCGACGGTGGCGACGTTCGCGGCGTTCGGGGCGTTTGCGATGTTGCTGCTGGTCGACTTCACGGGGCCGACGGTTCAGCGGATCCGGGCGCAGATTCAGCTGGCGCTGGCCTGGCTCGTGCTGGTCTCGCTGGGCACGTTCGCGGGCCGGACCGTCTGGACGGCGATCGCGGCCACGGCCGTCGTGGGCTTCGGCGTACTGTTCTCCGGGGTCGTCAGCTCGGTCCTGGCCGGCGCAGGTACGTCGCTGCTGCTCGCCTTCATCCTCTCGGTCGCCACGCCGGCCCCGCTGTCGACGTTGCCGGATCGACTGGCCGGCGTCTCGATCGCTGCCGTGGCAGCGGTCTTCGCCGTCTGGCTGCTCTGGCCGAGGGCGTGGGTCGACCCGCTCGCGGCACCGGCGGCACGAGTGTGTCGAGCGGCGGCGGCGCAGTTGCGCTCGGAGGCGCGGGACTCGATCGAGGTCTGCGCTGTACGCACGGAACGGACCGCGGCCCTGATCGACGAGTTGCGGCGTACGTTCACCGCCACGCCTTATCGGCCGACCGGCCTCTCGACCGGTTCCAGAGCACTGGTGCGACTGGTCGACGAACTGACCTGGCTGAGCGCGATTCTCGACGATCCCGGGCCTGCAGCCCTGTCCGAGAGCGACACCGAGTCAGCTGCCGTCCACCTCGCGGCCGCTGAGGTTCTGGAACGCTGCGCGGAGATACTCGAGGACCCGAAGCTTGACGGGCTCTCCGCAGCCACGGACCTACTTCGTGATGCCGTGGCAACCCTGGAGAAGCGGGCAGGTGCTCGGCTGCCGTCGACGTACGGATCGCCGGCCGATCTTCTCGGAAGACTCCACGCGTCGTTCCGGGCTCAGGAGATCGGCTTCGGCGTGATGCTGATCGCCCAGAACGTCGAGACAGCCCGGATTGCGGACCAGCGCAGATGGACGGACCGCCTGCTCGGCCGCGAACCGCAGTCGCTGACCGGACCGTTGGCCAGCGCCGCCGAACGGGCCGCTGCCCATCTCGAGCCGCATTCGGTCTGGCTGCACAACAGCATCCGCGGCGCGGCCGGTCTTGCCGCCGCGGTGGCGCTCGCGAACTTCACCGGGGTCCAGCACGGCTTCTGGGTCATCCTCGGCACGCTGTCGGTACTGCGTTCGAACGCGCTCAACACCGGGCAGAACGCATACCGCGCAGTCGGCGGCACAGTGGCCGGCTCGCTCGTCGGCGCAGGCCTCCTGCTCCTCATCGGCGACAACCACGTGATCCTGTGGGTCCTGCTCCCGCTCGCGGTCCTCGTCGCAGGCATCGTGCCCGCGGCGATCTCGTTCGCGACCGGGCAGGCCGCGTTCACGGTCACGCTGGTGATCCTCTTCAACATCGCCCAGCCGGAAGGCTGGTCGCTGATCCTGTTTCGCATCGAGGACATCGCGCTCGGCTGCGCGGTGAGTCTGCTCGTCGGCCTGCTGTTCTGGCCGCGCGGCGCGTCCACCGCGGTCGGGAAGGCGCTGGCGGAGGCGTACGTCGACAGCGCGCAGTACCTCGTCAGCGTCGTCGGGTACGCCGTCTCGTGCTGCGCCCCCGGGCCCGCGGCGCCACCGGACGGCCGACGGGCAGCCGCCGCGGCGCGCCGGTTGGACGACACGTTCCGCACGTACCTCACCGAGCGTGGCGCGAAGCCTGTACCGCTGAGCGAGATGACGGCGCTCGTCACCGGCGTCGTGGGCATCCGGTTGGCTGCGGACGCCGTACTCCAGCTCTGGGAGCGGTACGCCGACGCCCGGCCGCCGTCCGACGACCGGGCCGCCGCTCAGGCCGCGCTCGTCGCGTCGGCGGACCGGCTGCTGCAGTGGTACTCCGCTCTCGCCCGCGCCCTGGAGAGCCGTGGCCAGGTGCCCGAGCCACTGCGGCACGATCTTGTCGCCAAGGGCCGTCTGGTGGACGCCGTACGGCAGGACCTGTACGACGCGGACGGGCAGGCCACTCCCACAGCCATCCGGATCCTGTGGACGAACGCCCATCTCGAGGTGGTCCGCCGCCTGCAACCGAGCCTCACGCTCGCAGCCGGCCGAACCAGCACAGCGCCTGCCGAGCACCCCGCTGCATTGGTCAGGCCGTGAAGGGTCCCTTCGGCGTGAAGACGTGCTGGGTGAAGCGGTCTGCGATGAGTTCGTGGGTGGCGGCGTCGGGGTGGAGGTCGTCCGGGAGCGGGTGCGCGACGTTGTCTGCCTCGCCGTACAGCAGCAGGCCGTCCAGGTAGTGGAGATTGGGGTCGGTCAGGGCACGTTGGGCGAGGATGCGGGCGAGCTCGGTGCGGATGACCGACAGGGTGAGTTTGCCGGCGGGGATCTCGTCGGGGTTGCCCGTGGCGGTGAAGCGGAGTTCGCCGGCGGCCAGGGCGGAGAGGTCCCAGTTGGTCGGGCCGGGGGTGTTCTCGTGGATCGGGCAGAGGATGGGGGAGACGACCAGCAGCGGCGTGTCGGGGTGGCCGTCGCGGATGGTGTCGAGGAAGCCGTGGACCGCGGGGGTGAGGCTGCGGAGGCGGAGTCCGTCGCTGTTGACGATGTTGATGCCGAGTTTGAGGCTGATCAGGTCGGCGGGCGTGTCGCGGATGGTGCGGGCGATGAACGGCTGCAGGTACGAACTGCCGCCGAAGCCCAGGTTGACGAGTTCGACACCGGCCTGAGCGGCCGCCAGGGCCGGCCAGGTGCCGGTCGGGTGGGTGGCGTTGGACCCGTGGCTGATCGAGCTGCCGTGGTGCAGCCAGATCCGGCGCGTGACCGGAGCCGGCTCGACCGGAGCATCGGTGCGCAGGGCAACGAGTTCGGTGGTCTCGTCGTGCGGCAACCAGATCTCGACAGTCTTCGGTACGGCGGCCAGCCCGGCCACTCGCAGCGTCTCAGGTTGCCCTGCCCGGGTCGAGGTGGCGCCCGTCATCAGGTCGATGGTGATGACGTCGCCGCCGGACGCGGTGAGCTGTGTCACCAGCTGACCGTCCACGAGTACGTCGTACACGCCGTCCGGGCGCGGGGGAGCGCCGATGTAGTCCCGCTTCGTCGGCACCGTCTCGAGCTCGACGACGGTGGCCGACGTACGGAAGACGAGGCGTACGCCGGAGGGTTGTGACTCGACCATCGACATCTGACCGTCGTCGTACTGCGTTCGCGCCCACGCCGGCAGGCGGTGCGGAAGGAAGCCGCGGTCGGTCTGCTCCAGTTCGAGCGCACCGCGGAGGAGGCGGGGGGAGATGGGGGTGGTGATGGGGGTACCGATCATGTCAGCTCCAGCTGCGGAGGAGGGTGTCGAGGGCGTCGATGATGCGCGGCCAGCTGTCGGCGGCGCTCGGCTCGCTGTGGGAGAAGGAGCCGGCGAGCTCGAGGGTGATGTAGCCGTGGATCGTGCTGCCGAGGAGGCGTACGGCGTCGGTCTGGGCGGGCTCGCCGAGGTCGTACCCACGGAGGACCGCGCGGACGAGCTCCGAGTGCTTACGCCCGGCAGCGACGTACTGCTCACCCAGAACTGAGGCAGCAGCGGCATGGCGGGTGGCGGCGTAGCGGCCCGGATGGGTTCGGGCGTAGTCGCGGTAGACGTCGGCGAGGGCATGCAGGGCATCACGGCCGGCGCGCCCGGCGAGGGCGGCGGCAGCCTGGTCGGCCAGCTCGGTGAGGGCGACCGTGGCGATCCGGGCCTTGAGGTCGTCGGAGCTGCGGACGTGCGAGTACAGGCTCGCTACCTGGACGCCGAATTGCCGCGCCAGCGCCGACACCGTGACCTGTTCGAAGCCGACCTCGTCGGCCAGCTCGGCACCGGCCTGCGCCAGCCGCGCGCCACTCAACCCGACTCTTACCATACCTAATTATGTATTTACCTAAAGCCTTTAGGCAAATCAGACCAAGAAGAAGCCCTCACCGCGCCTTTGCGGTGAGGGCTTCCCAGTGGATCAGGCGGTGCGCTTGGTCCGGTGCAGGTGCGCCGGGCCGATCTCGCCCTTGCGGAGCAGATCGACCCGCTCGGCCAGCAGCTCCTCCAGCTCCGAGATGCTCCGGCGCTCGCGCAGCATGTCCCAGTGCGTACGGGCCGGCTTCTCCTGCTTCGGCTCCGGCTTCTCGCCGGTGGACCGGGCGGCCTCGCTGCCGCAGTGCGGGCACTCCCAGATCGCGGGCACCTCGGCGTCGTGCGCCATCGTGACCTCGACCACGTGGCCGCGGGGGCAGTCGTACGTGATCATCTGGCGCGGCGCGAACTCCACACCGCGGTCATCCTCGAAGCTGACCCCACCCAGCCCCGAACCACGCAGTACGCGATTAGACATGTCAAACCTCCGAGATCGTCATCCGTGCCAACGGTCGGCCGGCCCGGATCATTCCCATTTTGGCATGCCCGAGCCGTATGTACGCACCTGACACAGGCGCCGTGACCTGCTGTCATCGACTGTTCACAGATCCTGCTGTATCACCGCGTTTCGCGAGCCGCCCGATGTACGACGCACCAAATCGGTACCTGGTTCACAGCCTGTTGCCAGGAATCGAGGATCTCCTCCTCAGCAATCGTCCCTAGCCTCAGCGTCCATGGTGCTACCCCGCCACAAGCTCCGTGGCCTCAGTTTCGTGAACGTGGCCCTGGTGGCCATTGTCCTCGCCATCGCCGTCACTGCCTACTTCCTGTTCTTCAAGAAGGATCCGCCGGCCGCCAGCGCGACCCGGCCCTCGGTGGCCGTGCAGCGTGGTGAGGTGACCGCGAGCGTCAGCTCGAGCGGCACCCTGCAGAGCTCCCAGACCGCGTCCCCGCAGTTCGAGACGTCCGGCACGGTGACGCAGGTGCTCGTGAAGGTCGGCCAGGTGGTGGCGAAGGGCGCCGCGATCGCGAAGGTCGACCCGGCCGCCGCAGAGCGGCAGCTGCGGATCGCCCAGCAGAACCAGATCGCATCGGCGAACTCGGTCACCGCGGCCGACGAGACGCTCAGCGACGCGCAGGACGCGCTCGAGGAGGCCGAGGAAGCCTCGGCCTCACCTTCGCCGACACCCACCCCGAGCAACGGCCAACAGCAGACCCAGCAAGAGACTCAGCAGTCTCAAGGTCAAGGTCAGAGTCAGAGCCCGGAAGTTGCCGTCAGCAACGCCGAGGCGAGCCTGGCGAAGGCGAAGGCGGACAAGGAACAGTCCGACCAGGACGTCGAGGCGGCGCAGGCCGCGGTGGACGCGACCACGCTGAAGGCGCCGATCGCCGGCACGATCACGGCGGTCAACGGCTCGGTCGGCTCGGTGGCCGGCGGGTCCAGTGCGAGTTCCAGTTCAGGTACCGGCGGGCAAGGCTCGACCTCAGGTCAAGGTTCGGGCTCAACCTCCAGTACGTCGACCACGTCCGGCACCGGCTTCGTCGACATCGCCGACCTGAAGGCGCTCCAGGTCGTGGCCGCGTTCGCCGAGGCCGACGCGATCAAGATCAAGGCCGGCCAGGCCGCGACGGTCACGCTGAACGCCGAGCCCGGTACGACGCTCACCGCATCGCTGGCGACCGTGTCCCCGACCCCGACCACCACCAACGGCGTGGTCTCGTACTCGGCCACCTTCAGCCTCGCCAAGCTCCCGGCCAACGCCCGGATGGGCCAGACCGCGAACGTCACGGTGCAGACCGCGAAGGCCGCCAACGCCCTCTACGTCCCGAGTACGGCGATCGCGACGAGCGGTACGACGTACACGGTCACGATGGCCGACGGCAGCGGGACGCGTGAGGTGCAGGTCGGCGTACGGGGTGACAGCTACACCCAGATCACGTCGGGCCTGAACGAAGGCGACCAGATTGAGCTGCTGCAGGGCGCGATCGGCGGCACCGGGACCCAGAACGGCCAGAACCGGCAGCAGCCTGGCGGTGGGCAGTTCCCGGGCGCGGGCGTCGGCCAGGGAACCGGCGCCGGAGGCTTCCGTGGCCGCTGAGTCCCTGATCGAGATCCGGGAGGTCACCAAGACGTACGGCCAGGGCGAGACCGCGGTGCACGCTCTCCGGGGCGTGTCGCTGCGGGTCGAGGCCGGCGAGTACGTCGCGGTGATGGGCTCGTCCGGATCCGGCAAGTCGACGTTGATGAACATCCTCGGCTGCCTCGACGTACCGTCCCGGGGGGAGTACTGGCTGGACGGGAGCAACGTGGCCCGGCTGAGCGAGGACCAGCAGGCCCTCGTCCGCGGCCGGAAGATCGGGTTCATCTTCCAGTCGTTCAACCTGATCCCGCGCACCACCGCGCTCGCGAACGTCGAACTGCCCCTCACCTACGCCCACCTGCGCCGGGGCGAACGCCGCAAGCGGGCCAACCGGGCGCTCGAACTCGTCGGTCTCGCCGACCGCACCGGGCACCGGCCGAACGAGCTGTCCGGCGGTCAGCAGCAGCGGGTCGCGATCGCCCGGGCGCTGGCGACGGGTCCGCGGATCCTGCTCGCCGACGAGCCGACCGGCAACCTCGACGCCCACTCGACCGACGAGGTGCTCGGCATGTTCGACGACCTGCACGCCGACGGCCGCACGATCATCGTGATCACCCACGAGCACGACGTCGCGGCCCGCGCCCGGCGGCTCGTGCAGGTCTCCGATGGCCGGATCGTCGCCGACGAGGTGACCCGCTGATGTCCCCACGCGACCTGATGGGCGCCGCGCTCCGCGGCCTCACCGCGAACAAACTGAGATCCCTCCTGACCGTCCTCGGCGTCTCGATCGGGGTCGGCGCGGTGATCGTGCTGGTTGCGGTCGGCAACGGCTCGGGGAAGGCGGTGCAGGACCGGCTGGAGGCGATGGGCACCAACCTGCTCACGGTCTCGACCACGGGCGGTGGCGGCGGCTTCGTTCGTGGTCAGGCCGGCCCTGCAAACCAGCAGTACAGCCTGACGCTCGACGACGCCGAGGCGCTCGCCGACAAGAACCTGGCCCCGGACGTCTCCTCGGTCGCGCCCGTGATGACCAGCACTGGTACGGCGACCAACGGCGACACCAGCTACACGGTCAACCAGGTGATCGGCACCACGCCGGCGTACATGCCGGCCACCAACACGCCGGTGCAGATCGGCAGCTCGTTCACGCAGGCCGACGTGGACAACTCGCAGCGGGTGATCCTGCTCGGGCAGACAGCCGCGACCGAACTGTTCACGCGGCCCGCGAGCGCGGTCGGTCAGACGATCAAGCTCGGCGCCGTCGACTTCACCGTCCTCGGCGTACTGGCGAGCAAGGACAGCACCGGGTTCAATGACCCGAACGCGACCGCGATCGTCCCGATCACCACGCTCCGGGCGACCCAGGCCGGGTACGGCGCCCTGAACCAGATCGTCGTACAGGCGGCCGGTCAAGATCGGGTCGACACCGCGCAGGCGGAGGTCACGCAGCTGCTGACCGCTCGTCACCAGGTGCCTGCCGACGAAACGTCGCCGTTCCGGATCACGAACTCGGCGCAGATCCTGCAGACCAGCCAGGACACCGCGGCGACATTCACCGCGCTCCTCGCGACCGTGGCCGCGATCAGCCTGGTCGTGGGCGGGATCGGGGTCACCAACATCATGCTGGTCACGGTCACCGAGCGGACCCGGGAGATCGGGATCCGCAAGGCGCTCGGCGCCCGGCGCCGGACGATCCTCGGCCAGTTCCTGATCGAGGCCACGCTGCTCAGCCTGATCGGCGGCGCGGTCGGGGTCGGGGCCGCGCTGATCGTCACCCGCTTCCAGCTGGCCGGTGTGCAGCCGGTGCTGGTGCCGTCGTCGATCGGACTCGCGCTCGGCGTGTCCGCGGCGGTCGGCCTGTTCTTCGGCAGCATGCCGGCGCACCGAGCCGCCGGTCTCCGTCCCATCGATGCACTACGTCACGAGTGAGAGGCACTTTCAGATGAGCAACCAGACGCCGGACGAGTTCGCCCAGATCGGGTCCGACGAGGAAGTCGACGCGGCGCTGAAGCCGAAGAAGACCCTCAACCTGCCGCTGGCGACGGCGATCCTGACCGGGATCGTGGTCCTCGCCATCGGCCTCGGCGGCGGCGCCGGGCTGCATGCGGCGTTCGCCTCGGACAGTTCGTCGAACCAGCCGCAGGCCGGCGGTCGCGGCGCCGGCGGGTACGGCGGGTTCCGCGGCCAGAACGGGTACGGCCAGAACGCGCCCGGGCAGGGGCCAGGCGGTGCGCAGGGCGGTGGCGGGACGGTGGGCACGGTGGTCTCGGCGACGAGTTCCGAGTTGGTCGTGAAGACCCAGTCCGGCAACGTCACGGTGAAGCTCACCGGCGACACGACGTACGAGATCACCTCGAAGGGGACCGCGGCGGACCTGAAGGCGGGGGAGCAGGTCGTCGTCAGCGGGCAGAACGCCAACGGCACGATCACCGCGAACACCGTCCGCCAGGGCGCGTTCGGAGGCTTCCGCAACCCGAGCGCAACCCCGTCCTCCCGCTGAAGATTCCCAGGCCGCGTGATCCGGTCAGGTTCGGGTGGCGGTGAGGGCTACGGCGACGGAATCGAGGGTGAAGCTGCCGCCGGCGGCGTCGATGGCAGTGGCTGTGCCTTCGAGGACGACGTCGAGCTTGCCGGCGGTGGCTAGGGGTTTGGCTATGCCGCTGGTGCGGAGTTGGTCGAGCCACTCGTAGCGGGTGTAGGTGCGGGATCAGGGGAAGGTTGCGCGCGAGATGTCGGTGAAGGCGAAGGTGCGGCCGGCTGGATCCCAGGTTTCGAAGGGGGAGACTTCGGCTTCGACTCCGGTGGAGCGTGCGTACGCCGCCATTCGGTCGTCCACGTCGACGCCGAGTACTTGGCATCCCGCCGCCTGGAGCTGACGAGACAGGATGCCGGTCCCGCATCCGACGTCGAGGAAGTCGCGACCGGGGGCCGAGCCGACGACCGCCTCGATCAAGGCGGACGGGTACGACGGTCGCGCCCGGTCGTAGAGCGCCGCCGACGCGCTGCTCACCTGGTTGCTCGACCGCAAGTCGGGCGACTGCGGGAGGCCGTGCCCACCGGCGTACCGATCCTCAGCAAGGCCGGCCAAGCCATCCGGGACTACCTCGCCGCAGAGCAGACCTACGGCCGCATCCAGCCGGACGCCAACACCGACGCACTCGGCCTGACGCTGATCGGCTCGACACACATGATGTACGCCGACCGCACGGGCACTCGCCCGACGGCCGCCGAAGTGCGCGCCTTCGTGAACTCCGTCGTGAGTCATTGACGGCTGCGCCTGGAAAGCGCTATCTTCCGACGAAATCGGTCTCAAAAAGTACAAATCTGGGGATGAGACATGGATCGTCGTACCTTCCTCGCAGCCACCGGTCTGGTCGGAGTGGGCGTGACCGCGGCGCGGCCGGCCATGGCGGGCACCCGCGGCCGCCTCGTGCACTCGCTCGACGAACTCCGGGCCGCGATCGTCCGCGCGACGCCGGGCACTGTGATCACGATTGCCAACGGCACCTACGACGTGGCGGCCCCGATCACGATCACCGGCAAGCGCGGCACCCGCGACGAGCCGATCGTCGTACGGGCGGAATCGGTCGGCGGTGTCGTGCTGACCGGCGAGCAGAGCTTCGTGCTGAGCGGATCGGCGGACGTCACGATCAGCGGGTTCGCGTTCCGGCAGCGTACGACGCTGGACGTACCGCCGGACTGCCGTCGGATCCGGCTCACCCGCAACGACTTCCAGTTGGCCGACATCGAGGGTGTGCACTGGGTGATGGTGCGCGCGGACTACTCGAAGGTCGATCGCAACGAGTTCCACGGCAAGTCCACGCTCGGCATCTACCTCGGCATCGAGGGCGCCGGGACGGACGGGATGGCCCAGGGGGTGCACATCACCCGCAACTACTTCCGCGACCACACGTTCGCCGGCGACAACGGCGGCGAGCCGATCCGGCTCGGGGTCAGCCCGCGGGCGCTGTCGACGGCCGGTGCGGTCGTCGAGTTCAACCTGTTCGAGCGCGCGAACGGCGACCCGGAGGCGATCTCGGTGAAGTCGTCGGGCAACACGATCCGGCACAACACGATCCGGGACAGCCTGGGCGGCATCGTGCTGCGGCACGGCAACGCGACCCGGGTCGAAGGCAACTATCTGCTGTCGGGGGAGAACGGGATCCGGATCTACGGCAACGACCACCTGATCGTCAACAACTACGTCGAGCGGATCAGCGGCGCCGGCGTCGTACTGGGCAGCGGCAGCGTCCGGGACCACTACCCCGGCGAGCCGGCCGACTCCCGGCGCGGCAACGATGCGCCGGATCGGGTGCGGATCGCGCTGAACACCGTGCTCGACTGCGAGTCCGCCCTCAGCGGCGAGAGTCACCGGACCCTCCCGCCGCTCGACTGCGCGGTGACCGACAATCTGTTGGTGGCAGCGAACGGGCAGTTGGTGAACATGCCGTTCCAGGACGGCATCACCTGGTCAGGCAACATGCACTGGGGACAGGGCGCGGACGGCAACACACCCGCCGCCGGGTTCACCCGAGTCGACCCGCGGCTCGCGCCAGGACCGGACGGGGTACGTCGACTCACGGCAGGAAGTCCCGCGATCAACGCGGCCTCGCAGTCGTATCCGGAGGTCGCCGACGACCTGGACGGGGACCACCGGACCGGTCGCGCAGCGGATGTCGGCGCGGACGAGTACTCGGCCAGTCGTCCGACGTACCGTCCCTTGACCTCGGCCGATGTCGGACCGCAGGCCCGATGAGCACGAAGCTCGCTGTAGGCGAGCAGGAGATCATCCGGTCGTATCTGGACCGGCTCCGGCTGGACCTGGTCGTCGCGGCCCGGATCACCAAGGTGCACCGCGAGTGGTCCCGGGGTCTGATGCCGGATCCGTTCTCCCGCCTCTACCTGATCCTGGAGGGAGAGGGGCGGCTCGTCGCAGGGGATCAGGAACTCTTCCCGCGGCCCGGTGAGCTCGTCTATCTGCCGGCCGACGTGCCGGTGTCGTACGAGACGATCAGCGACAACGTCTTCCGCAAGCACTGGCTGCATTTCAACGCGCTGATCGGCGACCGGGACATCGGCGAGATGCTGACGCTGCCGTACGTCGTCCCGAGCAAGGCTCCCGAGGAAGCGGCGGCCCTGTTCGAGCAGGTCGGTGCGGCCGACCGGGACCCGCCCGGTCTCGCGACGCCGTTGCGGCTGCGGTCGGCGCTGACCGCCCTGTTCGCGCACTACCTGGACAGTGCGCCGCCCGGCTCGGTGCGGTTGTCGGAGCGGCAGACGAGCGAGCCCGGGATCGTGCAGTACATCCAGGACAATCTCTCCGCGCTGCCGAGCGTCGAGGAGCTCGCGGCCGTCTTCGGTTATGACCTGGCCGGCTTCATGCGGCATTTCCGGACCGAGTTCGGGTTGTCGCCGAAGCAGTACATCAAGCGTGCCCGGATCGAGTGGGCCCAGCGCGAGCTGACGGCGACCGCGCGCCCGATGGAGGAGATCGCGGCCGCTGTCGGGATGGATCAGTCCTACTTCTCGAAGGTGTTCCGCCAGGTGAGCTCGGTGACCCCGAGCGAGTACCGAAAGCTGTACCGGCTTTAGACCACGGTCGGTTGGGTGTTGCCGGCTTCGTCGATGCCGCGGCGCATGTCGACGCGGACCAGGAGTGCGAGGCCGACGATGAAGAAGAGGCCGAGGGCGACGATCGCGGGACGGTACGAGCCGGTGAGCTGGTGGACGAGACCGAACACGAGCGTGCCGAGCCACGACGTCCCGCGTTCGCCCGCCTGGTAGAGCGAGAAGTACTCCGCCTCGCGGCCCTTCGGGATCAGCTGGCTGAACGCCGACCGGGACAGCGCCTGCGTGCCGCCGAGCACGATCCCGATCGCCATCCCCATCGCCAGGAACGGGACGATCTGGCGCTCCGGCAGCAGGAACCCGGCGATCACGATCAGGATCCAGATCACCAGACCACCGGAGATGGTGCGATGGGCGCCGTACCGCTGGGCGAACCGGCCGAACGCCAGCGCCCCGAAGAACGCGACGAACTGGACCAGCAGGATCGTTGCGATCAGCACCTGCGTCTCGAACCCGAGCTGCTTCTCGCCGTACGTCGACGACACCGAGATGACCGTCTGGATCCCGTCGTTGAAGAACAGGTACGCGATCAGGAACAGCATCGTCATCTTGTAGCTGCGGAGATGTTTCAGCGTGGCGGCCAGCTGACCGAAGCTCTGGCGCACGAGGCTGCCGCTGCGCACCTGCACGACGTTCGTCGGCGGCCGGTTCCGCAGCCGGAGGAACGGGAAGAACGTGAAGATTCCCCACCAGAGCCCCGCACTGAGCAGGCTGAGGCGCACAGCTGTGCTCTGACTCAGACCGAGCGCGTCGTGGGCGGTGACGACCGCCAGGTTGACCAGGAGCAGCAGGAAGCCGCCGGCGTACCCGAATGCCCAGGCGCGCGACGAGACGGCGTCGCGCTGATCCGGTGGAGCGATGTCGATCAGGATCGAGTCGTACACGACCAGGGAGGAGCCGAGACACAGGTTCCCCATGAACAGCAGCAGCGCACCGAGTTGCCAGCGCCCACCGTCGACGAACACCATGCAGCACGCCGCGAGGGCACCGGCCCAGGCGAAGCCGCACATCAGCAGCTTCTTGTGCGACATCCGGTCCGCGATCGCACCGACCACCGGCAGGAACAGCGCCGACACCAGGGTCGCGACCGTCACGACGTAGAACGCGAGCGAGCCGGGGGAGATCCCGAGCCCGAGTACGTCCAGGTTCGTGTGGCACGGGTTGTCTGAGGTGCCGACGTACCCGCAGGCGGCTCTCTCCGCGACCGATGTCAGGTACGGCGCGAACAGGACGGTGCCCGTGGTGGTGACGTAGCCCGAGTTGGCCCAGTCGTAGAGACTGAATCCCCAGTACTCGCGCTTGTCGACCGCCGGCGGGGCGGAGAGGAATCCCATGCGCGGAAGTGTGTCAGGTCCGGGGTACGAAGCAACGTACCCGCGGATAACACTTCAACTCCACTGACCGCGCTCCACCAGAACGTCCTTGAGCAGGTCGGTGCGGTCGGTGATCAGGCTGTCGACACCCGCGTCGAGCATCCGGCGCATGGCGTCCGGGTCGTCGACCGTCCAGACGTGCACCTGCTTGCCGCGGGAGTGCGCGCGCTTGATCAGGCCGGGCGTGAGCACGTGGAACGCGCCGTACCGCTCCGGGATCTGCAGGCAGGCGCCACGGGCGTTCAGCGCGAACGGCAGGAAGCGGATCAGGACGATCTCCCACTCGCCGTACCCGGTGCACAACCGCGGACCGAGCAGCTTGCGGATCCGGCGTACCCGCGACTGGGAGAACGAGGACACGCAGACCCGGTCGACCGCGTTCGCCGCCCGCAGCACGTTGGCGGCCGGCTCGAGCCCGCCCTCGGCCTTGATGTCCAGGTTGAACCGGACGTCCGGGAAGTGCTCGAGCAGCTCGTCCAGGCGGGGGATCGGCTCGTGACCGTTGATCTTCGCCTTGCTGACCTCCGACCACGGCAGCTCCGCGATCACGCCGGTCCGGTCGGTGACCCGGTCGAGCTTGTTGTCGTGGAAGGCGATCACGACGCCGTCGCTGGTCGCGTGCAGGTCGGTCTCCAGGTACCGGTACCCGAGGTCGACGGCGTTCTGGAACGCGTGCAGCGAGTTCTCGTAGCCGACGTTGTCCGGGTGCTTGGCGCCGCCTCGATGAGCCATGGCGATCGGTCCGTCGTGGTCGAGGTAGGGGTACACGACTGAAAGTATGTACCGTTGCCTGGTGCTCAGTCCCCGCCCCGACCTGTGGACCCTCGATCCCGATGTGCTGCACCTCAATCACGGTTCGTACGGCGCTGTGCCGCGCCGCACGCAGGAGGTGATGGCCGGTCTCCGCGCCGAGATGGACGCCAACCCGATGGTCTGGTTCCGTACCGTCGCCGACCGGCTCACCGCGAGCCGCCTGGCGCTGGCGGCGTACCTGCAGACCGACCCGGACGGGTTCGCACTGGTCGCGAACGCGAGCGCCGGCGTGACCGTCGCGCTCCAGACGCTGCCGATCCCGGCCGGCAGCCGGATCGTGCTGACCGATCACGCGTACGGCGCGGTGCGGTTCGCGGCCGAGCGGTTCGCGAAGGCGCACGGTGCTGAGGTGGTGATCGTCGAGATCCCGATCGAGGCCGACGACGAGACCGTGGTCGCGCTGATCGCGGACCGCCTGGACGGCGCGTCGGTCCTGATCGTGGACCAGATCACCTCGGGTACGGCGAAGGTGTTCCCGATCGATGCGCTGGTGGCGGCCGCCCACGAGCGCGGCGTACCGGTCGTGGTCGACGGCGCGCACGCACCGGCGCTGATCGACGCACCCGCCGCTGCGGGCGCCGACTTCTGGACCGGCAACTTCCATAAGTGGCCGGCCGCGCCACGCGCCACGGCCGGCCTGGTCGTCGCCGAGCAGTGGCGTACGGCGTCGATGCCGCTGATCGTGTCGTGGTCGGAGTACGACGAGCGGATGCCGGAGCGCTTCGACATGCTGGGCACGTACGACTACGTGCCGTGGATCGCTGCGCCGGAGTCGCTGCGGGTCCTGGCCGACCTGGACTGGCCGACCCGTCGCCCGCAGCTGACCACGTTGGTCGAGGAGGGTGCGAAGGTCCTGGCGAAGGCGCTCGGGACCGGCGTTGCCGAGGTGGCGCACCCGCCGGCGACGATGCGCCTGGTGGAGCTGCCGTCCTCGGTCGACCTCAGCGGCGGCGACGCGCTGAAGCTGCGCGTGTCTCGCGAGCTGAAGGCCGAGATCACCCTCACCGGCTTCGACGGCCGTGGATTCATCCGGCTCTCGGCGCACGCCTACAACTCGCTCGCGGACTACGAGAAACTGTCGGAGGGCCTTCCTAAGGTTCTGGCGTGAACGATATCCAAGGGTCGTACAACGCCGCTGCCACTGACTACCACGCGATTCTGCGCGACTATCACCGCGCGGATCCGTTCGAGAAAGGTGCTCTGGACTACTTCGGGCAGCTCGTCTCGGACGGGCCGGTGGGGGATCTCGGGTGCGGCACCGGGCGGATCACGACGTACCTGGCCGGCCGGGGGATGGACGTGTTCGGGGTCGATCTGACGCCGGGGATGATCGAGGTGGCCCGGCGGGAGTACCCGGAGCTGCGGTTCGAGGTCGGGTCGCTGTTCGACCTGGACCTGAAGGACGGTGAGCTGGCCGGGGCCCTCGCGTGGTATTCGCTCGTCCACAGTCCACGCGAGGACCTTCCGGCGGTGTTCGCGGAGCTGTTCCGCGTACTGCGGCCCGGCGGCCACCTGGTGCACGGCTTCAAGGTCGGTGCCGGCAACCGCCACCTGACCAACGCCTACGGTCACGACATCGACCTCGAGGTCTACATGTACGACGTCGCGGACGTCGCCGGGCTGCTCGCGAGCGCCGGGTTCGCCGAGGTGGCGACCCTGACGCGCGCGGCGCTACCCGGCGAGAAGGACGCGGGCCAGGCGGCCCACATCGTCCGCAAACCAGCTAACCCTTGACCGCTCCGGAGGTCATACCCGCCACGATCTGCCGGTTGAAGAACAGGAACATGATCAGCGGCGGGATCGTGATCAGCAGGATGTTCATGAACAGCAGGTTGTACTGGGTCGAGAACTGGCTGTTGAAGTTGTAGAGCGTCAGCTGGACGGTCGCGTTCTGGTCCCCGGGCAGGAAGTACAGCGGGTTGGTGAAGTCGTTGAAGACGGCGACGGACTGCACCACGATGACCGTGACGATCACGGACTTCAGCAACGGGAAGATGACCCGGAAGAACAGGCCGAGCGGGCCGGCGCCGTCGATGACGGCGGCTTCGTCGAGTTCGCGCGGGATGGTGGCGACGAAGGCCCGGAAGAGCAGGATGCAGAAGGAGAGCCCGAACGCTATCTCTATCAGGATCAGGCCCGGCATCGTCTTGAACAGGCCGAGCTTCTGCAGCACCCAGATCGTCGGCACGACGGCCGGCGGGATGATCAGGCCGGAGAGGACCAGGAAATTGATGAGCCCGTTCCAGCGGCTTCTGCGGCGCTGCAGGACGAAGCCGGCCATGGCGGCCAGGATCACCATGCCGGCGACGCTGACGACGGTCAGGATGGTGCTGTTGATGAAGGCGATCACCAGCATGTAGTCGCGGGCCTTGATCACCTCGACGAAGTTCTGCACGATCCGGAACTGGTGCGGCCAGGCGAAGTTCAGGTCCGCGGACTGCTGCCGGTCCTTCACGGCGGTCAGCACGATGAACGCGAACGGGATGACGAACACCACGACCGAGGCCAGGATCGCGACCGCGCTGAGCGCCCACTTCCGGGCCGGCCGGTGGTTGACGAGCTCCGCCGTACTCACATGTCCACCTCCTTCCGGTTCAGGAACCACGACAGCGGGAGGACGATCGCGGTGACGGTGATGAACAGCACCACGTTGCCCGCGGTCGACAGACCGTAGAAGCCGGCCTGGTACTGCTTGTAGATCACCGACGCGATCACGTCCGAGGTGAATCCTGGACCGCCCTGCGTCATCGCCCAGATCAGGTCGAAGGACCGCAGCCCGCCGATCAGCGACAGGATGATGACCGTCACGGTGGCCGGCCTGGACAGCGGCAGCACGACCCGCCGGAACGTTTCCCAGGATCCGGCCCCGTCGACCCGGGCCGCCTCGATGTACTCGCGCGGAATCGACACGATCCCCGCGATGTAGATCAGCGTGGCCAGGCCGACGCCCTTCCAGACGTCGACCGCCGCGACCGACAGCAACGCCCACTTCGGGTCGGTCAGCCAGCCGGGACCGTCGATCCCGACCACGCTCAGCGCGCCGTTGATCAGGCCGCGCTCGGGGTTCATCAGCACGGTGAAGGTGAGGCCGACGCCGATCGTGGAGACCAGGACAGGGAAGAACACCACCGACCGAAGGTAGCCGCGAGCAACGATCTGCGAGGTGAGCAGGACGGCGAGCAGCAGCCCGAGCACCACCTTCGAGCCGGACGTGACGACGGCGTAGAGCAGGGTGTTGGTGAAGCCCTTGACCAGCGCGGGCTCCTGGAAGAACAGCTTGAAGTTGTCCAGCCCCACGAACTTCGAGTCGAACAGACTCCAGCGGGTCAGGCTGAAGTACAGCGAGGCGAACGTCGGGACGAGGAACAGGACGCTGTAGATGATCGCGGACGGGAGGAAGAACCAGTTCGAGTACGGGCGGTACACCTTCGCCCCGCCCGCGGCGACGGCCTTGGCGGCGTCGCCGCGGGCACGCGGGCGGATCGAGGTGATGGCCACGGACCTCACCAGCCTGCCAGTCCGAGCTGCTGCGCCTGCTTCTTCACGTCCTCGTCGTACCGGGCGGCGCCGTCCTTCGCCTTCCGGATCCCCGAACCGACCTCGACGGTGATCTGCGAGAGCGACGGGCCCTTGACCGGCGACACGAACTCCAGCGCGAGGCTGGACGCGCCCGGCTTGTCGAGGTACGGCTGCATGTCCTTGATGGCTTGCGGTACGTCGGCCGGCAGCGTGCATCCCTTGATCGCGTACGGACCGGTCGGTGCCCCGGACGTGGCCTGCGACTTGCAGCCGTCGGGGCTGGCGATGAAGGCGAGGAACTTCTTGGCCGCGTCCAGTTTGGCGCCGGTCGTGGTCTTCGGGATGTAGTTGGCGCCCGGGGTCCACACGGTCAGGCCGTTCTTGCTCGCGTCGTCACCAGGCAGCGCGAACAGCCCGACGTTCTCTTTCGCGTCGGGGTAGGTGGCCATCATGTTGTCGACCACGCCGGACAGGATCGGGTACTGCGCGCCTTTGCCGGTGGCAAGCATCTTGAGCCCGTCCGGCAGCTTGGCCGAGGCGAAGTCCTTGTTCTCGAATCCGGCGTCGTGGACGGCCTCGGTGTGCTCGAAGCCCTTCAGCGCGGCCGGCGACGTCGCGTACTTCGCCTCGTTCTTGGTGTACTTGTCGGCGAAGTCCGGCTCCGCGGCCGCGACGTTGTGGAAGTCGCCGAGGACGAACAACTGCGCGGTCCAGGTCTCGCCGTACGTCTGGATCACCGGCGCGATCCCGGCCGCCTTGATCTTTGCGCTGTTCGCCATGAACTCGGCCCACGTCTTCGGCGGCGTCAGCCCGAGCCGTTTGTAGATCGGGATGTTGTACAGCACCGCTCCGCCCATGAACCCGCCGACGGGCACGCCGTACACCTGGCCGTCGGCGGTCACAGTGTTCTTGAAGTTGTCGTCCATGGTGCCGATGTAGGGCTGGTCGCTGAGGGAGACCAGGTTCTTCTGCGGCGCGATCGCCTGGAAGAGCGACCCGGTGTTGTAGTTGAACACCTCCGGCATGTCGCCGGTGGACAGCCGGGTCTTGACGATGTTGTCGCCCTCGGTGCCGGCCGGCCGGGTCTCGATCTTGATCGTGATGCCGGCGTTCTTCGCGGTGAAGTCCTTCACCAGTTGCTTGGCGTCCTTCAGATCTTGATCCTGATTGCCGATCAGGTAGGTGATCTCGACCGCGCCGTTGCCACCGGCGTCGTCGCTGGATCCGAGACTGCCCGCGCTGCACGCGGCAAGGGTTAGGGAACAGACAGCCAGCAGTGCGAGTCCGCTGGCTCCTGGGCGGAACCTCATCATGACCTCCAAGGGATGTGAATCGCGGCAGCGGGGCGGTCGGTGAGTGGGCTAGTGGTTGAGTCGCGCGTCGAGCTCGGCCTGCAGGGCCTGGGCGTTCGGGTTCTTGCGGAAGCGGCCGAGCACGGGGATGAGCTCCGCGGCCGGCTTGTCGAGGTAGCGCTCCAGACGGACGGCGAGATCGGTGTCGGCGGCAACCACCTCGTCCTTGACGGCGGCCGCGACGATCGCGGTCCACGCCGGTGCGTTGTCGACGAGCTGGCGGATCGTGGCGTCGGCGGGCACGCCCGGCGTCTCGGCGTACGGGTCGTCGGCGGTCCACTCGTGGGTTCCGTGACCGACCTCGACCGGTTCGTCCTGTCCGGGTACGGCGACACTGGCCTTGGACCCGACCGGCACCGTCACGGAGAGGGTGACCTGACCGTTGTCGCGGGCCCACGCCACGGCCGCCTCGCCGTACGGCGTGAGGTGTTTGGCCGATGCCTTCGTCAGGTGCTCGGTGACGAGCGGACGTACCTCGAAGGTCCGGTAACCGGGATCGACCGCGGCCAGGCCCGCCACCCGGCGGTGCATCCAGTCGGCGACCGCGCCGAGCGCGTAGTGGTTGAACGACGTCATCTCGCCGGGGTTGATGCTGCCATCGGGCAGCATGCTGTCGTAGCGTTCCCAGACCGTCGTGGCTCCCATCGTCACTGCGTACAGCCAAGACGGGCAACCTGTCTGTAGCAGGAGGCGGTATGCCAGGTCAGGATGTCCGGTATCGGCCAGCGCGTCCGAGATCAGCGGCGTTCCGACGAAACCGGTACTGATCCGGAAACTCGACGTCCGGACGAGATCGGCGAGGCGCTCGCCGGCGCCGCGCCGCTGGGTGTCGGTCGGCAGCAGGGCCCACTGCAGGGCGAGTGCGTAGGTCGTTGCCGCGTCGCTCAGTACCCGGCCGCCGGCGGTGACGTACTCGGTGGCGAACGCCTGCC
Organism: Kribbella sp. C-35; assembly: GCF_046549195.1. Taxonomy (NCBI): domain Bacteria; kingdom Bacillati; phylum Actinomycetota; class Actinomycetes; order Propionibacteriales; family Kribbellaceae; genus Kribbella; species Kribbella sp. C-35. The sequence goes on from NZ_JAJPWG010000006.1 coordinate 95,711, forward strand.
GCACGCCGTCGGCCAGAGTGGCGTACTGACGGGCGACGTCGGGCTGGCCGACGATTTCGGCGGCCTGCGCGACGACCTCGGCCGAGCGGGCCAGGTGCGCGGTCGCGACCACGTCGGCGTCGGCCTTGGCCTTGAACGCGTTCTCCGGGGGAGCCGTCGGGTCCAGCCAGTCACCGAACTGGAAGCCGCCGGACCAGAGCAGGTTGCTGCCGGCCAGGTCGGCCATCTTGTCGACCCACGCGCGCATGCTCGGCAGCTGCCGAGCGAGCAGGCCGGCGTCGCCCGTGCGCTGGTAGATCACCCAGGGCACGATCGTTGCCGCGTCACCCCAAGCCGCCGTGGCCGGGTGCTCGTCCCTCAGGACGTCCGGGATGACGTACGGGACGGATCCGTCCTTTTGCTGCTCGGCCGCCAGGTCGGCGAGCCAGTTGGTGAGGAAGCCGGCGGTGTCGAACAGGAAGGTCGCGCTCGGCGAGAAGACCTGAATGTCGCCGGTCCAGCCGAGGCGCTCGTCGCGCTGCGGGCAGTCGGTCGGTACGTCGACGAAGTTGCCGCGCATTCCCCAGACCACGTTCTCGTGGAACTTGTTGAGCAGCTCGTCGGACGATTCGAACCAGCCGGTGCGGCGCAGGTCGGTGCCGACGACGACGGCGACGATGTCGTCCTTCGAGAGAGCGCTCACTCCCGTGACTTCGGCGTACCGGAAGCCGTGGAAGGTGAGCGGCGAGTCGAGGGTCACCTCGTCCGGTCCGGCGAGGATGTAGGTGTCGGTCGCCTTCGCGGTGCGCAGCGGGCGGACGCCGAGCTCGCCGTTCTCCAGCACCTCCGCGTGCCGCAGGACGATCTCGTCGCCCTCGGCCTGGCCGCGGACCGTGAGGCGGACGCGGCCGACGAGGTTCTGGCCGAAGTCGACGAGGGTCTTGCCTGCTGGGGACGTGGTGATCTCGATCGCGGGCAGGACGTCGGTGATCCGGACCGGCGGGCCGTCGGGAGCGACGAGCAGGTTCAGGTCGGCGTCGAGAACGTCCACCAGAGAGCGCTCTCCGGGTTTCTTGCGCAGATCGGTGGTCTGGCCGTCGTACAGGTCGTCGGCGAGGACGTTGCTCTCCCGGGAGGTCCAGGTGCCGTCACTCGCGAACGTGTGGACCTGCCCGTCCTCGGTGGTGACCTCGAGCTGGGCGAGGACCGCGAGGCGCTCGCCGTACAGCTGCTTCTGGTCCTGGAAGCCGATGCGGCCGCGGTACCAGGCGTTGCCGACGAGGAACTCGAGCGTGTTCTCACCAGGTCGAACAAGCTCGGTCACGTCGTACGTCTGGTAGCGGAGCCGGAACTGGTACGACGTCCAGCCGGGCGCGAGCTCCTCGGTCCCGACCCGCTGCCCGTTGAGCTCGGGGATGTAGATGCCGTACGACGTCGCGTACAGGCGGGCCTTCACGACGCCGTCGGGGAGGTCCGCGGTGCCGGCGATCAGGGGAGCGGGGGAGCCGTGCGGGTTGTTCTTCGGGCTGACGAACCGGGCGGTCCAGTCGTCCGGCGAGAGCAGCCCGGTCTCGAGCGTTGCGGGCTCGCTCCATTCGCTCCAGTCTTCGTTGCCGCGGACGCGGACCCGTACCTGCGCGGATTCGCGCGACGTGAGCGCCGCACCCGGCCAGGGCACCAGGACCTGGTCGGGGGACTGGACGGTGAAGACTTCAGTGGTTCCGGTGGTGATCTCGACCTCGTACGCCGTCTGCGCGTAGCCGGCGTCCGCGGCCGGGACCTGCCAGGAGATCCGCGGGCTCGCGGTGCCGATGCCCAGTACGGGTGCGGGCTGATGCTCGAAGCGGAGGGCGGTGGGTGCAGCGAGATGCGACATGAGACTCCAACCAGGGCGCTGATCAGGACGGTATGTGAAACGATTCATAAGGTGCTCTGACAAAACGCTCGATCTTTGGCTGATGGACCGGCGAGGACGTTTCGCCTGTTCCCCGATCCTGCGACCGGTAGTCGCCGGCTACTAGCCCGATGTGCACTCGATCTAGCACGATCTGCACTTCGGCTCGTATCGTGACCTATGGCCGATGAGCCGGTGAGGACCCGCGGGACCGTGCTGCACTTCGTCGAAGGGACGGTGGTGCACGCGGGTCCGCACCTGCACGAAAAGGCGCACCCGCTGCACACGCACAGCTTCTTCGAGCTGGTGCTCGTCACCGGCGGTGAAGGCGTCCATCACAGCCTCGCCGGACGCCAGCGGTTGCAGGCCGGCGACGCGATCCTGCTGCGTCCGGGGGTCTGGCACGAGTACGTCGACTGCGACGGACTCGAGGTCTACAACTGCTGTTTCTCCGCCGACCTGGTCCGGCGTGAGCTCGCCTGGGCGCGCGAGGATCCCTTGCTGGGTTACCTGTTGTGGACCGGGCCGTTCTCGGCGCAGCGCCGCGGGATGATCGGCACGCATCTCGATCCGGCGACCGTGCAGGAGGCGGTCGGCCACCTCGACGGATTGCGCCGGCTACGGAACCAGCCGTTGAGCCGGCACCGCGGCGAGGTGATCGGCTGGCTGTCGTTGTATCTCAGTTGTGTCGCGCGAACGGTCGCGGAGACCGAGGAGCGTGGCGAGTACACCCATCCGGCCGTCGTCGACGCGATGCGGATGATGGAGGCCGATCCGGCCCGGCACTGGACGCTGACCGATCTCGCGGGGGAGTTGCACCTCGCGCCCGGGTACCTGGTCCGCCTGTTCAAGTCGGTCACCGGACTGCCGCCGATGGCGTACCTGTCGCGGCACCGCGTCGAACTCGCGGCCGACCGCCTGCTGCACACCGACCTGCCGATCAACCGGATCGGGGAGTCGGTCGGCTGGCCCGACCAGAACTACTTCGCCCGCCGGTTCAAGTCGCACTACGGGCTGTCCGCATCGGTCTATCGGCAACGTTTCAATGGAATCCGGCTCAGCCCGTCCGGTCACTGATCAGCAGCTCCAGGCCGTCCAGGATCCGCGCCAGGCCGAACTCCAGACCCTGGTTCTCGCTGCCCGCCGACGTACGCATCGCGGTGGTCAGATGGGGGAACCGGTCGGCCTCGGTGGCGAGGATCTCGGCGAGCGACTGCTGCATGTCCTCCTCGGTCAGTCCGGTCGTGTGCCCGGGGAAGGTCGTGGACTGCTGCGCGATGTTCCGGACGTGACTCGTGATCACCAGGATCGAGTCCAGTTGCTCGCCGCCGCTCAGTTCGGCGCCGGCCAGCGCCGCGACGCCGCGCTCCATCCAGGCGAGTTCGTTCGGGCCGAGCAGGCGGCGACCGATGGTGGACTGCAGCAGCCACGGGTGCCGCGTGAATCCGTCGTACAGGTCGATGGCCCACATGCGCAGGGCCTCGCGCCACGGTAGGTCGGGACGGTCCGGCGGGCCGCCCATCGCCAGGTCGCTCATCACCGCGACCAGCTCGGTCTTGCCGGGGACGTACCGGTAGAGCGCCATCTTCGTGACCGGGAGCTCGCCGGCGACGCGTTGCATCGAGACCGCGTCGAGGCCCTCGGCGTCCGCGATCGTGATCGCGACCTCGGCAATGGCGGTCAGCGTGATGGCCGGCTTCGGGCCGCGCGTCCGGGCCGGTTCCTTGCCCCAGAGCAGTTCGGTCATCGCGTTCCTTACTCAATCGACTTGAACTGTGTCTACCATACACATTACTGTGTCCGGCAGACACAGTTACTCTCGATGGAGGCGACGATGAAGGTTCTGGTTTCGGGTGCGAGCGTGGCGGGCCCCTCGGTGGCGCTCTGGCTGGGCCGTGCGGGACACGACGTGACAGTGGTCGAGATCGCGCCCGCGCTCAGGAAGGGCGGGTATGCGGTGGACTTCCGCGGTGAGGTGTTCACGACCGTCCTGGAGCGCATGGGCGTGCTCGAGGACCTGCGGTCACTGCAGACCGGCGGGAACGCAATGCGGTTCGTCGACGAGTCCGGACGGAAGCTGATGCGGCTGCCGGCCGAGTTCGCCGGCGGTGAGCTGGAGGTACTGCGGGCGGATTTGTCGCGGGTGTTGTACGAGCACAGCCGCGAGCAAGCGACGTACCGCTTCGCAGACTCGATCGCCTCGCTGCACGAGCACTCCGACGGCGTGGACGTGCGGTTCGAGAGTGGCATCGAGGAGACGTACGACCTGGTGATCGGCGCGGACGGGATGCATTCCGTCGTACGGCGGCTGGCGTGGCGGGCGGAGCAGGTCGTGGAGCGGCACCTCGACTACTACGTGGGCGGCTGGGAGGTGCCGAACACGCTGGGGATCTCCGGTGACACGCTGATGTACAACGTGCCCGGGAAGCTCGCGAGCGTCGGCCCGGACCGTCGCGATCCGGCGCTGGCGGGGACGCTGTTCGTGTTCAAGTCGCCGAAGCTGGAGTACAACCGGCGGGACCTGGACCAGCAGAAGGCCATCCTGCTGGAGCAGTTCAGCGGCCTCGGCTGGCACGTCCCGGAGCTGCTCGCAGCGTTGCCGGCGGCAACGGAGCTGTACTTCGACTCGATCAGTCGGGTCCGCGTGGACCACTGGTCGACCGACCGGATCGTGCTGCTCGGCGACGCGGGGTACGGCGCGACGTTCGGAGCGCTTGGCACCGGTACGGCGGTGGTCGGCGCCTACGTACTGGCCGGAGAGCTGGCGCAGGGCGACTTGCGGACCGCGTTCGACCGGTACGAGGAGCGGCTTCGGAAGGCCGTCTCGAAGACGCAGGACGGCAGCCGCTCGGGTCAGTTCATGGCGCCGGCGACCCGGTTCGGGATCGCGGCGCGGAACAAGATCCTCGACCGGCCGTTCTTCCTGAACCAGATGCTCAAGATGGCCCAGAACATGAGTGAACTCGTCGAACTGCCGCCGTACTCAGTGCAGCAGGGGCAGTTTGTGCAGGAATGACTCCCACGAGTCGGGCAGCCAGCCCGGCACGCCGAGCACGGCCATGTACAGCCAGATCGCGACGAGCACGCAGAGGAACAGCGCCAGCGTCCCGAGCGCCTTCAGCCAGGCGGGCCGTTTGCCGGTCCAGGCGGTGAGCGCCTTCACCCAGTCCTTGACCCGGTACAGCAGTCGCTGGGCCCACTCGAACTCGCTCGCGAGCACGGCGAGACCCGCGATGAACAACGGGATCCCACCCGGTCCCGGCAGCCAGCCGGTCAACGGCGCGGCAATGATCAGCAGTCCGCCGAGAACGCCCACGCCGATGCGGTAGAACAGCAACTTCTTCGGATTCTCGCGAATCCGCCTCCGCCATTCCCACCGGTCGTCCGCTGCATCGAGCGTGATGTTGTGATCGGTGCGGTCGGGACTCTGTTTCTCGGCCACGCCACCAGACTACCGGGCGCCTAGGCAGCGGCCGGGTTGCCGAACTCCCAATGCCACGGCTCTTCCCGGTTACCGCCCTGGTCGGCCCAGGCCGGGTGCAGCCAGCCGTACGCCGACGCGTGCGACTTCATCCACTGGTATTGGGTGGTGTTGTACTTGTCGACGCCGCCGCACAGGTCGACCGCGACGCCCCAACCGTGGTTGGACGTGCCCGGGAGCGCGGCCAGGGAGGGCTTGCGCTGGTAGAGGCTGACCTGGGACGCGTACGAACGGTAGGAGTCGGTGATGCACAGTGACTTGCCGAACTGCGCTCGGTAAGCACCGGCGAGCTTGAGGTACGCCGCAGCGGCGTCGCACCTGAGGCTGTGACCGGACCCGATCGCGCACAGCTTGCCGGACGGAATCATGCCGTTGCTGTAGCCGCCCCACCCGGTGCTCGCGGACCCGGTCGCCAGGAACGGCATCGGGTTGACGGGATCGCCGCCGAGCCGGACCTCGAAGTGCAGGTGCGGCCCGGTCGAGTTGCCTTCGGTGCCGACGGCACCGATCTGCTGCCCGGCCGTCACCTGTTGCCCGTCCGCGACGTCGACCCGGCTCAGGTGGGCGTAGAGCGTCTCCAGCCCGTTGCCGTGGTCGATCCGCACCAGGTTGCCGGCCCAGGCGGGGTGCTCGACGCGTACGACGCCGGAGGTCACCGCGCGGACCGTCGTACCGACCGCGGCCGGGAAGTCCTGGCCGGTGTGGAATCCGGTCGACCACATGGACCCCGACTGACCGAACGGCGTACCGATGTCGTAGGTCCCGTCCGGCAGCGGCCAGGTCCAGGAGCCGGAGCCGACGTCGTACGACGTGGCCGTGTTGCCGCACCGGAACGCGTACGCCTCGGATGTGGCGACCGGCGCGACCTGGGGCTTGGTCGGGGCGCCGAGGGTCGGGCGGAGCGCGGCGTACAGGTTGTCGGGGACCGTGGTGACGACGACCGAGCCCTTCGACTCGTCGGCGGCGATCATCTCGCCGTTGTCGAGCGCGATGCCGATGTGGACGAGGCCGAGCGACTTGCTGCCCATGACGAGCAGGTCGCCGGGCTGGATCTGCGCGTTCGGGACGGCCTGGTAGTCCGGGTAGACCTTGCCGACCAGGTTCGGCAGGGTCGTGTACGGCTGCCACGCGACGCGGGCCGCACCGAGGCAGCCGTACGTGTCCGGGCCGGTGGCGGCAACGCCGTACGGCTTCCCGACCAGGCTGAAGGCCTGATTGACCGCCCGGATCGTCTCGGCCGACATCACGCGCACAGTTCGGCCGGCGACAGCCACCGACGCGACACCAGGGACGGCTGCACCGCGGCGCGTCAGCGGTGCGAGCCCGGTCGGCAGTTTGCTCGGGTTCTTGAGTACGGCGGCGGCCGGGGGAGTGACCTTCGTTGCCGCGAGCTCGGTCAGGTAGGTCTGCCAGCGTCCGAGCGCCTGCTGGTTACGCGCGATCTGGAGTTGCTTCGAGAGCGCGGAGGCGACATCGAGATCGGCGGTCTGGTCGGCCATCGCCGCGGATGCGCTGGCGGCCTTGTGCTGCACCTGGTTGCTGAGCTCCTGAGCCTTGGCGGCGGCCTCGTTCGCGGCGGCGCGCTTCGTGGTCGCGTCCGCCTTGAGCCGGTTGGACTCGGCTTCGGCGGCCATGGCCTTGTTGTACTGCGACACCTGGGTGCTGCCGAGCTGGGTGATCGCGGTCTGCCGGTCGGCGATCTCCTGGAGGTTCTCGGCGACCGGGGCGAGCGACCAGAGCATCGACTCGGTGCCCATCACGGTAGGGATGCCCAGCTGGTACGCCTGCGCGGTGATCACGCCGAGCCGGCGGCGCTCCTCGTCGGACAGGCCCTTGGAGGCCGCCGCACTGGCTTCCGCCTTCTTCGCGGCCGTCTCGGCGGCTTGGGCCTCCTTCAGCGCCTTCGTGTAGGCGATCGTCGCCTTGGCGAAGTCGGCCTGAACGGCCGCAGCCTCGGCCTGGAGCTGCTCGAGCGAGCGGTTGACGTCGGTCACGGAGGCAGGCGGCGGCTGAGTGGTCGAGGGCGTGGGATCGTCGGCGTACGCGGGCAGCGCCACCACTGCCAGCAACGTGCCGAGTGCCGCGAGTCGCAGCCCACGGCGTCTGCCCAGATCCATCCGTCCCCCATGCCGCATTTGTCCGTACGGCGCCTCACGCGCCAGCCCAGCGTAGGCGGCGTACGGTCCTTACGGAACCCCGGCTAAAATCCAGCTCATGGCCTCGCACTTTGACGTTGTTGTCCTCGGCGCCGGTCCCGGTGGGTACGTCGCGGCGATCCGCGCCGCCCAGCTCGGGCTCAAGACCGCCATCATCGAGAAGAAGTACTGGGGCGGTGTCTGCCTGAACGTGGGCTGTATCCCGTCCAAGGCGCTGCTGCGGAACGCCGAGCTGTCGCATATCTTCCGGACGGAGGCGAAGACCTTCGGCATCAGCGGCGAGGTGACCTTCGACTTCCCGACCGCGGTGCAGCGCAGCCGAAAGGTCGCGGACGGCCGGGTCAAGGGCGTCCACTTCCTGATGAAGAAGAACAACATCACCGAGTTCGACGGCTGGGGCTCGTTCACCGACGCCAACACCCTCGACGTGACGCTGAACGACGGCTCGTCGGAGACCGTCACGTTCGGCTCCTGCATCGTGGCGACCGGCGCGACCACCAAGCTGCTGCCGGGCACGCAGCTCAGCGAGCGCGTGGTGACCTACGAGGAGCAGATCCTCACCGAGGACCTGCCCGGATCGATCGTGATCGCCGGCGCCGGTGCGATCGGTGTCGAGTTCGCGTACGTGCTGGCGAACTACGGCGTGAAGGTGACGATCGTCGAGTTCCTCGACCGGGTCGTCCCGCTGGAGGACATCGAGGTCTCCAAGGAGCTCGCGAAGGCGTACAAGAAGCTCGGCGTCGACGTGCTGACCGGCACCCGGGTCGACTCGATCGACGACTCCGGTGACAAGGTCAAGGTCACCGTCACGGGTAAGGACGGCGCCCAGAAGACGCTGGAGGCCGACAAGGTCCTGCAGGCGATCGGCTTCCAGCCGCGGGTCGACGGCTACGGCCTGGACAAGATCGGCGTCCAGCTGACCGAGCGCGGCGCGATCGGCATCGACGGCTTCTGCCGGACCAACGTGCCGAACATCTTCGCGATTGGCGACGTGACGGCGAAGCTGATGCTCGCGCACGCCGCTGAGGCGATGGGCGTGATCGCGGCCGAGACCATCGCCGGGCACGAGACGATGGAGCTCGACTACAAGATGATCCCGCGGGCGACGTTCTGCCAGCCGCAGATCGCCAGCTTCGGGTGGACCGAGGAAGAGGCCCGGCTGGAGGGCTTCGACGTCAAGGTCGCCAAGTTCCCGTTCACCGCGAACGGCAAGGCCCACGGCCTCGGCGACCCGACCGGCTTCGTCAAGGTGATCAGCGACAGCAAGTACGGCGAACTCCTCGGCGCGCACCTCATCGGCCCCGAGGTCACCGAGCTCCTCCCCGAGCTCACCCTCGCCCAGAAGTGGGACCTGACCACCAAGGAACTGGCCCGCAACGTCCACGCCCACCCGACACTGAGCGAGGCGTTGCAGGAGGCCTTCCACGGCCTCGAAGGCCACATGATCAACTTCTAGCCGGAGTGGGGAGGATTTCGTGCCGTTCTGGGTACAAAATCCTCCCCAACACTTAGGCGACTGCGGTTGCCTCGAGTTCGACCAGTTGGCCGGGGATGGCTAGGCGGGTTACGCCGAGCATTGTGGTGGTGGGGGCGACGCCGGCGGCGGCCAAGCGGGACGCCAGTACGCCGTAGTGGGGGAAGAGCAGGTCGACGTCTGTGGTGTAGACGTTGAGGCGGACGAGGTTTGTGAGGGACATGCCGGCCTCGGTGAGTACTGCCTCCAGGTTGTCCAGGCTCAGCTTGAGCTGCGCGGGGAGGTCGCCGTCGTGCTCGGGTTTGCCGTCGGGGTTCATCGCGGTCTGACCGGAGCAGTACAGGGTTCGGGTGTGGCCTTGAACCAGTTCGCCTTGGTTGAAGCCCAGCTCCAGGGACCACGGCACCGGGTTGACTGCGGTTCGTTCAATCGTCATGGCGGCGAGCTTTCCAAGAAATCACGACATCCTTGGTCAGGTATTGTTTTCGCGTGCGCGCCGACCGGTTGGTCTCGCTGGTGCTGCTCCTGCGTCAGCGGGGTCGGCTGACGGCGGATGTGCTGGCAGCCGAGCTGGAGGTGTCGACCCGCACCGTGCTGCGGGACATCGAAGCGTTGTCGGCGGCCGGCGTACCGGTGTACGCCGAGCGCGGGCGGCACGGCGGATTCGCGTTGCTGCCAGGCTTCCGGACCGAGCTCACCGGGCTGAATCACGACGAGGCGCTGGCTTTGCTGACGGCCGGGTCGGGGGTTTTCGGTCTGGGCTCGGCGCTTGCCTCGGCAATGCGCAAGGTGGTCGACGCGCTTCCCGAAAGCCATCGGACCACCGCGAGCGAGGCAGCCCAGCGAATCCTCGTCGACCCCGAGACCGATCTGCTCTCCCGTCGCCTCATCACGCAAGAGGTGCCCGACGTCACGATGCTCGAGGTTCGCCGCGCGGTGCTGGCTGGCCACAAGCTGCGCATCCTGTACGCCGCCACCGACCAGGAGCCGCAGTGGCGCACGGTCGACCCGATCGGCCTGGTCACCGTCCGGGACCGGGGCTACCTACTGGCGCGAAGATCCGGCGAGGACCGCACCTACCGACTCTCGCGAATGCAAGCCGCCGAAGAACTCCCCGAACCCGCCGAGCGCCCGAACCAGGTCGATCTGGACCGCATCTGGCGCGACCGCTCCGCCCAGTTCCTCGCCGACGGCCACCTCACCGTCCTGGTCCGGGTAAATCCGGTACGCCGCGAAGACCTCCTGAACGCGGCAGTGGCTGTCCGAGCCGAAGCGCCTGACCGCGACGGCTGGCTCCGCCTCGAACTGACCTTCGAAGACTCATGGCACGCCGAATGGGCTCTATGGCAACTGGGCGCCAACGCTGAAGCCCTGGCGCCCCAATCCCTCCGAACCGCCCTGCACAGCCGAGCCGCCACTATGGCTACCCGCTACGAGACACCGATTGACAACCCGGATATCCCTTGTGGATAAGGCGTCTGGGCTCGATCCGATTTGAACGAGACCCATTCGTGATCTAGAATAGAACACATGTTCGAAGGAGATCTGGAGGAGCTCGACACCGCGGACCTGCTGACCGCGGCGTCGGGGTTCGGCCGGGTCCAGGACCGGGCTGGGGTGCGGGTGCTGGAGGCGGCGCTGGTTTATGCCGATCGGCATGCGGTGGTGTTGGGTGAGCCGCGGCCGGGCTACGAACAGATCCATGTGTACGGCGGTGACGGTTGTCCGGGGGTGGCGGAGTTTGCGCCGATCGAGTTCGGTGCGGTGATGCGCATGTCGAGCGGTGCGGCCGCGGCGCTGATCGGGGAGGCGTTGGCGTTGCGGCATCGGCTGCCGCGGATTTGGGCCGCGGTGCTGGACGGGAACGCGGTCGCGTGGCGGGCTCGCAAGGTCGCGCATGCGTGTTTGGCGTTGTCGCTGGAGGCGGCCGCGATCGTGGACCGGCGGGTGGTCGGGATCGTCGACACCGTGACGCCCGGAGCGCTGGCCAAGATCGTCAAGGCGGCGGTGTGGGAGGCCGACCCCGAGGCGGCGAAGGCTCAGGCCGAGGCGGCGGCGCGGACGCGGGGTGTGTTCGTGGCCCCGTCTGATGACCAGGGCACGAAACGGATTTGGGTCCGGGCCGCGGCCGGTGACGTGATCCGGTTCGACGCCACCATCGACGACCTGGCCCGCGCATTGAAAATCCTGGGTGACACCGACGACCTGGACCAGCGCCGCGCAAAGGCGATCGGCTGGATCTCCGACCCCGCAGCAGCCCACCAACTCCTCGAAGTCGCCCGCTACCTCGCTCGCATCCAGCCGACGTCCACCCAGCCCACCGATACCCAGCCCACCGACACCCAGCGCACTGGCGGCCAGCCTGGCCATGCCGCCGCGCCGGGCGGACCTGCGGACGCGGGCGCGTCGGAGGAGCCCGAGCTCAGCGTGCCGGCTCCGGTTCGAGGCAAGCCCGCTGAGGACACAGCGGACCACCCGACGAACGGCACGCCTGATCCGTGGACCGAACTCACACCCGACTGCGATGACCCCGCGAGCGGCTGGGGCAGCCCGGATGACTTGGCCGACGCGGAGGGATGCGTCGACGGGGAGTGGGGGGCGGCGGTCGGTCTGCCGTCCGAGAGCGGTGGGGGACACGGAGACGCGTTCACGCGGCGGATACTCGCGGGCGAGCTGCCTGCGCGGTTGGCCGCGATCAAGCAGGAGGCGTACAGGACCGGCCTCGGCGCGGGGAGTGGGCGGCGGAACCGGCACACGCTGTACGTGCACCTGACCGATCGGACGCTTGCTACTGGCAACGGTGTGCTGCGGGTCGAGGAGCTCGGGCCGCTGCTCGCGGGCCAGTTGGGCGAGCTGCTCGGGCACGACCAGATCAGTGTGAAGCCGGTGATCGATCTTCAGGATCAGGTCAGCGTGCACAGTTACGAGATCCCGGATCGGATCCGCGAACGGGTGCGGCTTCAGCATCCGGTGGACATGTTCCCGTACAGCGGGGCCGAGGCCACGGTGCGGATGGATCAAGATCACATCACGCCGTACGACCGCACCGGTCCACCCAGACCGACCGGGCAAACGACCACCGACAACCTCATACCGCTGGGCAGACTCCATCATCGCGCCAAGACCTTCGGCGGCTGGCGAAGCCGACGCCTGCCCTCCGGAGCTGTCGACTGGACCAGCCCCCACGGATTCCGGTTCGTCGTCGACCACACCGGCACGCATCCATTCCCGCGCGTCTCCACCGCAACCGAGCTCGACGCGGAGAGTCTTCTGAGGTGAGGATGTGCCAGCCGGGTCACGTCAGTCGTCGCGGTTGTCAGCCATTCGCTTGAGAAAGCGATCGAGCTGCACGATGGTCGCGTCACCTGTGGCTGCACCGGGCGGAGGCATCCGGGGGCCACGTCTCGCGCTGCCGGGTCCCGATCGCACGTCGGGTCTCGGCGATTTCAGCGTTCGGGGATCTCGCCGAGGACAGGCTTTACGTCGACGATCGGTGTGCCGTCGAGGGCCTCCAGGTTGTTTACGTGGAGGCGGAGTTCGTCGACGGCCAGGACGGTGACTCGGTGGAGGCCGAGGGGGTTGGGGCGGTCCGGGGAGCGGGTGCTGAAGACGCCTGTTGCCGGGCGGGACGTGTCGCCGCGTGGGTGGACCGCCTGTACGGCGCGGTCGGCTCGGTCGAACCAGGTGATCAGGATGAGTTCGTCGCCGGCCGTGATGTCGGCGAGGGCAGCGCGGACCGACTCGTCGAACACCACCCATGCGTCGGGAGCGCCTTCGTCGCCCTGACGGGGAGCGTCGGCGCGGTCCCGCAGGCTGGACTCGACCCGTGCGATCGGGTGCAGGACCAAGGCATCCGTCATCGCGGGTACCGGTAGACGGTTTGGAGGGGTTCGCCGGGGACGTGGATGTGGAGGGCGAAGCCGGGTTCGGTGGTGGGGTCTACCAGGGTTCCGGTGGGGCTGGCGGGTTCGAAGGGGAGGGGGATCGAGGAGCGGATGCCGGGGGCGACGCGGAAGGGGATGCCGGCGAAGGTTGCTGTGATGGCGTTGTGGACGTGGCCTGCGAGGAGCGCGGTGACCGGCTTGTCCTGGAGGACGGCGGCGAAGGGTTCGCGGGTGCGGAGCATCCACTGGTCCATCTTCGGGTGATGCAGGTTGAACGGGGGCTGGTGGAACGCGACGAACAACGGTCCGTCGAACGGTTCCCGCAGTACGCCGTCCAGCCAGGCCAGTGACTCCTCCGGCAGCAGACCGTGGTTCTCGCCGGGGACCGTCGTGTCGAGCAGCACGAAGCGGGCCTCCCCGACGTCGCGAACCTGGTGTACCGGATGCCCCTCACCTGGCGCGTCGACGAACGCCGTGAGCCCGGCGCGGAACGGCGTACTCACATCGTGGTTGCCCGGCAGGACCAGCACCGGCATGGGCAACGCAAGCTCCGCGGCAAGCTCGGCGTACTCGGACTCCAGTCCGTGATCCGCTAGGTCGCCGGTGACCAGGACGACGTCGACCGGCCGGCTGAACTCTCCCAGGTACGACGTGATTCGCCGGAGCCGCGACCGCGCCTCGTCGGAGCCGTCGAGGTGCGGGTCACTGAGGTGCGCGATGACGTACATGTCATCACACTAGAGGTCAGGCCGGGTGCCGGAAGATGGTTTGGAGCGGTGCGCCCGGGGTGTGGATGTGGAGTGCCAGTCCGGGGTGGGCGGTAGTGCTGTCGACCAGGCCGCCGCCGGGGGCCGGGGGCTCGAAGGGGAGTGGCGGGGTCGAGCGGACCCCTGGTGCGACCAGGAACGGCAGCCCGGCGAAGGTGGTTGCGAGGCCGTTGTGCACGTGCCCGGCGAGCAGGGCGGTGATTGGTTTGCCCCGGAGAACGGCCTCGAGTTCCGGGCCCGAGCGGAGCAGCCACTGGTCGAGGACCGGATGGTTCAGCTCGAACGGCGGGTGATGGAACGCCACGAACAACAGACCGCCGACGGGTTCCGCGAGCACACCGTCGAGCCACGCGAGCGACTCGGTAGACAGCAGGCCGTGGTCGGCGCCTGGCACCGACGTGTCGAGCAGGACGAACCTCGCGCCGCCGATGTCGTGCACCTGGTGCACCGGATGCCCGTCGCTGGCCGAGTCGACGAACGACGCCAGGCCAGCGCGCAAGGGCGCGCTGACATCGTGGTTGCCCGGCAGCACCAACACGGGTACGTCCAGCTTCAGCTCCGCGGCGAGTTCGGCGTACTCGGACTCCAGACCGTGATCCGCCAGGTCGCCGGTGACCAGGACGACGTCGACCGGGCGGCGGAACTCTCGCAGGTACGACGTGATTCGCCGGAGCCGCGATCGCGCCTCCTCCGAGCCGTCGAGATGCGGGTCACTGAGGTGCGCGATCACGTACATGGGCAGCAGATTAGCCGCAGAACCCGGCCGGCAGATCAGCGCAGGGAACGAGGCCGCCCCGCTCCAGCATCGGCCGTGCCTGCGTCGACCGTACGTAGTCGAGGAACGCCGCGGTGAGCGACTTCGGATCCGGTGACTTGTAGGTGTAGGCGTGCTCGACTTCCCAGAACTTGTACGAGCGGTCGGCGATCTTCGACGTGTCCGGTACGACGCCGTCGAGGGTCGCAGCGACGATCTCCGGGTACTTCCGGGCCGCGCCGAGCTCGGCGTACCCGATCGCGCCGTCGATGTCGTTCACCCGGGTGAGCAGTTCCTCCGTCGTGCCGACCTCGCAACGGTGGTACTTCGCCGCGGTGGCGTCGTCGTCGCGACGGCAGTCGTCGGAGGTGATGCCGAGTTCCTGGATGCCGCCGAGCACCTTCTCCCGGAACACCCGCCGTGAGCCGGAGTTGGGTCCGACCCGGCTGACCATCCGGATCGGCAGGTCCTTACCGCCGACCTGGTTCCAGTTCGTCGCCTTCCCGCTGTAGATGTCCCGCAGCTGGGCCGCCGTCAGGGCGGTGACGCCGGCCGCCCGGTTGACGACGACCGCGAACATGACGACCGCGACCGACTCGCCGCTGAGGTTGGGCGCGTCGGCTGCGGCGCCGTCCGACATGGCGATCACGTTGCTCGCCGCCTTCGCGTCCTTGGCGCCCAGCTCGACGAGCTCCTGCACGCCGCTCAGGCTGCCGTTGGCGGCGATCGTGATGTCCGCGCGGGTGCAGTCGGACGCATACGCGCTACGCAGCTCGGTCATGGTCGGCTCGACCGCGGTCGACCCGATCACCCGCAGCTGACCGGACGCGCAGTCGTCCGGCGGCTGCACGACGTCGACCAGGAAGAAGGCGACGAGTGCGCCGACGAGTACGAGCGTCGTCGCACCGAAGATCAACGTACGGCGGCCCGGTCCGCGCGGTCGCGGCTCGTGGTAGACGCCGCCGTTCGCTCCGCCGGCCAGGTAGCCGGAGTGCGTGACGCTCTTGCCCCGGCCGGACAGCACCAGCAGGAACTTGAAGTGGTCGCCGTGGTTGATCGCGAGCTTGGGCAGCACCAGCGTGTCCTGGTCGACATAGCCGGCCGGCTTCATCTCCTTCTCGATCATCGCGCCCAGCTTGGGCGGGTGCGACTCGACCACCTTCATCCGGACGATCTTCCGGTCCGGGAAGCTGAACTCGACCTCACCCTGCATATCGCGCGCGTCGATGTCGGTGCCGGTGTTGTCGACCCGGAGCAGCACGATGCTCGGCTCCTGCACCGGGCTGCCCTGGTGCACGACCTCGATGTCGACCATTTCCCGGGCGCGGTGCTGCCGCGGGTGGACGCCGATCTGCGCGTCCACCTGGACCCGGTACACGAGTCGTTTGCGCCGCCAGAGATACCGGTCGAGCAGCCACACGATCGACGTACCGATCAGGGAGACGAGGGCGATGACCGTGCCGAGATCGATGGTGCCGAGTCCTGAGAAATCGAACAACTCTGTCCTCACTTCTACGAGTGCGGGAGCCTAGTGGCGGGTGGTGAACGCCTGCTTACGGTGCGATGACGCGCCGGGTGGCGACTTGGCCGGTTCCGGCTGCTCTGGGAGATTGGGCGGCATGGCTGAACAGGTGGATGTCGTCGTGGTGGGGCTCGGGGTCGGCGGAGAGGAGACGGCGGGGAGGCTGGCGCAAGCCGGGCTGCGGGTGGTCGGGATCGAGTCGCGGCTGGTCGGCGGCGAGTGCCCGTACTACGGGTGCATCCCGAGCAAGATGATGATCCGGGCCGCGAACCTGATCGCCGAGACCCGTCGTGTCGACGGCATGGCCGGTACGGCGACCGTGCAGCCGGACTGGACGCCGGTCGCGAAGCGGATCCGCGAGGAGGCGACCGACACCTGGAACGACCAGGTCGCGGTCGACCGGCTGGTGAACAAGGGCGCGACCGTCATCAAGGACGTCGCCACCGTCACCGGCCCGAACACGGTCCGCGCCGGCGACACCGAGTACGAGGCGGCCCGCGGCATCGTGATCGCGACCGGGACGGTCCCGTCCGTCCCGCCGATCGACGGCCTGGCGGGTACGCCGTACTGGACGAACCGCGAGGCGATCGAGGCCGAGACACTGCCCGCGTCTCTCGTCGTCCTCGGCGGCGGCGCGATCGGCATGGAGCTGGCGCAGGTGTTCGCCCGCTTCGGCGTCCAGGTGACCGTCGTCGAAGGCGCTCCTGAGGTGCTGTCGATGGAGGAGCCGGAGTCGGGTGTGCTGGCCCGCGAGGCGCTCGAGCGCGACGGCGTGACGTTCCGCCTCGGCGCGCACGCGCAGCAGGTCGGGTACGCCGACGGCACGTTCACCGTCACGCTCGCGGACGGGGCGACGGCGAGCGGCGAGAAGTTGCTGGTGGCAACCGGTCGCAGGGTGGCGACGGCGGACCTGGGGCTGGACAAGCTCGGTCTGGACCCGACGGCGCGCCGGGTCGAGGTCGACGAGCACGTCCGCGCGGGCGACAAGGTCTGGGCGGTCGGTGACGTCACCGGGGTCGGCGCGTTCACCCACAACGCGATGTACCAGGCCGACATCGCGGTCCGCGACATCCTGCAGGAGGCGGACGCTCCGACCGCGAGCTACCACGCGATGCCGCGGGTCACGTTCACCGACCCGGAGATCGGTGCGGTCGGGCTGACCGAGCAGCAGGCGCGCGACGCGGGGCTGAACGTGCGGACCGGGTCGACGCCGATCCCGGCCTCGACGCGCGGCTGGATCCACAAGGCCGGCAACGAGGGCTTCATCAAGGTCGTGATGGACGCCGACCGGGGCGTGCTGGTCGGCGCCACGAGCGCGGGTCCGACGGGTGGCGAGGTACTCAGTGCGTTGGCGGTCGCGGTGCACGCCGCTGTACCGGTGAACACGCTGCGTCAGATGATCTATGCGTATCCGACATTCCACCGGGCGATCGGTGAGGCACTGAAGGAGCTTTGAGACTTCTTGTTGCGATTCGGTCGCAACAAGAACAAGAATGAGCGAGTGCATGTCCCTGACGGCTTCTTCAACGCGCCCACGTCCGTCGCCACCGGCCTGATCGCGGCGGGGGCGGTCGGCTTCAGCCTGCAACGGGCGAACCGTGAACTCCGCGAGACCGGTCCGGCGCTGGCCGGGCTGACGGCGGCGTTCGTCTTCGCGGTGCAGATGGTGAACTTCCCGGTCGGCGCGGGGACGAGCGGTCACCTGCTCGGCGGCGCGCTCGCGGCTGTGCTGGTCGGGCCGTGGACCGCCGTACTGGTGATGGCGACGGTGCTCCTGGTGCAGGGACTGTTGTTCGCCGACGGCGGGTTGACGGCGCTGGGTACGAACATCACGTTGATGGGCCTGATCACGGTGCTCGTCGGATATTTCCTGACGCGGTCCCTGCTGAAGGTGCTGCCGCGCCGGGTCGGCAGCGTCGTACCCGCGGCGACCGTCGGCGCGCTGGTGTCGGTGCCGATCGCGGCCCTGGCGTTCACCGGGCTGTACTCGATCGGCGGCGCGGTCGACATCCCGCTCGGCAAACTCGCGACCGCGATGGTCGGCTGGCACATCCTGGTCGGGATCGGCGAGGCCGTGATCACCGCGGCCGTGCTGAGCGCGGTCGTCGCGACCCGGCCGGACCTCGTGTACGCCGCTCGGCACCTGCAGCAGGACCTGGTCCTGGTCGATGCCGACGGCAACACTTCCACGGTGTCACCGGACAAGCCGATCGCCGCGAAGCCGGCCGGCCGCTCGCTCGGAGTCGGGATCGCCGTGACGCTGATCGTCGCGGGCGGGCTGAGCTTGTTCGCGAGTGCGCACCCGGACGGGCTGGAGTTCGTCGGCGCCAAACTCGGATTCGAGAGTGCGGCGAAGCACTCGGCGGTCGCGGGCAGTCCGCTGGCCGATTACGGCGTACACGGGATCGGCAACGCACAAGTATCCGGCGCACTCGCAGGGATCATCGGCGTACTGGTGACGATCGTCGTCGGCCTCGCGATCGCCAAGCTCGCCTCTCTCCGGACAAACAAGGCGTCATGAGTGGGGACGGCCTGCTTGTCGCGGTGGACAGCCCGGTTCACCGCGTCCCGGCGCAGGTGAAGGTCGTCGCGCTGTTCGTGTTCGTGCTCGCGGTCGTCTCCACCCCGGCCGCGATCTTCTGGGCGTTCGGCCTGTACGCCGTGATGCTCGTCGGGGCCGTTGCCGTTGCGAAGTTGCCGGCGACTGTGGTGTCGCGGCGGCTCGCGGTCGAGACGCCGTTCATCGTGTTCGCGTTGTTGCTGCCGTTCGTCGCGACCGGCCCGCAGGTCGACGTACTCGGGCTGCACCTGTCCCAGTCGGGTGTGCTCGGCGCCTGGAACGTGCTGGCGAAGGGCACGCTCGGGGTGATCGCGGCGATCCTGCTGTCCGCGACGACCGCGCCGCGCGACCTACTGGCTGGGCTCGAGCGGCTGCGCCTGCCGGCCACCCTCGTGGCGATCCTGTCGTTCATGGTTCGGTACCTGAGCGTGGTGTCGGACGACTTGCACCGGATGCGGGTCGCCCGGGAATCCCGCGGGTACACCGGCGGCCGGGTCGGTCATCTGAAGGCGGTCGCCGGGGGAGTCGGCGCCCTGTTCGTGCGGAGCTTCGAGCGAGGCGAGCGCGTCCATCTGGCGATGCGCTCGCGCGGTTACACCGGACGAATGCCGCTGCTCAGCGTCTCGGGCGCGACCCGGGCGCAGTGGCTCGAGGGTCTGGCGATCTCCCTGGCCGCGGTGACGATCGCGGTCGCGGCTAGGGTGGTGAGCTTGTGAGCGGTCCTGCGATTCAGGTCGAGCGGCTGGTGTTCGCCTATCCCGACGGGCGGCAGGCGCTGTTCGGCGTCGACTTCACCGTGGAGCGCGGCGAGCGCGTCGCGCTGCTCGGCCCGAACGGAGCGGGCAAGACCACGCTCGTACTGCATCTCAATGGCATCCTCGGGTCGGTCGCCGGTGGGACCGGGAGCGGACGCATTCAGATCGGTGGCACCGGCGTACATCGCGAACACCTGACGGCGATTCGACGCAAGGTCGGGCTGGTCTTCCAGGACCCGGACGACCAGCTCTTCATGCCGACAGTCCGCGACGACGTCGCCTTCGGGCCCGCGAACCTTGGCCTGCGCGGCTCCGAGCTCGCCGATCGCGTCCAGGAGGCTCTCGTTCAGGTCGGTATGCAGGACCACGCCGACCTCGCCCCGCACCACCTGTCGTTCGGTCAGCGCCGCCGGGTCGCCGTCGCCACGGTCCTCGCGATGCGTCCCGAAGTACTGGTCCTCGACGAGCCGTCGAGCAACCTCGATCCCGCGGCCCGCCGTGAGCTCGCCGACATCCTCGCCGGGCTCGACGTGACGCTGCTGATGATCACCCACGACCTGCCGTACGCGCTGCAGCTCTGCGAACGGAGCCTGCTGATGGACGGCGGCCGGATCGTGGCCGACGGCAAGACCCGGGACCTGCTCGGCGACGCCGACCTGATGGCCGCGCATCGTCTCGAACTGCCGTACGGTTTCGACCCCCTCTCCGTGCCCGGTCCGGAGCGTTCCTGAAGATCACCGCGGTTGGTGACAGCTAGTTGGTGACCGTCACCTGGAATCCACGGTGAATTTGTTACCAAGCCCTTGTGTGTTACTCGCGGGTCAGCGAAGGTGACGTTGAGTACTTCAGTCGCTACCTCCCGCTCAGGCAAAGGCGGTCCGCCCCCATGAAGTCATTCGCCAGTCTGCTTTCCGCCGCGGCCCTCGGCGCCGCAATCCTCCTCAGCCCGGGTGTCGCGCATGCCGCGGCGCCGAACTACGTCGCACTCGGCGACTCGTACGCCTCCGGTGTCGGGACCCGCACCTACATCTCGAGCAGCGGGTCCTGCCAGCGCTCCACGAAGGCGTACGCGTACATCGACGCCGGCCGGATGGGCGCGAACCTCACGTTCGTCGCCTGCTCCGGCGCCAGGGTCGCCGACGTCACCGCCAATCAGCTGTCCTCGGTGACCAGCTCCACCAACATCGTCTCCGTCCAGGTCGGCGGCAACGACGCCGGCTTCTCGTCGGTGATCACCGAATGCGCCAAGCCGTCCTGGCTCGGCGACTGCAACAGCGCGGTCGCGAACGCGAACTCGATCATCAACAACACGCTGCCGGGCCGGCTGAACAGCCTGTACTCGTCGATCCGGAGCCGGGCGTCGTCGGCGAAGGTCGTCGTGGTCGGGTACCCGCGCCTGTTCAACGGCACCGACTGCAACGCCGGCACGTTCTTCAGCCCGGACGAGATGACCAAGCTGAACGGGACCGCCGACCTGCTGAACTCGAAGGTCTCGGCGTCGGCGGGCGCGGCCGGCTTCACGTTCGTGAACCCGACGTCGAAGTTCATCGGGCACTCGGTGTGCGGCAGCCCGGAGTGGATCAACGGCCTGTCCAACCCGGTCAGCGAGTCCTACCACCCGAATGTGACCGGCCAGGCGGCGTACGCCGATCTGGTCGAGCCTGCCCTCTGACGACTTTTGTCTTTAGGGATGCGCACAGGCCCGGTTCGTGGTGTCATGCAAAGGTGGCGCGGAGGTCTGTGGACTGGTTACTGGCAGCCAGGATGCAGGCCAACTGCCTCGCGCGTCCGGTGAACGAGGCCGGCCCCGGAGGGGTGGCCGACGTCGTACGCCGGGCGGGGGGACTCCAGGCCCAGACCTGGCGAGGAGCGTCGTACGCCGTCCGCGCCCGATCGACCGCGACCACGCTCGCCGACGTCTCGACGGCCCAGGCGACCGACCGCTCCGTGATCCGCGGCTGGTTCATGCGCGGCACTCTCCAACTCGTCGCGACCGAGGACGCCGGCCCGCTGCTCGGCTTGCTCGGCCCGAAGGCGATCAAGGACACCGAACGCCGGTACGGCGAACTCGGCCTGCCGGAACGCATCCGCGCCGAGGCCGCCGACGTACTCGAGGACTGGCTGCTCGCCCACGGCCCGAGCAACCGCGCCGAACTGGCCGACGTACTGGTCCGCGCCGGCCTGGTCGCAGAACCGAAAGGGCAGGCGATCTACGCCCTGATCCGCCACACCGGACTCCTCGGCCGGCTCTGCTACGGCCCGGGGGAGAGCTGGGTCGCCGTCAGCGACTGGCTGGGCAAGCCATTGGTCCTCGAGGGCGATCCCGAGGACCTGGCCCGCCGCTACCTGACCGCTTACGGCCCAGCTACCGCACGCGACTTCGCGACCTGGTCCGGCTTGCCGTTACCGCTCGCTCGCCGAGCCGTCGAGGCGGTGGCCACAACCTCCTTCGAGGTCGAGACCACCGCCCTGCACGCCGTCGAGGACCTCCCGGGCTGCCAAGACATCCGCATGCTCGGCGAGTTCGACGCCTACCTGCTCGGCTATCAGAACCGCCACTTCGACCTGCCGACCTCGATCTTCCCGGGCGGCGGCATGCTGCGTCCCGCAATCGTGCAAGCAGGCCGCCCCATCGGCACCTGGCAGCACGCCACCCTCGCGGTCGACCTCTTCGAACCAGCGGACCTCACCCAGGAACTCGCAGACATCGACCGCTTCTCAGGCCACTGACACGTACTCGCGGAGATGCTCGGCCGTGATGGTCGGGCTGCTCTCGACCAGGTCCGCGGGGGTTCCGGTGAAGACGACCTGGCCGCCGTCGTGGCCGGCTCCCGGGCCGATATCGATGAGCCAGTCGGCATGCGCCATCACCGCCTGGTGGTGCTCGATCACGATCACCGTGTTGCCCTGGTCGACGAGCGTGTCGAGCATGCCGAGGAGCTTGTCGACGTCGGCGAGGTGCAGTCCGGTCGTCGGCTCGTCGAGGATGTAGATCGACCCGGTCCGGCCCATGTTGATCGCCAGCTTGAGCCGTTGCCGTTCACCACCCGAGAGTGTGGTCAGCGGCTGCCCGAGCCCGATGTACCCGAGCCCGACCGTCGCGAGCCGATCCAGGATGGTCCGCGCCGTCCGTGCTGTACTCGGTCCGAAGAACTCGCGCGCCTCGGCCACCGTCATCCGCAGTACTTCGCTGATGTTCTTGCCGCGCAACCGATACCCAAGCACCTCGGCCGTGAACCGGGCCCCGTTGCAGTCCTCGCACACCGACGCAACCTCGGCCATCATCGCGAGGTCCGTGTACACCAGCCCGATGCCCTTGCACGTCGGACAGGCGCCGACCGAGTTCGCGCTGAACAACCCGGGCTTCACCTTGTTCGCCTTCGCGAACGCCGCGCGGATGGGATCCAGCAGCCCGGTGTACGTCGCCGGATTGCTCCGCTTCGACCCGCGGATCGGTTCCTGACCCGCGATGATCACGCCGTCCCGCCCCGCCAGCGATCCGTGGATGAGCGAACTCTTCCCGGATCCCGCGACCCCGGTCACCACCGTGAGGACGCCGAGCGGAACGTCCACGCTCACGTCGCGCAGATTGTGCAGCGTCGCGTTCTCGATCGCGATCTTCCCGGTCGGGCGTCGTACGTCGTCCCGCACGGTCACGCGGTGATCGAGATACTGCCCGGTGAGCGTCCCGGAGGTCTTCAAACCGTCCACGTCGCCGGCGAAGCAGAGCCGCCCGCCGGACAGCCCCGCACCGGGACCGAGGTCGACGACGTGATCGGCGATCCGGATCGTCTCCGGCTTGTGCTCGACGACCAGCACCGTGTTGCCCTTGTCCCGCAGTTGGAGCAGCAGGTCGTTCATCTGCTGGATGTCGTGCGGATGCAGGCCGACCGTCGGCTCGTCGAAGACATAGGTGACATCGCTCAGGCTGGACCCGAGATGACGCACCAGCTTCACCCGCTGCGCCTCACCTCCGGACAGCGTCGACGACTCGCGATCCAGGCTCAAGTATCCGAGGCCGATCGTCACGAAGGACTCGAGCAGGTGCCGGAGCCCGTCCAGCATCGGCCCGACCCCCGAATGGTTGACCCCGGCAACGAACTGGGCGAGGTCGCTGATCTGCATCGCCGAACACTCACCGATCGTCCGGCCGTCCACGGTGACACTCCGGGCCGCTTCGTTGAGCCGTACGCCGCCGCAGTCCGGGCACGTCTCCTGCCGGATCGCGCGCTCGGCGAACGCTCGCGCGTGGCTCTGCATCGACTGCGGATCCTTGCTCAGGTACTGCCGTTTCAGCTTGCTGATGAGCCCTTCGAAGGTCAGATTGCTCTTGCCGACCCGGATCTTGATCGGCTCCTGGAAGAGGAACTGCTGCCACGCCTCGGCCGGGTAGTCCTTCAGCGGCAGGTCCGGGTCGAACAGGCCCGACTGCGCCATCAGTTGCCAGTGCCAACTGTCGACCGAGTACCCGGGCGCCTTGATCGGCCCCTGGTTGAGGGTCTTCTCGCGGTCCACGAGTTCGTCGAGGTTGAACTCGGTGGTCCACCCGAGCCCTTCACACACCGGGCACATGCCTTCGGCCCGGTTGAAGCTGAAGACCGAGGGCGGTCCGGCGTACGGCGTACCGGCGCGGCTGAACAACACTCGGAGCATGGTGTGGGCGTCGGTCGCCGTACCGATGGTGGAGCGGGCGTTGGCGCCGATCCGTTCCTGGTCGACGATGATCGCGGCGGACAGGTTCCGCAGCGCGTCGACGTCCGGCCGGCCGAGGCTCGGCATGAAGTTCTGCACGAACGCGGTGTAGGTCTCGTTGATCAGCCGCTGGGACTCGGCGGCGATGGTGTCGAAGACGAGTGAGGATTTGCCGGAACCGGAGACTCCGGTGAAGACGGTGAGCCGGCGTTTGGGGATGTCGAGCGAGACGCCGCTGAGGTTGTTCTCGCGGGCGCCGCGCACCTGGATGACGTCGTGACTGTCAGCAGGAAGCATCCTTCAATGGTCTCATTGAACCGCCCATGCGAACTTTGCTCTGCCGCTGCACCTCCAGCCTTGGAGAAAAGCTTCAAGGCCGTCAGGAAGGTTTGCGAGCGACCCGGGCGACTTCGTCGAGCAGACCCTGGAGCTGGCCCGCGAGCTGGGTGCGGGCGGTGGGGGAGAGCGACGCGACCAGCTCGGACTCTCGCGTGAGCACCTGGTCGACCGTCCTCTCGATCAGGTCGTGGCCGGCCTGAGTGAGCGTGACGACGACCGCGCGACTCCCGTCGTCCGCGGGTCGCCGCGTGACCAGCCCGCTGTCCTCGGCCCGGGTGACCCGCTGTGAGATCGCCCCGGCGGTGACGAGCGTACGGCGGGCCAGTTCGCGCGTACTGAGCTCGTACGGCGTACCTGCGCGCCGCAGCACGCTGAGCAGATCGAGCGTCGCGGGATCCACGCCGGCGTCGGCAAGGACGCGGCGCCGGTCGTCGGCGAACAGCTTCGCCAGCCGCCACAGGGGAGTGACGATCTCGATCGAGTCGGTCGGCGTACCGGGGCGTTCCCGCTGCCAGGCACGGGCGATCTCCGCGGCCGGGTACGGACTCGGGGCGTCCAGTGGGTAGTTGTCGCTCACCGGACCCATGCTACGTTTAGGTCTAAACATTTAGAGCTAAACGTGAGGAAGTCGAATGAGGACGATCGTGGTGACCGGGGGAGCGAGCGGGATCGGGCGGGCGACCGCGGAGCGGTTCCGCGCGGACGGCGACGAGGTGGTGATCACCGGCCGGCGCGCCGACGTACTCGAGAAGACCGCCGCGGACCTCGGAGCCAGGGGAGTGGTGTGCGACGCGACCGATCCGGCGCAGGTGGAGCGACTGCTGGACGAACTGCCCGAGCGGGTCGATGTTCTGGTCAACAATGCCGGCGGCAACACCGACTTCGGCCGTCCGGACGGCGATCTCGCACAACTGAAGGCGAACTGGCTGGCGAACCTCGACGCCAACCTGATCAGTGCAGTCCTCACGACGACGGCCCTGGCGCCCCGACTCACCACCGCCGTCGTGCATCTGGGCTCGATCGCGGGTGCCCGCGGGGCGGGTTCGTACGGCGCTTCGAAGGCGGCGCTGGCGATGTGGAACGTCGACGCGGCGACCGAGCTCGGGGCCCGAGGGGTGACCTCCAATGTCGTCGCGCCGGGCTTCACCGCGGAGACCGAGTTCTTCCAGGGCCGGCTCACCGCCGAGCGCCGCGAGACTTTGCTGCAGGCAACGTTGACCAAACGCGAAGGTCAGGTCGAGGACATCGCCGGCACCATCCACTTCCTCGCATCACCTGCCGCCCGCCACCTGACCGGTCAGGTCTTGCATGTGAACGGCGGTGCCCTGGTTACGCGCTGATGCGTGACAACGTGTGCCAGGTGTGACAATGGGCACCATGCGTCCCACCGTCAAAGATGTCGCCAAGCTCGCCGGGGTGTCGCCGAAGACGGTGTCGAACGTGATCAACGGCGTCGTGTTCGTGCGTCCCGAGACCCGGGCCCGGGTGGAGAGTGCGCTCGCCGAGCTCGACTACGTGCCGAACATGAGCGCACGTGGGCTCCGCAACGGCCGCTCCGGCATGATCGCGCTGGCGCTGCCCGACCTGCTCCGGCCGTACTCCGCTGAGATCGTGCACCTGGTCGTCGAGCTCGCCCACGAGCGCGGCTTGGGTGTGCAGATCGAGCAGACCGCGGCCGAGCCCAAGCGCGAGTTCGAGCTGCTCTCGAAGGCCCGCGCGTACCTGGTGGACGGTCTGATCCTGAACCCGGTGAACCTCGACGACAGCGCGGTGATGACGGCCGGTCCGCTGCCGCCGCTTGTGCTGATCGGTGACGTCGACCAGGACGTCGTGAGCCAGGTCGCCATCGACAACGTCGCGGCTGCGCGGGACCTGACGAAGCATCTGCTGGCACAGGGCTGCAGGCGCATCGCAGCCGTCGGTACGCCGGAGATCCCGCGCGGCTCCAGCGGCGCTGGAGTCCTCGGCGGCTCGGCCGAAGCCCCGGGTACGGCGGCGTCGCGGCTGCGGACCAAGGGGTACCGCGAGGCGCTCGAGGAGGCCGGCGTACCGATCGATCCGAGCCTCGAGATCAGCCTCGACCGCTGGCGGCCCGAGGGTGCCGCGACCGTGGTGGGGAAGTACTTGGCTGAGCACGAGTTGCCGGACGCGTTCTTCTGCTTCACCGACACGATGGCCTCCGGGACCTTGTCCGCACTGTGGAGCGCGGGTATCGACGTACCGAAGCAGACGCTGGTGGCCGGGTTCGACAACATCCTCGACAGCCAGTTCATGATCCCGCCGCTGACCACGATCGCCTTCGACCGGCGGGAGTTCGTCGCCGCGGCCCTCGACCTGCTGGCCGAGCGGATGGCGGACAAGGATGCGCCGCCGCGCAGGGTGATGATCCCGCACCGCGTGGTCGAGCGCGCCAGTACCGCACGTTAACGGATACGTTTCCACAAAATCCCACATCGGAGTCTTGTGCCGGTCATTCTAACGATGTAATTTTCGGGTCGCCCCCGAAGGAGACCGCATGAGTGAAGATTTCTCCCGGCGCAGCCTGCTCAAAGCAGCGGCCGCGCTGGCCGGTGGTGGGTTGCTCGTCGGCTGCGCGCCCGGTGCGTCGCGTACGACGACCAACCTGAACTACTGGCACCTCTTGACCGGTGGTGACGGCACGGTGATGGCAGGCCTGGTGGACGCCGTCAACGCCGCGAACCTCGGCTTTCGCACGACCCAGACGGTGCTCGCCTGGGGACCGCCGTACTACACGAAACTCGCGATGGCATCGGCCGGCGGCCGCGCCCCGGACGTGGCGATCATGCACGCGTCCCGAATCGCGGGCTATGCGCCGGGCGGCCTGCTCGAGCCGTGGGATCTCGACCTGCTCGCCGAGGCCGGCCTCCACAAGGAGGACTTCCCTGACCGCGTCTGGGAGAAGTGCCAGTACGACGGGAAGCTGTACGCGATCGCGCTCGACACGCACCCGTTCGTGCTCTACTACAACACCGATCACGCTGAGAAGGCCGGTGTCACGGAGGCTCTGCACTCGCTGAAGAGCCCGGAGGAGTTCACCGAGGTCGCGACCAAGCTGCAGAAGGTCACCGGGAAGCATGGCCTGTCGTACGGCTACCTCGGTGACGGCGCCCAGATGTGGCGGCTGTTCTACACCCTCTACAGGCAGACCGGCGCCGACATGAAGCTCGTACCCGGCCGGCAGGCCGAGGTCGACAAGGACGCCGCGGTGAAGACCCTGACCTTCATCCGGTCCCTGCTCAACGACACGATCGCCTCGCGCAGCGGCGACGGCGGTACGGCGACCAGCGAGTTCCTGCACGGCGAAAGCGGCATGTTCTTCGGCGGTGTCTGGGAGCTCCCGGTGCTGAAGGAAGCGAAGCTGCCCGTCGACGCGGTACCGATCCCGACCATGTTCGGGACGCAGGCGGCGTACGCCGACTCACACACGTTCGTGCTGCCGCGGCAGTCGAAGGTGTCGCCGGAGCGCCGCAAGCACGTCTACACGATGGTGGCCGAGCTGCTGAAGCGGTCGGTGAAGTGGGCCGGCGGCGGCCACATCCCGGCGTACCAGCCGGTCGCGACGAGCGCGGAGTACCAGGCGCTGAAGCCGCAGTCGAACTACGCGGGCATCCCGGCGTACGTGAACTACGACCCGGACGTGTGGTTCAGCGGCGCGGGCAGCGACTTCCAGAACTACTTCGCCGAGAACGTGCAGAACGTGTTCCTCGGCAGTGGTGATCCAGCGGCCGGGTTCGACGGGTTCGTCGGCCGGCTGAACAAGTTGCTCGACCGTCCGCAGCCGGTGTGAGAGGAGAGGCACAGATGTCTACTGCTATCGACACTCCGGCCGCGACGACGGCGGAGGTCACTGCTCAGGGCAAGGCTCGGGCGAAGCGTGGGGAGACCCTCGCCGGGTGGGCCTTCGCGGCGCCGTTCGCCGTACTGTTCGTGCTCTTTCTGGTGGTGCCGGCCATCTACGGCCTGTACCTCAGCTTCACCGGCGAGACGCTGACCGGTGCGGGGAGCGGACTGGTCGGATTCTCCAACTACGCCGACGCGTTGCGGGACCCGGACATGTGGAAGTCGCTCGGGAACACCGTGTGGTTCACGGTGCTGAGCACGGTCCCGCTCATCGTCCTGTCACTCGCGTTCGCACTGCTCGTGAACCTCGGCCTGCCGGGGCGCTGGCTGTGGCGGCTGTCGTTCTTCCTGCCGTACCTGCTCGCGTCGACCGTCGTGGTGATGTTCTGGAGCTGGATGTACAACCCGAAGCTCGGGTTCATCAACGGCGTCCTCGGCGAGTTCGGCATTGCGCCGGTGGCGTGGTTGCAGGACCCGAATGTGGCGATGATCTCGGTCGTGGTCACCACGCTGTGGTGGACGATCGGGTTCAACTTCCTGCTCTACCTGGCGGCGCTGCAGAACATTCCCGAGCAGCAGTTCGAGGCCGCGGCACTCGACGGCGCGGGCAAGTGGCGGCAGCTGTTCTCGATCGTGATCCCGCAGCTGGCACCGACCACGGCGCTGCTGGTCACGTTGCAGATCCTCGCGTCGCTGAAGGTGTTCGACCAGATCTACATGCTGACCAACGGCGGTCCGGCCGGGAAGACGCGGTCGATCGTGCAGTACATCTACGAGTCCGGCTTCACCGGCTACCGGTTCGGTTACTCGTCGGCCATCTCGTACCTGTTCTTCGCGCTCATCGTCCTGGTGTCGCTGGCGCAGTACAAGCTGATCAACCGCAGGAGCGCCTCGTGAGCACTTACACCCTGAGTCGTTCGATCAAACAAACGCACAAGCCAGGCGAAAACCCCTGGAGCGTGTCCAGAATGGCCGCGCTGCTCGTCCTTGCGGTCCTGGCCGTAACGTGGCTGGTGCCGTTCGCGTGGGCGGTGCTCACGTCGCTGAAGAGCGAAGCGGACGCCGGTGCGTCGCAGATCACGCTGAACCCGCCTGACGGTCTCAGCTTCGAGGCTTACCGCAAGGTGCTGTCCGCCGGCGACATCCCGTCCTGGGCGTGGAACAGCTTGATCACGTCGGTGGCGATCACGTTCATCACGGTCGCGACGTCGGCGCTGGCCGGGTACGCGTTCTCGCGGGTGAACTTCAAGGGCAAGCGATTGTTGTACGCCGCGATCATCGCGGCGATCATCATTCCGCCGCAGTTGCTGATCGTGCCGTTGTTCCGGCAGATGCTGGCGTTCAACCTGGTCGACACGTATTGGGGCATCATCCTGCCGCAGGCGTTCGCGCCCGCGATGGTCCTGATTCTCAAGCGTTTCTTCGACCAGATCCCGGTCGAGCTGGAGGACGCGGCGCGGGTCGACGGCGCGGGGCGGCTACGGGTGTTCTGGTCTGTCGTCCTGCCGTTGTCGCGGCCGATCCTCGCCGCGGTGGCGATCTTCGTGTTCATCGGGGCGTGGAACAACTTCCTGTGGCCGTTCATCGTGACCACGGACGCGGACCTGATGACGTTGCCGGTCGGCCTGCAGACGGTGAAGAGCGCTTATGGGCTGCAGTACGCGCAGAACATGGCGTCCGCGATCCTGGCCGCGCTGCCGCTGGTCGTGGTGTTCCTGTTCTTCCAGCGCCAGATCATCAAGGGCATTGCTACCACTGGCTTCGGTGGTCAGTAACGGTGGCCAGTAAGGATGGTCGTAACACAGGCTGGACAGGAGTTCCGGCACTCGGGATTCCGGTCACCATCCCTTGAAAAGACCGTCACTCTCAGCGAGGGTTGCCTGATCCAACACTCGGGGAGAGTAACGATGAGAAGGGGGAAGTGTGTCAGCGATGAGTAGGCTCGCCGAGCAGTGCCGTGATGTGAGGAGTCACGGCAACGCGGGACTCGGCCGGGCTTCGATCCAACCGGCGGTGTGTACCGGCATCCACGAGGTGAGCTCGTCGATTCCGTCGGTGCGGCCGCGACGCGTGGCGATGCTCAGACTGAGCAACGGAATGACGACCACGCTGCGACTCGGCGACGGTGCCCAGGCGCCGGCGCCCGGCACAACCGTCTACGTCCAAGGTGGCCGGGGCATGGGTGATCAACCCGCCTCAGGTGGGGTCATCCTCGCGTCCAACGAGCCAGTTCGGGCGTCGGCGGTCTGAGTCAGCGAATCGCCGGTCTCAGGTGTCCAACGCCCAGCTGAGGCCGGCTAGCTCTCCATCGGATCGGTGAACTCCCTGATCTCGATGGGTGAGTACCTTGCCTCCGGCAGCCGCGCGGCGATCTCCGTCGCCCGGTCGAGACTGCAGTCGACGATGTAGTAGCCGGCCAGGACTTCCTTGGCCTCCGTGAACGGCCCGTCGGTGACCGCCGCGACGCCGTCGTTCACCTTCACCACGCGCGCGTTCGCGGTGGTGAGCCCGATACCGTCGACGAGTTCGCCCTTCGCCTTCAACTCCTCCGAGAGGACCCGGTGCTGGTCCAGCACCTGCTCGATGCCTTCGGCGTGCAACGTGTCCCAGGTCTCGTCGTTCCCATAGATCAGCAGCATGTATTTCATCGCTTGCCTCCATTCACCCGGGTACGTCGGAGCCCCGGACATCTTCTCGACATCCGGGGCCCAGCGTAGTGACTACCAGGTGGCGCCGGCTGGCGCGCGCACCGTGGTGTTGAGCCGGTTGAACAGGTTGGTGAGCCCGATCATCAGGATGATCGCCGACAGTTCCTTCTCGTCGAAGTGGTCGGCGGCGGCGCTCCAGATCTCGTCGGTGACCGCGGTCGGGTTGTCGGCCAGCCGGGTCGCGGCCTCGGTCATCTCGAGGGCCGCGCGCTCGGCGTCGGTGAACAGGTCGGAGTCCCGCCAGGCCGCGACCTGGTGCAGCCGCTCGTCGGTCTCGCCGTTCTTCAGGGCCGACTTGACGCCGCCGAACACGCACGGCGAGCAGCCGTTGATCTGGCTGGCGCGCAGGTGCACGAGTTCGAGTGTCGTACCGTCGGTGCCGGACTGCCCGATCGCCTTGTAGATGTTCTGGATGCCCTTCGTGGCGTCGGGCAGAACCATTGCGGGGTTGGTCATCCGTGCTTGCATGGGAGGTTCTCCAAAGTGTGATCCGTTGATTTCACTCCCTTGACGGATGCTGTGCGGCCGATGTGACAGCGAACCGCAGATCTCTTTCCAGCCGGGTCTCCACCGGTACGGCGGGATCGGAGTACTGACCCGTCAGGCAGATCGGGCCGGTGTACTTGAGCTGCCGCAGCGTCGCGAACACGGCCGGCCAGTCGGACAACCCGTCCTCGGCCTCGACGAAGTTCGTCTTCCAGCCGCCGTCCGCGCGGACGTAGTGGACGTTCTTCAGGTTCACGATGCCGAGCCGGTCCGCGCCGAGTTCCAGTGTCACCGCAGGATGATCACCGGCGAGCGCGTCATGAGCCGCATCCCACACGAGCTTGAACCGGTCGGGCAGCCCGTCCAGCAGCTGCAGTACGCCGAGCGTCGACGACACGTACCGCCCGTGATGCGGTTGGACTCCGACCTGTACGTCGTACCGCTCGGTGAGTACGACGGCCTGTTCGAGCAGCTCGCGGTTGCGTCGTACGGACGCGGCGTACCCGTCGGGGCCGAGGTCGGACATGATCCGGATCATCGGTACGCCGGATTCCGCGCACGCGGCGAAGACCTGCTCGGACAGGTCGCTCGCCACGCTGATGGGTTCGATGCCCTCGGCCCGTAACTGGGCGGTGAACTTCGGCAGCTCGGCCTCGGCGGTCGCCGGTGTCACGTACGCCGTGTCGCGCACCGGGACCTCGGCGCCGGCGAATCCGAGTCCGGAGATCAGCCGGCCGAGCTCGTCACCGGGCAACCCGATCCAGGGTTTGGTGAAGACGGACCACAGATACGACATCAACGGCCTCCCAGGCCACTCATGGTGATTCCACGGACGAACCAGCGTTGGGTCAGGAAGAACAGGACGATCAGCGGGATCGTGGTGACGGTGGCTGCCATCAGGAGCAGGTTCCACTGGGTGCCGTTGGTGTCCTGGAACACCTGCAGGCCGACCGATGCGGTCCGGGTGGCGTCGCTGTTGGAGATCACCAACGGCCACAGCAGGTTGTTCCACTGGCCGATGAACTTGAAGACCGCCAGCGTCGCGATGGCCGGCACCGCGAGCGGCACGATGACGCGGACGAACGCCTGCCACCGGTTGGCGCCGTCCAGCCGGGCGGCTTCCTCGTAGTCGCGCGGGATGCCGAGGAAGAACTGCCGGAGCAGGAACACGCCGATCGCGGTGAACGCGTGCGGCAGGATCATGCCCGGCCAGGTGTCGATGCCGTGCAGCTTCGCGACCAGCACGAACTGCGGGATCAGCGTCACCTGCGACGGGATCATCAGGGTCGCGAGGTAGATGCCGAACAGCCAGCTCCGGCCGGGGAAGTTCAGCCGCGCGAACGCGTACGCCGCGAGCGCCGCGGTGACCGTTTCGAGCAGCGTCGTACCGGCCGCGAAGTAGATCGTGTTCAGCAGGTACTTGCCGAGCGGGACGAGCTCGAACGCGCGGGTCAGGTTCTCGGGGTGCCAGCTGCTCGGCCAGAACGACGGCTTCGCGGCCATCGACTCGCCGTCGGACTGGAACGCGACGAGCACCATCATGACGACCGGGACCAGCGTGATCGCGGTGACCAGGAAACAGGTGAAGACAACCAGCTTCCGGCGGATTTCAGTTGTCATAGTGCACCAGCCTCCGCTGGAACAGGAACTGACCTGCGGTGATCAGCACGATGAAGGCGAACAGCACGAGCGACTGCGCGGCGGCGTACCCCTGGTCGTAGTTCTCGAAGCCGGTCCGGTAGATGTACATGACCAGCGTGGTGGTGCGGGTGCCCGGGCCGCCGTTCGTCATGATCAGCGCCTGGTCGAAGACCTGGAACGATCCGATCACCGACGTGACGATCACGAAGAACAGCGCGGGGGACAGCATCGGCAGCGTGATGTGCCGGAAGCTCTTCCACGGCGACGTACCGTCCACACGGCCCGCTTCGTACAGCTGCTGCGGGATGGCCTGGAGGCCGGCCAGGAAGACGACCATGCCGAAGCCGAAGCTCTTCCAGACGCTCATCAGGATCAACGCGGGCATCGCCCAGGTGTCGGAGATGAGCCAGGCCGGCCCGTTGATGCCGAACCATCCGAGCACGGCGTTCACCAGGCCGTCGTGCGGGATGTACAGCCAGATCCAGACGAACGCGACCGCCACCGTGATGGTTGCGTACGGCAACAGCAGGAGGCTTCGGAAGATGGCGATCCGTTTCAGGCCCTGATGGAGGAGCAGTGCGAGCAGCAGGCTCACCAGGATCGTCAGCGGGACGCTCACCAGCGTGAAGTACGCCGTACTGCCGAGCGCCGTCCAGAACGTCGGATCGGGGCCGAGGCGGGCGAAGTTGTGCAGGCCGGCCCAGGTCGGTGCGCTGAACAGGTTCCAGTTCAGCAGCGAGATGACGCCGGCGGCGACGACCGGTCCGGCGGTGAAGATCAGGAAGCCGATCAGGCTGGGCAGGATGAAGAGCCAGGCGGTGAGCGCTTCGCGGCTGCGCCAGCGCGGCGGCGGGGCGTGCTTGACCGGTGCCGGTGCGGTGGTGACGGGTGCGGTGTCTGTCGTGGAGATGGCCATTGTGCTCACCCCTTTCTGGCTGTGGCTTGGCGGACGGTGTCGAGATGCTGCCGCATCAGTACGTCGAGACGGGGCGTCAGGCCGTTGATGGCGTCCGGGACGCTGACCTGGCCGAGGAACGTGCGCGGGAGATCCTGACCGAGCAGCTGCTTGACCTGGTTCCAGTTCGTGGTGACGTCGAAGGCGTGTCCGCCGGCGACCTTGCCGGCCAGGATGTCCTGGACGATCCCGAGGTTGTCGGGCGGCGGCTGGAACGCGCTCCCGGCGCTGAGCCGGGCCGGGTTGTTGCGGCCGGCCTTGGCGTAGATGTCGAGCGCGCCGGTACTGGTGAGCGTCTTGAGCAGCTTCCACGCGAGATCGAGCTGGGCGCCCTCGCGTACCCCCGATGGAATGGCGAAGCTGGACCCCGAGACGCGCGGCGTGCTTCCGTTCGCGCCGGCCGGGAACGGGATGATGTCCCAGTCGAACTTGGCCTTCCGGGCGTTCACGACCTGCCACGGCCCGTTCTGCATGAACGCGACGTTGCCCTGCATGAAGTTGGACAGTGAGCTCTCGGTGACCAGGTTCTTGATCGGCGGGGTGACCTTGTCCTTCACGAACAGGTCGATGACGAACTGCAGCGCCTCCATCGCCTCGGGGTCGCCGAGCGCGCTGCGGCTCGCGTCGGCGCTCATCACGTTCCCGCCGGCGCAGTAGATCCACGACACGAGGTCGTCGATGGCCGGCGCGCAGGTGAAGCCGTACTGCTCGCCGGGTTTGGTGAGCTGCTTGGCGAGGTCGCGGAACGTTGCCCAGGACATCGGTTCGGTGCGGGACGGCAGCGGGATGCCCTGTTTCTTGAGCAGGTCCTTGTTGTAGTACAGGACGGTCGGCGCGACGTCGAAGCCGATCGCGTACGTCTTGTTGTTGAAGCCCGAGATCTTCCGGCTGGTGTCGTAGAAGTCGTCGAGCTTGAAGTCGGGATCCGCGGCGATCAGGTCGTCGAGCGGCCGGTGCGCGCCGCGGGCGGCGTACGTCGGGATCAACTGGCCGTTGAGCGCGGTGACCAGGCTCGCCGTACCGCTGACGAGTTGCAGGTCGAGTTTGGTCGGGTAGCCGCTCGACGGGGTCAGCGTGGCGACCGACTTCACGCCGAGCTGCTGCTCGACGTACTTGCCGAAGTCCTCCCAGACCTTCTTCTCGGCGGCGCTGCTGGACCACATCGCCCAGGTGGCGGTGCCGGCCGGCGGCCCCGACGAACAGCCGGCCGCGAGCGCGATGCCGGCCAGACCGCCGAGCTGGAGCACGCTGCGGCGGGTCAGGTTGGTGCTCATGGTTCTCCTCACCGGTAGAGCAGGTCGATCGACTCGGCGCGGATGCGCTCCTCGTCGACCTCGACGCCCAGTCCAGGGGCGGTGGGGACCGTTGCGACGGCCTTGGTGATGCTCAGCCCGTCCACGTACAGATCGGTCAGCAGCTCCGGTCCGTTGAGCTCGGCGGGCAGGGCGAGCTCGAGCTGACTGAACACGTGCAGTGCGGCGGCGAACGCGATGCCGCAGTCGGTCAGGCCGCTGGCGAGGAGTTCTACGCCGCCCGCCAGCGCTGTCTGGGCGGTCTTGAGGGCGTTGCGCAGTCCGCCTGACTTGCAGACCTTGACGACGACGAGATCCGCGGCGTTCAGGCGGATCGCGCGGGCGAGGTCCTGCGCGGAGAAGCTTCCTTCGTCGATCGCGACCGGCAGGTCGATGAGCTCGCGCACACGCTGCATGGCGAGCGTGTCGGTGCTCGGGACGGGTTGCTCGACGCAGTGGATCGTGCGGATGTGCGCCGTCCGGTCGCGGAGTTGCTTGAGCGCCGCCGGGCGGTACGACTGGTTGGCGTCCAGCCACAGCGGTTTGCCGTCGGCAACTTCCGCGACGGTCTCGATCGCGGCGGTGTCCGCGTCCAGGTCGCCGCCGATCTTGACCTTGTACGCCGCATAGTCGGACGACTGGAGCGCGTGTTCGCGGACCGTTTCCTGGTCGCCGACGCCGATCGCGGAGCAGAGCGGGATCTCGTCGTAGATCTTGCCGCCGAGCAGCGCGTGCACGGGGACTCCGGCGAGTTTGCCGGCCGCGTCGTGCATCGCGACGTCGACGGCGGCGCGGGCGAACGGGAAACCGTTCGAGACGGCGGGGCTGAGGCGTTTGGCGGCGCGCTGGTGGAACAGCTCGACGTCGAACGGCGTGAGTTCGAGCAGGATCGGGGCGAGGTGGCGGCGGATGACGACCGCCATCGTCTCGGCGGTCTCGTAGCTCCAGCTGGGGAGCGCTCTCTGCTCTCCCCAGCCGACCACGCCGTCCTCGGTCGTGAGCTTCACGAAGATCACCGCGCCGGCCTGGTCCGGGGCGGCGTCGGGGGAGCCGACCGCGCCGCTTCCGAGCACGAACCGCCGCGCGAACGGCACCGCAACCGCAAAGACCTCAACCTGGGTAATGCGGGACAAGGAAATCAGTCCTCTCGCTGCTTGGCGTGGGCGGGTCAGGCGGCGATCGACCAGAGGGCGGGGTCGACGAAGCTGGGGCCGCGGGTGCCGTCTTCGAGCCACTGGAGGGCGTCCTTCAGCACGTAGCCCGCGAGCGCGAGGTGACCCTCGGCGGTGTCGCCGGCGATGTGCGGGGTGAGCAACAGGTTCTCGGCTCGGAGAGTGCTCTCGGCGAGTTTCGGCGGCTCCGGGTCGTAGACGTCGAGCGCCGCGTAGATCCGCCCGGAAACGGCGTGTTCCAGCAGTGCTTGCTGATCGATCGCCGGCCCGCGTGAGGAGTTGACCACGACCGCGCCGTCCGGGAGCCGCTCGATCAGCTCGCGCGTGATCATGCCCTTCGTCTCCGGCACATTTGGCACGTGGATCGTCAAGAAAGCGCTCTCGGACGTTTCCGGCAGCTCGGCCAGCCGAACCCCGAGCTCGGCGGCGCGCTCGGCACTCAGGTACGGGTCGTACACCACCACGTCGCAGCCGAACGGCTTGAGCAGTGTGATCAACGCACGCGCCGTACTGCTCGCGCCGATGATCCCCACCTTCGCGCCGGCCAGCTCATGCCCGCGGTACTCGGTCTGCTTCCACCCGCCGCCGCGAACCGCACCATCGAACCGGGGCTGCCTCCGGGCCAGCGTCAGCATCGACGCGAGGCAGTACTCGCCGACCGACCACGCGATCCGCGGACCTGCCGAGAACACCCCGACGCCTTGGTCGAGGATCACCGGATCGATCAGGTTCTTCACCGTCCCCGCGGCATGCGCGACGACCTTCGGACCGTTGCCGTCGGCCCACAGTTCCTTGTCGAGGTGCGGCGTACCCCAGCTGGTCAGCAGCACGTCGGCGCCTTCGGCGAGCCCCGGTACGGCGGCCGGGTCGAGCGCCGGCGGCCTCGCGGGCGAGCCGGGGCCGGTGGTGTGGTCGGCGGTTGCCCAGACGACGTCGAAGCGATCTTCGAGCAGGCGGCGGGTCTCCGGGTCGATCACGTCGGCGGCGCGTTCGGGGGAGAAGAGGGCAGCGAGTTTCGGCACCGTGTCGGCTCCTTCGGTGGGTGGTGCTCCGACGGTAGGCGCTTTCCGTTATGCCGGTCCAAGCCTATTTACGTATGGACCGATACCGTGCTTGCATGGCCGCCATGGACCTGTCGCTCCAGCAACTCCGTGGATTCGTCGCCGTCGCCGAGGAACTGCACTACGGCCGCGCCGCTCAGCGCCTGAACATGACCCAGCCGCCGTTGACCCGGCAGATCCAGGGCCTCGAGCGCACGCTCAACGTCCGCCTCTTCGATCGCACCGGCCGCGGCGTCCGGCTGACCGCAGCCGGGGGAGTCTTCCTCGAACACGCCCGCCGAGTGCTAGCACTGCTAGAAGTCGCGCCTGAGGCGACCCGGCGCGCGGCGGACGGGACCACCGGAACGCTCCGCCTCGCGTTCACCGCGATCGGCGCGTACGCCGTACTCGCGGACTTCCTGACCATGGTCGGGAAACGAACGCCGGGGGTCACGGCCGAGCTGACCGAGCTGGTGAGCCCGGCACAGTTCGACGCACTGGCGAATCTCGAGATCGACATCGGCCTCGTGCGGCCGCCGATCCCGGCGCAGTTCGAGTCGCTGCTGGTCCACTCGGAGGACCTGGTCCTCGCCGTGCCCGCCTCGCATCCACTGGCACAGGGCGACCGGGCGGTGTCGTTGGTGGACGTGACGGACGACTACATCGGGTACAGCCCGGAGGGATCGCAGTACCTGCACGACATCTGTGCGGCCATGATCGGCATGGATCGCTACGCCGTCAGCCAGTTGGCCTCGCAGGTGCCCACCATGCTCGCGCTGGTCCGCGCCGGCTTGGGCTGTGCGTTGATCCCGCGTTCGATCATGGCGATGGGCGTCGAAGGCGTCCGTTACCGCGAACTGGACGCGGCCGACGCGCACTCGGTCACCCTCCACGCCTGCTGGAGCCCCGACAACCCCAACCCGGCGCTGCAACGCCTGGCCGAATCTCTGCGGCTGGACCCGCACCTCGCGACTTGACCTAGAGCGAACTCTAATTCGTACGCTCGATGACATGAGTGCACAACACAAGATCGGCTCGGGTTTCGGGCACGACAGCACCGCGGACGACGTACTCGCCGGGATCGACCTGACCGGCAAGCTGGCGATCGTCACCGGTGGATATTCCGGTCTCGGTCTAGAGACCACCAAGGCGCTGGCGAAGGCCGGCGCGCATGTCGTCGTACCGGCGCGGCGGCCGGATGCGGCGCGGGAAGTTCTCGGCGAGGCCGAGGTGGATGAACTGGACCTCGGTGATCTGAAGAGTGTCGAGGCGTTCGCCGAGCGGTTCCTCGCCTCGGGGCGGTCCGTGGACATCGTGATCGACAACGCGGGGATCATGGCGGCGCCGGAGACGCGGGTCGGGCCGGGGTGGGAGGCGCAGTTCGCGACCAACCACCTGGGTCACTTCGCGCTGGTCAACCGGTTGTGGCCGGCGA
This sequence comes from Kribbella sp. C-35, assembly GCF_046549195.1. Lineage (NCBI taxonomy): Bacteria > Bacillati > Actinomycetota > Actinomycetes > Propionibacteriales > Kribbellaceae > Kribbella > Kribbella sp. C-35. The sequence goes on from NZ_JAJPWG010000006.1 coordinate 134,558, forward strand.
TCGCGGCTGACGGTGGCGCGCGGGTCGTGTCCGTGTCGTCGACCGGGCACCGGCGGTCGGACATCCGTTGGGACGACCTCGAGTTCCGGCTGGGGTACGACAAGTGGGAGGCGTACGGGCAGGCGAAGACCGCGAACGTGCTGTTCGCCGTCCAGCTCGATGCTCTCGGCAAGGAATCCGGCGTACGGGCGTTCGCGCTGCATCCTGGCGGGATCCTGACCCCGCTGCAGCGGCACCTGGAGAAGCAGGAGATGGTCGACTTCGGCTGGATCGACGAGGACGGCAACGAACTGAACCCGGCGTTCAAGAGCCCGGCGCAGGGTGCGGCGACCCAGGTGTGGGCGGCGACGTCCCCGCAGCTCGACGGGCTCGGCGGCGTTTTCCTCGAGGACTGCGAGGTCGCCGAGGTGTCGAGCGACGACGCGCCGGGAGTACGCCCGTACGCGATCGATCCCACCGAGGCGGAGCGGCTGTGGACGGTGTCGGCGCAGCTCACCGGGGTGAACGCGTTCGGGTAAGCTGACGCAGTTCTCAAAGGGGTTCGTTGGTCTGTGTCTGTTTCTTCTCCTGCCGAGCTCGGCCTCATCGTCGAGCGGTTGCGCGCGTCCGGATGTGTGTTCGCCGAGGACGAGGCTGCGCTGATCGTCGAGACCGCGCGCGACGCGGCCGAGCTCGCCGCGATGGTCGACCAGCGGGTTGCCGGGTCGCCGTTGGAGTACGTCGTCGGCTGGGCCTCGTTCCGCGGGTTGCGGATCGCTGTCGATCCCGGGGTGTTCATCCCGCGTCGGCGTACCGAGTTCCTGGTCGCCGAAGCGCTGCGGGTCACCCTTGCGGGTTCGGTCGTGTTGGACCTCGGCTGCGGCTCCGGTGCCTTGGGCGCCGCGGTCGCGGCCGAGCGCGAGGTGTCGTTGTACGCCGCTGACATCGAGCTGGCCGCGGTGCGATGTGCTCGCCGAAATCTGGAGCCGTTTGGCGGGACGGTCTATCAGGGCGATCTGTTCGCGGCGTTGCCGGAGCGGTTGCGTGGTGAGGTCGACGTACTGCTGGCGAACGTTCCGTACGTGCCAACCGACGAGATCCGACTACTCCCGCCGGAGGCCCGGCTGTATGAGCCGCACGTCACGCTGGACGGGGGACCGGACGGCCTCGCGACCTTGCGTCGCGTGGTCGCCGGCGCCGCGGAGTGGCTCAAGCCGGGCGGTCATCTGTTCGTCGAGATGAGTGATCAGCAGGCGCCGGTCGCGTGGGCGGTGATGGTCGACCACGGGCTGGATGCCGAGATCACCACGGACGACGACCTCGGCGCCAACGTCGTCCACGGCCGCTGCGGCTCAGGTTGTCGGGTAGTTGTCGAGGGCGGGACCGAGTAGGTCGAAGGCGCGATTGGCGTCTCCGGCAACGATGCCGGCGATCTCTGCGTTGGGAACGCCTGCCAACGTGAGTTCTTGGATGCGCTGGAACAGGATGCGGTGCACGGTACCGAGCAACCCGGCGGTCGTGCGTACGGCGATGTCCTCCGGCGCTGCGCCGACTTCCGCCGCGAGGGCAGCGGCCAGGGCCTGCTCGCGTTGATCGTGGAGACTGCGCAGGCAGACGGTCAGCGTAGGACTGTCGGCGATCATCCGGGTGAACTCCGGCCCGGCGAACCCCGCCACTGGGTCCTGCGCGGCGACCGCAGTGTCGAACGCGCGCCGCAGCGCCGCGTAGGCCGATTCGCCGTCCGGACGCGAGGTCACCGCGTCGGCCAGCGAGGCGACGAACGCGGCCTGGTGGTCGAGGGCCAGATCCTCCTTGCGGGCGAAGTAGTTGGTCACGGTCTTCTTCGCGACCCGGGCCGCGTCCGCGATCTCGGCGATGGTCGTCTCCTCGAAACCCCGCGCGATGAAGAGCCGGGTCGCCTGGTCGGAGATCAGTTGCCGGGTCTCCTGCTTCTTGATCTCGCGCAGCCCGAGCGGAGCGGTCGTCGTGGTGTCCATGAAGAAATCATACCCCCGACGTAAAAGTATGTTGACAGCACACTCAGACTCTGGTTAAAGTTACTCCCGTCGTAAAAATACTCCGAAGGGAAGTAGTGGATGCGCACTCCGAAACACGGTGCGGCCGGCTCGGCGTTCGATCGCCGGGGCAACCAACGGCAGACGGCGCAGACCCGCGTCGTGCGCTACCAGCAGCCGATGACCCGCCGCCTCAACGCGCGGCGCGGCAACCGCTGATCGCAGTTCGTCCGTACACCGAGTTCTCCGGAAGGAATCCCCTGAAGATCAACGCATCCACCCTGTCGCTCACCGTCGACGACGTCGCCGCCTCGCACGCCTTCTTCACCAAGCACCTCGGGTACTCCGAGGAGGTCGCGGCGGAAGGTTTCGCGAAGCTCACCCGTGACGACGACGCCGTCGATGTCGTCCTGCTGCAGCGCGGCATCGAGATCCTGCCGCCCGAGCAGCGTGACCAGCGCGCCGCGGGCCTGATCCTGGCGTTCACGATCAGCGGCATCGAGGCCGAGGAGCAGCGCCTGCGCTCCGAGGGCGTCACGATCTCGATGCCGCTGCGCGAGGAGCCCTGGGGCGAGAAGCTGTTCCAGGTCACCGACCCCAACGGCGTCGTCGTGCAACTGGTCGAATGGGCTTAGACCCGACGCTGTACGTGGAGTAGATACTCCCGGCGGTTCAAGGGGTCGTGGTCGGTGCGCGGCCGTTCCGGGATCAGGCCGGTCACCGGTTGGTAGCGCTCGAACGCCGACTCCAGGACCCCCTCGCCGCGGGTGAGGGCGGGGAGCTGCTGCTCGAGTTCGTACACGGCGGCCGCGGGAATTTCTCCTTCCAGGGTTGAGGTTTCCGCGGCCAGCGCCGGGACCTGCGGGATCGCCCGGAGCCGGGCGAGGGCCGCGAGGACGGCGCGGGTCGTGTCGGTCGGGATCTCCAGACGGAAGCGGTGCATCGGCTCATGCACCGTCGTACCCGCTTCCTGGAGTGCGGTCATCAGGACCAGCGGGGTGAGGAACCGGAAATCGCCTGCCGTACTGGACATGCTCTTGTCGAACACGGCGTGCGCGTGACTCTGGCGGGCGGAGTACCCCGAGTGCGTCATCACGACGCGGGCGTCCGGGATCTGCCAGCCGTGGATGCCCTGGTGCAGAGTTTCGCGGACGGTTTCCTCGACGGCCTTGATGAACGCGAACGGCATCGAGCCGAGTTCCACCTCGAGTTCGAAGCTGACGCCGGCGTTGACCGGGGCCGCTTGGACGCGGAGCCCGACGGTGGCGAGGAACGGGTTCGCGTCCTTCTTGTTGAACTCGACCGCCTGCCCGGTCCCGGCGATCCGCTCGATGCAGATCGTGGTGGTCTCGCGGAAGTCGACCTCGATCCCGAAGTCGGTGGCCAGCGTCGACTCGATGACCTCCTTCTGGACCTCGCCGTACAGCGAGACGTAGGTTTCCTGGCGCAGGTCGTCCTGGCGGAGGTTGATCAGCGGGTCCTGCTCCGCCAACTGCGTGAGCGCGACCCGGAGGTTGCCCTTGTCGGAGCGCTTCCGCGGGGTGATGACCGTCTCGAGCGTGGGCGGTGAGAACGCCGATCCCGAAACAATGTGCTGCTCTGTGGCGGAAACGTTCCGGAAATCGGTCAGGGTGTCGCCGATGCGGATTTCCGCGAGGCCCCAGAAGCGGCCGATCTGGCCGGCCCGGATCGTGGCCGCGGGGCCTTCGCCGACGACCTCGAGCGCGGTGATCTTCCCGTCCGCGTCGCCGTACCGCACACGCTCGCGCACCTGGGTCGTCCCCGAGAACATCCGTACGTAGGCGATCTTCTCGCCGGCCGGTCCGCGTTCGACCTTGAACACTGTGCCGTCGAGCGGTACGCCGGTGGTGCGGGCGCGGGGGAGCAGTTCCCGGATGCCGTCGGCGAGCGCTTCGGTGCCCGCGCCGGTGATCGCGGATCCGAAGTACACGGGGTGGACGATCGCCTGGTGCGTCTGGGCGATGAGCGCCTGGTGCAACGACAGTGGTTCGTTGTCGACGTACCGCTGCAGGAGCGCGTCGTCGTGCCGGGTGAGGACCTCCACGAGGGCGTCCTCCTGCACGATCGGCTTGAACGTCGCCTCGGGTGTGCCGAGGTACGCCGCTTCGCCCATCGGGACGATCTCCTGGGTGAGTTTCGCGGCGATCTCGCGCAGTACGCCGTCGTACCGCGCGCCGGCGCGGTCGAGTTTATTGACGAAGATCAGGGTGGGGATGCGCAGGCGGTGCAGGGTGCGCATGAGTACGCGCGTCTGCGCCTGGACGCCTTCCACCGCCGAGATGACCAGGACCGCGCCGTCGAGCACGCTCAGCGCGCGCTCCACCTCGGCGATGAAGTCCGGGTGCCCCGGGGTGTCGATCAGGTTGATGCCGACGTCGCCGATCGTGAACGCGGCGACCGCGGACTTGATCGTGATCCCGCGCTGCCGTTCGAGCGCGAGCGAGTCGGTCTGGGTGTTCCCGTCGTCGACGCTGCCGACCTCGTCGATGACTCCGGCGGCGTACAGCAGCCGCTCGGTCAGGCTGGTCTTTCCGGCGTCAACATGCGCCAGGATCCCAAGATTCAGTACTTCCACGCCGCTTCATGTCCTTAGAACAGGTGCCATCGGTCTCCGCAACAGCCATGAAGCGAGGTCGCATGACGGACTCCTTAACCAGACACCTGTTCTTCAGTACGCCCCGAGTACACCAACCCTGCCCACCCGCGAACAAACCATTTAGCCCCCACCTACACCCACCCGTAGGCTGACTCAGATGCTCGACGACCCCATCGCCCTCGCGATACCGCACGTTGGTCCCGTCGTCCGCGCGACCCCGGTCAACGGATTCGTCGGCAACCAGACGTTCCGCCTCGAAACGCGTGATGCCGTCTACTACCTGAAGGCCGGCGCGACGGTCGCGGAAGAGGCTGATGCGTGTCGGCTCGCGCGGTCGGTTGGCGTACCTGCGCCTGAGGTGGTGGCGTCGTCTGCGGAGTACCTGATCATGCGGGAGCTTCCTGGGCGGCCGCTTATGGCGGGCTCACCGGACCTCGGCGCGGTGCTGCGGGTGGTTGGGGAGAGCGTTCGGCGCGTGCACACGATCGTCGACCCGTCGGCGGTGTGGGGGAATCGGTTGTGGGGTGTGCTCGACGGGCTGGACGTGTTGCCGGTCGAGCTTGCGGCGCGGGTTCGGGAGGTGATGCCGGGCTTTGTGGACAGCGTGGCGGGGGTGGTGCCGGCGTTGCTGCACGGGGATTTGCATCTGCGGCACGTGTACGCCGCGGGTGCCGAGCTGGCCGGGATCCTCGACTGGGGCGACGCGGCGTACGGCGATCCGCTGTTCGACCTTGCGCGGTTGTCCATGGCCGGGCCGGAGGTGACGGCCGCGTTTCTGGCGGGGTATGGCGCCGTCGACGCACCGGCCCGGACGCTTTCGATGTACCGCGCGCTCTGGTCGCTGATCGCGTTACAGGCTGAGCATGCCGCGGGTGGCGACTGGATTCAGCCGCATCTCGACACGATCGCGCGCGAGGTCAGTTGATCAGGGTGCCCAACGGAGTGCCGTTGAGGATGGCGGAGGCGGCGCCGGGGCGGTCGATGTCGAAGACGTGCAGGGGGAGGTGGTGGTCGCGGGCGAGGATGAAGGCGGTCTGGTCCATCACGCCGAGGCCGCGGTCGATGACCTCGGCGTACGTCAGGTGGTCGAACCGCCGCGCGTCGGGGTGCTTGTTCGGGTCGGCGTCGTACACGCCGTCGGTGCCGTTCTTCGCGACCAGCAACGCGTCCGCGTCCAACTCCACGGCGCGCTGCACCGACGGGTAGTCCGTGGTGGTGAACGGCTGCCCGTTGCCGCAGGCAAGCAGTACGATCGAGCCCTTCTCCAGGTGCCGGAGCGCGCGCAGCCGGATGTACGGTTCGGCGAGGTTGTCGATCGGGATCGCGGTCATCAGCCGTACGCCGTGCGCACCGAGCGCCGCGAGCCGCCCGCGCAGCAGAACCGCGTTGATGACCGTGCCGAGCATGCCGATGTTGTCTGCCTCGACCCGGTCGATGCCCCAGTCGTCCGCCCGGTTGCCCCGGAACACGTTCCCGCCGCCGACGACGACCGCGACCTGGACGCCGGTGGCGCGCAGCGCGATCACCTCGGTCGCGAGATGCGTGAGCCGGTCACTGGCGAAACCGAACTCGTTCGGGCCGGCGATCGCCTGGCCGGACAGCTTGAGGACGAGCCTGCGGTACATGCCGCTCCGTTCTGAAGGCGGGAGGCACGTCCGAGCGCGGCGTACCGACAGCAGATCTATCACGGACCTGTTCCTCCGCGCGGCACGGTCTGGAAAGCTGGCGGCGTGACCGAGTTCAAGGCGCAGAATCTGACCGGGGCGCGCTTCGAGGAGTCGACGCTCCGGAACGCGGTGTTCCAGGACGTCGATCTCAGCGGCGCCTACTTCGACGACGTGGACCTGAGCGGTACGACGATCCGCAACGCGCGACTGGTCGACGTGTCGCTCGACGGCGACATCCGCAACCTGACGGTCTGGGGCATCGACGTCGTCCCGCTGGTCGACGCGGAACTGAACCGCCGGTACCCGGGCCGCGAGCTGATGCGCCCGACGGACGCCGACGGCTACCGCGAAGCGTGGGACCTGCTCGAACAACTGTGGTCCGAGACCGTGACGAAGGCCCGCCGGTTGCCGCCGGAGCTGCTGCACGAGTCGGTGGATGGCGAGTGGTCGTTCATCGAGACGCTCCGGCACCTCGTGTTCGCAACGGACGCCTGGGTACGGCGTGCTGTCCTCAGCGAGCCCGAGCCGTGGCACCCGCTGGACCTGCCCCACGACGAGATGCACGACATCCCATCCGTGCCGCGCGATCGCGCTGCCCGTCCGTCCCTCGACGAGGTGCTCGAACTGCGGACTGATCGGATGACGGCGGTACGGACGTTCCTAGCGGACCTCACCGACGATCAGCTGACCGAGCAGACGACGCCCGTGCCGGGGCCTGGCTACCCGGCGTCCGAGAGCTACGTGGTCGGCAGATGCCTCGGCACGATCCTCGGCGAGGAGTTCGAGCACCGCCGGTACGCCGAGCGCGATCTCGCGACCCTGCACGAGAGAACTGTCGGTGCGGGGTCCTAACCTCGGCCATTGACTGGATTGCAGGATTGGCGGAAGCTTGCGCAGAAGCTGCATGCGAGGTTCTTGATCGACGCTTATGCAGACGGCGTGCGCTTCGTCGCGGGAGTCGGCGAGGTGTGCCAGGACGCCGTACCTGACGTGCGGCTCGGCGCGTCCTTCGTGGATGTCGCCACTCGGGACGCGGACCTGGCGGGACGGATCGAGGCGGCGCTCGCGGCCGGGGGCAAGGTCGTGTACGACGAGGAGGCGCCGGCGTTCATCGTGCTCGCGGATCCCCAGGGCAACAAGGTCTGTCTGTGTACGTCGGAAGGCCGCTAAACCGGGAGCGCGGTACGGCGTGCTCTGCTACGGTCGTGCTGACTCGAGGAGGTGTGTGATGGCTTGCAAGGTTATTCGATCCCGCGCCATTCCCTCCTCGACTGCTGTCTGCTGACAGCTCTTCCCGGACCGATTGGTGCGTCGCGGCGTCTGGCCGCGGGTCACGTGCGCCCGCGAACTGGTGCGCACTCCGTGCCGATCGAACCGGAGATCCCTCATGTCCTCCGTGGACATTCAGCTGCATGCTGCCCTCGCGCGCGCCGTCGCCGGCGTGCCGCATGAAGAACTGCGCGGCCGCGTAGCCGCGCTCTCACACCGCTACCGCACCGAACAGGTCGCCGACACGAGCCCGGCGATCCGCGACGCGCTCGACGCCCTCGCGTACGCCGTCGTACGGATGCCGGCCACCTTCCGCGCGCTCCACGCGGCGCTCTCGATGGCCGAGCGTCACGTCGACTGGCCTTTCACCACGCACCTGGACTTCGGCGGCGGGACAGGGGCGGCGGCGTGGGCCGCCGCCTCTCTTTGGCCGGCGATCAGCACCGAGATCGTCGAACGTCAGTCCGCCGCCATCCGCCTCGGAAAGCAACTTGCCGCCGGCAACGTCCCGTCCAGCTGGCGCTGGACATCCGCCGACCTCCGCGACTGGAGCAGATCCGGGGGACCGGTGGACCTCGTCACCATCGGCTACGTGCTGAACGAGCTAGCCGACGTGAGCCGTCGCGACCTGATCTGGGCCGCCGCCCGACAGGCGACGACGATCGTCCTCGTCGAACCGGGTACCCCGAGCGGTCATCGCCGTACCCTCGCCGCCCGCGATCTCCTGATCGAGCAGGGATTCACGATCGCGGCGCCCTGCCCGCACCAGGGACCATGCCCGGTCGACTGGTGCCACTTCGCCGCACGCCTGCCGCGCACCGAACTCCATCGCGTCCTCAAGGACGGCACCCGCAACTACGAGGACGAGAAGTTCACGTACGTCGTCGCCACCCGGTGCCCGGTTCGCCCGGCGGCGGCGCGAGTGCTGACCCGGCCGATCCGTCGCAAGGGTCAGGTCGTCCTCGACCTCTGCACCGCGACCGGCACGGCGGAGCGGGTCGTCGTACCAAGATCCTCTCCGTCGTACCGGACCGCTCGCAGCGCATCGTGGGGTGATGAATCGCCGACCATCAGGCGATGACAAGCCGCGCGATCGATCCGTCGACCAGGGTGAAAGTGAAGTCCAGGTCGGCGGTGCCGCCCGGGAAGTTGCCTTCGAGGTGATGGGTCGCGACGTAGGTCTGTTCGTCGACCTGCCGGGCGCTGGTGAGTTCGGTCGTGTAGCTGTACTCACGGGCCGAGCTCGCCAGCCAGGCGCGGATCTCCTCCTGGCCGCGATAGGTCTTGCCGTCATCGGTGACCTCGGCGTCCTCGGCATACCAGCGCATCGCCGCCGGGACGTTCCGGGTGACGTGGCTGATCAGGTACTTCGTAATCGTGTCAGGCAGCATGCCGACGACGCTGCGGCCTCTCGGTGGGGGAGACGCAAGGAGTTGACTCTCTCCCCGGGGGAGGGTGCAGGCTGAACGGCGTGCGGAGCGGACTGACAATCGGCGAGTTCGCGCGGGCGACACATCTGAGTGTGCGCACGCTGCGGCGGTACCACGAGAACGGGTTGCTCGAGCCGGCGGCCGTCGACCCGTCCAGCGGCTACAGGTACTACGCGGTCGAGCAGATCCCGTCCGCGCAGGTCATCCACCGGTTGCGTCAGCTCGACGTACCGCTGGCAGAGGTCGGCAAAATCATCGCGACCGACGACCCGGACCGGCGCGCGGAGCTCGTCGCGGTGCACCTCGAACGGCTGCAGGACACGCTCGAACGGACCCGAGCGGCCGTGACCTCGCTGCAACGGCTGCTCAGGCCCGCTGCAGGGGACCTCGAGGTCGAGCTCCGCTCGCAGCCTGCCACGCTGGTTGCCGGCATCACCGACGTCCTGAGCCTGGACGAGGTTCTCCCGTGGTACGACGGTGCGATGGCCGAGCTGAACGCTGCCGTCGCCGTGCCGGCCGGTCCGCCCGGCGGGCACTACGACAACGAACTGTTCGCCGAGGGCCGCGGGAGGGTCCTCGTCTACTACCCCGTGGCCGAGGCGCCGTCACACGGCCGGGTGCGCCCGGTCGAACTGGCCGCCGTCGAACTCGCAGCGACGGTCCACCACGGACCCCACGACGACATCGACGTCACCTATGGCAGGCTCGCGACCTGGGTGCACGAGCACGCCTTGGCCGTTGCGGGTCCGGTGCAGGAGACGTACTCGATCGGCCCGCGAGACGACCCGGACCCGAGAACCTGGCGCACCGGCATCGCCTGGCCGGTCTTCCGCGTGAGCTGAGCGGTCTCAGAGCTCGTAGCCGCCGGAGGCTTCCAGGGTCTGGGCGGTGATCCACCCGGCGTCGGGGGAGCCGAGGAACGCGATGACCTTGCCGAGGTCGTCGGACTCGCCGATCCGGCCGAGCGCGGTGCGTTCGGCGATCGGCGGGATCAGCTCGGGGTGCTGGGCGAAGGCGTCGTCGCCCAGGCGGGTCCGGGTCACGCCGGGAGCGACGGCGTTGACCCGGATCCCGCGGGCGCTGAGCTCCTTCGCGAGATAGCGGGTGAGCACGATCTGCGCGCCCTTCACGCTCGCGTAGACGGAGTACCCGGGCGAAGGACGCGCCGACGCGAGTGCCGACGTACTGCTCGTGTAGACGATCGAGCCGTGGTCGGCGATCAGCGGGAGGAGGGTCTGGGTGAGGAAGTACGGGCCTTTCAAGTGGACGTTGACCATCTGGTCGAACAGGTCCGCGGTCGTGTCCTCGAACATCACCGGAGGTTGCCCGACACCGGCGTTGCTGACGAGGAAGTCGAACGACGTGCGGTCCCATTGCCGCAGTACGTCGGTCAGTGCGGTGCGGAAGTCGGCGAACGTGTCGGGGCGGCCGACATCCAGCGGCAGCGCGACCGCCGTACCGCCGTCCTTCTCGATCCGCTCGACCGTCTCCAGGCCGCGTTCGCGACTGCCGCGATAGGTGACGACGACGGCAGTGCCGCGTTTCGCGAGCTCGAACGCCGCGGCCTGGCCGATGCCGGAACTCCCGCCGGTGATCACAGCTACATGCATGATCGTGCACAACTCCTACTGGTCAGGAACAGGTACCTCACCAGTAGACGTTTAAATGCAGAGGGAGTGTTAGACCAATGCTCGCGACGACTTGCCTGATCCTGCTCGATCGCGGCTCGGCGGCGTGCCGAACTCGCGCCGGTACTCGCGGCTGAACTGGGACGGGCTGTCGTAGCCGACGGCGTACCCGGCACTCGTCACGTCCTCGCCGAGCCCGACCACGCGCAGCCGCGCCTCCTGCAGGCGGATCTTCTTCTGGTACTGGATCGGGGTCAGCTCGGTCACGGTGCGGAAGTGCCGGTGGAACGCCGACGTACTCATGCCGGCCATCGTCGCGAGATCCTCGACGCGGAACGGTTCGGTGTAGTGGTCGCGGATCCAGCGGATGACGCGCGCGACGTGCGACAGGCTGCTGTCGGCGAGGCCGATGTCGCGGACGGCGGCGCCTTGTGGACTGCGGAGCAGGCGCCAGAGGATCTCGCGTTGGACGAGCGGCGCGAGTACGGGCGCGTCCTCGGGTTGGTCGACCAGGCGGAGCATACGGATGACTGCGTCGATCAGGTCCGTCGACGCGCGGTCCACGCTCAGGCCGCGGACGGGTCCTCCCGGTTTCTCGGCCGCGTCGAGCAGAAGCTCCGCGATGACCTCGGGCTTCAATTCAAGACCGACGCCGAGGCAGGGTACGGCGGGCGACGCCTCGACGAAATGGCCCGTGACGGGCAGGTCGACCGACACGACGAGGTAGTCGCCGGCGCCGTACTCGAAGACCTGCTCTCCGAGGGCCAGCCGCTTCCGCCCTTGCGCCACTAGCGCGAACGTTGGCGAGGCGAGGCTGGACGTCGGCGGGGTCGGCGCGGTCACCACCGACAGCAGCAGTCCGTCGACAGCGCCTTCGCGCCCGATCGCTTTCACGATCAGGTCGCGCAACTCCGCCAATGCATCCATCGCGACGGGTCAGGCGTCGAGGAAGGTGGTGACGGTGTCGAGGACCAGGGGAGTGCGGGCGAGGCCGGTGAAGTGCGTCGTACCGGGGAAGATCGCCAGCTGCGAGGCCGGGACACCGACGAAGTCACCGTTGACGTCGCCGCCGCGGAGCTGGTGGAAGCGGACGACGTGCTCGAGCTTCACCGCGTCGGAGTCGCCGAACGTCAGCAGGGTGGGCGCCTCGATACCGCGGATGTCGTCGTCGCTCCATCCGGTCATGCCGCGGTCGTAGCTGCCGAGCTTGTCGAGCAGTGTCTGGAGGTGCTCGTGATCGGGGTGCGGGGACTTCGCCAGGTAGTCCGCCTCCATCGGCGTACCGGCGATCATCTCGACCTTCATCGCGCCGACCGCATCCGCGTTCTCGTCACGATCGCCGGACGGGTTGAACGAGACCGACGAGATGACGGCTTTCCGGACGAGCTCCGGGTATTCGATCGCGAGGTACAGCGCGACCGCGCCGCCGACGCTGAACCCGAACAGGTCAGCCCTCGGTACGTCGAGGCGCGCGAGCAGCGCCACCACGTCCGAGGCCAGCTCCGCCGTACCGAGTGGGCGGTCGATGTCGTTCGTGTACCCGTGACCCTGGAAGTCGGCGGCGATGACCTTCCGCCCGGCCGACAACCCTTCGAGCAGTTCACCGAACTGCAGGTCGATGTTGAACAGGCCGCCGTGCAGCAGCACCAACGGCGTACCGCCTTCGCCGTGCACCTCGTAGTACATGCGCAGCCCGTTGACGTCGGCGTACCCAGTCTGCTTTCTCACGGCTCTCCCACCAGTAGACAAAACGGATGTCCCGCCGGATCCGCCAGGACGAACAACGGCTCGTCCACCGACGGTACGGCGTAGTCGAGGTGCATCTGCATAGGCACGTCGGGGGACGGCCACGTGGACGGCGTCAGCTCATCGACCTGGTTGATCGCCAACTGCATGCGACGCGGGTAGGTGCCCATGGCGGTAACCCTAGTCAGTGCGGAACGAGCGTCGGTAGGTGTTTGGGGGTACGCCGACTACACGGTGGAAGTGGCGGCGGAGGGTGGTGGCTGTTCCGAGGCCGGTGGCGGCGGCAACCTCTTCTATTCCGTCGTCGGTGGACTCGAGGAGTTGCTGCGCTCGGCGGACGCGCTGGGTCAGGAGCCATTGGAGTGGCGTCTGGCCCGTGACCGAACGGAACTGCCGGCCGAGGTGCCGTGGGCTGGTGTTGGCGCGCTTCGCCAGGTCGGTGACGGTCAACGGCTGGTCCAGACGCTCCTGCGCCCAGGCCAGCAACTGCGCGAGCGAGTGATCGCCGTTGACCTGCACCGGAGTCGCCACGAACTGCGCCTGCCCACCAGCCCGATGCGGCGGTACGACGAGACGCCGGGCGACCGTGTTCGCGATCGTCGCGCCGTGGTCGAGATGGATCAGATGCAGGCACAGGTCGACCGCCGCAGCCTTGCCCGCCGCCGTCAGCACGTTGCCGTTGTCCGTGTACAGCACGTCCGGATCCACAACGGCCTTCGGATACCGCGCGCTCAGCACGTCGGTGTGCGCCCAGTGCGTGGTGGCCCGCCGTCCGTCCAGCAACCCGGCCGCACCGAGCACGAACGCGCCGGTGCACAACGACGCGATGCGCGCCCCGGCCTCGTACGCCGCCCGCACTGCCTCGGCCAGTTCGCCCGGCACCGGCTCGTCCACGTCCGCGAGGGCCGGCACGAGCACGGTGTCCGCCCGCGTGATGGCGTCGAGCGGATCGGTCGGCTCGACCATGAACGGTCCGACCTGTGCGGCGCGCGGTCCACACAGGCGTACGTCGTACCACTCGTCGACCCCGAGCGGCGGATTGCCGAAGATCTCGTACGCGATCCCGAGCTCGAAGTGGAGCAGGTGTCCGGCGGTGGCGAGCGCGACGGTGTGCATGTCCGAAAGTGTACGGATGGTGTCGTTCCGGACTCTCACGCCGGTCCGTGGAAACCGGCGAGACTCGTCTCCATGAACGCAATCGTGGTGTACGGCGCCACCGGTCACACCGGCCGCTTCGTCGTCGAGGAGCTCCTCCGGCAGAACCTTCCCGTCGCTGTCTCCGGACGCAACGCTTCCGCTCTCGCTGCGCAGTGGGGCGACCTCGACGTACGCCCGGCCGCTGTCGACGACCCGCACGCACTCGATGTGGCCCTGAAGAACGCCGTAGCCGTGATCAACGCCGCCGGACCGTTCGCCACGACCGCCGACCCGATCATCGACGCGGCCGCCCGCGCGGGCATCCCGTACGTCGATGTCGCGGCGGAGCTCGAGGCGAACGTGTCGACGTTCGCGCGAGAGAGCGCTCTGCCTGTGATCCCGGCGATGGCGTTCTACGGGGGACTAGGCGACCTGCTGACGACCGCGGCGCTGGGGCAGCTGACCAGCGCCGACGAGGTGCACGTGGCTTACGGGCTGAGCAGTTGGCATCCGACGCCGGGCACGCGCGCGGCAGGTCAGGTTTCGCATGACCGGCGGGACGGGCGCCGCGTGCGGTTCAGCGGAGGCAGGCTGCAGTACCACCAGGACCCGCCGGTGCAGGAGGACTGGGTGTTCCCGGATCCGCTCGGCCGGCGCCGCGTGATCGCCGAGTTCACGATGGCCGACGTGGTCACGATCCCGACGCACATCGCCGTACCTGAGGTCCGCACGTACATGACGCTCGAGGCCGCCGGTGATCTCGCGGACTCGGAAACGCCGGCGCCGTCCGCGGTCGACGAGCTGGGGCGGTCGGACCAGACGTTCGTGGTGGACGTCCGGGTGCGGACCGGCGGAGAGGAGCGGCGGGCGACGGCGACCGGGCAGGACATCTACGCGATCTCGGCGCCGCTCGTGGTCGGCGCGGTACGCCGGATCCTCGGCGGTGAGACGCGGTCGTCCGGGGTGGCGTCGGCGGGGGCGATGTTCGACGCGGTCGAGTTCCTCAAGGATTTACCGCTGACGCTCGACCTGCCGTAAATCGCTTTCCTGCGGGAGAATGTTACGCCTGCTGTGTTCTTCGATACCGCCCTTGAAGAGCTGGAGGCCGCCCGCCATGCCCAACATTCCCCACAGCAATCTCCATCGCCGTGACTTCCTCCGGCTGACGGCCGCCGGTGCCGTCGCGGGAACGGCGGGGAGCGCTCTCTCCGCGTTCCCTGCGTACGCCGGAGGCACCGACAGCATCGACTACACGGCGCGTAAGACCTTCGACGACTGGGATCGGCTGTTTCAGGAGGGTGGGCCGGGGCAGCCGGATCAGCCGAATGACAACACGAACCGGGACGGCCGGTCCGGCATGCTCGCCTGGAGCCAGTCGTACGTGCTGCTCGGTCTGGTCCGCATGTACGAGAAGTACCGCGACACCTACTACCTGGACCGCCTCATCGACAACGTCGACCAGGTCCTCGCGGTCCGCGACAGCCAGCGCGGTGTCACGGACTACCGGGGTCTCTCGCTCCCCGCCTGGCGAGCCGACCACCCCTACACGACCGGCTACACGACCCTTGCCGACAGCAACGGTCAGCCGCTGCTCGACCTCCGCGAGGCGCTCTCGTACGCCGAGGACACCACGGTCACCGTCACCGCCGGGACCCGCCCGGACACGTTCACCGTCCAGCTCGTCAACACGTTCGTGAACCGCACGGTCACGCTCTCCGACCTCTCTCTGGACCCGGCGAGCCCCGACTACGCCGTGAGTCGCATCTACGCAGCAGCCCCCGGACCGCTCCAGCTCACCGCCGCCGATCGACGGCAGACGCCGCGTGCAGGCGACGTACCGCAGCTCGGCACCTACGAGATGCACTGCAAGCCGGTGATCTTCGCCGTACACACCGGGATGATCACGTACCCGATCGCGAGCTTCGTCCGGCTCGTGGCCGGCTCCCCGGTACTCCGCCGGCGCTTCCACCGGAAGGCGGCCGAGTACCTCACCGCCTGCCGCGAAGCGGTCGCCGTGCACGACTGGGAGTACGAGAGCGACCAGAACGGCGGTCACCTGATCTGGCCGAAGGGGCAGCCACTCGCGTACGACGGGTGTGAGCAGCCGATCAACCAGTCGGTCGGCCTCGGGCAGACGCTGGTCGAGCTCGCGCTGGCAACCGGAGAGAGCGGTTACCGGCGGAAGGTCGCCGCGATGGGTCGGATGCTCGCCGATCAGCTGACGGTGGACGCCGGGGACGCCTACCTGTGGCATTACTGGCCGGCGGGCGGCCGCATCTACGAAGGGTTCACGAAGACGGGAAACCCGGAGAGCGATCTCTCGCTTTTCACGCCGTCGGGTGGACCGGCACGGCAGTTCGAGGACATCAGCCACGGCGCGATCGACGTCGAGTTCGCGGTCCGGGCGTTCCGCGCCCGGCTCGCGTTCACCGGCCGGGACATGGAGCGGATCGCCCGCACGTTCACCCAGAACGTCGTGACAACCGACGCCGACGGGCTCCCCGCCGTACACACAACTGTCGGCGGCACCGCGATCGGCGCGGCCTCGGTCGCACACCAGGCCCCGCGCTGGATGCAGGTGAGCCCGTGGGACCCGCAGGTCCACGCACACTGTCTCGCGCTCTACAACCGCTACCAGCCGACACCAGAGCGCGACGGACAGCAAGCGATCGGGTTCGGCTGGCTGCTCGCGAACGTCGCATACCTCAACTGGGGAGCCCGGTGACTACCCGTACCTGATACACGCTAGGTGTCGTGACCTAGTCTGGTGGGGTGGAGGGGGATCCGCTGCTGCGGCGGTCCGTGGGGATCGTGATCGCCGCATTGTTGCCATGGGCATGGTTCGTGCTGCGCGACCGGTTTGGCGTCGTCACTGACGTCATCGCGATCGTGCTGCCACTGGCTGTGCTCGCCACCGCTGTCCTCGCCCTCGTTGTCGCGGGCGCAGCGGGTGCCGGGGGCGCCTGGCGTGTCCCGCGTGACCAGCGGGTCTCGGTGCGCCGCCGGAGGCGCAGGGTGGCGGTCGTGTTCGCGCTGTCGGCGCTGATGGTCGGGATCGTCGCTACGTTCGGGCCGTGGATCCCGCACGGCACCGGCACCGTGGACAAGAGTCGCGCCGTGCGGATCGCCGCCGCCAACATCGGCAGCGGTGAGCTCGACGGCGCGGACAACCTGCTCGCGCTCAAGGCCGACGTACTCGTCGTCTCCGAGATCGGCCAGCCGCTGACACAACGGTTGTCGGAGTCGTACCCGGAGCACGTCGCCGTGTGGACGGGCCCGTCGATCGGCGTGTTCAGCCGCTGGCCGATGACGGTCCTCGAGCGGACCGGCCCGGATCTCCCCGGGTTCGTCCTTCGGGTGCACGCGCCGTCGGGCGAGTTCGATCTGATCGCGGCGCACGTGCCGCGTCCGTGGTGGCGGACCAGCGGTTCGACGTACAACTCGTCGACGGACGACGGGACGCCGTACGAGACGACCGTCGCCGGGCATCATCGGCTGATCGAACAGATCGCCGCCCGTATCCAACGCGACGATCACCCTGTCGTAGTGGCCGGCGATCTGAACACCACGGACCGCGGCCGCGACTACCGGGTCCTCACCGAACACCTCAACGACGCGATGCTCGACAGCTGGGGCCGCCCGTCGCAGATCGGCAAGTGGTCGGAGCTGCTGGTGCGGATCGACCACCTGTTCGTGAAGCCCGGCTGGTGCTCCGACGACAACGACTGGTACCCGATCCCCGCGTCGGATCATCATGGTCTGATCTCGACGATCGGACCCTGCGTATGACGACCGAACTCGACCAACTGGTAGCCACCCTCGACGGCCTGCGCGCCGGCGTACTGAAGAAGCTGGCCGGCCTCAACGAGACCGACGCACGCCGCAGCACAGTCGACTCCGGCACGAACGTCGCCGGGCTGATCCAGCACCTGACGTTCGTCGAGTCCCTGTGGTTCGAGGAAATCGTCGCAGGCGGTACGGCGACCCGCGGCAAACGCACGATGCAGGTCGAACCCGGCCTCTCGCTCAGGACGCTCCGTGCCGAGTACAAGGCTGCCTGCGCCGCGTCCAACGAGATCATCGCGAAGCTCGCCGACCCCGAGGCCCCGGTGACCCGCAACGGCAAGACACACAATCTCCGCTGGGCGATCCTCGCCGTGATCGGCGAGACCTCCCGGCACGCCGGCCACGCCGACATCATCCGCGAGCAGGTCGACGGCACCACCGGCCGTTGACCCGCTCCGTGTGGCATCTTGTCGTCGCCGATCCTCCGGAACGACAGAATGGACGCCGATGACGCAGTCGCCGACCGAACGAGCCTCGCACCGCAATCCCTCGGACGACGCCTGGTGGCGCAAGGCCCTCGACGCCACCGGAGCCACCATGCAGCTTCGCGCCTACGAGGACACCGGGCGGGACGCGAGCTGGTCCGATGCCGTGATGAACGCGAGCGCAGCGGTGAGCATGCCAGGACCCAACGGTCAACGCTGGACCGGCCTCCCGAAGGGTCCGCTGGGCAACCTCGCCGACGGGTTCGCGCAGCGACTCTCCGAGGAGTACATGTTCGAGAAGGGGCGCATGGGATTCCTGATCGACAACACGGACTTCCTGCCCAACGTCCGCGCCCAGATGGCCCGCGGGGACGTCGACAAGACCCTCGAGTCCGCGGCCAAGAACATCGTCACCTCGGCTGATCCGGGCGAGCACGGGGAGCGCTGGCACCACCCGGACCCCGACGCGGTCAGCGACGTGCGCAACGCGATGAGCCAGCAACTGCTCGACGGGCGGTACGGGAGCCCTCCGGCGGCCGGAAACGAAGCCGTCGCCGATCAGAACTTCGGCTTCCAGCTCGGCTACGCGACGGCCGACGCCGGAGTCAAGGCGATGAACGAGTTCCTCGCGGAACGCAAGGGCTCCGAGCTCGCTCGGAGCGTTCAGCACACGCTCGGGGCGCAGCCTTCGCCACGAGTTGCTGCCGAAGGCAAGCGAACCGACGGCGCGGCTGCCCGGCAGGCGACCGCCGGTGTGACGGCGGCGAAGGAAAGCGGCACCGGGCCTCGCGGCTGACTTCTTCGGGTTGGCATGGCACGATTCCGTTGATGGGGACCAGTACGACGGACGAGCAGCGCCTGCAGGACCTGGCGCGGCTGCGGCGTGTCAAGGACCGGATCGATCGGGAGTACGCGCAGCCACTGGACGTCGAGGCGCTCGCGCGGGGCGCGCACATGTCGTCGGGCCACCTGAGCCGCGAGTTCAAGCGCGCTTACGGAGAGTCGCCGTACGGCTATCTGATGACCCGGCGGATCGAGCGGGCGATGATGCTGCTGCGGCGCGGCGGGATGAGTGTCACCGACGTCTGCTTCGCGGTCGGCTGCCAGTCGCTGGGCACGTTCAGCACCCGATTCGCCGAGCTGGTCGGGATGCCGCCGAGCGTCTACAAGGAGAACGCCGGCGACGCCACGCTCGGCATCCCGTCGTGCGTGGCGAAACAGGTGACGCGACCGATCAGGAATCGAGAAGCATCTCCGTCGCCCGGCAGCTAGGTTGACGCCCATGGAGATCAAGATTCTCGCCAGCTTCCTGCCGCACACCGACCCTGAGGAGTCGCTGAAGTTCTACCGCGACATCCTCGGCTTCGAGGTCCGCACCGACGTCGGGTACGGCGGCATGCGCTGGCTCACCGTCGGCCCGGCCGGCCAGCCGGACACCGGGATCGTGCTCTGCCCGCCGTTCGCCGACCCCGGGATCACCGAGGACGAGCGCCGCACGATCGGCGAGATGATGGCGAAGGGCACGTACGCCACCGTGGTGCTCCAGACCGACGACATCGACGGCCTGTTCGAGCGGCTGCAGGCGACCGACGCCGAGGTGATCCAGGAACCGGTCGACCAGCCGTACGGCGTCCGCGACTGCGCGTTCCGCGACCCGGCCGGCAACCACATCCGGATCAACCAGGCTTCCTGAAACGACTCTGGGAGAAGACATGAGCCGCGAACACGTTGCCGACAGCCACGACCTGATCCGGGTGACCGGGGCTCGGGTGAACAACCTGAAGGACGTCAGCGTCGAGATCCCGAAGCGCCGGCTGACCGCCTTCACCGGGGTGTCCGGGTCGGGCAAGAGCTCGCTCGTGTTCGGCACCATCGCGGCCGAGTCGCAGCGGCTGATCAACGAGACGTACAGCGCGTTCGTCCAGGGCTTCATGCCGAACCAGGCCCGCCCGGAGGTCGACGTACTCGAGGGCCTGACCACCGCGATCATCGTCGACCAGGAGCGGATGGGCGCCAACCCGCGCTCCACGGTCGGTACGGCGACCGACGCGAACGCGATGCTCCGGATCCTGTTCAGCCGGATCGCGAAACCGCACGCCGGCCCGCCGACGGCGTACTCGTTCAACGTCCCGAAGCGGACCGCGACCGGGTCGATGACCGCCGACAAGGGCGCCGGGGAGAAGAAGGTCGTCCGCGAGGCTGTGTACGCCGGCGGCATGTGCCCGCGCTGCGAGGGCATGGGCTCGGTCACCGACTTCGACCTGACCGCGCTGTACGACGAGAACAAGTCGCTGAACGAGGGCGCGCTGACGATCCCCGGCTACAGCATGGACGGCTGGTACGGGCGGATCTTTCGCGGCGCCGGGTACTTCAACCCGGACAAGCCGATCAAGAAGTACACCAAGAAGGAACTGCACGACCTGCTGCACCGGGAAGCGACCAAGATCAAGGTCGAGGGCATCAACCTCACCTACACCGGCATCATCCCGGCGATCCAGCGGTCGTTCCTGTCCAAGGACGTCGACGCGATGCAGCCGCACATCCGCGCGTTCGTCGAGCGGGCCGTGACGTTCACGATCTGCCCCGACTGCAACGGGACCCGGCTCAGCGCCGAGGCGCGGGCGTCGAAGATCAAGGGCAAGAACATCGCGGACCTGTGCGCGATGCAGATCACCGACCTGGCCGCGTGGATCCGCGAGCTGAAGGAGCCGTCGGTCGCGCCGCTGCTGAAGGCGCTGGGCGACGCACTCGACTCGTTCGTCGACATCGGCCTCGGGTACCTGTCGCTCGAGCGTCCGGCCGGCACCCTGTCCGGCGGCGAGGCGCAGCGGACGAAGATGATCCGCCACCTCGGGTCGTCGCTGACCGACGTCACGTACGTGTTCGACGAGCCCACGATCGGCCTGCACCCGCACGACATCCAGCGGATGAACGAACTGTTGCTGCAGCTGCGCGACAAGGGCAACACCGTCCTCGTCGTGGAGCACAAGCCGGAGGCGATCGCGATCGCCGACCACGTGATCGACCTCGGTCCCGGCGCGGGCTCCGGTGGCGGCGAGGTGGTGTTCGAGGGGACGCTCGACAAGCTGCGTACCAGTGGCACGTTGACCGGGCGGCACCTGGACGACAAGGCCACGGTCAAGTCGTCCGTGCGGTCCGCCTCGGGTGCGCTGAAGGTCCGCGGCGCCTCGACGAACAACCTGCAGGACGTGGATGTCGACGTACCGCTCGGTGTCCTGGTGGTCGTGACCGGGGTCGCCGGGTCCGGGAAGAGTTCGCTGATCCAGGGGTCGGTCGCCGATCTCGAGGACGTGGTGGCGATCGATCAGGGCGCGATCCGCGGGTCGCGGCGGAGCAACCCCGCGACGTACACGGGGCTGCTGGAACCGATCCGGAAGGCGTTCGCGAAGGAGAACGGCGTGAAGCCGGCGCTGTTCAGCGCGAACTCCGAAGGCGCCTGCCCGGCGTGCAAGGGCGCAGGCGTGATCTACACCGAGCTCGGCGTGATGGCGACCGTCGAGGCACCATGTGAGGAGTGTGAAGGTCGTCGCTTCCAGGCGGCTGTGCTCGAGTACACGTTCGGTGGGAAGAACATCGCCGAGGTGCTCGCGATGCCGGTGTCGGAGGCGTTGCCGTACTTCGCCGAGGGGGACGCTCGCACCCCGGCGGCGGAGAAGATCCTGGAGCGGCTGGCCGACGTCGGGCTCGGGTACCTGTCGCTCGGTCAGCCGCTGACGACGCTGTCCGGCGGTGAGCGGCAGCGGTTGAAGCTGGCGACGCACATGGGGGAGAAGGGCGGCATCCTCGTCCTCGACGAGCCGACGACCGGCCTGCACCTGGCTGACGTCGAGCAGCTCCTCGCTCTGCTGGATCGCCTGGTCGACTCCGGCAAGTCGGTCATCGTCATCGAGCACCACCAGGCCGTCATGGCCCACGCCGACTGGATCATCGACCTCGGTCCCGGCGCCGGCCACGACGGCGGCAAGGTGGTGTTCGAAGGCACCCCGGCCAACCTGATCAAGAAGCCGAAGACACTGACCGGAAAGCATCTCGCGGAGTACGTCGCCTGACGCTACTTGGACTCGACGTCGGCACTCTTCCAGGCCGTGTCGTCGATCCCCAGCGCGTGCTGCAGGTACGCCAACGTCACGCGCCGAACCAGGTCGAGCCGTTCCGGACTCTCGTCGGTGGTCTCCCGGGCGTCGTACCCCGGGATACCGCCGAGCGAGTGCTCCCCGCCGGGCACCGTGAGCAGGCTCTTCGGGCCTGGGCTCAGGTGGTACGGATCCGTCATCCACTCCGGACCGCGGGTCGAGAGCGGTGAGTTGTCGTTGTCCCCGGCAACCACCAGCGCGGGCGTGCGCATGTGGTCGAACCGTGGGTTCATGAACGGGTAGTGCTCAGCGGCGTACGGCGTGAGGTCGCTCCCTCGTCCCGCGGTCGCGAGCAGCACGCCCGCCTTCACGCGTGGATCCGACAGGTCGGTCTCAGAGTCGCCCACTTGCAGCCCAAGCAGATTGCCCGCGGTCTGGCCGCCGAACGAATGGCCCGCCACCGCGATCCGGTCCCGGTCGATCGTGAGGGTCAGGGCCGCCTCGACGAGGCAGAACTGGTCGAGCACGCGCCGTACCTCGTCCACCCGCAAACGCCAGCCCCGCGGGTCCGCGTCGTGGGTGTGGTTCGGTTGCACGACGGCGAATCCGTGCGCGGCCCAGTAGTCCGTCAGCGGCCCGTAGGCCTCCATCGAGGAGCCATACCCGTGGGAGAACACCACCACGGCCAGCGCGCCGTCGCGCTCCGCCGGCGCCGTCACGCGCGCCTGCAGTTCGCCGCCGGTACTACGAGGAGCAGGAGCTGCTCGCGCCGGAACGCAGTACGAGCGGCCAGCGGCAGTACCCGGACGACGCGGTCGATCGCGTCGAGCTGATCCAGCAGCTGTACGCCGCCGGCCTGTCGAGCAAGGCGATCGTCTCGTTGCTGCCCTGCGTCGTCGACGGTGACGCCACGCCGGAGCTCCTCGACCGGCTCGCCGTCGAACGGGACCGGATCGACCGGCACATCGACGGCCTCGTGAGCGCGCGGAACCGGCTCTCCGCAGTGATGGCAGCCGCCGGGAAGAATCTGCGTACCGGCGAACGCTGCCGCAACTGATCAGGAATCGAGAAGCACCGGGCCGGGGTCCCGAAATAGCGTGAGAGTCACTGAACCACAGGGGTAAAAGCCCCCCGAAATTGGAGACGAAATGACTGGCACGCAAGGCGTCAACACGATCCTGCACCCCGTGACCGACCTCGAGAAGGCCAAGCCGGTGTACAACGCTCTGCTCGGGGTCGAGCCGATGGCCGACTCGCCGTACTACGTCGGGTACGAGGCCGAAGGCCAGCAGATCGGGCTGGTCCCGAACAGCGACATGACCTCCCCGATCGCGTACTGGCATGTGGCCGACATCGAGGCCAAGATCAAGGAGATCACCGAGGCCGGCGGCACGCTCAAGGACGCACCGAAGGACGTCGGCGCCGGGCGGCTCGTCGCCACCCTCACCGATCCCGACGGCAACGTTCTCGGCATTCTCCAGGACCCGTCTTGATCATGTGCCACGTCCCGGAGGAGTACCGCGCGGCGCTGTTCGGCGTACCGCACAAGCCGGAGGAGCCCGTCGACGAAATCCCGGTGTGCGCGGACGAGCAGCTAGGGCATGATCTGGTGCATGGGCGACCCGATCCGGCACGTGCTGTTCGACGCTGACGGCGTACTGCAGGATCTTCCCGGCGGTTGGTACGCGGCCATGGAGCCGTACCTGGGCGACCGGGCCCGAGACTTCCTCCACGAGACCTGGTCCGACGAGATGCCGATGCTCGCCGGGCGTGGTGACTATCTGCCGGTGCTCGCGGCGTCGCTGGAGAAGTACGGCGTGAGCACACCGGCGACCGAGGTGTACGACGCGGTGTGGAAGAACATCGTGCTGATCGAGGAGTCACTCGACATCGTGCGGACCCTGAAGCGGAACGGGTACGGCGTACACCTCGGCACCAACCAGGAGTGCTACCGCGGCGCGCACATGCGGGACGTCCTCGGGTACGACGACCTGTTCGATGTCAGCTGCTACTCGTACGACCTGGGCGTCGCGAAACCCGACCCGGCCTTCTTCACCCGCGCCGCGGAGCGCATCGGCGCCGACGTGGACTCGATCCTGTTCATCGACGACACCGCCAAGAACATCACCGGCGCCCGCACCGCCGGCCTCCACGCCGAACAATGGGACTTCACCCAAGGCCACTCCGTCCTCCACACCCTGTTCTCGCGACACGGCGTCGCGGCCGCCTAACCGAATCCACCTGCAACTGTGGTGGCTACTCGACGACGAGTTCGACAGGGATGTTGCCGTGGGTGGCGCGGGAGTACGGGCAGATGTTGTGGGCTGCTTCGATCAGTTTCCGGCCGGGTTCGCCTTGGAGGTGGTCGGGGAGTTCGATCCGGAGTACGGCGGCCAAGGTGAACCTCTGGCCGGTCGGTACGAGGCTGATCTCAGCGGTCACCGCGACGTCCTTGGCGTCGAGGTTCTGGGCTTGGCCGATGCGGTCGAGGACCGTGGAGAAGCAGGCGGCCCAGCCTGCGGCGAGCAGTTGTTCGGGGTTGAGGCCGTCGCCGGTGCCGCCGAGCTCCTTCGGCAGGGCGAGCTGGACATCCAGTTGCCCGTCGGCGGTGACGGCGCGGGCGTCGCGTCCGGACGAGGTCGCTGCGGCTGTGTACGTGGGGTTCAGCGTGGTGGGGTTCATGCGGACAACGATCCGGGGCGACAGGGGAGTGGCTCAATTACCTCTTTGTTAATGGATGCGCGGCGTGCGCCCGCCGTACGCTGATTGTGTGACCGTGCTGGAAGAGCCGCAGACCGTTGGGGAGATGCTCCGCTTCTGGCGGGTGCACCGTCGGTTGAGTCAGCTCGAGTTGGCACTCGATGCCGAGGTGTCGACCAAGCATCTGAGTTTCGTGGAGACGGGTCGCGCGCAACCGAGCCGACAACTGTTGGTCCATCTCTCGAACCATCTCGATCTGCCGCTGGCTGAGCAGAACCGGTTGCTGCTCGCGGGCGGGTTCGCGCCGCGGTACCTCGACGAGCCGTACCACTCCGACGCGATGCTCCCGCTCCGCGAACCGCTGCGCCAACTCCTCGATGCGCACATGCCGAACCCGGCGCTGATCGTCGACGGCCTCTGGAACCTGATCGACGCGAACGACGCCGCATCGCTGCTCTGGGAGGGCGTCGACCCCGAACTCCTGAAGCCGCCGATGAACATGCTGCGCCTGGCGCTTCACCCCGGCGGCCTACCCAGCATCTCGTCGATGACCGCGGCCTGCAGCGTCCCGCTCATCCACCAACTGAAACGCAAGAGCCGCGACACCGCCGACCAACCACTGGCAGACCTCCTCGAAGAACTCGAGCCCTACCTCCCCTCCGCACCACTCACCGGCGCGACCCAGCAGCCCATGGTCACCCTCGACCTCCAAACCCGCCTGGGCCCCGTCCGCCTCTTCACCCTGATAGCCACCATCGGAGCCCCCCTAGAAGTAACAGCCGCCAACCTAGCCATCGAAACCTTCCTCCCCACAGACAACACCAGCGCCCAACGCCTGCGCGCCCTGGCAGAACCGCAATGACTGCTGCCATGGATCAGGCCGTTCTGCGCACCGCTCGCGCCGCCCTCGTGGAACTCTGCGAATCCGGTTCACCGGTCGTACGCCCCGAAACCGTCGACAAAACCCTCGCGGTCGCCGTACGCCGCTGGCTGTCGCTCCACCGCCGGAGCGAACGCACCCAAGACATCAACACCCGCACCAACGACCTGGCCAAGGGCCTTCTCAACGCCTTCGAACCCGACCCCACGCTCGCCGGCCCCCTCAAATCCGACTACCACCACCTAGCCACAACCCTCGCCAACGTCTTCTCCACCGCGTAGCCGGATCTGAGGTTTCCGGAACGTTTTCGGCAGCAGGCGGCGAAAAAGTTCCGAATAGCCACGGTGCGAGCAGATCAACGGGTGGCGATCTCGGTTGCGGGCAACTCCACGCTCCTGGAACTCTGCACAGCTCCAGGAGCCGACGCCGCGACCGGGCGCCTCAGCCGTCCGTACGCCGACGTCGCGCGAATTGCCCGTACCGACGGAGGAACGCACCTTCAGCTCCCACCGGACAGATGATCACGCTCCTACGCGACGCGTATCTAGGCTCGGTGGCGTTGGAGGAGTTGGCGGGATGACTCGAAGCCGAGGCGCTCGTAGACAGGTACCGCCTTGCTGCCCGAGTGGACCGTTATGTGCAGGGCGCCGGCGTCCATTGCGTGGTCCGACGCGGCCTTCACGAGTGCTGACCCGATGCCTCGGCCTCGCGCATCCGGTAGGACGAAGACGCTCTGGATATCCGCGGACATCCGGCTCGTCGCCCCAGGTTTCGGAGGGCGTGCGACGAGCGCGACCCACGCCATGCCGACGAGCTCCGGCTGATCGAGCCGCGCGACATATGCTACGTGCGCGTCGTCACGAGCCGCCCACCACTGCCCGAACTCCGCCGCGAAAGCGTCGACCGCCCGCTCCTCCAGCTCCTCGTCACTGCTGTTCAACCACAGCAACCGCGCGAGCCCTGCAACATCATCTGCATCAGCCTGACTGATCCGCACGACCTGAAGTCTTTCATGGAACGAGATCCCAGTGCGGGCGGTCGGTTTCGAGCAGCCGGAGCCAGATCTCGCTGATCGTCGGGTACGCCGGGACCGCGTGCCAGAGGCGATCCAGCGGAACCTCACCGGCGATCGCTATCGTGGCCGCATGCAGCAGTTCGGCGACGTCGGGCCCGACCGCGGTGAAGCCGATCAGGATGTTGCGCTCGGCATCGACAACCATCCGTGCCTGACCTCGGTAGTCGTCGGCATGCAGCGCCGCCCCGGAGACCGCTCCGAGGTCGTAGTCGACGATCCGGATGTTCTTACCGGCAGCCGCTGCGGCTTCGGCAGACAGGCCGACCGCGGCGACTTCGGGATCGGTGAAGATCACCTGCGTCGCCGCACGCTCGTCGGCTGTGACCGCATGCCGTCCCCACGCACTCAGGTCGAGCTCCTCGCCACGAGCTCGTACGGCGATTGCGTCGCCCAGCGCGCGACCTTGGTACTTGCCGTGATGGGTGAGTAGGACACGCTTGTTCACATCGCCCGCGGCGTACAGCCAACCCTCGCCGACAGGATCACCGGCATCATCGACAACAGCGAGCGTGTCATCAACGCGCAGCCAGTCTCCCGGCGTGAGACCGACGTGATCCAAGCCGAGGTCTTTCGTGTTGGGCGTGCGTCCGGTCGCGACGAGAACCTCGTCAGCTTCTACAGCCGCGCCGTCGGAGAGAGTCAGATGTACGCCGTCCGCATCCCGACGAGCCTCATCGACCTCGACGTCCACGTGAAGTGAAACGCCCGCAGTACGGAGAGCGGCCGTCACATGTTCACTGGCGAACGGCTCCACCCCGGGCAGCAGCCGGCTCTGAGAAACGAGCGTCACCTGCGAACCGAGCGCACTGAAAGCGGTGGCCATCTCGGAGCCGACGACGCCGCCACCGATGATCGCCAACCTCGCCGGGATGTTCCGTACAGCGGCTGCCTCGCGACTCGTCCACGGTGCCACGTCGGCCAATCCGCGGATCGGCGGCACGTGGGCGCTGCTGCCGGTGGCGATCACGACCGCGTGACGTGCTTGCACGGTGATCGTCGTACCGTCGGTCTGGGTGACGGTGACGGTACGGGTCCCGGTGATGCGGCCGTGTCCGCGGACCAGGTTGATGCCGGCGTGGTTCAGCCACTCGACCTGGCCGGCATCGCTCCAGTTGGCCGCGAATCGGTCGCGTCGTGCGAGCACCGCGGCTGGGTCCAGTTCGCTGGTGACGGTTTGGCCGGCGGCCGGCAGTGCGCGAGCGGCTCGTACCGCCGCGGCGTCGCGGAGCAGGGCTTTGGTCGGCATGCAGGCCCAGTACGAGCACTCGCCGCCGACGAGTTCGTGTTCGACGATCGCCGCGGTCAGTCCGCCTTGCACCACGCGGTCGGCGACATTCTCACCGACCGGTCCGCCGCCGATGATCACGACGTCGAAGAGCGTCTCCGTCATGTCATTTCACCTTCGCGGCGAGGCGCTGCAGACGGATCGCGGAGATCAGGAAGAAGATGCCGCCCAGGATCGCGTACCCGGCAACGTTGGTGAGCGAGGCATTCGCGCCACCGGCCATCACGATGAAACTGCCGCCGGCGAGGACCGAGATGCCGCCGCTGAGAATCATCGCCCACTGACCACCGAGCCGGTAGCGCAGGATCGCGACGACCAACTGGACGATGCCCGCGGTGATCGCCCACGCGCCCCACACCCGCAGCACACTCGGGATCCCGGACCCGGCCGCGACGCCCAGCCCGATCGCGGTGAGCAGGCTCAACGCCATGTTGACGTAGAGCGGCGCCTTCGGGCGCGTCGTACCCGAGGAACGGAAGTCGATCACGGCCGCCGCGACGTCGAACAGCGGGTAGATCACCAGGAGAGCGGTTGCTCCCGGGTTGATCTTCTTGGCGATCGCCATCATCAGGACCGCCCAGACGATCGCGAACCCGAAGCGGACGTAGTACAGCGTGCGCAGCGCCTTCGTACTGTCGGCGGCGCCGGCCACCGGGCCGGCAGTGGCTGCATATGAACTGGACACCAGTTGCCTCTCATCTCACGTAGATAGAACGATCGGTACACCTGGAGCGTGCCGCACGCTGTCTCCCGTTGTCAAGACCGATCGTTCTAT
This sequence comes from Kribbella sp. C-35, assembly GCF_046549195.1. Taxonomy (NCBI): domain Bacteria; kingdom Bacillati; phylum Actinomycetota; class Actinomycetes; order Propionibacteriales; family Kribbellaceae; genus Kribbella; species Kribbella sp. C-35. The sequence continues at coordinate 163,126 of NZ_JAJPWG010000006.1, forward strand.
CTGCTAATCTCGGAGTACTTGAGGAGATCGGGAAGGAGAGGCGGTATGTCGGAAGCACGGTCGCGACTGCTCAGCACGGCCACTGGGCTCTTCTACGCCGAAGGCATTCGCGCTGTGGGCGTCGACCGCGTCATCTCCGAGGCGGAGGTGACACGCGCCACGCTCTACCGGCATTTCCCGAGCAAGGACGACCTGATCGTCGCGTACCTGACGCAGGCCGACGAGGCGATCCGGGCGCAGGTGAACACCGCGCGGGCGCAGGACGCGACCCCGGCCGACATCATTCGAGCGGTCAGCCGCTCCATCGCCGACGACATCCAGAGCGCCGGCTTCCGAGGCTGCGCCTTCCTCAACGCCGCCGCCGAGTACCCGGACCCGGCGTTCGCCGTACACCAGGCGGTCCTCAAACACCGTCAGTGGTTCCTGTGGACGATGGTCGAACTCTTCACCGGCCTCGGGAAGATTGACGCAGAACCCGCCGCCCGCCATTTCGTCATGCTCCGAGACGGGGCCATGGCCGCCGGCTGCCTGACTGACCCCAAACCCGTCTGCGAAACCTTCCTCCGCGGAATAGAAGGCCTCCTCACCTACCGCAGCCGCGAAGAACAGAAGGTCTAGCGCCGGGTGCTGTCAGGGATGGATGACGATCTTCAATTGGCGTTTGGTGTTGTGGGGTTGGCGGCTGAGGTTGCTGTTGGGTATTTCGGTGCTGGGGTCACGGCGACGTTGAAGGCTGACGGTACGCCGGTGACGGAGGCTGATCGGGCTGTCGAAGGGCTGCTTCGGGAGACGTTGTCGGCGGCTCGGCCCGGTGATGCGTTTCTGGGGGAGGAACTGGGGAAGCTGGGGGAGTCCGATCGGGTCTGGATTCTCGATCCGATCGATGGCACCAGGTTCTTCAGCGAGGGCGACCCGAACTGGCGGATCCAGATCGCTCTGGAGGTTCGCGGGGTCACCGAGCTCGCGGTCGTCGCGTCTCCCGCACTGGGGCGGTGTTGGTGGGCGACGCGAGGCGGCGGTGCGTTCGAGTCGTCCTGGCCGCGTGACGAGGCGCGCCGTCTGCAGGTCGGTACGACGGCGTCGCCGGAAAACGCCGTACTAGTTGCTCTGGACAACGGCTCCGGAGCACGCCTGCCCAACGCTCGTCCGCCGTCGAGCCCGCTGCCGTTGATCGAACTCGTTCACGGCGAGATCGACGCGTTTCTCGTCGAGCGCTACCACAAGTGGGACCACGCCCCGTGGATCCTGATCGTGGAAGAGGCCGGCGGCCGCTTCACGAACCCCGCCGGCGGCAACTCGGGCGACCAAGGCGGCGGCCTGTACTCGAACGCCGCCCTCCACAACCACCTACTCTCTGCCCTGCACTACCCATTCCATCGCTGACAGCGCACATCGGGGTGCAGCCGTCCTGCCTCAGCCGGCGCCGTCCTGCACTGGATAGTCGATGATGACCACACCGCCGGTGGCGTAGTTGACGACATCGGCGGACGCCCGCTGGCCTTGCGACGACGTCCGCGCCGCGGCCATGGCGGCGGCGTCAGCGAAGTCGCCTTCGAAGACCGCGAAATACGGCGTTTCTCCGTTGGTCGCCGCCACGTCGAAGCTGTAGCGCCACGCAAGCAGGCCGGGCATTTGCACGGCCAATGGAAGGTGGTTGGTCACGTAGTAGTCGCGGAAGTGGTCAGGGTCGGCGGGCTTGGGATACAGGACCAACAACTTATGCATGACTGCCTCCTGCATCGCTGGGTGCGGGACAGAGGGATTCGGGCGCCGACGGAGGTGGGTCCAGTACCGCGGTCAGTTGCATCGTCATATGCGCACGTTATGGCTTGATGTGCGGTCGAGGGAAAGACCGGTACGGGATAGACTCAGAACGAATCGTTATCAATCGGCAGGGAGGGTATGTGGCGCCGGATACGGTGAGCCTGCGGTACTTTCTGGTGCTGGCGCAGGAGTTGAATTTCACCCGCGCGGCCGCACGGATCGGTATCGCGCAGCCCGCACTCAGTGCCCGGATGCGCCGATTGGAGGCGGAACTCGGTACAGCCCTGCTGGTTCGCAGCACGCGTAGCGTCGTATTGACCACGGCCGGTGCGGCTTTGGCGGAGTCCGCGCCGCCCGCGCTGGCGGCGCTGGACCGGGCATGGGACACCGCCCGGAATGCGGGGGCCGGTGAACTGGGCACGCTGCGCATCGGATACAGCCTCAGCACGGGGGCCGAGACGGCACCGGCCCTGGTGGACAGGCTCATTCGCAGCAGCCCGGGACTCGAGGTCGGCGCGGTCCCGATGGCGACACCGGAGATCTCCCCGGCGGTGGCCGAAGGCCGCATCGATGCGGGGATCACCCGCGGTGAACAGCCTGGTCGTGGCGTGCGCCGGTTCCTGCTGCGGCGTCAGCGCGTCGGGGTCCAATTGGCACAGCATCATCCGCTGGCGGAACACCCGGAGATCGAGATCGCCGATGCGGCCGCGTATCCGCTGCGACTCCCCGACCGTGCGGCCAACCCCGTGATCCACGATCAGCTGTCCGCACTGTTCCGCGACACCTGGCCAGCCCCCCGATTCCACACGCTCGCAGTCTCTTTCGACATGTCTCAGCGCGACCTGCGCGACGGGCTCACCCTCGCCCCGGCCGGAGAAGCCGCGGCCACGGCACCACCGGCCGGTATCACCTGGCGACCGCTGCAGGGCGCACCCACCTTGACGATCCACCTGGTCCTCCCGCGCGTGCAGTCACCACTACACCGCCGCGTCCGCACCGTCGCCAAAACCCTGGCACACGAGCTGCACTGGCTGCCGGACTGACGCGCAGCAGGTCACGCGAGACGGACGTCTGCGGTGGCGAGGCAGTCACCGGACGAACCGTTCCGGGCGGAAGTCTGCGAGCAGTTCGGCTCGCTTCCCGCTGACGATCTCCGATGCGAGCAGCCGGCCGATCACTGGCCCGAGTGTGATGCCGACGCCCGGTTCGCGGCGCATCGGCAAATGGCGTGAGACGAGCTCGGCGATGTCGGCAGCACCGGGGCCTGCCGCGTTCACGACGACGTCGACGTCGAGACGGGTCCCATCGGCCAGCGCAACGGTCCAGGTGCTCCCGTCGGCGTCGAGATCACGGACCGCGGTGCCGAACCGGTGCTCGGCGCCGGACGCAACGGCCTGACGGATCAGGCAGTCGACGAGCTGACGTCCGTGCACCCAGGCTTCGTCGGGGTAGAACGCGACTGGAACCTCGTCAGGTATCGCGACAGCAGGTTCGAGGTGGCGGCGTACCTCAGCTCCTGTGCGCACCTCAATCCGGTAGTCCCAGCGTGCCAGCAGCTCTGCTGCTTTCAGGAGCTGTTCCGGATCGTCTGCCCAGCGCAGATGGCCGCTGGGATGCCACCACGAGCCCAGCCCGATGACCCCGGCGAGTTCACGATGCGCTGCCAGGCCCGCCACGTTCAGGTCGAAGTAGGACTTGCGCGCGGTCTTGTTGCTGGCGTTGACCCACGAGAACGACCAGTTCGTGACGCCTTCGCCCGGGCGGCCCGCGTCGATGAAGATCACCTTGGCGCCGAGCCGGGACAAGTTCCAGCCCACGCAGGCTCCGAGGATGCCGACCCCGATGACAGCAACGTGCTCCGTCATGGCCGACGGTCCTCTCCGTCCAGATTGTTGACAAGGGTTTTTGCCCAGTGATCGGCCTGCTTGCCGAGGAGGTTGTCGGTGAGCCGGCCCATCGCAACGAGCAGACCGATGGATCCGGCTGTGATGAGTACAGCGAGCAACATGTCCTTCATCGTCGAAGAGATCGACGTACTGAGACAGTGGCAAGAATGCCGATCTCCGATAGATTCTAGCCATGCATCGAGTGGCAGTTCTCGCGGTCGACGGGATCCACAGCTTCGACCTGGCGATGCCGTTGCAGGTGTTCAGTACGGCGCATTCGCTGCAGAAGGCGCCGGGGGAGTTCTTCGGTCCGCGGCTGTACGACGTACGGGTCTGCGGTGATGGTCGTGACCTGGTTGTCGCCGGCGTCGGGGGAGTAGAGATGTACCGGCTCACGCCGCCGTACCCCTTGGCTGCCGCGCTCGACGCGGACACGATCGTGGTCATCGGCGTACCTGCAGGCCGCGAGCCGCTGACCGAAGCGCTCGATCTGCTGCGAGAGGCGCACCGGCATGGCATCAGGATCGCCTCGATCAGTGCCGGCGGCGCCGGGGTGATGGCGGCGTCCGGATTGCTGGACGGTCGAAGGTTGGCGACGCACTGGTCCCGCGCGCACGTGCTGGCCGAGCGATACCCGCAGGTGATGGTCGACACCGACGTGCTCTACATCGACCACGGCGACGTACTCACGTCAGCCGGCGCGGCCAGCGGCATCGACATGTGCCTGCACATGATCCGTCAGGACTTCGGATCCGCTGTCGCCGCCGATGTCGCTCGGCACATGGTCGTGCCACCACAACGCGACGGCGGCCAGGCGCCGTACATCGCACATCCGGACCCCGGCGACGATCATGGATCGCTCGAGCCGACCATGCGCTGGCTGCGAGAACGCCTGGGGGAGCCGGTGACCTTGGCGGACATCGCGTCGTACGCCGGATTGAGCCCGCGCACGCTGAACCGGAGATTCCGCGAACAGACCGGTACGACGCCACTGCAATGGTTGCTGCGGCAACGAGTGCATCATGCGCAGGAACTGCTGGAAACCACCGACCTGTCCGTCGAGGAGATCTCCAGACACTGCGGTTTCGGTACGTCGATCGCGATGCGCCAGCACTTCGCCAAACACATCAGAACCTCACCGATGACGTACCGCCGGACGTTCCGCGCCCGCGCCGATCCTTGAGAGTCACTGCTGATGACGGAGCCCCGCCGCGACGTGCGGCGGGGCTCCGTACCTGGGACGACCTAGCGAGCGGTCGGCACCGGCTCACGATGGCCGGTGTCGATGGCGAGGTCACCGACGTAGTTGGAGCGCAGGGTGAAATGGTCCCGGCTGTTCGCCTTGACCCACTCCGCGGCCTTTGCGCCGGCTGTTTCAGCCTGCGCCCGGGTCTCCCAGGTGCTGATCGAGACGAAGGCGTTCTTCTCGACCTGGGCAACACCGTAGGACACGAAACCCTGGCTCTCCTTGAACAAGGGAACCATCCCGGACTTCGCCTGGCCGACGACCTCGTCGAAGGTGCCGGTCTTGATGTCGTACAGAGCGACGCGCGTACAGCGCATGGTGTGCCTTCCTGTGGTGGAGCGGCTCGGGTAATCCCGCGAACCAGTTCCACTACTGAACCTACGCTAGTAATCCAATACTGGCAATCTATTTCCTAGATCTGTCCATCTAGTATGCTCTGCGTCATGGCCTGGGGCTTCCTGACGAACCACGCGCAAGCACTGCTGTGCATCGCGCACGATCCGGGCGTGCGGTTGCGGGAGATCGCGATCGCGCTCGGCATCACGGAGCGTGCCGCCTTCGGCATCGTGACCGATCTGGTGGACGCCGGATACGTCATCAAAGACAAGAACGGCCGCCGCAACCGCTACGCAGTCCAGGTCGACAAGCCACTGCCGGAGGCTCTGCTCAACCAGCGAACGGTCGGCCAACTCGTAGACCTCCTCGCGCACACCGAACTGGAGACACACGACGACACCTGACGGAACCCCAGAGCAACGTCGACCGGTTGGTCAGGTTGTCTTGAGGACGTCTTCGACGATCCTGTTGAACGCGTCGCGGGCTGGGGCTTCGTCGTCCCTCAGCGTTGCCAACGCACAGGAGGAAGGCGGCAGGTCACGGAGCGGAACGGCGACCACGTCGGGGTGCTGGAAGTGCTGCGCGAACGGTACGACGGTGGGATGGACGAGTTGACCACGCGCCAGCAGGTAGAGGAGCTCGGCGTTGTCGTCGACGGGTGCGTCGACGAACCGGATGAGCCGGCCCGATGGCGTCCTTGCTGGACAAGTCGCCTCGGCCAGCTCGGCGGGGACGCCGTGGGGTCGCCGGACGTCGTGACCTACGAGGTCCTCCGTGGTGAGGTCGGTGCGGCCGGCGAGCGGGTGGGTTCTGCCGACCATGACAACGCGCTCGTCGGTACTCAAGACCGGACCGACTGCGATGTCGGGTTGGTCGAGGGGCAGCCGCGTCATGACCAGGTCGATCTCGCGTCGGCGCAGAGGACCGAGCCGGTCATCGAACGGCGTCGTGGTCAGCTGCACCTTGGCGCCCGCGTAGACCGCCTCGTACCGTTCGATCGCTCGGCTCAAGACGTCCACCCCGGAAGCAAAGTTGAGCAGGCCCAGACGCACCACACCTGGTCCGCGGCCTCGAGCTCGGGCCCTCCGCAGTACCCGGTCCAGACCGGCGACCGCAGGACCCAGCTCGGCGTACAACTCGCGTCCAGCCTCGGTGAGACTGACGACGCGACTGGTGCGGCGGAAGAGCAAGTCACCGCCGAGCTTCCGCTCCAGGACCCGCAGCGTCTGGGAGACGCGCGAGGTCGTCAGACCGAGCCGTTCGGCGGTGCGGCCGAAGTGCAACTCCTCGGCGAGCACCAGAAACAGGCGCACTTCTCGCAGCTCGACCTCGGGAATCATGTACCGACGCTACACGCTGCGTGGAACAGATCGTCGTTGATGCTGTCAGCTCGCGCTGCCAGGCTCAGAGCCATGAAGCCCGGGAGCGTCATCACGGTAGGCGTGCTCACACCACACGCCGCTGAGGGGCAGCGCGCAGAGTGGCGGTGCATGGCTGCGACGCACGTTCGCGTCCACGTCTCGAGGACGCAGAACCCCGCATCCCCTGGAGCTGAACCGCCGAACTCTGTAGCCGACCTGCTCGCGCGGACCACGCCGGCCGCGCTCGATGAGGCGGTATCGACGTTGCCATGGGCCGCACTGGATGCACTGGTACTCGCATCGACGAGCTCGGGCTACGCCATGGGCCACCGCGACGAATCGGCACTGGTACAGCGGCTCTCTGAGCGGTGGTGCCTGCCCACGTCCGCCACCGCGATGTCGGCGGTGTCGGTATTGAGGGCGCACGACATCAAGCGGGTCAGTCTCATTCACCCTCCGTGGTTCGGGTCCTCGCTCAACGATCTCGGCGCCGAATACTTCCGCAGCCAGGACTTCGAGGTCGTCGAGGCCGTGATAGCGGAGCTTCCGAACGACCCGGACCGGATCGAGCCGGCCTCGGTCGTCGACCGGATCTGTGACCATCTCAGCCCGCGCGCCGAAGGTGTGGTCATCGGCGGGAACGGGTTCCGGGCGGCTCGAGCCGTCCACGCGTTGGAGAGCAGGATCGGACGTCTCGTCCTGGAGGCGAACCAGGTCCTGCTGAGATCCGTCCTCGACAGCGTCGGGGCAACGATCGCCATCAACGGGTTCGGAAGGCTGCTCAACGATCTCCCTGACCCAGCACCACGAGGAACGAGAGGTAATCATGCGAAACGTCATCCTGTACATGTCCATGTCGCTGGACGGGTTCGTGGCCAGCGACCGCGAGCATCCCGGCGTCGCGGTCGCCGACCCTGAGGTGAAGGAGTGGAAGCTCGAACGGATCAGGAAGGCCGGCGCCCACCTGATGGGTCGCGTCTCGTACCAAGAGATGTCGTCGTTCTGGCCGCAGTCCGACGACCCGTACGCCGCGCCGATGAACGACATCCCCAAGGTCGTGTTCTCCAAGACGCTCAGCGACGCCGAGGCCACGTGGCCGATCACCCGCGTCGCGCGTGGAGACCTTGCAACCGAGATCGCCGGCATCAAGGCCGAGCCGGGCTCTGATGTCATCGTCTGGGGCGGAGCCGGCTTGGCCGGGGCGCTGGCCGCAGCGGACTTGATCGACGAGTACCGTCTCCTGGTCCAGCCGATGGTCCTGGGGCAAGGGAAGGCCCTCTTCGGCCAACTGCCGGAGTCGCGACACCTGGACCTGGTCGAAGCCACGCCGTTCCCCAGCGGCATTGTCGTACACATCTACCGGCCGCAGGACACCTGAGCCGCATGGTGCGGGTCTGCCGACTAGAAGGAGCGTTTGGTGCCGAAGACCGATTACGACGAATTCGCTGAGGTGTACTCCGCGGACAACGAGGTCAATCTGCTCAACGGCTACTACGAACGACCGGCGATGGTGAGCCTCGCCGGCGACGTGGACGGCCGTCGCATCCTCGACGTCGGCTGCGGCTCCGGCCCGCTGTCGGCGGCGCTGCGCGACAAGGGTGCGATCGTGTCCGGCTTCGACCTGAGTGCGGCGATGATCGAACTGGCCCGTCGAAGGCTGGGGGAGGACGCCGACCTGACCGTCGCCGACCTGGCCAAGCCGCTCCCGTACGACGACGCCGCCTTCGATGACGTCGTGGCTTCTCTCGTCCTGCACTATCTGGAGGACTGGACCGAGCCGCTCGCGGAGTTTCGCCGGGTGCTGAAGCCGGGCGGACGCCTCATCCTGTCGCTGAACCACCCGATCGTCTACACGGCGTTGAACCCCGACGGCGAGTACTTCGACGTTGCCGAGTTCACCTTCGACGCCGAGCACGCCGGCCGTACGGTCGTCTACTCGATCTGGCACCGGCCGTTGCAGGCGATGTCCGACGCGTTCACGGCGGCGGGTTTCCGGATCTCGGTCATCAGCGAGCCGCCGATCTCCGCGGACACGCCGGCCGAACTGCGTCCGAAGGACGTCGAGCACCCGGCGAGGTTCATCAGCTTCATCTTCTTCGTGCTGGAGGCGTGCTGACGTTCACGATCGGAGCGCCACGGTGCCGTAGGGTTCTGGCCGTGTCTCAAACCGACGTACTCGTCCTGCGGCCGGCTGCGGGTCCGCGGCGCCAGGTCCTCACGATTGCCGCCGTGATCGCCGTGGTCCTGGTTGTCGCTGGCGTCCTGGCCGGTGGCCGGCCCGCGCTGATCACCTGCATCGGCCTCGTCCTGCTGCTGGCCGTCACCATCGCCGTCTATCTGTGGCGCTCCCGCATCGTCGTCACCCCGGCCGATATTTCGGCGCGCGGCCTGACCTTCCACCGCCGTCGCGACCGCGCGCTGGCCGCCTCGGTGCTTCGGGCAACGGTGGTCCAGCCCGGAGCTGTCTCCGAGACCATCGTCGTCCTCGACGTCGGCGGACACGCCCTGCTGACCATCAACGGCGCCCTCTACGCACCCGCCGATCTCGACCGGCTGGTCAACCACCTCGGACTGCCCACCGGCAGGCCGGACGGGCCAGTCACCATGGCGCAACTGGCCCGCGAAAGGCCCGGGGCCGTGAGCTGGATCGGGCGGAACCTGATCGCGTTCACACTGCTGTGCGCCCTCGGCTTCGCCGTCGCCGCGGTGCTTCTCGGAACCGTGGTCGCAGCCCTGACAGACTGACGGCTAGCCGGTTGCGACTCGAACGGCGCTCAGGATGCTCGACAGGCTCTCCGGGTGGGCCATCTTCAAGTCTGCGAGATCACTCGGCCGGAACCAGCGAAGATCGTCGTGCTCCTCCGGTGCGGCGTTGACAGGTTCCCCGTCCCAGCTCGTGACGAGGAAGCCGTGCACGTCGAGGGTGGGGTCATTGACCGTCAACGGGATGGCCACGGGGTCGCGGACGCGGACCCCGAGTTCTTCGAGGCATTCCCGGCTGACGGCCTGGTGAGGCAACTCACCGGGCTCGACATGTCCGCCGGCGGAGAAGCTCCAGCTGTCGGGATACCACCGACGCGACGGGTGGCGATGCACCATGAGCACGAGACCGTCGCGCACCAGCACAGCAACTGAGATCGGAATCCGGGCGACCATGGCGGCACACTAGACGACGCCTCCGACAACCCTCGCTACGAGCGAACCGCCTAGAGCCAGGGCGGGTCGTATCGGCCCACATAGGCGCGTCCGCGTTCTGTCGGATCTGCCCAGGACTGCTGCGATTGCCGATGCACATGCACTTCAGACGCTGTCGGTGCCATCGGTAGGTCCTAGCCAAGCGGTCCGGACGACTCGCGCGTAACCTGCTGCGGGTGATCGACGTACCGGAGGTCTTCGCCCGATCCACGGTGGAGCGCGAAGGCGACGCCGGTACTGCGTGGCTCGCCGGGTTGCCCGCCTTGGTGGCTCAGCTGCTGGCTCGATGGGAGTGTGAGCCGGAAGGCGGGCTGCTGTACGGCGGGGTTGGGGTGATCGTCCCTGCGCGGCGGGGAGACGGGGGAGACGTCGTACTGAAGGTGTCGTTTCCTCATCCAGGCAACGAGTTCGAGCCCGACGCGTTCGTGGCGTGGGGCGGTCGTGGGGCCGTCGTACTGCACGAACGGGATGACGAGCATTTCGCGATGCTGCTCGAACGGGCTCAGCTGGCGACTCTCGCGATGGTCGACGACGAGGACGAGATCGCCGCTGTCGCCGGCCGGATCAGTCGTCGGCTCGCCGTCCCGGCGCCATCGCACCTACCTCGGCTGCAGGATCAGGCGGCTGCTTGGGCGGAGCAACTGGAACGAGACTCCAGCGAACTGACACATGGTTTGTCGCGCGGTGCAGTGGATGCCGCCCGGGCGACCGTTCGCGACCTGGCGCAGGCGCAGCCGGACGTGCTCATCCACGGTGATCTCAACGCGAGGAACGTCCTGCGAGCCGACCGCGAACCGTGGCTGGCCGTCGACCCCAAGGGCTACGCGGGCGACCCGGCGTACGACGCGGGCGTCTTGCTGAAGACCCGCGCGCTGACCATCCTCACCACTGCAGACCCGGCCGCCGGGTTGCGGCGCAGTCTCGACATCTTCGCCGAATCCGCGGAGCTCGACCGTGAACGCGTCGCACGCTGGGCTCAACTACACGCCGTACAGTCCGCCTTCTGGGGCCGGCGTCATGGCTTCCGCAGAGGCCGCATCGGCGCCGAGCAAGACCGGCTGATCGCGTTGGTCGACGGTCTGGTGGAGCTGCTGACGGCGTGAGTGGTCAGGTTTGGGCGTTCGGGTAGGTGACGGCTCGCAGGACCTTCGCCGGTGCGCCCGCCGCAACGGAGTACGGCGGAATGTCTTGCGTGACAACGCTGTTGGCGCCGATCACGCACCTCTCGCCGATCGTTACTCCGCTGGTGACGACCACGTTCGCTCCCAGCCAGACGTTGTCGCCGATCCGCGTCGGCCCCTTGGAATCGAACCCCTGCCACGGCACCGGCCGATCCGGATCGTCGAACCGATGATTGGCATCCGTCACGAAGCACCCGTTCGCCAGCATGCAGTGCGACCCGATCTCCACCAGGTCGAGAGCCGCGACCATCACCGCGATGTTCAGGAACGTTCCCTCACCGATCCGCACTCGCGCCTCGTCGCCCATGGTGATCCACACGTTGGGCTCGAACATCGTGTTGGCTCCGACCTCGAGCCGCCCGTCCTGCAAAGCTTCCAGCACGTTCCCGTGCAACGGCCACCGCGCGAACGCCCCGCGCCGCATCAGCTCCCAGTGGATCCGCCCCCGGTTCCACGGCAACGAACTCCGCTGATACCAACGCCACTTCTGCACCCAGACCGTCAGCTGCCCACGAAGCTCCTCCACAGTCGCCCAGGCTACGCGGCAAGGTCTGCTCTCAGTTGGAGTCGAAGGTCAGGCGCATGACGCTTCTGGCGCCGGCGGCGCGGATCGTGACGAACCCCCGCGCCTCGTATGAGGCGAGGCGTCCCATCCAACTGTCGTTCTCCTCAGCCCTGCGACTGGCCAGCGCGTGCGGCGCCAGACTGGTCTTCGGGAACGCATCAAGAGCCGTGGCGCCCGACTCCCGCGCATGCTCTCCATGGGCGGCCTACACCGGCAGCTTCCTGCCAGATCGGCCGCTAGGTAGGCCGACCTGGCAACGATGGCCCCGTGAGGTCATCGTTGCGGCTCGCGAACCCGGCCGGATTCCTGTGTGTACTCGCCCTGTTTCTCTTCCTCCCGTTGGTCGCCGTCTCGTGCGACACAGCGGATCAGACAGGCAACAAGCACCACGGGACGATCGAAGCGACGTACACCGGCACCGCGCTGCTCCGGAACGAGACAACCGTCAAGCCGACGGGGGAGTTCTCCGGCGAACCGGATCAGAACACCAGAATTTACAGACCCATCAGCAAGATCGGTACGCCGACCAGGTGCCTCGCCGTCGCGACGACAGTACTCCTGCTCGCCGGAGCCGCCACGACACTGATCCGCGCTCCCCGGGCGCGAACCCGGGCAGCACTGGCACTGGCAGCCACCGCCCTGGTGTGCGTGGTCCTCACTCAGATCGCGGCAACACATCACCTGAGAGCGGTCATCGAGCGGGACTTCACTCCATGGATGACGGAATTGGACGGCGTAGCACCGCTGCTCCGACGATCCGACGAGGTCGTACGGGTCAGGATGGGCTACCCGGCCACCGCGATCCCGCTGGCTGCCATCGTCGGTCTCAACACGTTCACCATGATCCGCCGCCGCAAAGCAACTACTCGGAGTTGAACCGCCGACCATGGACCCGTGAACAGCGTTTGCCGCAGCGGTTGCCACTCCAGGAGTTGTCGGGTACCGGCTTGTGTTCGACAGGTTCGAGATGGGGCCTGGCTCGGTGGAGGACAGACAGAAACTAGGTCGTGTCTCGGTCAGCACGCGGGATAGCCTCCGTCGCGTGACGCGGGACGAGGCACGGAGCTTGGTGGCGGCGCTGGCTAGCGGGCGGGCACGATGGTTGGCGGAGACCGTGCCGGCACTGCAGGCCGAGGGAGTATGGCTGGTTGGTTCACTCGGGTCCGGAAGGCACGATGAGTGGAGTGATGTGGACATCATCGTTGTCGGCAGGGAGCGTGTGCTCGACGAGACGCTGCTGACCCTCGAGATGCCGGGCAACGGGCCGGTCGGCGGTGGGTACGTCGGGGCGATGTACGACATTGGTTCGCTTCCACTGTGGGTCGACTGGTACTGGTGGCCGTCGGGTTCGCCGTTGCCTCGAGAATCTCGGCTGGTGGCCGGTGCGGGCACAGCTGGGAGACTCGATCTGTCGGAGACGCTCGAACTGGTGGGCCGAGGTCTGCCAGGGCCTGTACCGGACCCCGATGTGTTCGCCCTTGCCATGTTGCCTTTGGCGGCAAAGCACATCGCTCGTGGTGACTTGGAGAAGGCTGCGGCGATGGCGTCGATGCTCAACGCGCCCTCCGACGTCGGAGTCGGTGCCGGGCTGTCCGTCGTGCTCTCGCGGGTTGAAGGACACGAGACGGCTTCTGCTGCGGTTCGCCGCTATCTGGAGGTTGTGAAGGCCATCGCTGGCCCGGGTCCTTGGGAGTAGCTCGTCGAGCCGACGGTCGTGTGGCTGCGTAGGCGAGGAGAAGTTGTCGGAGGTTACTGCCAGACTTGCGAACCATGACTTCCACGGTCCTTGGCCCAGCACTGCTACCGTCTCACTTGAATCGCGGTGACCGCGTCCGTTTCGTCTCGCCAGCCAGCACACCCGACCGCGAACTGGTGGCGAACGGCGTGGACCTTGTCACGGGTTGGGGCCTCCAGGTCGAGCTCGGCGATCACGTCTTCGACAGCCTCGGTTACCTGGCCGGCGCCGACGAGGACCGGCTGGCCGACCTCAATGATGCCTTCCGTGATCCGGGAGTGCGTGCGGTCTTCGCGACCCGCGGCGGAAAAGGGGCCTACCGCATCGCCGACGGTCTCGACTTCGACGCCGTACGACGCGATCCGAAGCCGCTGATCGGCTTCAGCGACATCACCGTCTTGCACCTCGCGCTGTGGAAGCAGGTCGGCCTGGTCGGCATCCACGGGCCTTCCATGAGTTGGTACGAGCCGAACTGCGGTCCCGAGTGTGCCGAGGCCTTACGCCGCGCACTGATGACTACCGACGAGATCGTCGTCCGCCAGGATCCGAAGGAGCTGGGCGCCGGCCTGACCGTAGGCGAAGCTGCCACAGGGTTCCTCATGGGCGGCAACCTTGACACCGTTCGCTGTGCCATCGGCGCAGACCTGTGCAGCTTGGACGGCGGCATTCTGCTGATCGAGGTGAACCATGGCACAGGTCTTGGCATGGTCGACCGTCAACTGACCCAGCTGATGAGATCGGGCCTACTCAACGGCCTGCGCGGTGTCGCCGTAGGTCAGATCACCGGGTTCGAGGATGACCTGAGCAACGGATGGACCGTGCTTGACATCCTCCGCGATCGTCTGGCGAAGCTCGACGTTCCAATTCTCGCCGGCCTCCCCATCGGACACGGTCTCCAACCTGCCACCGTCCCACTCGGCACCCTGGCGACAATTGACCCGGCAGCAGGCACGCTGACCGTCGCGCCGGGCGTTCGCTGAGCGCCCGGCGAGTCCCTGCACCTGAAGCAACTCGCTCATCGGCGCGTGGCGACGTACTCAGCGTAGGTGGCAGCGGCGCCTCGGGCGTGGCGTTCGATGGTCTGGTTGGTGTAGCCGAGGGCTTCGGCGATGATCGCGATCGGGGCAAGCTTGGTGAGCTCGCGCAGTGTTCCCAGGCGGGCTGCTCGGGGGCTCAGGAACGGGAGTTCATGAGGCGGGAGTAGAGGGGAAGCGGACGCGCGGCTCATCCGGGCGGATTTGCTGACGGCTGCGACACCTATCCTCGACACTGAGCAGACGCGGGAATCGGCACAGATGAGGGGGACGGCTATGTACGCAGTAGTCGGTGTATGGGAGATGGACCCGGCCCGGGGTGAGGCGCAGCAGTCCGCGTTGGAGGGGATTGTTGCAGGCGTGAGCCAGCTGCCCGGCCTGGTGAAGGGCTATTGGAGCGACTGTGAGGACCCGGCACGTTCACACACGTTCATCGTCTTCTCCGACCGCGAGGCGGCCTTGGCCTTCGCGGACAGTGTTCGTGGCAACATCGCGAACCAGGCACGCTCCGGAGTTCGAAACATCAGCTTGGACATCGTGGCTGTCAAGGCCACGACCTGAACCTCCAGCGGTGCAATCCCGATCTTTGAGCGCCGATAATGGACATTATGTCAACTAGTAGTCTGCATATTGCATCAGATGAATCAGGTACGTAGCCGCGGAACCACTACCCCGCACAACGGCACCGGCGGGGCTCTGACCTGCCCAAACGGCGCCGCTGCCTGGCTGCTGTGGTGCCGATCGCCGGCCCCGCGGGGCCGAAACGCTGCGCGCGACGGCCGGTCGCGACAAGTCGATGACCTGCAGAAACACCCGTAACGATTCATCTGATGAATCGTTGATTCAACGGATGTAACCGGATCTTCGGGGTGTTTGATGCAGCTTGACGGCTCTGGCCGGATCCACCTGGTGCAGTCATTGCCGGTGCTCCGGCCCGACGAGCAGGTGCTCCAGATGATGCTCGACGGCTGGCGCAACCAGCAACTGTCGCGCAACCTGCAGTTCGCCACGATCGAACAGCGGTTGCGCTGCGTACGGCGCTTCACCGGCCACGTCAACGAGGACCCGTGGAACTGGACGCCGTCGATGGTCGAGGAGTTCTCCGCCGACCTGCGCGCGGTCAAGCACGTTACCCACTCGACTCTGCGTGGCTACCACTCCGCGCTTCGGGCGTTCACCTGCTACATCAGCAACCCGGACTACGGCTGGGACCGCGTTTGCGAGCAGTACTTCGGCACCCACCCGGCACAAGTCTTCTTCGACTGGAACACCGCTCCCCACGTCCAGGCCTATGACGGGCGGCCGTCCAAACGGCCGTACACGCGAGAGGAGCTCGACGCGCTGTTCGAGCATGCCGACAAGGAGGTCGAGCGCATCGGCAGGTCCGGTCGGAAGGGCTGGCAGGCCGCCTACCGTGACGCGGTCATGATGAAAGTTGCCTACGGCTACGGGCTCCGGTTCAACGAGCTGCGTCACCTGCAGACCGTCGATTTCGCCCGCAACCCCCATGCCCGCGAGTTCGGCTCCTTCGGCGTGTGCAAGGTCCGCTACGGCAAGTCCAGACGTTCCTCGCCATACAAGGGCCGGAGCGTGCTCACAGCCTGACGCCGGGCATCCTCGAGGACTGGCTAGCCAACGGCCGCGGCGAGCCTGGCACCCTGGACCTCTTCACGAGCGAACGGGGCGGACTCGTCGTCGAGTCGACCCTCCTGCGCCGGCTTCGGCGTTACTGCTCCGAGCTCGGGATCCCGGAAGGTGTCGATATTCACTCCTTCCGCCGCTCCTACGCCACTCACCTCCTCGAAGCAGGCTGGGATCCTCGGTTCGTCCAGGACCAGATGGGGCACGAGTACGCCTCGACCACTGGGATCTACCAGTTCACCTCCGACGAGTTCCGTCGATCCAGGCTTCGAACGGCCTTGGACCGTACGGTTGGTGAAGCACTGCGACGCACTGGGGACGGAACATCATGAGGCGCAAAGTCCACTACACCTGGCGCCTGGCCGAGCTGATGGCCGCCCGGGGCCTGCACAACACCACCGACCTCATTCCCCTGCTGGCCGAGCGCGGCATCGCTCTGTCGCGCCCGCAGGTCTACCGGCTCGTCAACCAGCGACCCGAGCGTGTCTCTCTCCAGGTGATCGCCGCGATCTGCGACATCTTCGACTGCGGCCCCGGCGACCTCCTCACCCTGACCGCCGCGGACGTCCGCGCCCGCAAGACCGGCACCACTACCCCACCCAATGTCGTCGAACTCGACCGCACTGTCCGTCCGCGCCGGGCGAACATCCTCGACGAGTAAGCCAGCCTGGGGACCGCCATGGACACCAAGCCGGTCGGCCTGACGCCTCGCTCGACCAGCCGCGGCCGGCCGCGGCTGACGTCCGGCTCCTGCACCTGCGCACGCTGCGGCAGAGAGACGACACGGCTGCAGGCACGCTGGCCCGAGGGCCAGATCTGCTTCACCTGCCGGTTCGACGCGATCCACAACCGCGGCAACTGCCCAGGTTGCGGCCAGGAACGTCTACTCCCGGGACCATCCGACGCATCCGGCACCCCCGTCTGCGGACCCTGTGCACGGATCCCCTACGACTTCCACTGCTCGCGCTGCGGCCATGAAGCCGGCCACCACCGCGCCAAACTCTGCGCCCGCTGCGCGCTCCACGACGACCTGACCGACATTGTCGGCGGCGCTCCGAGCGATCCCGCACTCGTCGCTCTGATCGACGCACTCTGCGCCTCAGCCCGCCCGGAGTCGATCATCGTCTGGAAACGCTCGCCGAAGTTCAAGCCCTGCTGCGTGGCCTCGGCGACGGAACCATCCCGCTGACACACGCGGGCCTCGACGGCGCGGCAACGCACGGGCCGGTGCACTCGGCCAAGCAGGAGATCACCGAGACCATCAAGTTCCTCGTCTGGCTCCACGAGACCTATCAGCGGACCGCAGCCACCTGCACCCAGCCTGACATCGACGAGTGGCTCGCGACCGGACCGACCACGAGGACCGCGATCCGCACCTTCTTCGTCGTGCCAAGATGTCCCGGCTCAACACCAAGGTCGCCGTCCAATACCGAGCAGCCCGCACCAGCCCATCACTGACGCAGGATCAACGGCTGGCATGGATCCGCGAGCTACTCACCGGCAACAGCGAGTCCCTCCCCTGCCGGGTGGCCGGAATGCTGCTTCTGCTCTACGCCCAGCCACTCGTCAAGGTCGTCACCCTCGAGTTGCGCGTCGTCGACGACCAGCCAAATGGCATGAGCATCACGCTCGGCCAACGACCAACCGACGTGCCCGCGCCGTTCGCTCAACTCCTGCGCGACCACATCGCGCAACGCCCGAACCTGCGCACCGGCTCCGGGCCAGACAGTCCCTGGCTGTTCCCCAGCACCCTCGCCGGACGACACCTCCACCCCAACACCGTGATGGGCCGGCTCCGTGGCCTCGGCGTCAACCTGCTCGGGGCGCGCAACCGAGCGATCGGCGAACTCGTGCTCGAGGCTCCGCCGTCACTCGTTGCCGAAGCACTCGGCTACAGCGCCAAGGTCGCTTTCCTGCACGCTGACAAGGCCGCCGAGCCATGGGCCCGCTACGCCGGCCGGCAGATTGACGGGCCTTGATCGGAGCGTCGAGGCCACGGTCGATGAGCGTTGCTGGACGACCGGACTACTGCCCGGCGGCGGTCAGAAGGCGGGTGCCGGCGAATGGCGCTCAGCTGTCGCGTTCGGCGCTAACGATCAGGAAGTTCGGCAGTGCGACGTAGGACTCGATCGCCTCGATTCCGCTGTCTCGTGCGACCTGTGGATCAAGTCTCGGTTCGCACAGTTCAGTCACGCGACACCCGAGACCGATGACCTCGTTGAGGTAGGCAGACAGCGGGCGGTGGAAGTCGGGTGCGTGGCCCTCTGGCAGCTCGTACTCATCCAGGTAGCGATCAAGTTGGTAATGACCGTGATCCCGCCACGTTGGGTAGAGATTCTCGAACGCCGGATGGGTGATCGAGAACACGAACCGGCCGCCCGGCTTCAGTGCGCCGACGCACGCCGCCATCGCCGACTGCCAGGCGGGTATGGCGAGCAGCACCATGCTGCAGACCACCGCATCGAACGGCTGACCAACCTCCGGCAACGTCGAGAGATCAGCCTGCACGAACCTGATGCCCTGACGCCGCTCCTGCTCGATCTTCTGAGCGCGCGCCAGCAGCGCGGCAGCCGGCTCCACACCAACGACCTCAGCTCCGCGTTCGGCCAACAGCCGGCTCAAATAGCCTTCGCCACTGCCTGCATCGAGGACTTTCCGACCATCGACGGGCCCCAGCATCCGGAGCAGGTTCCCATTCATCAAGTGGCGCTTGGGAAAGTCGCCCTGATCGTCGTACGCCTCAATCGCGTCAGTCGGCATCGCCGCCCAGGCTGCGATCGCCTCTGAGTTACTGATCGTGGACATGTGGACACACCTCTCCGACGACAGATGGGCAGGGACAGCCATGTAACCTACCGCCCCGCCAGCCAGCTCTGCATGCGGTTTCACCACCGGGCTGACGACCACCGGACGCCGAATGCGCACGATATTGATACGCAGAGTGTCGGGTACTGGTCTGCAACCGCGCGGTCCGGCCAGGGGCTGAGAGCCCGGTGTCTATACCTTGCTCGCGACCACCATGTAGTTCTCGGCCTCAAGATCGAAGGTGCTCACTTCCGTCCGGAGTCCGACCCGGTCCAGCTCGACTTCGAGTTCCTCGTACCGGTAGGGCCAGCACGACAGCAGTTCCGAGCGGACAAGAACCAACCCAGTCGCATCAACTTGCGCGATCGCAATCTCGATGTGGTGCTCCTCCTCCCAATGCGGCGCAATCTCCCAGCGGTAGACCACGACGGCATCGCGACCGTTCCGGCGGACGAGTCGGTCACTGATGTCGAGCCGGGAACCTCTGGCCCTCACGAGTTCCCAGGTGCGGGATGTGAGAACCAAGCGCCCGCCAGGGCGCAGAAGCCGTGACATCGACTCCAGAGCAGCACCCCTGCCTGTCGCGCCCGCGGCATGGTGAAGCGAGTTGCCAACGCAGAACACCATGTCGAACGTGTCGTCCTCGAAATGGTCGGGCAACTCTTCCCAGTTCGCCCGCACGGCCCGGACGGATGCCCCGAACTCCTCAGACAACTCTGCAGTCCGGCGAACCATCGCTTCGCTGGCGTCAGTTGCGACAACCTGCATGCCACGACCGGCGAGGCCAACCGCCAACTGTCCGGTTCCGCACGAACAGTCGAGGACGTGAGCGTTCGACGGCAGGAGACCGAGGACGTCATCGAACGACGCAGCGAACTCGGCTGGAGGCAACTTTGCATCTGAGATGAGCCATTCGTACACCTCGGCAAGCACGTCATAATCCGTCACAACCACCACCTCCGTCACGCGGCCGACTCACGGTGGGACGTCAGTCCATCAGCGGAGCGAGCCGGGCACCAACGGTTTTCGCAAGGACAACCCGTCCGCGCATGCCCGCGGATAGCGCCAGCTGATCCGCTCCGACCGCTCCCCGACCTGCCTGGCAGGGATCCTTCACCGGGCATCGTCAATATTCCACGCGCTCAGATTCGGGCGCAGTTCACGAGGGTCCGTTGTAGGCGCGAGGACGACCTACCAGACGAGCTCGTCGAGATAGTTATGGCCGGACAGCAGGCGGACAATGCGGTCGTGGGCCGCTTCGCGGTCGTCAGCATATGGATGGTGCGCGTAGAGCGTGAGCTCTCCGTACATGTCGTAGAAGTTCAACCGCTCACGCAGATGCTCGCGCTCGAACAGCTCCGGATACGCGCCGCGCAGCAATCCGGGAATCTCGGTGAGGGTGGTCTCGTCGAGCCCTTGCTCATTGGGCGTGGGTGGGATGTCTCGCGCCTTCGCACACCAGCGCAGAATGATATCGAGCTCGACATCAGCCGGCTGAGCCAACGCTTCGGCGAAGTCGATCAAACCGGTGACACGTCCTTGATCGACCATGAGGTTGGCCCCATGCAAATCACCATGAACGAGGACAGGTGCGTCGGCGGCGAACAACGCCAGACGTTCCCGGACCCAATCGGCAACATCGGCGAGCAGGCGCGCGTCATGACCGGGTACCCGCCGGGCAGCCTCGACCTGCTGAAGCGCCGCACCCACTACGGGTGGGTGGAATGCAGCCCACGGCTTCGTCCCGTCGAGCGCGGCGGCCAGCCAGGGCGGCAGCAGATCGGCCGGGACAGGCACCCTGTGCAGGGCACGCAACGCAGAGCCGAGACTTTCGATCATTGCTTGGCGGGTTGCCGAGTCCGCCGTCGGCCATGCCTCGTGCAGGGTTCGGCCGGGCAAGCGTTCGGAGACGTACCACGGACCGTCCGGCCCGTCGCCGTGGGCGAGGTGTCGGGCGTGTGGGACCTCGCTACCGGCAAGCAGGTTGATAACTGTTGCCTCGTGGCGATAGGCGTCGCGGTGTCTTTGGTCGTTGATCAGCCGCACGACGTATTCGTCCCCCACCCACACACGGCTGACCCAGCCAGCCTTGGAAAGAAAGCGCCCGGTTGCTGGCAGACCGGCGGCCGTCAGCGTCCTCATCAGCACCGGATCGGTAGCCGGCCCGACGAGCGATGTTGATCGGGTGATCGCAGTGCCCCTTAGAACGACTGGCAGGAACATCAACGTACCGACGTGATCCGAACAGAACGATCGGTTTTGCCCAAGCAGACCTCGTGGTGTGGCGCGATCGGAAACCGGTTGACGGCGGATGTCCCGATCGTTCGAATAGGGCAGTGAGCCCGCGCGCTGACCAGGCCACCATCGACACCCCGCTCGTCCGAGAGCTGGTGGATTCTCAGTTCCCGCGGTGGGCCACATTGCCGCTGGAACCGGTCGACTCCAGTGGATTGGTGAACGCGATCTACCGCCTCGGTTCCGACCTGTCCGTACGGCTGCCGCTCCGGCCCTCGATCGCCGACATAGTGCAACGGGAGCAGGCGAAACTCGTGGCACTCGCGCCGTTCCTGCCTGTGGCCATCCCTTCTGTCGAGGCGATCGGCTCACCCACCGACGCGTTCCCGGGCGAGTGGTCCGTCCACCGCTGGCTCGCCGGTACGCACCCCTCCCCCTACGCGCTGGTTGATCCGCGTGGGCTGGCGACGGACCTCGCAGCCTTCGTCGACGCATTCCGGCGGATCGACCTGCCAGACCGGCCGCCGGCCTATCCGGGCGAGCGCCGGACGCGAGCTCCGATGGTCTCGATGGACTCCTCAACGCGAGACGCGATCGGCCAGCTGGACGGCCTGATCGACACTCGCGCAGCACTGGCGTCGTGGGAGGAGTCGCTCGCGGCGCCGTACGACGGGCGCGAGGTGTGGGTGCACTCGGACCTGACGCCGAGCAACTTGCTCCTGTCGGCGGAGGGCCGGCTGACCGCGGTACTCGACTTCGAGACGTGCGGTGTCGGCGATCCGGCGTGCGACTTGTTTCCCGTGTGGTACCTGCTGCCCGCGACCGTCCACGACGAGTTCCGCGCCAGGCTGGACGTGGACGACGCGACATGGCTCCGCGGACGCGGGCGCGTGCTGTCCAGGCCGTGATCGTGTTGCGGTACCACAAGGACACCAACCCGGCGCTCGCGAACTACGCGCTGCACGCCATCAGCAAGGTGCTCACAGCTCCTCGATGAGGTCTCCGAGCGTCGAACGGACCAAAACTGAACCCGTTGATCAAGTCAGGGATGATCGCGAAACCGCGTGGCACTACAGTGCCCGGCGTAGAGCGGGAGTGATCGAGTTGAGCAATCGCAGCTCGGCGGCGAGGAATTCCAGGGAGCCTGCGGCGCCTGCCGCGTCGATCGGCCAGTGCTGCACCTGCTCGACGACCTTCAGCTTCGCCTGCTGCAGTGCGGGGATGATCGTCGGCCGGTCGTTGAGTCCGTAGGCGTCGACAAACACCCGAAGCCGGTGAGGCAGGTCGGGCAGCGGATCGAAGCCGGTCTCGGCGAGCTGACGGTCCGACTCGAGCGGCAGGAACGCCCAGGCGGCGGATGCGAGATCGAGCAGCGGGTCGATCGGCCCGGCCGCATCCCAGTCGATGAAGGCGACCGGCACACCGCCTCGATAGACGGTGTTCCACGGGCCCAGGTCGCCGTGCGACACAATCTCGCCGGGATTGGGCGCGTGGGGATGGAAGCCGTAGCCGGTGTGCTCTGGTTGGAAACCGCGGGACGCCTCATGCAGGTCGCGCAGCAGTTGCGCTGCAGCGGCCAGTGCGTCGTCGCTCCGTGCGTACGCCGGGAGTGGGTTGCCACGCCCCGGCTCCCACTCCGGATCCGCGAGTACGTCGCCTTCGAGGAACGTCAGCACCTCTTGGGACCCTTCGATGCCCACGACCCGAGGTGCTCCGAGGAAGCCGACGGACTCGAGGTGCTTCAGATACTCGTGCACAGCCGGCGTCCACGAGCCGACCGGGCGGAGCAGCTCGGAGCCGCGGCGCTCGAGACCGCTCGTCGTCCGACCGCCCGCAAGCTCATCCAAGGCTCGCTGGACCCGGCTTGATGTGGGAGGCCGCGACCCGAGCGGCGAACCCACCGAGGTTCGGGATGTTGATCGAGAAGCGCATGGTCACGCGCCCAACCGTAGTACGACGACGAGCGGGGATCGCGTCACCCGAGCATGAATCTCCGGTAATTCCGGTGCGGTGATGCGCTGCGCGGCCTAGATTGCGGGGCGTGAACCTTTCGCAGCTTGGTGTACCAGTTGGGCCGATGGTCCGCGTTCACGGCGGCTTCGCCAACCGGATGTATCGGCTCGACACCGACCAGGGCTCGTTCGCGGTGAAAGAGCTGAATCACGTCGATCGGCGCTGGACCTATCACATCGACGACGTGTTCAGGTTCGAGCGGGCGGCCTTCGCCGCCGGGATCCCGATGCCGGAGCCGATCTCGGCGAGCGACAACACGATCGTCCACCGGTGGGTCGACGGAGAGAAGTTGCCCGAAGCACCGGTGTCGGAGGCGTACGCGTTCGAGATCGGCGAAATCCTCGCCCGCATCCACGGTCTCGACGTCGAGTGGCCCCACCCGTCGGTCGAGGAGCCGACGGCACGGGACTGGCCCGAGCTCGCCGAACGGGCTGCGGCGACCGGACAGCCGTGGGCCGACGAACTCGCTTCCCACGTGGAGACGTTCCTCGCGATTGCACAGTTCGTCGACACGTGCGAACGGCCAGGTCCCGTCGTCCTGACCCACAAGGACATCCAGCCGTGGAACCTGCTCGCTCGAGACGGTCGGCCGGTGGTGCTCGACTGGGAACTTTCGGGGATGCTCGACGTGTCCAGCGAGCTCGGCTCGACCGCGCTGAGCATCGCGAAGGGGCCTGGCTTCGACCACATCGAGCCCACTGTCTTCCGCGCGGTTCTTGACGGGTACGTCGCAGGAGGCCGAACGTTGCCGCCGCCTGGTCCAAGCTGGTTCGTGTTCATGATCGGCGGCTGGCTGGGGCACACGAGATGGAACATCCTGCGCTGTCTCGCCGGCACCGAGGCGAGCACCGGTCCTGACCTCGCGCTGTCGGAGGAGTCGGCGGGCGACGGCGTACGCGGCCTCCCCGACATGTTCGCCCGACTCCCGGAACTCGAGACGCTGCTTGTTGGGTGAGACTTGGGTGATGGTGACTACGCCGCGCTCGATCATCGACTCGGTGGTGCGGTCAGTTTGTGGTCGCGACGTCGAACGGCTTGTTCCTCTGGCCGGTGGCGGGATGAACGAGACGTACCGCGTTGAGCTTGCCGGTGATCACGCGGTGGTCGTGCGGATCGCGCGTCAGGATGTGCCGTGGTTCGTCGACGAGGCGGACCTCATGACGCAGGCACGTGCGGTGGGCGTTCCGACAGCCGAGGTGTTAGGTCTGGAGCACCTGGATCACGACGGCCAGCTCCTGTCCTTCTCAGTCCAGCAGTTCCTGCCGGGCCGTTCGCTCGACGAGCTCATCGGTGAACTGAGTCCCGCTGAGCTCGAGCGGTTGGTCCTGGACGCCGGTGAGATTTTGGCGCGCGTGCACAGCGTGGACCTGGAGGACCAGCGAGGCGTCCGGCACGTACTGCGGTTGCCCGAAGAGCATGAGATCATCCAGGTTGCAGGCATTGTCAGGGACGCGCTCAGCTCGGCGGAGGCCGCTGTCGTGGAGCGCGGTGCTGACTTCCTGCGCCAACAATTGACGACCCGTGGGGCTCCCCCGGTGTCGCTCGTTCATGGCGACTTCTGCCCGAAGAACCTCCTGATCCACGACGGAGCGGTCGCCGGCATCATCGACTGGGAGTTCGCGGGCCGTACGGCGCCGGCGTACGACTTCGCCCAATGGGAGGTGGATGCCGGCGACGTGTTGCAGGACCGATTGGATCTCGTACGTCGTGGGTACGCGCGGATCGCTGATCCCGAGTCGGCCGAAGCGGGTTGGACGCCGGCCTTCGCCGTCGATTGGGCGCTCGAAAAGCTCGGATGGAAGAACCCTGCCTCGCCGGCACAGTTCCGACGCTGCTTGGACGTGATCGCTCGCTACACCACAGCGGTCAGAAGGTAGGTGGCGGGGATGCTCATGGCCTGCTCCCCCAGACCTGGGTACATCTCCTGAACCCGCCGTTCAAGAAGAACTCGACCGGCTCACCGTGACGATGCGGCGCCAGCCGTTCCCAGTACTCGCGGTTCTGGCTGACGACCTCGGAAACTCGCAGCTCAGACACAGCGCTGACCGTCTGACAAAGGCAAGAATGTTCGGCAGGCCTCGACGTTGTGGAGTTGGATGTCGTTTCTGCGGTGCGGTTCCCAGTTTTCTCTGGTCAGGCGCCAGCGGTTGATGAGGGCTGGTTCGCCTTGCCTGGTGTCCCAGTCCGAGCCGTTGGGCTCGTAGCCGAGGGATCTCGAGATCGCGTTGGAGCTGTGGTTGTCCACGAAGGCGTCGCTGCCCGCTTCCTTCGCACCGAGTCCGTCGAATCCGAGGTGCAGGATCGCTGCCCGCATCTCGCGTCCGAGCCCGCGGCCGCGGTGATCGGCGGACAGCCAGGAGAACGTCGTGAAGGTCCCGAAGGTCGAAAACTTCACCCCGCACAGGTCCTGCATGCCGACGGGCCGGCCGTCGACCATGACCACGAAGTACAGCCGCCAGGCGTCATCGTCGACCCTCCCCCGGCCTCGCCAGATCGACTGTAGCCACTTGGCCACCCGGTGGTCGGGATCGGGCTCGTAGAGCGACATCGGGTCGTCGTACGGCAGCGGGTCGGCGTGGGTCTTGCCCGCGCGTACGTCGTCCGCGAGCTGGTCCAACAGCTCGTCCGTGGCGCCGCGCAGTTCGAGCGTCGGCGTGCTCACCCGTACGTCGAAGGGAGGGTAGGACTTCATGGCGCAATCACTCTGTTCATCGACACGATGCGATCCAAGCGCATCCCGGAGCGATCACGCACGTGCTTTTGCGGTGTATAGGCTGCCTTGATGCAATCCGAGGGGCAATCGCGTTTGGCTGACGGCTGGGATGCCAATGCTGGGGCGTGGATCGAGTGGACCAGGCGAGGGCTCGACAGCTACAGCACTCACAAGTTGGGCTTCCTGCCGTTGATCCCGCCGCCTGGCCGGCTCACCGTGGACGTCGGCGCCGGCGAGGGCCGGGTCAGCCGTGAACTGCGGGCTCGCGGGCATCGCGTCCTGGCGATCGACCGGTCGCCGGCCATGGTTCGCTCCGCGGCGACACACCCTGAAGAACCTGTGCCGGCCGTTGTCGCTGACGCCGTGCACCTCCCGGTCCCCGATGCAGCGGCCGACTGTGCCGTGGCATTCATGAGTTTGCACGACATCGACAATGTCGTGCCGGCGATCGCGGAGATCGGCCGTATTCTCGCCGTCGGCGGCAAATTGGTGATGGCGATCGTGCATCCGCTCAATTCAGCGGGTGGTTTCGACCGAGATGCGGCCGGTGCGAATCCGCCGTACATTATTCCGGATTCATACACCGGAGCCAGGCACTACACGAACACGCGCACCCGAGACGGCCTGTCGATGACGTACCACGGAATTCATCGGCCGTTGCAGACCTACACCGAGGCCATCGCTGACGCCGGGCTGGTGATCGAGCGGCTTCGGGAACACGGGTCCGATGATCCCGGGGACAAGTGGTACCGGATTCCGCTGTTCCTGCACATCGTTGCTTCCGTTCAGCGTTGAGGTCCGCTGTGGACGTGAACGTGTAGGTGCTTGGAATCCTGGTACTCACCGAGATTGGTCAGCACCGCGGCTGCCCCGGTGGTTCGCTCGGTCTCGGCGGCGATCGTCTGCACGACCTGGAGCAACCGGCGTACGACGGGTTCGTCAGCCGAAGTCACCGTGGTGAAGGACGCGATGTGCCGTTTCGGCACGATGACGATGTGGTTCGTCCAGAACGGCCGGGTGTGATGAAACGCCAGCACCACTTCGTCCTCGTACACCACATCGAGGCTGCCTGGATCAGGAATCGCCACATCGCAGTAGAAGTCGTCGCCACTGTACGGGACTGATTGCACCCCCAGAGGATAGCCACTCCCCCTTGTGAAGGCGATCACAAGGGACGGTATGGTGATGCGATGACGCGCGACGGTGGCCGGCGACGTACGGCGCGCGTGCGCGAGTGGCTGGACCGGACGAGCGAGACAAGGAATCCGGCGACCACCAACGATCTGGCCGGACCGTTCCGCTTCCTCTTCTGGCTCGCGCGGTCGCAGTCCCGACAGATCGCGTTGGGCGGAGTGCTGGGCACTCTCTGGATGGTCGGCCTCGCGGTGCCTCCATGGGTCCTGTCCCGTGCAGTTGATCGAGGACTTGTCGCCGGCAACACCGGTGCCCTGATCAGGTGGGCAGTGGTATTGCTGGTCGTCACCGTCCTGAACGCGTTGCTGGGTATCGCTCGGCACCGAACGATGACCAAGGTCCGGATGGACGCATCGTTCCGCGCAGTCCGAGCCGCGGTCGAGCACACCTCCCGCTTGGGTGCCTCGCTGCCGGGGCGCGTCAGCACTGGAGAGGTCGTGACAGTCGGCATCTCCGATGTGTACACAGTCGCGATGGCGCTGACGGTCGCCGGTCCGGGCGTCGGCGCGGTCGTCGCGTACGCCGTGGTTGCCGTCGTACTGTTCACCACTTCCCCGCTGCTGGCCGCGGTCGTGCTCGCGGGCGTACCGCTGCTTGCTGTCGCAGTCGGACCGTTCTTGCACCGCATTGAACGGACCGGCGGCGAGTACCGCGTGCACCAGGGACGGTTGACGACTCGCCTGGTCGATGTGTTGGGCGGGCTTCGCGTGCTGAACGGCCTTGGCGGGAAGGAGTTTGTCGCAGAGCGGTACGAGCAGCAGTCGCAGGGACTGGTGGGCCATGGCTACCGCGTCGCCGGACCCGCGAGCTGGGTCGGTGCGTTGTCGACCGGTTTGCCGGCGCTGTTCCTGGCCGCGGTCGTGTGGTTGTCGGCGCGGATGGCTGCCACCGGCGCGATCACGATCGGCGATGTCGTCGCCGTCTACGGGTACGTCGCCGTACTGGTCGTTCCCGTGTCCGCCTTCATCGAGGGTGGTGGCGATATTGCCCGCGCTCGCGTGGCCGGGCGACGCATCATCGACCTGCTGAACCTGCCGGTTGCGCGTCGCAACGACGGGGTCGTCCCGGGCGGCTGCGGTCCGTTGGCCGATCCTGCCTCGGGAGTGATGGCTCGTGCCGGCCTGTTGACGGCTTTGGTCGCTGCCCGGCCGGCGGAGACGAGGACGGTGATCGAGCGGCTGGGCCAGCTGAGCACCGATGCGAGGGCGACCTGGGCGGGTGTGCCGATCGACGACGTCGCGCGGGAAGAGTTCCGGCGCCGGTTGGTTGTTGCCGACAACGATGCGGAGGTGTTCGCCGGCACCGTTCGAGACGTTGTCGCGGGCCGGCTCGAGCCTGACGACAGCCGGATCCGCGCGGCTCTCCGCGTCGCGGTGGCCGAGGACATTGTGGAGGCGCTGCCCGGCGGCCTGGACGCGACGATCGCCGCCGGCGGGAGTGATCTGTCCGGCGGGCAGCGGCAGCGGATCCGGCTCGCCCGCGCTGTCTATGCCGCACCGGACGTTCTGCTCGCCGTCGAACCGACGTCCGCGGTCGACGCGAATACGGAGGCGGCCATGATCGACCGGATCCGGGAAGCGCGGCGCGACACGACAACGGTGATCACGACGTCGTCGCCGCTCGTGCTGGACCGTGCCGACGAGGTCGTCGTACTGGTCGACGGCAAGACGTCATCGATCGGGACACATGCGGAACTCCTCCGCAGCGATTCGTACTATCGCGATCTCGTCTCCCGTGCCCAGGACGACCGATGAGCAGCCAGCTGCCGGTCGCCGGCACCGCCGAAGTCCGCGCCGCGGCGCGACGTGACCTCCGCGTGGAACGACGTACCGTGGCTGGCCTTGTCCTGGTCAACGGACTCGCCTCCGCGGCAGGTCTGATCGGTCCGTGGTTGCTCGGCCGCATCATCGACACGATCCAGTCGGGCTCCGGAGACGTGCTCAGCACGGTCGACCGCCTAGCCTTCGGCGCTCTCGTGTTCACCGTCGTGCAGACCATGCTGGCGTGGTGGGCGTTGAAGATCGGTTACCGGTTCGGCGAACGTACGGCGGCACGCGTTCGGGAACGGTTCTTGCGGCGGACTCTGGCGCTGCCTCCACGCGTGGCAGACCATCTTCCGGCCGGCGATTTGATCTCTCGCGGAAGCACTGATGCCTCCGTGGTGGCGTTCACCTTGCGATCGGCTGTGCCCGAGGTTCTCGTGGCGCTCGTCCACGCTCTGTTCCTCATCGTCGCGGTGCTCGTTCTGGACGTGCGGCTCGGGCTGTGCGGACTCGTGTCGTTGCTCGGCGTCGGAGCGGCGGTGCGCTGGTACGTGCGACGCGCACGGCCCGCTTATCTGGCGGTTGCCGCGACTGGTGCGGACATGGCCGACGTCGTCGCCAGCACGGCCAAAGGCGCCCGTACGGTCGAACTTCTCGGACTGGAACGTCGCCGGTCCGAGGTCACCGAAGCCGCGGTCACTCGAGCCCGGTCCGCGCGCCTGAGCGCACTGTGGTTGCGGACGGTGCTGTTTCCGTGGGCGGAGGTGTCGCTGGCGCTCCCGGTCGTGGGAGTCCTGCTGATCGGCGGTGCGCTGTACGCGAAGGATCTGGTCAGCCTCGGAGTCGTGGTGACTGCCACTGTGTACCTTCGCCAGCTCGTCGGCCCGCTCGACACGTTGATGCTCTGGATCGAGCAGCTCCAAGGCGCCGGTGCCTCCTATGCACGCGTCGAAGGCCTGGCGGATGTCCCCACTGAGTCCGAGCCTGCCGCGGCTCAGAACGCCGACGGCGATCGCATCCGGGTGGACAACGCCCACTTCAGTTACACGGGCGCACGCGACGTACTTCAAGGAATCGACCTCGTGGTGCAGCCCGGCGAACGGTTGGCGATCGTCGGCACTTCGGGAGCTGGAAAGTCGACGCTCGCGCGGCTGCTCGCCGGTCTCGACCGCCCGCACACAGGGTCGGTGACCATTGGCGGTACGCCGGTTGCGGACCTGCCGCCCGACCAGCTCCGCGAACACGTCGTGCTGATCACCCAGGACCATCACGTGTTCCACGACACCGTGCGGGACAACCTGCTGATCGCGAAACCGGACGCGACGGACGAGGAGTTGCGCGGCGCGCTCGCTGCGGTCGGAGCCACGTGGTGGGAAGACCTGCCGCACGGGTTGGACACCGAGGCCGAACTTGACGACGCCGCCGCCCAGCAACTCTCCCT
Source organism: Kribbella sp. C-35 (assembly GCF_046549195.1). Lineage (NCBI taxonomy): Bacteria > Bacillati > Actinomycetota > Actinomycetes > Propionibacteriales > Kribbellaceae > Kribbella > Kribbella sp. C-35. The sequence goes on from NZ_JAJPWG010000006.1 coordinate 193,234, forward strand.
GGCACGAGTTGTCCTCGCTGATCCGCACACCCTGATCCTGGACGAAGCCACCGCGCTCCTGGACCCGAAGACGGCACGGCAAACCGAGCAATCGCTGGCCGGGGTCCTCAATGGTCGGACCGTGATCGCGATCGCCCATCGCCTGCAGACAGCGCACGACGCCGACAGGATCGCGGTCATGGAAGCCGGCGAACTCGTCGAGCTCGGCACCCACGACGAACTCGTGAGCGCAGGCCACGTCTACGGCCGCCTGTGGCAGACCTGGCACAACCCTTAAGCCGGCAACCTGTTCCTTGGGCCTGATGGGCTGTAGAAACGTGACGTGCTGAGCAAACGTGTGATCGCGGGGTTGCAGCGGCGTGTGACTGGATTATTGGAGGAGCATCAGGTTCCGGGGATCGCGGTCGGGATATGTGATGGGAAGTCGATGCTGTGGTCGGCCGGGTTCGGGAGTACGCGGGCCGGTGGTGGTGAGCCGGTTACTCCGGAGACGATGTTCGGGGTCCAGTCGTGCTCGAAGATGTACACCGCGGCGGCGGTTCTTCTCGCGGTTGAGGAAGGGTTGGTCGACCTCGACATTCCGATCGTCGAATATCTGCCGGAGATTCGTCTCAACAGTTCCTTCGAAGCTCGACCCGAGCGTCGGATCACGCTGCGGCATCTCCTCAATCACACCGCTGGATTCACGCACGAGGCGCCGGTCGGTTCGAACTATCTGGTCGGCCGGGAGTCGTTCGAGGCGCATTGCCGCAGCATCTACGACACGTGGTTGCGGTTTCCCGTCGGTCATCACTTCCAGTATTCGAATCTCGGGATCGATCTGGCCGGCTACATTCTGCAGCGGCGCAGCGGAGTGCCGTTCGACCGCTTCGTACGCCGGACATTGTTCGAGCCACTGGGATTGACGCGTACGACGTTCAACGCACCGGAGATCCGGCGGGAAAAGGATCGGGCGATCGGGCATACCGCGGGCTATACGCGGATCCCGGTCCGGGTTCCGATGGTTGCCGCGGGCGGGCTGTACACGAGTGTCAACGACGCGTGCCGTTTCCTGCAGTTCCAGTTGGGAGATCCTGCGCACCTGGCCGAGATGCACCGACTGCCGGGCCGCGACCGCGGATACGGGCTCGGTCTCGCGGTCACCCACGCGCACGGGATCCCTGTGCGTGGGCACGGGGGTGGTGGGTTCGGGTTCCTGTCGGACATCTACTGGGCGCCGAACGCGGGCATCGGTGTCGTCGTACTGACGAATTCGACTGCGCACCCGTTCCAGTGGGAGCTCGCTGCTGAGATCTTCCGTGAGGTTGTGCCGCACAGCCCTCCGCGAAAGGTCGCCACTCCCCCGGAGGTGTCCGCTGGATCGTTGGCAGGTTTGGCGGGCAACTACAGCGGGAGCGGGGCGGATCAGGTCACGTTCGAGGTAGAAGGAGATCGTGGCGTCCTGGTCCAAGATGACGCCCGGCATCCAGTGCGGTTTGTCGGTCCCCTCGACTTCATGATCGAGCACGACGAGCTGTTTCGGTTCCGCGATCTGGATGACGCGGGACGTCCGGCGTACCTCGAGCGCGTCGAGGACGGACACGTTCGGTTTCGGAACGACGTACCGGAAGCCGCGCCGACCAAGCCGGCCAGGCCGGACGGGCCGTGGAACCGGGACTACGCGATTCGGGTGTCCGGCGTCCACGACGGGACCGCCCGGCTGCGCAAGGAGAACGGCGTACACCTTTTCGACGACTGGCGCGGTGGAACAGTCCGCCTGCGCCGCCACCGTCCCGGTCTGTACATCTCGGCAACCGGCGAAGCCCTCGACCTGACCCGCACGCCACCGACGTACGCCAACGTTCACCTCCACCAGCTGTGACAGGCTGCGCGGTAGGTGACGAAATTCTGGTGGGGTGTGTAGGAATGGCGGGGTGGGGTTCGTTGGGTGGGTGTAGGTAGGTCAGCAGAGTGGACTGGAGATCGTGATGCAGTATCTGATTTCTGTGCTTGACGACAGGACCGGGTCGTCTACTCCGGACGAGGACGCGGCGATTGACGCGTTCAACGAGCGGCTGGTGGCGGACGGGCACTGGGTGTTCGCGGGTGGGCTCAGCGCCCCCAGCGACGCGACCGTGATCGACGCTCGGGGTGACGGCGAGCCGATCTTCACCGACGGGCCGTATGTGGAGTCGAAGGAGCACATGGCCGGGTTCTGGGTGTTCGAGGCGCCGGATCTCGACGTGGCGCTGAAGCTCGCCACCGCGGCGTCGAAGGCGTGCAACCGCCGGCTCGAGGTGCGGCCGTTCCTGTGAGCGACGTCCAGGAAGCGATCACCCGGGTCCACCACGAGGAATGGGCGCGGGTGGTCGCCTCGCTGGCCAAGCGGTTCGGTGACCTCGACATCGCCGAGGAGGCGGCCGCCGAGGCGTTCGCGACGGCGGTCGAGCGCTGGCCCGCGGACGGCGTACCGCCGAACCCCGGCGCCTGGCTGACCACCACCGCCAACCGCAGGGCGATCGACCGGATCCGGCGCGAGAACAAACGTGACGACAAGCAGAAGGAGGCTCAGATGTCGTACGACGAACCGCCCGAGCCTCTCGGCGTGATCGACGACGAGCGGCTCCGGCTGATCTTCACCTGTTGTCACCCGGCGCTCGCGATGGAGACGCGGGTGGCGCTGACGCTCCGGCTGATCGGCGGCCTGACCGTGCCCGAGATTGCCCGTGGGTTCCTGGTCCAGGAGACCGCGATGGGCCAGCGGATCACCCGCGCGAAGGCGAAGATCAAGGCGGCCAAGATCCCGTACCGGGTCCCGTCCGCGGAGGACCTTCCGGGACGCGTGTCCGGCGTACTGTCGGTGCTGTTCCTCGTCTTCAACGAGGGCTACCTGGCGACCGGCCCGGACACGGATCCGGTCCGCCACGAGCTGACCGCCGAGGCGATTCGGCTCACCCGCCTGATCCGGGCGCTGCTGCCGGACGACGGCGAGGTCGCCGGTCTGCTCGCTCTCATGCTCCTCACCGAGGCCCGACGTACCGCCCGTGTTTCGGCGACCGGCGAACTCATCTCCTTGCGCGACCAGGACCGCGGCGCCTGGGACACGGCACTGGTTGCCGAGGGCCACCGTCTCGTCCGCGAACGCCTCGCGACCCGGATCGCTCCGGGCCGCTATCAGATCCTCGCGGCGATCAACGCCGTCCACACCTCGGCCCGCGACGCGGCGGACACCGACTGGTCGCAGGTCGTGGCGCTCTACGACCAGCTCGTCCGGGTCGACCGGTCACCGATCGTCGCGCTCAACCGCGCGGTCGCGGTCGCCGAGCTCGACGGTCCCGAGGTCGCGCTGGCGACGATCGATCGGCTGGGCGACCAGCTGTCCGGGTATCACGCGTACCACGCTGCCCGAGCCGACCTGCTGCGGCGGCTGGGTCGCAGTCAGGAGTCGCGGGCTGCGTACGACGCAGCGATCGAGCTGGCCGAGAACACTGCCGAGGTCGCGTACCTGAGCCGTCGACGCGATCAGTTGGTCAGCTGACGGCCGTACCGCGCAAGGTAGTGCCAGACGTACTTGATCGACTGCGCCGGATGGTCGCGGGCGGCCTTGCCGAGCAGGTCGGGGGTGAGTTCCGGGCCGAGCGAGCGGGCGAGGTCGACGATCTCGGGGCCGCGGTACGCCGGGTCGAGCCTGGCCGGCTCCGCGCGAAAGCCCGGGTGGTATTCGATCGGGCAGCCGAGCTCGCGAGCGGCATCCTCTACGGGCGTGCCGATGAACGACGGGTCCAGGAGCACCGCATCGACGTCGGTGGCTAGGTGGACCGGGCCGTGGACCTGCGCCTCGACGTAATCGTCCAGGTCGTCGAGACGCACCGCGTCGGCCAGCTGACACAGCTGCGGCAGGACGCTCCGGTCGCCGAAATCGGCCGGATCGCGCGCGGAGTCCGGGAAGCAGAAGGTCGCCCGCTCGATCGCGTCGGGTTTCAGGCGGAGGTACGACGACCCGAAGCGGATCGCTCCGCCGTACACGTCACGCCGCCGATTCCACACCCCGTACACGGGTCGATCCAGCTCCGGTCGCTCGTCGTATCGCCCGGAGAACAACCGGCTCTCCCACTCCCACCGGTCTCCCCCGCGGAACGCCGTCAGTCCGCCGTTGGAGATGCCCGTTGCGAACTGCGACCGGTAGACGCCGTCCTCAGCGATCGACTCGATCACCGTCCGCGCACCGTGCGGCCAATTGGGATGGAACTGCACGGTGATCATCAGAACGGGCCCGTCTCGCGGCCGTCGGCGTCGACCATGATGAAACGAAGCTGCTCGTCCTGCCGGCCGCCTGCGAGCCAGTGCGCGAACGCGATCCGTGCGGTCGGCGGCATGTCGAGCGTCGTCGGGTCCGTCGTCAGATCGAACCACCGCAGATCGCCCTCGGCGCATTCCGTCGGTACGGGCGCCGCGGGGCGGAGGTTGGCGGTGAAGTAGTACGTCGTACGCACCTCGTCGCCGGTGTCGCGTACGGCGACGTACCGCAGCGCGAGGTCGGTCAGTTGGTCGGCCGTGACGCCGATCTCCTCGTCCAGTTCCCGGAGCGCGGCCGCGGTCGGGTTGGTGAGTTCGTGTGGCTCGAGGTGACCGCCGATGCCGACCCAGGAGTCCGCGATCGCGCGTGATCCGCGGCGGTAGAGGAGCAGCACGCTCCCCTCCCGCACGAGGAAGACCGACGTCAGGTGCCGGGCCGACCGGAGTGGCACGTCAGACGTTGATGTTGAAGCCGAGGTCGAGGTCGGACGCGGCCTGGCCGCCGCGGATGCCCCAGTTCGAGGTCGGGTGGTCCCGGACGAGGATCGTCACGTGGTCCGCGGGGATGCCGAAGGGCTTCAGGTTGCCGACGATCTCGGCGTAGAGCTTGCGCTTCGCGTCGATCGAGCGACCGGCGAAGCAGTCGACCGTGACGAGCGTGAAGTACTCGGGCTCGGTCAGCCGCGGCGAGCAGGCGAACCGGTGCGGCGCGTGGACGACGAGACGGACGTCCTTGTCCTGCGGTGGAATCTGGAACGCCGTCACCAGCGCACCGTGCACCGCCTCGATCAGTCCGGCTTCGTCAGCCTCGGAGTACTCCCGACGAACTTCGATCTGCGCACTGGGCATCTACAAAATCCTTCCACAATCGACAACAACACCCCGACCCCACCACGAAGCCGACACTCCGGCGAGTGAATATTGTCGGTGGTGGCGGGGAGAGTCGGGTGTTATGAGTGCGAAGATTCCGCGTGGGGCTGCGGTTGTGGTTGAGGCGGGCCGGGTCCTGGTGGTGAAGCGGTACCTGCGGCAGGGGGCGTCGGCCGAGTGTGTGATGTGCGAGTACGGCGACGTACCGGGGCCGCGGTGTGCGGGGCATCGGTACGCCGTACTTCCTGGTGGGCATGTGGAGGCGGGTGAGTCGGCTGCGGGTGCTGCGCTTCGTGAGCTCGAGGAGGAGACGACGCTCACGGGCACGCTGGACCGGTTGCTGTGGACGGGCACGCACAACGGGCGGCCGGCGTACTACTTCCTGGTCAGCGACGTGAACGGCGTACCGGAACTGTCAGGTGACGAAGCGGTGGAGCATTCTGCGACGAATCATTTCGAATTGCGGTGGGCCGACGCGGCGGACCTGAAGGAGTTCGGGATCTACCCGGCCGAGCTGCGGCAGCATTTGACGCGCCTACTTGAGCTCAGAACGTAGTTTCGGCGACGGCGTCGGCGATCATGCGGTGTCCTTGCTGCTCGAAGGATTCGTCGCCAACCTGGTAGGCCCAGACGGCGGTGCTGATCGCCTCGCGGAGCCGGGCGCGCTGCCAGGCCGCGGGTTCGCGTGGGTCCGAACCGTAGCCGGTGAGGAACGCCGGCTCGAGGCTTGGCTCGGAGCGGAACTGCTGCGCGGCCAGGCGGGCGAGGTCGGTGTACGCCGGGCGCAAATCCGCCCGGCCGAAGTCGATGACGCGGACCGTGCCGTTGTCCATGAGCCAATTGCGGGGCTGCCAGTCGCCGTGCGTCGGTACGAGGGTCGCGGGCGGTGTCGGCCAGGCTTTGATCGTTGCCCGGAGCAGGTCAGCGAGGTCCGGCGCGATCCGGTGCGGCTTGTCGAGTCCTGCGAGCGTGCGCTGGTTCTCACGGGCTTCGTAGTTGTCGTCCGGTACGGCGGATTGCCGATGAAATGCCGCGAGCAGTTCGCCGGCCTGGTGATAGGTGCCGGGAGCCCATTCGTGCGGCGAACCTTCGACCAGTTCGCCGGGGAGGAAACGGGTCAGGAGGAGCTTCGCGTCCTCGTCTGCGTGGATCAGTTCGGACGCGCTCCCTCGCGTGGTCCACGGTCGCAACCAGTTGCGGTGGGCACGGATTTCGCGGGCGAGATGGTGGTCGGTGTGATCGCCGGCCTTCGCGATGTAGCGCTCCCCGTGGTGCTCGAGCTCCAGGACGAGCGTGCCGATGAGACCCCAGCTGTGGTCACGCACGATCGCCGCCGACGGTAGCCAGGCGTCAAGGAGCTGTTGCTGTCGCTCGGTGAGTCCCACGCGCACGAGAGTAGCGCAAGAAATGTGCCGGAAAAGGTGGACGAATTACTTGAAAGGATTTATCCTGGCCGAATGCAGAATTCACAGGAGAATGCGTCCCTACCAATTAATTTATCATTGGGAATTGCGGAAAGCAAGTCCGGCGAATTCTGGTCGCTCGGCGGGGTGCCGGTCCGGCGGATCGGGTTCGGTGCGAAGCGGCTCGCGGGCGGTGACGGCGGCGGGGCCGACGTACAGGACCGGGCGATCGCGCTGCTGCGGCGGGTCGTCGAGCTCGGGGTGAATCACGTCGACACCGCGGCGTTCTACCCGAGCCACGGGCTGGCCGGCGAGACGCGGTTCGAGAGTCTGGGGTGGGCGAACGACGTGATCCGTCGCGCGCTGGCGCCGTACCCGGACGAGTTCGTGCTCGCGACGAAGGTCGGGCCGACCGACCACGGACTGGCGCGGCCGGACGAGCTGCGGGAACTCGTGGAGAACGATCTCCGCGTTCTCGGGGTGGATTCGCTGGACCTCGTGTACCTGCGGCAGACGGGGTTGGAGTCAATCGCGGAACACTTCGGCGCCCTCGCCGAATTGCAGGCGAAGGGGATGATCCGGCACTTGGGTATGTCGAACGTGCGGGTAGCGCATCTTCAGGAGGCGCGGGAGATCGCGCCGGTGGTTGCGGTGCAGAACCGGTACAGCGTGGGATTCGGGCGGGCGAACGACGAGATCCTGGAGCTGTGCGGTGCGTTGGGGATCGCGTTCATCCCGTTCTTCACGCTGACCGCGGAGTCGCGGGAGGCCGGCGGGGTGCCTGATTCCGGGCCGGTGCAGGAGATCGCGGATCGCCACGGGGCGACGGTCGCCCAGGTGCGGTTGGCGTGGACCCTGAGCCGGGGCGATCACGTGCTCGCGATCCCGGGTACGTCGAGCTCGCGCCACCTGGAGGAGAACCTGCGCGCCGGCGAGCTCACGCTCTCCCCCGAGGACCTCGCCGTACTGGACGCGGTCGTCGACTGACCGATCCGGCTCGAGCGTCAGTTGTAGAACCGGCGGACGCTCGAGCCGATCCGGGTCACGTCGGTGCCGTAGATGTGCAGCGAGATCGCGGTCTCGGCGAAGGTGTTGTGGACCCGGTGGATGTCGCCCGGCGGCGCGAACGCGCTCACTTCGCCGACGTGGTTGTCACTCTCACCGATCCGCCGCAGATCGGCGTCGAACAGTTCCTCGTGCTCGACGCCCTGGAGCACCCCGACCACGCACCAGGTCACATGATCGTGGATCCGCGTCAGCTGCCCGGGCCGCCACACCACCGCGATGATCGAGAACGAACCGTCTGGCTCGACGTGCAGCGTGTGACTCTGGTAGCTGTCGGGAGATCCGAGGCGCTGTTCGGCCGTCAGTACGTCGGGGCTCGGAAAGTTCGCGCGCAGCTGAGCACCGACGTGTTGCGCCGTCTGGCTCCAGTCGGAGTGCTGCTCGATGGCGTCCCGGACGCCGGTGATCAGGTCGGTGAGTTCGCTGGTGGTGATTGCTGTTGTCGTCATGTCTTGAGCCTGCTCCGGTCAACCCATAACGTCTAATGCCAAGTTTCGTCCTCACTCATAGATAGAATTGATACATGCTCGATGTCACGAGGTTGCGCGTGATCGACGCGGTCGCCCGTCACGGCTCGGTGACCGCCGCCGCGCGCGAGTTGCACTACTCCCAGCCGTCCGTCACGCACCACCTCGCGCGTCTGGAAGCCGAGACCGGCGCGCAACTGCTGCAGCGGGTCGGGCGCGGCATCCGGTTGACCGAGGCCGGACGGCTGCTCGCGGACCGGGCGGCCGAGATCATCGGCCGGATCGACGCCGTGGATGCCGAGCTGGCGGCGCACGTCGGCCTGAGCGCGGGCCGGATCCGCCTGGCGGGCTTCTCGTCGGCGATCGGAGCGCTCGTTCCGGCCGCTTTGGCCCAATTGGCCGCGAAGCATCCCGGCCTGGAGGTCAGCCTCGTCGACACGCATCCGCCCGAAGCGTTCGAGCTGCTCCGGACCGGGAAGGTCGATGTGGCGATCGTCTTCCGGTACGACGAGACCGCGCCCGAGCCGCCCGGCGTACGGCTGCATCATCTGGTCGACGATCCGCTGTACGTGCTGTCGAGCGGACCGTCCACGCTGGCCGGCCTACGCGACGCGACCTGGATCGCCGGGTGCGATCGTTGCCGCAGCCATCTGATTGCGCTGTGTGCCGCGGAGGGCTACGAGCCGCGGATCGGTTACACGTCCGACGACATGGTCGTGATGCAGGCGCTCGTGGCAGCCGGACTCGGCGTGACGACGATGCCGGGCCTCGCGCTGCGCACCCACCACGTCGAGGGCATCACCGCGAGCGAACTGCCCGGCTCGCGCCGGCACGTGTACGCCGCGACGTACGGCGAACCACCCGACCCACCGCCGATCGCCGCCCTCGTCAACGCACTCCAGCAGTCAGCGCTGCAGGACTCAGCCGGGCGGTGACATACCTCCTGGAGCTGGTCAGAAGGTGACTTCGTCGGTTTTCTTTACGGCGGCGGTTCGGCCTGGGGCCCGGTGGTACTGCCAGTAGAGGTTGGTGTGGGCGATGACCTTGTCGGGGGTTGGGGCGCCGTACTCGGTCAGGTCCTCGGTGGTGTGTGCGTCGGCTACCAGGGTCACGTCGTAGCCGCGGACCATCGCGCCGTGGATGGTCGAGCGGATGCATTCGTCGGTCTGGGCGCCGCTGACGATGAGGTGGCCGATGCCGGCGCGGGCGAGGACGTCCTCCAGGTCGGTCGCTTCGAAGCTGTCGGCGTACGTCTTGTGGACGAGCGGCTCGGAGCCGTCACGGGACAGTTCGGGCACGAGTTGCCACTGGTCGCTGTCCTTCACGAGGTGCTCGCTGGAGTGCTGGACCCAGACGACCGGGACTCCCCCGGCGCGGGCCTTGCCGACGAGAGTGCTGATGTTGGCGACGACGCGATCGCGCTCGTACGACTCCCCCACGACACCGTTCTGGACGTCGACCACGAGCACCGCCGTGTGCGGCCGATCGGACAGCGTGGACATCCGGCACCTCCCTCTCGAACCCCTCACAAGCGTGTACGTCGAAACGCTAGACTCGGCCGTCGACAGTTTTCGTCACGTCTTCGTCCAGCTGCGCAACCGCAGCCGCACGGTCGGTACGTCGCCGTCGTCGAGATCCTCCGCCCGCCGTACGGCCGCCTTCACCGGCAGGACGTACCGCCCGTCTTTCGGGAACATCGACGTGTCCCAGACGCTCGCACCGATCTCGGCCGTCACCGGGATCATCCCCCACCCGTACGTGACGAAGTTCGACTCGGCCTCGAAGTACGCGCTCTCCTCGTCCGGGACCGTGATGAAGTACCAGGGCGCCGGCCCGCGCCAGTACCAGATCTCCCCCGCGAACTCGATGTCGTTCATAGCCACTCGTCCAGCACCTCCATGAACTCGTCGAGGTGTCCGTACCAAACCGAATGCCCCGCACCCGGCACCGACCGCACCCAGAATCCCATCTCCTCCAGCTCCCGGGCGCGCTCCGGCGACACGTAGCGGCTCGGATCCGCCCGAACCACCAACGACGGCACCACAGGCACCTCGACCGCCTGCCCGACATACGAGCGCTCGCGCAGCCCCGCGGCCGACGCAGGCGGGTCCGTGGACGTGCCAGAGAGGGGTACGTCGACATACACCGCCCGACCGGGCCGCAACCGAGGCAATCCGTGGGACAGCACGATCGCCCCGAGCGAGTGACCGATCGCGAGCGCAGGCGGAGCAGCATCCCGTGGACGAGGAGCGCCACGCGGTCACCGGATCCCCAGGTGAGCATCAGCCAGGAACGTCGTCACTGTGATGATCGCTCGCGGCGAGCAGGCGCTGAGCGACCAGCTGGCAGGCGGCTCGGAGTTCGGGGCCGCCGATGATCCGGAACGGGGCGCGGATCTCGGACAGTTTGCCGGCGTACCAGTCAGGTTCGTCAGTGCTGGCCAGGAGTCGCGTGCGGTTCTCGTCGATGGGTTCCAGGCGGCCCATGCTGCGCGGGATCCAGCACGCAGCGTCGTCGAGCGGCGCGTCGATCTCGACCTCGATCGGGTACCGCCAGCCCATCGCGAGGTGTTCCTCCACGGCGGCCAGCGGATCAAGATCGGCGGGTGGCACGAACGACGCCGGCTGCGCCTCGACCTTGGTGATCTTGTCGACGCGGAGCACGCGCCGGGCGTCCTTGGCGTGCGACCAGCACAACAGGTACCAGCGGCCCCGGCGTACGACGACCGCCCACGGGTCGACGTCCATCGGCCACTCGTCCTCGTGGCGGCGGTAGTGGATCGTCACGCGCCGCGAGTCCGCGCTGTGCGACACCAGAGCGGCGGTGATCTCGGGATCAGGGGTCCGGGCCCCGGGATCGGGTCCGCGCGCAGAGACCCGGCGGATCGCGTCGGTCGACCGGGCGACGGCCTCGGGCAGCACCCGGACGATCTTCCCGAGCGCGTCCTCGACCGGATCCGCAGTGCCGCGCGGTCCTTCGAGCACCGCCATCACCAGGCCCAGCGCCTCGGTCGGGCTGAACATCAACGGCGGCAGCCGCAAGCCACGTCCGACCCGGTAGCCGCCGTACGGTCCGCGGACCGACTCGATCGGGATGTCGGCCTCGCGCAGGATCGCGACATACCGGCGGGCCGCGCGTTCGGAGACCCCGAGCTTGTCCCCGAGTTGCTCCGCGGTGATCCCGGGACTGTTCTGCACCAGCTCCAGGACCATCAGGGTCCGCGCCGTCGGGCTCACGTCGTACGCCATCAGTCACCATTCCGGAAGAAGGCCGTCCGGAACTGAGGGTAGCCCGTTTTAACTGCTCATACCGTGAGCGGTTTGTCTGCGACGATCGGGGCATGCGGGCGGATCGGTTGGTGGCGGTGCTGTTGCTGATGCAGGCCCGGGGCCGGGTGACCGCGGCCGAGGTCGCGGCGGAGCTGGAGATCTCGGTGGCGACCGCGCGCCGCGATCTGGAGGCGTTGTCGACGGCCGGTATCCCGGTTTATCCACAACCGGGGCGCAACGGCGGCTGGCAGTTGGTCGGCGGTGCTCGGACCGACCTGAGCGGGCTGACGGCGACCGAGGCGCAGGCGTTGTTCCTGCTGGTGGGTCCGGCGGCGTCGATCGCTCCCGACGCGAAAGCGGCCCTGCGCAAGCTCGTGCGGGCGCTGCCGGACACCTTCCGCGAGCACGCGCAGGCGGCGGCCGAGGCGGTGGTGATCGACCCGGCCCGCTGGGGCGAGCATGTGAAGGAACGTCCAGAGCTGGTACGTCGTCTGCAGGACTCCGTCGTACGCCGGGAACGCGTCCGATTGGTCTACTCGGGACGCGGCCGGGATACGTCGGAGCGTGTTGTCGATCCGCTCGGTCTCGTGGACAAGGACGACGTCTGGTACCTGATCGCGTGGACCGAGAAGGGACAGCGGACGTTCCGCATCGACCGGGTGGTTGACACCGAAGGAACCGGCGAAACCTTCGAGCGGCCGGACGGATTCGAGCTGTCGACGGCGTGGGCCGAGATCGTCGAGCGGATGGAGGAACGGCGATCGGGGCTGACGGCAACTGTCCTGATGGACGAGCGGTTCGTGTGGGTGATGCAGGACCGGCTCGGCCGCAACTGCGAGGTCGACGGGACCGACGGCGACCGGGTCCGGCTCAAGGTCACCGCGCCCACTCCGCTGATGATCGCGCAGCACCTGGCCGGCTGGGGCGGGTCGATCGAGGTCGTGGACCCGCCGTCGGTGCAGGCGGAGCTGGCGCGTCTTGGCCGGGAATTGACGCAGCGCTATGCCGCGGTGGACCACCTGGATGAGTAAGGTGCCATGGTTCAAAGTGTCCCGAAACCGCCCCTCAATCAGCCTCAGGAACCATCCGTGACCACATCCCCTCCCCAGCCGCCGCAGAACCCGTACTCAGGTCAGCCGGCCGGCGGTCCCCCACAGCAGCAGCAATTCCCGCAGTACGGCCAGCCCCAGCAGCCGGGTCAGCCCGGTCAGGAGCAGTACGCGGGCCAGCAGTACGGCGGTCAGCAGTACCAGCAGCAGCCGGGCCAGACCTTCCCACAGGACGGCGGCCAGCAGTACCCGCCGCAGGGCCAGTACCCGGGTCAGCAGTACCAGGGCCAGCAGCAGTACCAGCAGGGCCAGGCGTTCCCTCAGCAGGGCCAGGCACCGCAGGGCCAGATGGCTTGCCGCTTCTGTGGCGGCTACCCGGCGGCCGAGGCCACCGTGCGCGGCCACCAGGGCCTGATCATCATCATGCGGTTCCTGAAGCTGCAGGGCCCGTTCTGCCGGACCTGCGGGATCGCGTCGGTGCGCGACATGACCGCGAAGAGCCTCTGGCAGGGCTGGTGGGGTATCGGTTCGTCGATCATCAACCCGATCACGATGCTGATGAACATCGGCCCGATGCAGAAGTTCAAGGGTCTCCCGGAGCCCACGCCGGGTCAGGGCCGGCCGATGGACCCGGGCAAACCGCTGTTCCAGCGGCCGGCGATCCTCGGTCTGCTGCTGCCGATCGCACTGATCGCGGTGATCGTGTTCGCGAACCTGAACTCGACCGAGTCGAAGGCCAAGATCGGCGCGTGTGTCGTCAACCAGGGCACGTCGGTCAACCCGGATGTGAAGGTCGTCGACTGCGCGTCCTCGGAGGCCGAGTACAAGATCGTCGACAAGATCGACGACTCGACCGACGACAGCCAGTGCGGTGAGGACGCCGAGGCGTCGTACGTCTACCGGAGCGGCTCGACGAAGTACACGCTCTGCCTGACCCCAGTGAAGTAGCAGTGAAGTAGCGAGTGCGGGGGTCCCGGCGACGGGACCCCCGGCCCTCAGCTGTAGTAGCCGTCCACCGGCACGCGCGCCTCGTCGTACAGCGCCGGTCCTTCCAGCGGTACGTCGGGGAAGCCGCCCGTCGACTTGAGCCCGTCGAGCTGCTCGCCCGACAGCGCGAACACGACCTTGCCGAGGCCGGACCTCGCGAGCGCTCCCGAGCACATGCCGCACGGCTGGCAGCTCGTGTACATGGTGGTGCCGGCCGCGACCTCGGGCGACAGTTGCTGGGCCGCCCACACCGCGAGCTTCAGCTCCGGGTGGAAGCTGATGTTCCCCTCGGTGATCGTCGTGTTCCGCTCCTCGATCAGCACGCTGCCGTCCGGGCCGACGAGCAGCGAAGCGAACGGCGGGTTCCCGTCCTTCCGTGCCTCCCCGGCGAGCGCGATCGCACGGCGCAGGAATCCTTCTGCCTCAGGTGTCACGTCGTCTCCAGTCCAGTTCGTTGTGCCGCGATCGTCGCCAGCGCCTGCCAGGCCGCCTCTGGCCGCTCGGTCTCAGTAGGGTCGCCGACGAACGGATCGAGTACGACGCTCTCCGCGCCGAGTTCCCGCAGTACGGCGAGATCCTGCAGCACCTGCTCGATCGAGCCCTCCCCCGCGACCCGATCATCCTCGCGCAGCGGCTTGTCCGTCAGCCGGAGCAGGATCCGCGGCGCGAAACCCGGCACCGGCCGGTTCTCCGACGCCGCGACGGTCCGCAGCCGATCCAGCCCGTCCCGCAACTGCTGAATCGTTTGCCGCAGCGGATGCCACGCGTCGCCGTACCGGACGGTCCGCCGCAATCCCGCCGTACTCGAACCGCCGACCCAGATCGGGATCGCGCCGTCGCCGTAGTCCGCCGAGTCGGCCCACACGCGCCGCACCTCGGCCAGCACCTCGTCCGTACGCCGACCGCGGTGCGCATGTTCCGCGCCGAGCGCCTCGAACTCCTGCCGGGCCCAGCCGACCCCGACGCCGAGCACCAGGCGACCGCCGCTCAACGCGTTGAGGTTGGCCGCCATCCTTGCCACCAGCAACGGATGCCGGTACGGCGCGATCAGCACCGTCGTGCCGAGCCGGACCCGCTCGGTGATCCCGGCCAGCCAGCTCAGCGTGGTGAACGGTTCGTAGAACGGCGCGGGGTACTGCTCCGCGACGTCCGGTGTGATCACCACATGGTCCGACACCATCAGCAGGTCGTACCCGAGCCCCTCGACGACGCGCGCCCAGTCCCGCAGCCGCGCCGGATTCGTCCCCGGGCCGAAGTTCGGCACATTCACCCCAATTTCCACGCCCTCAGGCTATCCAGGCGACGGCCCAGTTCTGAAGACAATCCTCCCGGCGTATGACGCCAGCAGCCGGGGAATCGCCGGTAGATTGTGCCCATGACCGAGAGTCTCGATCCGACCGACTGGGCGATCCTCACCGAACTGCAGGAGGACGCCCGGCTGTCGCTGACGCAGCTCGGCAAGCGGGTCAACCTGAGCGCCTCGGCCACCACCGAGCGGGTACGCCGGCTGGAGTCGATCGGTGTGATCACCGGGTACCGCGCCGAGGTAGACCTGACGAAGGTCGGGTACTCGGTGCTGGCCGTCGTACGGCTGAAGTACCCGGGCAACAAGCACGAGCCGCTGCACCGCCTGCTGGCCGAGCGGCGCGAGATCCTGGAATGCCTGCGCACCACCGGCGACGACTGCTACACCCTGAAGGTCGCCGCCGCGTCGATGCCTCACCTCGAAGAACTCGTCAACGAGCTCACCGACTTCGGCAGCACGACAACCAACCTCGTCTACTCGCAGACCCAGCGCTACCGCGGTCCGCAAAAGCCGGTGGCCGATCAGGGCTGAGGATGAGAGCGTGGCCCGGTGCTGACCGTGCTGGGGATCGACGTCTCGTCTGAGCTGTTGGATCGATGGGTCGATTGGCTCGCGCCGGATGAGCAGCCGTTCTTCGTGACGAAGAAGCAGGCGACTGCCTGGACGTTGGCGACGGACGATCGGGAGCCGAGTCGGGAGGACCGCGACACCTACCGCACGTACGCGGTCGACCGGAAGGCTGCGCGGACCGCGTGGCTGAGCGAGGCGGCGTACGACGACCTGCCGAAGGCAACGCGGGCGGCGTTGGTTCGGGCGCAGGTGGACTACGACCGCGGGGCCGTTCCGACAGTGCGGAAGTGGGCGCGGATCGTCGGACCGGAGGTTCGGCAGCAGGCGGACGGGCATCGGTTCGTCTGGTGGAAGTCGCTGCTGCGGGAGCCGGCGCGCGTGCTCCCCGAGGTCGTGAGTGAGGATCTCGGGCCGAGCCGGCATGCCGAGGTTCGCACCTGGCCCACATCGCTGCCGCGCGTGCGCGAGCTGGCCGGCACCTTTCCGGACGGCAGCGGACCGAACTGCTTCGGCACCGTGATGGCGGCGTGCGGTGTCGAAGGCGCCGAGTCTGTCTGGATGGTGCGCGAGCCGTTCGAGGAATGGCTTGCGAACCACACCGAGCTTGGCGGCAAGGACGACGTACCGGGCACTGTGTTCGTGTGGCGTGACACTGCGCGGCTGGTCCAGCACGCGGCCCTGACCATCGGCGACGGGTGGATGGTGCACAAGCCGTCGCAGTCCTGGATGACGCCGCGGAAGGTGCGCACGGTCGCCGAGGTGAAGCGCGCCACGCGCACCGCCGGCTGGCGGCTCGAACGCCATAAGCTGATCGGATGAGGTTGCTGGTCACTGGGGCCGCTGGCCTCCTGGGGCGCGAACTCCTGCGCACGGACGGGCACGAGATCGTACCGGCGTACCACTCGCAGGTCGTGCCGGGTGGAGTGCAGCTCGACGTACGGCGACATGACGCGGTGCGTGACGTGATCCGCAGCGTCCGGCCGGACGGCATCATCCACACCGCCTACAAGCAGGACGACTGGCGGACCACAGCCCATGGCGCGGTCAACGTCGCAGCGGAGGCGGACGGCGCGCGTCTGGTGTTCGTGTCCAGCGATGCGGTCTTCGGTCCGCGGGAGGCGCCGTACACCGAGCACGAGTTGCCCTGCCCGATCACGCCGTACGGCGCGGCCAAGGCGGCAGCCGAGACGGCGATCCGGGCGATCAGTCCCGACGCCGTCATCGCACGCACGTCGCTCATCGTCGGATCCGACGGTCACTCGGAGGAGGAGCAGCGCGTACGACGGTTGGCGGCCGGTGAACCTGGCGTGTTCTACACCGGCAACATCCGCTGCCCGGTGCACGTCTCCGACCTCGCGTCGGCGCTGCTCGAGTTACTCGTCTCCGATGTCATCGGCGTCACCCACGTGGCCGGCCCCGAGGCGCTCAGCCGCTTCGACCTCGGGCGGTTGATCGCCCTTCGCGACGGTCTCGACCCGCAGACGCTGCCGTCCGTGCCAGGTACGCCGTCGAACATCCGGCTCGACAGCCGCGGCACCCAGGACGTACTGAAGACCCGACTCCGGCCGGCGAGCGAGTTCCTGCTCCCCTGACCGCTGCAGGGCTCAGTCGTCGTTGACGGTTGTGGTGACCGGGGTGCCGAGTTCGACAGTGCGGCTGACCGTGCAGAGGCGGTCGTGGGACATCTTCACGGCGCGCGGGAGCGCCTCGCGGGCCTTGTCGCCGTCCTCGCCCTCGGGGAAGTGCACGGTGAACTCGACCGCGAGGTTCTCCATCCGGTTGCCTTCCTCGGCGTCCCGGATCTTGTCGCCGCGGACCACCGCGCTGAACTCGGTCGGCTCGGCCCGGCGGCTGACCACGATGTCGACGTCGATCGCCGAGCAGGTCCCGATCGCGGCCAGCAGCAGCTCGACCGGCGTGAAGTCGGTGTCCGCACCGCCCGAGCCGATCCGGATGCTTCCGCCGCGGGCGTTCCGCACCTCGTAGCTGCTGTTCGCCAGGCGCTCGAAGGTCACCTGCCGGAGTGTGTCTGCCATAGTGTCGCTGTCCCGTCGCATTCGGTTGCTTGTGGCAACTTCAAAGGTTCTCGAGGGCCTCGAGCACCGGGGTGTCCCCGGCGACGAGCTCGAGCGTCCGGCCGATCGAGGCCGGAGTGTCACAGAGGCCGGCCAGCACCAGCGCGACGTCGTCGCGGGTGATCCGGCCGCGACCGGTCTTGTCGGCGAGGTACACCGTGCCGGTCCCGGGGTCGTCGGTCAGGCTGCCGGGCCGCAGGACCGTCCAGTCCAGGTCCCTGGCGCGGAGGTCCTCCTCGGCGGCCCATTTGGCCCGGAGGTAGATCGTGAACGTCTCGTCATCGGTCAGCGACGGGGCGAGGTCCGCGCCCATCGAGCCGACCTGGATGTGCCGCCGTACGCCGGCCTGCTCGGCAGCGTCGGCGAACAGCGCGGCCGCACCGCGGTCGACGGTGTCCTTGCGCGCGTTCCCGCTGCCCGGCCCGGCGCCTGCCGCGAAGATCGCCACGTCCGCGCCCGCCAGCACCTTGGCCACCGCGTCGACGTCAGCCTGCTCGAGATCCAGTACGGCGGCCTGCCCGCCGGCCGCGGCGATGTCGGCCTCGTGATCCGGGTTCCGCACCACCCCGACCACCTGATGCCCGTCAGCGCTCAGCAACCGCGTCAGCCGGAGCGCGATCTGACCGTGTCCACCCGCAATCACGACTCGCATACCCCGAGCCTATCCCCGCACGTTCGACGATCTGCACCTCGACAGGACGTGTCCCTCCATCCGGCCGGGCCGCACGCTCAGCCGACCTGGCGATTCGTCGCAGTGGACGTATACGTACTGTCGAGCTGCCGGTTGCTACCCGCGCAGGATCGGCCGTAAGGCATCCAGAACGGCGGGGTCCTCGATGGTCGACGGGACCGGTTCGTCGCGGCCGTCGGCGATTCCGCGCATGGTGCGGCGCAGGATCTTGCCTGAGCGGGTCTTCGGTAGCGCGTCGACCACCGACACGTCCCGGAACGCCGCGACCGGCCCGATCTCCCGGCGTACGGCGGCCACCAGTTCGTCCCGCAGTACGTCGTCGGACACCGTCGCGCCTGCCTTGAGTACGACGAGTGCCCGCGGCAACTGCCCCTTCAAGGCGTCGTGTACGCCGATCACCGCGCACTCCGCGACCGCCGGGTTGGCCGCGACAACCGCCTCGATCGAGCCTGTCGACAAGCGGTGACCGGCGACGTTGATGACGTCGTCGGTGCGGCCCATCACGAAGATGTAGCCGTCGTCGTCGATGAACCCGCCGTCGCCGGTCAGGTAGTAGCCGTCGTACTCCTTGAGGTAGCTGTCGATGTAGCGCTGGTCGTCGCCCCACAGCGTCGGCAGCGCGCCCGGCGGCAGCGGCAGTTTGATCGCGATCGCGCCCTCCTCGTGCGGCAGCAACTCCTTGCCGTACGCATCGAGGATCTGCACGTTCCAGCCCGGCATCGGCACGGTCGCCGAGCCCGGCTTGGTCGGCAGCGGCTCGAGTCCGCGCGGGTTGGCCGCGATCGGCCAGCCGGTCTCGGTCTGCCACCAGTGGTCGACGACCGGTACGCCGAGATGCTCGTGCGCCCAGTGGTACGTCTCCGGGTCGAGCCGCTCCCCCGCCAGGAACAACGTCCGGAACGTGTCCAGCGCGTACTTCGCCAGCTCGGCCGCCTCGGGATCGACCTTCTTGATCGCGCGGATCGCGGTCGGCGCGGTGAACAGCGCCTTCACGCCGTGCTGGGAGATCACCCGCCAGAACGCGCCCGCGTCCGGCGTGCCGACCGGCTTGCCTTCGTACAGGACCGTGGTCGCGCCGGCCAGGAGCGGCGCGTAGACGATGTACGAGTGGCCGACGACCCAGCCGACATCGGACGCGGTCCACCACACGTCGCCCGGCCCGATGTCGTACACGTTGCGCATCGTCCAGGCGAGTGCGACCGCGTGGCCGCCGTTGTCGCGGACGACGCCCTTCGGCCGTCCCGTCGTACCGGAGGTGTAGAGGATGTAGAGCGGGTCGGTCGCCGCGACCTGCACCGGGCCGACCGGTTGGGCCGTCGCGGTCAGCCTGGTCCAGTCGAGATCGCGTTCGCCCAGTTCGGCCGGGGCCTGTTCGCGCTGGAACACGACGGTGTGCTCGGGCTGGTGCGACGAGATCTTCAGCGCCTCGTCGATGATCGGCTTGTACTCGACGATCCGGGTCGGCTCGATGCCACACGAAGCCGCGACGATCACCCGAGGCCCGGCGTCCTCGATCCGGGCCGCGAGCTCACGCGGCGCGAAACCGCCGAACACCACCGAGTGGATCGCGCCGAGTCGCGCGCAGGCCAGCATCGCGACGACCGCCTCCGGGATCATCGGCATATAGACGATGACGCGGTCGCCCTTGCCGACACCTAGCGCTGCTAGCGCGCCGGCGAACGTCGCCACCTCGTCCCGCAGTTGCGCGTACGTGTAGGTCCGCCCGGTCTCCGTGACGGGTGAGTCGTAGATGAGCGCCGTCCGGCCGCCGTCACCGGCCTCGACGTGGCGGTCGAGCGCGTTGTACGACGTGTTGAGCACCCCGTCGGGGAACCAGTGGAAGATCGGCGCATCGGTCGCGTCGAGCGCCCGGGTCGGCGGCCTCGTCCAGGAGATCGCCTCGGCCGCCTCGAGCCAGAACCCGTGCGGGTCGTCCAGGCTCCGCCGGTAGCTCTCGTCGTACCCGCCCATACCAGCGCTCATTCCTGGGCCTCCGTCCGTCGGCTGTTCACCATCGTGGCAGGGTTGAGGCATGACGGTAAGCCTCGACGACGTGAAGCAGGCCGCGGAGCGGATCGCAGGGCGGGTACGGCGTACGCCGGTGATCGAGGTGGCGCCGGGACTCACGTTCAAGCTCGAACTGCTCCAGCACACCGGCTCGTTCAAGCCGCGCGGCGCGTTCAACCGGCTGCTGACCGCGAAGGACAGCGGTGAACTGACCGGTCAGGGCATCGTCGCCGCGTCCGGCGGTAACCACGGGCTGGCGGCGGCGTACGCGGCGCGCGAACTCGGCGTACCCGCCCGGATCTTCGTCCCCGAGACGACCCCGGCCGCGAAGCTCGGCAAGCTGCGCACCCTCGACGCGGACATCGTGCAGGTCGGATCGGAGTACGCCGAGGCGTACCAGGCGGCACTCGCGGCGCGGGACGAGACGGATGCGCTGCTGGTGCACGCCTACGACCAGCCGGAGGTCGTCGCCGGGCAGGGCACGGTCGGCCTCGAACTGCTCGAACAGGCGGGCATGTTCGACACGGTCCTCGTCGCGGTCGGAGGCGGCGGCCTGATCGCCGGCATCGCCACCGCGATCGGCGACAACGCGCAGGTCATTGGCGTCGAGCCCGCGCAAGCACCCACCATGCACCGCGCCCTTCAAGCCGGAGCCCCGACCGACGGCCCGGTAGGCGGCGTAGCAGCCGACTCCTTGGGCGCACGCCGCCTAGGCACCCTCGCCTTCGAAGCAGTCCAGGGCCATCACGTGCAGTCCGTCCTCGTCGACGACGATTCGATCGTTGCCGCTCGCAAGCAGCTCTGGCACGAGTACCACCTGGCGACTGAACACGGAGGAGCAGTCGCCTGGGCGGCCCTCTCCTCAGGCGTCTACAAGCCCGCCGCCGGCGAGCGGGTGGTGGTCGTCGTCTGCGGGGCGAACACCGACCCCGCCACGCTCATTTGACGCGCTGCTGCTTGTCGTCGGCCAGGACCCAGGCCGCGAGTACACCGGCGATGCCGCCGAACAGGTGACCCTGCCAGGAGATCCCGTCCTGCGGGAGCAGCCCGCCGAGCAGTGCACTGCCCCAGACCATCACGACGATGATGCCCAGCAGCACTTGGCCGATCCGGCGGTTGAACAGGCCGCGGAGAATCAGGTACGACGCGTACCCGAAGACGAGCCCGCTGGCGCCGATCGTGATCGTGTTCGGCGGTGAGGCCAGCCAGGTCCCGAACCCGCCGATCACCGTCACGATCGCGGTCACCGCGAACAGCCGGGCCGCGCCGCTGACCGCGATCAGCGCGCCGAGCGTGACCAGCGGCAGCGTGTTCGAGATCAGGTGACCGAACCCGAGGTGCAGGAACGGCGCGGTCAGGATCCCGATCAGGCCGCGGGGCTCGCGGGAGATGATGCCGTACTGGTCGAGGGCGCCGTTCGTCGCGGTGTCGACGACCTCGCTGAGCCACATCAGCCCCACCAGACCGACGAGCAGCTTCAGCCCACTACCGATCCGGGCGGTGTCCACAGCCCGCCCGGTGCGCTTGGCCGGAGTCTGATAGCTCATACCTCAACGATGCCGTATCGGCTCAAATCTCAGCCTGTGACAGGCGCGGCGACAGCGGACAGTGATCCCTGAGATACTGCGAGTGGCACTCGTCGAGGTGAGGGGGAACGATGCCGATAGCCGTCTATGTCCTCGGACTGAGCATCTTCGCGCAGGGCACGTCCGAACTGATGCTCGCCGGCCTGCTTCCCGAACTCGCGACGGATCTGCACGTCACCATCCCCCAGGCGGGCCTGCTGATCTCCGCGTTCGCGATCGGCATGCTCGTCGGCGCCCCGGTCCTCACGGTCGTCACGCTCACCTGGTCCCGACGTACGGCGGGACTCGTCTTCCTGGCGATCTTCGTGCTCGCCCATGTCGCGGGCGCACTGACGTCGAGCTACGCCGTACTGCTCGCCACCCGGATCGTCGCCGCCTTCGTGTATTCCGGGTTCTGGTCGGTCGCCGCGGCGACCGTGGTCGTCCTTGTACCGGCGAACAGCCGCGGGCGCGCGATGAGCATCGTCACGGGCGGCCTCACGATCGCGACCATCGTCGGGCTCCCGCTCGGAACGGTTCTGGGTCAGCACCTCGGCTGGCAATCAGCGTTCTGGACCGTCGCCATCCTCTGCACACTGGCCATGGCGGGCATCCTCGCAACAGTCCCGGGCGAGCGGCCCGATCCCGCGGCCGCGCCGCGCCTCGCCGACGAGTTGCGGGTGCTGATCAACGCCCGGCTCTGGCTTGCCTTCGGCACCACCGCGCTGGTGACCGCCACCATCCTGGTCGTCTTCAGCTACCTGGCGCCGCTCCTCACCCAGACCACCGGCCTCCCGGACGGATCCGTCCCAGCCGTTCTCGCCCTCTACGGCCTCGGGTCGTTCATCGGGATCACCATCGGCGGCAGATTCGCCGACGCGCTGCCGTTCCACACACTGTTCATCAGCATCATCGGGCTGAGCGCGCTCTCCGCCGTACTGGCGCTGACGGCAACCGTTCCGGTGGCGGCGATCGCCGTGATCGCGCTGCTCGGCGGCTTCGGCTTCGCCGCGAACCCCGCCCTGAACGCCCGCGTGTTCAGCCTGGCCGGTGACGCGCCGAGGCTCGCGACCGCGACCAACTTCTCCGCGTTCAACGTCGGCATCACGGTCGGGCCGTGGCTTGGGGGCCTGGCGATCGACGCCGGTGCGGGCTACCCCGCACTCGGCTGGATCGCCGTCGGCACCGGCGCCGCGGCCCTCGCGACCGTACTGTTCGCTGCGTTCGTCCCGGTCAGTTCACCGGACCCTGCGGATCGAGGTGCGACGGGTCGAAGTCGGGGTGCCGGTTGAACACATACTTGTTCAGCAGCCAGGTGATGATCCACAGCCCGACCCCGACGAGCATCAGCCAGCCCGCGATCTTGTAGTCCGCCGACGCCCGCCCGGACAACGGGCTCGCCAGGTACACGCACAGGACCACGCCCAGCACCGGCAGCGCGGTCGGGGCGTGGAAGTGTTTGTGCTCGACCTGGTCCCGCCGCAGGACCAGCACGGCGACGTTCACAATCGCGAACACGCACAGCAGCAGGAACGCCGTCGTACCGCCGAGCGCGGCGAGGTCGGCGTACCCGATCAGGATGAACGCGAGCAGCGTGGTGAACAGGATCGCGATGTACGGCGTCCGGCGCCTGCGGAGCACCCGGCCGAGCGGACCGGGCAGCACCTGCTCGTGCGACATGCCGTACAGCAGGCGGCTGGCCATCAGCATGTTGATCAGCGCCGAGTTCGCGACCGCGAACATCGTGATCCACGCGAACAGCTCGAGCGGGAACCCGGGCGCGCCGGCCTGGACGACCTTGAGGAGCGGCGTCGCGCCCTTGTTGAGCTCGTCCGGCGAGACCAGCGCGACCGCCGAGATCGCGACCAGGACGTAGATGACGCCGGTGATGCACAGCCCGATCAGCATGATCTTCGGGAAGATCCGCACCGGGTCCTTGGTCTCCTCCGCCATGTTCACCGAGTCCTCGAACCCGACCATCGCGAAGAACGCCAGCGCGGTCGCGGCCGTCACCGCGCTGAACGGCGACTCGCCCTCGGGGACCTTGAAGTCGGTCAGCCGGGAGGTGTCGCCGTCGCCGCCGACCAGCGCCCAGGCGCCGATCCCGATCACGATCAGCAGACCGCTGAGCTCGACACAGGTGAGGACCACATTCGCCTTCACGCTCTCGCCGACGCCGCGCAGGTTCACCAGCGCGATCAGCGTCATGAACGCGAGCGAGGTGATCATCAGCAGCGCACCCCGGTCGGCGTCGATGTGCGCGGCGGAGAAGAAGTTCGCCGCGAACGCCTTCGACGCGCTCGACGCCGAGGTGAGGCCGGAGCACATCACCGCGAACGTGAGCAGGAAGGTGAGGAAGTGGATCCCGAACGCCTTGTGCGTGTAGACCGCGGCGCCGCCGGCCTTCGGGTACTTCGTGACGAGCTCGAGGTAACTGGTCGCGGTCAGCAGCGCGACCACGAACGCGCACAGGAACGGCAGCCAGACCGCGCCGCCGACCTCACCCGCTACCTTGCCGGTCAGCGCGTAGACCCCGGTGCCGAGAATGTCCCCGACAACGAACAGCAGCAGGAGCCCGGGCCCCATGACCCGCTTCAGCTCAGGACGGTCACCAGTCTGCGCCACGGCGGCGGATTCACTCATGAAGGCTCCCCGGAGTCGGTCTGACAGCATGTGGCCCGTGATGCACCTTCGACTCATCGTCCCACCGGACCGCACCGAGCGCGTCCTGAACACGCTCGTCGAGGACCCGCGGGTCACCAGCATCGTCCGGCTGCCCGGCGCTGCCCGGAGACCCGCGGGCGACGTGGTCGAGTGCGACGTCACCCGCGAGGCGACGTCCGACATCCTCGGCTTCCTCAAGGCCGAGGGGCTGTACGCCGACGGTGCCGTGGCGCTGGCAACCGTCGACGCGGCGCCGTCGCGGAACGCTCGGGCCGCGGAGAAGGCGGCGCCCGGAGCACCGGACGACGCGGTGATCTGGGACGCCGTCGTCGACCAGGCGTACAACGAGGCCGGCGGGTCCTGGGTGTACTACGCGTTCCTCACCTTGGCGACCATGATCGCCTCGGTCGCCGTGATCACCGACTCCGCGATCCTGGTCGTCGGCGCCATGGTGGTCGGCCCGGAGTTCGGCGTCGTCGCCGCCCTGGCCGTCGGTCTGTTCCTGCGCAAGGGCGGCCTCACTCGCAGGTCGTTGTCGCTGCTCGTGAAGGGCTTCGTGCTCGCGATCGCACTGACCGCACTCGCCGCGTTGCTGGCGCGTGCGGCCGGCTGGGTGGATGTCGGCGACGTCACGGCGGCGCGGCCGCTGACCGGATTTATCTGGCGGCCGGACAAGTGGTCCGCGGTCGTCGCCGTACTCGCAGGATGTGCCGGTGTGCTGTCGCAGACGGCCGGCCGCGGCAACGCGCTGGTCGGCGTGTTCATCTCGGTCACCACGGTTCCCGCCGCGGGCGACCTCGCGCTGTCCCTGGCGTTGTGGGCGCCGCACCATATCGGCGGGTCCGCGGCCCAGCTCGGCATCAACCTCGCCGGGATGACGGCCGCCGGCGTGGTCACCCTGCTGCTGCAGCGGGTGATCTGGCGCAGTTACCTGAAGGTGAAGCGAAGGACGGGCGCGCGCGTTGAGGCTTGACCAGACGTCCCCTGTCCGATCCGCGCGCGCCCGGCACCGTCAGACATACCCCACCTGAGGGGTTCCCGCACCTGACCGAGTGTTGACGTATCCCGGACATGGCGCGAAGTAGCCAAACCGGTCGAGTCGGTCCAACCGACGAGATAGCCTGATCGGATGCTGGAGTCGGTTGGGGTGGAGCCGTCCGATGAGGACGCCTACCGCGCGTTGTTGTCGGCCCCGGGCTGCGGCGTCCGGGAACTCGCCGAGCGCCTCGGTCGTGACGAGCAGGAGGTCGTCGCGACGATCGGCCGGCTCGAGAAGCTCGGTCTGCTGACCAGCACCTCCGACGACCCGGTCCGCCTGCTTCCGACCCGCCCGGACGTCGCGGTCGACGCGTTGGTCGCCGTACGCCGGGCCGAGCTCGACCGCGTGCGTGCTGAGGCCCGGGTGCTGTTGTCGGAGCTGAGTACGCAGGAGCAGTACCGGCCGGAGAACCTGGTCGAGGTGATCGTCGGTCAGGAGGCGATCGCCGCCCGGTTCGCGCAGCTGCTGAACGGCACCAGTCATCAACTCCTCGTCCTCGACCGGCCGCCATACGCCGCACAGTCCGCCGAATCCGACAGCACCGTGCGCGGACTGCTCGGCGACGGGGTCGTCGTCCACGGCATCTACTCCCCCGACTCGCTCGACATCCCCGGCGGCGTCGACGAGGCGTACAGCGCAGCCGATGCCGGTGAGACGTCGCGGGTGCATCCGCAGGTGCCGATGAAGCTGGCCGTGTTCGACGGGAAGATCGCGCTCCTGCCGCTGTCGGTGGATCAGTTGGTCGACAGCGCGCTCGTCGTACACCCGTGCGCGTTGTTGGACGCGCTGATCGAGATGTTCTGGCTGCTGTGGGACCAGGCGGTGCCTGTCGTGCCGGCCGCCAAGGCCGACCCGACGGATGCGCGGCTGATGACGTTGCTCGCGGCCGGGTTCAAGGACGACGCGATCGCGCGGCAGCTCGCTTTGAGCAGTAGGACCGTCGGCCGCCGGGTGGCCGAGCTGATGGAGACGCTGGGCGCGCGGACCCGGTTCCAGGCCGGTATCCACGCCCAGCGCCGCCACCTACTCGAGGATTAACAGGTGCCGAGCATTTGCGTGAGTGCTGTCTTCTCCGCGGACTGCAGCGACAGCTTGTAGGTGTACTTCACCCAGATCCATTCGCGGGCGTAGATGCAGTGCACCGAGGTGTTCGGCGGCTTCCACTCCGACGGGTCCTTGTCGCCCTTCGAGCGGTTGCTCGACGCCGTCACCGCGATCAGTTGCGAGATCGTCAGGTTGTTCGCGAACTCCTGACGCTTGGCGGTGGTCCACGCGCTGGCGCCCGACTTCCAGGCCTCCGACAACGGCACGATGTGGTCGATGTCGACGTCCGAGGAGTCGTTCACCCAGGTCGAGTCGTACACGCTGTACCAGCGGCCGGCCGTCGGCTGGCAGCTGCTGTCCACGGTCACGCCGGAGCCGTCGCGCTTCAGCACCTCTTCGCGGGTGTCGCAGGTCCCGGACTGGTTGATCCAGTGCGGGAACTTGTCCCGGCTGTAGCCGTCGCTCGAACCTTCCGTCTTCACGGTCAGGCTCGCCAACTGGGTCGCGGCGGTGCTCGCCGACGGCGGGGTCGGCGGGTACGCCAGCGCCGGTCCGGCACTCAGCGTCCACGCGGTCGCGGCCGCCGCCACAGTTGTCAGTACTGCAATCCTGCGTCGCATCGGTCAGGCCTCCGAGGGTTAGGGCGGATCCCCCCTGACGTTGCTGCCCTTCAGCCTTCCCCGATCACGCGCTGTAGGAAACCACTCACCAGTTACAGTCCAGTGAACGTAGGACGCTGCCCATCCGGCGGCTCGACGCGCGGCGCCTGCTCAGGGTGCGGTGGCGGCCGGCTCGAAGCCGGCGAGCATCTCCTCCAAGGCGTGCTGGTCCGGTCCGACGAACGCATCGGCCTGCGGCGCCGTCTCGAGCAGATCCAGGAAGTTCGTGGTGTGCCCGGGAGCCGGCGGCAGATGGCTGCTGAGAATGACGTCCGGGTTCATCTCCCGCAACGGCTGGACAGTACGCCGGAACGCTTCCTGGTCGACGTTGTGCACCCACGGGCTGTCGAGCGTGGCCCACAGCAACTGCCCGCCACGCAGCGCGTCCGGCGGGGCATCGCTGACATCGCCGCAGTCGGCGAGCTCCGATGTCGGCATCGGCGCCCCGAAGCAATCGGAGCTGAAGCAGGCCCGCGAGCGGTCGTCGTAGAAGCCCACGGTCGCCGGGCTGTCGTACAGCGGCGGCCGGAAGGCGGTCACGGTACGGTCCCCCAGCGAGAGCGACTGGCCCGGGTTCAGCAGGTACAGCCGGTCCATGGGCAGCGGCCGCTCGGTCGACATGATGCCGGCGCCGACGAACGTCGTGATCAGGCGTGCCTGCGGTGCCGCTTCCAGCAGGTCGAACAGCGAGCCGGTGTGGTCGCGGTCCGGATGGGTCAGCCAGATCCACCGCACATCGGCCGGATCGACCACCGAGCCGAGCGCGTCCATGAAGCCGCGGCCGGGCAGGCTCAACCCGGTGTCGACCACCAGCGGCTCGGCCGCGAGCACGACGAACGCGTTGACGGGCAGGAAGCCGATACCCGGTACCGGCAGTTGGTCACTGAGCACGCTGATGTCAGCGCCGACACGATTGATCCGCATGATTCCCCCTGTGGAGTGCCGCCGTCACCCACGGCGAGCGGCCCCGGACCTGGTCCTCTTCGGAGCGTCCGCCGCGATCCGGACCGTGTCAAGCGCAGGAGCGGAGGAGATGCCGACGGCAACAATCAGTCGCGTTCCACCACGGTCAGTGTCCAGCCGGACGCCGCGCGGTCGAGTTCGGCGTTCCAGCGGGCGCTGATCAGTTTGTGGAGTGACTTCGGCGTGCCCGGATCCTTGCCGGATTCAAGCAGATGCCGCGCGACCAGGCCGCGGGTGTGCTTCGCGTTGTGCGAGACGACCGACCGCACACCGTCGCGTTCCCGCACCACGTTCACCGACACCCATTTGTCCGCCTGGTCGCCGGACGGTCGCCACGCTGCGACGTACGTCGAGGACCGGCAGTCCACGATCACGCCGTCGACGTCGGTCAGTGCGGCGTTCAGCGGATCGCGCCAGACCGACGCCAGCGGTCCGTGGCCGGGCAGCGTCGTACCCATCGACAGCCGGTACGGCGGGACGCGGTCGGCGGGCCGGAGCGCGCCCCAGGCCGCCGAGATGACGAGCAGGCGATTCGCGGCGCGGCGTTTCGTGCCCGCGGAGAGCGTGGAGTAGCCGAGGGCGTCGTACAGGACACCTGAGTACAGCTCGGAGACCGGCACGGACGGTTCGGTGCGCCACCGGGTGTTGCGCTCGACCTCGTCGCGCAGCGAAGCCCCGACTTCGAGTACGTCGTGCGCGTCGGCGGACGCGGAAACCTTCGCCAGCGTCTCGAGCACCTGCTCGCGGACCGGGTTCAGCTCCGGGAACGACAGCGTGCCGAGGTCGACGGCACGACCGCGGGACCGCCCGGACTTGCCTTCGGACGGGGGGAGGAGAATCAGAGTCACGTCAGCTCGTCCAGGGCGGCCAGGTCGGCGGCCGTCGGGTCCCAGCGGCCGGCTGCGACATTCTGCGTGATCTGCTCGGGCGTGGTGGCGCCGGCGATTACCGAGGCGACCGCGGGCTGCGCCGCGAGGCCGCCGATCGCGACGTCGATCATCGACAGGTTGCGTTCGGCCGCGAACGTCTCGAGCGCCTCGATCTTGTCGAAGTCCGCGCGCGCCAGCCGCTCGGGCTGGGTCGCGAGCCGGGAGCCGTCGGGCGCCGCCGTACCGCGCTGGTACTTGCCGGAGAGCAGACCCGAGGCGAGCGGGAAGAACGGCAGGATGCCGAGGCCGAGGTGCTCACAGGCCGGGGCCAGCTCGTCCTCGACGTCGCGTTCGAGCAGCGAGTACTGGTTCTGGGCGCTGATGAAGTGCTCCAGGCCGTTCGACCGGGCGGTCCAGTCGGCGTCGACCACCTGCCAGGCCGCGAACTGGGAGCTGCCGATGTACCTGACCTTGCCCTCGGCAACCAGTTCGGACAGCGCCGACAGGGTCTCCTCGATCGGCGTCACCGGGTCCGGGAAGTGCAGCTGGTAGAGGTCGATCCAGTCGGTGCCGAGCCGCTGCAGGCTCGACTCGACCGCTTTGCGGATGTACCGGCGGGAGCCGCGGACGCCCCAGTCGGGCCCGTTCACGCCGCCCAGGTCGCCGCCGAACTTGGTCGCGATCACGACCTCGTCGCGGCGCGCACCGAGCGCCTTGCCGAGCAGTTCCTCGCTGAACCCGTGCTCGCCGCGGTAGATGTCCGCGGTGTCGAACAACGTGATCCCCGCGTCGACCGCGGCGTTCACCACCGCGTCCGTCCGGCCCGCATCGAGCCGCCGCCCGAAGTTGTTGCACCCCAGTCCAACAACGCTCACGGTAAGACCCGAGTCACCAAGCTGCCGGTACTCCATATCGCCCATGTGCTCAGCCTAGTCTCGGCATACAGTGGCCCTCATGCCGAGTCTCACCGTCGACGGCGCCCGCACTCGGGCCGCCGCGCTTTCCGTCCAGTCGTACGACGTCGACCTCGACCTCACCCAGGGCGAGCGAACGTTCGGGTCCATCACCGTGATCAGGTTCACCGCCTCCTCGCCGTCGAGCTGGATCGATGTGAAACCGGACGAGCTGATCTCCGTGACGCTCAACGGTACGGCGGTGGACGTCGCCGGACTGAACGACGGACGGCTCGAACTCGACGGCCTGCAGGCGGAGAACGAGCTCGTCGTGGTCGCCTCGATGCTGTACTCGCACGACGGCGAGGGACTGCACCGCGCGGTCGACGCCGCCGACGGTCTGGCCTACACGTACGCGATGTCGTTCCTGGACGCCGGCCCGCGGATCTTCGCGTGCTTCGACCAGCCCGACCTCAAGGCGCCGTACCGCTTCAAGGTGACCGCTCCGGAAGAGTGGCTGGTGCTCGGCAACGGCGCCGCGACTCAGGTCTCCCCCGGCCGCTGGGAGCTGGCCGAGACCAAGCCGCTGTCGACGTACTTCGTCACCGTGGTCGCCGGGCCGTACCACCAGATCACCGACGCGCACGACGGCATCGCGCTCAGCGTGGTCTCGCGGCAGTCGCTGAAGGACGCCCTCGACCGGGAGGCCGCGGACATCTTCGAGGTCACCAAGCAGTCCTTCGACGCGTACCACCGGATGTTCGGGTACCGGTACCCGTTCGGCGACTACCACCAGGCGTTCGTGCCGGAGTTCAACGCCGGCGCGATGGAGAACCCGGGCTGCGTGACGTTCCGGGACCAGATGGTGTTCCGCTCGGCGGTCACCGACGGCGAGCGCAGCCAGCGGGCCCGGACCATCGTGCACGAGATGGCGCACCAGTGGTTCGGCGACACCGTGACGATGAAGTGGTGGAACGACCTCTGGCTGAACGAGTCGTTCGCCGAGTACATGGCGCACCGGGTGTCGACCGAGGCGACCCGCTACACCGACAACTGGATCGACTTCGCCTACATCCGCAAGTGGTGGGGCCTGCAGGCCGACCAGCGGTCCTCGACGCACCCGGTCGCGGCCGACGCGGTCAAGGACGCGCTCGCGTCGCTCGGCGACTTCGACGGGATCTCGTACGCGAAGGGCGCCGCGGTCCTGAAGCAACTCGCGGCGTACCTCGGTGACGACGTGTTCTTGGCCGGCGTCAACGCGCACATCGCCGCCAACGAGTTCGGCAACGCGACGTTCGCGGACCTGGTCGCGAAGTGGACCGAGGCCGGCGCGGTCGGTCTGGACGACTGGGCGCAGGCCTGGCTGCGGACGCCTGGCGTCGACACGATCACCGTCTCCCGGACCGCGACCGGCATCAAGCTGCACCGCAAGGCGCCCGAGGCCTACCCGGCGGCGCGACCGCACAAGCTGACCGTCGGCGGGTACGACGCCGAGGGCCGCCGTACGACGGTCGACGTCCTGATCGACGCCGACGAGGTGGACGTCGACCTGGACCCGTCGCTCGCGGTCGTGATCCCGGACGCCGGCGACGACAGCTGGGCGAAGATCCGGCTCGACTCCGTGAGCCTGGAGAACCTGGCGGCGCTGCTGCCGAAGATCAAGGACGGTGTGACGCGGGCCGTCATCCTGAACAGCGTGCGGGACGCGGTCGCCGACGCAGAGCTCGACTCGAAGGTCGGTTTCGACGTCGTCCTCGGGATGCTGCCGACCGAGACCAGCGACATCGCGGTCGGGACGCTGCTCAACTGGTCCAACACCCACCTGCTCGGCGTCTACCTGCCGTACGAGCCGCACCGCGGGCAGCTGGCCGACGTACTGCGTGCGCGCCTGGAGACCGTCGAGGTCGGAAGCAGCGTGCAGCTGTCGGTGGCCCGCGGGTTCGCGCGGTTCTCCGACGACGTCGACCGGCTGAAGGGCTGGCTTGCGGACGACGGCGTACCTGCGGGCGTCACCATGGATGCTGACCTGCGCTGGATCGTGACGCTGCAGCTCGCCCGGCTTGGCGCGATCGGCGAGGCCGAGATCGACGCCGAGCTCGCTCGCGACTCGTCGTCCGAGGGCAACGTGCACGCCACCCGCTGCCGGGCCGCGCTGCCGACGGCGGCCGCGAAGGAGCGGGCGTGGGCGCAGATCACCACCGACGCCGACATCGCGAACTACGAGCTGTACGCCGCGAGCGAAGGGTTCTGGCACCCGACGCAGGCCGAGCTCACCGCGTCGTACGTCGACAGGTTCTTCGCGGAGATCCCCGGCACCGAGAAGCTCCGCTCCGGCTGGGTGGTGGGGACCAGCACGAAGCTCGCGTTCCCTCGGTACGCGGTCGAGCAGCGGGTGGTCGACAAGGCCGCCGACCTGATCGCCGACGAGTCCGTGGCGGCCGCGATCCGGCGGTCCGTCGGTGACAGCGCGGACGACCTGAAGCGTGCACTTGCGGTGCGTTCGGCGTTCTGAGCGAGCCGCGTGGTTAGCCGTCACACCGTGTTGTGACTAATGTGACTGGTGTGATCAGGAGGACCCTGGTGACCAGGCAAGATGTGGATTCGTGACGTAACCTCCACAATGACCGCGCGGCACGGCGCGCCGGTCTTGGTCAGGCCCAGCGTCCGGGAGAGACTGTCTAGAACCGCACAGGAGAACAAGGTCAATGCGCGAGGCGAGGCTCGTCGGTCTGAGCCAGGACGGTAAACAACTCGTCCTGGCGATGGCAGAGACGGGTGAGGAGTTCGCCGTACCGGTCGACGACCGGTTGCGTGCGGCCCTCCGCGGCGACCGTGCCCGACTCGGCCAGCTGGAGATTCAAATGGAGAGCGCGCTGCGCCCACGAGACATCCAGGCTCGTATCCGCGCCGGCGAAAGTCCCGAGGCGGTCGCTGCCATCGCCCAGATGCCGATGGAACGCGTGATGGCGTTCGCCGGCCCCGTTCTGGCCGAGCGGGACCACATCGCCAGCCTCGCGCAGCGTGCCTCCGTCCGTCGTCGCGGTGGCGGTGACGCGCCCACACGGAACCTCGGCGCCTGGGTCACCGACCGGCTGCGGACGCGGCAGGTCGACCCGGCCTCGGCCGAGTGGGACGCGTGGCGGCGCGAGGACGGCCGCTGGGCGGTCCGGGTCTCGTACTTCGTCGAGTCCGAGGACAGCGCGGATCCCGAGGCGGAGCAGAAGGAAGAGAAGATCGCGATGTTCGCGTACGACGCCCCCGGGCGGTACGCGGTGCCAGACGACGACGAGGCGCGGTGGCTCGTCGGCGAGCAGGCACAGGTCACGACGACGACGCCGGTGCAGCCGCAGCCTGGTGAGCGGCGGCTGGCCGCGGTCGCGGACATCGACCCACTGATTGCCCCCGACCACGGCGCCGACAGCTACGAAGCAGGCTTCGAAGACACCGTCGGCCTCCGCCGCCGAAACCACCCGGTTTCCGGCGACGGCCGCGAGTTCGGCCTGGAATCCCGCGAAGGAGCCCGCGATGGTGCGCGGGGTGCCCGCGATAGCTCGCGTGATGATGCTCGCGATGGCTCGCGTGACTACCCGCGGGAGGGTTCGCGGGAAGCGGATCGGGGTCCGCGGCGGGTGCATTCGGTGCCGAACCCGGACGAGGAGCCGACGCTGATCGACGTACCGGTCGACCAGCCCCCGGCCCCACGCCCCGCGGTCCGCGCCGTCGAACGCCCCGCCGACCCACCCGCCTTCGCCTCCCCCGCCACCCCGGACGACCGCCCTGAGCCCGCCCGCCCGGAACCAGCAGCCCGTACCTCGGAACCTCGCCGCCCGGACCCCGTCCGCGAGCCGGCACCCAGCAACTCCCCCGAGCCGACGACTCCCGAGCAGCCCGCAGCAACCAGCACCCAGCCGGACCTGCCCGACAGCACCGAAACCACCCAGCCAACAACCGACGACGCCGCGGCCGAGACCAAGAAGAAGCCCGCCCGCCGAGGCAAGCGCGCCAGCGTCCCCAGCTGGGACGAAATCATGTTCGGCAAGAAAGCCGACTGAACCCACGGTCCAGTAGTTTCGCGGACCGTGCCCACCGATCTCGAGCTGTCCGCGCTGGCGGCCGCGAAACTCGCCGTACGACGAGACCCGGCCGCCGTCGAGGCCGTGGAGAAATGCCGAGTAGCGCTCGCGGATCAGACGCCCGACGGACAGCGGATCGCGCTCCTGGTCGGCTGGGGCTACCTCGCACTCGGTGAACCGACCGAGGCTTGGGAATGCTTCCGCGCAGCCGTCTCCTACGAGACCGAGCCGCACCTCACGGACCGTGCCGCACTCCTCGCCGGCCTGCTGGCCGCCGGGGAGCTGGAAGCAGCGAAGGCCTGCCAGGAGGCTCTCGCCGCTGACGGACAGTTCAGCGCAAGGCTCCTGCTCGGACTGGCCGAAGGCCCGGAGCCCGACGTACAGACTCAGGCCGGCATCCTCCTCGGCACCTTGCAGCGCGACGCAGGCGACCTCGGCTCAGCCCTGGCAACCCTGACCACCGCGGCACAGGGCGATGATCCCGCCGCGCTTCTCGCCCTCGCGCAGACCCACGACCTCGCAGGCGACGCGGTGGTTCCGTCAGTACATCGAGGCGGGCTACGTGGCCCATCCGCTGGCGGCAGCGCATCTCGGCGAGCTGGCGTACTGGGTCGGCGACAAGCAGGCCGCACTCCACTGGTACCAGTACACGCTGGACCACACCGACCTCCCCGTCCTGGTGGAGGAGGCCGAGGAGCGCATGGCCGACCTGCTCAGGCGTTCAGGCGGCTGAGCGCCTGCATGGCGTCGCGCTCGATCCGAGCGAGATCGTCGAGCAGGGCGCCTGCCTTCACGACGTACTGCGCATCTCCTGACTCACCCGCCGTGCTGATCAGGGCCGCGACCTCGGTCCACAAGGCGGCTGCTTCGCCGTACAGCTGGTGGCCGGTGCGAAGGTGGGTGCTGTCGAGCAGGTTGGTGCATTCGCCGAGGAAGTCGCGGTAGAGGTTGCGGAACAGCGCGCCGCCGGTGCCTGCTTTCTCCATCAGGAGCGCGGCCTGCGGCAGGTCCCGTCGCGGGTCGTCGGTCCGCTGGAGCCACCTGGGCACCAGCTTGCCGGCCTTCTCGATGCCTCGGTGACCAACGTTGGCGATGGGCGGGTGGAGAAACGCGTCGGCGCACCTGGTGATGGCAGGCACGATCTGCACCGCCAGTGAACGCAGCTCTCGGGGAGCAGTGAGGGTGAACGACCGGTGCTTGGCAGTCATCGGGCCTCGGGCGGCCCTGGCCTCGGCGAGACTGGACAGGCTCGTGGAGACCGCGCCACCTTGCTGGTCGGTGTCGACCAGATACGCGTTCTGGTCGTCGTAGCCGTACATCGCCACGACGTGACCGCCGAACTGCACCTTCGAGCTGAAGTACTCCAGGTAGTAGCTGTCGAGCTGCAGCCCGACCGGGTGCCCGGCGTCGATCGAGCCCGCGACGTTCTCCCAGGCCCTCCTTGGCGAGGTGGTCTCCTGGACCAGCAGCTCCAGCTCGAGTGTCCCGGCCAGGTTCCTGGTGAGCTCGAACGGCTTCACCCGTCCCCCGAGGAAGGGAAAGCCCAGGCTCTTGCTGTCCCAGTAGATGAAGGACAGTCCGGAGCCGAGCCCGAAGAGCATGGCCTCGGACAGATCCACCCCTTGGTCGCGGAGCAGAACGCCTAGCGCTGTCGTCTCGCAGTGCTCGCCGCCGCGGGCCTCGATGTCTGTTCGCACACCCGCATCATGAACCCTCCGGCCACGGAAGGGTCCAGCCGCTCGCTGACACATCACGGACAGTTGTCCCACATCGCGGATGGTGTTTGGCGGTGGACCCTGGCTGCTGTCATGATCGTCCGCATGCAGATGCTGTGTTGTTGCTGTTGTCGCTGACGCGCGCCGACTCTCCGGCGCACGAGGCCCTGACCTTTCCGTGGCCCGCCCGCCGACACAGCACTCACAGGAATTCGCATGAATCTCCCGGCTCTCGCCGATCTGCTCGCATCCCGTGGTCTCCGGCTCCTTCCCGGTTCGTACGCCGTACCGGTCGAGCTGCTCGTCCAGCTGCCTGACGCCACGATCGTCCGGTTCACCGCCCGCGGCACGACGCTTCGGTTGCGCAGCTACTCCGCCGACGCGCTCACCGCGATCACGATCCCCGCCGAGTGCGGCTGCGGCGACCACCACCCGCAGACCGGCCCGTCCCGCGTGACGCTCAGCCGGTACGCCGTACCGCTCGACGAACGCACCATCGACGGCGAACTCGAGTTCGGCTGGCACCACCACGAAGCCGGCCTCCTCCCCCTGGCCGACGCCACCACCCACTTCCTCACCCTCGTCGAATCCCTCCGCACCCGAGACCTAGTCGGCGTCGCCTAACCACGCGAACGGATATCCCCTCCCGTTGGGGCTTCTCCGTTGGTATACGAGGGGAGAACCCACAACCCGAGGGGATGTCCCCTCGCGTGTGAACGGCGTGTCAGGGGCGGCGGTGGGCGGGTTCGTGGGTGTCGAAGGCTTCGCGGGCCGCTTCTACCTTGGCGAGGTTGGGGGACCATTCGGCGAGGGAGTGGAAGAGCGGAGCGAGGCTGCGGCCGAGGGGGCTGATCGCGTACTCGACGCGTGGCGGGACCTCGGCGTGGTACGTGCGGGTGACCAGGCCGTCGCGTTCCAGCTGGCGTAGTCGCTGCGTCAGGACCTTCGGCGTGATCACTCCGATCCGGCGCTGCAGCTCGACGAATCGCTGCTCGCCGTACTCGTTCAGCGTCCACAGGATCGGTGTCGTCCAGCGGCTGAACACCAGATCCACCACCGGTGCGATCGGGCAGGCCTGGACAGGTTCGACAGCCGCATCAGCTGCAGTGGTCTCGGTCACAAACCCAATACTATCCTCTAGGTACCTACTATCCCGCGGCCAGTAGCGTCATCACCATGATCGTGATCACCGGAGCAACCGGCAACGTTGGCCGCCCCCTCGCCCAGACCCTGACCGCCGCCGGCGAGGACGTCGTCCCCGTCTCGCGCCATATCGAAAACCATGGCGAAGGCCACGGAGCAGTTCACCGGGCCGACCTCACCAACCCCGAAAGCCTCAAGCCGGCCCTCGACGGCGCGAAGGCCGTCTTCCTCCTCACCTCCGCGGACTTCCTTGCCAACGGCAACCTCCAGGACGTCGTCGACGTGATCCGCGAGGCCGGCGTACCGCGCGTCGTCCTGCTCTCGTCGCAAGGCGTCGGCACCAACCGCCACCCCTCGATCCACGAAGACGCCGTCACCGGCTCCGGCCTGGAGTGGACGATCCTGCGCCCGGGCAACTTCGCCAGCAACGCGTTCGCCTGGGCCGACTCGATCCGCACCCAGCGGGCCATGGCCGCGCCGTTCGCCGACGTCGCCCTCCCCGCCGTCGACCCCCAGGACATCGCCGAGGTCGCCGCAGCCGTACTACGCGACTCGGCTCATGCCAACGCCGTCTACACACTGACCGGCCCCGCCGCGATCTCACCGCGCCAGCAGGCCGAGACGATCCAGACCGTGATCGGTGCGCCGATCCACTTCGCGGAACTCACCCGCGACCAGGCCCGCGCCAACATGCTCAACTTCATGCCGGCCCCGGTCGTCGAGGCAACGCTCGACGTTCTCGGTACGCCGTCAGCGGCTGAGCAGCAGGTCAGTCCCGACGTCGAGAACGTGCTCGGCCGCCCGCCGCACCCGTTCGCGGACTGGGTCAGCCGGAACGTCGAGGCGTTCCGCTGACCAATGGCAGGAACACGTCGTCGACCAGCGAGACGAGAGTCGAGGCCGGCACCGGTTCACGGGTGAACAGCATCTCGTGACGCAGCAGGTTGGTGGGCGCGGTGAGCACCCGTTCGGGAACGTCCGCGGTCGGGATCTCCCCGCGCTCCGCCGCCTGCTTCACGATGGTCGTCATCATGCCGACCATCCGCCGGAACGCCTCCGAATCCAGGTCGGGCGCCTCGGAGAGCAGCCCGTGAAAGATATCCGGCCCGATCGCAGCGAACCGATCGGCCATCCGCCGCAGCACTTCCAGTACGTCGTCCCGCAGGCTGCCCGTGTCCGGGATGTCGTCGATGATCGAGCCGGTGCGGTGCCGCATCGCCGCGATCACGAGCTCCGCGCGATTCCGCCACCGCCGGTACAGCACCTGCTTGCCGGTGTGCGCCCGCGCCGCGACAGCCTCCATGGTCAGCCGTGCGTACCCGGACTCCAGGACCTCGTCCCAGGCCGCGTCGAGTAGCGCCGCCTCGAGCTCCGCACCGCGCCGACGCTCCATGCACCCTCCAAAAAGAGACCTTGCGTCTCTTAACGGTTCGAGCCTACTCTGAAATCCGTAAGAGACGCAACGTCTCTAAGGAGCCGCTCGAATGACCACCACCACTGACCGCCTCGACCGGTCGGTCCTCAAACTCGCCGCCGTGCTCGTCCTCGGCGCACTCGCCCCACTGCTCGACAGCACGATCGTCACCGTCGCGATCCACACCCTCGGCGCCGACCTGCGCGCCTCGGTCGCCACGGTCCAATGGGTCAGTACGGCGTACCTGCTCGCGCTGGCGATGGCGGTCCCGATCACCGGCTGGTCGGCGAACCGCTTCGGCGCCAAACGGATGTGGATCCTCGCGCTCGGACTGTTCCTCGCGGGCTCGATGCTGTGCGGAGCGGCCTGGGACATCGGCTCGCTGATCGCGTTCCGCGTCGTCCAGGGCGTGGGCGGCGGTCTGATGCTGCCGATCCTGCAGACACTGCTGCTGCGCGTCGCCGGCCGCGACCGGATCGGCCGGTTGATGGCGGTCGTCACCCTGCCCGCGATGGTCGGCCCGATTCTCGGGCCGGTGATCGGCGGCGTCCTGGTCGGCCACCTCGACTGGCGCTGGATCTTCTACGTCAACGTGCCGATCTGCATCGCCGCGATCGCCTTCGCCGTACGTACTCTCCAGCCCGACCCGCCGGCGACCGCAGCACGGCTCGACGTCCTCGGTCTGCTGCTGGTCTCCCCCGCGCTCGCCGCGATCATCTACGGCCTCAGCCAGGTCGGCGATCATGGCTTCGGCCAATCCGCCGTACTCGTGCCACTCGCCGTCGGCGTACTGCTGCTGACAGCGTTCGTACTGCGACGCGCGGCCGAGCCGCTCATCGACCTGGCACTCTTCCGCACGAGATCGTTCGCCGCCTCGACCGCGCTCATGTTCCTCACCGGCTTCGGTCTGTACGGCGCGATGCTGCTGCTCCCACTCTTCTACCAGCAGGCCCGCGGCGAGACGGTGACCGCTGCCGGCCTGCTCCTTGTACCGCAGGGAATCGGCAGCCTGCTCGCCCGCACGGCCGGAGGCCTCACGGATCGCCTCGGCCCGCGCCCGGTCGTCCTCGCCGGCATCGTCCTGACCGCACTCGGAACCATCCCGTTCGCGGTCGCGGACGCGTCGTACTGGCTGCTCGGGATCGCGCTCGTACTTCGCGGCGCCGGGTTGAGCGCGGTCAATCTCGCGGTGATGGTCGGCGCCTTCCGCGACCTCGAACCGACGCAGATCCCGCACGCGAGCAGCACGACGCGCATCATGCAGCAACTCGGCGGCGCTTTCGGTGCGGCGACGCTCGCCGTCGTACTGCAGAGCCAGCTCACGGGGCACCACACGTCGACGGCGTATGCACACAGCTTCCTCTGGGCGATCGCGTTCACGGTGGTTGCCGCCGTACCTGCCGTCTTCCTCCCGGCCAGAGCTAGCCGTTGACTCGGAGTACGAGCTTGCCCGTGGTCGAGCCGGACTCGATCCGTCGATGCGCGTCCGCCGCCTGGTCGAGTGCGAGGACCTCGACCCGGACCTGAAGCTGTCCGGAGGCAGCGGCCTCGACCGCCCGACGCAGGCCGGCGCCGACCGTCTCCGGGAAGGCGCCGGCGAACGCGGCGAGGTTGAAGCCGGAGACCGTCTTGTTCGTGAGCCACAGCTCGTTGGCCGAGATGCCGACGTCCGCCGCACCCGAGGCGTTTCCCATCACCACCATCCGGCCCATCGGCGCCAGCCTGTCCAAGCTTGTCCGTCGGGTTGCACCACCGACCATGTCGACGACGATGTCGAACTCCCCCGCGCCGGCAACGTCGTCGCGCAGGATGACCTCGTCGTATCCGATGGCCTTCGCGATCTTCTCCGCACTCCCGACCGTGCCGACGATCCGCCCGGCGCCGAGCAGCCGAGCGGCCTGGCCGAGCTGACTGCCCACTCCACCGGCCGCGGCGTGCACGAGCACACTCTCGGTTGGCTCGATCCGGGCGACCCGATCGAGGACCAGGAAGGCCGTGGTGCTGTTCGACGGCAACGCCGCCGCGACGTCGAGCGGGAGGTTGTAGGCGGACAGCGGTACGACCAGTTCGGCGGCGGTTGTCACGACTTCGGCGTACCCTCCGCTGGCGACGATCGTCAACGCGGCGACCGGCTCCCCGACCGACAGTCCCTCGACGCCGGGCCCCAGCGCCCGGACCCGGCCCGAGACCTCGATCCCTGGCACGAACGGGAGGGGCACCTCCGCGATGCCCTGCCGGTAGAGGATCTCGGCGAAGTTGGCGCCCGCGTAGGCAACGTCGATCGCCACCTGACCGGGGCCGGGAGTCGGCACGGGTACGGCGTCCAGTCGCAGAACGTCAGCGCTGCCGAACTGAGGGATGGTGACTGCTTTCATGTTCATGGCCACGATGCTGCGAGTGGAACCGGCGAACAGGCAGTGTCAGTTCATCGTGGGTGTGGCACCACAGCCATCAGCCGGCTGAGCCGCCCCTCGGTGCCGGTCCCGGGGTACGGCGAGTCCCGGCCACCGGAAGCCCGACGTCGGCCGGTGTCAGCCGCTCCCGGCGGCTCCGCAGGAATTCGCGCAGTTCCGACTGCCGGGGAGTTCTTCGCTGATCGGGAATCCGGGGCACTCAGCCACGCTACCCCGACGGCCCGATCATGGGCTCTTGAATTAGTAACACGCTTGGTTTAACTTATCCGCGCAGTTGATCTTCCGGCCCGCCACCTGGAGGTTTCAGCATGTCCAGACGTCTGCTCGCGCGGGTCCTCCCCGCCGTGCTTCTCACCAGCGTTCTCGTCGTACCGACGGCCCGCGCTGCCACCATGTATCCCAGTGGGGTCGGTGCCGATCTCGGCCCGACCCCGACCACGCTCGGCGTGCAGCCCGCCGCCGGCGACGACCCGGCCGGTCTTCGGACCGGCAGCGAGCAAGGTCGCACGTACTGGCAGACCAACCAGGCCGCCGGCACGGGCTACCTGGAATTCGACGTCGACGGCGACTACGTCGACGAGATCGGCACCGACGACGTCCTGGTGACGGTGACCTATCTCGACAGCGGCTCGGGCACGCTAGAGCTCCAGTACGACGCCAAGGCCAATCCGCAGCAGGACACCACCGACGTCCAGCTCACGAACACCGGTCAGTGGAAGACCGGCGTCTTCGCGCTCACCGACATCACGTTCACGAACCGCCTCGGTGACGCCGACGTCCGGCTCTTCGGAGGCAGCAGCGACATCACGATCGCCGGCCTGCGGATCAGTACGGCGGGAGCCTCGGTACAGCTCGGCGCGACGCCGGTCCAGAACGGGATCAGCCCGCGGGCCGGCGACGACGCCTCGCACCTGATCACCGGCGTCCAGGACGGTCGCCCGTACTGGCAGACCGACCACACCGCTCCGCCGCCGGGCACGAACTTCTTCTACATAAACGTCGCCGACACCTACCTCTACGACAACCGCAGCCTCGTGCTGGTCAGCATCGACTACTTCGACGAGGGCAACGGGCAGTTCGGGCTGCACTACGACTCCCCCGGCGAGACGATCCCGGACAAGTTCAAGAACTCCGAAGTCGTTCGGTACGGCGACACCAAGACGTGGAAGACCTACACATTCGCGCTGCCGGATGCGGTGATGACGAACCGCTCGAACGGCGGCGACTTCCGGATCCACAACGGCGACGGCACCGTCGACCTCAAGGTCGCC
Source organism: Kribbella sp. C-35 (assembly GCF_046549195.1). NCBI lineage: Bacteria > Bacillati > Actinomycetota > Actinomycetes > Propionibacteriales > Kribbellaceae > Kribbella > Kribbella sp. C-35. The sequence goes on from NZ_JAJPWG010000006.1 coordinate 234,994, forward strand.
GCGGTCCGGGTCGCCAAGGTCGCGACCACCCTCGATGTCACCGAAGGGCTCGTCGACCTGATCGGTCAGGCGACCCGCATCGAGAAGGCCGCCCGCGAAGGGACGCGCGACGGGCAGTACCCGGTCGGCAGCCGCGCCACCTTGCAGGACGCGATCGACAACGCTCAGGCGATCGCGTCCACTCCGGGCGTCACCGACGTACAGGTCAAGGCCGCGCTCACCGCGTTGCAGGCCAAGCTGGACGCGTTCACCGCGTCGGTCGTGGACACCAACTTCGCGGACGACGGTACGGCGACTGCGAGCGGTGGGACCGGGGTTGCTCAGGTCAACGACAACAACCATCAGACGGCCTGGACCGGTGGTGCGGACTCGTGGCTGCAGATCGATCTCGGTGCGCGGCGTCCAGTGAACGACGTGCGGGTCGAGTGGGCCGAGGCGTACTCCCCGGACTACTCCGTGCAGGTGTCGAACGACGGCCAGCAGTTCGTCAGCGTCGGCCGGACCGGATCGCCGGGCGGGAACCAGTTCAGCCGGACGCGGTTCGCGACGGTCAGCGCGCGATACGTCCGGGTTGCGATGACCGGGGCCGAATCCTTTGCAGTCAAGGAGTTGCAGCTGCGGCTGGTGCCGGTCGTGGCGCCGACGCCGCGGCTCGTGTCGACAAGCAATCCGACCGAGGACGGTGTGGTCGCGGACTTCGACGCTACGCAGTTCGGCGCCGACCGTAGCGGCCGGCGGGATTCCACGCAGGCGATCCAGCAGGCGATCTACGCCTGCCAGGATGCGGGTGGTGGCACGGTGTGGCTGCCTGCCGGGCAGTACAGGGTGACCGACACGATCGAGGTGCACGCATTCTGCAGTGTCCGCGGCGACCACGGTCAGAAGCTCGGCACGGGCACGGTGATCGTGGCCGACCTGCCGTCCGGTGACGACGGGCCGAGCCTGTTCCGGATCGGCGGCAGCGCGGGCGTTCTCGGCGTGACGACGTACTACCCGCATCAGAGCGCGAGTACGCCGGTTCCGTACAACTACACGTTCGAGATCCCCGGCGGCGCGTGGATCGGCAACGAGAACTACATGATGGCGACGGTCTCCGACGTCACCATGCTGAACTCGTACCGCGGGATCGGCGTCAGCACGATGCCGAACGACCACGGCAACGCCCCGAGCTCGGGTCAGGTGCACGAGTCGACGACGATCCGCAACGTCCGCGGTACGGCGCTGTTCGAGGGCGCCCGCGCCTACAACGGCGCCGACGTCGGCACCTGGGAGACCGTTGCCTTCAGCAATTCGTACTGGTCCTCCGCGCCGGCCGCCTTCCACCCGCCGGCCCGGGCCGTCCTCGACGCGTGGACCCGGGCGCACGGCACCGGCCTGGTCCTCGGCGACCTCGAATGGGACCAGTTCTACCGGATCGCGCTCTCCGACTACGCCGTCGGCATCCACGTCGTCGCGGGCCAGCGGGCCCAATTCACCGGCAGCTTCCTCGAGCCCGACGTACGCCGGGTCGGGACCGGGCTGCTCGTCGACGTGATGGACGACCGTTGGGGCATGACGCTCGCCGGTGGCCGTGTCGAGGGCGGCATCACGAACAACTCGCGCGGCTACGTGAAGATCACCGGGACAGCGCTCTCTGGCGTTCTCTCGGGCATCATCCACCGGATGTCGGGCACCGCGCCGAGTTACACCCAAAGAGCGCTTCCCCGGCCTGTGCAGAAGCTGTACGTCGTGGATGCGCCGCACGGGGTCGGGTATCTGCCAGCCGCCGACGCGACGCGTGAGGTGCAGAAGGTGCTCGATCGCGCTGGGCGTGAGGGTGGCGGGATCGTCTACCTGCCCGCCGGGTGGTACCGGATCAGTACGCACCTGAGCGTTCCGGCGAAGGTCGAGCTGCGCGGTGCGTCCGCCGTACCGAACCGGGATCAAGGTGGGGCGAGCGGCGGGACGGTGTTGCAGGCGTTCGAGGGACGCGGCGCGGGAGAGTCAGCAACCGCTCTCTTGACGCTCTCCGGGAAGGGCGCCGGCGTCCGCGGACTGCGGGCCTTCTACCCGGAGAACAACCCCGCGAACGGCCTGGTGCCCTATCCGTACGCCGTCCGCGGGCACGCCGGCGCGAACTACGTCATCAACGCCGGGTTCCCGAACGCGTGGAACGGCATCGACCTCAGCGGTGACGGTGTCGTGGTCCGCAAGGTCGCGGGCGCGTTCTTCGACCACGCGATCGCGATCGGCGCGGGGCGCGACGGCCGTGTCGAGGGCGTGCTCTCGAACGGGAACGCGGTCACCCGGGTCGGGTACCAGCAGCCGTACTGGATGAACGAGGGCCGCATCTTCGAGCTCGTCATCGACAAGTACATGCGGAAGACCGCGAAGATCGTCACCGTCGACGGGGCGCGCGGGCTGACGCTGCTGAACGTGTTCGCGTACGGGTTCCACGACGGCCTCGTGGTGAACTCCGGTCAGGTGGACGCGTTCAACCTGGGCACCGACAACCTCGGCGGCGACGGACACACCGTGCAGGTCGTGAGCGGAGACGTCGAGGCGACCAACCTCGCCCGCTACAACGGCGCGACGCTGAGCGGTCCGGCGACGTTGCACAACGTGATGGTGATCAACGTCGTCCAGCGCAGCATCGCCGTCGAGGCGAACGGGAACGGCACCGTGAAGATCGCGGGAAACGAGTCCGAACCGGGAACGTACGAGGTCGGCGCGCAGGTCACAGTGACGGCAGCGCCAGGATCGGATAGCGTTTTCCGGGATTGGACCGTGAACGGGACCGTGGTGTCGACAACGCCGTCGTACACGTTCACGGTCGGCACGGACCAGATACTGACCGCCAACTTCACACCGAAGTAGGAGCGAGATGGCTGACACACAACAGCAGGTCGCGATCGTCGGGTGCGGCATCATCGGCCGCACCCACGCCAAGACCATCGCGGAACGGCCGGACGCGATCGTCACCGCCCTGGTGGACGGTGACGCCGCGGCCCGGGAGGCACTCCAGGCACAGCTGGTGGAACTCGGCCAGCCGGAGCCAAAGGTGTTCGACGACCTGACCGCGGCGCTGGGTGGGTCGGACGTCTCCCTCGTCGCGATCTGCACCCCGAGCGGCACGCACGCGGCGCTGGCCGAGCAGGCGCTGAACGAGAAGAAGCACGTCGTGATCGAGAAGCCGCTCGACGTCGACCTGGTCCGGGCCCGCCGCCTCGGCGCGGCGGCCACCCGGGCCGGGAGCCACGGTGTGCTGTCGTCGGTGATCAGCCAGCACCGTTTCGACGCCGGCAGCGCCGTGGTGAAGCAGGCGATCGACGCCGGGCGATTCGGGCAGCTGACGTCGTCCGTCGCGACGGTGGCCTGGTGGCGCAGCGACGAGTACTACGCGTCGGCGGGCTGGCGCGGGACGTGGACCCAGGACGGCGGTGGCGCGCTGATGAACCAGGGCGTCCACACCGTCGACCTGATGCTGTGGTTCATGGGCCGCCCGGTGAGCATCCAGGCCCAGGCGCTGCGGGCCGCCCACCACGCGATCGAGGTCGAGGACACCGTCGTCGCCACGATCACCTTCGAGAACGGCGCCGTCGGCACACTGCACGCCACCACCGCGGCGTTTCCTGGCGGCCGCACCCGCGTCTCCGTCCACGGCACCGAAGGCGGCGCCGAGGTCGAGGACGACCGCCTCCGCCGGCTGAACGTCGACGGCTCGAAAGACGACCAGCCCGTCGACGTCGGCGGCCCCGGCGGCCATAAAGCGCAGTACGACGACATCCTCAAGGCGATCGCCGACGGCACCCCGCCCGCCATCACCGTCCAGGACGCCATCGACGCCCTGGCCACGGTGCGCGCTGTCTACATCGCCTCCACCCTCCAACGCCCGGTGAAGTTCGTCGACGTGCTCGAAGGGCGCTACGACGACGTGGATGTGTCCCGAGGCGTCGGGCTTCCCCCAAGCTGAGACCTTCACTGGTGAGCTGGGACCTGATATTTCAGGTCCCAGCCCGCCGCAACTGGTCTCAGGCGCCCGGCTCGCGCGAGTTCAGGATGCGTTGGTACAGGTTGCAGTCCTGCCAGTGGCCGTCGATGTGGAGGTACGTCGGGGCCATGCCGATCTGGTGGAAGCCGGTGCGTTCGAGGACTCGTTGGGAGGCGGAGTTGCCGGTGAGGGTGCTGGCTTCGATGCGGTGGAGTTTCAGGACCGTGTCGGCGATGTCGGCGACCGCCTCGACGGCGCGGGTGGCGAGGCCTCGGCCCAGTACGTCCGCGGCGAGCCAGTAGCCGAGGGCCGCGCTGCGGAACGGGCCGGGGACCAGGTCGCTCAACGTGATCTGACCGACGATCCGATCGCCTGAGGCCAGGACCCACGGCACGACCTGGCCGTTCTTGTAGCGCTCGAGCTGGTACGTCATCCGCTCGGCCTGTCCGGCGGCGGTGAACCATTTCTCGTTGCGAACCGGTTCCCACGGCCGGAGATGCTCGCGGCTCCGGGTCTGTGCGTCGGCGAGGGCGGGGGCGTCGTCGAGGGTCGCGATCCGGAGCTCGACGTCCGGCGTCAGCGGGCGGGGTTCGATCACTGCGTCATCACTTGGGCAGCCTACGTGCCTGACTCGATCCCGAGACCCGAGGGGTGAACGCGTCGTGGAAGATCGTCGACGCCGCCCCGACCGCGGCCGCGTCGGTCTGCAGCATCGACTCCTCGACCGCGACCGGCCGGGTCTCCCGGGCCACCGGATGCGCGTTCACCGCGCGCCCGATCTCGGTCAGCAGGATCTCCGAGATCTCCTTGCCGTACGCCGGCCCGCCGAGGACCACGAGATCGATGTCGAGCAGATCCACCAGACCGACCGCACCCTGGCCGATCACCCGGGCGACCTGCGTGACCGCCTTCACCGCCGCCACATCCCCGTCGGCCGCCGCCTTGCACACGGCCCGGTACCGCTTGGCCTCGTCCGTTGCCTGAGGATCGGTCTCGACGTACCCGAACTCGCCCGCGATCACCGGCAACGACGCCGTCGGGTTGCACTCGGGGATCATGCGGGGTCCGTCGACCGGGTCCCACTCCCCCATCCGCAGCGCCGCGATCTGCCCGAACTCACCGGCGTTCGCCGTGCCGCCGCGGTAGATCGAGCCGTTCAGGATCAGACCGCTGCCGACGCCGGTGCCGAGATAGAGGTACGCGAAGTCCCGCGCCCGCGCCGACCGGCCGATCCACCGCTCACCGATCGCGGCCGCCGTACCGTCCTTCTCCACGAGCACCGGATGATTCAGCTTCTGCTGCAGCAGTTGACGGATCTTCAACCCGCGCCAGGCCGGCTGCAACGGCAGCGCGAGCAGTGTCCCGTCCGCGTCGATCGGGCCTGGTACGGCGACGCCCACACCGAGCATCGACGCGAGGTCGACCTGGCTGATGCTGAGCGCCGCGTTCACCGTGGCCGCGGTCAGGTCGATCAGTTTGTCCGCCGCGAGGTCGTCCGCGAGGTCGACCGTTTCGCGCCGCACGATCGTGCCGTCCAGGTCGACCACGGCGACGGTGAGCAGTTCGGGATCGATGTGGATGCCGACCGCATGCGCGGCCTTGGACCGCAATCGCACTGGCGTCCGCGGCTTACCGAGCCGCTCCGCGCGCTCCTGCGCCTCCTCCACCAGCAACCCCTGCTGGAGCAGGAGACGCAGGATCCGCGACACCGACTGCTGCGTCAGGCCGGTACGGCGGGAGATCTCGGTCCGGCTGATGATGCCGGCCAGCCGGATCGTCTCGATGATCACGGCCTCGTTGAACGAGCCCAGGTCGTACTGGTTCGCGCCCGCGCGCCGCAGCTCGGCAAGTCCCTCGACCGAATCGCTCATCGAACTAGCTGCGGGGAAACCCCGTGCTTCAGGGCGGGGAAGAACCGCAACTCCCTCCCTTCACGTCTCAGAGACTGTCCGTGCCGACTGATTGAATGAGTGACATGCCCCGCTTTCATCTTGCTCCAACTCCGGTGCAGGAAGCGGCGTTGCTGGACCAGTGCGCACATGCCAGATACATCTGGAACCTTGCCTTGGAGCAGTGGTCGATGTGGTCGGCGGGACGCAGGACCTACCCGCCCCGTTACGTGCAGCAGGCGCGGCAGTTGACCGAGGCCAGGGCCGCCGGCGATTGGTTGAGGTCGGGGTCTCAGACGGTGCAGCAGCAGGCGCTGCGCAACTTCGACCAGGCCGTCACGAACTTCTTCGGCGGCACCCACCGGCGGCCGACGTGGCGCAAGGCCGGCATCCACGAAGGGTTCCGGATCGTTGGCCCGCAGGCCCAGCGGGTAGAGAAGCTGAACCGCAAGTGGGCACGGGTCCTGATACCGAAGGTCGGTTGGATCAAGTTCCGGCTGTCCAAGCCGCTGGCCGATGCGAAGTCGTACCGCGTCGCCCGTGACCGCTCCGGCCGGTGGCACATCGCGTTCGCAGTGGTCCCGGACCCGATTCCTGGACCAGGCACCGGCGAGGTTGTCGGTGTGGACCGTGGCGTGACCGTGTCGGCGGCACTGTCGACGGGTGACGTGCTGCGCGTGCCGACATTGACCACGGGCGAGAAGAGGCGGCTGCGGAAGCTGCAGCAACGGCTTGCCCGCTCCCAGAAGGGCAGTAACCGCCGCGCCAAGATTAAGGCCGCGATCTCCCGGCTGAAAGCCCGCGAGGTGGATCGGCGCAAGGATTGGGTCGAGCAAACCAGCACCCGGCTTGCCCGCGAGTTCGATGTGATCCGGGTCGAGGACCTGCGCATCGTCCAGATGACGCGGTCGGCCAAGGGCACGGTGGACGATCCCGGGAAGCGGGTTCGGCAGAAGTCCGGCCTGAACCGGGCCATTCTGGCCAACGGCTGGGGTCAGCTGGTCCAGCGGCTGGAAGACAAGGCCGCTGGACGGGTCGAGAAGATTCCTGCGGCCTACACGAGTCAGACGTGTTCGCGGTGCGGGATCAGGGATCGGGAGGCGCGCGAGAGCCAAGCCGTCTTCCGTTGCCGGACCTGCAGTTACAGCGCGAACGCCGACGTGAACGCTGCTGTCAACATCGCGGCCGGACGGGCCGTGAACGCACGTGGAGCGACTGCGGTCCTCGTCGCCGAGAAGCGTGAACCTCAACTCCCTACCTCCGCGTAGTTGGGTTGGAATCCCCATCCTTAGGGCGGGGAGGACGTCAACTCCGCCTCCCCGTCTCGTCCCTCACTGGCCGTGATCGTACTGCTGAATCACGGTGCTTCGAGCGCTCCGTCGATGCGCCGTACGCCGGCCGCCCACTCGTCGTGACCGGACAGCTCCGCCGGATAACGAGCCGCTGCCTCCAGATCGACGTCGATCCCCCAGCCCGGCGCCTCGTTCGGCCGCAGCCAGCCGTCCTCGATCCGCAGCGTCCCGGGGAACACCTCGTACGTCGCCTCGTTGTAGATGTGCCCCTCTTGGATGCCGAAGGCAACGGACGTCACGTCCAGCGCCACGTTCGCCGCGGCGCCGATCGGCGAGGTGTCGCCCGGACCGTGCCAGGCTGTCCGTACGCCGGAGATCTCGGCGAGGTCGGCCAGCTTACGGGCCGGGGTGAGACCGCCGATGTCCGAAACATGCGATCGGATGAAGTCGACGCCGCCGTCCCGGATCAGCCGGACCGCGTCACCGAACGACGTCGTGAGCTCGCCGACAGCCAGCGGAACCGGGGATGCCGCCCGGACCTCGGGCAGCCGGTCCCACAGCTCCGGCGCGAGCACGTCCTCGAGGAAGAACAACCGGTGCGGCTCGAGCGAACGAGCCAGCAGCACCGCCTCCTTCGGCGTCAGCCGGGAATGCACGTCGTGCAACAGTTCGGTGTTGTCGGGCAGCGCGTGCCGCGCCTCCGCGAACAGCTCCGGAGTCGTCCGCAGGTAGTCCCGCACCGACCAGCCGTTGTGGTACGGCGCATCCGGGTAGAGCGTCGGCACCTGCGGAGCGCCGTACCCGCCGCCACCCGGTGTCGAGACCTGCAGCCGGATGTGCCGCCAGCCCTGCGTGATCAGCTTCTGCGCGTGGTCGATCGTGTCGTCGATCGTCCGCCCGCTCGCGTGGATGTAGGTATCGGCGGCCGCGCGGACCTTGCCGCCGAGCAACTCGTACACCGGCATGCCGGCGCGCTTGCCGGCGATGTCCCACAGCGCCTGGTCGATACCGGAGATCGCGTTGTTCGTGACCGGTCCGCCACGCCAGTACCCGGAGTACGACGCCAGCCGGGTCAGGTCGCCGATGTCACCCGGGTAGCGCCCGACGAGCAGCCGGGACAGGTGCTCGTCGACGAACGTCTGGACGGCCTTCCAGCGCTGCGTGAACGTGGCGCACCCGAGCCCGTACAGGCCCGGTTCGGTGGTGTCGATCTTCACGACCACCAGCGGGATGCCTTGCGGCGCCGTGACGATCGCCTTCACCTCGCGGATCCGGACATCGTCCCGCGCGGGCCACGGCTGGTCGAAGTTCGAGGGCATTCAGTGCTCCAGGGAGAGGGTGGGTAGGTCGAGTTCGTGCCGGGCCTCGAAGCCGAGCACGGTCCGTACGGCGGTCAGGTCGATCGGCACCTCGCGTCCGGCGAACCGTCGCGACCGCGGCACGTCCGGCGCGTACGCGTCCAGCAGGTCCTCGGTTGGGTACGGCGCGTTGGTGGTGCTCGCGGTGACGAAGAAGGTGTGGGCGCCCGACAACGGCGCGGTCAGTCCGAGCTCGACGGCGTACGCCGCATCGCGAGTGTCCAGATAGCTCCAGCCCTCCCGCAGGCCGCTGCCCGGATGCTCCCGGACGTGGTCGGACATCTGCTGCAGCACCTCCGCCGAGTTCACGTGCGGGAACCGGAACGCCACCACGTCGATCCCCCACCGCCGCCACGCCATCCGCGCGGTGTTCTCGTCGTTCTGCTTCGACAGCGAGTACGGGTCGCCGATGTCGCTCGGCGCCCGCTCGTCCCACGGGAAGTACGGCGGCCGGATCTCGTGCGGGTTGAACGGTACGCCGGTCGCGTTGATGCTGCTCGCGATCACGGCCCGGTCGATGCCGAGGGCACCGGCCTGGGCCAGTACGTTGAACGTCGACACCACGTTGATCGAGTACACCTCGTACGGCGTACCCGCCGAGGGGTGCGGCAGCGCGGCCAGGTGCACGACGTACTCCGCGCCCTCCAGGGCATGCGCCACGTCGGTCTCGGACCGGGTGTCGCCGATCAGCACCCGGTCCGCCTTCAGATCCGGGTGCTCGACGTTCGACAGCGTGGTCACCTTCGCACCCAGCTCGTTCAGGTGCTCGACGGTGACCAGCCCGATCCGGCCGGCGGCCCCCGTCACCAAGACCCGCCGACCGTTCAGTTCATTCACTCTCGCCTCACTCTTTGATACCTCCGGCCATGCCCACGCCGCGCAGGAACTGTTTCTGGAACACCAAGAACAACACGACAGGTATCAGAACCGCGAGGAACAACGCGCTCATCTGCAGTGAGATCTCGGTGGTCTTCTGCACTCGCGGCAGCGCGACCGAGATCGGCTGCAGCCGTGGGTCCGGCAGGACGAGCAGCGGCCAGAGGTAGTCCTTCCACGAACCGATGACGGTCAGTAGCGCGACGACTCCGACGATCGGCTTCGACAGCGGCAGGATCAGCGCCGTGAACAACCTCAGGTTGCTCGCGCCGTCGATCCGGGCGGCCTCGATCAGTTCGCGCGGGATCGAGTCGAAGTACCGCTTCATCACCAGGATGTTGAACGCGCCGGCAGCCTGCGGCAGCCAGACCGCCCAGAACGTGTTCTGCAGACTGATCCCGAGCAACGGCATCTTCAGGACCGTCATGTACAGCGGGACCAGCGAGATGACACCGGGCAGGAACAGCGTCGCCAGTACGGCGCCGGTGACGACCGGTCCCCACTTCGGCCGCAGGATGCTGAGGACGAAGGCTCCCGTCGTACACACGAACAGCGTCGAGATCATCGAGCCGATCGCGATGAACGCGGTGTTGCCGAGGTACGCGCCGATCTGCACGCGGTTCCAGGCGTCGGGGATGTTCTTCAGCTGAATGCCCGACGGCCACAGCTGCATCGGGCCGCTCAGGATGTCCTGGCTCGTCGAGACACCGGACTTGAGCAGCCAGAGCAGCGGGCCGACGCCCGCGACCGCGACCGTGATGAAGATCAGCACCTGGATCGCCGGCAGGCCGTACCGGATCACCCCTCGCTGCCGGTCTTTGGTCGAGATGATTCCGCGCTCGTAGCTCATGGAGTGCTCCAGCGGCGAGTGGCGAAGTGGTAGACGAGCGACAGCACGCACAGCACCCCGGCGAGCAGCACGCTGAGCGCGGTTGCGGCGCCGAAGTCGCCGTTGATGAACGCGTACCGGTAGATCAGCAGCAGGACCGTCGTGGTGGCGTTGTTCGGGCCGCCGCCGGTGAACAGGAACGGCTCGGTGAACACCTGGAACGTCCCGATCAGCTGCAGCAGCATCATGATCAGGATGATTCCGCGGATCTGCGGCAGCGTGACGTGCCAGACCCGGCTCCAGATCCCCGCCCCGTCCAGCTCGGCCGCCTCGTACAACTCCGTCCGTACGCCGGTCAGCGCCGCCAGGTAGATGATCGACGTGGCACCGGCCCCGGCCCACGTCGCCTCGAGCACGATCGCGGGCATCGCCAAGGTCTGCGAGTTCAGCCAGGCGAACGGCCCGAGCCCGAACCAGCCGAGGATCGAGTTGAACACGCCCGCGCTGCTCGGGTCGTAGAAGAACGTCCACAACAGGATCGCGGCCACCGGCGGTACGACGGCCGGCAGGTACGAGAGCACGTTGTACAGCCAGCCGGTCTTGCGCAGCTCGCTGATGAACACGGCCAGGAACAGGGGCACCGGGAATCCGAAGATCAGTGCCAGGAGGGCGAAGTACAGCGTGTTGAGAGCCGCTTGCGGGAGTTGCGGGTCGGTCAGCACGTAGCTGAAGTTCGACCAGCCGACCCACTCGGCGGGCAGCACCAGGTTGTTCTTCTGGAAGCTGAGCACCAGTCCGCGGAGAATCGGGCCCCAGGAGAAGTACAGGAAGATCAGGACCAGGGGCAGGGCGAAGAAGATGGCGCTCAGCCCGCCGGAGCGGTACCAGGTGGCAACACTCCGGCCGGACTTCTGCGTTCGTTGCTGGAACATGGGCTACCGGGCCAGACGCGCGTCGATCTTCGAGGCCGTATCGCTCAGTAGCTTGTCGATGTCCGCGTCCTTCTTGGTGAGCACCTGCTGGACCACCGGGTCGAGCAGCGAGTAGACCTCCTGGCCCTTGTTCGACGGCTCGGGCAGCAGCTTCAGCGACGTCGTCGAATCGATGTAGCCCTGGAACTGCTTCACCGGCACGTTCACGTACGGCTCACGCCACTTGTTGAACTGGTCATACGTCGCCTGGCTCAGCGGCGTGATCCCCGGCCGGCCGACGAAACCCTTGTCGGCGATCGAGTTCTTGGCGTCCTGGACCGCGACCGACTCGGTCGTGTACTTGTCGAACACGTCGAACTTGATCCACTTCAGCGCGGCGACGACCTCGTTCTTGGTCGCCTTCGGGCTGATCATCTTCAGCGAGCCGCCGGTCAGCGTGCCATGCGGACCGCCGTCCTGCGGCAGCGCGCCCTCACCGAAGTCGGCGGGCTTCATGCCGAACTGCTTCACACTCATGTCGTACGCGTCCGGCGCCTGCAGGACCATGCCGATCTTGCCGGCCGCGAAGTCCTGGCGGACCTCCTCCTGGTTGTACAGGAACCGGCTGCCCATCGAGTTGTCGGTCCAGCGCATGTCCTTGAGCAGCTGCAGCGCCTTCTTGGTCGGGGCATCGTTGAACGTGCTCTTCTTGCCGTCCGGGCTCTCGACCGTGCCTCCCATGCTGTAGGTCATCGTGGTCAGCATCCAGCCACCGGTGTTGTTCGTGGTCAGCTGCGCGTACCCCGCCTTGCCGGTCTTCTCGGCGATCTGCTTGGCGTACTGCCGGACCTCGTCCCAGCTTGTCGGCGGCTTGTCCGGGTCCAGCCCGGCCTGCGTGAACAGCTTCCGGTTGTACGCGATACCGACCGAGAACACGTCGATCGGAACGCCGTAGATCCGGCCGTTGGCGTCCTGGACGATCTTCAGGACGTTCGGGTTCAGATCCTTGGTCAGGTCGACCAGCTTCAGCTCGTCGGTGATGTCCGGCAGCTGCTTGTTCGGGATCATGTTGGCCGGCTCGGTGAAGCTGATGTTCATCACCGTCGGCAGCGTGCCACCGGCCACCTGGGCCTGGAACGTCTGCGCCTGCCACGAGGTCTCGGTCGACTTCACCGTGATGTTCGGGTTCTTGGCCGTGAAGTCGGCGATCTTCTGGTTGAACGCCTTCAGGTCGTTCGGCTTGTCGGGGGTCGGACGGTCCCCGATCGTGATGGTGACCGGCGCGCTCTGGTCGATCCCGCCGCCGGCGCCACCGGACGACGTGGGCGTCGTATCCTTCGCGCACCCCGCCGCGAGCACCAGCCCAACCACGCCGAGGGCGGCGCCCCACCTGCTCACTCTCGTCATCGGAACTCCTCAGGTTTCCGGATGCCGCCGATGTGCTCTGAGCCACACACCGGCCAGGTCCCGAGTAAGTTAAACCAAGCGTGTTACTAACTCAAGACCTCGGTGGAATCCGCTGCGGTAACGCTTTCGCAAACGTCGAGCCGGGCGGCCGTGCTCCGATGTACCTGTGACGAGAGGAGACGGATATGGCCAACCAGGTCGTGCACTTCGAGATCATCGGCAGCGATCCGGCCGCACTGCGGGCCTACTACCGAGAGCTCTTCGGGTGGAGCTACGACGTCGGCGACACGGTCTCCGGACAGGTGTCGGAGCCCGGACAGTACGGGTTCACCGGTGACGCCGGGCTCAACGGAGGCGTCGGTGGCGGCGCTTCGCTCCCGGCAAAGGTGTTGTTCTACATCGGCGTCGATGACGTCGAGGCGGCACTGCTGCGGGCCGAGGAACTCGGTGGACGGCGGGTGTTCGGGCCGGACGGCGTACCGGGGAAGCTGGTCGTCGGGCAGTTCACGGACCCCGAAGGCAACCTGATCGGGGTCGCCGGACCCGGCTAAAGCGGTGGTGGACGCGGTCGCCGGCGAGGAATGATGAGCAGCATGCAGCTGCGACCGGCGACCCGTGGCGACCTTCCGTTCCTGATCGAGATGTTGCTTGAGGCGTGTAACTGGGACGGGACTCCGTGGTACGACGAGGGGAAGGCGCGGGGTGATGATCATGCGTGGAGGTACCTCGACGGGTGGCCGCGCGAGAGTGACTTCGGGGTGGTGGCGGAGGTCGATGGCTCGCTCGCGGGTGCGGCGTGGGCGCGGTGCCTCACCGCGGAGCGGCCCGGGTACGGGTACATCGCGGCCGACGTACCTGAGCTGACCCTCGGCGTGGCGGCCGGCTTTCGGCGGCGCGGCGTCGCCCGGGGCGTGCTGACTGAGCTGATCGCACAGGCGCGTGCGGCGTCGTACGGACAGCTCTCGCTCAGCGTGGATCCGGACAACCCGGCGCGGAAGCTCTACGAATCACTCGGGTTCCGGAAGGTCGGCGTCGTCGGCACCTCCGACACGATGGTGCTCGAGCTTTAGCCGAAGCCCCGGACGCGGAACTGCATGACGCGGTACGGCCAGCCGTTGTCGGTGTTCCACTGGCTGACGGACAGATGCATGTCCGAGAGCGTCGAGCCGGGGATGACGTACCCGCCGTACAGCTGGGCGACGTGATTGTCGTCCTCCGATCCCCACGCGCCGCCGTAGATCAGCGTCTGCCGGTATGCCGTATAGAGGTTGGAGGTCGGCGTGTCCATGATCATGCCGTCGATCCGGTAGTCGCCGGCGTTGAACCAGGTCAGCACCCACTTGCCGCCGAGCGGACGCAGGCTCATCTCACCGAAGCTCCCGGTCAGGATCGGCGTCGCGGGATTGCCCCACGCCCAGACCCCGTCCCGGTAACCCCACGGTTCGTAGGCCGCCGGGTCCGCGATCTGCTCCTGGCGGACGCGCTTGAGGATGATCGGCTTGTTGCGCTGGAATCCGGTCGAGTAGACGTACACGTACCCGTCGTTCCCCAGCCCCCACGTCAGCAACTGGAACATCCCGCCGTCGATGTTCGGGTCGAACTTCGCACCGGTGTGGTACCAGCTCGCACCCGAGTTGTCCGAGCGCCAGATCTCTGTCCAGACAACGTTTCCGAGGCCCTTGTTCACCATCGCGTGCAGGTACATCGACCCGCCGATCGTGATCACGTCCGACGGCAGCACGGTCGAGAACGTCGGATTGTCGTGCGGGTAGTCCCAGAGCTGCTGCGCCGCGTCTCCCCCGACGGCGCCGGACCACTGCACGCCGCCGTTCAGGTCCGAGGTCGTCGACCACAGCGCGACCGGTGACCGCCACCAGCCGCCGCCGACGCGCGCCTCCTCGAACGTGTCGCCGAACATGAACAGCAGCCGCCCGTCCGGCGTCCGCGCCGGAATCCCCAGGTCGGTCGCCGCCATCCGGAACCTGTCGGTCAGACCGGGCCCGGTCAGATCGGCCACCTTGTTGGTCAGCACAGCCTGGCTCCTCCCGAAAGCACGGCCAGGGACGGCGGTTGGTAGAGCGGCCAGTACGCCGGCGCCGACGGCCGCGCGCAGGAACGTGGATCGCTTCATCATCGACTGACTCCCAGGGGCGGTTGAGATGGGAAATCGATTTCTGACCCACAGTCCCGCACCACGCACGCGAAGTCAACCGTTCGTCCCCGGGCGACGGCCCCTCGCAGACGCCTGCCCCCGCCATCTTTGAGAAGCCACCGACCATATCCGGGGCCGCGAAATGGTCGGTGGCTTCTCAAAGATGGGTCAGACTGGCGGCTCGGAGCCCGTGGCGACGGGGCGGGTGGGGTCGGTGATCCATTCGGACCAGCTGCCGATGTAGACGGTGGCGGGGAGGCCGGCGGATTCCAGGGCGAGGGCTTCGTGGGCGGCGGTGACTCCGGAGCCGCAGTAGACCGCGGTTTCGGTCGACGGTGTGACGCCTAGTGCGGTGAAGCGGGCCTGGAGGTCGGCGGGAGGGAGGAAGTGCCCGGTCTCGTCGACGTTCGCGGTCGTCGGGGCGTTGACGGCGCCCGGGATGTGGCCGGCGACCGGATCCATCGGCTCGACCTCGCCCGCGAACCGCTCCGGCGCCCGCGCGTCCAGCAGGATGCCCTTCGCGGCCACGGCAGCAGCGCCGTCGGCGTCGAGAACCGGCAGGTGTCCGGGTGTGGCGGTGAAGGTGCCGGCACCATCAGCCGGCACTTCCACGGTGGCCTCTCCCCTGGCGGCCGTCCACGCGGCCAGGCCGCCGTCGAGGACGCGTACGTCGGCCAGCCCGAAGTACCTGAACACCCACCAGGCGCGGGCAGCGGACATCGAGTTCGCGGCGTCGTACACCACGACCGGGGTGTCGGCGGAGCTGATGCCGAGCCGGCGGAACGTCTCCGTCACTGTGGTTGCGGCGGGCAACGGATGGCGGCCGGGGCCGGGCGCGGACGCGAGCTCGGTGTCGAGGTCGACGAAGTACGCCCCGGGCAGGTGGCCGGCATCGTACGCCTCCTTGCCGGGCGGCCCGGCCAGGTTCCAGGTGACGTCGACCAGCACCGGAGCGGCGCCGAGCGCCCGCAGGTCGTCAACGGTGATCAACGGGCTCATGACGCAGCTCCTCCGAACGGCAGGACTTCGGGTGACAGGGTGGCGCGGGCGCGGGCCTGGGTGAGTCGGCGGCGGTGGTGCCGGCGGCAGAGGACCTCGTACGCGACCTCGTGGTCCAGCGACACGATGTCGCCCACCACCAGCTGCTCGCCCTCGGTCACCATCTCCCCACCGATCGTACGGGCGTTGTGCGTGGCCCGTTCACCGCACCAGCACAGCGCCTCGACCTGGAGCAGTTCCATCCGGTCCGCGAGCTCCACCAGCCGCGCCGATCCCGGGAACAGCGTGGCCCGGAAGTCGGTCAGGATGCCGAAGCAGAACACGTCGATCTGCAGCTCGTCGGTCAGCCGCGCGAGCTGCTCGATCTGCAGCGGGCTGTAGAACTGCGCCTCGTCGCACACCACGTAGTCGATCCGGCCGCCGCGGGTCAGCTCGTGGACGACGTAGTCCCAGAAGTCGAACTCCGGACGTACCTCGACCGCGTCCGCGGACAGCCCGAGCCGCGACGAGAGCACCGACTCGCCCGCCCGGTCGTGGCTGGTGAAGATCCTTCCGAGCCTCCCGCGCGCCTTGTGGTTGTGATCCATCTGCAGCGCCAGCGTCGACTTGCCGCAGTCCATGGTCCCGGTGAAATACAGGAGCTCCGCCACGGGCGAACATCCTGCCAAGTCAAGGGTCCGGAACGCACGCCGGGGTGTGTCGGAGGGGTGGGTTGGGTTCTGAGCCTCCGTTCAGCTTGAATGGATTGTGCGCAAAGCCCTGTTCCTCGTCCTCGCGGCCTTCCTGGTCGTCGCCTCCGCCACCCTTCCGGCCGATGCGGCGCCGACCCGGTCCGAGGCGGGACTCCGGGCGTACTTCGTGATCACCGCGCCGAACCAGACCGCCAAGGTGACCGGCGCGATCACGCAGAACGGTGGCACGGTGTATGCGACGTACGACGCGATCGGGGTGATCGTGGCGCACTCGACGGCCACCGACTTCGCGGACAAGCTGCGCGGCGTCGAGGGCGTGGAGAAGGCCGGCGCCACCCGTACCAGCGACCTGCCTGCGGACGTCGGCAGCCCGGCCGTCCCGCCGGCGGTCCCGGAGACCGCGACGACGCAGCCGGAGAACGACCGTTCGGACATGACCCAGATCGGCGCGGACCGCGCCTGGGCGAAGAACCCGGGCTCGAAGAGCATCACCGTCGGCGTCCTCGACACCGGGGTCGACGACCAGCACCCGGACCTGAAGGCGAACTTCGACGCGGCCCGGTCGGCGTCCTGCGCGTACGGCAAGGCCGACACCCGGCCGGGCGCGTGGCGGCCGGTCGGCGAGCACGGCACGCACGTCGCGGGCACGATCGCCGGCGTGAAGAACGGCATCGGGATGGTCGGGGTCGCGCCCGGCGTGAAGGTGTCGTCGATCCGGGTCGCCGAGGCCGGCAGCCAGCTGTTCTTCCCGGAGAACACGGTCTGCGCGTTCATGTTCGCCGCCGACAAAGGCGTATCGGTGACGAACAACAGCTACTACGTCGACCCGTGGCTGTACAACTGCCCGACCGACAAGGACCAGGACGCGATCGCGGAAGCGGTACGCCGGTCCGTCGCGTACTCGGACAGCAAGGGCGTGGTGAACATCGCCGCGGCCGGCAACGAGGACGACGACCTGGCCAACAAGACCGTGGATCCCTCCAGCCCGGACGACTCGACGCCGAGCGACCGGACCGTCACGAACGACTGCATCAGCCTCCCGACCGAGCTGCCGAACGTCGTCGTGGTCGCGTCGGTGGACCCGACCAGCGCGAAGTCGCCGTTCTCGAACTTCGGTGAGGGCAAGATCAGCCTCGCCGCTCCGGGCCAGGCCGTGTACTCGACGGTGCCGGGCGGCGGCTACAAGGTCCTCGACGGTACGTCGATGGCGTCGCCGCACGTCGCCGGCGTCGCGGCCCTGCTGCGCAGCGTCGATCCGAAGCTGAACCCCGAGCAGGTCCGCACCCGGCTCGCCCAGCAGGCCAACGACCTCGCGTGCCCGCCCGCGGCCTCCGGTGAGTGCTCCGGCTCCGCGGGGAACAACTCGTACTACGGCGAAGGTCTCGTCGACGCGGCCGAGGCGGTCGGCGCAGCGTCCGCGCAGCCGCAGGGCGCGATCTCGGTGACCCAGCCGTCCGAGCAGCTCGGCGTCGGCGGCATCCCGGCGGTCCCGCTGCTGCTGAAGGGCACCGGCGGCACTGGTGACATCAGCTACTCGGCCACGGGCCTGCCGCCCGGCCTCACCATCGACGCCGAGCGCGGCTGGATCACCGGCGTGCTGACACCCGGCGCCGGCCGGTACAAGGTGACTGTCACCGCCCGCGACGGCGAAGCGAAGACCGCCAGCACCAGCTTCTTCTGGGATGTCTGGAGCTTCTAGTACCCCGCGTCGACGAGCAGCGGGATCTCCATCTCGTCCGGGGTCAGTGAGCCGTGCAGGCCGATCAGCCCCGCCTCCTGGGCGTGTCGGCGGCTGGCTACCAGCGCGAGCGGTCCGAGCGCCGCGACGATGATGTCCCCGAGGCGCGGTGACACTCGGTCCTCGACAACCGGACCGAACCAGCCACGCGCGATCGCCTCGGAGCGGGTCAGTACGAGGGCCTTCTCGCCCAGCCGTTCCTTGTAGACGGCCAGTACGTCGGCCTCGGCGCCGGGAACGCAGTACAGATGACGGAAGCGCGACTCCCCGCCGATGAGGGTCAGGCCTTCGGTCAGGGCGGGCTCGGCGTCCAGGTCCACGCGGTGCTCGGGAGCGACGTCGATCATGCCGTGGTCGGCGACAACGAGCAGTACGGCGTCACGCGGCAGCGCCGAGCGCACCTGTTGAGCGAACGTGTCGGCTGCGCCGAGTTCCTTCTGCCACTGCCAGGAGTCGCAGCCCTGCTGGTGGCCGATGTAGTCGAGTTGCGAGTCGTACACGTAGACCAGCGACGACTGCCCTTCCCGGCTCGCGAAACGGGTCGCGTCCAAACGGTCTTCGACAGTGTCGGCGCCGCGGTGTGCGCTGCCCCGGAACGCGGCTGCGGTCAGCCCGGACGTGTCGAACCGCGCCTTGCTCACGTTGCGCGTCGCAACACCTGCTGCCGCAACCCGATCGAACACAGTCCCGTGCGGCTGCCAGCGACGTGGGTCGACTGGCGCGTCCCAGGACAGCGCGTTCAGCAGTGCGCCGGTCTCCGGGACGATCGACGTGTAGCCGACGATGCCGTGCGCACCTGGCGGCAGACCCGTGCCGAGACTCGTCAGGCTGACAGCAGTCGTCGACGGCACACCGGCGGTCAGACTGCGGCTCTTCGGGATCAGCGACGACAGGTACGGCGCGGCGTCGCCGTACCGCTGGAGCAGCTTCCAGCCGAGTCCGTCCAGCAGGAGGACGGCGTACCGGGAGGTGGGTGGCAGGCCGAGGAGGTTGGTCTCCCCCGGCACCGACAGCGCGCCGGCCACCGACGGCAGGACGTCGGCGAGCGCGCCGCCGCCGTACTGCGGCGAAACCGGCTCGATCACGGCGCTACCTGCTGGTGGTCGCGAACGAGAGTGCCTTCGCGAACTCGAGCACCTGCTGGATCCCGGCCGGCCCGTCGGCCGCGGCGCTGATCCGCAGCGAGATGTCGTCGGACGCGACCGAACCCGTGTACCCGTGGTCGGCCTCGCAGTTCGGGTCCGCGCAGACGGCCGGCTCCAGGTCGATCCGGTTCACCATGCCCCAGCCGATGGTCAGCACCACTTCACCGCTGCCCGCCACCGCCGGGTCGGCCTTGCCGGTGGCGTAGCCCGCCGGGTTCGGGACGACGCGGTTCACCACGACCGCGTTCACCCGGTGCAGCGGGATCGCCTCGGTCGAGGTGGACGCGTACGGCGCGCGGATCAGTTCGTCGGCGGCGTGCTCGTCGGTGTGCCCGACGATCAGCCGGGTCGGGGTGAGCGCCAGGATCGTGATGTGCCGCCGGACCTCGTCGCGGTCGAACGTCGGCTCGTGCTGGAGCACGTAGGCCCGGATCGGTTCGCCGGCGATCGCCACCTCGAGCGAGTCGGTCACCACGTCGGGGTAATAGCCGCACCGATCGATCGCGCCGCGCAGGTCCGCCGACGCGTCCGCGAGCTCCGGTGTATTCAGGTCACGCATACCCTCATCCTTGCACGATCGCGCCCCGGAGCGTTTGACCCTTGTGGACAACCGCGATCAGTTCGCACTTGCCTTCCGCAGGACCGGTGCGCCGGCAGCGCCGGCGACGGTGACGAGGACGAGCCCGGCGACGACCTGCCCGAGCAGCAGCAGTACGCCGGAGCTCCCCTGGGTGATCATCTTGCCGCCGCTCAACGCCAGCCCGCACAGCGCACCGAACCCGACCACAGGCAGGCCGACCCCGACGACCGGTACGACGGCCGCGACCCGGGCCGCTCGCTCGATCACCGACAGCGGTACTCCGGACCGTCGTAGCGCCCGAGCAGGAGCTGCCTGGTCCAGCGCCGTACCCACTGCTCCCGCAGCAGTCGAGGCAGCCACGGTCAGGAAGACCAGCGAGAGCAGTAGCGCGACACCGATCCGCATGTCGTTGAAGGTCGGGTCGTCTTCACCAGAGGGCATGAACACCGAGATGAACCCAGTGACGAAGCCGGACAGCACCAGTGCGGCCACAGGTCGGAAAGCGCCCTTCGGGTCGTCCACCAGGCGTCGACCGGCCAGCAACGTCACAGGTCCGTTTGCCGCCTTCGCCATCGCCTTGCCCACCAGTTGCACCGCCCACGGCCCGACCACGCGTACGGCGAGTGCCGCGAAGCCGACCGCGATCAGCAACGGCAGCACGGCCGCCTTCATCCCGTAGTACGCAAGCATCACCGGACCGATGACCAGCAACCCGATGCGCAGCACGCTGAGGCCCTTGCGCGTTTGACCGCGTACGACGCCCAGCGGAGTGATGCTGACGCGTCCGAGGCCGATGAGCGCACTGATGACAGACAGGACGGGTACGGCGACCAGTACGACGAGGACTGTCCACCACTGGACCGTGATGTCACCGACGTACCAGCGTCCACCGCCGAGTGGGATCTGCGCGATCAGTGGGCTCAGAACGGTGTAGCCAACCAGACCGACGACTGCACCTGCCGCAGCGAGCACCGCTTGTTCTACTGCGCTCAGCCAGAGCACCTGGGTCCGGGTGGCACCAGCGAGACGTAGTGCGGCTAGTCGGTGCTCGCGGCGCTTGGCTGCGACGCCAGCGGCCTGTCCGACGAGGCTCAGGATCGGGAACAGCACCAGGATGATGCCGAACGCCACTGCGATCAGCAGACCGAGCATGCGGCTGTCCCAAACCTTCTCGTTCCAGCTGCTGACGTACTGCGGATGCTGGTCGGCAGAGATCGTCTGGACGCCGCGGATGATGATGAACTCTTCTGGCGAGGACAGGCCTTTGTCGGTGATCACACCGGTCGGCTTGTCGACGCCGTACTGCTTGGCAAGGCTGGACCAGCGTTTGGCGACCTCAGGCGAGACGAAGACCTCACCCGGCTTGGGTGTGTGGTCGAGGCCGGGCGGTGGAGCGAGCTCGTTGGGGCGGAGGATCGCGAGGTCGAGAACGCTCAGGCGGTGGCCGTCGACGCGCTGGTCGTCGTCCAGGTTCAGCGAGCCGATCGCGGTCGCCGGATCGGCCTTGTCCGCACTCCGCCACCCGATCCGCTCGGACCGTTGCGACAAGCCGAGCGAGCCGGCAATCAGAAAGGTGACGAGCAGCGCGACCACCGCGGTCGCGCCGAACGCCGCCAGGTTCGCGGCACGTCCGCCAGGCCCGGGACGCCGCACGAACCGCAGGCCGAGCTCAGTCATCGGATTCATCGCACGGCTCCCATGGCGTCGCTGACTCGGCCGTCGACGATGTGGAGAGCCCGGTGGCAGCGGGCCGCTACGGCGTTGTCGTGGGTGACGACGACAACTGCGGCACCGCGGTAGGTCGCGGCGCCTACGAGCAGATCGATGACCTGTGAACCGGTGGCCGCGTCCAGCGCGCCGGTCGGCTCGTCGGCGAACACCACCTGCGGCTCGCCGACCAGCGCCCGGGCGATCGCGACCCGCTGTGCCTGACCGCCGGACAGCTCGCCCGGTCGACGACCGACCTCGGCGGCCAGCCCGACCTGGGCGAGGGTCGTGCGCGCCCGTCCGATCGCCTCGCGCCGGCTCAGGCCGTCGACCATCAGCGGCAGGGCGACGTTCTCGTCCGCGGGCAGCTCGGCGAGCAGCTGGTTGTCCTGGAACACGAAGCCGAGACGGCGACGACGCAGTACCGTCCGGGCGGCGTCGTTCAACTGGTCGACACGTTCACCGCCCAGCCACACCTCGCCCTGGTCCGGCGTGAGGATGCCGGCGAGCACGTGCAGCAAGGTGGTCTTGCCGTTGCCGCTCGGACCCATGACCGCGAGCGCTTCGCCGGACCGGACAGCGACGTCTACGCCGGCCAGGCCGACGACGCTGCCGTAGTGCTTGACCAGGTCGTGCCCGCTCAACACAATCTGCGGCTGGGAATTCTGAAAGTTCATGCCCAGAGCCTGTCGCGATCACCGCCTGCGATCGTCGGCCTGCGGACGGGTCTTGAAGACGCAATCGGGCGCCTTTCGACAGTACGGCGTACGACTCCGGTCGTACGTCAATCAGTCGGAAACGCCGACGGGTAGGCGTCGCGGTAGCTCGGGATCGTCCCGGCCTCGGTCTCCACCGACTCGGCGTTCAGCATCGCGTGCACGATCGCCCGCGACAGCGTCCGCGCGCCGGCGGCGTACACGGTCTCCAGCTGGCCGAGCGCGGTCGGATCGGTCACGCTCAGCCGCGGCTCGTCCGACGTCCGGGTCGAGAGCCCGAAGATGCTGTCGCCGTCGACGAGCGTATGGATCGGGTCGATCGCCCGCGCCAGCCCGTCGTGCGCGACCATTGCCATCCGCTGCGTCGCGGCCTTGTCCAGCGGTACGTCGGTGGCCACGACTGCGATCACCGTGTTCATCGACGGGCCTGGGATCACGTTGCGGCCCGGGGCGAACGGCGGGGGCGGCTCGACCGGGGTCCGGAGGTGCGCGAACTCGTCGCCGAGTCCGAGGCGGGCGCCGTACAGGTTGCCGTCGGCATCGACCGTGGAGCCGGCCGCGTTCACGATCACCAGCGCGCCGACCGTCGTACCGTCGTCCAGCCGGACGCTCGCCGAGCCGACGCCGCCCTTCAGCGACCGCGCCCGGGCACCGGCCCCGGCACCATGGTTGCCCAGGGCAACCGGACCGTCGGTGGCGGCGGCGATCGCGTCCGCTCCCCAGGACGGTTCCGGACGGGCCTTGAAGTCGCCGCCGCGGGCGAGGTCGAAGATCACCGCGGTCGGGACGATCGGCACCACGTCGTACTCGCCCTGGCCGACGCGGACGCCCTCACCGCGCTCCTCCAGCCAGCGCATCACACTGCCGGCGGTGTCGAGCCCGAACGCGCTGCCGCCAGTCAGGACGATCGCATTCACGCCGCCGTTCGAGTTCACCGGCGCGAGCAGGTCGGTCTCGCGGGTGCCGGGCGCGCCACCGCGGACATCGACTCCGGCGACGGCCGTCCCCGGCACGTGCACGACCGTCGTACCGGTCAGGTACGGCGGGTCCATGCGCTCGACCTGTCCGACCAGGATTCCAGGGACATCGGTGATCGCGCTGTGCGGTCCAGGCTGCATGCCGCCGATCCTAATCAGGTTGCGGTGAGCGTTAGCGTGAAAGGCATGAACGCCGATCAGCTCTGTGGTCTGCTGGCCGAACCGTCGAGGTTGCGGACGTACTCCGCCATCGTCCTCGGCGCCTCCACCCCCGACCAGGTTGCCGGGAGCACCGGGCTCCCCGCGCCGGTCGTGGTGAAGGCGCTGCAGCGGCTGACCAAGGGCGGACTGATCGCGGCGAGCCGGGACGGGTTCACGGCGGACGAGGCCGCGTTCAAGGACGCCGTACGGGAGAGCCGGCCGGAGCGAGTTCCACTGGATCCCGATCCGGCGCGCGACAACGTGCTGAAGTCGTTCATCCGCGACGGGCGGCTGACGCATTTCCCGACGTTCCCGGACAAGTATCAGATCGTCCTGGAGTACTTCGTGCAGTCGTTCGAGGTGGGCCGCCGCTACCCCGAGTCCGAGGTCAACGAGATCCTCAACCGCTGGCACCCCGACCACGCCGCCCTCCGCCGCGGGCTGGTCGACGCGAGACTTCTCGTCCGCGAGAACAGCATCTACACGCGCATGTGACGACGCGCGTTAGGTGAGGCGGCGGGCGGGGGTGTCTTGTCTTGGCTTTTCGTTCGGGGCGATGCGGATTCGGGTGTCGAGGACGGTGGCGCCTTGGGCGGAGACGAGGACTGAGCGGAGGTCGAGGCGGACTACCTCCTCGAGGTCGAGGGTGAGGCGGGAGACCCGGTGCAGGAGATCCTCGATCGCGGGGATGTCCACGGGGTCCGAGCCGCGGTAGCCGTACAGCAGCGGCGCGGCCTTGACCTCGCGCACCATCTCGGCCGCGTCGCGGGTGGTGAGCGGCGGCATCCGGTACGAGCGGTCGCCGAGCAGATCCGTCGCGACGCCGGACAGCCCGAACGTCACCACCGGCCCGAACGAGACGTCCTCGATCGTCGAGATCACCACCGGTACGCCGGGCGGCGCCATCTTCTGCACGACGAACTGCGCCCGCCCCGGATCCGACGCGACCCCGAACATGTGGGTCATCTCCGCCCAGGCCGCGCGCATGTCCTCCTCGTCGTGGATGTGCCGCCAGATGTCGGCGAGGTCCGGCCGCATCCGCCACTGCTCCGCGGTCGCCTTCAGGATCACCTCGAACCCGAGGTCCGCGGCCCGGTCGACGGCCTCGTCCGCGGACTGCACCGGGAACGCCGGCAGCACCGAGATGCCGTAGAAGGTGAGCAGCCGCTGCCGATCGGCCTCGTCGAGGTCCGCGCCGGTCGGGTGCCGCTGCAGGAAGTCCGCGACGAAGTCCTCTCCCCCGGCGGTGTCGATGTCCGGCAGGTCCGGGATCCGGCTGTCCGACCGGCGTCGCCACTCGGCGTACTGCGTCGCCTTCGCCAGCGCGCCGACGGCGTACTGCGGGTTGAGGAAGGACGGGATGGAGCCGCGTGCGGCACCGCCGTCCTCGTCCGGCACCTGCAGCTCGGCGGGCACACTCCGGGACGCGAGGAACGTCGACACCACCGGCTTGTCCGAACCCGCGGCCGCGGCGGCGAGCACCTGCGCGACCTCGCCGCCGTTCGACTGCACCGGCGGTGTGTAGATCACCACGACCGAGTGCACCTTGTCGTCGGCGAACACCTCGGACAGTGCGAGACCGAAGTCGGACGGGGTCGCGTCGGCCCTCAGGTTCCGCGGCTCGCCCGCGACGTCCAGGCCGCAGCCCGCCATGGTGTCGAGCGCGAGCAGCGTCAGCGCGTCCGAGTTCGAGACGATCGCGACCCGGCGGCCCTTCGGCAACGGCTGGT
Source organism: Kribbella sp. C-35 (assembly GCF_046549195.1). NCBI lineage: Bacteria > Bacillati > Actinomycetota > Actinomycetes > Propionibacteriales > Kribbellaceae > Kribbella > Kribbella sp. C-35. The sequence goes on from NZ_JAJPWG010000006.1 coordinate 260,163, forward strand.
GGGCGAGCAACTGCGCGACGTCGAACAGCTCACCGGTGGTGTCCACACCGATCAGGCCGCTCTGCCGGAACATCGACTCGATGGTTGCCGGCGGCAAATGGCTGCGCCGGACCATCTGTCCGACCGGCACGCCCTGCGTGGCACGCCCGGACTTCAGCGCGATCACCGGTTTCCGCCCGGCCAGCCTCCGCGACACCCGGCTGAACTTGCGCGGGTTGCCGAGCGACTCCAGGTACAGCAGCACGACCTCGGTCGCCTCGTCGGAGTACCAGTACTGCATCAGGTCGTTGCCCGAGACATCCGCCCGGTTGCCCGCCGACACGAAGCTCGACAGCCCCAGGCCACGCCCCACCATGTCGGCGAGGATCGGTACGCCGAGCGCGCCCGACTGGCAGAAGAACGCGACCCGGCCCTTGCTCGGCATCAGCGGTGACAGCGTCGCGTTCAGCGAGACTCCGGTGGCCGTGTTGATCAGGCCGAGCGCGTTCGGCCCGATCACCCGCATGCCGTAGGACCGCGCGAGACCGACGAGGTACCGCTGCCGCTTGCGCCCCTCGTCACCGATCTCCGCGAACCCGCTCGACACCACGACCAGCCCGCGCACGCCCTTGGCGGCGCAGTCCAGGACGACGTCGGCGACCATGTCCGCCTTCACCGCGACCACCGCGAGGTCGACGGTGTCCTCGACCTCCCGGATTGTCGGGTACGCCGGGACGCCCTCGATCTCGGCCGCTTTCGTGTCGGTGTTCACGGCGTACAGCCGCCCAGGGAAGCCGCCGTCGCGGAGGTTGCGCAGCAGGGCGTTGCCGATCGTGCCCTCGCGGCGGCTCGCGCCGATCACAGCGACCGAGGACGGGGTCAGCAGCCGCGCGATCGACAGCGCCTCGGAGCGCTGCTCGCGGGCCTGCATCACCCCGAACGACGTGTCGGTCGGCGCGATGTCGAACTCGACCATGATCACGCCGTCCTCGAACTCGCGGGCGACCTTGTAGCCGGCCTCGGTGAAGACCGTGATCATCTTCCGGTTGTCCGGCAGCACCTCGGCGACGAACCGGTGGATGCCGTTCTCCCGGGCCGCCTGCGCCAAGTGCTCGAGCAGCAGCTGCCCGAGTCCGCGGCCCTGGTGCGCGTCCTCGATCAGGAACGCGACTTCCGCCGTACTGCGTCCGGTGCCCTCGTAGCGTCCGACGCCGATCATCTCGTCACCGACCGTGACAATCAGTGCCAGCCGCTGGTGGTAGTCGACCTGCGTGAATCTCGCCACATCGCGGTCGGACAGTTCCGGGTACGGGGCGAAGAAGCGGTAGTACTTCGACTGCTCGGACACCCGGGCGTAGAACGCCACCAGGAGCGCGGCATCGTCCGGCGTGATCGGCCGCAGGTGCGCGGTCGCGCCGTCCCGCAGGACGACATCGGCCTCGTACTCCGCCGGATAGCCGTCCGGAGGCTCGTGGTCATACTGGTCCGGCACCTAGACAGCGTACTCAAACAGCCACTGGAGAGGACCCGAATTTGGTCGAGCGGATCGCGCCGGTGCTCGTGTTCCTGGTCGCAGTGACCGTCATCGCCGAGCTGGCCGACCAGGCCAAGGTCTTCGACGTCGCGGCGCGGGAGGCCGCGCACCTCGCCCGCGGCCGGGTCTGGCGGCTCTGGCTGCTGGTCGTCGCGCTGGCCACAGGACTCACCATCGTGCTGTCTCTGGACACCTGTGCGGTGCTGCTGACACCTGTTGTGCTGTCGATGGCCCGCCAGCTGCAGATCCCGCCGAAGCTGTTCGCGTTCACCACCGTCTGGCTGGCCGGTACGGCGTCCCTCCTGCTGCCGGTGTCCAACCTCACGAACCTCCTCGCCCTGCACCCGTTCCGCCAGTTGGACGTCAACTACCTGTCCGTGAGCTGGCGCCCTGCGATCGCAGCGATCGTCATCACTGTCCTGGTGCTCGCAGCGCTCTTCCACCGCGACCTGCCGCGCCGGTATGTCGTCCCGCCGACACCTGCGGTCGAGGACAAGGTCCTGTTCTGGGGCTCGGCGGGTGTCTGCCTGCTGCTTGGCCCGGCGTTCGTGTCAGGCATCGAGGTGGCGTGGCCCGCGAGCATCGGGGCGCTCGTGCTGGTCGTCCTGTTCGCGGTACGGCGGCGCAGCGTCCTCAAGTGGTCGCTGATCCCGTTCAAGCTGGTCGGCACCGTCGTGGTGCTGTTCATCGTGGTCGGGTTCCTGAGCTCCCACGGGCTCGAGGACGTGCTGCGGCGAGTCGCCGGCACCACCTCCGAGCTGCGATTGAGCGCGACCGCTGCGCTCGGCGCGAACCTGTTCGACAACCTCCCGGCGTACCTCGCCATGGAACCGGTCGCCGCGGACAGCCCGCACCGCATGCTCGCACTGCTCATCGGCGTCAACTGCGGCTGCCTGCTCACCCTGTGGGGCTCGCTCGCCACACTGCTCTGGCGGGCACGCTGTGACGCCGCCCGCGTGGACATCTCCTGGTGGTCTTTCCTGTGGCGCGGACTCATCCTTACGCCACTGGTCGTCACGGGAGCCGTTCTCGCCCTCAATGGGTAGTGTGCGCAACATGTCGACGGAGCAGAGCACTTCGGAGGTCACCCGGGAGTTCCGGGCCGCGCGCGACTTCTTGGTAGCGCATCGGGACGACTACGAGACGGCGTACCGGGACTTCAGCTGGCCTGCGTTCGAGCGGTTCAACTGGGCGCGGGACTGGTTCGACGCGCTCGCGGTCGAGCAGGCCGAGGTGGCCGCGCTGACGATCGTCGAGGAAGACGGCGAGGTCAACTCGCGGACGTACGCCGAGATGGGCAAACGGTCCCGCCAGGTGGCCGGCTGGCTGACCGAGGCCGGCCTGAAGCCGGGCGACCGCGTGCTGATCGTCCTCGGCAACCAGGTCGAGCTGTGGGAGACGATGCTCGGCTGCATCCGCGCCGGTGCGGTAATGATCCCCGCCACCACCCTGCTCACCGACGCCGACCTCGCGGACCGCATCTCCCGCGGCAACGTCCGTGCCGTCGTCACTAGCGGCACCGACGCCGATCGGTATGCCGGGATCGCGGACCACTGCATCCGCGTCGCGGTCGGCGAGCCGACGGAAGGCTGGCTGGCCTACGCCGACTCCGAGATCTACGAAGGCCCCGTTCCGGAGGTCGACACCGCGGCCGACGACTCGCTGCTGCTCTACTTCACCTCCGGTACGACGAGCCAGCCGAAGCTGGTCGAGCACACGCAGGTGAGCTACCCGATCGGCCACCTGTCCACGATGTACTGGATCGGCCTGCAGCCCGGCGACGTACACCTCAACGTCTCGTCGCCCGGCTGGGCGAAGCACTCGTGGAGCAACGTGTTCGCGCCCTGGAACGCCGGCGCGACTGTCTTCCTCTACAACTACACCCGGTTCAACGCCGAGAAGATGCTGCAGGTGCTGCAGGAGTACGGCGTGACCACGTTCTGCGCACCGCCGACGGTGTGGCGGATGCTCATCCAGGCGGATCTGTCCGCGGTCGAGGTCCGGATCCGTGAGTGCATCTCGGCCGGTGAGCCGTTGAATCCCGAGGTGATCGAGCAGGTCCGTAACGCCTGGGGCATCACGATCCGGGACGGGTACGGACAGACCGAGACGACGGCGCAGATCGGGAATCCGCCCGGTCAGCCGGTGAAGCTCGGCTCGATGGGGCGCCCGCTGCCTGGGTACAGCATTGCGCTGATCGACCCGTCGACGGACGAGATCGGTGACGACGGCGAGATCTGCATCGAGTTGGCGCCCGCGCCGGTCCCGCTGATGCGCGGGTACCGGGACGCTGACGAGATGACCGCGGAGGTCATGCGCAACGGGTACTACCACACCGGCGACATCGCGAGCCGCGACGAGGACGGATACATCACGTACGTCGGGCGCTCGGACGACGTGTTCAAGGCCAGCGACTACCGCATCTCGCCGTTCGAGCTCGAGTCGGTGCTGATCGAGCACCCGGCCGTCGCCGAGGCGGCCGTCGTACCGTCGCCGGATCCGGTGCGGCTCGCCGTACCGAAGGCGTACGTCGTACTTGCTGCGGGCCACGCACCATCACGGGAGCTGGCTGGGGAGATCCTGGCGTTCTGTCGTGAGCACCTGGCGCCGTACAAGCGGATCCGGCGGATCGAGTTCGCTGAGCTGCCGAAGACCATCTCCGGGAAGATCCGGCGGGTCGAGCTGCGCGCGGACGAGGCGGCGAAGGTCGAGAGCGGGACGGGCGGCCAGACGTACGACGAGGCCGACTTCAAGTAAATGTCCCAATAAATGACACTTCACACCGGGCTCGGCTGGGCCGCCGTTGTCGTCCTGCCGTTGCTCATCGCGATCGGGGTCGGCGCCTCGCGGTACGCCGGGCTCCGGCACGACAAGGGCATCGTCACCGCGGCGTTACGTGCGGTCGTGCAACTCGCCGCAGTCGGGGCCGTGGTCGGGATCGCGCTGCAGCACACGCTCGGCGCGATCGCGTTCGTACTGCTGATGTTCGTGGTCGCGACGGTCACGAGCACGCGACGGCTGCAGCACACCGTAGTCGTTCCGCGGCAGTGGATGTACTGCGCCGCCGCGATCGGGAGCGGAGCGTTCGCCGTACTGCTGCTCCTGATCCTGCCGGGCGTCGTACCGCGCAACCCGGCGAGCATCCTGCCGATGGGCGGGATCATCGTCGGCGGCGCGATGACCGCGACCACGCTCGCCGGACGGCGCGTGCTGAGCGAGTACGGCACCCGGTACGGCGAGTTCGAGGCGGGACTGTCGATCGGGCTGCTGCAACCGGACGCATTCAAGCTCGTCGTCGGCCCGGTCGCGGGCGACGCCCTCCTTCCGGCCCTGGATCAGACCCGCACGGTCGGCCTCGTCACGCTGCCCGGCGCGTTCGTCGGCATGGTCCTCGGCGGCGCCTCACCGATCCAGGCAGCCGCTCTCCAACTCGTCGTACTGATCGGCCTGGTCGCGGCCGAGGCGATCGCGATCCTGGTGATCACGGAGCTCCTGTCCCGGTCCAAGCTTCCGGACGGCCGTACAGTTTCCTCATGAGCGACGACAAGAGCATCTTCAGCCGGATCGACGACTTGGTGGCCGAGGAGCACGAGCTGCGGACCAAGCACGCGGCGGGACAGGTGGACAACGCCGACGAGCAGACCCGGCTGCGGGCGCTCGAGGTCGAGCTGGACCAATGCTGGGACCTGCTCCGCCAGCGGCGCGCCAAGCGCGAGTTCGGCGAAAACCCCGACGACGCCACCGCCCGCTCCAGCGATACCGTCGAGGGCTATCTGAACTAGCTGCGCCGGATCAGAAACCGCGCAGTTTCTTCGGGGTGATCCGGATCAGGACCGAGTAGTCGGCGTGGAACTGGTCCGGGGTCATTCCGAGGCCGGCGATGTCGTCGGCGTACTTCGCGTTGTACGCCGCCAGCGCGTCGCCGCTGAGCGGGTCCGGGTCGATGACCGCCGTACCGGAGATGACGCCGACGTCTCCCCCGCCGTGCGTGGCGTTGAAGTTGACCGTGACCTGCGGGTGGCCGGCGACGTTGCGCAGCTTGGCCTTGTCCGGCTGGCTGCTGATCAGGACCTGGTCGTCGTGCCAGAGGAACCACACCGGAGTCGGCGCCGGCGTGCCTGACGGGCCGACGGTGGTCAGCCAGACCACCCGTTCGTCGTCGAGCTGCCGTGCGATCCGCTTGCCGAAGCCGGTGGACGTGTCGATCGTGAACATCACAGCCCTTCGGAAGAGATCGGTCCGAGGCGTCCCCACTCGATCGCCGGGCAGTGGTCCATCACCATCGTGAGACCCGCGTCCGTCGTTCGTGCGTAGGCGTCCTGATCCACTACATCGAGCTGGAACCACACCGCCTTCGCGTTGATTCCCACCGCCTGGTCCGCGATGTCCCCGGCCAGCTCGGACCGCACGAACACGTCCACGCAGTCCACCGGGAACGGGATGTCCGCGAGCGTCGCGTACCCCTGCTCGCCATGCACCGTCTCCGCCGCCGGATGCACGGGCACGATCCGCTTCCCGTGACTCTGCAGGAACCGCGCCACGCCGTACGCCGCCCGCTCGGTGTTGTTCGACAACCCCACCACGGCCCACGTCTCGCACTCGGCCAGGATCTTCCGAATCGCCTCGTCCATCACTAACCCCTCAAATACGTCAGCACTGCGGAAACGCGCCGGTCCAACCCTTCGTCCAACCGCAGCTTGGCGAAGATATTCCCGACGTGCTTGCGTACGGCGGCCTCGCTCACCACCAGCTGCTCCGCGATCGACCCGTTCACCCGGCCTTCCGCCATCAGGGCGAGCACCTCCAGCTCGCGCGGCGTCAGCGCCGCCAGCGGCCCGTCGTTCCGCCGCCGTGCCAGCAGCTGCCGCACCACCTCGGGGTCGACCACGGTCCCGCCGTCCGCGACCCGGTCCAGCGACTCGAGGAACTCGGTCACATGCCCGACCCGGTCCTTCAGCAGGTACCCGATCCCGCCGGTGGTTGTCTCCAGCAACGACGAGAGGTAGGCGTCGGCGACGTACTGCGACAGCACCAGGATCCCGATCGCGGGCAGCTCCGCCCGGATCGCCGCCGCGGCCCGCAGCCCCTCGTCGCTGTGCCCCGGCGGCATCCGTACGTCGGTGATCACCATGTCCGGCGGGTCCTTGCGGACGACGGCCAGCAACGTGTCGCCGTCTCCCACGGTGTCTCGTACCTCGTGTCCGGCGCGATCCAGGATGCTGGCCAAACCCTCCCGCAGCAGCAGTGAGTCTTCCGCCAGCACGATGCTCAGTCGCCGAGTCGGCACGGGCACTCCATCCTCAGTCGCGTCGGCCCACCAGGTGGGCTGTCGACGTCGAGTGTGCCGCCCAAGGCGTCCAACCGCGTCACCAACCCGGTGAGACCCGTCCCGGCGCCCAGCTGCGCTCCGCCGACGCCGTCGTCCTGCACTGTGATGACGAGCCGGTCGCGGTCCACCCAGCCAGTCACCTCGCATGTCGACGCCTGCGCGTGCTTCGCGACGTTCGCCAGCGCCTCACTGACCACGAAGTACGCCGCAGCCTCGATCGGCCCGGGCAACCGCGTCGGGACCGACAACTGCAGCGTGACCGGCAGCGGCATCCGATCCGCCACCTCCCGTACGGCGGCCTCCAGCCCGTGATCCACCAGCACCCGCGGATGAATGCCCCGTACGGCGGCCCGCAGATCCGCCAACGCCGCCTCCGCCTCGCCGTGCGCCTTCACCACCAACCGCTTTCCCTCACCCTCCGGGAGGTCCAGCTCGGCCAGGCCGAGCGTCATCGTGAGCCCGACCAGCCGCTGCTGTACGCCGTCGTGCAGGTGCCGCTCGATCCGCACCCGCTCGGTCTCGAACGCGTCCACCAGGTCCAGGCGGGAACGACGCAGCTCGGCGAGATTCCGCTGCAGCTCCTCCTGCCGCGGTCCGAGCATCGCCTTCGCGAGCGAGGCCTCCGCCCCGGCGATCACCCCGAGCAGGTACGAGCTGACCGCGTAGAACACCGGCCCGAACAGGACCAGGAACACGAGCCCTTCCCACGCCGTGCCCAGCGTCCACGGCCCCATGCCCATCTCGTCGCCGTCCGCGATCACCGGCGCGGCCAGCGTCGTCAGCAGGATGGTCGCGCTGAGTCCCGCGAAGGCTGCGCTCAACGGCCAGACGAACACGCCGAGCACGAAGCCGTACCCGAGCGCTCGCATCGACGCCTGCTCGCGCCGCCGGAACGTCAGCTTCGCCCGCCGCGTGAGCCCGGCCGGCAGCTTCGCGTGCGGGCTCTTGATGCCGTCGAGCAGCATGAGTCCGGCCCGCCGCCGCTCGACCCACCCGATCGCCGCGCCGATCAGCGGGAACGCCGTCAGCATCAGGATCCCGATCAGGATCGGGCTCAGCACCGCGCTCAACGCGGCCAGGCCGATCAGCACCACGATCGACACCCCACCCATCGGCACCGACGTGAGCAGGTAGGCATAGCTCCGCCACGGCCACGACGAGATGAGGTAGCGCGGCGACGCCAATGCGGCCCACACGGTCATGGCCCAACCCTAGGCGGGCTCTGGTCTCTGGGGCGGTAGCGTGCGCGCTACTGCAGGTCTCCCCCGTGGACCAGGGTTAAGAGCGCCGTACGACGGTTTGCTGGGACTATGACCGCTACCGCGCCCACTTATCCGTCCACCGCACCGGCCGAGCGGCCTGCGCTGCTACTGGACAGCATCACCAAGACGTACCGCTCCAAGGCCGGAGCGGTCGACGCGCTGCGCGGGGTGACCTACCACTTCGCGCGAGGCTCGTTCACTGCCGTGATGGGCCCGTCCGGCTCCGGCAAGTCGACACTGCTGCAGTGCGCGGCCGGACTCGACCATCCCACCACCGGGACCGTGGTACTCAACGGAGTCACGCTCCTCGGACTGAACGAGGTAGAGCTCACGAAGCTGCGCCGGGCCGAGATGGGCTTCGTATTCCAGGCGTACAACCTGCTGCCGTCGCTGACCGTCTACGACAACGTCGCGCTCCCGCTGCGCCTCACCGGTCGCCGCCCGGCGCGGAACGACGTACAGCGGGTGCTCGAACAGGTCGGTCTGGAGGGGAAGGCGAAGCGGCGGCCCGCGGAGTTGTCCGGCGGGCAGCAACAGCGGGTTGCGATCGCGCGGGCGCTGATCACCCGGCCCTCGGTGTTCTTCGCCGACGAACCGACCGGCGCACTGGACAGCGGCACCAGCCGGCAAATCCTCGGACTGTTGCGCGAGGCAACCGATCGCGCGGGACAGACCGTCGTGATGGTGACCCACGACCCCGTCGCGGCCGCGTACGCCGAGCGCGTGCTGTTCCTGTCCGACGGCCTGCTCGCCGGCCACCTCGACCGCGCCACACCCGCGCAGATCGCGGCGGCCATGAGCGATCTGGAGCGATGATGTTGTTCCTCAGCCGGCAAACCGTCGGCCGGCACCGATCGTTGTACGCCGGTTCGTTCGTGGCGCTCGCGGTCGGGGTGTTCCTGCTCGGGCTGGCCGCGACCGCGACTGCCGCCACGGTCGCGTACCACGGGCCGACCTCCGCGAGCATCAGCGTCACCACCCTCGGCGGCGACGGTACGGCGCCGCAGAAGGTGAAGGTGCCGTTGTCGGACGCCGACGTGTCCGGATTGCAGACCGTGCTCAGCATGGTCGGAGCGATCAGCGGATTCATCACGATCTTCGTGATCGCCAGCACGTTCGCGTTCGCCGTCGCATCACGGCGGCGGGAGCTCGGGCTGCTGCGGTTGATCGGCGCGACGCCGCGGCAGATCCGCCGGATGGTGCTCGGCGAGGCGGTCGCGGTCGCGGTCGCCGCGTCGCTGACCGGGGCGATCGCGGCCCAGCTCGCCACGCCGCTGCTGCTGCGCAAGGCGTCGTACACGGAGTTGGCACCCGTGAAGCTGGAGCCGGCGTCGCCGTGGGTCCCGCTCGCAATCGCCGTCGGGGCCGGGTTGCTGGTCGCGATGCTCGGTGCGCGTTCGGCGGCCCGGCGTGCGGGCAAGGTCGCGCCCATCGACGCGTTGCGGGAGGCTGCTCTGGAGCCGCCGCGGATCGGGCCGGTACGGGTCGTGTTCGGGGTGCTGTTCCTGGCCGGCGCGATCACCATGCTGACGCTGATCCGGCCGTCGAGCGGTGAGGGCGCCGTACCGCTCGCGATGTTCACGCCGATGGTGATGGTGATCGCGCTGACGTTGCTCGCGCCGCTCGTCGTACCCCTCGTCGGACGAGTGTGGGCGGTGCCGCTGGTCGCGTGGACGCAGGTCTCGGGGCGGCTGGCACGGAGCAATGTGCTCGCCGCACCGCGGCGGAGCGCGTCCCTCGCGGCGCCGATCCTCTCGATCTCGGCGATCGCCGGGTCTATGGTGCTGAGCCTCAGCTTTGCCGCAGACAGCGCGGCGGCGACCATCCGGGACGCGGTTCGGGCGCCGATCGTCGTCACCGGCTCTGCACCCGTTGACAGCGCAGGGACGAAGGCGGTTGATGCGGGGCTGCCGATTCAGGTGGTGCGGGTCGCGGCCGACTACGCGGAGCTCCAGGACGCTGAAGGGATCGATCCGGCCGTCGCGTCGCAGACGCGGGACCTGAGCGTGCGGTCCGGATCTCTCGCCGGGCTGACCGGCAATACGGTTGCCGTCAGCAAGGAGATGGCGGGGTTCGAGAGCTATCGCGTCGGTGACGAGATCCCGGTGGTGTTCCCCGACCGGACCGCGGTGAAGCTTCGGGTGGTCGCGATCGTGAAGGACGCGTTCGGCGTGAACCCGTCGTTCCTGATCCCGCTCGACGTCGCGCGCAAGCATGCACCGGAGGCGCAGGTCGAGCGGAGTTTCGTGCTGCCGGCCGACGGGGTGTCGGCCGCCGATCTTGTGCAGCGGATCTCCGGTGCGCAGCTGGCTGCCGATTGGGAGGCCGACCAGGCGGAGGGCGTTCGGGAGGGGAACCGGCTTGGGCTCGTCATGCTGCTCGGGCCGGCGGCACTCTACAGCGCTATCGCGATCGCCAACACGCTCCTGATGGGCAGCCTGCAGCGCCGCCACGAGTTCGTCACCTCACGGTTGCTCGGCGCGACGCCGGCACAGCTGCGGCGCATGGTGCTCTGGGAGTCGTCGCTGGTCGGGACGATCGCGCTCAGTCTCGGGACCGTCATCACGGTGACGGTCGGGGTGCTCATCCGGCACGCGATGACCTCAGGTCTGGCCGATGTACCAACGACCGTGCCGTGGGGCATCCTGCTGGGCATCGGCGCACTTTGCCTGATCCTGGCGGTAGGGTCCGCCCTGGCCCCGACGACGTACCTCCTACGCCGGTCGCAACCCTCCGCAGCAATGGACTAGTCCGCCACGCCGTGGCTGAAAGGACACCACCGGACACAAGCTCGACGGCGAAGCGGTGTCCTTTGTGCCGTTTGGCGGACTTTGTCTGAGGGTGGCGGTAGGGTCCGCTCTGGTCGCGGCGACGTAGCTTCTGCGGGTCGTGGCCAGGGAAACGACCGTTCACCAGGGAGAATGGGTGCGGCGCCGGACCGTCGCGGCGCGTGTACCGCTTGATCGAGGAGTTCGTAGACCCGCATGGCACGCCGTACCAGCACCGCCGAACCCGAGGACTTCGAGGAGCGCATCCTCGACGTCGACGTCTCCGACGAGATGCGTACCAGCTACCTGGAGTACGCCTACTCGGTGATCTACGCCCGGGCGCTGCCCGACGCCCGGGACGGGCTGAAACCGGTCCAGCGGCGGATCCTGTTCTCGATGGCGGAGAACAACATCCGCCCCGACCGCGGCCATGTGAAGTCGGCCCGCGTCGTCGGTGAGGTCATGGGTAAGTACCACCCGCACGGCGACGGCGCGATCTACGACGCCCTGGTCCGGACCGCGCAGCCGTGGTCGATGCGCGTCCCGCTGATCGACGGCCACGGCAACTTTGGATCTCTGGACGATGGTCCGGCGGCCATGCGCTATACGGAATGCCGGATGGCGCCGCCGTCGATGGCGATGACGACCGGTCTGGACGAGGACGTCGTCGACTTCAAGCCGAACTACGACGGCCGGGAGACCGAGCCGTACGTGCTGCCGGCCGCCTTCCCGAACCTGCTGGTCAACGGCGCCGCCGGGATCGCGGTCGGGATGGCCACCAACATGGCCCCGCACAACCTGGTCGAGGTGATCCAGGCGCTCCGGCACCTGATCAAGACGCCGGGCGCGGACCTCGACGACCTGATGCGGTTCATCCCCGGGCCGGACCTGCCGACCGGCGGAAAGATCGTCGGCCTGGAAGGCATCAAGGACGCGTACGCGACCGGCCGCGGCAGCTTCAAGATGCGCGCCACCGCCCGCGTCGAGAACGTCACGCCGCGCCGCAAGGGCATCGTGGTCACCGAACTGCCTTACTCCGTCGGCCCGGAGAAGGTGATCGAGAAGATCAAGACCCTGGTGCAGAGCAAGAAACTCCAGGGCATCGCGGACGTCAAGGACCTCACCGACCGCGCCCACGGCACGCAGCTCGTCATCGAGGTCAAGAACGGCTTCGTCCCCGAGGCGTTGCTCGAGCAGCTCTACAAGCTGACCCCGCTCGAGGACGCGTTCCACGTCAACAACGTCTGCCTGGTCGAGGGCCAGCCGCGCACGCTCGGCCTGAAGGAGCTGCTCGAGGTCTATCTCGAGCACCGGTACGACGTGACGCGCCGGCGCAGCGAGTTCCGCCGGAAGAAGGCCCAGGACCGGCTGCACATCGTCGACGGCCTGCTGATCGCGATCCTGGACATCGACGAGGTCATCCAGGTGATCCGGAGCAGCGACGACTCGGCCGAGGCCCGGGCCCGGCTGATCGAGATCTACGACCTGTCCGAGATCCAGGCGAACTACATCCTGGACATGCCGCTGCGGCGGCTGACGAAGTACTCGAAGCTCGAGCTGGAGACCGAGAAGGGCGAGCTGGAGCGCGAGATCGAGGCGCTGACCGCGATCATCGAGGACCCGGCGCTGCTCCGCAAGATGGTGTCCGACGAGCTCGGCGAGGTCGCGAAGACATACGGGACGCCGCGGCGGACCGTGCTGCTGGAGTCGTCCGGCGCGACCAAGACGGCCGCTGTGCCGCTCGAGGTCAGCGACGACCCGTGCTGGATCCTGATGAGCTCGGCGGGGCTGCTCGCGCGGACGAACGGTGTGGAGCCGTTCGGTTCCAGCGACGCGCGCGCGAAGCACGACGCGATTGTGTCGGCCGTGAAGAGCACCGCCCGCGGGCAGTACGGCCTGATCACCAGCGCGGGCCGGTTGATCCGGCTCGAGTCGCTCGACCTTCCCGCCGTACCGACGACCGCGAACGCGCCGAACCTGCAGGGTGGCGCGCCGATCGCGGAGTTCGTGTCGCTGGACCCGGGCGAGAAGGCGCTGGCGCTGACCACGATGGATCCGGACTCGGTCGGTGTCGCCCTCGGTACGACGGGTGGCGTCGTGAAGCGCGTCGTACCGGATCACCTGAGCAACCGGGACTCGTGGGAGATCATCGGCCTCAAGGAAGGCGACGAGGTCATCGGCGCGGTCGAGCTGACCACGGGCGACGAGGAGCTGTGCTTCATCACCTCCGACGCGCAGCTGCTGCACTTCCCGGCCTCGGCCGTGCGGCCGCAGGGGCGGACCGCGGGCGGTATGGCCGGCGTACGGCTCGCTGCGAAGGCGAAGGCGGTCTTCTTCGGCGCTGTCGACAGCGGGCGCGAGGCGCAGGTCGTCACCATCGCGGGCTCGTCGTCGGCGCTGCCGGGGACCGAGGTCGGTGCGGTGAAGGTGACTCCGTTCAGCGAGTACCCGGGCAAGGGCCGCGGGACCGGCGGTGTGCGTTGCCAGCGGCTGCTGAAGGGCGAGGACGGCCTGCTGCTCGGGTACGTCGGCGCGGCGCCGGTGAAGGCCAGCGCGAACAGCGGCGCACCCGTCGAGCTGCCTCCCGTCGACGTGCGGCGCGACGGCTCCGGCGTGCCGGTTGCTCAGCCCATCGCTGCATGCGCTCCCGATCTGGCAGGCTGACCTCTGTGAAGAGAGTGCTCGCGCTGTGCGCGATCGTGGTTCTTGCGGTGGCGGGCTGTAGCGACAAGAAGGAGTCCGGCGGCGGAGGCCAGTCCGGTGGCGACGCGGTCGCGCTGCTGACCGACGTCAAGAAGACCATCGACGAGGCCGCCAGTGTGCACATCGTGCTGACCGGGCGCGACCTGCCGGACAACGCGCAGACGCTCGCCAGCGGTGACGGCGTCGCGACGCACGCGCCCGCGTTCAAGGGCAAGCTGACCGTGCGGTCGTCCGGTTCGCCGATCGACGCCGAGGTCGTGGCGGTCGGGAGCAAGGTCTACGCCAAGGTGTCGTTCTCCCCCAGCTACATCGAGCTCACGCCGACACAGCTGGCCGGGCTCGGCGCACCCGACCCGGCGATCCTCCTCGATCCGGCGAAGGGCCTGACCGCCGTCCTGCCGACGCTCAAGGACGCCAAGGTGAAGGGCGAGACGCGCGAGGGCGCGAAGGTCCTCACCGAGGTCACCGGCTCCGTCGAAGGCAAGTCCCTCCAGGGCATCTTCCCGAAGGCCCCGGCCGACCAGAGCTTCCCAAGCACGTTCAAGATCGACAAAAGCAGCAAACAGCTGATCTCGGCGACCATCACCGGCCCGTTCTACTCCGGCGCCACCAGTAGCTACGACGTAACCCTGGACAAATACGGCGAGAAGATCGAAATCACGAAGCCGTGACCTCGAGGACTCGCCTCACGCTGGCTTCCATCGCGGTGGCGTTTGCGGCTGCTGATACGTACGTCGTCGTACTCGCATTGCCGGACATGATGGCTGGGGTCGGGCTGTCGGCGGACGAGCTACAGCGGGCGGCGCCGATCATCTCGGGGTTCCTGCTCGGGTATATCGCCGTACTGCCGTTGATCGGGCGGATTGCGGACGTTGCCGGGCGTACGCCGGTGCTCGTCGGAGCCCTGTTGCTGTTCGCGGTCGGGTCGCTGATCACGGCCGGCGCCTACGACCTGCCGCTGGTGGTAACCGGTCGGTTTCTTCAAGGGGTCGGCGGCGGTGGACTGGTGCCGGCCACGCTCGCGTTGGTCGCGGACCTGTGGCCGGCGGAGCGGCGTGGGTTGCCGTTGGGCGTGGTCGGGGCGGTGCAGGAGCTGGGCTCCGTGCTGGGGCCGCTGCTGGGTGCCGCCGTACTCGCGGTCGCTGACTGGCGGTACATCTTCTGGCTGAACCTGGTCGTCGCCGTCGTCCTCGCACTCCTCCTCCGCGGTCGCTGGCGGCCCCGGATCTCAGGCGCCGTCGGGCTACTCGCCTGCATCGCGCTAGGCCTGACGCTCACAGCACCAGATCGGCTCGCATCCGGCGTGACGCTCGGTCTGCCCTTCGTGCCCTTCACCGGAACGTCCCGCCTGCTCACGCCGATCGGCGTCGTCACGCTCGTACTAGCGCTTGTCTGGCTCGGCCTCGTGCTCCGGCAGACTCGTGGACACCTGGCTGCATTGCTCTCGCGAGTCGACCTCGTCGGCGCGCTGCTGCTCGCGATCGCACTGGCCGGTGTCGTGCTCGCTTTCGCGACGGCGGATCCCGAGCGCGAGCTGATGTCGCCGGCCGGGCCGTGGCTGCTGGTCGGCGCGGCCGTGTTCGCGGTCGGATTCGCGCTGTGGCAGCGTCGTACGGCGGCCGCGATCGTGCCGCGTGGCCTGTTGGGCGGTCGCCCGGCGTGGGGTTCGTTGGTGGTCAGTTTTCTGATCGGATGCGCGCTGATCGCGGCGCTGGTCGACGTACCGGTGTTTGCGCGCACAACACAGGGCGGCGGGCAACTCGCGGCCGCGCTGGTGCTCCTGCGCTTCCTGATCGCTCTGCCAGTCGGCGCGGTCGTCGGCGGGTGGCTGACGCGGCGGCACGGGCTCGGGCTGATCACCGGTGCCGGGCTCGGGTTGTCGGGTGCGATGTTCGTGGTGATGGCGTTCTGGAGCCGTACGGCGCTGGATCACTGGCCGGCGACCGTCGTACTGCTCGTCTGCGGCTTCGGATTCGGGCTGGCGCTCTCACCGTTGAACACCGCGATGCTCGGCGCGACGCCCGCCGACAGCCACGGTCTGGTGAGCGCGCTCGTGGTCGTGGCGCGGATGGTCGGAATGCTCGTCGGCGTCTCGGCCCTGACCGCGATCGGCCTCCGCCGGTACTACGCGATTGCCGACGGCATCAAATCGCCGAACGAGCTCTGCCCGACCTCCCCCGGCGACTGCCGCCCGTTCGTCGACGCGCTCCGCGACGCGGCCGTTTCACAAGTTCACGCGATCTTCGCCGGGGCCGCGGTCTGTGCATTCCTGGCAGCCGTCCTGGGCGTCCTGCTGCTCGGGCGGCGTGGCGCACCGCACACATGATGATCATCATGAGGGACAGCCGTCTCACGTCGCGTACCGTGAAGCTGTGACACCTGGGACCCCTGCTCCTCCCGCCGGCCTGTGCTCGACGTTCTGTCGAGTACTCCAGGAGCCGTTGCCCGGTACGGCGGTGGTCGCCACTGGATGGGTCGTCGTCGAGCAGCCCGGTCCCTGGGGTGCGAAGGCCCCGACGCAGAGTCACCTCGACCCGCGATTCGGCGGCGCCTTCGACGACGAGTGCAAGAAGGTCGACGTACGGTTCGGCCTGATCCGCTCCCCTGGCCGGCACGCGGACTCGGTCGAGCGGGCGCACCAGGTCTTCGTCGCCTCCACGAGGCCGGGCAATGCGTGGCTGCTCGGCGGCCGGGTCGTGGACCCTTCTGAGCTGAACGACCTCGACCTCGGCGCGGTCGCCCGCGGTGATCGCGCAGCGGTTGCTGCGTCACTA
The DNA here is from genome assembly GCF_046549195.1 of Kribbella sp. C-35. Lineage (NCBI taxonomy): Bacteria > Bacillati > Actinomycetota > Actinomycetes > Propionibacteriales > Kribbellaceae > Kribbella > Kribbella sp. C-35. Next base: position 276,512 of record NZ_JAJPWG010000006.1, read on the forward strand.
CCTGTCCTGACGCCGGTCGACGAACCGATCGTGCTGGTCTGTACCAACGGGAAGCGCGACGAATGTTGCGCCGTACTCGGACGGCCGTTGGTGTCGGGGCTGGCTGAACGCGCGCCGGGTCGGGTGTGGGAGGCCAATCACCTGGGCGGGCACCGGTTCGCGCCAACCGCGACGTACCTGCCGGCCGGGACCATGCACGGACATCTCACGGTCGACGCTGCGGTGGAGGTGCTGGCCGCGGCCGACCGGGGCGAAACAGTACTGACCGGGTTGCGCGGCCGGTCCACGTGGACGAAGCGCGGTCAGGCCGCTGAGGTCGCCGTACGCACATTGATCGGAGATCTCTCACTGGATTCGTTGCTGGTTGTCGGCGAAGGCGCTGACACTGTCAGTGTCCAGCATGTCGACGGGCGGTCGTGGATCGTGCCGGTGACCAGCGCACCAGCCGATCCACCCCGTCCGGACTCCTGCGGAAAGGAACCGTTCGCCATGTCGATTCTGCAAGCCGGTACCCCAGTGTCAGGCCCAGTGTCAGGTCCAGCGCGATGAGCGGCGGGTTCGACGATCTGCTCGCCGCCAACGCCGAGTACGCCGCCGACTTCCACTACGGCGGTTTCGACGGGATCGCCCATGCCGGGATCGGCGTGGTCACCTGCATGGACTCGCGGATCCCGCCGCTGGAGATGCTCGGGCTGAAGCCCGGTGACGCGAAGGTCCTGCGGTCCGCCGGCGGGCGGGTCACCGAGATCACGCTGACCGGCCTGGTCCTCGGGGTCCAGCTGCTCGGCGTCCGGAGGATCATGATCATCCCGCACACCCGCTGCGCGATGGCCGCGATGTCCGAGGACGACCTCCGTGAGAAGGTCGAACTGGCCGCCGGGAAACCGGCCGGTTACCTGCCGATCTCGGTCATCCCCGACCAGCTCGAGGCCCTCCGCCGCGACGTCGCCGCGGTCCGCGAACACCCGCTGATCGGCGACGACATCCTCGTCGGCGGCTTCATGTACGACGTGGACAACGGCCGCCTCACCCAGATCGACTGACCCGCGAGCAGGAGACCGGTTATCCGGCTGTGACTGACGTTTGGGTGGTCGCCGGGTTCCAGGGCGGTGCCGCGGCCTGGTGTATCTGCAACTCGACAGGATGTGTCGAGTGGACGGGTAGTGCACCTGAGCGTGAACGGTTCCGCGCATACAGCGTCTCACCGGTGCACTACCTGTCGAGCGTGCACATCCCACCACGGCGGGCAGCCGCGCCGCCACCAACCCGATCACCTGCCGGCACCACAACACCCACCCATCGACAGAAGACCGGATATCCCCTGGTGTTGTGGGTTCTCCCCGCTAATGCCAACGGAGAAGGCACAACACCATCGGATATCCCGTCGTGCGTGCGTGCGAGCGAGCGGTGGGTGCGGTGGTGTGGTGCGGTGGGGACTGGAGACAGGAACTGGTGGGCGGAGACAGGAAATGTCCGGTTCCAGGCTTCCACGGTCTGTCTCCAGTCCCCGCTGGCCGCCACCAACACTCACACGTCGGACCGCAGAGCCGGTCATCCCCCGGGTTGCTCAAGGGTTGAGGGTGACCTTGCCGGTGTCGAGTTCGTAGTAGGCGCCGGTGAGTTGGAGTTTTCCGGACTTTTCCAGTGGGGCGATGACGGGTGACTGGCGGAGTTGGGCGAGGACGTGGGCGACGTTCGCGTGGACGGCGTTGGTGAGGCGGTCGCCGGGTTGGCCGGAGATCTGGCGGACGGCTGGGGCGAGGGTGTCCACGAGGTAGCCGAGCTTGCCGGGATGGGTGGTGGGCTTGTCCAGGGCCTTCATGGTGGCGTCCAGGGCGCCGCAGCGTTGGTGGCCGAGGACGAGCAGGAGCGGAGTGTGGAGTTCGGCGACTCCGAACTCCAGGCTGCCGATCACCGACTGGTCGAGTGCTCCGCCGGCGCTGCGTACGACGACCAGGTCGCCGAGACCCTGGTCGAAGACGAGCTCGATCGGCACGCGGGAGTCGACGCAGCCGAGGACTGTTGCAAACGGATGCTGTCCCTTGCTCACCGCGATCCGCCGGGCGATCCCCTCATCCAGATCCTGCTCCTGCGCGGCCACGAACCGCGCATTACCCGCCAGCAACCGCTCAACCGCCTGCTTGCCATCAGCAACCGACCCTGCGGTCTGCACGCCGCCCGATGTCGGCGGCCGGCTCCCGTTCACACCCACCGAGGCGCCGGACTCACCGCCTCCAGGCGACGTGCTGCAGGCGGCGAGTGCGCCGGCGCCCAGAGCTGCGCCGAAGGCGGTGAGAAGGTGCCGGCGGGAAGGGGTGTTCATGAGCGGGTCTCCTCACGCGCGGACGGCGGGGCGGTGCCGTCTCATCGACCGTAGCAGATTGCATACAGTCTGCAGTACCCACGAACACCGAGGTTCTCTCGGATCCCGACCGGAAATCTGATAGACACCCCTTATGAGACTCCGCCCCAGCTCATTCCACCGCTCCCTGGTCGCCGGCGCCTTGGCGTTGACCGCCGTACTCTCCGGCGCACCGATCGCCCAGGCGCTCCCAGCCACCGCACCGGCCTTCCGCGGTGGACCGGTCACCGGCTGCCTCGACCAGTCGATCGTCGGCACAGTCGAGGAGCAGCGACTGAGCCGGGGCGTCAACGGCGGCCCGTCGGTGCCAGCCGAGATCCTGCGCCGATCAGGCTTCGACCGCCAAGTCGACCTGTTCACACAGCTCCTGTGCCGTCTCCCCAACCGTCAGGCCGCGGCAACCCTCGTACGCACCCAAGGCGAGGCCCTCTGGCGTACGGCGACCCAACGCGCCCAGCGCCCCGCACACGGCACCGACGCGCTACCCGCAACGGACGACCGCGGCCTGTACTGGGCGCGCATCTCAATGGCCCTCGCCCTGCGCCAGTGGCAACCAGCCTTCGGCCTCGGTACGACGGAACGCGCCAACCTGATCCGCTCCTTCGAGTACGCCTCCCGCGGCATCACCCGCACCCGCTTCACCCCGGGCGTCCGCAAGATCCTCGTCACCGGCTTCGACCCGTTCACACTCGACGCGGACATCCGGATCGGCAACCCGTCCGGCGCCAACGCGCTGACACTCGACGGTCAACGCTGGCGGGTGAACGGCACGACGTACGAGATCCAGACGGTCATGTTCCCGGTCCGGTACACCGACTTCGACGAGAGCATGGTCGAGAACGCGCTCGCACCGCACTACCGCCCCGGTCCGCAGCACGCCGACCTGGTGATGACCGCGAGCCAGGGCCGGGTGGGCATCTTCGATCTCGAGGTCTTCAACGGACGCCGGCGTTCGGTCAGCTCGATCGGCGACAACAACAACCTCTGGGGCGGCGGAACGATCAGCGCGCCGGTCGTCTCCCCAAGCATGCCGGCAGGCCCGGAGTGGCTGACCTCGAGCCTGCCGCTCGCGCGGATGGCGCAGACCGCGGTCCCGCCGTTCCGCACCCGCGTCAATACCTCCGTGCTGGAGATCCCTGCCGGCGAGACCACACCGGTCCGCAGGCCAGACGGTCCCACGGACGGTTCGATCGCCTCCGAGGGCGCCGGTGGCGGCTACCTCTCCAATGAAGTTGCCTACCGCAACACTCTGCAGCGCGACCTGCTCGACCTGTCGATGCCGGCCGGCCACCTGCACGTCCCGGTGCTGTCGTTCGACCTTGCGAACAAGACCGCGATCACCGATCCGACGTACGAAGCCAACCGGGACGCGATCGTCACCGGAGCCCACGCGATCCTGCGATCCGCTCTTTCGTGATCAGAATAGTGATCACATGACCACTATTCTGATCACAGCTTGAGGACGTCGGCTGTCCGGACCGGCAGCCCGGTCTCGAAGGATCGGTTCGCGGCCAGTCCTGTGACCAGCGCCAACGCCGCCTGTCGCGCGTCGGCGATGTCCGCACCATCCGTCGGGTCGTCGTCGAGAAGCGCCGCGAGAACGCGCGCGTCGGCGCCTCCATGGCCCGCATGGTCATGGTCGACCGTGTGATCGACCGGTGGCTTCCACAACGGCCGCAGGGTGATGCTGGTCCGGCCCGCGGCCGGCGCGGCCACGTCCCCGTGAACCCATCCCTTGGCCGATTCGACCCGGTGGTGAGGCACGGTATATGTCGACTCTTCGACATTCAGTTCGAGCCGTCCGGCGGAGCCGTTGAACATCACGCGGTAGCCCTCGGCCGGCGAGTACGCGGTCAAGTGGTACGTCATCGTCGCCCCGCTGTCGTACGAGACGAGGAGCGCCATGTCGTCCTCGATCGAGACGCCTGGGGCGAAGACGTTGCGATCCCGGTAGTAGCCGTCCTCCGCCTCGGCCTCCAGGTACAGCTCGCGCAACGTCGTGTTGCCGGCCAGGTGCAGCGCGAACGGATCGTCCACAGCCTCCGCCGAACCGTTGACCCGCGAGTAGTCCCGCGCATACCCGTGCCGCTGCCCGGGCCCGTAGAAGGCCAATTGCCCTTGCCCATAGACGATCCGCGGTTCAGCGCCCAGCCACCAGTTCACCAGATCGAAGTGGTGGCTGGCCTTGTGCACCATCAGACCACCGGAGTTCGCCTTGTCCCGGTGCCAGCGCCGGAAGTAGTCGGCGCCGTGCGACACGTCGAGCAGCCACTCGAAGTGCACCGAGTGGATGTCACCGATCGCACCCTCGGCCAGGAGCTCGCGCACCCGGCGGTGGACCGGATTGAAGCGGTAGTTGTAGGCCACCGACAACGAGCCGCCGGTTTCCTCGACGACGTCGAGAATGCGCTGTGCCTTCACGGCGTCCGTGGTCATCGGCTTCTCGCTGATCACCCGTACGCCGGCCCGCAGGGCGGCCTGGATGTACTGGTTGTGGGTCGCGTCGACACTCGTCACCACCAGCAACCCGATCCGCTCGACCTTGAGCATCTCCTCGAACCGTGCCGGCGGCCACTGGTGCGCGGTGTGCCGGCCGGCCGCGAGCAGCATCCGGTTGTGGAACGCCATCCGCACCGAATTCGGGTCGCAGAACGCGACGACCTCGTAGCCGTCCCGCTTCGCCAGACCCTCGGTGAACAGCTGGGCCCGGTTGCCGGTGCCGACGATCGCGGTACGCACTGGATTGGGCATTCAGGACCTCCTATTGCTTGACGACTATTGGGTTGACGGCTATTGCTTGACGGCGCCGGCCAGGCCGTTGACGAAGAAGCGCTGCAGGAGAACGAAGAGCAGGATGATCGGCGCCAGGGTGATGACGGTCCCCGCGCAGAGGAGCGTCCACTCGGTCGAGTTCTCGCCGATGAACGCGTACATCCCGATCGCCAGCGTGCGCAGCTCGGGCCGGCCGAGCGTGAACACCAGCGGGATGAAGAAGCTGTTCCACGCGGTGATCGCGGTGAACAGCCCGACCGTGGCCAGCATCGGGCCGGACAGCGGCAGCATGATCCGCGCGAACGTCTGGTGGAAGTTCGCGCCGTCGACCTGGGCGGCGTCCTCGAGCTCGCGGTCGACGGCCATGAAGTAGCCCATGAACAGGAACGTCCCGAAGACCACTCCCCCGGACGCCTGGACGATGATCACCGACCACAGGCTGTTCAGCAGATGCAGCCGTTGCATCAGGTCGAACACCGGGATGATCGTGTACCCGTGTGGCAGGAACAGCGTCGCGGACACCAGCCCGAGACAGAGCCCACGCCCCGGGAACCGTGTACGGGCAAGTACGTATCCCGCGCAGGAAGTGACTACTAAAGTGATCACCACCATGCCTAGCGTGATCAGAATAGTGTTCATGAAGTACCGGCTGAACGACGCCTCCTGCCAGGCGTTCAGGTAGTTCGCCCAGAGGAAGTGCGACGGCATCGGATTCAGCCCGTCGGTGAAGAAGTCGTCGTCGCTCTTCAGCGAACTCCCGAGCGCCCAGAACAACGGATAGAGCCACGCGAGCCCACTGACCAGCAGCGCGACATGCGTCATCGCGGTCACTGCTCGCCGGCGCGTCATGCGAGACCTCCCGTCCCGCGGCGCTTCGCGAGAGAGCGCAGTACGACGACCTGCACGACCGAGAACGCGATGAGCAGTACGCCGTACACGAACGACGCGGCCGAGGCGAGGCCGATGTCCGGTTGTACTGCGTTCGCGTTACTCCCGCCGAACGCCAGGTGGTAGATGTAGGTGTTGACGACCTCGGTGGCGAAGAACGGCCCGCCGCTGGTGAGCACCTGGACGAGGTCGAAGATCTGGAACGTCCCGATCACCGCGAGGATCACGATCACCACGCCGACCGCGCGCAGCATCGGGATCGTGATGTACCGGAAGGTCGCGAACCGGCCCGCGCCGTCCAGCCGGGCGGCCTCGTACAGCTCCTCCGGGATGGTCTGCAGGCCCGCGAGGAAGTACACGAGGTTGTAGCCGAACGTGTGCCAGATCCCGACCAGGATGATGATCCCGAGCGCGAAGTGCGGATCCCCCAGCCAGTCGACGTGCTGGTCGATCACGTGCAACTTCAGCAGAACCGAGTTGATCGAGTCGCCGAAGTTCGACACGAGCAACTGGATCACGACACCGATCACTGCGGCGGACGTGACAACGGGCAGGAAGAACAACGTGCGGTAGAAGGACGCGAACCGCAACTTCTTGTTGTTCAGCACGAGCGCCAGCGCCAACGCCAGCACGAGCTGGATCGGTACGACGAACGCGGCGTACACGAAGGTGTGTCCGAGCGACCGCCAGAAGATGCTGTCGTGGACGATCTGCCGGAAGTTGCCCAGCCCCACGAAGTCGGACGGATCGCCGATGCCGTCCCATTTGTAGAAGGTGTAGCCGAGCGAGGCGATGATCGGGTACACCACGAACACCAGCAGAAGCACCATCATCGGCGCCAGGTACACGTACGACCACAGGTAGGTCCGGCGGCGCGCGCGACGCCGCCCGGCCGAGCGCGGTGGCTCGGCGTGGGTGACGTCGTCGCGAACCGTGGCGGTCATGACCATCAGGTGCCCGGCTTGGTGGTGTAAGGCTTGGTCAGGTCCCAGTCGGCGAACGTGAAGTCCTTCGCGCTGACTCCGGGAGCCTTCTTGATCGCGTCACCCAAAGCCTGGTTCATCTTGTCCGCCAGCTCGTTCAGCGCGGCCTGCGGATCCTTCAGCTGTCCGGTGTAGACGCCGGCGAGTACGTCGTTGATGTCCGGCTTCACCCCGGGCAGCTGAACGGCCGACACCTTCGGGTTCCGGATCGTGGGCTGCGGTCCGACGACGGCGGCGCCCGACATCGCGACGTACTGCGCGAACGGAGCGAAGGTCACGCTCTTCGGGTCGTTGTTCTTCGCGTACACCGAGAGACCCTGCCCCTGCTCGACCCACCGCTTCCCCGCGTCGGGGCTGTACAGCCAGTCGAACCACGCCCACGCCTCGTCGGCGTGCGGCGTCTTGGCGTTGACCGCGACGAACTTGCCGCCAGGCGGGCCGTAGAACAGCGCCTTCGGGTCACCGGCCGTCGGCGTCGGCAGCGTGACCAGGCTGTAGTCGGTGAACTTGTGCTTGGTCCACTCCGGCTGGTTCCACACTCCGCCGACGGTCATGCCGAACCGGCCGCGTTCGAAGAAGGCGCGGGCCTGCTCGTCGGAGATGCTCATCGAGTTCGGGTAGAACCAGTTCTTGTTCTTCCACTCGAGCAGCAGGTTGATGACGTCGAGGTAGTTCCGGTCCGTGCCGTACGTCCACTTACCGACCCGATAGTCCATCCCGTCGATGCCGCCGACGGCGGCGCCACCCGGCGTGCCGGCGCCGCGCACGAACAGATCCAGCCACCAGGCCAGGGTCGTGTTCGTCGAGTTGCCGAACCCGAACGGCGCCACCTTGCCACCGCTCTTCGACGCGATCGCCTCCGCGGCGCTGGTGACGTCGTCCCAGGTCTTCGGGAGCTTCACGCTGCCGTCCGCGTTCGTCAGTCCCGCGTCCTTGAACACGCCGTGGTGGACGTACAGCTGGAGCGACGGAGCCGGCGCGGCGAACGGCGCCGTGTAGACCTTCCCGCTGAAGACGTCGACACCTTCGACGAAGCTGTTCTCCGGGAACCGTCCCTGCCAGGAGCCGGTCGCCCACTTGTCCAACGGCAGCAGCCAGCTCTGCGAGATCTGCTGGCTCAGCTGCGGGCTCTTCGGCACCATCAGGATGTCCGGCGCGTTGTTGCTCCGGTACGCCAGCGATACCAGGTCGGCGTACTTGTCGCTGACCTGCGTGGTCTTCTTGACCGCGATCCCGGGATGCGCCTCCTGGAACAGCTTGATCTCGTTGTCGACCCAGCCGGCCTGGCTGGCGTACCAGTCCCAGTACGTGATGGTCGTCGCGGCCTTCGACCCCTTGGAGTCCCCGCCGGACGAGCAGCCGGCCAGTGCGCCGGCGCCGGCCAGACCGGCCGCCCCGCGGAGCAGTGTCCGGCGTGAGATGCGTGATGACATGAGTGTTCCTCCAGTGACTTAGCTGCAGGCCGGCGTGGTCGACGACGCGGTCTGGGTCAGTGCGCCGAGCCGCCAGGTGAGTGGGCTGCCGTCCCAGGTGACCGCCACGCGGCGCGGTCGCTGGTAGGGCAGGAACGAGACGGTCTGGCCGCGATCGGACGGTCCGGGGCTGAAGGCGTTGTCCGCGCCGACGGGGACCGGGATGTAGTAGTTGTTCGCGTTGGAGTACCCGAAGTACGCCGTGTACGTGTTGTCGACCGTGTTGTGTACGACGCAGGCCGCGGTCGGCTGCACCGGGTTGAAGGTGGTCTCCGCAGGACCGGTGCCCGGATCGGTGACGGTCTTCGCCATCGGGGCGAACGACGCATCGTCCACCAGCAGGTCGCCGGCACCGGTCGTCGTACTGATCCACCACTCGGCCTTGCTGAGCGTGCCGGTCCAGCTCACCTGCGCGTTGGCGGCCGACAGTTGGGTCCACCCGGTGCTCGTGACTGGAGCTGTGCCGAGGCGGACCGTGGTCGATCCAGTCGAGGTAGTCAGCTTCAGACTCACCATCGCGGTGTCCGAACCACTGGCCAGGCGCACCCACGCCGACGAGTCGTACAGACCGCCGTTCACCACCGACACGCCCTGCGCCGGACCGGCCCATGCGGCCGCCCTGGCAGTCACCGAGAGATCACCACTGCCGCCGTGCGGAGTCGTCGACGCGTTCTTCAATGTGCACGTCCCCAGGCAGTACCAGCCCGTGGTGTTCGACTGGTTCTCCAACGACCCGTTCGCAAGGACCGAAGGCGTCGGCAGGTACGGCGCTGTCGGCGGCGGCCCCTGGGCCGGCGGTGGTGTGCCGTCCGTGGGTGTGATGGCGAGGTCATCGAGGGTGCACTCGGTCGACGTGGTACCGGGGTTCGACCAGGCGAACGCCTGAACCCACTTCGTCCCTGTCGGTGGCGTGAAGGCGGCCAGCTTCTGTGTGTACGCGCGTTCGTCGGCGTAGGAGAGGACGTACTGGAAGGTCGGCGTACCTGCGGTCGCTCCCCCACGTACGCCGACGTAGCACTGGGTGCCGCCGCCGTTCAGACGCCCCCATCCCGAGAGCAGGTAGCTCGTGCCCGGCGTGATGCCAGTCAGGTTCTGCGTGACGCCAGAGCCGGGGCTGAGCGACAGCGCGGTGTGGCCGCTGTGCGCGTTCGCTGCGGTCGCAGGGCCGGTGCCGAGTGGCGTCCAGCCGCGGACACCGCTCTCGAAGTCGCCGTCGCCGATCGGGTTCGGCTGATCCGTGCGCACAGTGGTGGCGATGCCGTCGGCGATCACCTTGACCGACGCGCCGGCCGTGGTCGGCATCGCGACCTTGACCTGCTTGGAGACGCCGTTCACGGTGACGGTCACCAGGTAGTCACCGAGGAAACCGCGCGTTCCGTACGTTCCGGCCGCGCTGGTCTGACCGCTCGCGCTCGTGTGCCATTGGCGGGTGATCAGGTCCTCCCACACGAGTGCGTTCGGCTTGGGCGACCAGTCGTCGTTGTAGAGCGCGACGCGCGGGTTGTAGATGTTCTTCGTCCAGAGGCCGAAGTTGCTGATCTGGTTCACGTTCGGGTTCGAGAACATCGCGATCATGAAGTCGCGGGTGTAGTCGGCCTGCAGTTGCAGGTCGTCGGTGTCCACGTCGAACTCCGTGATCGCGACCTTCACCCCGAGTCCGGCGAACTGGTCCACGATCGACAGCAGATCGTCGGGCGATGTCAGCTGCACCCCGTTGAAATGGCTCTCGAAACCGACCAGGTCGATCGGCGCCCCGGCAGCCTTGAGCGACTGCACGATGCCGTAGACATGGTCGCGGTGGCGCGTCTCCCAGCCGTTGTTCTCGACCAGGCCGTAGTCGTTGAGGGCGAGCTTCGCGTTCGGGTCGGCCTGGCGCGCGAGCCGGAACCAGGACTCGATCTCGTTCGGCCCGAGGATGTCCTGCAGGCTGTGCTCCGAGTACGGCTCGTTCACCACGTCCCACTCGTCGACGATCCCGGCCAGTGCGCCGGCCTCGTCCAGGACATGGTTGTTGACACGGGTCCGCAACGCGGCCGGATCGTTCTGCAGCGTGCTCAGGTCGGGCGGCAGGTATCCCCACGACGGCCAGACCAGGTTGTGCCCGCGGATCCGCAGTCCGCGCTCGCGCATCCACTGCATCGCGGGGAGCGTGATCGTGTCGCGTTCGGTCGGGTTCTCCCAGTGGTTCCACTTCAGGTTGTTGCCCAGGGCCCCTTGGTTGAAGATCGTCGAGGCCTTGCTCTGGTACTGCGCGAGGTCGGCCGCACTGATCCCGCTGGACGGATCACCGATCAGCCGCGAGCCGTCCGACGCGGCCCCGAACTTGAATGCACTGGTCTGCTGTACGGCGGAAACGGTCGCGCCACTGACCGGGTTGCCGGCCGGGTCGACGACCGAGACCGCGAGATTCCCCTTGCGGTACTGGTCGATCCGCGCGTTGGCCGCCGTACGCCAGGCCGCGTTCGTGTCCCGGCCGTCGTAGGTCACCTGCGGGTAGCCGGCCGGCGTTCCGGGGCCCCAGTTCTGCACGGAGACGCCGGCGATCTGGAAGGTCTGCGCGCCGTACCCGAGCCAGAGGTTCAGATGCGCCGCCGTCGTGGTGCCGGCCGTGTACGTCGTGGTGGCGCGGAACGGGAACTGGAACTTCTGCCACTCGGTGCCGTACCGCAGCGCGGCGTTGAGCGACTTCTTGTACGGCGCCCCGTCGGTCTCGAACACCACGTGAGCGTTGCCGGCCGAGGGCGAGATCGACCGCGCCCAGAGCGTGGCGACGAGCGCATCGCCTTCGGTCACCGTCGCGGCAGCCGGTACGCCGAGCGTGATCTCGTACTCGCCGTCGAGACCGGGACTCTGCGGACCGTTCGGGACGGCGATCTGGAGGGCCTTGGTGAAGTTGGGGTTGCCGGTGATCGGGACCTGTTGGGTCGCGTCGGCGGGAAGGCTCTTGAACTCGGTGAAGTTGGCGACGGCATCAGGCGGGAGAACTTCGACGGGGGCGGCGTCGGCGCGCGCAGTGGGGGCGACCACTGCGACGGCCGCGACCAGAGCGACAGTCACCCCGGTGGCCAGTTTTCTGATCACTGGACGTTCCTTCCAGAGGGCGCACAGCAGCGCGGACCCACCGGCGGTACGCCGGGGTCCTGAACGGGGACTGCTGCGATCGGGCGGTCGGGCGGGACCTCGATCCGTGACGGATCAGGCCTTGGACGGTGTCTTGGTCGTCTGCGAGCGTCCGCGCGGGGATCGGATCACGGGCACCGGCCCGCAACTCGCCCGGACGATCAGGCTGGTCGGCATCACGAGCCGGGGGCGCTCATCGGCCGGTTCTTCTGTGGGAGGTTCGTCGGTCGGACCGATGGCTTCGAGCAGCATCTCGGCGGCGCGTTTGCCCATGTCCACGAACGGTTGCTGGATGGTGGTCAGCGGCGGCCGGATCTGGGCCGCCGACTCGATGTCGTCGAAACCGATCACCGAGACGTCCTCCGGGACCCGCAGTCCGGCCTCGGCCGCGGCGGTCATCACGGCGTACGCCGTCACGTCCGAGTGCGCGAACACGGCGGTCGGCCGCTGGTCCGGGGGCAGCGCGAACAGCTCCCGCGAACGGGCGCGGATCTGCTCGGGCAGGAAGTCACCGGGTTTGGTGAGCTCGGGATCGGGCTGGATGCCGGCCGACCGGAGCGCGTCCAGGTAGCCGCGGTAGCGGTCCTGGCAGCACCGGTAGACCATCCGTCCCTGGACACAGGCGATGCGCTCGTGTCCCAGCTGGAGCAGGTGGTCCATCGCCGTCAGCGCACCGTCGTAGTTGTCGGCGGTGACCGACGGCAGCGCGACATCGGCGTCGACGGTGTTCACGAGGACGACCGGCAGGCCGTCGGAGTGCAGTTGGACGAGCGGTTCCAGCGGCTGCTCGTGGCTGACCACGAGCAGGCCGGACACCATGCTCGACGTGAGGATGCGGTCGATCAGCGAACCGTAGTCACGGTCGTTGGTCGCGGTGTACAGGATGATGTCGAACCCGCTGCGCTCGGTCACCGCGGCCACCCCGATGTTGATCGAGGCAACCATGTGCCAGGACAGGCCCGGCACGACCATCCCGATCAGCCGGGTACTGCCCTTGGCCAGCGCGGTCGCCGCGAAACTCGGGACGTACCGGTTCCGGCGCATCACCGCGAGCACGTGCCGCCGTGTCGCCGGGTCGACCTTCGGGCTGTTGTTCAGCACCAGGGAGACCGTCGATTTGGAGACGCCGGACAGCGCGGCGATATCACGAATCGTCAGCTTCGCCATCCGGAGGTTCCTTTGCTCTGTCCGTTGGACTGGTCCAACGGGCTGGTTCTCCGGAACGTAACAGCGGCCCGCAACCCCGTCAACACCTCACCCGAAAACGGTTTCCCGCCAGGGGATTGCGCCGTACGGCGCCCGCGTGCCACGATCGCTCCACCGTGTTGGACCGGTCCTACGCAGGCCGGGATCACCTGCCCGGACCGGTCCACCACGCCTGCCCCCGGCAGATCAGGAAGGCCGCCCATGCCGCCGTACTCCCTCGACGACTTCAGCTTCGACCTCCGCCGCGCCGCACCGCCCGCCCAACTGTGGGTGCGCAGCGCGACTGGCACCGTCACCCAGCTCGCCAACACCGTCTGCGGTGTCGGCGGCTGGTTCGCTCCCCCACTGGCCGCGCCCGACAGCCGGCTGACGATCTCGTTCGAGGTCGACGGGCGGCGCATCGTCGACGCCGCACGACCCGGAGCCGGGGACCGCGGTCTACTCCCGTCCGGCGGCACCTGGCGGCCGGATCGCCTGGTCCGCCACGGCACATACCACCAGTACGCCGACAGCCGTCTGACGTCGCTCGCCGTCGAGTCCACGCTCGTACCGGGCGCGGCCGGCTACGAGCTCACGCTGACAATCACCAACCGCTCCACGAACACCCACGAGGTGTCGATCCAGCCCGATCTCGCCGCGGCCAAAACCCACCGGGTACCGCTCTCCGAATGGGGCTGGGTCCCACCCGGGCCAGGCACGGATGACGAGATCCTCTTCCTCCACAGCGATCTCACCGCGACTCTCCGACCCCGCGGCACGACCACCTTCACCGTGACAGTCGGCCACACACCGCCGTCCGGCACACTCGCCGACGTGCTCGGGCGGCTCCCGGTGCTCACGTCCGACATTCCTGGGCTCGAGCAGTACTACCGGCGTTCGCTGGCCAGCGGCCTCGTCTGCTGGTGGGATCACCCGGACTTCGTCACCCGGCCGTTCATCGCAACCTCCGGCCTCGACGGCGGCGCGCTGTGCGCATATGCGTGGGACACCGGCGGCTACGCGCCCAACCTCCTCAGCCTGATGCTCGGCGACCGCGTCGTCGACGTCATCGAGTCGTTCCTCGACGCCGACCTGACCGACCGGTATGCGATCGCCCCCGACGGCACCGGCCTCGGCGTCGCCTACGCGTACAGCGGCTGGTCGCTCGTGTCCCTCGCCCGCGCCGCCGCCGCGGAACGTCCGCTCGATCCGACGCTGGTGTCCCGGCTGTACGACGTACTGATCGCGCTCGACAAGCGGTTCCAGCCCGACGACCAGACCGGCGTACTGCGGGACTACGGCGATCAGAGCAACCTTCTCGAGATGCGAAGTACCGGATGGGAGCACGTGGTCGCGAGCCCCAACGCCGAACGCGCATGGGCCCTCGACACCCTCGCCGACCTGTCCGACCTGACCGGCGCCGCACTACCAACCGCTGACCTCCGGGAGTCGGCACAACAGATCCGCACCGAGGTGATCCGGCAGCTGTGGGACGCCGACGCCGGCTGGTTCCGCAGCCGCTACCCGGACGGCCACACCGAGCTCGCGTACTCGATTCAGGCGTACGACGTATTTCGCGCCGGCGCCTGCCCACCCGACGTCGCCGCCGCGTTGATCAGCCACCTGCGTCCGGGCGCGTTCCTCGGCGAGTACGGCGTCAGCAGCGTCAGCGCCGAGGATCCACTGCACTACGAGACCGCCGACATCGACTGGTCCGGTGCCGGCGCCTACACCGGCGAGGCCCCGCAACTCGCGCTCACTCTCTGGGAACACGGCGAACCCGACCGTGCGTGGGATGTCCTACGCCGCCTGTTCTGGATGGGCGAGCACTACCCGTACTTCCCTCAGGACCACTACTCCGACAAACCCGGCGCGCCCGCCAGCGGCCGCCGCATCAACATCATCGCCGGCCTCACCGGAGCCGAATCCCTCCTCACCGGCCTCCTAGGCATCCACCCCCAACCCGACGGGTCGTTGACCATCACCCCCAGCCCAGTTGCTGCAGGCAACGTCAGGCTCACCAACCTCAACTACCGCGGCCACGCGATCGAGATGACCGTCGAGCCCCGTCGTACGACAATCACCGTCGACGGCCGCGAGGTCGCACCAGGTCAGGTCATCCCGCCAAGATGACGGGGAACGCCTTCACTACCGAGTCGAACTGATGATCCGCGGCCGGTGTGTCTGGCACTTGCCGGCTCCCTATTTGGATCGTGCGGAGGCCTGCTGCGATGCCGCCGGCGATGTCGTGGGAAGGGTGGTCGCCGACCATCCAGCCGTCGGTCAGGGTTGTGCCGGTTTGGTGTGCGGCCAGTTCGAAGATTCGGCGGTCGGGTTTGCGGACGCCGACTGTCTCGGAGACGCAGGCGTAGTCGATGACGTCGGCGATCTGGGTGTACTCCAGTTTCAGGTTCTGCTGGACGGTGCCGCCGTTCGTCACCACCGCGATCCGCCAGCCGGCCGCGCGCAGGTCTGCCAGTCCGTCGAGCACGGGCTGCTCCACCCAGGCGAACAACGGATGTTCCTCGTCGTACGACGCCACCAGCTCGTCCACCGAAGCCGCGAGCCCGAACCGCACCCGCGCCAACTCGAACAACTCCGCCCGCGGCCGAAACCCACCGTTGTCATGAGCAACCAACCACTCAACCCCAGCCTCCCCCAGCCCAGCCGAGTCCGCCCACCAACGAGCCCACCTCAGAAACGCCCCGTCCCGATCAATAAGCGTGTTGTCCAGATCGAAACAAGCCAACCGAGGCATCCGCTCCACACCCCCACCCTCACACACCCGACCCGCTCCGCCATCGGCTACCCTCGTCACGTTGCGTAGGGGTGCGCAGCTTCAGATGGGGGGCTCCATGAATCAGCCTGTGTTCGACAAACAGGACCAGCTCGACAAGATCGGTGCCGGCTTGCTCAACGGTGAGAGCATCATCGCCGTGTACGACGGACTTGGTGTCGGCACTGGGTTCATCGGTCTCACCAACCTACGCGTGATCGTGCAGGACAACTCGTTCGTCGGCAAGAAGACCGCCTTGACGAGCATTCCGTACAGCAAGATCCAGTCGGTGTCCTACGTATCCGACAAGTCCGTGTTCGGGAAGTTCGCGTCCACGAGCACGATCGCGGTACAGGTGAGCGGCACTACGTACGAGGTCCAGTTCCGTGGGAACGAGAAGGCCGCGCACGCACACAACATCGTGTTGTGGAACATCATGCGATAGCCACCAACAGTTCGCACCCCGTCAACCACAGGTCGCGGCGCCGCAAACACCGGCGACTCCACCACCTCGCGCGCCGCCACCAAAGGTGGCTGAAAGGTTGTCGCCGCGGAGCGGTGGCGTTTAGATGTCGATGCGGTTTTCGTCTAGTTCGTAGGCGCCTTGGACCAGGAACTCCTTGCGGGGGGCTACGTCGTTGCCCATCAGGAGGTCGAAGACCTGGGCGGCGGCTTCGGCGTCGTCTACCGTGATGCGGCGGAGGGTGCGGTGCCGGGGGTCCATGGTGGTTTCGGCCAGCTGGTCGGCGTCCATTTCACCGAGGCCCTTGTAGCGCTGCGGCGGCTCTTTCCAGCGGACGCCCTTCTTCATCAGTTCGGCGGTCTTCCGCTGGTACTCCGAGTCGCTGTACGTGTACAGGTACTTGTCCTGCCCCTTCTTCGGGTTCGTCAGCTCGAACCGGTGCAGCGGCGGTACGGCGGTGTAGACGCGCCCCGCCTCCACCAGCGGCCGCATGTACCGGAAGAACAGCGTCGCGAGCAGCGTGCGGATGTGGGCGCCGTCGGAGTCGGCGTCCGCCATGAAGATGATCTTGCCGTAGCGCGCCTGCTCGAGGTCGAACGTGCGGCCCGACCCCGCCCCGACCACCTGGATGATCGACGCGCACTCGACGTTCTTCAGGACGTCGCCGACGGACGCCTTCTGCACGTTCAGGATCTTGCCCCGGATCGGCAGCAGCGCCTGGAACTCCGAGCTCCGCGCCAGCTTCGCCGTACCGAGCGCGGAATCACCCTCGACGATGAACAGCTCGGACCGGTCGACGTCGTTGCTCCGGCAGTCCGCGAGCTTCGCCGGCAGCGCCGACGACTCCAGCGCGGTCTTCCGCCGCTGCAGCTCCCGGTGCTGACGGGCAGCGACCCGCGTCCGGGACGCGGCGACGATCTTCTCCAGTACGGCGCGCGACTGCGCCTTGTGCTCCCGTTTCGTCGACGTCAGGAACGACTCGAGCTCGGACTGCACGACCTTCGCCACGATCCGCGACGCCGCCGGCGTACCCAGCACCTCCTTCGTCTGCCCGTCGAACTGCGGCTCGGCCAGCCGCACCGTCACGACCGCGGTCAGACCTTCGAGTACGTCGTCCTTGATGATCTCCTCGCCGCTCTTCAGCAGCCGGGTGCCATCTAGTGCGTTCGTGAAACTCTTCGACAGCGCGCGCTCGAACCCGGCGACGTGGGTGCCGCCCTTCGGGGTCGCGACGATGTTCACGAACGAGCGCAGCTCGGTCTCGTACCCGTCGCCCCAGCGCACCGCGATGTCGACGTCGAGGTCCCGCTCGACGTCGGTCGGCGTCATGTGGCCGGCGTCGTCGAGCATCGGGACGGTCTCGGTGAAGTGACCGGTCCCGGCCAGCCGGACGACCTCGGTCACCTTCTGGTCGGTCGCCAGGAACTCGCAGAACTCGCTGATCCCGCCGTCGTGCTTGAAGGTCTCCTCGGTGGCCTCGTCGCCGCGCTCGTCGCGGATCACCAGCTCGAGCCCCGGCACCAGGAACGACGTCTGCCGCGCCCGGGTGACCAGCTCGTCGTAGTTGAAGGTCGCGTCCTTGGTGAAGATCTGCCGATCCGCCCAGTACCGGATCCGGGTGCCAGTAACACCCTTCTTCGCCCGGCCGGCCTTCCGCAGCCCCTTCGCCGGGGTGAAGCCGGCCGCGGCTCCTTCGCCGTCGAACTCACCGGCGACACCGCGCCGGAACGACGTCGTCCAGATCACGCCGCCGCGGTCGACCTCGACGTCCAGCCGCGCGGACAGCGCGTTCACCACCGACGCGCCGACACCGTGCAGACCGCCGGACGCGTTGTACGACCCGCCGCCGAACTTGCCGCCGGCGTGCAGCTTGGTGAACACGACCTCGACACCGCTGAGCTTGGTCTTCGGCTCGATGTCGACCGGGATGCCACGCGCGCGGTCGACCACCTCGACCGAGCCGTCCTTGTGGAGCACGACGTCGATCCGCTCGCCGTGCCCGGCCAGGGCCTCGTCGACGGCGTTGTCGATGATCTCCCACAGGCAGTGCATCAGGCCGCGGCTGTCGGTGGAGCCGATGTACATACCGGGCCGCTTCCGGACCGCCTCGAGACCTTCGAGGACGAGCAGATGGCGGGCGTTGTACGCCGGGTCGATCTCGGTACTGCGAGGCGTCGGGGCGGCCACAGGGCTCCTTCACTGGATTGCCACACTTACACACGACAGCCTATGCGGCCGGACCCCCAAAACGTGGCAGGCGGGGCCCGTGACGACTGGCCGGTGGGTACCGGTGATACATGTCGCGACAGGTATCGATCCGGACTCGATTAAGAGTGGCGTACGACACTCCGATTCCGAGCAGACGGTGACGGTTCCATGGCGCACAGTGAGAGAAGAAGCACCCCGCCTCCGTGTCTCACCAGAAAATCGCCCGGCGAAGAAACGATTCCGCGTCAGCAAGCGTCATACGAAGACAGGTGGTTCGTCTCACATACGGACACGTTGTCCCCACCGGGAAGCGATCCACGTGTCAGGATGTTGCTATCTGGTGAGTACGGAACTAGATGAGATGAGGCCTCAATGACTACAGCACTCGCCCCGAGTTCGGCGCTGTCGGCCGCGGATCGTTGTGACCGCTGCGGTGCGCAGGCCTACGTCCGAGTCACCCTGACCAGCGGTGGGGAGCTACTTTTCTGCGCCCACCACGGCCGCGAGCACTCGGAAAAGCTGCGCGACATCGCGATCACCATCCACGACGAGACCGGTCGGCTCGAAGCCACCCCCTCCACGGTCGCCGTAGACGACGAGCGGTGACCCACACGCTGTAACAAACGCGCCAGCGTCGGCGCCAAAGTCATCACAGGCTTCGATGGCGGTTCACCCGAGACGGTGAACCGCCATCCCTCTTTTTGCCCAAAAGGCTTACACGACAGGTACGCCGGGACCGGGCCCGTGCCGCCGCAGTTCCTGCCAGGCCCGCGACAACCGCGTGACCGCATCATCGAGCACTTGCTCGGAGTAGGCGAACGGCACCCGTAGGTAGTCGTCGTGCGCACCCGACGGATCCATCGCCTGCCCGGCCACCACCTCGACGCCGTGCCGCAAGGCGACTTGCGCGAACACCCGCGCGTCTGTGTCCGGCAACCGGACCCACAGCGCCGACCCGCCCACCGGCGACGACCATTCCCAGTCCGGCAGTCGTTCGGTCAGCAACTCCCCCATCAGCTTCTTCCGTACGGTCGCCAGCCGCGCCCGCGCCGACGTCAGCTCGGTGAGCCGCGGCAGCAGCCGCGCGGTCAGTGCCTGGTCGATGACGGGACTCCCGAGATCGGCCAGCGCCTTGTGCCGCGCCAGCCGCTCAGCCAACGGCCGCGACGCGCGGATCCATCCGATCCGCAGTCCACCCCACGCGGCCTTCGACACCGACCCGATCGTCAGCACCTCCGCATCGTCCGGCGCGTACGCCGCCAGCGGCGGCGGGATCTCCGGACCGGCCGGATCCCATGCCGAGTACGCGTTGTCCTCGACCACGACGACCTTGTGCCGCGCCGCCAGCTCCGCGACCTGCCGACGACGGTTCGCCGACATCAGCCCGCCGGTCGGGTTGTGGAACGTCGGCATCACGAACAGCATCGCCGGCTGGTGCTCCGCGAACGCGGCCTCGAGCAGATCCGGCCGGATCCCGGCGTCGTCCAGCGGTACGCCGACCACTCGCCCGCCGGCCGCGCCGAACAGGTCGAAGCATCCGGGCCAGCTCGGCTGCTCGATGGCGACCGCGGCGCCCTGGCGCAGGTACATCTGCGTCGCCAGCGCGATCGCCTGGTGCGCGCCGGTCGTCACCACGATCTCGTCCGGCGACGTCGGCAGTCCGCCCTCGGTGAAGTGTTCCGCGATCCGCTCGCGCAGCACCGGCAGACCGCGCGGGTGGTACCCGACATCGCCGAGCAGCGCGGGCAGCTCGTCGGACGCCAGCTCGATGAGCTCCGACGAGAGTTCGGGCAGCCCGGGATCCACGGCGTACGTGAGCGAGATGACCTCACCCGGTCCGACCGTGATGCGGTGGAACAGCGACTCGCCGTACCCGGCCGGCATCTGCTTGTCCGATCGTGAACGACCACGTCCGGCCGCGCGGGCGACCGTCGTACCGCTGCCGCGCCGGCTCTCGACCAGGCCGCGGGCGCGGAGTTCGTCGTACGCCGCGACGACCGTCGAGCGACTGATCGCCAACGAGTCGGCGAGCCGTCGTTCGGCCGGGAGGCGGGCACCGACCGGGAGCTCGGCGGAGCCGATCAGAGCGGCGATCTCGTCGGCCAGCCGCCGGTACAGGCCGCCGCTACGGGTGCTCAGCCGATGGCCGATCAGGTCGGCCAGTGCCGACGGGTCTCCAGAACGGTCCACTTCTCCTCGGATTGGCTCGGGTGGACTGCTTCTCGCGCCGCCAGGCTAGTACCGGAAGGCAGTCCAGTTCGAGAGCAGGAGTGAGAAGACATGATGATCGGTCAGCTGCTGGGGTTCACCGGCGCGACGGTGGTGCTGGTCGGAATGCCGGGGCCGAACAACCTGTACATCTCGCTCCGCAGCCTCACCCAGGGCCGTCGCGCGGGCGTCGTCTCGGCACTGGCCATCGAGACCGGGACGCTCGTGTACATCGTCGTCACGGCGCTCGGTCTCGCGACCCTCGTGCAGGCGTCGCCCACGCTCTTCACCGCGATCACCGTCGCCGGGGCGCTCTACCTCGCGTACCTCGGTCTCAAGCTGCTCAAGGCTCCCGCGAACGACCACGCAGCCGATATCCAGGCCGCGCCACTCGGCCGCGTGTTCCGCGACGGCGTCGTGGTGAACCTGCTCAACCCGAAGGCCGCGCTGTTCTTCCTGGCGTTCCTGCCGCAGTTCGCGACCCGCGGCGCCGATCCCGCTCAGCTCCGCACCGAACTCCTGCTGCTCGGCGTCGGCGCCTTGCTGATCGGCCTCACGCTCGACCTCTGCTACGCGGTCGGCGCGGACGCCGTCGGTCGCCGCTTCCGCGGGGTCCGTACGACGAGCCGCCGCCGCAACCTGATCGTCGCGGCGATCTACCTCGGGCTGTCCGCGTTCGCGCTGATCACGGCACTCTGAGGGGCCTCCACCACCACGACTGAGCCGTTCTCGAACCGCACCGACAACGTCTCGCCGCCGACCCACAACCCGCCGAGTTCGAGCACCTGCCAAGGCACCGAGTCAGCGGCATTGATCGTCAGCGTGCCACCAGGTACGTCGGGCTCGATGCCGAACGCGGCCACCAGGACAGCAACCGCCGAGGCTGCAGCCCACGCCTGCGGACTGCACGAGAGCGGGTACGGCGTCGGCGTACTCTCGGCGCTCGTCCCGCGACCGCCGTACAACTCCGGCAGGCGGTAGTCGAACGCCTCCGCAGCACGAACCAGCCCTTCGACGTACGACGACGCCACGTCGGACTGACCGCTCGCGAACAGGCCTTCGACCGTCATCGCGGTGTCGTGCGGCCACACGCTGCCGGTGTGGTAGCCGAGTGGGTTGAAGCGGGTCATCGCGGTCGACAACGTGCGCAGCCCGAAGCCACTGTTCAGGTCGTCGCCGGCCAGCACGTCGGCGACCGTCTGCTCCTCGTCCGCGTCGAGCAGCCCCGTGCCGAGCAGGTGGCCCATGTTCGAGGCACGCCCGACGACCGGGTTCTTCGCGCCGTCGAGCGCGATCGCCGGGTAGCCGTCGACCCAGAACGCGGCGCGGAAGCGTTCCTGCAGTGCGGCCGCCCAGGCGCGCCACTCGTCGCCGGACTCGCCGTACGCCTCGAGCAGCTCGGCGCCCTTCACGGCAGCGGCGTACGCGTATCCCTGCACCTCGCACAGCGCGATCGGTGCCGTCGCCAGGGTCCCGTCCGGCCACTGCACGGCGTCGTTGGAGTCCTTCCAGCCCTGGTTCGCCAACCCATGGCCCGACTCGTCGACGTACTCGAGGAAGCCGTCGCCGTCCGGGTCGGCGTACTCCTTCATCCAGGTGAGGGCGCGCTTCAGGTTCGGCAGTAGGTCGCGAACCTCGTCGGCGGGCATGCCCCAGCGCCACGCCTTGTGCAGCGTCATGATCCACAGCTGGGTCGCGTCGTGGGTGCCGTAGTACACGGCCGGGAGGACCAGTCCGCCACCGTGGTCGGCGACCTCGGCGCGGAGCTCGTGCGGGATCTTGCCCGGCTGCTCGGCGGACCCGGCGTCGACCTTGGTGCCTTGCCGGGCGGCCAGCGCACGCAGCGTGCCGGCCGCGAGCGTCGGGTCGACGGGGATCAGCATGCCCGACGAGATCAGCGAGTCGCGGCCGAAGAGCGTGAGGTACCAGGGCGGGCCGGCGCCGAGGTAGCGGTCGGCGTCCGCGGCGAGCTGGAGCGCGCGGACGTCCTCCAGGGAACGGTCCAGCCAGCGTTCGACGCGTTTGTCGTCACAGCGGACAGTGACGTCGTACGGCGTGCGCTCGGCCGGCGGCTCGATCGAGAAGCCGGTGTTCGACTTCGGGAAGTCGGCCGTCACGCGCACGGTGATGGTGAACTCCTCCCCCGGCTCGACACGCGGTGTGGCCGAGACGCCGGGGTCGGCGGTGACGACGACGCGGGTGTCGTCGCTCTCCCAACGCGTGCGTCCAGGGCCGTCCGGGAGCGGTGCGAGTTGCGGCAGGCCGGCGGCGGCGCCGCTGCGGACCGCCGCCGTACCGGCGAGATCGGTGCCGAGGGCAACATCCAGCCGGCCTTCGATCGCGGACCGGGAACGGTTCACCAGCGTGATCCGCTCGGTCAGACCTTCGGAGTCGACGGTCCTTGTCCGGTACAGCATCACGGTCGGGTCGTGCCGGGTGTCGCCGAGCCCCTCGACCATCGCGACGTACTGATGGGTGGCCGCGTCCCGTTCGTCGACATGCACCGGGAGCGGCTCGCGTCCGTCGACCGTCACGCTCAGGTGGGACAGGATGCGGCGGTCCCGGGCGTACACGCCCTCGGCGCCGGAACCGGTGAGCTGACCGGACCGGGGCGACAGGACCACCCACGGGGCAGCAAGGGCGGTGACCAGTTCGTGCAATGGGGACATGTCTCCACCCTAAAGGTGCCCTGATGCGAGAGAGTGTGGGTATGGAGACAGGGGTGACCGTACTGGTCGGGATCGCGATCTTCGTCGGGATCGTGGGCATCGTCGTACCGATCCTGCCCGGGGCGATCCTCAGTCTGGCGGCGATCCTGGTCTGGGCGCTCGTCGAGCGCAGCGCGATCGGGTGGGTGGTGTTCGCGATCGCCGTGGTCCTGATCGGTGCGAGTCAGGTGGTGAAGTACGTCGTACCGGAGCGGCGGCTCCGCGAGGCCGGCGTTCCGCGGCGGTCGATGGTCTTCGGGATCCTGCTCGGCATCGTCGGGTTTTTCGTGATCCCGGTGGTCGGCATGTTCGTCGGCTTCCCGATCGGCGTCTACCTGTCCGAGCTGCAGCGCCAGCGCGACAACGCCGCCGCCTGGACCTCGACCAAGCACGCGCTGCGGCAGACCGGCGTGTCCATCCTGATCGAGCTCGTCGGCACCTCCCTCGCCGCTGCTGTCTGGCTGATCGCGGTCCTGTTCATCGTCTGAGCCGTTGGCCGTGCACCGTTTCTTAGGTGATTGCCAGGCTGTTCTTATCCGCAGCAGAGGTTTGTCTAAGCTCCGCGCGCCACCGTGGGAAGGAACAGTGCCGGGTGACGTCCCGGTACGCAGTACGGAAGGCACAGCAGGATGAAGCTCTCACAGAAGCGATGGCGGCTGCTCGGCACCGTGGCCGCCGTGGCCGTGACCACCACGGCCGGCGGGGTCGCTTGGGCCACCAGCAACGCGGACCCGACGCCGTCGCCGTCGGCCTCCCCCTCCAGCCCGGCGACACCCGGCCAGCAGAAGCCTGGTGAACCTGGTGGACCCGGCAAGGGCTTCGGGCATCGGGGCGAGTTCGGGCTCGGCGGGGCGCTGCACGGCGAGTTCGTCGTACCGAAGGACGGCGGCGGGTACCAGACCGTCGCGACCCAGCGCGGCGAGGTCACCGCGGTCAGCAAGGACTCGATCACCGTGAAGAGCGAAGACGGGTACAGCCGGACCTACACGCTGACCGAGGACACGCTGGTGAACGCGGCCCGCGACGGGATCGACGACGTCAAGACCGGGAACACCGTGACCGTAACGGCCGTGGTCACCGACGGTAAGGCGACCGCCAGCTCGGTGAACGACGGGACCGTCCGTGACGCGGCGGGCCAGAAGTGGGGGTTCAAGCACGGTCCCCGGTGAGTTCGCTCTGGGTAGTCGCGGACGACTCACAGGTGATTGCCAGGAACCTTCCAGGGTTCGCATGGGAATCGCCTGCACACTGAGACCATGAGTCCGCATCTGCTGGTTGTCGACGACGAGCCGAACATCGTCGAGCTGCTGTCCGCAAGTTTGCGTTTCGCCGGGTACGACGTGACCACGGCGACCCACGGCGCCGAGGCGCTGCGCAAGGCGCGGGACGTGGAGCCGGACCTGGTCGTGCTCGACGTGATGATGCCGGGGCTGGACGGTTTCGAGGTCGTACGCCGCTTGCGCGGTGAGGACCGGCACGTGCCGGTGCTGTTCCTCACCGCCCGGGACGCGGTCGAGGACAAGGTGCTCGGCCTGCAGACCGGCGGCGACGACTACGTCACGAAGCCGTTCAGCCTCGACGAACTGGTCGCCCGTGTCCGTGCGCTGCTCCGCCGTTCCGGTCACCGCGAACAGACCACGACCGAGGCCGCCGTACTGCGTTATGCGGACCTGGAGCTGAACGAGGACAGCTACGAGGTCTTCAAGTCCGGTCAGGCCGTCCAGCTGTCGTTGACCGAGTTCAAGCTGCTGCGGTGCCTGCTGGAGAACGCCGAGCGGGTGATGTCGAAGGGCCAGATCCTGTCCGCGGTGTGGAACTACGACTTCGCCGGAGACGCCGGCGTGGTCGAGTCGTACATGTCCTACCTGCGCCGTAAGGTCGACACCGGCGACCAGAAGCTGCTCCACACCGTCCGCGGGGTCGGCTACGTCCTGCGTACTCCGCGAGGCCCCAACTGATGCAACTGAACCACCGGCGGTTCGCCGACCGGTACCCGCTGCGCGTCACCATCGTCGTGGTCCTGCTGGCGCTGGTCGCGCTCGCACTGGCCGCATCCGGTGTGCTGGCGACCACGATCATGCGCGGCTACCTCATCGACCGCGTCGACGAGCAACTGCAGCAGACGGCCTCGCAGCTCGCCCACGTCGGGAAGGACCGGCGTCCGCCGCCTCCGGGAGGCTTCGGGGACCGACGGCCGCTACCGAGTGCTTTCGTCGTGCAGTTCAACGAGGCGGACGGGAGTAGCGCCGACGGTGCGTACGGTGCGCGGCTCGCCGATCCAGATCCGCTGCCGAAGCTGCCCGTTCTGAACCTCAACCAGGTCCGTGCGCGCGACGGGCGGCCGTTCGTGGTGGATGCAGTCTCTGGTGGTGCTCGATGGCGGGTGCTTGCGGTCGAGAATGCCAACGGCGACGGATCGGTCATGGTGGCGCAGAGTCTCAAGGACATGGACCACACGATCCAGCGGCTCGTCGGGATCCAGGCCGCGGCCGGGGTGATCCTGCTGGTGCTGCTCGCAGGCCTCGGGACTTACGTCGTACGGCGAAGTCTGCGCGGGCTGGAGGACGTGGAGCACACCGCTGTCGCGATCGCCGGCGGGGATCTGAGCCGACGGGTGCCGCAGCGCGACCCGCGGACCGAGGTCGGGCGGTTGTCGCTCGCCCTGAACCAGATGCTCGGGCAGATCGAGACGGCGTTCGCGCAGCGCACCGCGTCGGAGTTCGCGGCGCGGCGCAGTGAGGATGCGGCGAGGCAGTCGGAGGAGGCCGCTCGGCAGTCCGAGGACCGGATGCGGCGGTTCGTGGCGGACGCTTCCCATGAGTTGCGTACGCCGTTGACGTCGATCCGGGGGTTCGCGGAGCTGGCCCGGCACCGGGGTGACGTGACCGACGCCGACACGATGCGCCGGATCGAGGACGAGGCCAAGCGGATGGGGCTGCTCGTCGACGACCTGCTGCTGCTCGCGCGACTGGACCAGCAACGACCGTTGCGTTCGGAGTCCGTGGACCTGCTCCCGATCGCGGCCGACGCACTGCACAACGCGCAAGCCGTCCAGCCCGACCGCCACATCTCTTTGACGATCCTGCCCGACTCGGAGGCGCCGGTCGTCTCCGGCGACGAGGCACGGCTGCGGCAGGTCCTCGGGAACCTGGTGAGCAACGCCCTCCACTACACCCCCGTCGACGCGCCCATCACCGTCTCCGTCGGCACCCGCGGCTCCGAAGCCATCCTCGAGGTCAGCGACACCGGCCCCGGCCTCACCGACGAACAGAAGGCCCGCATCTTCGAACGCTTCTACCGAGTAGACACCGCCCGAACCCGCTCCACCGGCGGCTCCGGCCTAGGCCTCTCCATAGTCGCCGCCCTGGTAGCCGCCCACCACGGCCACGTAACCACCACCGACACCATCCCCCACGGCGCCACCTTCACCGTCCACCTCCCCCTCACCACCTAAGCCCCCCGCGTACGGCGTACCGGGTGGTTACAGCTTCGGGAAGGTTCGGTTGGCGGACTCGCCGTGTTCTAGGACTTGGGCGGCGGGGCCTAGGAGTTTGGGGTCGGGGTGGCCTACTAGGTCTTCGTCCTTGTCGGTGTAGTTGTAGAGGGAGAGGACGTGGCGCATGGCTTCGAGGCGGGCGCGTTTCTTGTCGTTGCTTTTGACAACGGTCCAGGGGGCGTGGGGCGTGTCGGTGTAGTGGAACATCGCCTCCTTGGCCTCGGTGTACGCCTGCCACTTGTCGAGCGAGGCAAGGTCGGTCGGTGAGAGTTTCCACTGCCGCACCGGATCGATCTGACGGATCGTGAACCGCGTTTGCTGTTCCGCCTGCGACACCGAGAACCACAGCTTCACCAGCAGAATCCCGGACCGCACCAGCATCCGTTCGAACTCGGGCGCCTGCCGCATGAACTCCTCGTACTGCTCCTGGTCGCAGTACCCCATCACGTGCTCGACGCACGCGCGGTTGTACCAGGAGCGGTCGAACAACGCCATCTCACCAGCCGCCGGCAGATGCGCGACGTACCGCTGGAAGTACCACTGCGTCTGCTCACGCTCCGTCGGCTTCTCCAGCGCAACGATCCTCGCCCCGCGTGGATTGAGGTGCTCCATGAACCGCTTGATCGTCCCGCCCTTGCCGGCTGCGTCACGCCCCTCGAACACGATCACCAGCCGCTGCTTCGACCGCTTCACCCAGTACTGCAGCTTCAGCAGCTCGATCTGCAACAGCCGCTTGTCCCGGTCGTAGATCTCCCGCGCCAGCCGCTCGCCGTACGGGTATCCCTCGCGCCAGGTGTCCACCGATGTACCGTCGGCGCGCAGCAGCACCGGGTCGTCGTCCTCCTCGTCCAGCACGCGGAAGCCGAACTCTTGCACCAGATCAGGCGTGTTCATGAGCACAGACTCGGCCCCGCGGATGACGCCCAGGTGAACAAGGCCCAGTGACGGCTCAGTGACGGCGCAGCTTGACCGTGCAGTCGCGGCGATTGATCGGTACGCCGTCACGCAGCACCTGCGCCCGGTCGTGCACGCGACTGACCAGCGTCTCCCATTCACCGTCCGGAAGCGCCAGGCTCTCGATCACCTCATCGGGCTCCGGGAAGTGAATGTCGGGATGCGGGTTGTGCTCTCCAGGCGGGAAGCCCAGGTGGCCCTCGATCAGCAGTACGCCGCCTCGCGCGACAGCGGCCGCCGCGCTCCGCAAGATCCCGTCGCGCGGCAGCTCGGTCTTGGAGTGCAGGAACTGCGCGGACACCAGGTCGAACTCGCCGTCCGGGAACGACTTCCCCAGCTCGTGCTGCTGCCAGTCGATCCGGTCGCCGACCCTAGCCGCCTTCGCATGCTCAGCCGCACGCCCCAACGCGACCGTCGAGATATCAACGGCCGTCACTGTCCAGCCCCGCCCAGCGAGCCAGATCGCGTCGGCCCCTTCGCCGCAGCCGAGGTCGAGCGCCCGGCCCGGCGTCAGGCCGGACACCTCGTCGACGAAGGCGACGTTCGGCTTGCCGCTCCAGATCTGCTCGTGCTCGGTGTAGAACGCGTTCCAGTGCTCGTCAGGGAGCTGTTCGGTGGTCATGCACCGATGGTGCGCGACCTCGGCACGAAGCGGCAAACAATCTTGCCGGGTTGGCAAAACCTAGTTGTCGCGGACCGGCAGCGGCTCCGCCTTCCCGACCACGAACGCGTACGTCAGCGCGCCGATCACCGCCACCACCCCCGCGACGGCGAACGACGGCAGGTACGACCCGTGGTAGATGTCGAGCAGCAGGCCGAAGACGTACGGGCTGATGATCCCCGCGATGTTCGACGCGAAGTTCTGGATGCCTCCGATCGACGCCACGTGCCGCGACGACGGCGCCACGTCACCCGGCAAGGACCAGATCCCCGTCGCCGCGATCGCCAGGCTCGCGTACGAGATCGCCAGGAACAGCAACGCGACGTACACCGACTTCGCGGGCGCCGCGAACACGATCGCCGCACCGCCGAGCAGCCCGCCGACCATCACGGTCTTCCGCACGCGCGTCACGTCCGCGCCGGCCCGAATCCGCCGGTCGGCGACGATGCCGGCGATCCACCCGCCGGCGATCGCGGTGATACCGGGCAACGTGCCGAGCGTCCCGAGCTCCTTCAGGTCGAGCCCGCGGGCGTCCTTCAGGTACCACGGGAACCAGGTGAGGAAGAAGTAGATGACGAAGTTCAGGCAGAAGAACCCGAGCATCATGCCCCGGATCGTCCGGTACCGGAACAGGTCCCGCCAGCGCACCTGCGCCGCGGCCTCGGAGTCGTTCTCGTCGAGCCGCGCACCGTTCGAAGCGATGTAGGAATGCTCCTCGGCGTTCGCGTGCCGGTGCTCCATCGGGTCGCGGTAGTACCAGTACCAGACCGCCGCGATCATGATCCCGAGGACGCCGAGGACGACGAACGAGAAGTGCCAGCTGACCAGCGCGATCAGCCCGGTCACGACCGGCAGCGACAGCACCGTCCCGACCCGCGAACCCGAGTCGATCACCGCGCTCGCGAACGCCCGCTCGTGCGCCGGGAACCACCGCGACGCGGCCTTGGTCGCACTCGGGTACGCCGGTGCCTCCCCCGCGCCGAGCGCGAACCGGAACGCGAACAACGACCAGAACCCGCGCGCCAGCGGCGTCAGCGCGGCCACAGCGCGGCGAACGTGAACGCCTTCCGCGCGCCCACCTTGTCCGCGAACCGGCCCGCCGCCAGCATCGCCCCGTCGTACGCCCAGAAGAACGCGCCGAGGATCAGGCCCTTCTCGGCGTTGCTCAGGTCGAGGTGCAGGTCGTCCTCGATGAACGGCAGCGCGACGCTCAGGTTCGCGCGGTCCAGTTAATTCAGTGAGAGCCCGGATCGTGGCACGCTACCGTGCAGGCCTTCTTTGTGCAGACAAACGTTTCATCCAGCGGAATGAGGCTTTGAGTGATCGAGGACGGCGAAGAGATCCCGCTGCTCGGCGGCGACGTGACCGAGGGCCTGGTGCGCGTCGGCGACACGGTACGGCGCCCGCCCGGCGAGCGTGCCGAACTTGTCCAGGACGTCCTGCTGCACCTGGAGAAGGTCGGGTTCGACGGCGCACCGCGGTTCCTCGGCATCGACTCCGCCGGCCGGCAGGCGCTCACGTACGTCGAGGGTGAGGTCGCGGGCCGCCCGCGGCCGCCGTGGATCGCCGACGAGGAGCGGATGGTCTCGGTCGCGCGGCTGCTGCGTGCGTACGACGACGCCGTCGAGGGATTCGGGATCCCGGAGAACCTGCCCGCGCCGATCGAACCGCCGGGCTTGCCGGACCTGAACGATCCGCCGGAGCTGGTCGGGCATCAGGACGTGACGCCGGAGAACGTGGTCTTCCGGGAAGGTCGCGCGTACGCCCTGATCGACTTCGATCTCGCCCGCCCGGTGAGCCGGGCTCGTGAGTTCGTGAACCTGATGCTGTGGTGGGCCCCGCTCGGCGTCGACGCCGATCTCGACCCCGAGCTCCGCGGCCTCGACCGTCCGCGCCGCTGCCGGCTCCTCGCCGACGCCTACGACCTCTCCCCCGCCGACCGCGCCCGCACACTGGAGCTGACGATCGGATTGAACGAGCGCGCCTGGCACACGATGAAGTACCGCGCCGAAACCCTCGGCGGCGGCTGGCAGCGGATGTGGACCGAGGGAGTCGGCGACAAGATCCGCGCCCGCCAAACCTGGCTCGAACAAAACGCCAACTCCCTCACCACCGCCCTACTCAACTGACGGCAACCTCGTCCTTGATCTGTTCGTCAGCTGTCGCCTTCTTGTCCCGCAGGAGCGCGAGCGCCAGCACCGCAGACCCCAGCACCGCGACGGCGCTCACCACGAAGGTGCCCGACATCGCCTCCGCAAAGGCCTTCCGGGCGATGTCGGCCAACCCCGCGTCTCCGACAGCGAATGCTTCGCCGATCGAGCGTCGCGCGACGGCCGGCGCCGACTCCGGCATCTTCGCGGTGAAGTTGTTCGCCAGTGCCGACCCGAGGATCGCGATCCCCAACGCCGCACCCGCCTGCTGCACGGTGTCGTTCAACGCCGACCCGACACCGGCATGCTCGTGCGGCACGGCGCCCATCAGCGCCGCCGTCGCCGCAGGCTGAGCCAGACCCGCACCCACACCGAACACACCCAACGCCAGAGCGACCATCCCGAACCCGTCGTCCGCGGTCAGCCTCGACATCACCCAGAAGCCGCCGGCCAGCACGACCAACCCTGCAACCGTCATCGGCCGGTTCCCGATCTTCTGACCGAGCGTCACCCCGACACCGTTCACCAGGATGACGGCCACCGCCATCGGCGCCATCGCCAGACCAGCCTTCGTCGGCGAGAACCCGAGCACGAACTGCAGGTACTGCGTCAGCGCCAGAATCAACCCGCCGTTGGCGATCTGCAGCAGCACGAGCGACAGGCTGCCGCCACTGAAGTTCCGGTCGCGGAAGAGCGCCAACGGCACCATCGGCACCGGCGTCCGCAGCTCCCACACCACGAACAACGTCAGTCCGGCAACGGCAACTACGAGCATGGGCCACGAAACCCCGTGCTCCGGCAACTCGATGATCACCCAGACCAACGACACCAGCCCGACCATCGACAGCAGCGCACCGATCGGGTCGGGCTTGCGCCACGGCCCCTTCGACTCCGGCATCAGGACCACGGCCGCCGCGATCGCCAGCACCGCCACCGGCACGTTGATCAGGAACACCGAGCCCCACCAGAACTTCGCGATCAGCGCCCCGCCGAGCACCGGCCCGCCGATCAGCCCGACCATCAGTACCGAGCTCCAGATCGACATCGCCTTGCGGCGCTCGTCGTCATCGAAGACCGTGATCAGCACCGACAGCGTGCTGGGCATGACGACCGCGCCGCCGACGCCCATCAGCACCCGTCCCGCGATCAGCATCTCCGGAGTCCCAGCGTACGTCGCCAGCAGGGACGCGGCCCCGAAGATCGCCAGGCCGGCGATCATCACCTTCTTGCGCCCGTACCGGTCGGACAGGCTGCCGGCCGTCAGCAGCAGCCCGGCGAACACCAGGATGTAGCTCGCGACGATCCACTGGATCTCCTGCGCGCTCGCACCGAGATCCTCGGTCAGTACCGGGATCGCGACGTTCAGGACCCCGTTGTCCAGCACCAGCACCATCGTGCTCAGGCAGAGCACGATCAGAATCAGCCACCTGCGCGGATGCCGAGCGGTCATCGCGCACCTCCTCGAGTCATCTTCTTGAACAGCGTTCAGCTTGCCTGAACAGTGTGCAATTAGAATTGAACATCGGTCAAGTCCTGCACAGTGTTCAATCATCGGCTAGGGTGGAGGCATGGCGAGCGAGGAGTACACATCGGTCTGGACCCGGCCGAAGCGCGGCCGGCGTCGTGAGCAGCCCGCGCTGACCCAGGAGCAGATCGTCGCGGAGGCGATCAAGCTGCTGGACGCCGACGGGCTGGAGGCGCTCACGATGCGCAAACTCGGCGCGGCGCTCGGCGCGGTGGCGACGGCGGTGTACTGGCACGTCGCGAACAAGGACGAGCTGCTCGAACTCGTCGTCGACGAGGTGTACGGCGAGGTCGAGGTGCCGCGCGTGACCGATCCGTCGGCGTGGCGCCCGGCAGCAGAAGCCGCGGCGCGCAGCGTGCGCGCGATGATCGTCCGGCACCCG
The DNA here is from genome assembly GCF_046549195.1 of Kribbella sp. C-35. Taxonomy (NCBI): domain Bacteria; kingdom Bacillati; phylum Actinomycetota; class Actinomycetes; order Propionibacteriales; family Kribbellaceae; genus Kribbella; species Kribbella sp. C-35. The sequence goes on from NZ_JAJPWG010000006.1 coordinate 308,825, forward strand.
TGGGTGGCGCCCACCCTCGCCGACGTGGGCATGAACTACCTGGGCCCGAACCTGATGCGGATCTCCGACGACCTGCTCGGCACCTATCTGGCCGCCGGCTTCGAGCTGATCGAGGCAGACCAGGCCGCCAACACCGTGCTCGGCTACGTGATCGGTGTCGCGTCGGTCGAGGCCGCGACCGTCACCAAGCTCAAGCGCAGCGGGAAGGACATGGCTGCGTGGCAGGCCGAGGTCTGGCCGGCAGCGGTCAAGGCCGCCGAGCCGTATCCGCACATGCGAGCGCTGTACGCCGCCAACAGCAACACCGACCTCGAGGCGGGCGGCGAGGACAGCTTCAGCTACGGCCTCGCCAGAATCCTGGACGGCCTCGAAGCTCGCCTGTGACGCGGACCGGTTGCCCGGGGTCGACCACCCCGGGCAACCGACCAGGTCAGCGGGTGATCTTCACCTCGGCGCCGCTCTTCGCGGACTCGTAGATCGCGGTCAGCATCCGGGCCATCTCCAGGCCCTGCTCCGCGGTCGCGTCGGCCGGGATCTCGCCACGGCAGATCCGCAGGAAGTGGTCGATCTGGTTCGCGAACCCGACCTTGAAGTCGAACCCGAGCGAGTCGATCTGCGGCTGGACGTGCAGCAGTGTGTCGTGCCGCTCGGTGACCATCAGCAGCTCCGGCTCGATCTCCGCGCCGCCCTTGTCACCGTGGATCCGGACGCTGATCTCGTTACGCGCGTGCAGCGAGAAGGACGTGGCCACGTCGAGGACCGCCCCGCCCTCGAACCGGATCTGCGCCGTCGCGAAGTCCTCGACCGTGTTCGGCCGCGCCGCCGACGCCGCCTTGTACCGGGTCAGGTTCTGGATGTTGTCGCGGGCGCCCAGCGGCGCGAACGTCGCCCCGGACGCGGACACCGCCTTCGGCATCCCCATCAGGTACCAGCACAGGTCGATGATGTGGACGCCGAGGTCGATCAGCGGACCGCCGCCGGACAGCTCCACGTCACCGAACCAGCCGCCGGGGTTGCCGGCCGTCCGCAGCAGCGTGGCCCGCGCCGCGTAGATGTCACCGAACTCGCCCGCGTCCAGGAACCGCTTCGTGACCAGGGCGTTCGGCGCGTACCGCCGTACGTAACCGACCTGCAGCGCCTTCCCGGTCTCCTCGACCGCCTTCACCAGCGCCTCGGCCTCGGGCACCGTCACGGTCATCGGCTTCTCGACCAGGACGTTCTTTCCGGCCCGCAGCGCCGCCTCGGCGATCGGGGCGTGCAGCGTGTTCGGTACGCACACGCTCACCGCGTCGACGTCCGGGTCCGAGAAGATCTCCTCGGCGGAGCCGGTCACCCGCTCCACGCCGAACTGCTCACCGCGCGCCTTCGCCCGCTCGAGGTCCACGTCGCACACGGCCACGAGCTCGGCCTGCGGGTTCGTTTGGTACGCCTTCAGGTGCTCGACGGCGATCGAGCCGAGCCCGATCACTGCAATCCGCGTCGTCATGTCACGCCACGCTTTCGGTCAGTCGGATGATGTTGGCGAGCGAGCGCTCGATGGCCGGCAGCGGTGCCTCCATGCCCTCGAACTCCAGGCTCACCGGTACGTCGGGCTTGGTGGCGACAAGTGCCAGCAGACCGGGTACGTCGACGTCGCCGTGGCCCGTCACCGTCCCGAGCAGGTAGTCGCCGGCCAGCGTCTTGAGCCAGCCGTCACCCGCCGAACGGCGGATGTGGAAGTCCTTCACGCCGATGGATGCCGCGACGTCGATCAGTCCGGCGGCGGTCTTGCCGGGCACCTCGCCGACGCACAGGCCGTTGCCGAGGTCGAGCGTGACCCGGAAGTTCGGGCGATCCACGGCGTACACGAGCCGGGCCAGCCGGTCGCTGCCGTTCATGAAGAAACCGTGGTTCTCGATCGTCGACACGATGCCCAGGTCCGCGGCGTGGTCGGCGACCGCGCGGCAACCCTCGACGACCTTCGCGAACGTCGTCTCGAACTCGCCCGGGTCCTGCTCACGCCACGCCCACGGCGCGACGTCGTGCCGGAAGATCCGCGCGCCGAACCGGTGCGCGACGTCCAACTGCTTGCGGAGGCGGTCGATCTCCGCGGTGTCGGCGGTCCGCAGGTCGCCGCTGACCAGGTAGTTCACGATCGGTACGCCGATCTCCTCGGCGTGCTTGGCCGTGTCGCGGACGACGTTCTCGTTCTCCAGGTAGTACTCGCCGTCCATCGCGGCGACCTCGATGTGCCCGGCCGAGGAGGCCGCGACCCAGTCCAGGACCCCGATCAAATCCATTTCGCCGCTCGTCATGAGCTGGCGGAAGCAATACGAGCTGACTCCTAGCTTCACTGCGTGGTCCTCTCGAGTTCGTGAGTGATGTGGGCCCACGGACTGGGGTAGTCGTGGACACCGTAGATACCTGAGCTGCACCGGTCGAACGCATTGCCGACCGCCCCGAGCACCACCGCCTCGCGCCCCAGCGCCGAGGCGACGAAGGGTGGACGTTCGGGGAAGACCAATTCCTGCTCGACCGCTGTCGCGAGCGGACGAAGCAGAGCGCCGCTGTCCTGCAAGGCCCCGCCGCGCACGACCACGACCTCGGGATCGACGACCAGCAGCACGGTCGCGATCCGCCCGGCGATCTGCGCGCAGAAATCCTCGAGCTCCGCCTGCGCGTCGGCGTCGCCTGCCGCGGCCGCGCTCAGGACTTCCGCGCTGGTCGGTCGCACGGACCACACCAGCTGTCCGCGCTGCGCGTTGCGCGTCCACCGCATGCCGCGCTGCGCGCCGAGCTCACCCGCGAGCCGGTGGCGGCCCTGCCGGATGACTCCGTTCAGAACGATCGACACGGACAGCCGATGACCGATCTGGAGGTAGACGACATCGGAGTACCCACGACCCGCGCCGCCACGTTGCTCCGCCAGCGCCGCGAGCTTGATGTCGTTGTCCACGACGATCGGCTGTCCAAGCTCCTTCGCCAGCAACTCCGCCACAGGCAGACCAACCAGATCCGGCATCGCCAGACTCGCCCGCAACCGCCCATCCGCCTCAACCACCCCCGGCAGCCCAACCCCAACCGCCCGCAGCCGCCCAAGGTCGAGTTCGGCGGGGGTGATCGAGTTGGCCGCGGCTTGGAGGGCGCGTGGGATTAGCGATAGGTCCGCTTGCTTGGCGGGCTGTATCTCGGCGTAGCCGACGCGGCGGCCGGAGAGGTCGCAGATGATTGCGCGGGCTCCGCGGGGGCCGAGGTCGACGCCGGCGACCAGTCCGGTCTCGCGCGCGAACCGGAAGGCACGAGCAGGTCGGCCTGGACCGGCCGTCGCCGGGCTGGCCGCCTCGACCAGCCCGGTCTCGAGGAGATCGTCCAGGACGGCATGCACAGTCGGACGCGACAGGCCGGTGCCTTCACTGATCGCCCCGACCGTACGCGCCTCGTCGGCGTCGGCGAGGAAACGCAGGCACGCGACCTGGTTCGCAGATCGCTCCGCCTGGGCGGCGCCGCGTGCAGTGTCCATCGACCCCAACCCATTATGGAACCGGCTTTAATAAAGACGGTAACAGAATGGATTGCCGGAAGGCAACGGCTATTGCCGGCGGCGACTAGCGTTGGAGGATTGTGCGTTCGGCGAGGGTCCAGGTGGTGGTTGTGAGGAGGTAGAGGCCGGCGGCGAGGGGTACGAAGGCGGCCGTCAGGAGCGTGCCGAAGGGCAGCAGTTGGGCGAGGCGCCGTGACAGCGTGGTTGCCGATGGGTCCAGCTGGCGTAGCTGGAGTCGGGCTGAGAACCATGCGACGACAGTGAGCAGTACCGCGATCACGACGTACGCCGGGGTGCCGGTGAGGATTGGCCAGTGCACGCCGAGTGGGGCGCCGAGAAGGCTGCCGCTGATGAGCTGGTTCGACTCCCCCGCTACGACGGTCCGCGAGAACAGCGTGTACATCAGCCAGAAGAACGGCAGCTGCGCGAGCATCGGCAGGAAGCCGGCGAACAACGACGTACCGGATTCCGTCTGCAGCTTCGCAACTTCACGTTGCAGGCGCTCCGGGTTGTCGCGATGCCGCTCGGTCAACTGCTTCAGCTGCGGCATCAACTCCGCGCGGGCCTTCAACCCGCGGTGCGCCCGCACGCTCAGCGGGACGAGGGACAGCCGTACGGCGAGGGTGCACAGCACGATCGCGATGACCGCGGCGTACGCACCGGTGAGCGGTTCGAGGGTGGCGACGAGGGACGTGAGCAAGTGATAGGCACCGGCGACCGGTGCCTCCAGAAAGGAAGGCACAGCAAGACTCCACGAGTGTGTAGGAACAGGTAGCGAGGTGGAGCGCTACTGTCCCGGGGCTCGTGGTCGGGGTCTGCCGGCGGCGTCGGGATCCCGGAGGGAGAGATAGGCGGTGCGCCGGGCATTGGCCCGGGTGGCGCTGACCCGCGCCGGAAGCGGCGAGACGAGCGGGGAGCGCGCCGCGGACCGCGCGACGACGACCAGCGCCAACAGCAAGGCCGCCGCCGTGAGAACGGCGGCGGCCAGTGAAGCCGTGTCGAGCGCAGGGATCACCGACGCAACCACGCCGGCGATCCACTGCGTCATGACATCAGTCCAGGTAATCCCGGAGGACCTGCGAGCGCGACGGGTGCCGGAGCTTCGACATGGTCTTGGACTCGATCTGGCGGATCCGCTCGCGGGTCACGCCGTACACCTTGCCGATCTCGTCGAGCGTCTTCGGCTGGCCGTCGGTGAGACCGAAGCGCATCGAGACCACACCGGCCTCGCGCTCGGACAGCGTGTCGAGGACCGCGTGCAGCTGCTCCTGGAGCAGCGTGAACGAGACGGCCTCGGCCGGCACGATCGCCTCGGAGTCCTCGATCAGGTCACCGAACTCGGAGTCGCCGTCCTCGCCGAGCGGCGTGTGCAGCGAGATCGGCTCGCGACCGTACTTCTGCACCTCGATGACCTTCTCCGGGGTCATGTCGAGCTCCTTGGCGAGCTCTTCCGGAGTGGGTTCGCGGCCGAGGTCCTGCAGCATCTGCCGCTGGACGCGGGCGAGCTTGTTGATGACCTCGACCATGTGCACCGGGATGCGGATGGTGCGGGCCTGGTCGGCCATCGCGCGGGTGATCGCCTGCCGGATCCACCAGGTCGCGTACGTCGAGAACTTGTAGCCCTTGGTGTAGTCGAACTTCTCCACCGCGCGGATCAGACCGAGGTTGCCCTCCTGGATCAGGTCCAGGAACAGCATGCCGCGGCCGGTGTAGCGCTTGGCCAACGACACCACCAGGCGCAGGTTGGCCTCGAGCAGGTGGTTCTTGGCGCGCCGGCCGTCCTCGGAGATCCACTCGTACTCGTCGCGGACCTTCTCCTTGAGCTTGGCGGCCTCGTCGGCGGTCTGCTCCTCCGCGAACAGGCCGGCCTCGATCCGCTTGGCGAGCTCGACCTCCTGCTCGGCGTTCAGCAGCGGGACCTTGCCGATCTGCTTCAGGTAGTCCTTGACCGGGTCCGCGGTGGCTCCCGCGACCATCACCTGCTGCTCGGGCTCGTCGGTCTCGTCGGCCTCGGAGACGATGAAGCCCTGGTCCTCGGTGAGCTCCTTCTCCAGCGGCTTCACCGCTTCCGGGCTGAAGTCGGACTCGTCCACGTCGTCGAGCGCGCGCGGCTTGCCGGTCTTCGGGTCGATCGCCAGACCCGCCTCGGACACTGCCTTCTTCGCCGTAGCCTTCTTGGCAGCGGCCTTCTTCGCGGGGATACCGTCCTCCTTGGTGCCGGCGGCCTTCACCGCCGCCTTCTTCGCGGCCGCCTTCTTGGCAGCGGGGTCGGTCACTCGGGCGCTGGTCCTCGGAGCCGTGCTACGGGCCGTGGCGGCCACGGTCCGGGCCGGCTCGGCGGGAAGATTCTCGGACGAGCTGGACGACACGAATTACCTCTCGTCTGACGCAGGGTTTGTACGACGGTACGACGTTGTGTTGCTGAGTCTTGGGGTACTGCGGTTCGCGGCTGCTCGCTGGTCAGGCGGCGGCAACAGTCCATTGTAATCCGCGAACCAAGCCCAAGCGTCGCGCGACCCCCCGCTGACGTCATTTCAGGGGGGCCGCCGCCGTCGATCGTCTCACCCGTTGCGGGTCTGCCGTAGTGGACGCGCCACCACCCGCTGCCGAACCATCTGCTGCTCCTGCTTGAACTGCCGCACCTTGACCAGCGACGCCACGTCGATGACGTCCGCGACCGACTTGAACGCGCCGTCCTCGCCGTACGGCTCGGAGGCTTCGCGCCAGCCGCGCGGCCGGACCTTCAGCTGCTTGCCGAGCAGTGCGACGAAGATCTTCGCCTTCTGCGCACCGAACCCCGGCAGCGCCGACAGCCTGGCCAGCAGGTCGTCCCCCGATTTCACGTCGGACCACAGGCCCGACGCGTTCCCTGCGTACTGGTCGTCGAGGTGCTTTGCGAGCGTCTGGATCCGGGCCGCCATCGCGGTCGGGAACCGGTGCACGGCCGGCGGACCGGCCACCACCTCGACGAACGCGTCCGGGTCGTAGTGCGCGACCGTCTGCGGGTCGAAGGGACCGATCATCCGCTTCGAGATCGCGACCGGGCCGGCGAACGCCCGCTCCATCGGAATCTGCTGGTCGAGCAGCATGCCGACCAGCAGGGCGAACGGATCTCTGCTCAGCATCTCGTCGGCGTCGGGCTGCTGCGCAAGGCACAGCTTCCTGCTGCGTGTCGAAGTCACCTCAGTCCTCCTCCCCATCTAACAACTCAGGCTCGGCCTTCACGGCCAGCACCGGACACGGAGCATCGAGCAGCACCCGCTGCGCGTTGCTGCCGAGGATGAGCTTGCCGACCGGGGAACGGCGCCGCAGCCCGATCACGATGAACTCCGCATGCACCTGCTCGGCGACGGCCACCAGGTCCTCCGCCGGGTCCAGGCCACGCACCAGCTGCCGCACCTCGTACGGCACACCGGTCGAGTCGAGCTGCTCCCGTACTTCCGTCAATGCGGCGTCACTCGCCGCAGCCTCGTCGCTGTCGAAGCTGCGCCCACCTCGGTGCGAGTTCACCACCACCAGCTTGGCGTCTCGCAGCGTTGCCTCCTCCGCTGCGCGCCGAAGGGCCGCACGGCCTTCCGCCTTCGGCACATAACCCACGACGATGGTCGTCATCGCCCTGCCTCACCTCCGGGTGTGTGTCGACCCGTCTCGAACGATACTGCTCCCGACCGCAGTCGGCATCCGCTGCATTTGCACCTGTTGTGTCGCACCGGTGACGGAGGGCTGCCGGTGCCCGGGTCCTACCCGCGGCGGGCCCGCCTAACCTTCCGGTGGCCACACCTTTGCAGGGCTGTCACCAAATGCGCCACCCCTGTAGTCCGGGTCGTTATCGAACTCGCCCGGAAACCGTCGATCCCGTTGCCTTGGGCAAGCGCGAACGGGTTCCGCCAGAAGGACCGGGGTTCCGCGACCACGGTCTCCGCACTGTCCTACGTTGTCCTGCGTATACCGGCGTACGAACCGGTTCAGTCGACCGGCCATTCGTGCACCGGCGTGTTGTCGTGCATGTGGTCGCGGTACCGGCGGAGCATCCCGCGCAACGCGTCCTTGCGGCCGTGCGATCCCTTTGTATACAGGCGGTGGAACTCGTCGGCCTGCCACGACGCACCGTTGCGGCCGGTCAGACAGCGCTGCTCGATGATCCCGAGCAGGCGGTCCCGTACGGCGACGTCCACGCCCCACGCGTCGAGGCCGCGAACCGCCAACGGGAGCAGGCGTCTGAGCACCAGCTCGGTCGCACGCGCCGTACCAACGCCGGGCCAGAACACCTCTGCCTCGATGCCGTTGCGGGCCGCGTTGTGGAAGTTCTCCTCGGCGGCGCTGAACGACATCTGCGACCAGATCGGCCGCTCGTCGTCGGCCAGCGCGCGCACCAGCCCGAAGTAGAAGGCGCCGTTGGCAATCGTGTCGACCACGGTCGGGCCGGCCGGCAGGACACGATTCTCCACGCGCAGATGCGGCTTCTCCCGGACAACGTCGTACACCGGCCGGTTCCAGCGATAGATCGTCCCGTTGTGCAGCCGCAACTCCGAAAGGGCCGGCGTGTCACCGCGGTCCAGTACGGCGATCGGGTCCTCGTCGGAGGTGACCGGCAGCAGCGCCGGGTAGTACCGCGAGTTCTCCTCGAAGAGGTCGAAGATCGAGGTGATCCATCGTTCACCGAACCAAACCCGCGGCCGGACGCCCTGCGTCTTCAGTTCGTGCGTGCGCGTGTCGGCAGCCTGTTCGAACAACGCGATGCGCGTCTCGCGGAGCAGCTCCTTGCCGAACAGGAACGGCGAGTTCGCGCCGACGGCGAGTTGTACGCCGGAGATCGCCTGCGCCGCGTTCCAGTACCGCGGGAACGCCTCCGGTGTCACCTGGAGATGGAACTGCGTCGACGTACAGGCGGCCTCGGGGACGATGCTGTCCGCGGTGACCTGCAGCCGTTCGACGCCGTCGATCGAGATCTGCACGTCCTCGCCGCGGGCGGCGAAGATCTGGTCGTTGAGCAGCGCGTACCGCGGGTTGGTGCTGAGCGCCTCGCGGCGGATGTGCTCGGTGAGCAGCGTCGGCAGGATGCCGATCACCACCATCGAGGAGCCGGTCCGGGCGGCCTTGTCCTCGGCAGCGTTCAGGCTCTCCCGGATGCTCGACTCCATGTTGTCCAGACCGAGTCCGTCGATCTGGCCGGGCGGCACGTTGATCTCGATGTTGAACTGGCCGAGCTCGGTCTGGAACGCGTCGTCCTCGATCGCGCTCAGCACCTCGGAGTTCTTCATCGCCGGGTCGCACCGCTCGTCGACCAGGTTCAGCTCGATCTCGATCCCGGTCATCGGCCGCTCGGGCGCGAACCGGTCCTCGCGCAGCATCCGCGCGAAGGCGTCCAGATTGCGGTGCACCTGCTCGCGGAACGCGGTCCGGTCCGCCCGGGTGAACTCGACCCGGTCGACTTCCTCACCCATCAGCGCCTCCCCTGGTGGCTCCCCCAGCTAGGACATGGCCTCAGTGTGCACGAAGGTGCCCGTTGATGGGCGGTTCAATCGCGTCGTGGACTCAGACCGGGTACACGATGAAGTCGTCGCGCTCGATCCGCACCGGCTCCTCCCCCGCCCCGGCGACGACCTCGGCCAGCTCGGTCAGTACGTCGGGACGCAGCTGGAGCACGTGCTCGTCCGGGTGCCTGGCCTCGCCCATCTCGTAGTCCTGCCCCGGCGTGCTCGTCAGCTCGATGTGCGCGCCCAGGATCCACTCGACCGGATTGCCGTCAGCAACAAACGCCGCGAGCCGCGCGACGCTCGCGCGGAACGCCGGCCAGTCGAAGACGTACAGCCGCCCCGGGTAGAGCGAGTCGCCGCTCAGCAGCAGCCGCGTGTCCCGGTCGTACACCGCGATGTGCGACGCATGGTGGCCTGGAATCGGCAGTACGTCGAGCACCCGTCCGCCGAGGTCGACCTGCACCACGCCGTTCGGCCAGTCGGCGAACCCGAAGTACGCCGCGACCTCCTCGGCGGACCTGCCGACGGGCTTGTCGAACTCGCCGTCGCCGCCGACGTGGTCGCCGTGGCCATGGGTGTGCGCGACGACCAGGTCCCGCTCCCCCGCCAGCTCCTCGATCAGCGGTCGCAACGGCACATGCCCGGTGCCGGTGTCGAGCAGCAGCGCGCGCTCCTCACCGAGCAGCAGGTAGAGGAACGGGCCCTCGAAGTTGGTGCGGAGCGACTGGCGGATGATCGCCGTGCGCTCGTCGTACCAATGCACCTGATGGTCGGGAGTGGACGGATCGGTGCCGTCGTCCCACTGCTCGGGGAAGGTCATGCGGAAATTGTCGGTGACGGCAGGGACACTGGGGTCGTGCGAGGGGATCCGTCGGTGCTGCATGTCGATCTGGACGCGTTCTTCGCGGCGGTCGAGCAGCGGGACAAGCCGTCACTGCGGGGCAAGCCCGTGGTCGTCGGCGGCATCGGCGTGCGCGGGGTCGTGTCCACCGCGTCGTACGAGGCACGCAAGTACGGCGTGCGGTCGGCGATGTCGACGGCCGAGGCGCGATCGCGTTGCCCGCACGCGGCGTACCTGAGCCCGCGCTTCGAGGTCTATCGGCAGAGCAGCCGAGCCGTGATGGCGGAGATGCGGGCGTTGTCGCCGCTGGTCGAGCCGCTGTCGCTGGACGAGGCGTTCATCGACCTGGCGGCGAGTGGGCTGACCGGGCTGACGGTCGAGGACGTGCAGGCGATCGCGGACGATCTGAAGGCGGCGATCCACAAGGTGTCCGGCGGGCTGACCGCGTCGGTCGGTGCGGGGACGTCGAAGTTGATCGCGAAGATCGCCAGCGATCTCGACAAGCCGGACGGCGTGGTCGTCGTACCGGCCGGGACCGAGGCCGAGTTCCTTGCGCCGATGCAGGTCACGGTGATCCCGGGCGTCGGCCCGGCGACCGCACAGCGGCTGAGCATGGCCGGCGTCCGCACCGTCGCGGACCTGCAGCAGCTGGACGAGGACGAGTTGATCCGCCAGGTCGGATCCGCGCACGGCTCCAGCCTGCACCGGCTCGCGGTGGCGGCCGACGACCGGCCCGTCGTCAGCGATCGGGAGACCAAGTCGGTCAGCGTCGAGGACACGTTCGAGACCGACATCATCGACCGCGCGCTGCTGACCGCGATCAGCGACCGGATGGCGCACCGCGTCGCCGAGCGCCTGCAGAAGGCGCAGCTGTCCGGCCGGACCGTCACGGTCAAGACGCGGATGCACGACTTCACGACGCACACCCGCTCGTCGACACTGGCCGGACCGACCGACGACGCGCGGGTGGTCGCGCGGGTCGCCCGCCGGCTGCTCGAGGAGAGCGACATCGGCGGCGGCATCCGATTGCTCGGCGTAGGCGTCTCGTCACTCGCCGACTGGATCCAGGACGACCTCTTCACCGAGGGCGAGCACGCCGAGAACCCGGTCGAGGTGGTCGAGCTGCCGGCCCGGCCGCGGGACCAGCTCGGATTCCATCCCGGTCAGGACGTCGCGCACCCGGACTACGGCCGCGGCTGGGTCTGGGGCTCGGGACGCGGCCGTGTCACGGTCCGGTTCGAGACCGCGGACACCCCGCCCGGCCCGGTCCGGACGTTCTCCGTCGACGATCCGGCGCTGACAAAAGTGCAGCACACCGGTGCGGATGCAGACGAAGAACCCGAAACTCAGCAGAATGTGTCGAATGAGGGATGAGCGGCGGGGGGTGTACCCGTTCTGTGCTGCGTGCACGGCAACGTCCGAGGTCTGGCGCGCCGCCGAGGTAGCGGGACCGACGGGTGGCCGGTTCTACGGGCACCGCGACGTGTGCGAGAACTGCGGGTCGTCGGTGCGGACGCTCTACAACACGGTGCTGTGGCTACCGGTGTCGAAGGTCGGGCGGTTCCGGATCATTCCGACCGGGGGTCGCACGTACATCGGCCGCAAGGTGGTCGATCAGCCGGTGCAGACCGTCGTACGGCGGGAGCCCGTGTCGGCGATCGTGCATCATCCAGAGCTCGACGGCGCCCCGGCGTACAAGCAGGCCGAGGCGTACTGGGCCGAGAGTGAGCCCGGGCAGGCGTTGCCGTTCTACCAGTCGGCGCTGGCCGAGCGGGAGCAGGTGCTGGCGGCTGACGACCCGGCGACGTTGCGGGTCCGGTTGCGGGTGGCCCAGGGACTGTTGGCGACCGCGAACTACGGGCGGGCGATCGCCTGGTTCGAGTTGGTCACGCCGCAGCTGGTCGAGGTGTTCGGGCCGCATCACGAGCTCACCCGAGCGGCGACCGAGGCCATCACCGGCGCACGGTTGATGGTCGGTGGTCCGCGGTCGGAGGCTCAGTTGCTCGCGGACATCGTCGCGGCCGACGGGGTGGTGGACGACGATGCGCAGTTGTTGCGTGATCGGGCCGCGCTCGGGAAGGCGTTGCTCGCGTGCGGCGACATCGCGGAGGCGGTCGAGGCGCTGACCCAGGTCGTCCGGGACGCTCCGCCTGGTCATCCGGATACGGCGATCTACCGCACGGCACTGGTGGAGGCGTGCGGAGTCGCCGAGGCGCGAGGGAAGAGACGCGACGTGCAGCTCGCCGAGACCGCGCGACGGTTGCTCAGCGGCGCAGACGCACCGACAAGCACGTGACACAGCCCTCGAGCTTCTCGAACTCGCTGATGTCGACCACGACCGGCCGATAACCCAGGCCCTCGAACAACTGCGCCGACTTGGGCGCCGACGCCGCCATGAGCAGCTGGTCGTCATTCAGCAGTACGACGTGCGCGCCCGCTTCCTCGGGCACCGCACGGAACTTGTCGAACGCGGCTGGGTCGTCGACGAGCGGCTCGTATCCGACGACCGTGCCGTCGGGTAGTGCGGTCACGGCCGACTTCAGGTGCAGCACTTTCTGCACCGGGACCGCGCGCACCTCCGCACCGAGTGGTGCGAACGCTTCGCGCAGTTGCTGGATGCCGGCCGCGTTCGTTCGGCCGCCCTGCCCGACGTAGATCGTCGAGCCGATCTTCAGTACGTCGCCGCCGTCGAGCGTCCCGGGCTCGTTGATCTTCGCGATCCGGTACCCCTGAGCCGCGACGGTCTCCTCGGCCGCTGCCGCCTCCGCGCGTCGCTCGTCCGCGCCCGCCCGGGCGATCACCGCGAGGTCGCCGTACACGACCATCGTGTCCTCGATGAACACGCTGTCGGGGCACTCGTCGATCGGCGGTACTTCGACTGTGCGCCAGCCGGTGGCGTGCAGCGCGTCGACGTACCGCTGCCATTGCTCGAACGCCAGGCCGAGATCCACCGGCCGGCGCTCGATGTGCGTGACGAGACCTTCGGCGAGCCGCGTGCTCGGGCGGCGGATCAGGGCTGTCGGCATGACCGCAGGTTATCCGGGCTAGAGCGTCAGCGTGAGACCTTCTTCGGCGGCGATCACTTCGCCGGCGAACACTCGCTTCGCCTCTGCCACGGACACTGATCGATCCGAGCCCGGCCAGAAGTGCGTCAGCAACAACCGCGACGCTCCCCGCGCACCCTCGGCCGCTTCCGCGGCAGTCATCACGTAGCGGGGCTGGGTCTGCGGTGCCGGGCCTTGCAGCGTGGCATCGGAGATGAAGAGATCAGTTCCGTCGGCCAGTCTCGCGAGGTCAGGCGACGGGCCGCTGTCTCCCGTGTAGGCGATCGAGACGCCTGGCGCTGTCAGCCGTACGCCGAGATTCGTCTTGTAATGCGGCAGTTCCACCGTCAGAACGTCGAACGGCCCGATCCGCGTCGTCGACGCCAGGTCGTGGACGGCGAAGACGTCGGCCGGGTCCGGGTGTGGCTCGAGTGCTCGCAGTACGTCGAGTACGCCAGGTGCGCAGTGCAGCGGAACCGGGGGTGCGCCCGGCGCCTCGTAGTACCGCACGCGGGCGAGACCGCTCACGTCGACGCAGTGGTCCGGGTGCTGGTGGGTCACGACGACCGCGTCGACCTCGCCCTTAGGACCGTGCTCGAGCAGTCGCGGCAGGGCGGCGTACCCGAGATCCAGGACGACCCGGAAACCGTCGTACTCCAGCAGGAATCCCGCGCAGGCCCGGCCGGCCTCCGGCCAGGCGCCGCAGGAACCGAGGACGGTCAGCGACCTCACGCGAACGGCCGATCCGTCGGCACGATGTGCTTGCCGAGCGGAACCAGCGAGACCGGGATCAGTTTGAAGTTCGCGACACCGAGCGGGATGCCGACAATCGTCAGGCACAGCGCGATGCCGGTGGTCAGATGGCCGAGCGCGAGCCACCAGCCCGCGACGACGATCCAGATCAGGTTGCCGATCAGCGCGCCCGCTCCGGCGCTGCGCTTGTCCACGATGGTCCGCCCGAACGGCCACAGGGTGTACGCCGCGATCCGGAACGACGCGATCCCGAACGGGATCGTGACGATCAGCACGCAACAGATGATCCCGGCGACCGCGTAACCGACCGCCAGCCAGAACCCGGCCAGAACCAGCCAGATCAAGTTGAGGAGCGTCTTCATGTCCTCCAGCGTGCCACCTGGCCGGTGTGTTCCAGGACTAGTTGCGCGACAAGTCCGGGATCGTTCCGGGGCATCCAGTGGCCACCCCTGATCACCTTGACCGTGAGGTTCGGGGCCCAGCGTGCGATGTCGGTCTGCAGCGGGGTGGTGACGAACGGGTCGGCATCCGGTGACACCGCGAGCACGGGTACGTCGGTACGTCGTTGCGCCGGGCGGAGGAGCCGTGGGACGACGTTCGCGCGGTAGAGCTTGATGCCGTTCACGTAGTCGCCGAGAGAGCGGTTGTCGTCGGGTTGCTGCTTCTCGAGGCGACTGAAAGCGCGGTGCGCCCAGCCTTTCCGCCAGCCGAGCTCTGGGAGCCATGGGAGGTGGAAGTAGAAGATGTACCAGGAGTGGATGAGCTGCTTGAGCGTCGCAAGAGAGCGCTTTCTGAGGAAGTAACCGGCGTGATCGAGTGACGGGCCGGAGATGGACGTGAAGGAGGCGATGCGGGGTTGCAGTTCTGGCGCGGTGACGAAGTGCCAGGCCTGGATGGAGCCCCAGTCGTGCGCCAGCACGTGCACCGGCCTGTCGGGCGACACCTGGTCGATGACCGCCCGGAAGTCCTCCTGCAAGCGGTCCAGTTTGTACGCCGCGTTGCTGGCCGGATGGTCGGATTCGCCGGCACCACGGACGTCGTACGCCACCACCTGAAAGTCGTCGGCGAGCAACTCAGCCACCGGCTCCCAGAGCGACGCGTTGTCCGGGTACCCGTGCACACAGACCAGCACTGGAGCTGCGCTGTTGTTGTAGTTGTAGACGGCGAGGGTGGTGCCGTCTTGGCTAGTAGTTGTCGACTTCGAGGGTGGCAAAGGTCATCCCCGCTTTCACCAGGCGCTCGCGCAGAGCGGGTCCCATGGCCGCGGCCGTCGTGGTCTGGCCGGCGGTCTCCGGCAGATCGTCGAGCGCCAGACAGAGAGCGCTCTCCCCGAGCATCTTCGCGGTCTCGTCGTACCCGGGATCCCGGCCCGCGACCTCGGTGATCACCTGCTTGCCGCCGCCGCGGCCGACGAACCGCACGTTGAACCACGACTTCGCCCGGCGTTCCGCACTCGGTCCGTCACCGGGCTGGAGCCGCTTCAGCAACGCGTTCCGGACCGGCGGGACCTGGGCGCCCGTGATCAGCAGACCCACCCCACCGATGCCTGCGGCAACAGTCGGGAGATGCTTCACCGCGGCGTAGTGCGAGTACCGGAAGTCCGGCCCGTAGCGATCGAGCAGCCGGCCCGAGTACCCGACGATCTGTGGATCGATCGTCGGCAGCGGAACCGCCCAGAACCCTTGCTGGCGGTGGATCTTCCCGGCAACCGCCCGCGCCCGCCGGTCCGCCGGCCGGGGCTCGGCCGCACGCCGCGCCCGGTGCGCGTCCAGGTTCTGCTTCGGCCGCGAGAACGCGGTGATTGCGGTGTGGAACGTGCCACCGGACGGGCGGCCACCGGCTCGGACCAGTCCGTCGACCTGGATGGGCACGTTCTGCGGTAGTTGTTCGACTGTGTACTGCACACCGAGGTCGTACGGGATCGAGTCGAAGCCGCACGCGTGGATGATCCGGGCACCAGTCTGCGTCGCGCGCTCGTGGTAGCGCACGTACATCCGGTCCAGGAACTCCTGCTCGCCGGTCAGATCGAGATACCCGGTCCCGGCTTCGGCGCACGCGGCGACGAGCGGCTCGCCGTACTCGACGTACGGGCCGACGGTGGTGGCGACGACCTTGGTGGACTCGGCCAGTTCGCGCAGCGAGTTTGCGTCGGTCACGTCCGCGACGAGGATGTCCCGGCCGAACCGCTCGAGCTTCTGTTTGTTGCGTCCGGCAACGGCCCAGCGCAGGCCCTGCGGTGCGTTCTGCTCCAGGTACTCCGCGGTGAGCGCTCCCGTGAATCCGCTCGCCCCCAGCAGGACAACGTCGTACTCGCGGCTCATTTCTGCACTCACCTCTGCGCAGCCTCGGCGTCCGCCAGACCGCCGGCGCCGCTCGGTCGCGAGGACGTCTCGGCGCCGCGTGCCTGGACGTCGGCCAGCGCCGCCGCGTCCGCCTTCGGCACGCTGAACCGCGACCCGGCCTCGATGACATGCGGGATCACCCAGCGGAACACCTTCAGCGCGCCGATCCAGCCCGGCACGTGAACGGTGCGAGAGCGCTTTCTGATGCCCTCGACGAACTTGCCCACCGCGAACTCCAGCGAGTACGTCTTGCCCACTCCCGGGATCCCGGTCCGCACCTTGCCGAACACCGGGTGCGCGTCGACCCCGCGCACCATGTCGGTGTCGACGAACGTCATGTGCGCGACGCCGACCCGGACACCGAGGTGCTTCAGCTCCGGCCGCAGTGTGTCCCCCATCGCCTCGACTCCGGCCTTGGACACGTTGTACGACGCGAGGCCCGGGATGTGCACGATCGCGGCGAGGGACGAGACGAGCAGCAGGTAGCCCTTGCTCTCCAGCAGATACGGCAGCGTCAGGTGCACCGTGCGCCAGACGCCGATCAGGTCGACGTCCAGAACGCGCTCCCAGACCTTCGGGTCCATGCTCCGGCTGAAGCCCGGCGCGGCGATTCCCGCGTTCGCCATCACGACGTCGATCCGGCCGTACCGCTCGGCGATCGCCTCGACCGCGGTCCGCAGCGAGTCCGTGTCGGTGACGTCGGCCTCCCACCAGCCGGCGTCCGGGCCGCAGTCCTCCGCGACCTTCTTCAGCTCGTCAGGCTCCAGGCCGACCAGCGCGAGCTTCGCGCCGTCCTGCGCCAACTTCCGGGCGACCGCGGCGCCGATCCCCCGGGAGGCGCCGGTGATGAGCACGACTTGACCGGCCAACGGACGCATCTGGGACCTCCAGCTTGTTGAGTGGGTACTCAACAGTAAGTGCTTGTTGACCGAATACTCAATAGACTGGCGGTATGAGCCAGACCTCCTCCTCCGGTGCCCGGTTGCGGCCCGATCAGCGGCGCGCGCAGATCCTCGCGGCCGCGCGCCGGGTGCTGCTCGCGGACCCGCACCGCGAGCTCACGGTCGAGCTCGTCGCCGCCGAGGCCGGCGTCTCCCCCGCCCTGCTGTTCCACTACTTCAGCTCGAAGAAGAAGTTCCAGTACGCCGTCATCGAGGAGGCGGCCGCCGAAGTCATGCTGCGCACCGCCCCGGACCCGTCGCTGCCTCCCGACGAGCAGCTGCGTGCCGGGATCCGCGCGTTCGTCCGCGCCGTACTCGAGGCTCCTCAGCTGTACCGGGCGACGCTGCTGATGTCGGCCGCCGGCGACCCCGAGATCAGAGCGCTGCACTCCGACCTCCGCCGCGTCTTCAGCCAGTGGGTGATCAGCGCGGTCGCTGAGCGTGGCATCGAGATCACCCCCGTCGTCGAGCTCGCGTGCCACGGCTGGCAGGGTTACGTCGAACAGACCCTGCTGGTGTGGATCGACCACCCGACCGTCTCGCCGGAAGCCCTCGAGCATCTCTGCGAGCAGTCCTTGGACGCCATCCTGTCGACAACCAGCCTCACGCCGACCTCCGAGTGAGTGTGAATGAACAAGTTCTTCCTGACGGTTCATGTTCTTGCCGCGATCCTCTGCGTCGGTCCGGTCACCGTCGCGGCCAGCATGTTCCCGCCGATCGCCCGCAAGATGCTGAGCTCCGAGACGTCAGCGACGCCGGTTGCGGGCGGGCTCGACGTACTGCACCGGATCACCCGGGTGTACGCGTGGGCCGGCCTCGCCGTACCGGTCTTCGGGTTCGCGGTCGCGGGCGGCATGCAGGTGATGGACGAGGCCTGGCTCATCGTCTCGATCGTCCTGACACTGGCCGCCGCACTCGTGCTCGCGTTCCTGGTCGTGCCGGCGCAGTCCGCCGTACTCGCGGTCGCCGACCAGGCTGCCGAGGCGCGGAGCGGGATGCTGTCAAAGGCGAAGTTGCTGTCGATGACGAGCGGGATCTTCAGTCTGCTCTGGGTCGTCGTCCTGGTCCTGATGGTGGTCAAGCCGGGGCACACCAAGGGGTAGGGTTTCGGCCGTGCTGACGGTTGCCACGGTGAATGTGAACGGGATCAGGGCCGCCTTCCGGCGCGGGATGACGCCGTGGCTGGAGAGCACGGATCCGGACCTGTTGCTGATGCAGGAAGTTCGCGCGTCGGACGACGTACTGCGGGAGCTCCTGGGCGGCGACTGGAACGTCGCGCATGCCGAGCCCGCGATCGACGGGCACAAGGGTCGCGCGGGCGTCGCGGTCGCGAGCCGGCGGCCGATCAAGGACGAGCGCGGCGAGATCGGCCCCGAGCGGTTCGCCGGGACCGGGCGCTGGGTCGAGGCGGATGTGGTGCTGGACGACGGTACGACGTTGACCGCGATCAGCACGTACGTGTTCACGGGCGAGTTCGAGACCCCGCCGCGGCAGGAGGAGAAGTACGCGTTCCTGGACGCGATCACCGCACGGCTGACGGAACTGCGGGCGGACGGACGGCATGTACTGATGTGCGGCGACCTCAACATCGCGCACCGCGAGGAAGACCTGAAGGCCTGGAAGGCGAACCGCAAGAAGAGCGGCTTCCTGCCCGAGGAACGCGCCTGGCTGGACCGCCTGTTCGAGGCCGGCTGGGTCGACCTCGGCCGGCGCTTCGGTGGCGAAGGCCCCGGCCCGTACTCGTGGTGGTCCTGGCGCGGCAAGGCCTTCGACAACGACGCCGGCTGGCGCATCGACTACCAGATCGCCTCCCCCGAACTAGCCGCCTCCGCCACCACCTGCGTCGTCCACCGAGCCCCGACGTACGCCGAACGCTGGAGCGACCACGCCCCGGTGGTGGCTACGTACGACGTCTAGGGTGGCGGCGTGCCAACAGATCCGCCCTTCGTCCTGCCGACCCCGGACGTCAGCCACGCCACCCATGAGGATCTTGAGCTCTACCTCCCGACCAGTTCTGAGCCGTCGCCTGCAGTTCTGCTGATCCACGGAGTTCCGTACTCCGCTGAGGGCAGGGAACTCCCCAGCGCGTGGCAGATCTACCGCGGTTACGCCAGCCAACTGGCCGACCGGGGCTGCGTCGCGACCGTTGTTGATCACAGCCCCGATGGACTGCCCGACCAGGACCGCTCCCTGACGGCCCTGTCGAAGGCGATCGCCGCTGTGCGGGCGCACCCGCGCGTGGATGAAAGCCGCGTCGCCCTGTGGTTCTTCTCCGGCGGCAGTCCGCTGTCGGCCGGCTTCCTGCAGAGTCCCCCGGACTGGCTGCGGTGCATCGCCCTGACCTACCCGGTCCTCGGCGACTCCGAACTCGTCACCATCCGCGGCGTACATCCGATCGACGCAGTCGCCGGCGCCCGAGACCTCCCGCTCGTGATGACAGTCGTCGGCAACGAACTGCCGGACGTGGCCCTCACCCAACCGCCGTTCATCGAGGCGGCCCGGGCGGCCGGGGTCGACCTCGAGCTCATCGAAGTACCTGACGGCCGGCACGGTTTCGACGTACTCGACCACACCGAAGAGTCGCGCCGGGCGGTGGCAGCTGCGTTGTCGGCGGTGACGGAACGCGTGCGGTCTTAGGCCTTGTCCGGGGGCGCGGGTAGTCTCGCGGCATGTCTGAGATTTCTTCTTCTGTGACGCCGCCGGTTGCTGCGCGGAAGCCGGTTGAGCGGGTGCATCACGGTGATGTGTTCGTGGACGAGTACGAGTGGTTGCGCGACAAGAGCGATGACGAGGTGCTGGGGTACCTGCGCGCCGAGAACGCGTACACCGAGGCGCGGACGGCGCACCTGGAATCGTTGCGTGAGGCAATCTTCAAGGAGATCTCGGATCGGACGCTGCAGACCGACCTGAGCGTGCCGGCGCGGCGCGGCGGGTTCTGGTACTACTCGCGCACGATCGAGGGCAAGCAGTACTCGCTGCACTGCCGGGTCAAGGTGGACGGCGACCAGCCGCCGGCGACGGACGGCGAGATCGCCGGCGAAGAGGTCATGCTGGACGGCAACGAGGTGGCCGGCGACTCCGAGTTCTTCTCGCTCGGCACCGTCGACGTGTCCCCCGACGGCCGCCTGCTGGCGTACTCGGTCGACCTCAAGGGCGACGAGCGGTTCACGCTGCGGATCAAGGACCTCGACACCGGTGAGCTGCTGCCGGACGAGCTGCCCGAGGTGCACTACGGCTCGGCCTGGTCCGCCGACGGCTCGACGATCTTCTACACGAAGGTCGACGACGCCTGGCGCCCGTACCAGGTCTGGCGGCACACCCTCGGCGCCACTGACGACGTCCTGGTCATGGAGGAGCCGGACGAGCGCTTCTGGGTCGGCGTCGACCTGACCCGCAACGAGCAGGCGATCATGATCGCGCTCGGCAGCAAGCTCACCAGCGAAGTCTGGCTGCTCGACGCCCAGAACCCGACGGGCGACCCGGTCGTGGTCGCGGCCCGCCGCGAGGGCGTCGAGTACGACGTCGAGCATGCCGGCGGCCAGCTCCTGATCACCCACAACGCCGACGCCGCGAACTTCTCGCTGGCCTCCGCGCCGCTCGACTCCCCCGGCGACTGGACGACGCTGATCGAGGGCGACGAGACCAGCCGTCTGCTCGGCGCGGACGCGTTCGCCGACCACGTCATCCTCTACCGGCGCCGCAACGCGCTCACCGAACTCGCGATCATGCGGCGCACCGCAGAGGGTTTCGGCGATCCCGAGGTACTGGAGTTCGACGAGCCGATCTACACCGTGTCCCCCGGCCGCAACGACGAGTGGCATGACACCCGGTACCGCTTCGGCTACACGTCCCTCGTCACTCCAGGTTCGACGTACGACGTGGATGTTGCGACTGGTGAGCGGCGACTGCTCAAGCAGCAGCCAGTGCTCGGGGACGTGGACCTCACCGCCTACACGCAGTACAGAGAGTGGGCGACCGCGCCGGACGGGACGAAGGTGCCGATCTCGATGGTCGCGCGCAAGGACGTCGCGAAGGACGGGAACGCTCCGGTCGTGCTGTACGGGTACGGCTCGTACGAGACGTCGGTCGACCCGTGGTTCTCGATCCCGAGGCTGTCGTTGCTCGACCGCGGCGTGGTGTTCGCGATCGCGCACATCCGCGGCGGCGGCGAGCTCGGCCGGCACTGGTACGACGACGGCAAGATGCTCACCAAGCGGAACACGTTCACGGACTTCGTGGCGGCCGCGGAACACCTGGTGCAGGCCGGCTGGACCAGGCCGGAACGGATCGTCGCGCAGGGCGGCAGCGCCGGCGGACTGCTGATGGGCGCGGTCGCCAACCTGGCCCCGCAGGCATTCGGCGGAATCGTCGCGGAGGTCCCGTTCGTGGACGCGCTGACCACGATTCTCGACCCGTCACTGCCGCTCACGGTGATCGAGTGGGAGGAATGGGGTAATCCGCTCGAGGACCCAAAGGTCTACGAGTACATGAAGTCGTACTCGCCGTACGAAAACGTCACCGCGCAGCACTATCCGCGCATCCTGGCGATCACCAGCCTGAACGACACCCGGGTGTTCTTCGTCGAGCCGGCGAAGTGGGTGGCGAAACTCCGGGCGACCGCGACCGGTGACACCGACGTACTGCTCAAGACCGAGATGGACGCCGGGCACGGCGGCCGCAGCGGGCGGTACGACGCCTGGCGCGAGATCGCGTTTTCGCTGTCGTGGGAGCTCGACACCCTCGGGCTGAGCTGACACCAGCTGACCCAGCCGGGAATATCCGCCCCCGGACGTGTGTTGTGCAACACATCCGGGGGCACCGGAACACGATGATTCTGGACGAATTCTCAGCTTCCGCAGCGCGTGTTGTGCCGAATAGTCCCGTCAGCCTGAGGGACACCGGTTTCCAGCGCGAAATCGCTGCCAGGAACTCTCAGGGAACGTTCAGGGTGTTTACACACTCGTCCTGGAATCTTGAACCCTACTCGAGCGTTGCTCTCCATGTAACGACGAAGGGAGTTTCGGTGGCTCGCATGGCTCGTGTCCGGTCCACGGACGACGGTATCGACGGCAAGGACAGCGTCGGTCTCTACCTCGAGGAGATCGCTCGCACTCCTTTGCTGACGGCTGAGGAAGAAGTCGAGCTCGCTGAGACGGTCGAAGCAGGACTCCTCGCGGAGCAACTGCTGGCCGAGGGGCGGGTTGGACGTAAGAAGGGCGGAGCGCCCAAATATGCCACGGAGGAGGAGCTGGAGTGGCTGGCCGAAGAGGGCCAGCGCGCGCAGCAGCGGTTCGTGACCGCCAACCTCCGGCTCGTGGTGTCGATCGCCCGCCGCTACGGGCGGTCCCAGATGCCCTTGCTGGACCTGGTCCAGGAAGGCAACACGGGACTGATCCGCGCGGTGGAGAAGTTCGACTACCGGAAGGGTTTCAAGTTCTCGACGTACGCGACCTGGTGGGTGCGGCAGGCCATCACCCGCGGTATCGCGCAGCAGGCCCGAGTGGTCCGGCTGCCGGTGCACGTGGTGGAGCAGCTGAACCAGATCGGGTCGGCACGGCGCACGCTGGAGCGCAAGCTCGGGCGGGAGCCGGAGATCGACGAGATCGCAGCCGAGCTGAACCTGGATCCGGAGCGGGTCACCGAACTGATCCGCATCGGCCGGGACCACATCAGCCTGAACAGCCCGGTCGACGACGAAGGTGAGACCTCGCTGGGTGACCTGATCGCGGCCGAGACCGCGCCGGGTCCGGACCAGCTGGTCGCCGACGCGTCGGACCGTTCGGGCCTGTTCAGTCTGGTCGACCAGCTCGACCCGCGGTCGGCGGACGTGATCCGGCGCCGCTACGGTCTGCACGACGGCCGCCAGGCCAAGCTGGCCGACATCGGCGCGGTGCACGGCATCTCCGCCGAGCGGGTCCGTCAGATCGAGCGCGAGGCACTGGGCCGCCTCCGCCTGATGGCAGACCCGACGCTGGCCGCGTAACACCCACCCCGAAACCCCTCAGGACCCCCGAGCCACGATCTGGCTCGGGGGTCCTTTCGGTTGCCGGCCCAGCGTCAGCCCAGGTGGATCCAGGACTCGACCGGAAGGTGGTCACTCGGGAACTGCCCGTCCTTGCTGAAGGTGTTGATGCTCGCCTTCGAGACGCGCAGGCCCGGGGTGGTGAGGATCCAGTCGATCCGGTCCCCGTTCGGCGTCAGCGGCTTGTACCCGTGGAACGTCGCGTACAGGGCGCTGCGGCGCTCGGCCGTCACCCAGCTGTCCGCGAACTTCCCGCTCGTCACGAGCTTGTCGTACACGGTCAGCCCCGGCTTCGCGGCCTCGTTGTAGTCCGCGGTCATGATCACCGGCAGCGTCGGGTCGAACCCGGTGATCCGCTGCAGGATCAGGTCGGCGGACTTGGAGCGCGTGGTCGCGTCGTACGCCTCCAGATGAGTGTTGACCGCATAGAACTCCTTGGACGTCACCTTGTCCTTGAAGCGGACCCAGGTGACCATCCGCGGGCAGCAGCCGGCCCAGGTCTTCGAGCCGATCACGTCCGGGGTGTCCGACAGCCAGAAGTGGTCGTACTCGAGCGGCTGCAGGCGGCGCTGGTCGAAGAAGATCATCATGAACTCCCCCTTGCTGCCGCCCTCCCGCCCCAGCCCGATCGAGTCGTACGCCGGGCCGAGGTCGGAGGCGATGTCCTGGAGCTGGGAGTACAGGCCTTCCTGGGTGCCGATGAGCTGCGGGCGGGCCTGCCGCAGCTGCTCGCGCATCACCGGACGCCGGTCCGCCCAGGTGTTCGGCGGGGTGTCGCTCGCGTACCGCAAGTTGTACGACATCACGTGCAGCGGACCAGCGGCTGTTGCGTCAGCTGAGGTTGGCGCGGCCTGTGACACACCGCTGGTGAGCGTCAGGCCGGCGACGGCCGCCGCGACGAGCGCGGCGAGCCGACGGCGCGTGGTGAACATGTCAAAAACCTCCAAGGGCGGTTTGCAAGGAGGTTGGACGTTAACCAGATCGGGTGACGCGTCGCTAGCCGTAGCGCGTCGCGGACGTGACTTGCTGAGAGACCTCTCAGGCGGCTGCTTCGTTCCAGGAGTCGATCAGCGGGAGCAGCTCGGACAGGCGCTGGACGGTCGCGTCCGGCGTACCTTCCGTGTGCCCGATCTGCTCGATCGGGATCGCGCTGTGCGGCAGGTGCGCCGCGCGCATCCCGACGTTCTGCGCGCCCCAGACGTCGTCGAA
Organism: Kribbella sp. C-35; assembly: GCF_046549195.1. Classification (NCBI taxonomy): domain Bacteria; kingdom Bacillati; phylum Actinomycetota; class Actinomycetes; order Propionibacteriales; family Kribbellaceae; genus Kribbella; species Kribbella sp. C-35. The sequence goes on from NZ_JAJPWG010000006.1 coordinate 332,974, forward strand.
CAGCCGGTCGCCGACGAACAGGCACCGAGACGGCTCGGACACCCCGACCGCCCGCATCGCGGCCAGGAACGCCTCCGGGTGCGGCTTGGTGTGCGCGATCTCGCTGGTGTAGACGGCGCCGTCGAGCAGGTCGAGTACGCCGTCGCGCGCGAAGACCTCCTCGTGCCGCCGCCGCGGCCAGAGGGTGTTCGACAGGACGCCGACCTTGAGACCGCGGTCCCGGAGTGCCTGCAGCGTGTCGACCGCGTCCGGCTCCAGCTCCGTGTGCGGATCCCACTGGCGCTCGTACTCCGCCAGCGCCGCGGGCGTCATCACCACCTCGGCCAGCGCGCACACCTCCTCGAAGGTGCTGCTGCGATGCTCGTCGCGCGAGCGCCGCCACACGGAGCCCTCGGCCTCGACCAGCCGGGCTGCCAACTGATCAGCGTTGTCCTTGTCGACCAGCACAGACACCGCCCGCCAGGTCTCATACAGAGAGATGTGGTGCCAGGTTGCCAGCGTGCCGCCCCAGTCGAACAGGACGGCTTCGATCTTCGCGTTCATCACCCGGCAAAGCCTGCCAGACCCGACCGACAGTTCTCCTGTGCTTTTCAGCTCAGCCGGCGGATCTCCTGGCGGCGCGCCAGCCAGGTGACGGCTATCGCATAGAACGCCAGGCACGGAATGTCCGCGACGAACAGCGTCCACGGGGCGCTGCCCTGGACGTCCCACTGATCCCCGCGGCCAGTTGCCGCCGGCAACAGAAAGGCGATGAGGTTGTTCAGCACGTGCAGAGCGATCGCGGCTTCGAGTCCCCCGGTCCGGACGGTCAGCCAGCCGACCACCACCGCGAACATGAAGATGTCCGCCATCGCCCAGCCGATGTACCCGTGGGCGGACGCGAAGGCGACACCTCCGACGACGATCCCGGGCCACGGCGAGCGGAACAGCCTCCGCAACCAGCCCGCCCGTCCGTTCGGGTCGTTCGGCCCGTAGGCGCCGACCGCCTGGATCAGCCAGCCGCGGAACACGAACTCCTCGGCCGCCGACTGGAACGGCACCAGGACCAGGATCACCAGCGCCGGTACGACGAACGCGCTGAAGCCGATCCAGTCTCCGCCGGCGGTCCCGATCGAGTCGTCGGACGGAAACACCGCGTCGACCAGCACGCCCATCGCGAACGAGAGCGCGATGTACCCGAACGCCGGCAGGCAGCACCACAGCAGCCAACGCCAGCGGATCCGGTTCAGCACCGAGGCGACGCTCCAGAACGGCCGGCGTTGGACCAGCCACGCGACCAGGCCGACGAGCGGAGTCAGGATGCCGAGCATCACCAGCGTCACGGCGAGGTTCTCGGTGTCGCTCGGGAAGATGTCCGTGCCGCTCGGCGCCGGGAACGGTCCGGCCAGGGCCCGATGCACGATCACCCAGACGACCACGACGAGCGAGGTCAGGACGAGCGCGAAGAGGCCGAGCAGGAGGGTTCCGACGAAGGGCCGCCACCACGCGTGCTTCGGCGTACGGGCGAGCCGGTGGTACGGCGTACCTGCCGGTGCCGGGACCGTGCGCGGCTCGCGGTTCGCGTACGGCGACGGGTAGGCGCCGTACGGCTGCTGGTACGGCGGCGGGTATTGGGGCGGATATTGGGCCGGGTACTGCTGCGGGTACGGGCCGGGGTGGGGCGGCAGTGGTGGTGGCTGCCCCGGCTGGGAGTATGGGCCCGGTTGCGGAGACGGCCCGGGCTGCTGCGGGTCCATGACTGGACTCTAGAAGATCGAGCCAACTGGACGGAGGGAGAACGCGGTGGTTACTGAATCGACGCCGGCCGATCGGCAGACGGACGCCTTGCCGCAGTCCGTGCTGATGCCGTTGAGCGGCTCCGCCATCTTCCTGGTGGTCCACGTGGAGCCGGGTGGCGAGGACCGCACCCGCGACCTGCTGGAGCGGCTGAGTGGTCTCGTGCGTTCGGTCGGGTTCCGCGTGCCGGCCGGCAACCTCTCGTGCGTCACCAGCATCGGCTCCGACGTCTGGGACCGCTTGTTCAGCGGCCCGCGCCCGGCCGAACTGCACCCGTTCGTCGAGCTCAAAGGCGCCACGCACCACGCGCCGTCGACCGCGGGCGATCTGCTCTTCCACATCCGGGCCGCGCACCAGGACCAGTGCTTCGAGCTGGCCGGCCAGATCATGAACGTGCTCGACGGCGCCGCGACGGTCGTCGACGAGGTGCACGGCTTCAAGTACTTCGAGATGCGTGACCTGCTCGGCTTCGTCGACGGCACCGAGAACCCGACCGGCAGCGAGGCCCACGCCGCCGTCCTGATCGGCGACGAGGACCCGGACTTCCGCGGCGGCAGCTACGTGATCGTGCAGAAGTACCTGCACGACCTGAAGGCCTGGAACGCGCTGAGCGTCGAGCAGCAGGAGCTCGCCGTCGGCCGGACCAAGCTCGACGACATCGAGCTCGACGACGCCAAGAAGCCCGGCAACGCGCACATCGTGCTGAACGTGGTCGAGGACGAGGACGGCAACGAGCTGCAGATCCTGCGCGACAACATGCCGTTCGGCACCATTGGCACGCAGGAGTTCGGCACCTACTTCATCGGGTACGCCAAGACGCCGGCGGTGACCGAGCTGATGCTCCGGCGGATGTTCATCGGGGTGCCCGAGGGAAACCACGACCGGCTGCTCGACTTCTCCACCGCGGTCACCGGCTGCCTGTTCTTCACGCCGCCCGCGGACTTCCTGGACGACCTGCCGCCGGCGCCCTGATCCCACTGTCACTCACCCCGCCCGGAACTGTCGGCTGGGTGAGTGACACTGGGAACATGTTGCTCACCGAGGTGGTCGAGACGTCGGCCGCGCTGGCCGGGACCCGGTCGCGGCTGAAGAAGGCCGAGTTCATCGCCGGGTTGTTGTCCAAGGCCACCGAACCGGCCGAGATCGAGATCGTCGTGACGTACCTGTCGGGCGAGCTCCGGCAGCGGCGCACCGGGGTGGGCTGGCGCACGTTGACGGACACGCCGGATCCGGCCGCCGAGCCGTCGGTGACGGTCGAGGAGGTCGACGCCACGTTCGCGGAGCTGGCGGAGATGTCGGGCACCGGCGTACAGGCTCGCCGACGGGCGGCCGTGGACGGGTTGTTCGGGCGGGCGACGGCGGAAGAGCAGCGGTTCCTGCGGCTCCTCGTCGGGGGTGAGCTGCGCCAGGGCGCGCTCGACGGCGTGATGGCGGATGCGGTCGCGCGGGCGACGGGCATCCCGCTGGACAAGATCCGGGCCGCGGCGATGTTGCGCGGGGCGGCCGCTCCGGTCGCGGTCGCCGTACTGACCGAGGGTGAGGCGGGGCTCGCGCAGTTCGGGCTCGAGGTCGGTCGCGGGGTGCAGCCGATGCTCGCGCAGTCGGCGACGAGTGTGGCGGAGGCGTTGGAGAAGACGGGTACGCCGGCTGCGCTCGAGTGGAAACTGGACGGGATCCGGATCCAGGCGCACCGAGACGGCGAGAAGGTCGTCGTCTACACGCGGACGCTGGACGACATCACCTCGCGGGTGCCTGAGGTGGCGACTGCCGTTCTCGCGCTCGATGCACAGCAGGTCGTGCTCGACGGCGAGCTCATCGCATTGCGGAGCGACGGGCGGCCGGAGCCGTTCCAGGTGACGGGGTCGCGGACGGCGACCCGAGCTGCGACGGGGCCGGAGTCGGTGCCGCTGACGCCGTACTTCTTCGACATCCTGCATCAGGACGGTGAGGATCTGCTCGGGCTCGGCGGGGCCACGCGCCAGGCGTGGCTGGCGAAGCTGGTGCCCGAGGAGCGCCGGGTGCCGCGGCTCGTGACCGATGACGCGGAGGCCGGTCATGCGTTCTTCGCGGAGGCCGTACGTCGTGGGCACGAGGGTGTGATGGTGAAGTCGTTGACCGTGCCGTACGAGGCCGGCCGGCGCGGTTCGGGATGGGTCAAGGTCAAGCAGACGCACACGCTCGACCTGCTCGTGCTGGCGGCGGAGTGGGGTCACGGGCGGCGGACGGGCTGGTTGTCGAACCTGCATCTGGGCGCGCGGGACTCCGTCACCGGAGAGTTCGTGATGCTCGGGAAGACGTTCAAGGGGCTCACGGACGAGCTGCTGCGGTGGCAGACGGAGCGGTTCCAGGAGATCGCCGTACGGCGGGACGACTGGGCCGTGTACCTCAAGCCGGAGGTGGTGGTGGAGATCGCGTTCGACGGCGTACAGACCTCGCCGCGGTACCCGGCTGGGATGGCGCTGAGGTTCGCCCGGGTGATCCGGTATCGCGAGGACAAGCGGCCCGACGACGTTGATACCGTGCAGACGGTGCGCGAGATCCACACCGGTGCTGATATCGGTGCTGATACCGGTTCTGATGGGGTGAACGATGACTGAAGATCCCGATGTCGTGTCGCGGCGGATCGCGCGCGAGTCGCTCGACCGGGACGATCCGACCGGCTGGTTCGAGAACCTGTACGCCGCGGCAGCCGAGGGCTCCGCAGTCGTCCCGTGGGATCGCGGCACGGCGCACCAGTTGCTGCTCGAATGGGTCGAGGAGTCCGCGCCGGACGGTGCCGACAAGACAGCGCTGATCGTCGGAGCGGGCACCGGGTGGGACGCGGAGCTAATCGCTGACCGCGGGTACGACACGACCGCGTTCGACATCTCCCCCACCGCGATCGAGACCGCGCACGGCAACCACCCTGACTCGAGGGCGCACTATCTCGTCGCCGATCTGCTTGCGCCACCAGCTGATTGGCACCAGGCGTTCGACCTCGTCGTGGAGATCTACACCGTGCAGGCGCTCCCGATCGCACTCCAGCCGGAGGCCGTCAAGCACGTCACATCATTCGTGGCCCCCGGAGGCACCTTGCTGGTCATCGCCGCCGCCCGGCCGGACGACCAGCCCGACGACGACATCCAAGGTCCGCCCTGGCCGCTCACCCTCGCGACCATCCAGTCGTTCGCCACCGCGGACCTCCAGCTCATCCAACTCACCCAGTCCCCGAGCCCGGCCGACCCGACCGTCCTCCGCTGGCGAGCCGAATACCTGCGCGACTGAGACCTCATGGCCGACTTGCCAGCGCTCGTCCAGCGAGCCCAGGACGCGGCCATTGAAGTCGGGATGCCGCTGCGGCGGGAGGGAACTGGACCGTCCTGTTGCCTGCCGGACGTGGGCCGATTTCTCGCCGTGCTGGCGGCTGGGTGCGTCGACGGCCTCATAGGCGAGGCGGGTACCGGCATTGGCTACGGGGCCGCATGGATGGCGTCGGCGATGCCGGCCGCCTGCCGTCTGGTGACAGTGGAGCTGGACGAGACACGTGTGGCTGCGGCTCGGCGGGTGTTCGCGGACGAGCCGCGGGTTGAAGTGGTGCACGGGGACTCGTTCGACGAGTTGGCGCGGCGGGGGCCGTTCGATCTGCTCTTTGCGGACGGCGGAAGTCATCCCGCCGCGATCGTCGACCTGGTGCGGATCGGCGGGCGGCTGGTGAACGACGACGTGACGCCGGTGGACGTGCTGCCGGCCGATTCGCCGTACCGGGAACACGATCCGAAACGGGAGTTCTTCTTCGGCGACCCGCGCCTCGTGGCGGCCGAAGTGGTACTTCCGGACCTCCGAAACTCCCTGCTCGTGGGTACTCGAGTGCGCTGACACTGCATGGGAACATTTGTTCGATAATCATGTAGACTCGGGGTATGGCGGGGCGAAGTGTGGTGGGGCCGACGGCGTTGCGGATGATGCTCGGGAGTCATCTGCGGGAGCTGCGTGAGCGCGCCGGCGTCACTCGCACCGATGCCGGCTGGGCGATCCGGGCCTCGGAGTCGAAGATCAGCCGCCTCGAGCTCGGCCGGGTCGGATTCAAGGAACGCGATGTGTCCGACCTGCTGACGTTGTACGGCGTGCAGGATGCCCGCGAGCGCGATCGGCTGCTGCAGCTCGCCCGCGAGGCCAACGACCCGGGCTGGTGGCATCGGTACGGCGACGTCACGCCGGAGTGGTTCGACTCGTATCTCGGGCTCGAGGCGACCGCCGAGCTGATCCGGACGTACGAGATCCAGTTCGTGCCCGGCCTCCTGCAGACCGCGGACTACGCGCGCGCCGTCGCGCAGCTCACGCCCAGTGGAGCACGCACCGACAGTGAGATCGAGCGGGTCGTCGCCTTGCGCACCCGACGGCAACGGGTGCTCGACCGCGAGCCGCCACTCAAGCTCTGGGCAGTGATCGAGGAGTCCGTCCTGCACCGGCCGATCGGCGGCACCGACGTACTGCGCAGCCAGCTCGACGCCCTCCGCGAAGCCGTCACCCGCCCGAACGTGACCGTCCAGATCATCCCCCTCGAAAGCGCCGGCCACGCCGCGACCGGGGGCGCCTTCAGCCTGCTCCGCTTTCCGCAGCGCGACCTCCCCGACATCGTCTACCTGGAACACCTCACCAGCGCGCTCTACCTGGACAAACGCGACGACGTAGAGGCCTACACCCAGGCCCTGGACCTCCTGGCCTCCACCAGCCCGTCCCCCCAGCAAACCGAGCAAGAACTAACCCGCCTGCTCGCACGCTTGCCATAGCCACCGCGAACCCCGGCGCACCGCGCCCGAGCAGTCGTCCGCGAGCGACCAACCACCACCTCACGAGCCACCCTCACCGCACCGTGCGCGTGGCAGCTCAGTCGGGCGTCGGCGCTCCAGGCCCTTGCCGTCGTCGGCGTGATGCGGCACCTACTGCTGTTCGTCACTCGGCGGGGCTGCCCCCGGTCCGTCCCGCCGTACGGTCCTACACCGCGCCCCTCGGTTCGCAGCGGGTGAGCTCCCAACACGCGAGACGAGCGCCCGCCGAGCCGGTGTCCTGTTCGGCGCGGACGGCGCGTCGCAACACCAAGGGATATCCGCCGGCGTTGTGCCTTCTCCGTCGGTATGCGAGGGGAGAACCCACAACGCCAGTGGATATCCCCGCCTGTGTAGGTGACGTGTTGCATGCCGACACAACGCTGCCCCACCGGGAGCAGGCTGGACGATCGGGGGGCAGCTGGGCGATCGGGTTGGTGGCGGTCAGCTGCTCGCGACCGTCGGATCGACAGCTCGACAGGTAGTGCACCGGTGAGACGCTGTACGCATAGACACGTTCACGCTCAGGTGCACTACCCACCCCCCTGACACGTCCTGTCCTCCTGCAGATCCCACCAGGACCAGTCGCCCTGGAACCGGTCGGCCCGGGCCGCGTGTACTGCCGGCTGGCTGACAGCTCAGCAGGCGGGCACCGCCCGCATCCGCTGGTCCGCGGATGCGGGCGGTGCCGCCAAGGCGTACGGCGTGTTAGATCTCGATCTCCTGCTTGTGGCTGGTGATGGCGAGGTCTGGGTGGTGGAGGTCGAAGGCTGGGGACTCCGAACGGATCCGGGGGAGTTTCACGAAGTTGTGGCGGGGTGGTGGGCAGCTGGTCGCCCACTCGAGTGAGCGACCCCAGCCCCACGGATCGTCGACCTGTACCCGAGGAGTGCGGCGTGACTTGTAGATGTTGTAGAGGAACGGCAGTGTCGACAGCCCGAGGATGAAGGCGCCGACCGTCGACACCTGGTGCAGGACGGTGAAGCCCTCGTTCGCGCGGTAGTCGGCGTACCGTCGCGGCATCCCCTCGACGCCCAGCCAGTGCTGCACCAGGAACGTCGTGTGGAAGCCGACGAACAGCATCCAGAAGTGCAGCTTGCCCAGCCGCTCGTCGAGCATCCGCCCGGTCAGCTTCGGCCACCAGAAATAGAACCCGGCGAACATCGCGAACACCACGGTGCCGAAGACGACGTAGTGGAAGTGCGCGACCACGAAGTACGTGTCCGACAGCTGGTAGTCCAGCGCCGGCGACGCGAGGATGACGCCGGTCAGACCGCCGAACAGGAACGTGGCGAGGAACCCCACCGACCACAGCATCGGCGTGTCCAGCGAGACCGACCCGCCCCAGATCGTGCCGATCCAGTTGAAGAACTTCACCCCGGTCGGGACCGCGATCAGGAACGTCATGAACGAGAAGAACGGCAGGTTCACCGAGCCGGTGACGAACATGTGGTGCGCCCAGACCGCGATCGACAACGCCCCGATCCCGAGGGTCGCGGCGACCAGACCGTAGTACCCGAAGATCGGCTTGCGGCTGAACACCGGGAGGATCTCGGTGATGATGCCGAAGAACGGCAGCGCGATGATGTACACCTCGGGATGCCCGAAGAACCAGAACAGGTGTTGCCAAAGTATCGCCCCGCCGTTCGCGGCATCGAATACGTGCGCGCCCAACGTGCGGTCCGCCTCCAGAACGAGCAGCGCCGCGGCGAGGATCGGGAACGCGATCAGCACCAGGATCGACGTCACCAGAATGTTCCAGCAGAAGATCGGCATCCGGAACATCGTCATCCCGGGTGCACGCATGGTGATGATCGTGGTGATGAAGTTGACGCCGCCGAGGATGGTCCCGAGACCGGCCATCCAGAGCCCCATGATCCACAGGTCTCCCCCGATCCCTGGCGACCGCGTGCCACCCGACAACGGCGCGTACGCCGTCCAGCCGAAGTCGGCTGCCCCGCCCGGGCTCATGAACGCGCTGAGCGTGATCAACCCGCCGAACAGGAACAGCCAGTAACTGAACATGTTCAGCCGCGGGAACGCGACGTCCGGCGACCCGATCTGCACCGGCATGATGACGTTGGCGAACCCGACGAACAACGGGGTCGCGAACAGCAGCAGCATGATCGTGCCGTGCATGGTGAAGAGCTGGTTGTACACCTCTTCGTTCACGATCTGCAGACGCGGCTCGGCCAGCTCGGCGCGAACGATCAGCGCCATCACGCCGGCGATCAGGAAGAACGCGAACGACGTGACGAGGTACAGCTGGCCGATCACCTTGTGGTCGGTCGTCGACAACAGCCGGCCGATCACCTGCCCCAGCGGCCGCCGCCCCACCTCGGCAGCGGTCGAGGAGCGCTCGGTGACTCCGGCGTGCCCGCTGACACTGACCATGCGACCTCCCGTCCTACCGCGTCCCTTCGATTAGACACCTATGAATCGTCATCAGCTACCTCTGAGGACCCGCCGCGATCATCACGCGTACGTCGGCCAGGCGCAGCGTCGCCGGGTCGACGTCCATCAGGCACCAGGTCGCCCCCGCCTCGGCGTACGGGCGTGGATCGACCGACGGCTCCAGCGCCACCGCGATGTCGTAGTCGTCCAGGTTGCCGCGGAGTTCACGCAGTACGGCGGCCGGCTCTGCCACCTGATCCGGTGACGTGAGGTTGACCGGGAAGAATCCGTCGTACCGCGCCGCCCGGCGGATCGGCTTCGCGTTGCCCGGGAACCCGGCGAGCCAGACCGGCACTCGGCCGGCCACCGGGCGCGGCAGGAACTGTACGTCGTCGACCAGGTAGTGCTTGCCGTGGTGGTTCACCGGCTCCCCCGTCCACCCGGCCGTCAGGATCTCGAGCGTCTCGTCCATCCGCTCGGCGCGCGCCCGGTCGTCCACCTCCTCGCCGGTCTTGGAGTACTCCTGCGCGAACCGGTCGCTGCCCAGCCCGACCCCGAGGATCAGCCGGCCGCCCGAGAGCCGGTCCAGGGTCGTTGTCTCACGCAACAACTTGGTCGGCCGCCGGCGCGCGATCGGCGAAACCATCGGCCCGATCCGCAGCTGTTCCGTTGCGGTCGCCATCGCGCTCATCGTGATCCACGGATCCGACACCTCGCGGATCGGTTCCCGCCACCACAGCTGATCCCACAGGAAGAACCCGTCCCACCCGGCCTCCTCGGCCGCCGCCGCGAGCCGCGCGACCTCCACCGGATCGGACAACTCGTCGAACAGCGGCAGCCAGACTGCGTACTTCATCATCGCTCCTCGGTGTGGTTGATCAGCTCATCGACAAAGGTCGTCCAGTACGGCGCCGACAGCCCGTGCCCCATGCCCGCTAGCACTGCTAGCCGAGCGCCCGGCACCGCGTCCCGGATCGACTCGCCGTGCGGCAGCGGAAGCAGCGGATCCGCATCGCCGTGCAGTACGAGAACCGGCATCGCCAGGTCGCCGAAGCCGCCGTTCCGCGGTCCGTCGAACGTCATCGCGAAGTGGTTCGTCAGCGAGCCCTCGTAGTTCCTCGCCCGCCCCATGTCCTCCCGCACCAGAGCGCGGGCCTCGGTCTCGTCGAAGTGACCCGCCGCCTCGGCCTCGATCGACCGTACGACGTACTCCTCGACCGCAGCGGTGTCGCCGAAGTCCGGCCAACCCAACCGTGGCATGTCGGCCGATGGCGGCGGAAGTCCGTCGTCGCCGGTGCTCGTGGACACGAACGTCAGCGACGCGACTCGCGACGGGTGGTCGACGCCCAGTATCAGCGCCGTACCGCCCGACATCGACTGCGCCACCACGTGCGCCCGATCCACACCAAGCGCGTCGAGCAGACCGACAGCGTCGCCCGCCAGGTCGCTCATCGCGTAGCCCGGCGCACCGGTCGGGAACGACGTCGACTGGCCGGTGTCGCGCTGGTCGTATCGGATCACGAAGCGGCCGCGCGCCGCCAACTCGGCACACAGCCGCGCGTCCCACCAGACCATCGACGCGCCGGCGCCGTGGATCAGCAGGACCGCGGGATCGGCAGGATCGCCGTACGTCTCCGCGCAGAGTTCGACGTCGTTGACTGGGTAAGTGGTCATGCTTCGACCGTAGAAGCGAATGATCATCGTGAAAAGCGATGGATTCTTATCAAAGCGATCGCCATCAGCGATAGAGTCTCTCCATGTACGAGTTGCGTCATCTGGCGACGCTGGCCGCTGTCGCCGACGAGGGGTCGTTCGGCCGTGCCGCGAGCAGGCTGAGGTACACCCAGTCGAGCGTCAGCCAGCAGATCGCGATTCTGGAGAAGGCGGCCGGCGGTCCGCTGTTCGACCGGCCCGGTGGACCCAAGCCGGTCCGGATCACCCCGCTGGGCACGGTCGTCCTGCAGCACGGACGCGAGCTGCTGCGTCGCGCCGACGAGATGCGCGACGGCATCGAGCGGTTCCGGGCAGGCGACAGCCGGATCGACATCGGCACGTTCCAGACGGTCTCGAACACGCTGCTGCCGCAGGTGATCCGTGAACTCCGCGACGCCCATCCGGGGTGCGACATCCGGCTGTTCGAGGAGGAGACCGATGATCCCGACCTCGCCGGGCTCGACCTGATGTTCTTCGACGGCCGGGGCGGTGACGGCATCGAGGACCTCAAACTGCTCGACGACCCGTACTTCCTGGTCGCGCGGCCCGGCGACTTCCCGGCCGGGCCGGTCGCCCTCGAGAGGCTCGACGGGCAGGCGCTGGTCGCGCATCCCGCGATCTGCCACCAGGCCGTCGTCGAAGACTTCCTCAACGCCCGCGGCATCCGCCCGCAGGTCGTGTTCCGCACCGAGGGCAACGAGGCACTGCTCGCAATGGTCCGCGCCGGCCTCGGCGCGGCACTGATGCCGCGTCTCGCCGTACTCCGGGACGACGAGAGTCTGGCGCTGCATCAGCTCACGCCAGAACTCCCGCCGCGGGAGATCTTCTTGCTGTGGCAGGCCGGCCGCACGCACTCACCGCTTGCGGCACACGCGATCGAGCTCGCGCGGAGTGCGGCGGCCGCCCTCATTTAGCTGACCGTCAGGACCTTCGACGCCGTCTGCGTGCCTTGGTGGTCGGCGTCCGCCAGCCACACCACGCGGTACGTGTACGTGCCGCGCGCGGTCGGCTTGATGCTGAACGCGTACTTCCCGTTCGTCGTCAGCTTCCCGGTCGTCACGGCCACCCACGACGTACCGGAACGACGCTGCAGGTACGCCGTCGTACCGGCATGCGGCGGGTTCAGGTAGCCGTACAGCAAGGTCGAACCGCCGAGCGTGATCGCCGCCGGAGTCAGGTACGCCGACATCGCCGGGTGGACCTGCACAAGTGCCGCCGCGCTCCGCGTCCCGAGCACGCCGGTGGTGCCGTTGTAGCCCCACATGTAGTACGTCGACACGGCCGGCTTCTGCGACGTCGTCGCCACACCGTTCGCGTCCGAGGTGAACGTGCCGACCGTCGACCACTTGCTGGCGTTCTTCGCCTTCGAGTACAGCACCACCGGTACGCCGGCCAGCTTCGCGCCGTCGAGCCGGGTCACGGCCGTCGAGAGCGTCACCGCGCCCGTGTACATGATGGAGGCCGCACTCGCCCCGATCGTCGCCTTCGAACCGACCAGCCGTACGTCGACGCCCGGACCGATCTTGCCCTTGCTGTCCTTCACCCACACGCGATACGCGTAGCTGGCCGAGTTCGCCAGCCCGGTGTGGGTGAACAAGCTCGCCGTGCCGTTGTAGATCGGCGTACCCGACGTCGGCAACGGCGGCGGCGTCGAACCCGACGCGGCGCGGACCATGATCTGCCCGAGCGTCGTGTTGGCGGGCTTCGTCCACCGCAGCGTGGCGGCCGCCACCCCACCCGACACGGTGAAGCTGGTCACCGGAGGCGGCGGAGCGGTCAGGTTGAGGTAGTCCTTGTCGATGTTCAGCGTCACGCCACCGTTGGTCTCCGTGACGTTGTCGTACTGATGAACCCGCTGGTGGTTGCTCCAGTACGTCGCCGGGATGGACATCGTGCCCGGCGTGCGGTTCCACTGCGCGACCCAGATGTTGTCGGGCCGCGTGTACGCCGTGTTCGCGTACGAGCCGACCAGCGCCTTCGCACCCGAATTGGCGCCGACGTACGCACCGCCGACGTACCCACGCGAGTTGAGCTCCTGCGTCCAGCCGCTCAGGTAGGACACCACTGCCGCGTCACAGGCGGCCGTCGGCGTGTACGCCTCGATGTCGCTGTAGATCGCACTCCGCTGCGCGAACCCGAGCGCCTGCGCCGCGGCGACCGCGTTGGCCGCAGCGTTCTTGCCCTGGATGAACGACGTCGCCGGCCGCGACGACATCACGCTTGTGTACTTCGTGCACGGCGCCTGATATCCGACGTCGATCAGCAGGAATTGCCAGCCCTTGGCGGCGTTCGTCGATACCCAGTTCGGGGTCAGGTTCGGCTGGGTTGCGCAGGCGCGCAGGCCGCCGCTGATGTAGATGCCGATTCCCTGGTACTTCGGCCGCCAGGCATCCATCGTGGCCTGGGTCGGCGCGTCGCAGGCGTCGAAGCCGTTGCCCGCGAAGTTGCCGGTGGCAACCACCGACGGCGTGACCGCGGCCGGCTGCGCGACCTGCGCCGACGAGGTCTTCGCGACCACACGCCCTGTGGCGAGCACGTCCTTCGCGGCGCTCTCGTCGCCTGGTGGGTAGTACGCGGTTGCGAGCACGCCGGCGTCGGCGATCGCGCGACGGAGCAGTCCGTCCGTCGACGGCTGTGCTGTGGTCAGCGGCTCCAGAACGAGGCCGGAGCTGCGGCCGACGAGGTGCGCCGGGCAGTTGGCCTGCGCCGTGCTGCGGCCCAGGTATACGGCCGGCTGATCGAGCCGCACACAGGCGGTCGGGTTTGCGGCCAGGTCGACGACCGGCCAGCTGGCTGGGACCGTCACTTGGTAGCCGCGGTACGAGACGGTCTTGGTGTCTTCAGCGGTCGCCGGTCCGCTCAAAGCGACTCCGGCGACCAGGCCAAGGGCAAGCGCGAGCCCCCCAGATCTGAACAACCTCACATTGCTCCCCAGTTCCATCGTTGGACGGTGCCCCCAAGTGAAGGCGAGCGCCTGCGCTCCTGTCGAAGAGCTTCCGGCACTCGCCTCGATGCCCAGATGCTATCGGCGCAGCAAGTCCAGCCATCAGGAGGTGTTTTGGATCGATCAGTACATAACGTGCTAGGCTCGGCGTCATGCCGAGACCGAGGACCTTCGACGAGGACCACGCCGTGGATGCCGCGATGCGGGTGTTCTGGACCTCGGGCTACGAGGCCACCTCGACCCAGGACCTCTGCGAGGCGACCGGTCTCGGCCGGAGCAGCATCTACAACACCTTCACCAGTAAGCGCGATCTGTTCGACCGCGCGCTGCGCCGGTACGCCGATCGCTTCACTGCCGCGCAGCTCGAGGTGATCCAGGACGCGACACTGCCGATCCGCGAGCGCGTCCGGCAGATCCTGTGGAGCGCGGTGGAGCCGGATCCCGGTGATCCGGCCGGCTGCTTCGTGATCAACACGATCGTGGAGCTCGGCCCGAAGGACGCCGAGGTCCTCGACCTCCTCGATCGCGACCACGAGGTCAAACTCGCCGCGCTGACGACCGCCATCCAGGCGGCGCAAGCGGCCGGTGAGCTGGACCCGGAGCAGGATGCGGCCGGGCTCGCGACGTACGTCTTCACCGTTCTCGGCGGCCTGCGCGTGGCCGCCCGCCGCGGCGCGACACCCGAGAGCCAACGGATCGTCGTCGAGGCAACGCTGCGCAGTTTCTGACTTCCCGCGGTTCATCATGCCCAAGTTGTGAACCGATCGATCTAATACTTGAGAGGCCCTCATGCCCCGCGCTGTCTATCTGCTCGGCCTGGCGATCTTCGCCCAGGGCACGTCCGAGCTGATGCTCGCCGGTCTGCTCCCCGAGATCGCGACCGATCTGAACGTCTCCATCCCCGCGGCCGGCCTGCTGATCTCCGCGTTCGCCATCGGCATGCTCGTCGGCGCGCCGATCCTGGCCGTCACCACGCTGCGCTGGTCCCGGCGCGCCGCGATGCTCGTGTTCCTCACGATCTTCGCGCTCACCCACGTGGCCGGCGCCCTCACCTCGTCGTACGGCGTGCTGCTCGCGACCCGGGTCGCGGGCGCCTTCGTGTACGCCGGATTCTGGGCGGTCGCGTCCGTGACCGCGATCGAGCTGGCCGGACCGGAAGCGCGCGCGAAGGCGATGAGTGTCCTGGCGAGCGGTCTCACCGTGGCCACGATCGTCGGGCTGCCTGCCGGGACGTTGCTCGGCCAGCACCTGGGTTGGCGATCGGCGTTCTGGGCGGTCGCCGTGCTGTCGGTCCTCGCGATCGCCGGTGTCGTCGCGACAATCCCCCGGGGACGCGCAGAGAGCGCTCCCCAGCTGCGTCTCGAACTGCGCAGTATGGCTAACCCGCAGCTCTGGCTCGCGTACGGGACGACGGCTCTGTCGACGGGCGCGATCCTGGTGATCTTCAGCTATCTCGCTCCCCTGCTCACCGAGACCACAGGGCTGTCCGCGGCCTGGGTACCGGTGATCCTGGCGCTGTACGGCGTCGGCGCACTGGCCGGGATCACGATCAGCGGACGCACCGCGGATCAGCGGCCGTTCAGCACGCTCGTGATCAGCCTGGGCGGAGTGATCGCCGCAGCGATCGTGCTTGCTCTGGCGACCGGTACGCCGTGGCTCGCCATCCCGGCGATCATCGGTGTCGGGACGTTCGGCTTCGCCACCAACCCCGCCGTGAACTCGCGGGTGTTCGGAGTGGCCGGATCTGCGCCGACGCTCGCCGCCGCCTTCAACATCTCGGCCTTCAACGTCGGCATCACCGTCGGCCCGTGGCTCGGCGGCCTGGCGCTCGACGCGGGCGCGGGCTATTCCGCGGTCGGCTGGATCGGCGCCGGACTCGGAGTACTTGCCTTCGGCACCATTCCGCTCGCCGTCCGGGCCGCGGGCCGGACGACTCAGCCGGCGTACGAGAGCGCGGGCTCGACTACCGGCGCCTAGGCCGCGTCAGGCGGCGTACGAGAGTGCGAGCTCGATGACCGGCGCGTAGGCCGCGCGGCGGGCGTCCGTCCAGGTCGCGACGCCGCCGGCGAGGTCGTCGGTCGTCATGCGGTAGATCAACGCGCGCACAAGCATCTGACCCCACTCGGGCAGCTGCGCCCAGCGCGCCGCGAGGTCCGGTTCGGCGCCGTACCAGCACAGTGCGTCGGCGACAGCGACAGCCGCCGCCCAGGACGGCGGTCGCCAGTAGACCGGCCAGTCGATGATCGCCGGCGGGAGACCGTCGGCGAACATCACGTTCCCCGGCAGATCACCATGCACCACCTGCGCCGCCAGCTCCACCGGCCGCCACGCGGCGACGAGCGGCCCGACAAGGTCGACGTACGCCGGACTTCCCTCGACGGACTGTTCTCGCCAGGCGACTCGGTCGCCGTCCGCCCACGGATCGTGGCGGGCGTCGATGAACCCCGGCCGAGGCAGCCCGGCCACGGCCTCGTGAAACGCGGCCGCCGCGGTGAGAACCTCATCCTGCCGCCGCACATCCGTCGCGCCGATCAGCAGTTCACTGGCTTCCCATTCGAACGCGACCCACGCACCGCCCCGAGCCTGCACCGGCCGCGCCACCCGGAAATCCCCGGACTCCGGCAAGGCGCTCAGCACCTCGGCGCGCCACGTCGACTCCGCGTCGGCGCGCTTGAGGACGACCGCCCCGGAGCGCCAGGTCTCCCCCTGCCCGCCGGCCAACCGAACGGGCGGCTCAGTCAGGCTGAAGGCATCCAGCACCTGACGCGACGGTCCCTGCATGCCTGCACTCTTTCATCGCTAGGGTTGACGCGTTGGTGGGAGGCTGCATGGCTGGTGACTCGAGGCAGGTCGAGGTCAGGCTCCTCGGCGCGTTCGGCGTCCTCGTGGACGGGGCCGAAGTCCGAGTCTCGGCGCCCCGATTGCGGGACTTGCTAGCAGTGCTCGCGTTGTCGACCGGTGACCCGGTGTCGATCGCGACGATCGGCGACCGGGTCTGGAGCGAGCAGCCGCCCGACCGTCTGCGCCCGACCGTCCAGACCTGCATCTCCCGGCTGCGCACACTGCTCGGCCCCGAGGTCATCCGCGCGCATCCCGAGGCCTACGCGCTCACACTCCCCCGCCAGAACATCGACGTACTCCGCTTCACCGACGAACTCGAGCGCGCGCACCAACTCCCCGTGCCGGCCGATGAACGCACTGCGACTGCGGCGGCGCTCGACCTCTGGACCGGCACGCCGTTCTCCGATCTGACCGCCGACTGGTTCACCACGGCCGCTCTCCCCGGTCTGGTAGAGCGCTATCTCGCGGCCCGCGAACGGCGGATCGACCTGGACATCGCCGGCGGTGCCCTCGAGTCACTGCTCATCGAGGTCCGCGACCTCACCACGCAGTACCCGTTCCGCGAACCACTCTGGGAGCGGCTCATCCGGCTGCTCGACATCACCGGTCGCCACGCAGAGGCACTCGCCTGCTACGACGACGTACGCCGGCTGATCGGCGACGAGCTCGGAGTCGATCCGGGTGCCGAGCTCCGCGCCCTGTACGCCGAACTGCTCGCCGCCGACGCGGAACCGGACTCAGAGCCAACCACGCCCGCGCCCGCACGCACCGTCGTACCCCGGCAGCTCCCGGCCGAGAACAGCAGGGTCACCGGCCGCGAGGACGAGCTGAAAGAGCTCAACGAACTCCTGCCCGCGCCCAACGAGAAGGATCCGGCGACCGTGATCGCGGCGATCTGCGGCATCGGCGGCGCTGGAAAGACGAGTCTCGCGGTCAGATGGGCGCACCGGGTGCGGCATCTGTTCCCGGACGGCGACCTCTACCTCAACCTCCGGGGGTTCGGTCCGGGCGACGCGATGCCGACGACCGCGGCGCTGCGGCTGCTGCTCAGCGGCCTCGGCCTGCGCGCCGAACGCATCCCCGCCGACGAAGCGGCCCAGTCCGCGTTGCTCCGCAGTACCCTGCACGGCCGTCGCATGCTGTTCCTGCTCGACAACGCGCGCGACGCCGACCAGCTCCGGCCGCTGCTGCCTGCCCGAGGCTGTCTGGTGATCGCCACCAGCCGGGACCGGCTCCGCAGCCTCGTGGTCCGCGACGGCGCCCACCGGATCACCCTCGGCGAACTCCCGCCGGTCGAGTCCGGACGGCTGATCCGATCGATCGCACCCGACACCGATACCGACCAGGTCAGTGAACTCGCACGAAGCTGTCAGCACTTGCCGCTCGCGCTCGCGATCATCGCGGAGCATGCCGCCGGACGCTCGCCGCAACAGGTCGCCGAACTGCTCACGCAACTGCACGCGGAACAGTCGGTCCTCGACACCTTCGACGGTGGTGACGAGGCGACCGATCTACGCGCGATCTTCTCGTGGTCACACCGGGCACTGCAGGACTCCACGGCGCGGTTGTACGAGCACCTCGGCCTGCTCCCGGTCAGCGACTTCGCCGTACCGGCCGTCGCTGCGTTGCTCGGGGCAACGGTCTCGGATACCCGTCGCCTGCTCGCGCGGCTGGCCGACCTGCACCTGGTCGAGGATCTCGGCAACGGCCGCTTCGAGATGCACGACCTGGTCCGCGCACACGCCGCCGAGCTGGGC
Organism: Kribbella sp. C-35; assembly: GCF_046549195.1. Taxonomy (NCBI): domain Bacteria; kingdom Bacillati; phylum Actinomycetota; class Actinomycetes; order Propionibacteriales; family Kribbellaceae; genus Kribbella; species Kribbella sp. C-35. The sequence continues at coordinate 351,204 of NZ_JAJPWG010000006.1, forward strand.
CGACTGCGTCCGGACCGCACCGAGGCGCTGGAGCGGCTGTTCAGCTGGTACACGCATACCGGCTTCAACGCACGGGTGCTGCGCGACGACCGCGGATCCGACCGCAAGATCGTTCCGCCGGTAGACGGTGTGACGCCGGGACAGTTCGCGGACGCGGCCGCGGCGATCCAGTGGTACGACGACGAGCGGCAGACGCTCGCCGCGGTGATCCGGCTCGCCCACGCCACCGGCCACCACCGGTACACGTACGAGCTCGTCGAGTCGTGCGAAGGCGATCTCAGTGGCCGCGACCTGGACCTGCTCACCGAACTCCTGATGCTCGCCCAGGACAGCTGCAACCGGCTCGACGATCCCTTGCCCGAAGCCTTCATCAACAACACCCTCGGGCTGCGCTACATGGATCAGCGCGACGACTGCGAACGCGCGATCGTCCACTTCGAACGATCGGCGGAGATCTTCCGCGCGGCCGGCATGGACATCCAGGTCTCGCGGGCACTGGGCAATCTCTCTGTGTCCCACGACATCCTCGGCCGGAGCAGCAAGGCGCTCGACGTCGCCGAGCAGGCACTGGCGATCAAGCGGCGACTCGGAGACGAGCGAGGACAGGCGCACTCGCTCGGGAACATGGCCGCGATGTATCACGCAGCCGGCCGCCTCGACGAAGCGGCCGGGGCCGCCGGGGAAGCGATCCGCTACTACCGCACCATCCACAGCCACCGGGGCGAAGGCGCGGTCCTCGACACGCTCGCCGGCATCGAGCGCTCCCGCGGCCGGTACGACGAAGCGCTGAGCTGTCACCTGGAGTCGGTCCGCCTGCACCGCGACCTAGGGTTCCCGTGGGGCGAGGCCGTCGTACTGACGAACCTCGGGCATACGTACCGCGCAGTCGGCCGCACCGCCGAGGCCAAGGCCGCCTGGCAACAGGCCCTCACCATCTGCGACCGCATCCACGCTCCACGATCCGACGACCTCGACCGCGAGCAGCTCATCGCCCTCGTGAGTCAGGACTGATGCGCACGCCAGACGCCACCTCGTGTCGCCGACTGGGAAGTCGGTCCCACCACGGCGGTGGCGTCAAGGGGCGGGTCGGAGCGCGCTCTCCGGGTGGCTGCGCTCTAGGATTTCGCGGTGACTGATCTCGACCTGTTCGGCGACCTCGACACCGGGGCGCTTCCGGAACGGCAGCAACGCATTCTGGTGGTGATCCGGGACTGGGTGACGCGGCACGGGTACCCGCCGAGCAGCCGGCAGATCGGGGACGCGGTCGGGCTGCGCTCCTCGTCGTCGGTGTCCAAGCATCTGGCGAGTCTGGAGGAGAAGGGGTTCCTCCGCCGGAGCCCGTCGGTCTCCCGGCCGATCGACGTCCGGATGTTCCTCCAGGAGCCTTCCGCCGGGTCGACCAGTGACGACAACGTGCCTGTGCCGGTGGTCGGTGACATCGCGGCCGGTACGCCGATCTCCGCGATCGAGCACGTCGACGACGTACTCCAACTCCCCCGCGGGCTGACCGGCCGCGGCACCGTGTTCGGCCTGCGCGTCCGCGGCGAGTCGATGATCGACGCCGCGATCTGCGACGGCGACATCGTCGTGGTCCGCCAGCAGTCCGAAGCCCACTCCGGCCAGATCGTCGCCGCAATGCTGGACGAGGAGGCCACGGTGAAGGTCTACCGCCGCCGCAACAACCACGTCTACCTGGAACCCCGCAACCCCGCCTACGAAGTCATCGACGGCGACAACGCAACCATCCTCGGCGTAGTCGTCTCAGTCCTCCGCAGCGTCTAACGCTTCACACCGAACAACTGGTTGACCACCGGGGTGGATGACAGCAGCCAGGCGAGAAGTGCGGATGCTGCGAAGGCGGTGGGTAGGAGTACGGCGTACTTGAGCCAGAGGTTGGTGTGCCAGGTGACGACGAAGTAGGCGATCGCGAGGATGATCGGTTGGTGGACGATGAAGTAGGGCATTGCGGCTCGGGCCAGGCGGGGCGGTAGCGGGCGTTGGAAGGCGGGGGCGCGGAGGCCGAAGCCCAGGACGGCGACCAGCCAGCCCCACACGGCGAGGGTGATGAGCGGCGAGTACCAGACGTACTGCCACGAGTAGCCCGGGTTCGGCCACCAGCCGTCGAGGAAGTCGATGATGCCGGTGACGACACCGAGCACGAACGCACCGGCGCCGAGAAGCAGTCCTGGTACGGCGTCCCGTCGTACCGCGGCCAGGAGACGATCGTCCGACATCACGAGATACCCGACGACGAAGAAGTCGAAGAAGAACACGAACTCGCCCCACCCGTGCTCCGGACCGGGCGCGGCGAGCAGCAGCAGGTGAATCGGCACCAGCGGTATGGCGAGCAACAGGATCGAACCGCGCCGCTGAAACCGTCGCGCGATCCAGTCAGTTGTGCCGCGCAGCAACAGAAACACCGGCAGACCGAGTACGGCGAACTGGATCAGATACACGAGGAACCACAGGTGGTACGTGTCCCGTAACCACAGCGGCGCATCGCCGGCGAGATCGCTGAAGAACGTCCGCACATCGCCGAAGAACGAGGCCGTCGACCGGCCTTTGTGGTGCTCCTCGATGAAGTACTGCAGCGGCGACAGCAGCACGTACGCGACGAAGAACGGGACGAGCAACCGCAGAGAGCGTTCTCTGAGGAACTCGAGCGCACTCCGCCACCGCAGCGCCAGCCACGCGGCCGAGCCCGAGATCATGAAGAAGAACGCCAGCCCCCACAACCCCAGGAACGCGATCGCGACCGAGATCCCCTCGCTCGTCTGCGCGTTCTTCACGTGCCAGTCGCCGTCGTCGAACGGCCGCAGGGTGTGGAACACGAACACCCCGAACACCGCGATCACCCGCAACCAGTCCAGAAACCACAGCCGTTCGCCCCGCCCCTCCGCACTCATGGAGTAAGGATGGTGGCTCAGCGGGCCAGGCGCTCGTTGAGCAGCCCGAGCTGTGCCGGATTGGCGGTCAGCTCGGCTGCCCGCTCGTCGGCGTCATGGGCCTCGGCAAAGCGGCCGAGGTCGCGCAGGAGCTGTGCGCGGGTCGCGTGGAACAACGAGTACTGCTGAAGCTCGGTGGCCATTCCGTCGAGTTCGGAGAGAGCCTCCGAAGGTCCACGTACGTAGGACAGTGCGATGGATCGGTGCAGGCCGGCGACGGGTGTCGGCTGCAGCGTGAGGAGCATGTCGTACAGGACGAGGATCTGCGGCCAGTCCGTGTCGGGCCAGGTGGTTGCCTCGCTGTGGCAGGCGGCGATGGCGGCCTGGAGCTGGTACGGGCCGGGTGCGTGGAACCGGCGGGCGGTGCGGGTCAGCAACGCCGTCGCGTCGGCGATCGCCGCGTGGTCCCACGCCGTACGGTCCTGGTTCTCGAGGAGGATGAGGTCGCCGGCCGGCGTGAAGCGCGCCGCCGTACGGGCGCGATGCAGTCTGATCAGGGCGAGCAGGCCTGCTACCTCGGGTTCGTTGGGCAGGAGACCGTGGAGCAGCGCGGTCAGCCATTCGGCGTCGTCGACGAGATCACGCGAGTGCGCGCGTTCCGCCGTACTCGACAGGTAGCCCTCGTTGAAGAGCAGGTAGATGACTGTCAGTACTTCGTTCAGGCGCTCGGGGAGCTCGTCGTCGCGCGGGATCCGGTACGGGATGCCGGCGTCGGTGATCTTCCGCTTCGCCCGCGTGATCCGCTGCGCGACCGCGGACTCGGACGCCAGGAACGCGGCCGCGATCTGGGCCGTCGTCAGACCGCACACCACCCGGAGCGTCAGCGCCACCTGAGCCTCGCGCGCCAACGCCGGGTGGCAGCAGGTGAAGATCAAGCGCAGCCGATCATCCGGCGGCGACGACTCCAACGGTTGCAGGAGCGCAAGCTTCGCGCGGTAGTTCTGCTGCCGACGCAGTACGTCGAGACCGCGGCGCTTCGCGACCGTGAACAGCCACGCGTCCGGCCGCTCCGGGATCCCTTCGACCGGCCAGCGCTTCAGCGCGATCTCGACCGCGTCCTGGACCAGGTCCTCGGCCGCGGAGAAGTCACCGAGCAACGACACGAGCGCACCGGCCAACCGCCCCGCGTGATCACGCACCACGCGGGACAGCTCCTCGTCGGTGCTCACATCTCCGCGACCGGCCGGATCTCGATCACCGGGCAGGCCGGCCACGTCTTCACCATCCGCAAGGCCTCGTCGAGATCCTCGACCTCGATCTCGGTGAACCCGGACACGACCTCCTTGCCCTCGATGAACGGCCCGTCGGTGGTCAGCTGCCCGCTGTCCAGCCGGACCGTCGTCGCGGTCTCCCGGCCTTGCAGCTTGCTCCCCCGATTGGTGATCTTGTCCGCGTGGTCGTCGAACCACTGGTACACCCGCCGGTACGCCTCCTCCTTCTCGGCCGGCCCCAGCGCCGCGAACTCCGTCGCGAACTCCTCGGTCTCGATGAACATCAGTACGTACTTCACCCGCACACCTCCTTGAGGACAGTCTCGCTCAGGAGACGATCAGCCCGGGCCGCGATCCGACAGTCTGCGATGGTGGGTTCATGAGACGTCCGTTGTTCGCCCGGATGTACGCGCGGGTGCGGCCCGCCATGGACGAGCAGGGAGCGGCCGATCATCGGCGTCGGCTGCTCGCCGGGGTGCAGGGCCGGGTGATCGAGGTCGGAGCGGGAGACGGCGGCAACTTCGCCCACTACCCCACCGACGTAGTCAGCGTCCTCGCCGTCGAACCCGAGCCCTACCTCCGCGCCCAGGCCCAGCGCCACGCCGCCGCGGCCTCCATCCCCGTCGAGGTCGTCGAGGGTACGGCGGACCACCTGCCGGCACCTGATGCATCAGCCGACGCCGTCGTGGTCTCACTCGTACTCTGCTCGGTCCCCGATCAGGCGCAAGCCCTAGCCGAAGTGCGACGGGTACTGCGTCCCGGCGGCGAACTCAGGTTCTACGAGCACGTCGCAGCCGCTGCCGACCGCACCCTCGCAACCGTCCAGCGCATCTCCGACGCAACCCTGTGGCCGCTCTTCGTCGGCGGCTGCCACACGCACCGCGACACCGCCGCCGCGATCACCGCCGCGGGTTTCGAGATCGAGGAACTCGACGAGTTCGAGTTCCCGCCGAATCACAAGACCCCAGCCAGCCCGCACATCCTCGGGCGCGCCCGGCTCAGGGCATGAGATCCATGGCCGCGCTGCCGTCCTGGAAGTTCGTCGGGACCGAGACCTGGTCGTGCACGATCAGCCACTGCCCGTCGATCTTCTGCCAGGCGGCGGTCCAGCGCAGCCAGTAGTCGATCTTGCCGCCCAGCTTCATCACGGCATTCATGCGGTTCAGCGAGTACACGACCGCGAGATCGCCGTCGACGAGGACGGTCAGGTCGCGCACCTCGTACTCGAGCGGCAGCTCGAAGGCCTCGAAAACGAGCTCCCAGTTCTCCCATTTCGTCTCGGCGCCGAGGTGCCGCAACGGCGGCTGGATGTCGAACGAGACGATGTTCGGGGCGAAGATCGTCCGGACGGCGGCCCGGTCGCCGGTCCGGATCGCGTCGAGCAGGATGTCGATGCGTTCCCGGATGTCGACTTCGGATACAGCGTTCTGTGTGGTCATGATCGGTACGACGAGACGCCTGGATGAACTGTCAGGCCTCACACTCCGCCCAGGTGTTTCGTCGTACCAGGTATGAACGAGGAGAGGACCGATATGAGCGACCCGGGTCTGAGCGCGATCATGAGCGAGCGGCGGCAGCTGATCAATCTCGCGTACCGGCTGCTGGGGTCGCTGGCCGACGCCGAGGACGTGGTCCAGGAGACGTACGCGCGCTGGTACGCGATGACTCCGGACGAGCAGCAGGCGATCGACAACCCGGCGGCGTGGCTGACCAAGGTCGCGAGCCGGATCTGCCTCGACCTGCTGCGGTCCGCCCGCGCCCGGCGGGAGCGGTACGTCGGTGAGTGGATCCCCGAACCGCTGCCCGAGACCACCGAGTGGCACACCGGATCCACCGACCCGGCCGACCCTGCCGATCGGGTGACGCTGGACGAGTCGGTGAACATGGCGTTCCTCGTCGTACTCGACGCGATGACGCCGGCCGAGCGGGTGGCGTTCATCCTGCACGACGTGTTCCGGTACCCGTTCCCGGAGGTCGCCGAGATCGTCGGCCGGACGCCGGCGGCGTGCCGTCAGCTGGCCTCGTCGGCCAGGCGGCGGATCCGGGACGCCGAGCACCCGGCGGCGCCGTCGGCGCGGCGGGCGGAGCTGGTCCGCGAGTTCAAGGCGGCCTGGGAAGCGACCGATATCGCGGCGCTCGTCAACCTGCTCGATCCCGAGGTCACCGCAGTCGCCGACGGCGGCGGCATCGTGTCGGCCTCGCTCGCGCCGGTGCACGGCGGCACCGACGTCGCGCAGTACTTCGCCGGGCTCCCGGTGTTCAACCTCGGCCGCACCCTCGTCGAGCGCACGGTCAACGGTCAGCCCGGGCTGGTGATCGAGTTCGAAGGTGCCGTCGAGACCGTGATCGCGTTCGACGTGGACGGCGATCACATCACGAACATCTGGGCGATCAGGAACCCGGAGAAGCTGCAGCCCTGGAAGAGCTGACCAGCATCGCCACGGTCTCCTGGGCGCAGGCCTTGTTCACGCCGATCCCGCCGCGCGCGCCGCGTTTGATCCAGCCCGCCACGTAGTGACCGGGCCGGCCGACGACGGCGCCGCGGACGTTCGGGACGATCCCGCGCTCCGCGTCGAACGGCAGCCCGTCGATCGCCTGCCCCTCGAACCCGATCGCGGTGAACAGGTTGCCCGCCGCAATCGTCTCGCCGGACCCGAGCGTCAGCCCGTCAGAGCTCCAGGCGGTCGGCCGGGCGTGGTACCGGAGCTCGACGCGGTCACCCACCGCGGCCAGCAGCTCATGCAGCGCGGCCTGCGTGTACGCCGCCTCCTCGGGACCGCGCCGGCCCAGCAGCACGACCTCCTTCACACCGCTCGCGGCGAGCGTCGCGCGTACCTCAGTCGGGACATCCATCGAACGCAACCGCTGCTCGTCACTCAGCAGGATGCGCGCGAGGTCGAGCGCGACATTCCCGTTCCCGACGATCACAGCCCGCGGCCCGGCCAGCCCGACAGGCGCCGGCGCGCCCGGCCGCCCGTTGTACCAGGCAACAAAATCCTCCGCGGTGCACGCGGCCTCCTCACCGGCAATCCCAAGCCGCCGGCTCCGCCGGGCCCCAACCGCATGTACCACCGCGTCGAACCCATCAGGCGGCAGCCCCGTCGCGTCGGTTCCCGGACGCCACTGCACTCGTGGATGCTGGATGACTCTCTCGAAGGTGCTGATGATCTGCTTCGTCTGCGGGTGATCCGGTGCGACGCCGTACCGCACGAGCCCTCCGACCTGTTCCAGGCGGTCGACGAGCGTGACCTCGGCTGTTGTCCGCAGCAACAACTCGCGTGTCGCGTACATCCCGGCCGGACCCGCGCCGACGACCAGCACCCGGCGCGGCCCGTCGCCCCAGACCTGGTACGACGGCGGCTCCCAGCTGTCCAGGTCCATCGCCTCGAGCGGCTCCCGTTCCGCGAAGTACGCCGCGTTCCGCTCGACGTCCTCAGGCGCCGCCTGGTCGACCGGTTGCGCCGCGTCGACCGGACAGATGTCGGCGCACGCCCCGCAGTCGATGCAGGTCCGCGGATCGATGAACAGGCTCGCCCCGGCGCCGAACCCGGGCTCGCCGGGCGACGGGTGGATGCTGTTCATCGGGCAGACCGCGACGCAGCTCGCGTCCGAGCAGCACTCCCCCGAGATCACGTAACTCACAGCAGGCCGGTCCGCCGATACACCCGGGCCGCGGCGGGCGTCAGCAGCCCGACCGACCCGAGGAAGTCCATCAGGTTCGCGCAACTTGTCCGCAGCAACGACCGGTGATGCTCGTTGCGCTGCGCCTCACGTACGGCGCGCTCGGCGTCCAGCCCGACGTTCGCGTAGACCTCGCGGCTCACCATGCTCGACACGATCATGTCAGCGGCGATCGCGATCACCAGCGCGCTCACCCAGCGCCGCCCACGCCCCGCACCGGCCAGCCGTTCGCGAGTCTCCTCACGCGCGAACACCATGTGCCGCGACTCCTCCACCACATGAATGTGGTTCACGGTCCGCACCAACGGCTCGACCCGCCGGTCCCGCATCCAGTCGCGCTGCATGACGTCCAGCACCTCCTCGGCGACCAGAATCGCGGCGTACGCCGTCTCACCGGTGGCGACCGTCTTGAACACCCGGCCGAGCTCGCGCGCGAGCAGCCGCGGGCGGTACGCCGGCTCGACCAGGCGGCCGGACGCCTTCGCGAACATGATCGAGTGCCGGCACTCGTCAGCGATCTCGGTCAGCGCCCACTGGAACTCGGCGCTCCGCGGCGGCTTGTCGTACACGTCCCGCAGAATCATCTGCTGCAGGATCAGCTCGAACCAGATCCCGGTCGTCGCCACCGACGCGGACTCGTGCCGGGTCAGCTCCCGCTGCTGCGCCTCGGTCAGTTCGTCCCAGTACGGCGTGCCGTAGAGCGTGCTCCACTCCGGCGACATCCCGTACCCGTCGCCGAGCGGCGCGTCCCAGTCGATCTCGGTCTCCGGGTCCCGGGACAACCGGCTCGCCGACCCCAGCAACCGCTCAGCGGTCTCGTCCATCGGGCACACACCTCCGAGTCGATACGACATCGTCTATGTAACATAACTGATGGCTCGAATCCTGTCGAGGACTACATTCCTGCCTGTGACGGATCGAGCAACGACGATGTGGCCGCTCTACGCGGCCGGGTTCACGACCGCGTTCGGCGCCCATGCGGTGGCGGCGAACCTCGGCGGATCCTCCTCCGACGCGGTCACCTCGCTGCTCACCCTCGGCCTCCTGCTGGCCTTGTACGACGGGGCGGAGGTGCTGCTGAAGCCGGTGTTCGGCACGATCGCGGACCGGATCGGCGCCCGCCCGATGCTGCTGTTCGGTCTCGCCGGGTTCGCCGTCGCCTCAGGCATCTATGTGCTCGTGGACCGGCCCGGCTGGTTGTGGGTCGCGCGCCTCGGTCAGGGTGCCGCAGCCTCGGCCTTCTCCCCCGCCGCCTCGGCGTTGGTTGCCCGATTGAATCCGTCGGCGAAGCACGGCCGCGCCTTCGGGAGCTACGGGTTCTACAAGAGCGTCGGGTACACCGCCGGACCATTGCTCGGCGGTGGACTGGTGTGGCTCGGGGGATTCCGTCTGCTGTTCGGGGTGATGACCGTTCTCGCCGCGGGCGTTGCCGTCTGGGCGCTGATCGCCGTACCGGCCGTGCCGCCGTTGCCGCGGTCCCGGCAGACCGTGCTGGATCTTGCCCGGCGGATCACCGACCCGGTGTTCCTTCGTCCGACCGCGGCGCTTGCGGCCGCTACGGCGGCGTTGTCGGTCGGCGTCGGGTTCCTGCCAGTCACGGGCGCGGCCGACGGGCTCGGCACGGTCGCCACCGGTGCAGCCGTATCACTGCTAGCGGCGACGGCTGCGGTCGTGCAACCGCGGACCGGCCGTGCGCTCGACGCGGGCAAGCTGACGACGCGAGCCGGCATCGCGCTAGGGCTGGGGCTAGCAGCGCTAGGTTTCGTATCGGCCGCTCTGCCCGGCGTCGCGTTCCTGCTGATCGCGTCCGCGTTGATCGGTGCGGGCACGGGCGTGATCACGCCGCTCGGGTTCGCGGCGCTGGCTGCGAGCACACCACCCGAGCGACTCGGTCAGACCATGGGCACCGCCGAACTCGGACGCGAGCTCGGCGACGCGGGCGGCCCGTTGCTCGTCGCCACGATCGCGACAGTCGCCGTACTGGATGCGGGCTATCTCGCCCTCGCCGTACTCCTCGCGCTCGGGCTGCTCACGCTCCGCCCGGTACGAAACTGAACAGGCTCTGACCGGTCACCAGCGGATCCGGTACGCCGGTGAACCGGTGCGCGCCGACGCCGAAATCGGCCTCCGGATCGGACACCCAGACCCGCTCGAAGCCGCGTGCCTCGAACCAGTCGCAGATCGTCGGCACCAGGTCCGGCTCACCCCGATGACGGGTCCAGATCACCGTCGCGCCGGTACGGCAGAGCTGCGGGCTCGTCGCGATCGTGCGCTGGATGTCCGCGGACGTGATGTTGCCGAAGATCCCGCACAACAGGACCAGCTCGGCCGGCGCCAGGCCGACGTACTGATCGGTCAGCGACGCGTCGCCCGTGATCACCTCGACCTGATCGAGACCGCTCGCCCGCTCCCGCGCGAACGCCGCCAACTCCGGATCAAGCTCGACCAACCGCGCCTGTACGTCGGCACGCCGCGGGTGATCCTCCAGTACGTCGATGAGGTCGCGGCCCTGCCCCGCGCAGAGGCTGATCACCGGAACCGGGCCGGCCGGAGCCCGATCGAGCGCCGCACGTACCTGCTCCTGCACCGCCTCCAACCGCCGCGACAGTCCGGACCCGGGATCGTCGTACTTCGTGTGCCACGCCTGCCAGTCCATGTCCCGCAGCCTAGACAGAGGTTGGGGAGGATTTCCTCCGCGATCCGGGAAGGAATCCTCCCCAGGCCCGGTGATCCGATGCGCGATCTGTAATCTCTCGGTGACGGAGAGGCAGGAACTTCCGGGGGCGATGGATAGTTGTCCTTCAGGAGCCTGCGCGCGATCAGAGGAGAGTCATGGCACGGCGTGTCGAACAGAAGGCTGCGGCCCGCGAGCGGATCGCGGCGCAGCTGGCCGCCCAGCAACAGGCGGAGCGGCGGCGGCGTCTGCTGCTCGCGGTCGGCGCGGTCGTCCTGGTCGTGGTGATCGTCGGCGGCCTGGTGACGATCCGGCTCGTCGGCGGCGGCAAGAAGACCGCGACCGGTCCGACCGGCGCGGCGGACACCGGCCTGATCACCGCGCTCTCCTCGATCCCGGACTCGACGTTCGCCACGGTCGGCACCGCCGACGTCAAGGCCGCCCCGTCCGCGATCAACGGCGCACCGGCGCTGACCGCGGGCGGCAAGCCGAAGGTGCTCTACATCGGCGCCGAGTTCTGCCCGTACTGCGCCGCGGAGCGCTGGCCGGTCACGGTCGCGCTGTCCCGGTTCGGCACGTTCAGCAACCTCGGTACGACGCATTCGGCATCCGAGGACGTGTTCCCGAACACGCCGACGCTGTCCTTCCACGGAGCGACGTACACGAGCCAGTACCTCGCGTTCACGGGCGTCGAGACGACGACGAACGAGATGGTCGGGAACGGGTACAAGCCGCTCGACAGCCCGACGGCCGAGGACCAGAAGACGTTCGACACGTACAACAAGCCGCCGTACGTCGAGAGCGACGGCTCGATCCCGTTCATCGATCTCGGCGGCAAGTACGTCGGGTCCGGGGCGACGTACAGCCCGGACCTGCTGGCCGGTAAGACGCAGACCGAGGTCGCGGACGCGCTGAAGGATCCGTCGAGCCCGATCGCGAAGGCGGTCGACGGGTCGGCCAACGTTTACACGGCTGCGATCTGCAAGCTGACGAACAACCAGCCGGCCAAGGTCTGCTCGACCGACGCGGTGACTGCGGCGGCCGCGAAGCTCGGCGCGGCGAAGGGCTGAGCGTGACCGCAACCGCACAGCGCCCGTCCCGTACCTCGTTGGGCTGGATCCCCTGGGCCACGTTGGTGGTGTCGGTGGCCGGTCTCGCGGTGGCGGCGTACCTCACCTATGAGCATTTCACCGCCGGTACGACGCTCGCCTGCCCGGACACCGGCGTGGTCAACTGCGCCAAGGTGACGAGCAGCCACTACTCGAAGGTCCTCGGCATTCCGGTCGCGCTGCTCGGCCTCGCGTTCTTCGTCGGCATGACCGCGCTGTCGGTGCCGCCGATGTGGCGTACGCCGTCCCCGTGGCCGAGCCGCCTCCGGTTGGTCGGCGTGCTGACCGGCGTCGTGTTCGTCTGCTACCTGATCTGGGCCGAGCTGTTCCAGATCAACGCGATCTGCCTGTGGTGCACAGTCGTCCACGCACTCACGCTCATCCTGTTCGCACTCGTCATCATCCGCCTGGCCCTGGTGCCGCCCGCGTCATGAAATAGCGTCACAGCGGGTACCAGGGTCACATGCGATGGCTGCGACTCCGTGGGCTGCTGCTGGCCAACCTGGTGCTGTTCTTCGGCTTCCTGGTCGGCCTCGCGTTCGTCGGGCACGCCCACGAGAACTCCGAACTCGCCGATCACGGGCAGGCTCCGCAGACGTTCGCGCAGTACGTCGGCTCGTCGTCGTTCGGCGAGGCGGTGTTCGAGAACTGGGAGTCCGAGTTCCTGCAGATGTTCATGTACGTGCTGCTCACGGCGTACCTGGTGCAGAAGGGCTCGGCCGAGTCCCGGCCCATCGACGAGCCGGCTCCGCAGGACGAGGATCCCCGCGACCATCGCACCGACCGGAACGCGCCTTGGCCGGTACGCCGCGGTTCCGAGCTGATTCTCACGCTGTACGAGAACTCGCTGGCGATTGCGTTCGGGCTGGTGTTCGTGCTGTCGCTCTGGTTGCACGCGGCAACCGGCGCCGCGACGTACAGCGAGGACCAGGAGCTGCACGGCGGTGCCGCGGTGACGACCTGGCAGTATCTCGGGACGTCGCAGTTCTGGTACGAGTCGCTCCAGAACTGGCAGAGTGAGTTCCTGGCCGTCGCGGCGATCATCGGCGGCTCGATCTACCTCCGGCAGCGGCGCTCGGCGCAGTCCAAGCCCGTCCACGCGCCGCACTCCGAAACGGGTGGGTGATGAGCAAACATCCCGGAGCTGAGAAGTGGGTGCCGCAGAAGGGCGGCATGCGGAAGGTACGCGCGGAGCTCGGCAGCTGCCGCGGCTGCGACCTGTGGGAGGACGCCGAGCGGGCCGTGGCGGGCGAACGACCGGTGCGGGCGCGGATGATGTTCGTCGGCGAGACGCCCGGGGATCACGAGGACAAGGAAGGGCACGTCTTCGTCGGGCCGGCCGGGCATCTGCTCGACAAGGCACTGGTCGAGGCCGGGATCGAACGGTCGGAGGTGTATCTCACCAATGCCGTGAAGCACTTCCGGTTCGAGCTGCGGGGAAAGCGCCGGATCCACAAGACGCCGACGGCGAGTCAGATCACTGCCTGCCGTCCGTGGCTGGTGCGGGAGCTCGAGATCGTGAAGCCGTCGGTGGTCGTCGTGATGGGGTCGGTCGCAGCCAAGGCTCTCCTGGGCTCCACATTCCGGGTGACGCAGGAGCGCGGCAAGCGGCTGGAGCTACCGGGTGGCGTGGCGGCCGTGGCGACCGTACATCCGTCGGCTGTGGTCCGGTCCGAGGAGTTCCGGCGCGACTTCGCCCGCTTCGTCGACGACCTCCGCGTAGCCGTGAAGCTACTCGGTCAGGAGGATGTGTAGTCGACCACCGAGACAGACGCCACGATTTGGCCGTCAGTCCGGGTCATTTGCTGGATCGGCATGCCCGGCAGGCTCGTTGCGAACCAGAAGACCTCATCGGTCCCGCCGTCCCGCACGGTGTAGCGCAGGCAGTCCAGTGCGCCGATCGCGGTCTCGATTCGCTCCGGCTCGATGGTCGTGTCGGCCGCCGGGAACGAGGCGTGGCCCTGCAGGTCCAGCCAGGTCGCCTTCATCAGCTGCGGCTCGCCGAGCGGCGCGCCGTCGAGCGTCCGCCGCGAACGTTCCAGCGTGGCGCCGGCCTCGTCGCACTCGACGTACGTGCTGATCAGCAGGAACGGCTCCGCACCGATCGACTCGACGCGGCGCGTGATGGACTTCCCCACGCTCGTCGCATTCCGGATCTCGGCGGCGGTGAACGGTGTCGGAGCGTGCCCGGCCGCCAGCACGTGCTCATCCCCCATCTGGGCCCCTCTCCGACCGGTACCGGGTGCCGGTCTGCAACATTCGAGCCAAGACAGGTAGCATAGGTTCTCGATCGCGCACACAGGAGCGGTGCATTCTGAGCCGTTTTCCTGGGGGACCCTCTGGACGGCCCTCTGCACGTCATTGGGCACGTCATGTGGGCACGTCACGAGGTCGCGCCTCGTCGGCGGGTCGGTCCTCGCGTGATCCGCAATTCCGTCACGGCTCCGCCGTGGCACGACACAGGAGGAAATGTTGGCCCGACGAGGTCAGCGCCAACCCGGCGCTACCCGTTCCGCTCCCCGTCGCCGGCGTCGCGTCCGTGACGGCGAGTCCGACGGTCTGATCCAGGTTCTCGCGCAGGCTGTGCGCGAGGTCGAGGCCGCGGTCACCCGCGGCGCGATCAAGCCGTCGACCCGGACGAAGTTCCAGATCGTCGCCCTGCTGGTCCGCGAGGAGCGGTCCCGGGTGAACGGCGCCGAATCCGCGACCGAGGCGTACCGCACCGAGCAGCTCCGGCGGCTCGACGGGATCGCGACGATCCTGGCGAAGACCGCCGCGCTGGAGCCCTCGCTGCTCGGCCTGCTGGCCGAGGACGCAGTGATCTCCGAGGCCGCGGCCGCGCTCAAGCGGCAGATGCTGGAGGACGCCGGGATGGAGGCGCCCGAGGAGCCGGAGCCAGAGCGACCGACCGCTCCCCCGGAGACGCAAACCCGTCGGGTGGTCCCGCAGGCAGTCGTGTCCCGGCAGCTCGCGAACCCGTTCCTCCCGCCGGACTTCTCCAACGCCCCGGCGCGCGCGGCCAAGCCGAGCCGGCTGGGCGGCTGGGAGCTGATCGGGCCGCTGCTGCGCTCCTTCGAGCACGCAGCGGCCTCGGCCACCATGCACCTGCCCGACCCGACGCCGCTGCAGCTGTCCGGTGGCATCGACGCGCTTCGCCTCCGCGGCCTCGAGCTGATGCCGCACCAGGCCGGCCTGATCGAAGCCGCGGCCGAGGGCCACCGGACGTTCCTGCTCGCGGACGAGCCCGGTCTGGGCAAGACCGCCCAGGCGCTGCTCGCCGCGCAGGCCGCCGACGCCTATCCCCTGCTGGCCGTCGTGCCGAACGTCGTGAAGACGAACTGGGCCCGCGAGGCCGGCCTCTGGACACCCCGCCGTACGCCGACCGTGATCCACGGCGACGGTGACACGATCGACGGTTTCGCGGACATCGTGGTGGTGAACTACGAGATCCTCGACCGGCACGTCGGCTGGCTCGGCGACCTCGGGTTCCGCGGCATGGTCGTCGACGAGGCTCACTTCATCAAGAACAAGAAGTCGCAGCGGTCCCGGAACGTGCTCGACCTGTCCAACCGGATCCGCAGCCGGACCGCCCGGCCGCTCCTGATGGCCTTGACCGGTACGCCGCTGATCAACTCGATCGAGGACTTCACCGCGATCTGGGAGTTCCTCGGCTGGATCGACGAGAAGGCGCCACGGGCCGAGCTGATGGAGAAGCTCGACGCGACCGACCTGACCCCGGCCGACCCCGGGTTCAACGCGGCCGCGCGGGCCAGCGTGATCGACATGGGCATCGTCCGGCGCCGCAAGGTCGACGTCGCCGCGGACATCCCGGCCCGCCGGATCGCCGACCTCCCGGTCGAGCTCGACGGCGCCGTCGGCCGCTCGATCCGGGCCGCGGAGCGGGAGCTCGCGGACCGTCTCGTCGAGCGGTACCGGACCGCGCTGGAGACCCGCCGGCTCGGGATCGTCGTGGACGGGATCGACCACGACCTCGTCCGTCAGGTGGCCGGCTGGGAGCGGACCGAGATGGCCGCCAAGAAGTCCGGCGACAATGTGTTCAACCTCTTCCGCCGGATCGGTCAGGCGAAGGCGGGCCTGGCCGCGGACTACGCGGCGCAGCTCGCGCAGAACGTCGGCAAGGTGGTGTTCTTCGCCCGCCACATCGAGGTAATGGACACCGCCGAGGAGCTGTTCGCCGAGCGCGGCATTCGGTACTCGTCGATCCGCGGCGACCAGACCGCACGCACCCGGCAGAAGAACATCGATGCCTTCGTCAACGATCCTGAGGTCTCGATCGCGGTCTGCTCGCTGCTGACCGCGGGCGTCGGCATCAACCTGCAGGTCTCGTCGAACGTCGTCCTCGCCGAACTGTCCTGGACCAACGCCGAGCAGACCCAGGCCATCGACCGCGTGCACCGCATCGGGCAGGACGAGCCGGTCACCGCGTGGCGGATCATCGCCGCGCAGACCATCGACACCCGGGTGGCGGACCTGATCGACGCCAAGGCCGGTCTCGCCGCCAAGGCGCTCGACGGCTCCGACGAAGAGGTCGGCTCTTCGGCCGACTTCCAGCTCGAGGCCCTGGCCGCGCTCCTCACCCGGGCGCTGGAAGCCTCAGCCTGACAACTCGCCCACCGGCAGCTCAGCACCCAGCGTGTTGGCTGCCGGTGCCAGCGGGCAGGTCCATTCCGGGCTGTACGCGCAGGACGGGTTGTACGCGAAGTTCAGGTCGACGACGAACTCGTGCAGGTCGCCGCCCAGGTCCGCGCCCTTCACCGTGTCGATCAGGTAGCGGCCGCCGCCGTACGTCGACTTGCCGGCCAGCGCGTCCTTCACCGGGACGAACAGACCGCCGCCGTACGACTCCAGCCACCACACGTCGAGATCCCCCACCGGCAACTGCAGTACGCCGACGCGCGAGAACGGAATCACGCCGTCGGTCGCGGATTGGAACTCCCAGCTGAACGGCTTCACGTCGGTCTCGATGATCGCCTCGAAACGGAACTCCGGGCGGTACGGCGCGACCGGCGCACCGGCGTACGTCGCGCGCTGTTCCGGCGGGACCGGTGAGGCCGGGTGGTTCGTCAGGAGCTCGTTGCGGCCGGACTGCCAGCGGGCGTGGGCGGCGGCTGGATCTGGTTCGGCGCGGATGTCTCGGTAGAGGGCGAAGATCTGTCGGCGCCAGTCGGCGACGGCCAGGGCGGGTGCCCCGAAGTTCCCTAGGTTCACAGCGTCTCCTGTCAGCTCTTCAGCGCTTCGGCGGATTTCGCCCAGTTGTCGTGCAGGCGGTCGACGTACGACTGGGCCTGCGAACCGGCCTTGCGGCCGCGGGCGAAGATCCGCATGTTGCCGCCGCCCGCGTTGTAGCCGAGGGCAAGCAACTCGTCCTTGGTGTAGAGGTCGGCGCGTTTGCTCGGCAGCCGCTTCGCGAGGTCGTGCAGGTGCCAGGCCGCGGCCTGGATCGCCAGCGCGGGGTTGTCGGGCAGCTCTTCCCACTTCCGCTTCGCGAAGTCGCGGCCGCGTTTGGTCTCGTCGAACGCGGGCTTGTGCATGTTCGCGATCCCGAACGCCGGATCGGAATCCACCTCGGCCCACTGGCGCTCGAACTTCGGGTCGTGCGGCTTGTACGACTCGTTGTACAAGATTGCCATCAGCAACTGCGGGTTGATCCCGGCCTGCTTCGCGTACCGCCGTACGTCGGGCGCGAAGTGCGCCGGATCGTAGTCGTCGTACCACGGCTTCGTCGTCGTGGTGCTCTTTGCGGTCGGCTTGGTTGTTGTGGCGGTTGGCTTGGCGGTGGGGTCTGTTTTGGCGGTGGTGTCCTTGTCGGAACAGGCCGCCCAGACCCCTACGAGCAGTACTCCGACCGCCACCCACGACCAGCGTTTCGCCACCCCACCACCGTAGTCAGTCCGGGCAACGCGCCGACCCGCGACACTTCCGGAAAGCGCTTGCTACGGTGGTATGGTGATCTACGAGCTGAACCATGTCGGTGGCCGGGTACAGGATCTCGAGGCGAGCTTGTCGTTCTACGGCGGGCTCGGGGCGGAGGTGGTCGACCGGTTGTTCATGCCCGGTCCGCGCGTCAACCGGGTACACATCCAGCTGGCGACCGGCCTGGTCGAGCTGCTCCACCACGAGAAGCCCGACGCGCAGGCGACGTACGGGCTGAACCACATCGGCTTCATGACCGACGACCTCGACGGCGACTACGCGCGGCTGATGGCCCTCGGGTACGCCGAACTCTCGTCGCCCCGCGTTGCCGGGAGTGGGCAGGGCCGGCTCGCGTTCGTCTCAGATCCGAACGGCGTCCGCGTCGAACTGCTCCAGCGCTCGGAAGAGTTCCGCGTCCCACCGATCACGACGGGCCCGGTGGTCGACTTCGCCCACGTCGCCGTCGCGGCACCCGACCCCGAAGCGGCGGCTGAGTTCTACGGCACCCACCTCGGCATGGAACGCGTATCCGACGACACGTTCCGCCTGGGTCACGACACCCTCAAACTCGTACCTCCACCGGCCTCCACCATCGCCCACCTGGCCGTCACCACCACCTCCCCCACCGCCGCCACCCAGGACCCCGACGGCACCCCTGTCACCTTCGTCTCCGCTTGAGCCGCTGTAAGCGGATCCCCAGCACTCACCAACGCGCCTGTAGCACGTCGATGACCAGCGAGCACACGAACGGATATCCCCTGCAATTGGGGGTTCTCCGCTGGTATGCGAGCAGAGGACCCCCAATGCGAGGGGATATCCCCCGCCGTCCGCCCGGCGCCTCGCATCTGCTGGGCGGGTGGGAGCGGGCGGTGGCGCGAGGAGGCGCCTGTCTTCGGTTGAAGCTCTAGCCTGGGGGCGTGTTCGACTATGACGGCGAGATGCGGTTCTTGCAGGGGCGGTTCCGGGCTGCTTGTGGGGTGCGGGACGGGGATCGGGTGCTTGATGTCGGGTGTGGGGGTGGGCAGACGACGCGTGAGGCGGCCGCGGATGCAGGGCGGGGGCAGGTGGTTGGGGTGGATGTGTCGGAGCAGATGCTCGAGCAGGCGCGACGACGTACGGCGGAGGAACACGTCAGCTATCTGCTCGCGGACGCGACGACGTACGACTTCGGGGAAGCGGCGTTCGACGTGTGCATCAGCCGGTTCGGGGTGATGTTCTTCGACGATCCGGTGGGTGCGTTCACGAACTTGCGGAAGGCGTTGCGGCCTGGTGGCCGGCTCGTCGCGATGGTCTGGCAGTCACGGGCGGAGAACGAATGGGCACAGGTGATCCCGGCGACGCTCGGCGGAGGCGCGGCGGCTCGGGATGAGTCGCCGTTTTCGCTTGGGGATCCGGACGTCGCGCGGGGCGTTCTGAGGTCTGCGGGGTTTGGTGAGGTGACGTTTGTCGAGGTGCGCGAACAGTTGTACTACGGGCCTGATGTCGAGACGGCGTACGAGAACGTGCTCCAACTGCGCGAACCGCTAGCACTGCTAGCGGAGCTGACCCCGGCCGACGCCGAGCGTGCGCGGGCCGATTTGCGTGCGTTGCTCGCGGCGCACGACACCGGTGACGGCGTCCTGTTCGACTCCGCAACCTGGATCATCACCGCGGAGTGACCGGCGTCACATTCCACTAGTGTCGACTCCACCGACACCGGCACGACGCACAGGCATAAGCAAAGGCACGAGCACCTCACACCACTTGATCAAGGAGCACCAGATGCGTTCCCTCATCACCACCGCGTTCATCTCCCTCGACGGCGTCGTGGACTCGCCCGGCGGCGAGGTCGGTTACCGCAACACGGGCTGGACCTTCAAGGACATCGCGTTCGAGGAGGCGGCGTACGCGCTCAAGGGCGAGGAGCAGAACGAAGCCACCGCGCTGCTGCTCGGCCGGGTCAGCTACCAGGCGTTCTCGCCGGTCTGGCCGGGGATGACCGAGGAGTTCGCCCGCTACAACGCGATGCCGAAGTACGTCGTCTCGACCACGCTGAAGGACAGCGACCTGGTGTCGAACTGGGGCGAGACCACCATCCTCCGCTCCCTCGACGACGTCGCCGCGCTGAAGGAGACCGAGGGCGGCCCGATCATCATCAACGGCAGCGCGACCCTCAACCGCAACCTGTCCGACGCGGGCCTGATCGACCAGTACAACCTGCTCGTCTTCCCCGTCCTCCTCGGCGCCGGCAAGCGGCTGTTCAGCGACGCCGACCGCGACAAACTCAACCTCAACCTCACCTCGAGCGAGTCGTACGCGAACGGCATCCAGAAGCTCGTGTACGCCGTCCAGCACTGAGCCCGACCAGCTTTGTCGGATCGCTGTACTACGGTTCGCGCATGGGTGTACTGGGGTGGCACGAAGACGAGCACTACATGCCCGAGGACGGGATTCTCGTGGTGCAGGATGTGCGGGCAGGGTCTTGGTACGAGGACCTGACCGCGAACGATGCGCATCCGGTCGGCACCCTCGGGCGGTCGGGACGCGGGTGGTTGTACGCAGCGGGCGGCGACGGGCCGTGCGTCGTCCGCCTGCAACTGCGCGACGACCGCCCGGCCGACGACGACCTGTGGAGCGATGTCTTCGAGGCTCCGTACCTGAGTCCGAGCGGAGCGGTCAGTCTGACAGGACTCACGACCGGTCCCGGCGATGAACATCTGCGGCTGGGTGAGCCCGGGATGTACCGCATCCGCGCGGCTCACCGCCCGCTGCCTGCTGCGCCGGAACCTCCCGAGGACGAGGACGATCTGAAGCCGACCGACCTCTGGCAGCTCGACTTCTGGCCGGACAAGGAGCCCGCGAACCCACCCCGCTGGCTCCGCCGCCACCGATCACCGGTACGCAAGGCCGATCCGGGATGGAGGTCGCTGCTCGGGCTCGACGTACCCGAGGTCGCGAGTGTCGTCGAATGGACCGGCCCGGCCGAGGGTATGACCGTCGACGACATCAACTCCTGGGGCGCCGACCACCACCGCGGTCCCAACTGGCTCGGCAAACCGTTCTATGTCGGACCGAGCCGAGAGGGATGGCCGACGCTCGCCGACGTCGCCCGGCAGGTTCGCGTCCCGGAGCCGAGGGTCCGACGTGACCTGCTGCCGCTGTACGTCGCCCTTCAGATTCTGACCTTCGACGGCACTCGGTACGCCGCCGTCAAGGACAAGCCCCTGGCGCAGGACGTCCTGCAGCTGCCAGACCACGTCACCGCGGGGCTCGAACTCTCCCAGGCGATGGGTCAATTCACGGCCCATGCCGCGGACCTGGTGTCGGTTGTGTTCTGGGGTGGGAGCGAGCAGACGATCGCGTCCCTCGCCGAGCGCACCTTGGCGTCGGAGGACGACGTACGCAGGACTCTTCGGTACGCCGAGGATCGCAAGCTGCTCGAGGTGGAGCAGCGTGGTCCGGACGAGGTTTCCTTGACCATGTGTCCTGCGGCGAGGCCGAGGTAGCTCCATGAGTATCGACGTGCGGCCGGCCAGTGTCTTCGAGGACGTGCGGGCGGTGATCGGGCCGAAGAAGCCGACGTCCAACGTGTGTTTCTGCCTGAGCTATCGGATTCCGTCCAAGCTCAACAATGCGCTGCTTGGACCAGCGCGTGGCGCGTACGTCGAGGAGCTCTGCCGGGCGACGCCTGCTCCGGGGGTCCTTGCGTACGACGGTGATACGCCGGTCGGATGGGCCGCGATCGCACCGCGCGCTGCGACGACGTTCGCCCGGAACCGGAAGATCCCGCACGTCGACGAGCTGCCGGTGTGGTCGTTGTGGTGCATCCGGGTACGGCCAGGGCACCGCGGCCAGGGGATCTCGCATGCGCTGATCGCCGGCGCGGTCGAGTTCGCGCGCGAGAACGGGGCGCCGGTGGTCGAGGCCTATCCGCTCGACAACGGCGACAGCAAGGTCGATCTCACGATGGCGTACGCCGGGATCCGCAAGAACTTCGAGCACGCCGGGTTCACCAAGGCCGCCGACACCACGTCGACACTGGCCGGCCACCCCCGCATCCTCATGCGCCTCGATCTGCGCTGAGCCAGCGCGCCGCCGCTTGGTACGTGTCGTCTGGCCTGCTGTTGAACGCTATTGCCGCATCGGGAGCGAGCTGCCGGGTCAGGTTGACGATCCGTTCGAACAGCTCGAGCTGATCTTCGTTCCTCCGGATCCCGCCACCGATCACCACGCACTCCCACGGCTGAGCCGCCAACGCCGCACTCACCACCGCCTCGATGTCGTCGCTGCCGTCCAGCCCGACGAGGCAGGTCTGGGCGCCGACGCCGTGCGCGGCGAAGTCCGCCATCCCGACCTGGATCCCGGTCACGACCGGCTCCGGGTCCCACGGCCCGGGAACGCGGTACGGGTCAAGACCGATCACCAGCACCCGCGCGTTGCCGTCCATGTTCGCGACACTACTCCTCGGCGATCGGCGAGATCTCCGACAACGGGTCGACGTGAACAGCAGCGGGACCGTGTGATCGGCTAGCTCAGGTCGAAGGACAGCAGCGTGATGCTGTGGGGTGGGAAGTCGTAGCTTGCGTCGGTCAGTTCGACGGTGCCTAGGTCGCGCAAGCTCACGGCGTCCGGGGCGGTCAGGCTGTTGGACGCGAGTACGTCGTCCGCGGTCAGTTCCTTCACCGCGGCCCGTGCCGGCAGGGTGTCTCGACTCGCGTCGAGGGTCAGGCCGGCGCGGATCGCGGTGTCGCGGTGGCGGTTGATGACGGTCATGCGGAGCGAGCTGCCGTCGGCAGTCTGGGTCGCGGAGACGTCCAGATCCGGGACGGTCGCCGGATAGGTGCGGAACTCACCGCGGTGGTCGCGTTCGTCGCCCTGCCGTACAGCGGTCAGCTTGCCAGGCGACCGTACGTCGGCGGCGAGCGCGATCGGGCCGAGGTGGTTCTGGTACAGGTCCCAGACGTGGTACGTCGCCGCGCGCACGGCACCGTTGGGACGGGCAACGATCACGCCGTTCGCGTTCAGCAGGTTCACCGTGTTCGCCATCGCGACTGGGACCTCGCGACCGCCCGCGCGGTGCAGGGCGTGGAAGACGCCGGCGTAGAAGAGCGCGTCGGAGAGCGTTCTCGGACTCCACCGGTTCACGCGGTGAGCGGGACTGGTCGGTAAGCCGTCGACCTCGCGGGCGACCGTCCCGCCGTCGTCCGACGGCTGCGGCTCCGGCCAGGTCGCGGGCTCGACGTGCCGGATGTTCCACTCGTCGAGAGAGAGCGCCAGAGAGCGCTCGCCGGCGTTTCTGGCCGCGATCCCGCCGACCAGATCCGAGTACTCGACGATCTGCTGCTCGAAGTAAAGCGACTGGGCGACGATCGCGTCGTACTCCGCCTCGCCGTCGACCAGTTGCGTCGTGGCACCATAGAGGTGGAACGACAGGTAGTCGATCTGGTTGCCGACGGCACCTAGTACGGTCTCGGTCCAGCCGTCGCGGTCGTCGGTCTTGCCGACCGCGATGAACTTGAGCGATGGGTCGACAGCTCGCAGGAAGCGGGCGTGCTCGGCCGCGTCGGCGGCGTACGCGGCGGCGCTGCGGTGGCCCATCTGCCAGTCGCCGTACACCTCGTTGCCGAGTCCCCAGTACTTCACTCCGTACGGCGCCGGATGGCCGTTGCGCGCCCGCCGCCGGGTGTACTCGGTGTCGCCGTCGTGGTTGGTGTACTCGACCCAGCGGACCGCCTCGTCGACGTCGCGGCAGCTGTGTGCGAGGTACGGCTCGGTCCCGACCTCGGCGCACCAGGCGAGGAACTCGTCGGTGCCGAAGTGGTTGCTCTCCTCCGATCCCCACGCGAGCTCGAGCCGCCGCGGCCGGGAGGCGCGCGATCCGACGCCGTCTTCCCAGTGGTACGCCGACGTGAAGTTGCCGCCCGGCCAGCGGACCACGGGGAGACCCAGTTCCCGGCAGAGCTGGATCACGTCGGTTCGTAGACCGTTCCGCGGACCGTCGCCGCCGTACGCGAGCGGTGAGCCTTCGTCGAAGACGCCGCCCTCGATGTTGCCGAAGAACGCGGACTCCAGGAAATGCCCGTAGATCATCGGGTCGATGGCGTGCCGCCGGTTCCGGTGGACATCGATCGTCGCGGCGGGAGTCACGGGCGGACGGCCTCCTGGTCGAGTGCGGTTCGCCACTCGGTCCCCGGTGGTGATGTTGTGAGTACGAGGGCGATGCCGCCGCGGGCTGCGGCGTCGGGGCCGAGTGCTGCGCGGGTGACTCGTACCGTGCGGTGGACCTGGCTGTGCGTGTATCGGCGGAGTGCGGCTTGCAGTGGCTTGAACAGGTGGTCGCCGGTCTCGGCCAGTTCGCCGCCGATCACGACGACTTCCGGGTTGACGGTGTTGCAGGCTGCGGCCAGAACCTCGCCGATGCGTGTGCCGGCCTCCGCCACCAGGTCGCGGGCCTTCTCGTCGCGGGCGTCGAGGATGTCGTTGCATTGCGCCTGGAGGGTTGTCAGCGACACGTAGCGCTCGAGGCAGCCGCGCCCGCCGCAGGAGCAGGACGGTCCGTCGCGGTTCACGCTGATGTGCCCCAGCTCCCCTGCCGCGCCGCCGGCTCCCGCGAACAGCCGCCCACCGAGCACGAGCCCGCCACCGACGCCGTACGACAGCCGCAAATACAACGTGCTGTCCACGCCCGAGCCAGCACCCCACACAGCCTCCGCTAGCGCCGCTAGCCGCGTGTTGTTGTCCACATAAACAGGTACGCCGAACCTCGCACGCAGCGTGTCCCGCACCAACGCGATCCGATCGGAACGCACAAGTCCCGCCGAGTCTGCGCCAACTGGTACCGGGCCGACGATGCCGACGCCGACTCCGGCGAGTGCGGTCAGCGAGACGTCGTGGCGGGTGGTCAGGTCGTCGACCAGGTCCAGCGCGAGCTGCAGGCGGCGGGCCCACGGCGTACGTTCCGCGCAGGCCACCGCGCCCGAGGCGACGAACTCGTGCGCGACGTTCGAGATCGTCACCTGAATCCGGCGCTGCCCGAGATCCATCCCCAGCGCGAGCCCACCCGCCGGATTCAACATCACCACCGAAACCGGCCGCCCCCGCCCCCGCACCGCCTGCTCCGCCAAAGTGTGTTCAGGGCGCTCGACCAGGGCCTGGTTGCTGAGGAGGGTTTGGACAATCGACGAGAGTGTCGCGCGGGAGAGGTTTGTTTGTTCGGCCAGTTGGGCGCGGGTGAGCGGGCCTCGGGTGCGCAGGACCGAAAGGACCCGTTCCTCGTGTGTCTCCCGGAGCAGCCTGAGCGGTCCGGACGTTTCCCTACCCACGGGACCCGACTCTGACCGCCCGACCATATTATTGTCAACCCTCGAGATTTAATACACTGATTCGCATGCGGCCGAACGTTCTGCTCCTCTGCACCGGGCCCACGACGATCCCCGCCGGCACTCGCAGCGCCGAGCTCGTTCAGTTGATCGACCTCGGCGCCACGATCCTCACCGCCGTCGGACTGCGGCCCCTCGGCGAGGGACAGGATCTGTTGCCGTTGGCCACCAATCGCGCAACGGGCCGCGGCTGGGCGCTGAGCGAGTACCGCAACAGCGGCCACCCGTACCCAACCCCGATCCACCTCACGATGCTGCGCCGCGACCACTGGAAGCTCGTCGTCCAGCACGCCTCCCCCGCGACCGCCAGGACAGGTGAGCTGTACGACCTCGCCGCCGATCCGAACGAGTTGCAGAACCTCTGGGACGACCCACTCCACCGAGACATCCGAACCGAGCTCCAGGAGTTCCTCCTCGACGTCCTGGTCGCCACCGAGGACCGCAGCCAGGAACGCGTCGCAGACTGGTGAATCGAGGTGCTAGGACGTGGCGAAGCGCTGTTCGATGGTGTCGAGGAAGCCCTCGACGTGGCGGTACGTCTCCGAGCTGTACACCCCGATACTGCGTTCGGTCCCGAGGGCTTCGCGCATCGCGTCGAGGTAGCGGCGCTGCAGGATCTCCATCTGCTCGCGCGTGTCCGCCTTGGTCTCCCGGAGCTGCTGGCTCCCTGAGACAAGGCGCGGCACGATCCGGTCCTTCAGCGTGCTGACCACGACCGGATCGAGGGGTTCGCCGTCGACGGTCTGCTCCTCGAGCGGGCCGACCGCGTCGATCGCGGCCTCGCCGATCTGCCGCATCAGCGCCTGCACCGAGTCGCGCTTGTCCTCACTGCTCTCCGGCCGGAACCGCATCTTCGCGATCACCGCAGGCAGCGAGATCCCGAACACCACCAGCGTGATCAGCGCGACGATGAACGCCGCCAGCACGACCGTGTCGCGGTGCGGCGTACCGGCCGGGATCGTCTGCGCGGCCGCGACCGTCACGACGCCGCGCATCCCGGCCCACGCGAGCACCAGCAGGCCGCGGCCGGTGATCGGTTCGCGCTCCTCGAAGTCCGCGTCCGCCCGGCCGCGCGCGAGCCGTTTGCGCGCCCAGGCGACGCGGTTCTCCTCGCGCGCACCCGCCGGCTCCATCGAGTCCAGGTGCTCCTCGAACTGGTCCAGCTGAGCCCGGACCTGCTCGCTCCTGCCGTTCCGGCCGAACCGGCTCTGCAGCCAGGGCCAGGCCAGCCCGAGGAAACGCAGGACGACCAGCAGGCCGATCACCAGCAGGACGAGCCCGGTGATCTCGCCGATCGTCGTCTCCGCGCGGGCGTCGTCGACGAGCTCCGGCAGCTGGTACCCCATGGCGAGGAAGACACCGCTCTCCAGGATGAAGCTGATCGTCGTCCAGGTGGTCGCCTGCGTCTGCCGGTCGCGGGCACTGAACTTCCGGCTGCCGAGCGCTCCTGTCAGCAGGCCGGCGATTACCACGGCGAGTACGCCGGACGCGTGCGCCTCCTCGGCCGGGAAGTAGGCGAGGAACGGTACGGCGAACGAGATCGTCGTGTTGAGTACCGGGTCGTCGAGGCGCTGCCGCAGTACGGCGGTCAGCAGGCCAACGGCCGCACCGATGAGGATCGCGCCGACGACTGCCCACGCGAAGTCGAGAGCCGTGTGACCGAGACTGAAATGGCTGGTGACCGCGAGCGCGGCGACCGCCGTCCGCAGGACGACGAGCGCCGAGGCGTCGTTGACGAGACTCTCGCCTTCGAGAACGGTCATGAGGCGTGGCGGGAGCCCGACCCGGTGCCCGATCGCGGTCGCCGCGACCGCGTCCGTCGGGCTCACGACCGCGCCGAGTGCGGTGGCGAGCGCGAACGGGATGCTCGGGAACAGCGCGTGCACGACCGCCCCGATCACCAGCGCGGACACGATCACCATCACGATCGACAACCACGAGATCAGCCCGAAGTTCCGCCGTACGTCGAGCACCGGGAGCTGGACCGCCGACGCGTAGAGCAGCGGCGGCAGGACGCCCGCGAGGATGATCTCGGGCTCGATGTGGATGGCCGGCGTACTCGGCAGGTAACTGGCCCCGATGCCCAGCGCAACGAGCAGCAGCGGCGCAGCGACGCCGGTCCGGCGCGCGAACACCGAGGCCGCGATCATGATCGCGAGCCCGGCTCCGGCGATCAGAACGATCTGATGGTCCACGTGACAGCACTCTAGAGCCGGTCACCGGTGTGCCCGGGTAATGACCAGGGATTCTCACTGGTGTCACGGGGGCGCCCGACCGGCATTGTGGAGGTCAATGAACGAGTCGAATCCCCTGGAGGAAGTCATGAGCACCGATCTGAAGCTCGAAGCCGTCGTCATCCCGGTCGCGGACGCCGAACGGTCCAAGGAGTTCTACAGCGGCCTCGGCTGGCGGCTGGACGCGGACTTCGCGTTCGACAACGGGTTCCGCGTCGTCCAGTTCACCCCGCCGGGCTCCCCCGCCTCGGTCCAGTTCGGCACCAACATCACCTCGGCCGAGCCCGGCACCGCGCAAGGGCTCTACCTGGTCGTCACCGATGTGGAGGCCGCGCGGTCCGAACTGCTGACGCACGGCGCCAAGGTCAGCGAGGTCTTCCACCCCGCGGCTCCCGGTGCGCAGTTCGAGGCCGGCGACACCAGCGGTCGGGTGACCGGACCGGCGGACGAGCGGTCGAGTTACGGGTCCTTCGCGACGTTCACTGACCCCGACGGCAACACCTGGCTGCTGCAGGAGGTCACCAAGCGCCTGCCCGGCCGGGTGGACGATGCGACGTACACCTCCGTCGACGACCTCGAAGCGGCTCTTCGACGCGCCGCGGCGGCCCACGGCGAGCACGAGGCTCGCACCGGCCAGGCCGACGAGAACTGGCCGACCTGGTACGCCACGTACATGCTCGCCGAGCGCACCGGCGCCGAGCTCCCGCAGTAAATATGTCGGTGGCCGCGCCTAGCCTGCGGGCATGAACCGGATCGATCGTCTGTATGCGCTCGCGGAGGAGTTACGCGCGGCGGGGCCTCGGGGGCGTACGGCGCGGCAGTTGGCGGCACGTTTCGAGGTGAGCGTGCGGACCATCGAGCGCGATCTCAGTGCGCTCGGGCAGGCTGGCGTACCGCTGGCGACGAAGCAGGGCCGCACCGGCGGGTATTCGGTGGACCGGTCGATGAGCCTCCCGCCGCTGAACTTCACCGCGCGGGAGGCGATGGCGGTCGCGGTGGCGTTGAGCCGCAGCAACCATGTGCTGTTCTCGCGTGACTCTCGGACCGCGCTGCAGAAGATCGTGGCCGCGATGCCGCAGCGGGATCTGGACGAGGCGCGGACGGCGGCGGCGAAGGTGCGGCTCCTGGTGCAGCCGGTGCCGGATCCGGACGGGGAGGTCGCCGAGCAGATCTGGCGTGCGGTGCGGGACAACCAGGTCCTGCGGATCGAGTACACCGACGTGGGCGGTGTCGGGACCGAGCGCGACGTCGAGCCGCAACACGTTGTCGTCGGGCCGAACGGCTCCTACCTGACCGCGTGGTGCCACCTGCGCCAGGAGGAGCGGGTATTCCGGATGGATCGGATCACCCGGGCCGAGCGCACTGCGACACCACCCTCCCGGCCACTCTCGACCGGCGAGCTGAGAGTCGACGGCTACGAAACCAAACTGCCGGCCGCCGCGCTCCGTCCCGAGGATCTTTTCCCAACTCCGACATAGGGCTGTCGCGAACCGCTGAAACCGTGGGGTTCATTGTTCCTCGGATGAAAGAGAGAGATCGATGAGTGCTCCGGCCCCTGGCACGCTGGCCTGGTTCGAGGTCGCGACCGACGACCCCGAGACCACCCAGAAGTTCTACGGCAGCCTGTTCGACTGGACCTTCGAGTCCGACGGCGCCCTCGCCGCCACCGGCCTCGAGTACCGCAACATCAAGGCCTCCGGCGCCGACCAGCCGATGGGCGGCATCTTCGGCACCAACGGGCAGCTGCCGAACCACGCGGTGTTCTACATCCTGGTCGCCGACGTCGAAGCCACCTGCGCCGACGCCGAACAGCTCGGCGGCACCGTGATCAACAAGAGCCTCGACGGCCCCCTGGCGTTCGCCTACCTGCGCGACCCGGCCGGCAACCAGTTCGGGGTCTTCACCCCGCCCGCCGCATGACCCGACCCACGCACCGCACGTCCCCGCCGGCCAACACCGGCGGGGACGCCGCGCGCGAGCTGTACGACGAGCTCACCGACGACCTGCTCTACGACCCTGCCATCGGGCACGGCACGATCATGGGACACCCCTGTATCCGTCTCGCCGGGCAATTCGTCGCCTGCCTCGAGAGGAACGGCACGGCCCTGATCCTCAAACTCCCCGCCGACCGAGTGACCGCGCTCATCGCCGAGGGCACCGGAAGCCCGTTCGCCCCGACCGGCAACCCGATGCGCGAGTGGGTCACCATCCCCACCCCTGACCGCGCCCGCTGGCAGTCGCTCCTCACCGAGGCCATTGCCTTCGCCCGCCAGAACCTCCCCGCGCGGTCAGACGGCTAGCCGGCCGCCGTCGATGGGGAGGGTGGCGCCGTGGATCAGGGAGGCGGCGTCGGAGGCGAGGAAGACGATGCCTTCGGCTACTTCGTCCGGGGCGCCGACGCGCTGCAGGGGTGTCGTGCCTGCCAGGTTGTCGAGGTTCTCGCCCATGCTCGCGGTGCCTTCGGTGCGGGTCGGTCCGGGGCTGACCGCGTTCACCCGTACACCCGCCGGCCCGAACTCGGCCGCCCAGGCCCGGGTCAGCAGCTCGACGGCCGCCTTGCTCGAGCCGTACGCCGCCATTCCAGTCATCCCGACGTACGCGACGATCGTGGTCACGTTGACGATCGCGCCCGTCCCCCGCGCCGCCATCAGCGGAGCCAGCTCGGCGACCAGGTAGAACGGCGCCCGCACGTTCACGGCGTACACGGCGTCGAAGTCGCTCTCCGACACCTCGGCAGTCGCCCCGAACGGGAAGATCCCCGCGTTGTTGATCAGTACGTCGACCTGCCCGCCGCCGAGCTCGATCGCCTGCTTCGCCAGCGACCGCACACTTGTCACGTCCGCCAGGTCCGCCTGGGCGAAGTCCGCCGTACCGCCCGCGGCCCGGATCTCCTCGACCGCCCTGCTCCCCCGGGCCACGTCCCGGCCGCTGATCACCACGTGCGCGCCGCGCCGCGCGAGCTGCCCGGCCACGGCGCGGCCGATCCCGCTGTTGCCGCCGGTCACGAGTGCGGTCCGGCCGGCGAAATCCTGCGTCATATCGGTCCCATCCACTAGTTGGAGTCGTTGCCACCGATAGTTCGCCGACCAAATTGGAGTATCAACTCCAAAATCCGTACGGTGGGTGGCATGACAGGGCTGACCAGGAAAGGCCAGGCGACCAGGGACCGGATCGTCGTAGCGGCGGCGCGGCTGATGCTCGAGCACGGCGTCGCCCGCACCACGATCGATGACATCCAGGCCGCGGCCGGCGTGAGCCCGTCGCAGCTGTACCACTACTTCCCCGGCAAGGACGCTCTGGTCTCGGCGGTCATCGACCACCAGGCGGCGCAGGCGCTTGACGTCCAGCAAGGCTGTCTGGAGCGGCTGGACACGATCGACTCGCTGGGCCGGTGGCGGGACGTGATGGTCGGCATCCTCACCGAGATGCAGTGCGTCGGCGGCTGCCCGCTCGGATCGCTGGCGAGCGACCTCTCGGACAGCGACCCGGTCGCCCGCACCCAGCTCGCCGCCGCGTTCGCGCGCTGGCAGGAGCTCATCCGTGAAGGCCTCGCCGAAATGCAGGAACGCGGCGAGCTGGCCGCCGACGCCGACCCGGGGAACCTCGCCGTCGCGATGCTCGCGGCGGTGCAGGGCGGGCTGCTGCTGAGCCAGGTGAATCGCGATCCCGCGCCGCTGCGGATCGCGGTCGACACCATGATCGACCACCTGCACGCCTTGACGAGCCCTGCGGTTCCGTAGGGTTCGCGGTATGGGTAGCAGTGTCTACGTTGCTTCGGTGGAGGGCACGACCGGGAAGTCGACGGTGGCTCTCGGGGTGCTCCACCAGTTGTCCCGACGTGTCGGACGGGTGGCGGTGTTCCGGCCGATCGTCCGCGCGGACACCGCGACACACGGCGGACGGGACTACGTTCTCGATCTGCTGATCTCGCAGGACGCGGTCGAGCAGTCGTACGACGACGGCGTCGGGGTCACGTACGACGAGGTGCACGAGGATCCCGACGCGGCGCTCGACACCATCGTCCAGCGGTACCACGCGGTCGCCGAGCAGGCTGATGCGGTGCTGATCGTCGGCAGCGACTACACCGATGTCGGCACGCCGACCGAGTTCTCGTTCAACGCCAAGATCGCGGCGAACCTCGGCGCGCCGGTGCTGCTCGTGCTGAACGGGTTCGGCCGTACGCCGGACGACGTACGGGCGATCGCCGACATGGCCGCGGCCGAGCTCGCCGCGAACCACGGCTCGCTGTTCGCGGTCATCGCGAACCGCGTGGACGACGGCGAGGGCAAGCTTCTCGTCGCGGCGCTCGACGGCATCGGCGCGCCCGCGTTCGCGATCCCCGAGGAGCCGGTGCTGAACCAGCCGCTCGTCGCCGACCTGATGGCGCCGATCGACGGCCGGCTGCTGAGCGGCGACCCGCAACTGCTGACCCGCGAGGTCACCGGTCTGATGATCGCCGGGATGACGATGCCGAACGTGCTGGACCGGTTGTTCGACGGCGCCGCGGTCGTCACCGCCGGCGACCGCCCCGAGGTCGTGCTCGGCGTCCTGATGGCGCACGCGTCCCGGACCTTCCCGCAGATCGCCGCCATCGTGCTCAACGGCGGCTTCGAACTCCCCGGCCAGGTGCAACGGCTGATCGAGGGCCTCGGTGTCACGTTGCCGATCATCGAGACCGATCTCGGTACGCAGGCCACCTCCGCCAAGCTCACCGCCGTCCGCGGCCGGCTCACGAAGGACGCGCCGCGCAAGATCGACACGGCCCTGGCGCTCTTCGACCAGTACGTCGACGGTACGGCGCTGCTCGACCAGCTCGCGCTCGCCCGCAGCAGCGCGGTGACGCCACTCATGTTCGAGCACCAACTCGTCGACCGGGCCGTGTCCGACCGCAGGCACATCGTGCTGCCGGAGGGCGAGGAGGAACGGATCCTGCGCGCTGCCGACGTACTGCTGCGGCGGGGCGTCGCCGAGCTCACCCTGCTCGGCGATCCGACCGCGATCAGCGCAAAGGCCGCGGCGCTCGGCGTCGACCTGGCCGCGGCGCACGTCGTACATCCCGAGAACAGTGAGTTGACCGAGCAGTTCGCCGCCGAGTACCACCGGCTGCGGCAGCATCGCGGCGTCGACCTCGACCGCGCGCGCGAACTGGTCCGGGACGTGTCGTACTTCGGCACGATGATGGTCCAGCTCGGACTCGCGGACGGGATGGTGTCGGGCGCCGTCCACACCACCGCGCACACCATCCGGCCGGCCCTCGAAGTGGTGAACACCATCCCGGACGTCTCCGTCGTCTCGTCGGTGTTCTTCATGTGCCTGCAGAACCAGGTCCTGGTGTACGGCGACTGCGCGGTGAACCCGGACCCGACGGCCGAGCAACTCGCCGATATCGCGATCTCGTCCGCGGCGACCGCCGTCTCGTTCGGCGTCGAGCCCCGGGTCGCGATGCTGTCGTACTCGACCGGCACGTCCGGCGCCGGCACCGACGTCGAAAAGGTGTCCAAGGCAACGAACATCGTCCGCGAACGCGCACCGCAACTGCCGGTCGAGGGACCGATCCAGTACGACGCCGCGATCGACAGCGCCGTGGCACGGACGAAACTCCCGGATTCCCCCGTCGCCGGACGGGCGACTGTCTTCGTGTTCCCGGATCTGAACACCGGCAACAACACGTACAAGGCAGTGCAGCGCTCGGCGAACGCCGTCGCGGTCGGCCCGGTCCTGCAGGGTCTGCGCAAACCGGTCAACGACCTGTCGCGAGGAGCGACCGTCCGGGACATCATCAACACGGTCGCGATCACCGCGATCCAGGCACAGCAGGGTGGCGCGCGATGAGTGGACATGTGCTGGTGATCAATGCCGGTTCGTCGTCGCTCAAGTACAGCCTGGTCGACGGGAAAACGGGTCTGGCCGCGGCGACCGGGCTGGTCGAGCGGATCGGCGAGGAGCAGAGCCACCACGTGCATCACGGGCCCGCGGGCGACTTCGACGACGAGCGGGCGGTGGCCGATCACGAGGCCGCGCTGGAGGCCGCCGTACGGGCGTTTGCGACGCATGGTCCCGCGCTCGCCGAGGTGGACATCGTGGCCGTCGGGCACCGGGTCGTCCATGGCGGCGACCGGTTCGCGGCGCCGGCGCTGGTCGACGACGAGTTGATCGCGGCGGTGACCGACCTGGTGCCGCTGGCTCCGTTGCACAATCCCGCGAATCTCGAGGGCATCGAGGTCGCGCGGCGGCTGCTGCCGGACCTTCCGCATGTGGCGGTGTTCGACACCGCGTTCCATCAGACGTTGCCGCCGTACGCCTACACGTACGCGGTGCCGAGTTCCTGGCAGGACGAGTACGGGATCCGGCGGTACGGGTTCCACGGGACGTCGCACTCGTTCGTGTCCGGACAGGCCGCCGCACTGCTCGGGCGCTCGTTGGAGGACGTGAACTTGATCGTGCTGCACCTCGGCAACGGTTGCTCCGCGACCGCCGTACAGGGCGGCAGGTCGGTGGACACGTCGATGGGGCTGACGCCGTTGGAGGGTCTGGTGATGGGTACCCGGTCCGGCGACCTCGATCCGGCGATCCACGGGCATCTCGCGCGGGTCGCGGGGCGGTCGGCCGAGGAGACCGACCGCGCGCTGAACTCGGAGTCCGGGCTCAAGGGCCTCACCGGCGCTAACGACTTCCGCGAGGTGTCGCGCCGCCGGGCGGCCGGGGACGAGCGGGCACAGCTCGCGTTCGACATCTACTGCTACCGCTTGAAGAAGTACATCGGCGCGTACTACGCCGTACTGGGAAGAGTCGACGCCATCGTCTTCACCGCCGGCGTCGGCCAGCACTCGGCCGAGGTCCGCGCGGCCGCCCTGAGCGGTCTGGAGGGTCTGGGCATTCACCTAGACACAACCCGGAACGCCAACAACGACCAGATCGCCTCCACCGGGGACAGCCCGGTCGCCGTCCTGGTCATCCCCACCAACGAGGAATGGGAGATCGCCCGGCAGGCCCTGGACGTCGTCCCCGGTTAGCGCGGCGTCGATGACACGGCCGGCCGCCCCGGCTAGCTGTCCGGTGGTTCGTTGCGGAAGGCTTCTACCGCGGTGGGGAGGGTGTAGAAGACACGGTTGGGGCCCAGGCGGTCGAGGAAGCCGGCGTTGGCCAGGTCATCGCGGAGTTCTTGTTTGACGCGGGCGAGGGCCAGGACGATGCCGCGGGACTTCAGGTCCTCGCGGAGGGCGTCGAGCGCGTCGAGGGCAGTGATGTCGATCTCCACGTTCGCCTCGGTGTTCAACAAGAACCAGCGCACCGGAGTCGTCGACTCGTCGGCCGCGGCCAGGGCGCGGCGGTGGAAGTCCTCGGCGTTCGCGAAGAACAATGGCGAGTCGTACCGGTACACGACCAGACCCGGCACCGGCCGCGCATCCGGGTAGTCGTCGAGGTCGTGCATCCCCGCGATCCCGGGCACGTAGCCGAGGATCCCGTCGTGCGGCCGGGCGACGCGGCGCAGTACGTCGATGACGGAAAGAGCGACCGCGACGAGTACGCCGTACAGCACGTCGAGCGCGACCACGCCGACGGTCGTCGCCACCGCCAGCAGGAACTCGCTGCGCCGGAACGACGCGATGCGGCGGAACTCCCCCAGTTCGATCAGGCGCAGCGCGGCGTACACGACCAAGGCGCCGAGCGCGGGGATCGGGAACGTCTCGAGCAGCGGGCCGGCGAAGAGGAGCGTCGCGACGATCGTCAGCGCGGCGACCAGCGAGTAGACCTGGCTCTTCGCGTTGGAGGCGTCGGCGAGGGCGGTACGGCTGCCGCTGCTGCTGATCGGGAAGCCGCGCAGGAGGCCGGCCGAGACGTTGGCCAGTCCGAGGACCAGCAGCTCGCGGCCTGGTTCGATCCGCCCACCGCCGCGGCTCTCGAAGGCGCGGGCGGTGAGCACGACGTCCGTGTAGCCGACCAGAGCGACGCCTACCGCGGGTAGTACGAGCAGGCCGAGGTCATGCATCGACAGCGCGGGCACGTGCGGCACGGGCAGACCGCTCGGAACCGAACCGACCAGTGCCACTCCCCTGTCGCCCAGGTCAGCCGCCCAAGTAACTAGCGCTGCTAGCGCCACCACGACGAGCGGGCCAGGTAGGCGCGGCGTCCAGCGCGCCAGGGCGAGCAGCAACGCGAGAGCCGCCACCGACAACAGCACCGGAGCAGGCTCCCAGTCGCCGATCAACCGGAGCGCTGACACCACCTCCGCCGGCGGCGAGTCACCCTCGACGGGCGCGCCGGTGAGTCGGCCCAACTGGCCGGTCATCATGATCACCGCGATACCGGTCAGGTAGCCGATCAGCACCGGCTTGGACAGCAGATCCGCCAGAAACCCGAGTCGCGCCGCCCACCCGAGCAGACAGATCGCTCCTACTAGCAGCGCTAGTACGGCGGCCAACCCGGCGTACCGCACCGGATCACCAGCGGCGAGCGGCCCGATCGCGGTAGC
This sequence comes from Kribbella sp. C-35, assembly GCF_046549195.1. Taxonomy (NCBI): domain Bacteria; kingdom Bacillati; phylum Actinomycetota; class Actinomycetes; order Propionibacteriales; family Kribbellaceae; genus Kribbella; species Kribbella sp. C-35. The sequence goes on from NZ_JAJPWG010000006.1 coordinate 386,823, forward strand.
CGTGAGCAGCGCCGTCGTCGACTCTGGGCCGAGCGACAGCAGCCGTGACGACCCGAGGAAGAAGTAGAGCACCAGCGGACCGAGCGCGACCCACAACCCGGTCACCGCCGGCAGCCCAGCGAGCTGTGCATACGCCATCACCTGCGGAACGAAGTACGCCGCGACCGTCAGGCCGGCGAGTACGTCGGACCGCAACCAGCCTCGCTGATACTGCCGCAGCGTTTCGACACCCGGAATCGTCAAGCTCCACCCCTTTCGGCAAACAGTGTCCTTCCAGCCGATTGCCGACGTACATTAACTGGTGGTGATGCACCGATGCCCCAGGTGAGATTCCACAGCGACGAATTGACCGCCGTCCGGCGGGGTCACCTTGTGCCTGCGCAGTTGGAGGACTGGGTTCCCTCGGCGTGTGCAGTCGTGGCCGAGCACCTGCGTCACCGCGGCATCGCTCCGACCGGCTACCCGTTCGCCCGCTGGCATCCGCTGCCCGGCGGCGAGATCGAGGCCGAAGCGGGCTTCCCGGTGGGTGCGCTGATCGCGGCCGGCGGAGAGGTTGAAGCATCCTCACTTCCGGCCGGACCGGTGCTGGCCGTCTGGCACACGGACCCGGACGAGAAACTCCCGCTCACTTACCACGCCGTCCAGGACTGGCTGGAAACCGAGCATGCGGTCGCGACCGGGGACAGCTGGGAGGTCTACCACGATCTGCCGACCTGCGACCACGTCGGAACCCGCATCGAGATCGTCCAGCCGATCATTTTCCCAACCAGCTGACCGTCAGCGGGTGATGGTTTGGGCGGCTTCTGCCAGTTCGGCGAGGCGGTGGGCCCGGGCGGACTCGGCCGGGGTGAACGGTTCTCCGGGACGGCTGAACGCGAACAGGCCGGTCCACGGCGAAGGCACCTTCAGCACCGTCCCGTCGTCGGGCAGCTGACCCGCCAGCGTGGCCCGATTCGTGACCAGCTGGGCGCCCAGCAACTCGGCAACCGCGTGCGGCAGCTCGGCCGGATCCGCCACCACGCGTGCGGACAGACTCAAAGCCTTCGTCTGACCGTCCACCAACGCCAACGCGGTCGTCGGCCACACGTGCGTCTCGCGCCCGCCGGCCGACTCGATCGCCAGCTCCAGATCAGCGGCCGTGATGTCATCCGGCGTCGAGACCACCAGCTCGTCCCGCACCCCGTCGTCGATCGGATGAACATGCAGCCCCAGGATGTTCGCGTCCAGGACCGAGAGCTGCCGGGTGACGCTCTCCAGCGTTCCCGCCCGATCGTCGAGCGTCAAACGAATACGCCACAGTGTCCCGATCCCGTTCCGCGGACGAGCCTTCGGAGCGTGCAGCCAGGACCGCAGCAGCCGCATCGTCGACGGCTCGACCACCCAGACCACGAGCGCCGTCGTCACGCTCGCCAGCACGGCGACCGCGACCAGGTACGGCGGATGCGCGGCGAGCACCACCGCATGCAACGCCAACTCCACCGGAGCAATCGCCACCAGCTTCGCCAGCGTCAGCCGGAGCCGCCGCGGATGCGGCAACCGTCCACACACATCGCAGGCGGTCCCACCCGTGAGCGTCGTACGCAACGAGTCCATGCTTCATAGCGTCCCCGGCCCAGATTGCCCACCTGTTGCGCCGGCGTGACGTTGGCGTGGGATCGCTCACACGACCCGCTCAGGCTCGGTCGGCCGACAGTTCTTCGGCGATGCGGTCTCCGATGACGAGGCAGGCGGTGGCTGCTGGCGACGGCGCGTTCAGGACGTGCAGGGCGCGCCCGTCGCGGAGGAACAGGAAGTCGTCGACGAGCTTGCCGTCACGCGTCACGGCCTGAGCGCGGACACCGGACCCGGACCGCCGAACGTCGGAAACCTGCAACTCCGGCAGCATCCGCCGCGCCTCGCGGACCAGCGCCCGACCGGTGAGCGAGCGCACGATCTCCTTCGCGCCAGTGCGCGCGTACCGGCGCGCAAGCTTCCAGGACCCGCGGTACGTCGCCGCCTCCCACACATCCCGTATGACGATCTTCGACCACGAGTACCCCTCGCGGGACAACGCCGGGACAGCGTTCGGACCAACGTGGACACTGCCGTCGATGCCCCGAGTCAGATGAACACCGAGGAACGGCAGGTCAGGGTCAGGCACCGGATAAACCAGCCCCTTCACCAGGTACTCCCGCTCCGGCACCAACTCACTGAACTCCCCGCGGAACGGGAGAATGCGGACCCCAGGCTCAAGACCCGATGCCCGAGCCAGCCGGTCACTGTGCAGCCCCGCACACACAGCCACCCGGTCGGCCTCGATCACCTCGTCCGTCGTCCGCACGCGCACCACGGACCCCGCGTTCTCGACCGCCGTCACCGACACGCCGGTCCGGATCTCACCGCCCGCCGCCTGTACGTCGTCGGCGAGCGCGGCAGCAACCAGCTTGAAGTCCACGCGCCCCGTCGAGTCGACCGCGAGCGCACCCTTCACCCGCAGGTGCGGTTCACGCTCCGCGACCTCGTCCAGGGTCAGCCGCCGTACCGGGACGCCGTTCTCGCGACCGATCCCGAACAGGCGATCGAGCTGCGGCAGTTCGGCCTCCGTCGTCGCGACGACCAGCTTGCCCGGTACGTCGAGCGGGATGCCCTTCTCCTCGCAGTACTCGCGCAGCGCCGTACCGCCCGCCACCGCGAACCGCGCCTTCAGCGAGCCCGGACGGTAGTACAGCCCCGAGTGCACCACGCCCGAGTTGTGCCCGGTCTGGTGCGCGCCGACGGCCGGTTCCTTCTCCAGTACGACGACCGGCGTACCGGGATCGAGCCGCTGCAGGCTCCGCGCCACAGCCAGCCCCACGATCCCGCCACCGACCACCACTGCAGATCTCGTCACCTGTGAAAAGAGCGCGAACCTACGGCCGGAAATACAGCCACTTACGCAACTCCGTCGCCAGCGCGACCGGCACGTCGTACTGCATGAGACAGTTCACAATGGCTAGGCAGTGTGGGCGATCTGCTCCTGGATCCGGAATTCGAGACCGTCGGCGACCGCCAGGTACACGTCCTGGTCGACGAGATTGCCGTCGAGCCGCAGCAGGCCGCGAGGGCTGTCGTAGAAGTGGCCGCTCGGGAGGGCGGCCGACATCGCGATGGAGCCGCTGATCTCGCCGAGCCGGGCGAGGAAGCGGATCGCCTCGTAGCAGGACTCACCGACCGCGTTCAGTGCGGGCGCGAAGGCTCCGAAGCGCGCGTAGTACTGCTGGGCGAACTCGCTGCTCTCGACGGTCGTGAGCTTGTCGAAGTACGCCGCGGCCGCGTAGACGCCATGGTTCGCGCCCGATCCGGCGCCGAGCAGCGTGTTCTCCTCGATCGCCGGGCTGAGACGGAGCAGCCTCTCGCTCAGTCCACCGGCCGCGAACTGGCGGTTGAAATGCACCGCGTCCTGGCCCATCAGGAGCATGATCACGCCGTCGGCATCGGTCGCCCGGAGCCCGTCGATCACGTCCCGGAAGTCCGCCGTACCGAGTGGGACGTACGCCGAGTGCACGATCTCGGATCCCGTTCCCTGCAAGGCTTCCTGCGCCACCGAACCGGTGACCCGCGGATAAACGTAGTCGTTGCCGACGACAACCCAACGCCGCGCGCCGAGGTGCTCGCGCAACCAGTGCGCCGCCGGCAGCAGCTGGTTGACCGGCCGCTCGCCGAGCATGAACACGCCAGGCGTGTCGTCACCGCCCTCGTGCATCGCGGCGAACGCGTACACGACCCGCCCACCGATCCGTCGGGTCAGTGCGACCCGGACCGCGGAGATGTGCCACCCGGCCACGGCCTCGACGCGACCCGCGTCGACGAGTCGCCCCACCTCCTCGGCGACGACCGCGGGCGGGCGCCCGGCGTCGACCTGGACGAGCTCGACCCGACGGCCGGCGATTCCGTTCCGCGCGTTCAGCTGCTCGACCGCGAGCTGACCGCAGGCAACACACGACGGACCGTAGATCCCGGTCGGACCCTGCAGCGGCACGACGAAGGCGATCGGCAGTACGTCGGAGCGCCGCACTGTCACCTCCTCCCGCCGTACATTCGGTCCAGTGTGGACGAACCGGAGGCGGAACATCGACCGAACGGCTATATTTCCCACCACCTGAACCGATGAGGGGGTCCTGCGTGCTCCTCTTGCTGAAGCGGATCGAGCGGCAACTCGAGCTGGGTCTGCAGCCGTTGCTCGACGAGTTCGGCCTGACGATCGAGCAGTGGCGGATCATGGCCGCGCTCCACGAGGAGGCCGGGCAGCCGATGTCCGTGCTCGCGGAGTCCGCCGTACTGCCGGCCGCGAGCCTGACCCGGCACGTCGACAAGCTGGTCGAACGCGGCCTGGTGCTGCGGCGCATCCACCCGGACGACAAGCGCCGGATCGTCACGGCGCTCTCCCCCGTCGGCGGAACGGTCGCCGATCGCCTCGCGGCGGCCCAGCGCGAGCTCGAGGCGGACGTAGCGAAGTACTTCCAGATGGAAATACACGAACGTAGCGGATCGGCAACACCCCGGTAACACGGCGTTCCTAGGTTCCTTCCATTCGGGTGCATCCCCCGCCGGCAGCGTCGCCGGTCCGCCGGAGCACCGCTCGCCCGAAGGTGCCGCCAGGAGTTCGCCCATGTCTGTGGAGCCCTCGCTCGACCACCGCACCACCGCTGAACCCCCCGCCCCGACCACCGCGACCCGCGAGACCCTGGAGGACTACACCCTCCGGTTCGCGCCACGCAGCTACCGCAAATGGTCGACCGGCGTCGTCGCCGTCTCGGCCCTCGGCGGGATCGCGTACCTCGCCGACTTCGCGATCGGCGCGAACATCGGGATCTCGTACGGGACCACGAACGCGCTGTGGGGTATCGCGATCTTCGCCGTGGTGATCTTCGCGACCGGCCTGCCGCTCGCGTACTACGCCGCGCGCTACAACATCGACCTCGACCTGATCACCCGCGGCAGCGGCTTCGGGTACTACGGCTCGGTCGTCACCAACGTGATCTTCGCGTCGTTCACGTTCATCTTCTTCGCGCTCGAAGGCTCGATCATGGCGCAGGGCCTTCAGTTGGGGCTGCACGTGCCGCTGTGGCTCGGGTACGCCGTCTCGACGCTGGTGATCTTCCCGTTGGTCATCTACGGGATGAAGGTGCTGTCCACGCTCCAGGTGTGGACGACGCCGCTGTGGCTGATTCTGATGGTGCTGCCGTTCTGCTACCTGCTCATCTCGCATCCGTCGTCGGTGTCGACGTTCTTCGACTACGGTCCGGACGCCGATTTCGGTTCGATGCTGCTGGCGGCCGGGGTGTGTCTTTCGCTGATCGCGCAGATCGCCGAACAGATCGACTACCTGCGGTTCATGCCGCCGAAGACCCCGGAGAACTCGCGCCGGTGGTGGACCGCGATGCTGCTGGCCGGGCCGGGCTGGGTGATCTTCGGCGCCCTGAAGCAGGTGATCGGTCTGTTCCTGGCCGTCTACCTGATCGCGAACGTCGCCGATTCGTCGTCGATCGCGAACCAGCCGGTGCACCAGTTCCTGGAGATCTACCGCGGATTCCTGCCCGGGTGGCTGGCGATGACGCTGGCCGTCGTACTGGTCGTCATCAGCCAGGTGAAGATCAACGTGACGAACGCGTACTCCGGTTCGCTGGCCTGGACGAACTCGTACACGCGGCTGACCCGGCACTACCCCGGACGGCTGGTGTTCCTCGGGTTCAACCTCGTGATCGCGCTGGTGCTGATGGAGGCGAACATGTTCGACTTCCTGAACACCATTCTCGGGTTCTACGCGAACTGCGGGATGGCGTGGATCGTGGTCGTTGCCTCGGACATCGTGTTCAACAAGTACCTGCTGGGGTTGTCACCCAAGGCTCCGGAGTTCCGGCGCGGCATGCTGTACGCCGTCAACCCGGTCGGCTTCGGATCAATGGCAGCGGCCGCGGGCGTCTCGATCATCGTGTTCTTCGGTGGCCTCGGCTCGGGGATCAAGCCGTACTCGCCGCTCGTCGCGATCGGGCTCGCCCTCGTCCTGCCGCCGGTGCTCGCCGTTCTCACCCGCGGGAAGTACTACCTGCGGCGCGTCGACGACGGGCTGGACCTGCCGATGTACGACGAGCACGGGAACCCGTCCGGCGAGGTGCTGACGTGTCACGTGTGCCGGCAGCAGTACGAGCGCCCCGACATGACCGCCTGCGAGACGCACTCCGCAGCGGTGTGCTCGCTGTGCCTGAGCACGGACAAGGTCGCCGACCACGTCCTACCGTTGCAAGCATGACTTCCTCGTGGGAGGCCGCCGCGCCAGGAGACGTCGCGACCTCCCGCCCCGTCGCCCCCTCTGCGCCGAATACCTGGAGGACTTCGCGCTCCATCTGCGGAAAATCCTCCAGGTTCCGCGGAGAAACCTCCTCCGTCAGCGACCCAACCCGCTGCCTCACCTCACGCTGGCTGCCATGATGCAACTTGGGGAGGATTACTTCCCCAATCGGGTACAAAATCCTCCCCAACCCGGCGTGTGGAGCGGGGTCTCGGCTCCATTGAGGCTGCTGTCTCTACAGCCCCTGACCTGTGAAGGGAGTCAGCGGCGGTTGCTTCCCGCGTCGATGCGGCCCCGCACCACCACACCATGAACTTCACTCCCGCCGACGTCGAGAAGCTGCTGCTCTCCGTGGCCGGCATGGTCGCCCGCGACCGGCTGGCCCGGGGAGTGCTTCTCAACCACCCCGAAGCCGTCGCCCTGCTCAGCACCTGGGTGATCGAACGCGCCCGCGAAGGCGCCCGCGTCGCCGACCTGATGGAATCCGGCCGCACCGTCCTCACCCGCGACCAGGTCATGCCCGGCGTCGCCGAACTCCTGCATGACGTGCAGGTCGAGGCGACGTTCCCGGACGGCCGCAAACTCGTGACTATCCACAGCCCGATCATTTGAAGGCAGAAACCATGGCCGACGACGATAGACTTAGCAAGGAAAGACAGGGCGCGGACAACCCAGCCGCACCGGCACTGCCCAGTGACACGGCGGCTGGAGCGGTCCGGGTGCGACCGGGGACCATCCGACTGAACGCCGACCGCTCCGACGACGAACGTTTACAGCTGGTGATCGTGAACGCCGGCGACCGGCCGATCCAGATCGGCTCGCATCTGCATCTGCCCGACGCCAACAGCGCGCTCGCCTTCGACCGGGAGGCTGCGCAGGGATTCCGGCTGGACATCCCGTCGGGTACGTCGCAGCGGTTCGAGCCGGGCGCCTCACGTGAGGTGGCGTTGGTCGCGCTCCGCGGTAGACGGCGGGTGCCCGGGATCCAACTGAAGCCGGCGCCATCGGCCGGAACCGGCGAGGTGGATCGTGGTTGAGATCTCGCGCGCGGCGTACGCCGCGCTGTACGGACCGACTGCTGGCGATCAGGTGCGGCTCGCGGACACGGATCTGTGGGTCGAGGTCGAGCAGGACTACACCGTCGGCGGCGAGGAAGTCGTCTTCGGCGGCGGCAAGTCGATCCGCGAGTCGATGGCGCAAGGTACGACGACCCGCGCGGAGGGTGCGCCCGACACCGTCATCACCAACGTGCTGGTCGTGGACTGGTGGGGCATCGTCCGCGCGGACGTGGGCATCCGCGACGGCCGGATCGTCGCCCTCGGCCGCGCGGGCAACCCGGACATCGCGGACGGCGTACATCCCGACCTCCAGATCGGGCCGTCCACCGACGTGATCGCCGGCGAGGGTCGGATCCTCACCGCCGGCGCGATCGACTCGCACGTCCACCTGCTGTCCCCGTCGCAGCTCCACGAGGCGCTCGCGACCGGGATCACCACGATCGTCGGCGGCGGCACCGGCCCGAGCGAGGGCTCGAAGGCGACCACGGTCACCCCCGGCGCGTGGCATCTCGAGCAGATGCATCGCGCGCTGGACGCCGTACCGCTCAACATCCTCCTGCTTTGCAAGGGCAACACGGTCAGCACCGAAGCCCTCGCCGAACAAGCGCTCGCCGGCGCCGCCGGGTACAAACTGCACGAGGACTGGGGCTCGACCCCGGCCGCGATCGATGCCGCCCTGCGCGCCGCGGACGAGTGGGGTCTTCAGGTCGCGCTGCATGCCGACAGCCTGAACGAGGCCGGGTACGTCGAGTCGACGCTCGGCGCGATCGCGGGCCGCGGGATCCACGCGTTCCACGTCGAGGGCGCGGGCGGTGGTCACGCGCCGGACATCCTCACGATCGCGTCGTACCCGCACGTCATCCCGGGCTCCACGAACCCCACGTTGCCGCACACCGTCAACACGATCGCCGAGCACCTCGACATGCTGATGGTCTGCCACCACCTCAGCCCCAATGTTCCCGAGGACCTCGCGTTCGCCGAGTCCCGGATCCGCGCCACCACGATCGCCGCCGAGGACATCCTGCACGACCTCGGCGCGCTCTCGGTCACCTCCTCCGACGCGCAGGCGATGGGCCGGATCGGCGAGGTCATCACGCGCACCTGGCAGGTCGCTCACGTGATGAAACACCGCCGCGGTGCGCTGACGGGCGGCCTGCCGGCCGACAACGAGCGGGTACGCCGGTACGTCGCGAAGTACACGATCAACCCGGCCATTGCCCACGGCATCGATCACGTCGTCGGCTCGGTCGAACCCGGCAAACTCGCGGACCTCGCGCTCTGGGACCCGCGGTACTTCGGCGTCCGCCCCAGCCTCGTGATCAAGGGCGGCGCGATCGCCTGGGCCGCGCTCGGCGATCCGAACGCGTCGATCCCGACACCGCAGCCGGTGCTGATGCGGCCCGCGTTCGGCGATGCGATCGGGGCGGATCTCTCGTACACGTTCGTGTCTCCGGCCGCGCTCGAGAACGGGCTGGCCGAGCGGCTCGGTCTGCGTCGGGGCCTGCTCGGCGTACGGCCGACACGAGAGCTCACCAAGGCCGATCTGAAGAACAACGACGCGCTGCCGGCGATCGACATCGACCCGGAGACGTTCGCGATCAAGGTCGACGGTGATCTGGTCGAGCCGGCGCCGGCGTCGGTCCTCCCACTCGCTCAGCTCTACGCGATGTTCTGATGGGCAACGCGGAACTGGTCGCGATGATGCTCGCCGACGGCCGGCTGCCGACCGGCGGGCACACCCAGTCCGGCGGCCTGGAACCCGCCGTACGCGCGGGCCTAGGTGCCGACGGCAAGCAACTCGCCGACGTCGCGGCCTACGCGCGGGATCGCCTCCGTACGACGACCCGCGTCGAAGCAGCCGTCGCCGTACTCACCCGCCACCTGTCCCTTTGCGGAACAAAAGTTGCACCAGGCGACGAAAATGTTCCGCAAACCGCGTTGGTCGAGGCTGCGTGGGCGGCCCGCGTGCCCAGTCACGTAGTGCGGGGCGTCTCGCGACGCCAAGGGCGACTGTTGTTGCGCCTCGCGCGCCGCGTCTGGCCCGACGTGTCGACGTACCTGCCGAACGACGGTGAGATCGCGAGACCCGTCGTGCTCGGGGTCGTCGGCGCAGTGACCGGGCTGTCCGCCGAGCAGGTCGCGCGCACCGTCGCGTACGACGACGCGCAGACCGTCATCGCCGCGTCCCTGAAGTTGCTGCCCGTGGACCCGGCCGACGCCGCGACCTGGTTGGCCGGTCTGCACGACGACATCGAGCGGCTCGTCAAGGACGTCGCGCCCCTGACCCGAATCGACGAGATCCCGGCCGACGGCGCGCCGCTGATCGACGTGTTCGCGCACAACCACGCCATCGAGAGAATGAGGTTGTTCCATGCCTGACGTGCATGACGCGCCTGAGACCCGCTCCTTCCGGCTCGGTGTCGCCGGACCGGTCGGCACCGGCAAGAGCTCGCTGATCGCGACCGTCTGCCGCGAACTCGCCGACGAGCTCCGGCTCGGTGTCATCACCAACGACATCTACACCGACGAGGACGCGCGGCTGCTGCGCTCGGCCGGCGTACTCGACCCGGAACGGATCCGCGCCGTCGAGACCGGCGCCTGCCCGCACACCGCGATCCGCGACGACGTCACGCCGAACCTGATCGCGGTCGAGGACCTCGAACGCGACTTCGCGCCGCTCGACGTCGTCCTGGTCGAGTCCGGCGGCGACAACCTGACCGCGACGTTCTCCCCCGCACTCGTCGACGCGCAGATCTTCGTCCTCGACGTGGCCGGCGGCGGAGACGTCGCACGCAAGGGCGGCCCCGGTATCGCCCGCGCCGATCTCCTCATCGTGAACAAGACCGACCTCGCGCCGTACGTCGGAGTCGACGTCGAGCAGATGGTGAAGGACGCCGAGACGGCCCGCGACGGGAAACCTGTGATAGCGCTCTCTCGCACGGATCCCGCCTCGGTCGCCCGCCTCACGGAATGGGTGCGATCCATGGCGCACGCCGTACACACCGGCGACCACACACCCGTCGATCCCGGACCGATGGCCCCGCACTCGCACGTCGGGGAGAACGGCGAAGTCATCACCCATGTCCACGCGCATTGAGGTCGTCGCCGACCCCGTCCGCGACCGCTGTCTGCTGACGACCGACCACCTGTCACCGCGGCAACTGCCCGGTGATGACGGCGTGGTGCGGGTCGCCCTCGTCGCCGCGGGCGCGTTGCTGCTCGCCGGCGACGACGTGCGCATCGAGATCGCGGTCTCCGGCGCCGTACGGCTGGAGATCGTGGAGACCGCCGGAACTGTTGCCTATGGCATGCGCGGCGGCTCGGCGCGCTGGGACATCGACATCCGGCTCACCGACGGCGCGAGCCTCCAGTGGTACGCCGAACCGTTCGTCGTCTCCGCCGACGCCGAGGTCACCCGTACGACGACCGCACGCCTCGCGACCGGCTGCACCGCACACGTTCGCGAGTCACTCGTCCTGGGCCGCCACGGCGAAACCGGCGGCATCCTGCGCACCGCGACCCGCGCCTGGCTCGGCGAGGACCTGCTCCTCGCCGAGGATCTCGACCTCTCCCCCGAAACTCGCACCGGCTGGGCAGTCCTGGGCACGAACCGTTGCCTCGACACCGTGACCACACTCGGCTTCCGGCTCCCCGACGACCCGCAAACTCTGCAGCTCGAGGGTCCCGGCTCGATCGCACGCCGACTGGTCCACGAACAACATCTGAGCACCCTGAACCACCCAGCCTCCGCGAGCTACGCCCGGTAAGCGCTCCACATGTCGCTCATGCGGGCGCTCTGGTCCGGGGTGAACTGGTTGTAGCAAGAGTCGTACGAGTAATCCATGTAGTTGTGGATCGGGTCCAGGCCCGGCAGCGAGCACGAGTCCCGTCCGGTCGGGCAACCGCTGCTCGGACTGCTCTGCGCGGGCGTGTCGGCCACCTCGTCGTTCGTCGCCGTACAGCCGCCCTGGAAGGTGTGGTACAGCCCGAGCCAGTGGCCCGCCTCATGCGTCGCGGTCTCACCGAGGTCGTAGTTCGTCGCCGAGCCACCGGGCAGCGACGTGTACTGCACCCGGATCCCGTCGATGCCGGGCTGCCGCGCGTAGTCCCACGGGAACGTCGCGATCCCGAGGTACGCGAAGTCGACCAGCCAGATGTTCAGCGCGTTCTTGCCGCCCTGACGGGTCTTCTTGCGGTACGTGCTGCTCTGCTTGTCCTTGTGCCACTGGTTGTTGTCGTATTTGTTGACGCCGGCCAGCGTGAACGTGAAGCCGGTGTTCGCGGCCTGCGACGACTCCTGACCGCCGTACGTCTTGTTCAGTACGTCGATCTGCTGCGTGATCTGGGTGTCGGTGACGTCACCGTTGCCGCTGGCATCGCGCATCACGTGAACGTAGACGGGCACGTTCACCGCCGCTGCGACGCTGCGAGCAGTCTTTGCCTTCAGCAACTTCGCCGTCTGGACCTCGATGGCCTTCTGCTCGGCGGCCGAGATATCTCGGGTGTCGGCGCCGTGCCCGCCCTTCGCGGACGCGCCGGCCGGCGGTACGAAGCAGTCCGGCGCCTCGCCGACCGGTGTTCGCGCGGTGGCTTGACCGCTCAGCGGAGTCAGGAGCAGGGCCGAACCGGCAATCAGAACCGCCACGGCACGGGAACGAGGGATGAGAGATCGCATAGCTGCGCTCCTCCGGGTCGGGCCGCTGGGCGGGCGGCCGGTTGCCCCGAATACTGCCCAGCACATACCTGACGCGGAAGGAGTCACCTCACGAACCAGGGGAAACCTTCGAGACTCGGCAATGACTCGATGATTGCTATATACCGATCATCAGACTATTGTCTGGGTCATGTCCTCTTCCGAGATGCGCGAGCCGACGTTCCTCGTCCTGGCCGCGCTCGCCGATGGCCGCAAACACGGTTACGCGGTGATCAGCGAAGTGTCAGGCCTGTCCAGCGGCCGCGTCACCCTTCGACCGGGCACGCTGTACGCCGCCCTCGACCGCCTCCGCGACGAAGGGCTGGTCCGCCCGGCCGGCGAGGAGATCGTCGACGGCCGCCTCCGCCGGTACTACGAACTTACGGACGCCGGCGCCGAGGCGCTGGCCACCGAGGCAGCTCGCCTTCAGTCCAACGCCGACCAGGCTCTCCGCAGGCTCCGGCTCCGGCTAGGCCCGGCGGCCGGAGGTGGTGTCGCGTGAGCGCCCTGTACCGCGCAGTACTGAAGTGCTACCCGCGCTGGTGGCGCGACCAGCACGGGGAAGAGGCTCTCGGTCTCTTGCTTGACTCCGCCGAGGCCCGCGGCCGCGCCGACTTCAGGGACTTGCTCAATCTGGCGGCCCACGCCGCTCGGCTCCGCCTGACGCAGGCAGGTCCGCCCACCCTGGCCCAGGGGATCCGCAACCGGGTATCGGTGATCGCGCTGGCGCTGCTGGCCGCGATCAGCAGTACCTTCCTGGTCTTCGGCGAATGGGCGCCCTGGGATCCGCGAACGAGTATGGAGGGCTCGCCGATCGGCAACGTGACCACCGGATCGATCTGCTTCCTCGCCGGGCTGCTCGCCGCGATCGCGATGGTCCTCGGCCGGGCGGCCTCCGCGCGGTGGCTCGCGGCCTTCAGCGCACTGAGCGCGCTGGCGATCATGGTGCCGCCGATCGAGCAGTTCGCGCACAGCTTCGGCTTCACCCGGCCGCCAGGCGGCGTCCTCGCCTTCGTCATCATGGTCGGCGCCCTCGCGGCGACCGGCGAGCCGCGGCGACCCCGCAGCAGCTCCCGGGGCCTGTTCGCGCTGCTGGCGGCCGGTCCGACCATCGCCGCGATACTCATCCTCGCACCGTCACTCGGACCCGAGCCGTGGTTCTACTACCGCCTGCCTGACCAGATCTCGCTCCGGATCGGCCTCGGGATCCTGCTGGGCACCGGCCTGATCGTGCTCGCCACCGTCCTGCTGATCGCGGGTCACCGGATCTGGGGAGCGGCACTCGCGGTGAACTCGGCGCCCTGGCTGCTGTTGTTCGCTCTCGATCCGACGGTGCGCGGCGTGGGAGCGGGGCCGGTCGGCGGCCTGAGTCTCCTGGCCCTCGTGATCACGGCCGCGCTGCTCGCCGGCCTGATCGTGGTCCGAATCAGCCGGCACCGGGAGGCGGCCGAAGAAGTAGAGCGTGCTGCGGCAGGCTAGCGCTGGAGCCCAGGTCGCGAGGCTAGATGAAGATCGACAGGAGTAGCGTCATGGCCAGGCCCATGATCGAGATGAGGGTTTCCATCAGCGACCAGGTCTTGATGGTCTCGCCGACGGTCATGCCGAAGTACTCCTTGACCAGCCAGAAGCCGGCGTCGTTGACGTGCGAGAAGAACAGCGAGCCGGCGCCGATCGCCAGCACCACCAGCGCGAGATAGGTCGTACTCTCGCCGGCCGCGAGCGGCGCGACGATGCCGGCCGCGGTCACCGTCGCGACCGTCGCGGAACCGGTCGCCAGCCGGATCAGCACCGCGACGATCCAGCCGAGCAGGAGCGCCGACAGGTTCGCCGCGATGGCGATCTTCGCGATCGCCGTACCGGTGCCGCCGTCGACCAGGACCTGCTTGAAACCGCCGCCGGCGCCGACGATGAGCATCACGCCGGAAATCGGGAGAAGGCTCTCTCCGATCTTTCTGCTCAGCTCCGGGATGCCGAAACCCACCCCCGTGCCGAAGGTGAACATCGCGAGCAGTACGGCGATCAGCAGCGCGACGACCGGGTCGCCGACGAACTGGAGCACCGGATAGAGCGCGTTCTCCTTGCTCATCCAGACGTCGGACGCGGCCTTGAGCAGCATCAGCGCCACCGGGAACAGCACCGTCACGATCGTCGCGGTGAAGCTCGGCGTCCGGGTCCGGACCGAACCTGGCGCAGCATCCTTGGGTGTGCTGTGCTCGCCTTCGATCTCGTGGTGCCCTTCGCCGACCTCGAGCGCCGTACCCGCGGCCCCGATCGGGACCCACTTCGCCGCGAGCCGCCCGAACAGCGGACCGGCGACGATCACCGTCGGAATCGCCACCAGCAGACCCAGCGCCAGCGTGATGCCCACATTTCCCCCGAGTACGCCGATCGCGGCCAACGGCCCGGGGTGCGGCGGCACGAAACCGTGCAGGACGGACAGGCCCGCGAGTGCCGGGATCCCGAGCAGCATGGCTCGCGCGCCCGTGCGCCGTACCGCCAGGACCACCACGGGAATCAGCAGTACGAGGCCGATCTCGAAGAACATCGGGATCCCGATGATGAAGGCGATCAGCGCCATCTTCCACGGGAGCGCGCCGGACCTGCCACGCAGGATCGTGTCGACGACCTGGTCCGCTCCGCCGGAGTCGGCGAGCAGTTTGCCGACCATCGCGCCGAGGGCGATCAGTACGCCGACGTACCCGAGGACGCTGCCGACGCCGTTCTCGTACGACTTCGTGACCGCACCGGCGCCGATCCCGGACGCAACGCCGACGAACAGCGCCCCGATCGTGAGCGACAGGAACGCATGCACCTTGAACGCGACGATCAGCGCCACGATCACCGCGATCCCCAGCACGGCGACGATCAGCACCCGGGTGTCGTGCCCGTTCCACGGCGCGTTCACATCCGCCTCAGCGACCAAACCGATTCCGTACGCGAGACCCATCGCTCCACCGCCCTCGAACCAACCCCCGGTTTCTTCGCAGTCTCCCACCACCCCACCGATTCGGGCGGCCAACCCGGCGCGTTCCGGAGGCTGAGGTCTTGCGGTCGAATTATCGATCACTCACCGTCTGGGTGATCGATCACTCGACTGCTTCGCCAGACACCTCCCCCGCCCAGTGAGGACCCGTCGCCATGCCTCGAACTGTGTCCTTCCGTCTGCTCCTCGCCGGCCTGGTGGCGGCGCTGATCGCCTCCGCGGGATTGCTGCCGGTCGGCGCCGCGCCCGCGCAGCACCTGATCCCGATGGTGCGCTCCACCGATCTCGTGCACTGGGAGTTCCTCGGCGACGCGTTCAGCGCCGAGAGCCATCCCGAGTGGGCGCCCTGGCCGCAGAAGGGGTATTGGGCGCCGGACGTCCGGTACGTCGACGGCCAGTACTACATGTACTACTCGGCACCGAGCTCCACGCCGCTCGGCGCCGCGATCGGGCTCGCGATCTCGTCGTCGCCCGCCGGGCCGTGGAAGGACATCGGTCATCCGGTCGTGGACTTCGTCGCCGACAGCGAGGTGATGGAGATCGACCCGATGATGTTCATCGACGACGACGGGACGAAGTACCTGTACTACGGCTCGTTCCGCCGCGGCGGGCTGCACGTCGTACGACTGTCGCCCGATGGCCGCAGTACGGTCGGTACCTCGCAGCAGGTCGTCGCCGGTGAGCGTGGAGAGGGCGGGTGGGTGGCGAAGCGCGGGCCCTGGTACTACCTGTTCTACTCAGGCTACGGCTGCTGCAACGGCAACGTCGGAGGCGGTGGTTACCCGGTGCTGGCCGGGCGCTCGACCTCCCCCACCGGCCCGTTCGTCGACGAGAACGGTGTGTCGCTGACCGCCGCTCAGCCCGGTGGGACGATCGTGAACTCGTTCAACGGGAACTCGCTCTCTGCCACTGGACACAATGCCACCTTGCGTTGGATATCGGGACCGCGGACAGCCCGCTGGTGACGGGCTACGCGCGGGTCTCCCCCGGCACGACCTGGAACACGACGCGCGGCTACGGCTGGGTCGGTACGGCGCCGCAGGGTCGCGATCGCGGCAGTACGTGGGATGCGCTCCGGCGGGACTTCTGCGGCGACTATCCTGCACGCACGCTGCGGATCACGCTGCCGCCTGGTCCGGTCCGCCTTTTGGCGCTCGTCGGCGACGGCGGCCCGGACTGTCCTCCGACGATCATCGCCGAGGGCAACAAAGTCCTTGCCACGTCCGCCGATCTCCCCGGCGGCATCTTCACCTGGCTCCACGCCGACCTCGACGGCGGCCCCACCGGCCGGTCCGCCGACCTGACCCTCGACAGCGAACCCGACCGCTTCTGGCACCTAGGCGCCCTCGTCCTCACCTGACCTCACCGCTGGCGGGGTGGGACTGTGGTGTCGCGGAACATGATCTCGGTGGGGGCTGCGGGGAGGGGGTCCGGTTCGGGTTCGTTGCGGATGGCTGCGATCAGGCGTCGCATCCCGTGCCGGCCCGACGTCTCGCGGTCCACACGAACCGTCGACAACGCGGGAGTCCCGTAGCGTACGAGCATCAACGACTGCACAGCCTCGACACCGGTATCGGGATGCCACGGCCCGTCGTACACACCGTGCGACCGCAACCCCAACCGCTCACAAGCCTTCAGATACCCGGACTTCCGCAGCTGCGCCGACTTCCAGTCCTGCGGCCCCGCCGCATGGAAGAAGTCGCGATGCCCCAGGTCGGCGAGCCGCGACAGGATCTCTTCCATCGTCGCCTCGTCCGCCGCCACCCGCCTCGACCGCGTGCAACCGATGGTCGAACTCAGCAGTCTGTACGACGACACCACCCGGCTTGACCGTCAACGGGGTCACCGACAGCACCCCGTCCACTTGACCACGCGAAAGGATCTCGTCGGCGAGCCGGCTCAACGCCGCCGGGTCCTCGTCGACGCCGATCACGATCTCGACCTGGTACCCGAGCCGCTGCGCCTCCTCACACGCCGCGGCAACGGTCCGCTCCGGCCCGGTCCACCCCGGCAGGATGATCGCGACCGCCCCGGTACTCCGCGTCCGCATCGCCCGTGCCATTAGGTTCGGCCGGTACCCCAGCTCGTCGACCGCGGCCTTGATCCGCACCGACGTGTCCGGCCCAACGGTCGGATCGGCCCGCAGGTACCGCGACACCGTCTGATGCGACACCCCGGCCAGCGCAGCCACGTCGTACATCGTCGGCCGCCGCTGCACACTCATACCGCCACGATACTTGCGAGCGGTGTGATTGCCTTCGCGGCGTGGTCAGTCGGGGCGGACGGTGAGGAGGCGATCGAGGACCTCGGCGGCCTCGTCGTACCCGGCGTCCGTGATGCGTTGCAGTTCGCGGAGATCGTGCGCGGCCGCCGCTCGGCGGGTCAGCAGCTCGCCTGCGTGCAGGCACCCCTCGTCCAGCAGATCGCTCAACTCCTGGACGTCGCCGCGCGCCTCGGCCAGGTCGGCGAGCCGGTCCATGGCCCGCTCGTTACCGTCGTCAGCGAGCGCTCTCAGGGTTTCCCGATCGTTCTCGAAACTGGTCATACCCCGATCGTGCGCCATGGCCCCCAGTGAGGCAACGTCAGCCGACGTGAACCCAGGGGCGGTTCGAGCGTTTGGGTTCGGCTCGGCGGAGGACCTCGCGGGTGACCGGCGGTACGTCGCCCTCGCCGGAGATGAGGTAGCGGAACAGGAAGTAGAACGGGTTGCCCTCGGCCCAGGCGAAGTAGATGTGGGGCATCACGTGCCAGTCGTCGCGCATCTTCAGCAGCAGTGCCGCGATCGCGTTCGGGACGCTGGGGCTGTCGACGCGCAGGATCTTGTAGCCGAACCGTTCCTCGCCGCGCACGTCCAGCTCGGTCTCGAACTGTGACGCGTCGGTGAGCGTGACCTCGAGGAACAGGATCGGCAGGCCTTCCGGCAGGTTGCGTACCTCGCGCTGCTCGGCCTCCTTCTCCTGGTACTCCGCCTCGTCCCGGGCGTCCGGCTCGTTCGCGATGATCCGGAGTTCACCATGCTTGGCGGCCGCCGCGATCAGCCGGCACGCTTCCTCGTCGAACCGGATCTCGGTGGCGCGCAGCTCCAGCGAGCGGGTGGCGCGAGAGATCAGCGAGGTGAGGACGATCGCGACGATGAAGAACGAGGCGATCTGCACGCCGTCCGGCCGCTCGATGATGTTCGCGACGGTCGTGTAGAGCAGCACCACGCTGATCACGCCGAACCCGACGGTCTTGGCCCGCTCCCCCTTCCGCCGGGCGGACAGCGTGACCGCGATCGACGCGGACATGATCAGCACCAGTACGCCGGTCGCGTACGCACCGCCCTGCGCGTCGACGTCGGCCTTGAACAGGATCGTGATCACGAACGCGATCAGCCCGAACACGATCACCAGCGGCCGGGTGGCCCGGGCCCAGTCCGGGACCATGCCGTAGCGGGGCAGGTAGCGCGGCACGATGTTCAGCAGGCCGGCCATCGCGGACGCCCCGGCGAACCACAGGATGAGAATGGTGCTGACGTCGTACACCGTCCCGAAGATGTTGCCGAGGTGCTCGTGGGCAAGGTAGGCGAGCGCTCTCCCGGAGGCCTCGCCGCCGTCCTTGAACTCGTCCTCGGGGATCAGCACGATCGTCGTGAAGCTGCTGGTGATCAGGAAACCGCTCATGATCAGCGCGGCCGTGGTCAGCAGCTTGCGGGTGTTCCGGATCCGCGTCGCCGGGTGGGCCGGGTCGTCCTCGGCCGCACCGTCGACCTGCGGCATCACCGCGACACCGGTCTCGAAGCCGGACAGGCCGAGAGCGAGCTTCGGGAACACCACGAGCGAGATGCCGATCATCACCCAGATGTTCGAGTGCTCGGTGGTCAGCATGCCGCGCCAGTTCGTGACCAGCTCCGGCGCGGTGATCACGTTCCAGAGCGCGTTCCCGACCACGATCAGGTTCAGGCCGAGGTACACGACGACCAGGGCGACCGCGATCCCGATCGCCTCGCCGAAGCCGCGCAGGAACACACCCGCCAGCAGTGCCAGCAGGACGAGAGTGATGATCACCTCTTTGCCTTCGAACCAGTGCGGCATGTACGGGTTCTCGATCACGTGCGCGGTGGCGTCTGCGGCGGACAGCGTCATCGTGATGATGAAGTCGGTGGCCATGAAGCCGAGCAGGACCAGGATCGTGAGCTTGCCCTTCCAGCGGCCGAGCAGCCGGTCGAGCATCGCGATAGAGCCCTCTCCGTGCGGGCTCTCGGCCGCGACCCGGCGGTAGACCGGCAGGGCGCCGAACAGGGTCAGCAGGACCAGGATCAAGGTCGCGACCGGTGAGAGCAGACCGACCGCGGCCGCGGCGATCGCGGGCTGGTAGCCGAGCGTCGAGAAGTAGTCGACACCGGTCAGGCACATCACCTTCCACCAGCGGTGGGTCGGGTGCGGCGCCGGCCGGTGCGGGCCCGGGTGCCCGGACGGACGGTCGTGCAGCAACCAACGAACCGCCCGCCCATGGGTGGGCGGCGGTACGCCGACCGTCTCGTTCTCACGCGTTTCTGTCACCGCCCGGAGCCTAACCAGCGGTCAGCGGCCGACCCGGTCCTTCTAACGCGCTTCTAACAACCCCACCGTGAGAGCCGTGCCACGTTCACGCGGCGGAGTTGAACCAGGTTCTCAGTCGTGGGAGTCGGCGGAGTAGGAGTTGGTCGAGGAGGAGTACGGCGGCCAGGGTGAGGCCGAAGAGGGGTAGGAAGAGGGCGAGGGCGATGACGAGGACGGCCAGGGCGGGGGTGGCGCGGAGTGGGAGGCGGCCGCGGGGTGCGCCGAGGGAGTTGCCCTTGGGGCGGCGGCGCCACCACATCAGCGGTCCGCTGACGCACATGAACATCACGCCGAGGCAGAAGACCGTGGTCAGCCAGAAGTTGAGCGTGCCCAGGCGCCTGCCTTCGTGCAGTGCGATGCCTTGGGCAACGACCTTCGCCAGGGCCGGGTAGTCGCTGTACCCGTACGTCGACACCACGCGGCCGCCGTACCGGTCGACGTGCAACGTGCGCTCCTTGCCGGGGTCGTTGAACGCGTACCCGATCGCCGAGAAGACTCCCTCGTCGTCAGCGGGCAGCGCGATCGTCATCGGGCGCCGCAGCCCGTTGCGCTGGCCGACTGCGATCGCGGTGTCGACGGTGGCGACCGACCTTTTCCCGTCGGCCGGGTTCGAGCGCGGTACTTCGGTCTTGCCCAGACCCCACGCCACCGAGTGGCTGTGCGGGAGCGACTCGTCCAAGGTCGAGGTCGGGTTCGACAGCGCACCGGGATCCTCGCCCCAGAACGACGTATCTTGATGGGTCGCGAGTTCCTGGGTCTTCGCGCCCCAGAATCCGGTCCACGGCAGGCCTGACACGATCAGGAAGAGCAGTCCGAGTCCGAGGAACGCGCCGGTGCGGCCGTGTCGTGAGCGCAGTACGGCGCCCGCCGCTCCAGCGGCCCGTCGGCGCGCTCGCGCGACCCTTCCCCGGATGAACAGGTAGTAGCCGGTCAACGCCATCACGATCGCCCAGCAGGCGGCGATCTCGATCACGTAATCGCCCCAGCGGCCCGCCATCAGTTCTCCGTGCAGCAGGATCGCGGCGCCCGACAGCGTCGTGTCGGGGTTGAGCGAGCCCAGCACCTTGCCTTCGTACGGGTCCACGAACACGTCCCGCGGCCCGTCTGCCGTGTCGACGGAGAACACCGTCGAGCGGTCCGGCGCGGAGGGCTCGGTCATCGACACAACGGTCGCGTCGGGGAAGGCCCGGCGTACCTCGTCGAGCTGCGTCTCGTACGGCTGCGCGACCAGGCCGGCGGGCTGGTCGACCTTCATCACGTCGGCGTGCAGAACCGGTTCGATCTGGAAGCGGAACAGGTAGATCAGGCCGGTCGCGGCCAGGATCAGCAGGACCGGGATCACCAGGAAGCTGGCGTAGAAATGCCATCGCCAGAACGCCCGGAACAATCCGGTGCCGCGGCTGCGCCCAGCGTTGTCCGGCTTCGCCGGGGCCTCCAGAACTGCGCTCACGTCCACTCCTTCTCCGCACGGTCCAGTTGAGGAGTCGGCTCGCGGGGACGATCAGTTCCAGCGGTTCCATGTGGCGTGGGACACAGATGCGGCGTCAGGGTCTGTCGGAGCGGGATGCGACGATGGTTCGGCCATGCAGCAGACCTGGGGGTTTCGAGGGACGCGGGCCGCGATGTTCGCGGTCACCTGCGTGCTGCTCGCCGCCCTCGGCCACGTCGTGATGTCCGGTGCGGGCCTTCCGTGGTGGGCGATACCGATGGGCTTCGGCTGGATCGGCGTCACCGCGTGGATCGTCGCCGACCGGGAGCGCGGCGTACCGTTCGTCGTCCTCAGCACGCTGGTGGCGCAAGGAGCGCTGCACCTGGTGTTCTCGCTCGCGCAGTCGATGGCGGTCCCGCACGCGATGCACACCGGCGCTGGGCATGACATGACCGGTACGTCGTCATACGGCATGCTCGGCGCCCACCTGCTCGCGGCGCTCCTGTGCGGTCTGTGGCTCGCGTACGGGGAGCGGGCCGCGTTCGCCGTACTGCGATCCGTCGCCCGCCTGATCCTGCTGCCGTTGCTGCCGTTCGCGCGTCCACAGGTCATCGCGCACCAGCCACGGATCCGGCCGGCTGACTCCCCCACGCCGTACGACGACCTGCTGCTCGTTCACGCCATCACCTCCAGGGGTCCACCCCGCGGAATCGCTGCTCTCTGACAGCACGATTCACCCCGGGCGTTCGCCGTCCGGGGCTGTGCCATGCCATTCGGCAGGCCTCCGCTCACCGGTGTCGCGTTTCCACGCGCCGCCGGATCTTCGGACTTCAGAAGGACTCAATCCATGGCTTCTGCCTTGATCGACGACCGATCAACACAATGGGCGATCGCCGCACGTGACGGTGATCTCGTTGCCCTCGACCACTTCGTCCGCGCCCTGCACCACGACGTACGGCGCTATGTCGCGCACCTGAGCGCCGATCCGCACTCGGCCGACGATCTCACCCAGGAAACGTTCCTGCGGGCGCTGCAAAGCCTGCACCGGTTCGAGGGACGGTCGTCGGCGCGGACGTGGCTGCTTTCGATTGCCCGCCGTACCGTCGCCGACGACCTGCGCCGCAAGGCCGCACGCCCGCGAATCTCCGGGCACGACTGGCAGCGCGCCGCCGAACAGACCCAGCCGCGGGACCTCCCCGGTTTCGAGGACGGCATCGCCCTGACCGAACTGCTCGACAAGATCCCCGGCGACCGCCGCGAGGTCTTCGTGCTCACCCAACTCGCCGGCGTCCCGTACGCCCAGACCGCGGCCCACCTCGGCTGCCCGGTCGGCACCGTTCGCTCCCGGGTGTCCCGGGCGCGAACGACCCTCGCCGACCTGCTCACCGCCTGACCGATCCCGGCTGCCTCCCGGTTCATGCGGGAGGCAGCCGGGCCTAGGATCGGCGGTATGGCGACACGGCTGGTACAGATCTCGATCAAGGCTGACGACAGCTCCGCGCTCGGTAGGTTCTGGGCGGACGCGCTCGGCTGGGAGGTGACCGAGGACAACGCCGAGGAAACCAACCTCGAGCCCAAGGGCTTCAGCTATCCGGACCCGAGCGCCGTCTGCATCGACCTCATCCCCGTACCTCTTCACAAGACGGCGAAGAATCGCGTTCACGTCGACCTCGCCACGACGTCCCCGGCTCATCAGGCGGAGCTGATCGAGCGCCTCCAGAACCTCGGCGCGACGCCGGCCGACATCGGCCAGGGCGATGTCCCGTGGACGGTCCTCGCCGACCCGGAGGGCAACGAATTCTGCGTGCTGGAGCCGCGGCCGATCTACAGGGACACCGGCCCGATCGCCGCAGTCGTCGTGGACTGCGCGGACCCGCGAGCCATGGCCCGGTTCTGGTCCGCCGCCATGGACTGGGTGCTGCACGAGGTCAACGACGACCACGCCGTACTGCGGTCCGCCAAAGGCGTCGGCCCGTACCTCGAGTTCCTCCGCAGCGCCGATCCGAAGACCGGGCTCGACCGCATCCACCTCGACCTTCGCCCGTACCCCACCGACGACCACGCGGCGGAGGCGGATCGACTGCGCTCCCTCGGCGCCACCGACCTCGACATCGGCCAGGGCGACGTACCGTGGACCGTCCTGGCAGACCCCGAGAACAACGAGTTCTGCCTCCTCACTCCCCGCTAGGTATTGAGGTCCGCGACCAGTTTCTCGATGCGGGTGCGGATCTCGTCGCGGACCTCGCGGACGACCTCGATCGGCTGTCCGGCGGGGTCGGTGAGTTCCCAGTCCTCGTACCGTTTGCCGGGGAAGATCGGGCAGGCGTCGCCGCAGCCCATCGTGATCACCACATCGCTGGCGCGGACGTCCTCGGTCTCGAGCACGTGCGGGACGTTGCCGGCGATGTCGATGCCGACCTCGCGCATCGCCTCGACCGCGGTCGGGTTGATCCGCTCCCGCGGTTCGGATCCGGCCGAACGGACCTCCACGGTGTCGCCGGCCAGGTGCCGCAACCACCCCGCAGCCATCTGCGAGCGCCCGGCGTTGTGGACGCAAACGAACAACACGACAGGCTTACTCACGACGCAACTCCAGATTCGGTACGGCGAGCTCCTCCGCGGAGTCGCCTTCGGGATAGAGCACGACGACCAGGCCGGCGCCTATAACCGCGCCGATCACCTGGAAGAACGCGAAGCCAGGGACGGATCCAGGTGCAATCCCGGCGAAGGTGTCGCTGAACGCGCGGCCGATGGTCACGGCAGGGTTCGCGAACGATGTGGACGAGGTGAACCAGTAGGCCGCGCCGATGTACGCGCCGACAGCAGCAGGTGCGGCGGCGGAGCGACCGGTCCGGACCAGCGCGAAGATCAGCAGGATCAGCCCCGCGGTGGCGACCGTCTCTCCGATCCACAAATGACCTGCTGAGCGGTGCGTCGTCGACCACGACACTGCGGCCTGACCGAACATCACATTGGCCAGCATCGCGCCCGCGACCGCGCCGACGACCTGCGCAGCGACGTACGCGGACAAATCCCGCAGACTCAGCCCGGCACCGTTTCGTCGGCCGAGCCACCAAGCGACGACCGACACGACCGGGTTGAAATGCGCACCGGACACCGGTCCGAGCATCAGGATCAGAACAGCCAGCCCGAGCGCGGTCGCGAAGGAGTTCTCCAGCAACTGCAGCCCGGTGTCACCGGGTGAGAGCTTGGCGGCCGCGATCCCCGAACCGACAACAACCGTCACCAGCAACCCGGTCCCGAGCCCTTCCGCAACAACCCGCCGCCACAACACTCGGCTCATCCGTTGCTCACCGGCACCGCCAGCTCGCTGAGGAGAACCCGGACGCGGCGCTCGATCTCGTCGCGGATCGGGCGTACGTCGGCCACATCGAGGCCGGCCGGGTCGTCGAGCTCCCAGTTCTCGTACCGCGTGCCGGGAAAGATCGGGCAGGCGTCGCCGCAGCCCATCGTCACCACCACGTCGGCGGCCCGCACGACCTCGTCGGTCCACGGCTTCGGGTACTCCGTGGAGATGTCGATCCCGCGCTCGGCCATCGCGGACGTCGCGGCCGGGTTGACCTCGATCCCAGGCTCGGAGCCGCCCGACCAGGCGACCGCTTGATCCCCGGCCAGGTGCTGGAAGAACCCCAGGGCGATCTGCGAGCGGCCGGCGTTGTGCACACACAGGAACAACACGACCGGCTTGCCGTCGTCGTGGTGCCCCTCGACGCGCGCGAGTGCGTTGAGCCGTTGCCGCGCGAACCGTTCGGCCAGCAGCGGAAGGAAGTTCGGGACCGTGCTGCCGGACGCGAACTGGTCGTAGCTGGAATGCAGGAACCGCTCGATCGTCTCCGGGCCGTAGATGCCCGAGAACTCGTCGGTCAGTCGCGCGGCCGCGGTGCGCAGGGCGAGGCTCTGGTCGATGGACAGGTCTTCGCGGCGGTGCCAGGCAACTTCGGTCATCGCGCGCTCCCCTCAGGTGACAATGCAGGTGTCAGGGCAGGCGCCAGCCGGTCGATTCGGTCGGCGATTTCGGAGTAGGCGGCCTCGAAGGCCGCGTCGGTGTCGGTCGGTGCCGGGTCGGGGATCGACCAGTGCAGGCGGGTTTCGTGCTCGAGATGTTCGTACGCGTTGTCGCACACCGCGATCAGCAGATCGTCACGCCGTACGACGTCCCGTAGCCGCGCGGTGCGCCACCCGGCCGGATCGAGGCCGTGCCGCCGGGCGACCTGCACGGCTCGTGGATGTACACGCTCTGCCGGCTGCGTGCCCGCGGACAGCGCCGGGAGCCGGCTGCGCCGCGACCAGATCGCAGCGGCCAGCTGTGAACGCGCCGAGTTCTGCGTGCACACGAACACGACGCGCTTCGCGCCGCTCAGCGCGGGTGTCGAGATCGACGCCAGCGCCTCAGGGCGGAGCCGCACATAGGTACGCCGCCTGTCGCCCTCAGACCGCGTCCGCGCGACGACGCCGGCCGCTTCCAGGACCTTCAGATGATGAGCCACCAAGTTCGTCGGCAATTCCAGCGCGGTGGCGAGCTCACCCGGCGCCGCGTCACCGGCCACCAGGGTGTCCACGATCGCGAGTCGCGCCGGATCACCGAGCGCCGCATGAATCCGGGCTCGCTCTGCGACGGTGAATCTCTCAGCGTTCATTGACTCAATGATTGCTGAGCTATTTCAATGCGTCAAGCCGTGGCTCAGGTCAGCGGCGCCGGCGTCGCGAGGAGGGTGCCGATCCACTCCAGGCGTTGCGGGACGGACCAGTAGTAGACCCAGGTCCCGCGGCGTTCGCAGTCGACCAGGCCGGCCTCGCGGAGAACCTTCAGGTGGTGCGAGATCGTCGGACCACTGACCTCGAACTGCGGCGTCAGGTCGCAGACGCAGATCTCGCCGGCGGCCGACGTGATCATCGACAACAGCCGCAGGCGGATCGGGTCCGCGAGCGCCTTGAACACCACGGCCCCTTCAGTGGCGGCGGCCGGCTCGAGGGCCGCGTCGGAGATCGGCGTACAGCAGGCGCCGCCCGAGATCGGCGTCAGGGTGATCTCCTGTTTCGACATACGTCTATCTTGACTGTTGTCGAATCAAGAGGCAAGGTGGGACTCGTTGATTAGATGATCGTCGAGACAGGGAGTGGATCGTGGGCGTGCAGATGGCGGCACCCGTGGTGGTCGTTGGGGCAGGTCCGGTCGGGCTGGCTGCGGCGGCGCATCTGGCCGAGCGTGGGCTGGACTTCGTCGTACTGGAATCCGGTCCGGGCGTTGCGGCGGCGATCGGGGAATGGCGGCATGTGAAGCTGTTCAGCCCGTGGCGCTACGACCTCGACAACGCGGCACGGCGGCTGCTCGAGGCGGCCGGCTGGAGCGCGCCGGATCTCGGTACGCTGCCGACCGGCGGCGAGCTGATCGACGCGTACCTCGAACCGCTCACGAAGGTCCCGCAGCTCAACGACAAGATTAGGTACGGCGCTGAGGTGGTCGCGATCACCCGCGTCGGATTCGACCGGATCCGCACTGCTGGACGTGAGGACGCACCGTTCCTGATCCGCCTCGCCGACGGCACCGAACTACTCGCGTCGGCCGTAATCGACGCCTCCGGCACCTGGCGCAAACCCAACGTCCTCGGCGGCTCAGGCATCCCCGCCCGGGGCGAGACGTTCGCGATAAACCACACTGCTCATGCGCTGCCCGACGTACTTGGGGCTGATCGGGAGCGGTATGCCGGACGTCGGACGGCCGTCGTCGGCGCCGGCCACTCCGCGGCGACCACTCTGCTGGACCTCGGTCGCCTTGCGGACGAGGTGCCAGGAACCGAGATCGTGTGGGTCGTCCGCGGCACGGACCAGGCCCGCACATACGGCGGAGGCGACGCCGACGAGCTCCCCGCCCGCGGCGCCCTCGGATCCCGCCTGAAGAAGCTCGTCCAGTCCGGACAGGTCGAACTGGTCAGCTCCTTCCGCATCGAGTCCATCAGTACGCCGAACGGACGCATCGAACTGCGCTCCGGCGACCGCACCGTCACCGCCGACACAGTCGTGAACTCCACCGGGTTCCGCCCGGATCACGACATCGTCGCGGAACTGCGCCTCGACCTCGACCCGGTCCTCGGCTCCACCCGCGCCCTAGCCCCGCTGATCGACCCGAACCAGCACTCCTGCGGCACGGTGCCGCCGCACGGCGTCGACGAACTGGCCCATCCCGAACCGGGCTACTACGCGATCGGCGCGAAGTCCTACGGCCGCGCGCCGACGTTCCTGCTCGCCACCGGATACGAACAGGCCCGCTCCGTCGTCGCCGCACTCGCCGGTGACTGGGAAGCCGCCCGCGACGTCCAACTCGACCTCCCCGAAACCGGCGTCTGCTCCTCCAACCTCGCCTTCGGCGAATTCGCCGACGAAGCGAGCAGCTGCTGCGGCCCCACGCCGCAACCCGTCGAGCTC
This sequence comes from Kribbella sp. C-35, assembly GCF_046549195.1. Classification (NCBI taxonomy): domain Bacteria; kingdom Bacillati; phylum Actinomycetota; class Actinomycetes; order Propionibacteriales; family Kribbellaceae; genus Kribbella; species Kribbella sp. C-35. The sequence goes on from NZ_JAJPWG010000006.1 coordinate 414,317, forward strand.
ACCACACCAGCCGCCCGCGGCCTCGCCACCGGGATCAGCGGCGGCCTGCTCACAGTGATCGAGGACAAACAATCCGGCTGCTGCAACTGATGTCCGCGCCCGCCACCACGACCGGCCGCACCGGCTCCGGTCGTGGTGGTGTGCGACGCGAGGTCATCGCCGCGCTAGCGATCACCACCACCGTCAGCTACGGCGTCCTCTACTACGCCTTCAGCGCCCTACTCGAACCGATGCGCCAGGACCTGCGCATCTCCCCCACCACCGCGACCGGCGCCCTCACCCTCGCCTCACTCATCAGCGCCGTCCTCGCCGTACCCGTCGGCCGCCGGCTCGACAACCGCGGCGGCCACGGAATCATGAGCATCGGCTCCGTCATCGCAACCGTGGCAGTCCTCGCCTGGTCGCAGGCCCAGAACACGATCCAGCTGTACGCCGCTTTCGTTGCCATCGGCATCGCTTCGGCGATGGTGCTCTACCCACCCGCGTTCGCTGTCGTCGTCGCAGTCACCGCACCACAACGGCGTACCGCCGCGCTCCTGGCCATCACCCTCGTCGCCGGATTCGCCAGCTCGATCTTCATCCCACTGACCGGCCAGCTCGTCCACGCCCTCGGCTGGCGGCACGCCCTCCTCGTCCTGGCCGCCGTACTCGCCGTCGCCACGATCCCCTTGCACGTCCTCGCCCTGCGCCGAACCCAACCAAACAGCACGCACCTCGAAGCTCTCCAGACGTCACCGACCCGCGTTCTGCGCGACGTCGGCTTCTGGCTGCTCGGGGTCGTGTTCGTCCTCCACAGCGCCGCCCTCGCGATCATCGGCGTGCACCTCGTCACCTACCTCACGAAGCTAGGGCACTCCCCCACCACCGCCGCCACCCTCGCCGGCCTGCTCGGTCTGCTCTCCGTCACCGGCCGGATCACCGTCTCTGTCCTCCGTCGATGGTTGCCGATGACATCGATCACTGCCGCGGTCATCACGCTCCAAGGCATCGCCCTGGCCGTCCTACCCGCCGCCGGTAGCAGCACCGCAGGCGCCGCCGGCTGCCTGATCGCGTTCGGGCTCGGCTTCGGTGTCGCGTCGATCGCGAAGCCAGCGATCATTCTCGACCGGTACGGCGACCAGGGCTACGCGACCATCGCCGGCCTTCTCGGTACGCCGACCACGCTCGCAGCCGCGACCGCTCCACTGGCCGCCGCAGCCCTGGCCACCGCGCTCGGCTACACGCCTCTCATCCTGAGCGCGGCCGCCGCCTGCACCCTCGCAGGCCTCACCCTCGTCGCCACCCACTTCCTTCCCACGCGCATCACGCCGGCCGCACGTCGCTAGTCGCGTTCTTGCGGGCCCTCGGCTTGCGAGGTTTAGGACGGTTGCCATTGCCGTTGCCCGCGGTCTCCGGCTCGGGCTCGGCCGCGAACGGGATGAACGGCATGGTCAGTGGAAGGGCGGCCAGCCGCATCAGCAACAGGACGTTGTCGTCGCCGGCGGTCTTGTTGAGGCGGAGACGCCCGCAGTTGGTGCACCGGTGGATGAGGACCCAACGGCCCTCGCCGCGGACCGTGACCGCGATCGGCTCCATGCCGCCGGCACAGTCGGCCTTGCGATCACCCGGCACGTTGCGGTCGAGATGACGCGACCACAAACAACTCGGGCAATGATTGCGATGGGTAGTTCCAGGGGCGTCGAGGGAAACCTCTACGCCGCAATGTTCACAGCTGAACGAACGTGCGAATACCAAACCGAAGAACCTTTCAGAGCAAACCTGCAGGACAGAGCAGACATACGCGTCCCTCCTTCCGGTCCGCACCGACTGATCCGGCGCACGTCCCCCCAGCAGATCAGCCCACCTCCAACACCGTCAAACAATTAACCGCCCTCGCTCCGATCACCTCGGCTGGTCTGCTGATTTGTGCAGCTCGACAGTACGTATACGTCCACTGCTGGGCGATTCGGTCTGCCACGCGGTGCGCGGTGGCGGGTAGTAGGCATGTACGTACTGTCGAGCTGCAGTTCTCGGGCGGACTGCGGCTACAGGTGAGTGCGGTCGGTTGCGGAGGAGAGACAAGACACCTGCTGGGGGCTGCGGACTTGACCTTGACGCTGGGTCAACCCTGCAGGCTGATCGCTATGACAGTTCAATCGACCGCCGGCCCGGCGATTCGCGTGCAGGGTTTGGAGAAGGCGTACGGGAAGAAGGCGGTACTGCGTGGCGTGGAGTTCGACGTCGCGCGGGGCAGCATCTTCGCGTTGCTCGGGTCCAACGGGGCGGGTAAGACCACGACGATCAGGATCCTTTCCACGCTCCTCAAGGCGGATGCGGGGACGGCCGCCGTCAACGGGTTCGACGTCGCCACGCAGCCGGCCGACGTACGGGAATCCATCAGCCTGACCGGGCAGTTCGCCGCCGTCGACGAGATCCTCAGCGGCCGGGAGAACCTCGTACTGGTCGCCAAGCTCCGGCACGTCAAGGACCCCGGCGCGGTCGCCGACGACCTGCTCGACCGGTTCTCGCTGACTGAGGCGGCCGCCCAGAGAGCAGCGACGTACTCGGGTGGTATGCGCCGCCGCCTGGACATCGCGATGAGCCTGATCGGCAACTCGCCGGTGATCTTCCTGGACGAGCCGACCGCAGGGCTCGATCCCGAGGCGCGGATCGAGGTCTGGCAGACGGTGAAGGAACTCGCCGGCCACGGGACGACGGTGCTGCTCACCACGCAGTACCTGGAAGAGGCCGAGCAGCTCGCCGACCGGATCGCGATCCTGCACCAGGGCCGGATCATCGTGAACGGCACCCTCAGCGAGCTCAAGCAGCTCCTCCCGCCCGCCGAGGTCGAGTACGTCGAGAAGCAGCCGACCCTCGAGGACGTGTTCCTCGCGATCACCAAGGACCGAGCATGACCAGCCACTTCCTCAGCGACACCGGCGCGCTCACCGGGCGCAGCCTGCGCCACGTCACCCGCAGCGTGGACACGATCATCACGACCGTCCTCACCCCGATCGCGATGATGGTGATGTTCGTGTACGTCTTCGGTGGTGCGATCGACACCGGGACGGACGCGTACGTGAACTACATGCTGCCCGGCATCCTGCTGATCACGGTCGCGTCCGGCGTCGCGTACACGGCGTTCCGGATTTTCATGGACATGAAGAGCGGGATCTTCGAGCGGTTCCAGTCGATGCCGATCGCACGGTCGGGCGTGCTCTGGGCGCATGTCGTCACCTCGCTGGTCGCCAACCTGATCTCGCTGGTGATCGTCTCGGGCGTCGCCCTGATCATGGGATTCCGGTCGAGCGCCGGCGTACTCGACTGGCTTGCCGTCGCAGGCATCCTGTTCCTGTTCACGCTGGCCCTCACGTGGATCGCCGTCATCCCGGGACTCTCGGCCGCGACGGTTGAAGGAGCCGGCGCGTTCGCGTACCCGCTCATCTTCCTGCCGTTCGTCAGCTCGGCGTTCGTGCCCACGCAGACCATGCCGGGCCCGGTGCGCTGGTTCGCCGAGAACCAGCCGGTGACCTCCATCGTCGACACGATCCGCAACCTGTTCGCGCAGCAACCGGTCGGAGACGACATCTGGACCGCGCTGGCGTGGTGCGTCGGCATCCTCGTCGTCGCGTACGCCTTCGCAGTGGCTGCCTATCGCCGGAAGATCGCCTGAGGCAGGCTGGGACCCATGCTCACGATCAGCCAGCTGGCGGCGCACGCCGGGGTGACGGTGCGAGCGGTACGGCACTATCACAAGATCGGGCTACTGGCAGAGCCCGGGCGCGACCAGTCCGGGTACCGCTCCTACGACGCGGCCGCCGTCGTACGGCTGATCCGGATCCACACCTTGGCCGACGCCGGCGTACCGCTGGCACGGGTGCAGGATCTCCTCGACGCCACCCCGGAGGACTTCTCCGGTGGCGTCGAAAAGATCGACAAGGAACTGCGCAGCGAGATCCGGCGGCTGCAGGACACCCGGAAACGGCTGGCCCGACTGGCTGCCGGGGAAAGCCTGGCGCTCCCCCAGAGCGTCGTCGGCTACCTCGACGCGCTGCGCGGTCTCGGGATGAGGGAGGAGTACATCGAGATGGAGCGGGACGGCTGGATCCTGGTCGCCGCCCAGGCGCCCGACCTGATCGACGCCGTGATCGTGCAGAAGCATGAGGCGCTGCAGCACCCTGACATGCTGAAGCTCTACAGCCTCGTGAACGAAGCGCTCGACTGGCCGTTGGACGACCCACGGATCGTCGAGATCGTCGACCTCATGGAGCGCATGCTGATCGCCGCCGTCGAGGCCGGCGTCACGGGCAACTTCGGCCTCGACGACGAGCTGGTCTCATTGATGGACACAGCAATTCTCGAGACCTCCCCCGGCGCCGAGCGGCTCCTGGCTTTGCTGGAGGAGCGCGGCTGGAAAGGCTGGACCCGCATCGAGCAGGTCCCCGCCAACCTGGCCGAGCGGGCTGCCGCCCTAGGAGACCCGGGCGCCGGCGTGTAGGGCGAGGCCGTCGGTGGCTGCGATGTCGGCGCGGAACCAGCCTGACGAGTCGACGGTGTACGTCGGACCGCTGCAGCTGCCCGCGGAGAAGTCGCCGTGGAAGACGTCGCAGTACACGCCGGCCGGCAACTGGGTGTGGAAGCTCCGGCCGGTCAGCGCCGAGCTCTCGTCGTTGAGCACGAGGTAGCCCTTGTCGCCACGGCCGAACGCGATCGCGTCGTTCCCGTTGTCCCACCACTCGTTCACGGCGGTCCCGCGTACGGCGTTGTGGAACCCGACCATGTTGGCGATCACCCGCCACTCGTGCTCGCACCGCCAGCGGTTGCTGAAGCAGGTCGTGTCGACAGTCTGCCCTGCGCTCGTCGAGGGCGGTCCCTCGTCGTTCGACGTGTACTCGTAGCTCGACATCACCTTCGGCGTGCCGTACGTCCAGGCCAGCATGAACGCGTTCGCCATCGCGTACCGGCCGTTGTCGCGGAACGTCAGTACGCCGCTACCGCGCTGGGTGTCGTGGTTGTCGGTGAACACCACGGCACGGTCCGACGGCAACGGCTCCGCGAACGTCTTCAGGTAGGCGAGGCGCTCGGTGTTGAAGATCTTGGCGAGATCCTTCCCGTACCGGAACTCGAGCACATCGCCGTTCCCGACGTACTCGTCCGGGGTGATCGGCTCGCCGGCGCCGTAGATGACCTCCTGGTACAGGTACGCCGGACGCGACAGCCGGGACTTGATCGCGGCGATATCCTCGGCCGGCATGTGCTTGGAGGCATCCAGGCGGAACCCGTCGACCCCCATCGACAGCAGATCGTTCAGGTACGCCGCGATTCGCCCGCGCACGTAGTCGGTCCCGGTCGCGAGATCGGCCAGGTCGACGAGCTCACAGTTCTGCACCTCGTACCGGTCGCCGTAGTTGACGATGTCGTCGTTCCCATTGCGCCCGCAATGATGGAAGTCCTGCGTCTGGTACGTCCCCGGATAGTCGTAGTGCGTGTACGACGACCCCGCGCTGCCGGTGCCGCCCGAGGAGCCGCCGGTCATGTGGTTGATCACGGCATCGACGTACACCTTGACACCGGCCGCGTGACAACTGTTGACCATGGCAACGAACTGGCTGCGCGTTCCGCGGCGGGTGCTGTCCAGCTTGTAGCTCACCGGCTGGTAGTCCTGCCACCACGGATACCCGGATCCCGGCAGTACGACATGCTCCTGCGGAGGCGAGACCTGGACCGCGCCGTACCCCTTCGGGCCGAGCACCTGGCCGCACTCCCGCCCGACCGACGTCCAGTTCCATTCGAACAGCTGCACGATGACGTCCCGGTCCCCCGTCGGCGCCGCCTGCGCACTCGCGCCGGTCAACCCGGCCATCGACAGACCCAGCAACAGGACCAGTAATTTGCGCATGATCGGACTCCCTCGGGGCGGCGGGTACCTCATGAAACCACGGAGGCGGGTGGCTCCGAGGGGGTCCCGTGTCGCAGAGTCGGCGAAAACGGCGCATACTTGAGGTCTGATGCTGCCCTATCGCGCGACGACGCGTCGTCACCTGTCCACCAGTCCTTTCAAGGCCCAGGTTTCTGACTCGCTCAAGAGTTACGAAGTCGGTGAGCGGGTCTCTCACGACAGGGAAGGACTCGGCCGCGTCCACTCAGTTGAGACTGATGGCACGGTCATCATCGACTTCGGGGCCGGACGACTCCTGCGGGTCGTCGCCCCGTTCTCCAAACTTCACTCCCTCGGCCAGGCCGACGCCTGACCTGCTCACGCCGCGCAGCGGGTGTTGTGCGGCGGCACCGTCAGCGACGCCAGGTAGTCGGCGACGTGTCGGTTGATGCAATCGTTACGGCCCACCGCGGTATGCCCCTGACCCTCCCAGGTCAGTAACTCCGCGTTACCCAGGCTCGCAACCATCGCGACGGCCCCGTCGTACGGCGTCGCGGGGTCGTGACGGGTCCCGACGACGATGATCGGGTGCGCCGTGGCGGCGACGGGTGGCTGCAGGGTGTGCCGGGGCGGCTGCCAGAACGCGCACCCGAACAGCTGCCACGATCCCCACACCCCGAACAGCGGGAACTCCTTCGCGAACCGGGCCCCGGCCGCCCTGATCTCGCCCTCGCTCGGCCCGGGCGCGCTGTCGTTGCAGTTGATGACCAGCAGGGCGTCCTCCTCGCCGCCGCCGCGTCCCGCGTCAGCCAGTTCGCGCAGGGTGCCCGAGTCGCCGTCAGCCGCCTCCCGGAGTCCGTCGGCGAGATCGGGCCAGCGTGCGTCGTCGTACAGCGAGGCCGCCACAGCATCGACGACATCGACGCCGTACGTCGGTACGTCGTCACCTGGCCGCCCGCTCGGAATGGGCGACGCCTGCGCCTTGCGGACGAGCTCGCCGACAAACTTGCGCACATCGTCCTCACAACTGTCCTGCGTCGCGCACCAGGCCGCGAACTGATCGAACGCTCCCTCGAAGCCAGCGATCTGGTGTTCGACCGTCTCGATCCAGGTCGTGCCGGGGGCGGTCGGGGCGTCCAGTACGGCAGCCCGCACCTTGTCCGGGTAGAGGCGCGCGTACTCCGCACCGAGTTTGGCGCCGTACGACCAGCCCAGGTAGGTCAGCGTCGACTGGCCGAGAGCTTCCCGAATGCGGTCGATGTCGACAGCCGTCGCCGTCGTACTGAACAAGCCCGCCTTCGCGCCCAGCGCCGCAGCGCATTCGTCAGTAATCCCACACATCACACCCGCAGCACGCGCATACCCCGCGTCGGTCAGTAGATCGGGAAATGTCGGAGTACCGGTCTCGGCGTGCTCACACCGGATGGGCTGCGAACGCCCAACCCCACGCGGATCGAACCCAACCAGATCAAACCGGTCCAGCACAGCCTCAGGCAGCAGACCCGCCGCAACCACGGCGTACTCCACACCGGATTGCCCAGGCCCACCGGCAATCAACATCAACGGCTCCTTGGACGCCGCCCCGCCCGACCGATGCACCCGAACAACCTGCACCCCAACCGTCCCCGCCTCCTTGTGAGCAGGGTCAAGCTCAACCTCCACAACACCACACCGCAGCTCAAACCGATCCGCAGGCAAATCCACCCCGCCCACGCCAGCATCAGCCGAGCAGTCCCCCCACTCAAAGTCCACCGCCTCACGAGCCGACGAACACGAGCCAAGTCCCACCACGGCAACTAATCCGAAAACCACACCCACCCGCCCCACACCACCAGTAAGCACCCGTCCCAAGCCACCGGCAAGACCGGAATCGTGCATCCAGCACGACGCGTTGGCGCGGGCGTATCAATCGCCGTTCTCGGGCCTCCTATAGGCGAGAGAAATCATCTCGAACGCGTCGGCACGCATTAGTGCTGATGAACCCGGGGGTGGAGCACATGGCGATTCTTCTGGATCCGCCGGAAGACGGACTCAAATCGGTAACGGATGTCTCCTTTCACTACGGGCGGCGGGTGGTGTTGCTCATTGTCGGCATCGTCGTCGTCGCGCTTGGCGTCGTGTTTTTCGGCGACCGTGCCGGAGACGACGCCTTACCGCAGGCCGTCTGGGTCGCATTCCTGGTGCTCGCCATCGCACTGGTGATCGTTCTGCTCGTTACAGACATGCCGCGCCGCGTGCGCGCCGGAATGCGCTGGCTTGCACTGATCCTGAGTGCGCTCGTCGCCGCACACTTCGGTGACCTCGCGAGTCTCAAAGGTCAGGCAAGGTCGATCGTCGACATCGAGCTCGCCGGCAGCAGCCAAGCATTCGAGGCCTGCGCGTGCGAGCCAGTCTTCACAAGGGCGGTTCAACAGGACTTCTGGTTCATCGCCTCCTATGTGTTCCTGCTCGGCCTACTGGCGTCATGGGCCGGCAACTACTTCCGCCTGCCGGCGCTACGGCGGGCGCGTACCACGGTGGTCATCGCAGTCGTCGTCGCGGGCGTCTTCGACGTCGCCGAGAACATCCTCATGCTCACCGCGGGATCGTCGAACGGCTCATGGCGGTTCGTCGCGGTCTGCGCCTGGGCCAAGTTCACGTTGCTGCTCGTCGTCATCGTCTACATCGCGGCAGGTTCCTTCGCCTGGTGGTCGACGCCACGCTGGGTCAGGATCGCCTCGTTGAAGCTGCCGAAGTACGCCCAAAAGGCGGCCGGCATGGATCCGACGGAGAAACCTTCGGAAGAGGTCACCCAAGCCGCAGAGGGCACCCAGATGCGACGCGCCGACCCCCCGCCCGGACGGGCGAGGTATGGCATTGCCCTTTCCGGCGGGGGCATCCGGGCGTCGTCGATCAGCCTCGGCGCCCTCCAGGCGCTCGACGGTGAGATCCTCGGCTGGTCCGGGGCACGCGCTGTCACCGCGGTGTCGGGTGGATCGAACATGGCGGCCGGCTGGAGCATCTCGCGATCCAGCCACCAGACGACGGATGCGGAGACAGCGCTCCTCCAACAGTTGGCACCTCATCCGTGGCAGCAGCAGGAGAACGGGTGGCTCACCGTCGAGGAGCGTCATCTGGTCGACAACCTCGGGTACCTCGGGTCGAACCAGCCTCGAGGATCCGACACCGATCCGGCCGCCGCGAAGACGACCAGACAAGCCGGTCCCGAGGGCAGCCAGACGTCCACGAAGGCGTCGTACCGTCCAGCTGTATTCGCAACGGTGATCGCCGGGCTGACAGTCAATGTGGTGGTGCTGCTGAGCATGCTCTGGGCAATCACCCGTCCCGTGGGCTGGGCCCTGCGCAGCCTCACGGACCGCGGCGGCGAGCTGCCGAAGGGCGCGATGCATGCGCTCGTCAAGGACCATTCGCTCGCGCTGCCGGGACTCATTTTCCTCGTCGCGGGATTCGCCGTCCTGATGCTCTGGGTCCTGGCCGGTCAGTTTCTCGTCGGCTACGCCCAGAACAACTCAGCGGCGCGCGTCACGCTGCAGACGCTGAAGCGGGCGTCGTACAGCGCGCTCGCCCTCGGGGCGGTCCTCGCACTCACTCTGTGGGCCTTCGTCGAACTGGTCGGCGCGGTCGCCCATCTGTCGTTGGCCACGTTGATCGCGACAGCCGGTGCGAGCGCAGGTGTCGTCGGCTCGGTCGTCCGTATCCTCAGGAAGCCGGCAGCGCGCTTCGCGCCCATGCTCGGCGGCTTTGCGTTCGTCGTGGTCGCGCTGGGTGTGACAGCGCTGGCCACGTGGACTGCGGCCAAGCACGAGGTGACGTGGTCCTGGCACGATCTGGTCAGCTGGCAATCCGGCTGGAACTGGGTTCTCGCGCTGGTAGTCCTGACTCTTGTGCTCCTGGGACCCAGCTCGGAAAGCTGGTCGCTGGCGCCCTTCTACCGAGGCAAGCTGCGGCTGGCCTACGCGACGTACCGGACCGCGAGCGCGGAAGAAGGGCTCCGTGTGCAGCCGTACGAGAACGACGTCGCCGGTACAGACCCGGCCAAGCGTGAACCCGGCCTGTTCGCCTTCAAGTACGACGAGACAGACGAGACAGACGAGACTGCGGTGCGTACGCCGTTGGTGGTGTGCACGACCAGCACCGTGACCTCGCGTGCGGTCCGTACCCGCTACGGCACTCCGGCTCTGAGCGTGACGTTCGACCCGAAGCGGACAATCTTGCATCTGCCCCAGGACGGGCGCGGCAACACCTTGCAGTTCACCGCATCCACCCGAGTGCTCGACCGGCTCGGCCAGAAGTTCCACAAACGGATCACAACGATGATGGCGGTCGCCATCTCCAGCGCGGCGGTGTCGCCCGCGATGGGGCGGTACCAGATCGGGCCGACCAGCATGCTGCTGGCCTTCTTCAACATCCGGCTCGGCGTGTGGATCGCCAACCCGCGTTTCATCACCCAGCTCGAAGCCGCCGGCCTGCACAAGGAGACCGTCGAGGAGGAGGACGGGACCGTTGTGGAGGTGGAGACCGACCCGTCGTACGCCCGGACCGGGCTCGGGTACCTGTTCAAGGAGTTCTTCGGGATCCACGACCTCGACGACCCCTACCTCTACCTGACCGACGGCGGGCACTGGGAGAACACCGGACTCGTCGAGCTGCTCCGAATCCCCGAAATCACGGAGATCGTCTGCGTCGACGCCGACTCCGGTCCGGGTGACGCGACGAGCTCGCTCGGCAAGGCCATCGCGATCGCCCCCAGCGAGTGTGACATCCGGATCGACATCAGCCTCGACCCCCTCCGGGCGACACCAAGCAGCTCGCGCGTCCCGGCGTACTCGCCGCGAACCGTCAACATCGGGTTCTTCACCAAAGGCGCAGGATCCTTCACCGCCGAGACCCCGGTCGGTGTCCTCTGGTACGCCAAACCCGGCCTGGCCAAGGAGATGCCCGCGGCGTTGCTCGCATTCCACGAGCGGTACCCGACCTATCCGCGGGAGTCGACCCTCAACCAGTTCTTCGACACGGCCAGCTTCGTTGCCTACCGCAACTTCGGCCGCTACAACGCCCGCCAGATCCTGCTGGCGCGCGAGAAACTTCAGGACGCCCTGGACGAACTCCTCGCGATCGCCGACGACGCCGATCTCGACGAGCAACTCAAAGCGATGGCCACTGGCCACTGGGCCATCACGGAACTCTCCCGCGCCGCCCACAGCGCAGTCTCCACAACATCTCTCATCAGGTCCTACTGCACCGCGGTAAGGAGGTCCCTCGTACAACCCACGTGAGATCAATCGGATGGTTCTTCCAGGATCTTCTCGGCCCGAGTCATGTCGGCGTCGATGCGTCGCGGTGGGAAGCGTTTCTGGATTGAGTCGTGGACCTGGTGGACCATCCAGTGCGCCTCGTAGCTGCGTCTGGTGGCGGGGTTGAGGTGCGCGAGCTTCTCCTCGACCTGCTGTAACTCCTCGGCGCCGACCGTTCTCCGGCCGACGCTGCCCCAGTGGAGGCCGACGAGCGCGTAGTACCGATCGCCGCGTGCTGCACCGGCGTTCCAGTCGACTACTCCGGTGACGTTGCCGGCGTCATCGAACAGCACGTTGCCGGGCGTGTAGTCGGTGTGCACGAGATCGTCGCCCTGCATACGAAAGGGTCGCCCGCCGTCAATTTCAAGCAATCGCGCCAGCAGCCGGCGGCCACGCTCACTATGCTGGCCTACGGAGTTCTCGAACACGCCGGTGATGTCGGGAAAGGCGCTTGGCCGCGGGACCTGTGGATAGTCACGGAGCACCCCAGCGAAACGGTCGTTCATCGCCACGAACGACGCGGCCGTGGTCGAATCGAGCTCGCTCACATGACGGCCGGGCAACCGCTCTTGCACTACGGCGACGTACCCATCAGAAAGCTCCAGCACCAACTGGTGTTCCGGAACGGGCAAACCTCGCCCGCGTACGTCGTTCAGCACACTTGCGGTCTGTCGCATGACCGCTAATGGTGTGCGAGTGCGCGTGATCGCGGACTCCCGCCCATCCGCCCACTCCACGAACGCCGCGCTACTCGACCCACCGACCTGATCAGCCAGCCCAGTGAGCACCAGACCGCTGCCCGTGCGCGCGTTCACCTCTTCGATCACCGCGGTCGGCGCCCACGGATTCTCCGACAACCGAAACTCAAGCTTGTGCGACATCACGGCCTCGCCTGCGACACGTTCTTGACCAGCCACTGCGCCAGCGGACGTAGTTGGGAGAAGGCGGCGAGCACGTGGTCGGCTGCGGTGGGAGTGTGGATCCATTCCTCGCAGCCCAGTGGACGGGTTGCGATCAGCGATTTGTGCCGCAACAGGTCCGCCCGCGGATGATCAACCGGATAACCGCGCAACGGCCGCTTCAGCAAGTCGCCCGAGAGCACGAATCCCTCCCGCTCGAGCTTCCGCACAATGGCGACCAAACGCGCCCCAGAACCGTCGTCCGCGACCGCAGCCCGATAGCGCTCAATCTGCACCGACGGCGCATACCACCACGCCAAGCTGACCTCTAACCCATCCAGATCGAACCGAACACCAAGCTCGACGTTCCGCCCCAACCGCACAATCGCACTCTGGCGCTGCCAGGCCCGCACCAGCACATCGCCGTACCCCCAGACCGAGAAGTCCTCGTACGCCGAATCCGCATCCGCCACGACGTTCAGCAGCGAGATCATCGGCCGCCGAACCAGCTCCTCCCGCTCCCGCCGGCACTCCCGCCTAACCCCGGCCGAGGGCTCCCCCTCAAGCCGCAGCAGCACGTCGAACGCACCCCGCGGCCACCCTTCGAACTCCCCGCTCACGACAGGCAGCTTAACGAGAGCACCCCGCGCAGCGGGCCGCGTCGGAGGATTCGGCGGCGCACCGGGTGGATGCGCTCGATCGGCTCTACACCTGGTACTACCGCGGTAAGTAGACAGCGGCGGGATTCTTGATCTCCTGGCGTTTACAGGCGCCGCTGCCCCCGCTGCCCGACGTACCGGAAGTCCTGCTTTCCGCCCCCGGCGAGGCCGTCGCGTGGTTGAAGGCCGAGTTCGACAACGTCGTCGCGGCGATCCGGGCCTGCGCTGACCACGGCCCCCTCCACTGGTGCTGGAACCTCGCCATCGGCGTCATCCTCGACATGACCCGCCACGGTCGCGGCCGCGATGTCCTGCCACTGGTGGAGGTCGTCGCCGAGGCGGCGCGACGATCCGGCGAGCCGCAGGCGATCGTGCTGGCGCTCGGCGAGGTCGGCCGCCTGTGGAGTGCGAGCGGCCGACCTGTGCCCGACGAGCTGATCACCGAGATGCTCACCGCCGCCGAGGCCTCCGCGAGCGCAGTCATGGCCGGACATGCGCAGTACATCACCGGGGTAGTCCACCTGCGGAGCAACAACCAGGCCGAGGCGATCGGGTACTTGAGACGAGCGCGGGACACCCAGGAACGGGCCGACGACGCGGCCGGCCTGGCACTCACCCTCCAACAGCTCGGGAACGTCCATTACGACCACGGCGACCTGCGGGCGGCGCTCGCGGCGTACGAGCGGATGGTCGAGATCGGCGGCGACACGTTGCCTTCGCTCACCGCCGCCGGCCTGATGAGCGTCTGCCTCATCCGCATCACCATCGGCGAGGTGGACGGGGCCAGACGGCCGCAGCGGTCGAGTCCGGCGAGCGGGCGCTGGCCATCCATCAGGAAACCAGTTCATTCCTCGGCGCCGCACGCGCCCACCACGTGCTCGGCCAAGCGCTGTCCTCCGAAACGCATCTCAACGAGGCACTACGACGTTTCACCACGTTCGGCTCGAACGAGGCCGCCGACGTACGCCGCACACTCAGGTCGTCCAGCTGACGGAGCCAGCCCACTTTCCGTTCACTTATTGCGCATGTCCCCGTAACGCTGGGTCGCGGTGCGCCGATAATCGGAGCGGGGGTTCCAGGCACCAAGGCGGAGGCATGATGCGAGCCTGTGAAGGCTACTGTCCGAAACAGATCGTTCGACAGCTGGATTTGCTCGGATTCACATCCTGTCGACCTGTCACGCCCTATGGTGCCGTCCAGTTCTACCTCTCTCGACCGACCGCCGAACGCACCTGCACCCTCCTGCTGCACGGCGCCGCGGCGGATGCCAGCACCTGGACGCCGATGCTGCAGTGCGCTCGTGACCTCGGCATCGATCTCGGCAACCTACTGGTCGTCGACCTGCCGGGCTTCGGCCGGTCCGAGAACCGCCTCGACACGATGGATATCCACGAAGTCGGAAACATGTTGATGGATCAGGTGACGGCCATCGGCTTCGAGCGAGTCCGCCTTCTGGGTCACTCCATGGGAGGCTTCCTCGCCTTGGACATGGCCTCCAGGTACCCCGATCGGGTGACATCCGTGCACGTCGCCGCAGGCGCCTACTTCGGAATTCTGAACACCATCAAGGCGCCCTTCAAAAGCTTGGTCAGGATTCCACGTACGGCGATTCTCTGGAACTCGTATCACGCCTTGTGTCTCGCGGGTCCCGCCGGAACGGCCGTCGTGCGGGCAGCGAGTGCTGTACTCGGCCCGCAGTGTGTCATCGCACCGTTCGTGGCTGAGCCCGCGCGGATGCAGCGCCAAGTAGTCGAAACCCTCATCACACAACTGAATCCAAGGGGCGTGGTGCTGACCGCGCGCAACGGGCCGGATTACGACGCGACAGAAACCTGGGGTGCCATCAAAGTGCCGCTGACGGCAGTATTCGGTAGCGCCGACCGACTGGTCACAGAAAAGGACGCAAGCGAATTGAAGCGCACGAATCCGCACGCGAGAATTGAAACCGTCCAAGACGTCGGGCACTTGATGATCCTCGAGCGCCCGGCAACCGTCCTGCGTGCCTTGGATCTCTAGCATGATCGCACGGGCCTACCGGGGAACTCATGAGAAGTTCATGACTCTCGCCAGGACGTTACTGCCGATCAAGGGGTCCAGTCGGAGACTCGACAATCTCAGGCTCGCACTGTGGCCACTCGGAACCTTCCTCGCCACCTTGATCCTGACCGGCGCCTACGGTGTCGCTCGGGAAGACGGTTGTCAGGGGTTCAGGGTCTTCCTGGCCTCCCTGTTCCTGCGCCAAGGAGAACCTCCGAACTGCCAGAGCGTCCCCTTCCTGGTGGATATTCCGACAGTTCTCCTGTCGTTGACAGCGCCCTTCGCAGCCATCTCGTACCTGGTCATCATCCGAAGGCTCGAGACCTTGATCCAGGACTTGCAGCGCACCGGATTGGCTCCGCGAGACAGTGCCAGCAGAGCGGGCCGCCGCAGCATCAAAGAGGCCCTCGACAGATATCTTCCCCGCGGTTGGCGAACTGCCTTGATCTTCGCCGCGTCGCTGCTGATGACCATGTGGTTGTACAGCCGGAATCTGGAGTCGGGTGGAATATTCCAGGCGCTGGCAAATCCTGCCGCTCCGGAAGCCACACTCAGAGATCGCTGGTGGGCCGACTACCACCATCACGTGATCCTGGCGGTCTATTGCGTCGGCGTCGGCACGATCGGTGTGCATTTCACGCTGACGAGCGCCTGGCTCTATGCGTTGGTGGGCCGCTATTTCGTGTCCGCCAGAAATGAGCCCAGATTCCACGCACGGTACGTACCCCGCTGGCGCGACCGCAGCTTCGGCTGGTCACCCGCCATCACTTTGATCATGCTGAGCTACGCAACGACCATCAATTTCGCAATATCCATGATCGCGGTGTTCGACATGCTGCAGACAGGGTCGCTCAATCGATCGGTCGCGGGCGTCTTCGCAGTCATCGGGGTGATCACCGACCTGGCCTTTGTCATCTTGACCCTGCGCGCTGTGATTCAGTCGCACAAGCGCGTGCGGGCCGAAGTCCGGGAGTTCGTCGCCGGGCGGATCTCGCAGGCGGAGCTCTGGCGCCGGCAGTCCTCGCGCAACCGCAACGGGCGCGCGTCCCGGCACAAGGTTGTCGGCTCCGACGTGGACGTTGTGCTGGCCGCGAGAGATGCAGAGACCTGGCCGCTCTTGCCGATCTCGAATCCGGCGCTCGGTCTGCTGAAGATCGCGCCCGGCCTCTACGCGATCTTCCAGCTCACGCGCACGCTGGGTGGCAGCTAGCTCGACCAACAGCCGAGAACTAGGCAGGGACCATGGCACGACGCAACGACCAGGTGGTTCTGGGACCGAACTGGGATCACCTCACCATTCGGCCACTGAGACGGCCGATGGCCAAGCTGGTGCTGGCGGCGTTTTCCAGAACGATGGACCGTCACCGGCACGTGATGCTGTCCGGGCCAGAACCGCTCCGCGACCAAGGCGTTCCGGCGATCACGGTCATGGAGGCCGGCGATTTCAGTGCCCGGCTGCTCCGTGACGGACTGCTGGGATTCGGGGAGGCCTTCATCGCCGACTCGTGGCGCGGCGGTGCCGGTGGCGCCGATCTGCGCGGCGAGACCGACGAGATCGTGGACTGGCTGACCATCTATGCCGATGCTCTCGCGGCAACGGAGAGCGTGCGCGCCATGGCATCGAAAGTGGGTTGGCGTTGGCGGATGCCCACCTCCGCCAGCAATTCGAGGGAAGGGGCCCGGAAGAACATCGCCCGGCATTACGATCTTCCGGTCGAGTTCTTCCGGCTCTTCCTGGACGACGATCTCACGTATTCGTGCGCGGACTACCGGCACGCCGCCACACTCGAGGCCGCTCAGGCAGCGAAGATCAACGCGGTCCTCGATCTGGCGGAAGTACGCGCCGGCAGCCAGGTTCTGGACATCGGTTGCGGATGGGGAGCCTTGGTGTCCGCGGCAACCCAGCGAGATGCCCGCGCCGTAGGTCTCACGATCTCCCGCAGACAGTACGACTACTGTTCGGCGCGACTGGCAAATTCAGGCAGCACGAACGCAGCGAGCGTCATCCTCGAGGACTACCGGGATCACCACGACGCCTACGACTCCATCGTCTCGGTGGAGATGCTCGAGGCGGTGGGATCGAAGCACTGGGCCGCCTACTTCAAACAACTGGACCGTCTCCTCAAGCCCGGTGGGACGGCCGTGATTCAGACGATTACCTTTCCCGACCATCGCATGAAACGCTCGCTGGGAAATTACTCATGGGTCGACCGGTACATCTTTCCAGGCGGCGAGCTGATCAGTGTCGAAGAGATGGACCGGATCGTTGCTCGCGAAACCTCGCTGGAACTGACCGCGACCGTCCGCTTGACGTCCTCGTACGCAACGACGTTACGCGAGTGGCGGCACCGGTTCTGCGCCAATCTCGACTCGGTTCATGCTCAAGGATTCGACGTCGGATTCGCCCGGATCTGGGCACTGTACTTCGCATATTTCGAAGCTGCCTTCCGCGCACGCTTCCTCGACGTCTGGCAGTGTCAACTGAAGGCCCGCTGAACCGCGGCTAACGGTAGCGACGCGCCTTGTTCTCCGTCTTGGATTCGCCGGGTTGCCATTGGGCGATCCAGGGGCCGGTTCCTTCGGAGGGGTCCACGATGCCGGACTCGAGCCAGGTGTGTTTGCCGTCGAGGACCTGTCGGGCCAGTCGTCGGTCGGTGTCGTCGGTGTTGTTCCACAGTTGCTCGAAGAGGTGGTCGACCCGGAGTCGCGACTGCTCGCAGAAGACCGCTGCCAGTTCGTACGCCGACTCGCCTTGGGCGGCGTCCTGGTCGCGCAGGGTTTCGGCTCGCGAGCAGGATGCGGCAATCGCGAACAGTTCGGCGCCGATGTCCACGATCCTGGCCAGGAAGCCCTGCCGGTATTCGAGTTTCGCCTGCCAGCGCCCCATGCCGTAGAAGGTCTGGCGCGCGAGCTTGCGCGACGCGCGTTCGACGTACCGCAAGTGCTTCGCGAGCGGCCCGAACTCGCGGTACGACCTGGGATCCGATCCCTTACCGACGGCCAACTGGGGCAACCACCGCGCGTAGAACCCGCTCGCGTTGACCGCGGCCTTCGCCTTGGCCTGGAGGTCGGCGTCCGGTGAGGCGAGGTCGCCGGCCGCGGACAGGTGGGCGTCGACCGCCTCCCGGGCGATCAGCAGATGCATGATCTCGGTCGAGCCCTCGAAGATCCGGTTGATCCGCAGATCGCGCAGGATCTGCTCCGCCGGCACCGCCCGTTCGCCCCGGGCCGCCAGCGAGTCGGCGGTCTCGTACCCGCGTCCACCGCGGATCTGCACCAGTTCGTCGGCGATTTGCCAGGCCATCTCGCTGGACCACAGCTTGGCCAGTGCCGCTTCGATCCGGATGTCCTTGGTGCCGGCGTCGGCCAGGTTCGCCGACAGGTCGAGCACTGACTCGAGCGCGAACGTGGTGGCCGCCATGAACGAGATCTTCTCGGCTACGGCCGCGTGGGCGCCGATCGGCCGACCCCACTGGACGCGCTCCGCCGACCACTCGCGCGCGATCTTCAGGCACCATTTGGCCGCCGCCGTGGTAGTCGCCGGGATGGACAGCCGGCCGGTGTTCAGCGTGGTGAGCGCGATCCGCAGGCCGTCGCCCTCCCGACCCAGCCGGTTCTCGACCGGTACCCGGACCTGGTGGAATCGGGTCACGCCGTTCTCGATCCCGCGCAGGCCCATGAAGGCATTGCGATTCTCCACCGTGATTCCCGGCGCGTCGGCCTCGACCACGAATGCGCTGATGCCGCCCCGCCCGCCATCGTGCTTGGGTACGCGTGCCATCACCACGACCAGTTCGGCGATGACGCCGTTCGTCGTCCAGAGCTTCACGCCGTCGAGGAGGTACGCCGTACCGTCGTCGGTCGGGGTCGCGATCGACGCCATCCGGGCCGGATCCGAACCCACATCAGGCTCCGTGAGCAGGAACGCGGTCACCGCACCGGCAGCGCAGCGGGGCAGGAACCGCTGCTTCTGCTCGTCGGTCCCGAACATCTTCACCGGCTCCGGCACACCGATCGACTGATGGGCGGACACCAGCGCGCTCAGGCTCGGATGCACCGACGAGACCAGCATCAGCGCCTTGCCGTAGTACGACATCGGCAGGCCCAGTCCGCCGTACTCGGTGGGGATCTTGATGCCGAAGGTCCCCAGCTCAGCGAGTCCTCGTAGGTACTCGTCCGGGATCTTCGCCTCCCGCTCGATCAGCAGGCCGTCGAGAGTCGCGCAGTACGCCGCCAGCCGGGCGATGAACTCCTCGCCTCGCGCAGCGTCGTCCTCCGCAATGGCGTGCGGTTGCGGGTGGATCAGCGACAAGTCGAAATCGCCGAGGTACAGCCTCTTCGCGAAGCTCGGCCGGGTCCACTCGGTCTCCCGGGCCGCCTCCGCAACCTCTCGGGCCTCACGCTCGCCTACCTGCCGGGTCGTAGCCGTCACGGGTATCCCTCCTCGCCTGGGGACTCCTACTACCGGCTAGTACCCCAAACGAGCTCCGCGGAACTCAGAGACCGACCATCGCCATCCCGGCCGGGTTGTAACGGTCCCCCTGGACGCCGATCCGAGCGGCGAGCGCGTCGAGATCGGCGATCTCGTCGGCCGACAGCGCGACCTGAGTCGCGGCGGTGTTCTCGTCGATCCGGGAGCGGCGGCGCGTGCCGGGGATGGGGACGATCCACGGGTGTTGGGCCAGCAGCCAGGCGAGAGCGATCTGGCCGGGCGTGCAGCCCTTCGGCTCGGCGAGGGCGCGGACGTAGGCGACCAGGGCCTCGTTGGCGGTGAGGTTGCCGGCCTCGAAGCGCGGGACCCGCGACCGGATGTCGTCGGCGGTGAACTCCGTCGACGTACTCACGGTTCCGGTCAGGAAGCCCTTGCCCAGCGGGCTGAACGGCACGAACCCGATCCCGAGCTCAGCGCACGCCGGCAGCACCTCCGGCTCCGGATCCCGCGTCCACAGCGAGTACTCACTCTGGACAGCCGTGACCGGATGTACGGCGTGCGCCCGGCGGATCGTGTCCGCTCCGGCCTCGGAGAGCCCGAAATGCCGCACCTTGCCGGCCTGTACAAGTTCGGCCACCGCCCCGGCGACGTCCTCGATCGGTACGTCGGGGTCCACCCGGTGCTGGTAGAACAGGTCGATCACGTCGATCCCGAGCCGCTGCAACGACTCGTCCGCGACCCGCCGGATCTGCTCGGGACGCGAGTTCGTCCCGGCCATCCGTCCGTCCTGGATGTTCCACCCGAACTTCGTCGCGATCACGACCTGGTCGCGCAGCGGCGCCAGCGCCTCTCCGACCAGTTCCTCGTTGACGTACGGCCCGTACACCTCGGCCGTGTCGAAGAACGTGACGCCCGCGGTCTCCACGGCGTACCGGATCACACCGATCATGTCGTCGCGGTCACCAGGGTTCGGTCCGTAACTCTGCGACATCCCCATGCAGCCGAGACCGACCGCGGAGACCTCGAGGCCTTGACCGAGCGTACGCGTGTACATGATGCCTCCTCAGGCCTCGGGGATTTCGATGCCGCCGAACTCTCGGGTGATGGTCTCCGGCGCCGGGCCGCCGCGGATCCCGGTGTCGAGTGCATCGATCGCCGCGAGCTGGTCGCCGGTGAGTTCGAAGTCGAAGACGGCGAAGTTCTCCGCGATCCGGGATGGGGTGACCGACTTCGGAATCGGCTGCCGCCCCTCCTGCAGGTGCCAGCGCAACATCACTTGCGCAGGCGTACGGCGGTGCGCCGCGGCGGTCTCCAGAATCGTCGGATCCGCCAGCGTCGACCCCTTCGAGCCGCCCCGGTAGAAGGTGATCCCGCCGATCGGCGACCAGGCCTGGTTGAGGATGCCCCGCTCGTTGTCGTAGGCAAGCAGCTCGGACTGCTGGAAGTACGGGTGGATCTCGAGCTGGTTGACCGCGGGCACGACTTCGGTCTCGGCCAGCAACCGCTCCAGGTGCGGCGGCATGAAGTTCGACACTCCGATGGCCCGGACCTTGCCGTCGGCAAGCAACTTCTCCAGGGCCCGGTAGGCGCCGATGGTGCGCTCGAAGTCGCTGGGAACCGCCTGGTGCAGGATCAGCAGGTCGATCTGCTCGACGCCGAGCTTCCCGGCGCTCTTGTCGAACGCATGCAGCGTCTCGTCGTACCCGTAGTCGACGACCCAGATCTTCGTCTCCACGAACACGTCGTCCCGGCCGGAGCGCCGGATCGCCTCGCCCACCTCACGCTCGTTCCCGTACGCCGCCGCGGTGTCCACGTGCCGGTAACCGACATCCAGCGCGGACTCGACTGCCGCGATCGTCTCCTCAGGCGGCGTCTGGAACACACCGAACCCGACGGCCGGCATCTCCACCCCGTTGTTCAACTTGATCGTCGGAACGCTCATGCCGCCACCGTAGGCCCGCACGGCACGCCCAGGGAGTCACTGTCGTTCCAGGTACCGCCAGTGCCTCCCTCACCGCCTTGACGTAACCCGATTTCCATCGTCCCATGAGCCATGGGTGGGCGCGTGGGAGCTTCTTGGACCTCGAGGTCGCTCAGGCTGCGCCTCCCGGCGGATCTGGGCCGCACGGGCGCGGCCATTGTCCTGGTCGGCGCGGCCTACTATCTCGGTGCGCGTCTGGGTCTGAGCCTGTCGCTGGTCGAGCGGAACGTCACGCCGCTGTGGCCGCCGAGCGGCATCGCGCTGGCGGCGTTCCTGGTACTGGGGAGGTCGATGTGGCCGGCTGTCGCTCTTGCAGCTCTGGCTGTCAATCTGCC
The DNA here is from genome assembly GCF_046549195.1 of Kribbella sp. C-35. Classification (NCBI taxonomy): domain Bacteria; kingdom Bacillati; phylum Actinomycetota; class Actinomycetes; order Propionibacteriales; family Kribbellaceae; genus Kribbella; species Kribbella sp. C-35. The sequence goes on from NZ_JAJPWG010000006.1 coordinate 435,811, forward strand.
GATCAGCGCCGGTCCCGTGCCCGCGCTGTTCACCGCCGTGGGCAATACTCTCGCACCGCTGGTCGCGGCGATCGTCCTCGAGCGCGTCGGCTTCCGCCGGCAACTGGACAGCCGGCGTGATGCGCTGGCGATCGTCTTCCTGGGGGCGCTCGCGAGCATGACGATCAGCGCGACCGTCGGCGCCACCACGCTCGTAGCCTCGAAAGCGATCAGCATCGATCAGTTGGCCGGTGCGTGGGCGGTCTGGTGGACCGGCGACGCGATGGGCGTTCTCGCCGTGGCGCCGTTCCTTTTGTGCATCCCTCTGTTCTGGGAGCTCGAGCCGTGGCCCGTCGCGCGCTGGCTCGAGGCCGCGGCAATCCTCGTGCTCACCACGGCGCTCGCGTTGTGGACGGCGACCACCGACCTGGCCCTGTTGTTCCTGGTGCTGCCGTGCCTGGGCTGGGCCTCATGGCGTCTGCACTTGCGCGGAGCTGCACCTGCCGCGCTGATCGCCTCACTGATCGCAACCTGGTCGGCAACACACGAGCTCGGCCCCTTCGCGGGCACGTCGCTGCTGGAGAAGATGTTGACCCTCCAGGCGTTCAACGCCACTGTCGCGCTCACGTCGTTCTTCCTCGCCGCGCTCGTGGCCGAGCGTGTCCGGTTCGCTCGCGCGCTGATGTCCGCCGCTACCAACCTGGAGGAGCGCGTCAAGACTCGCACTGCGCAGCTCACGGCGACCAACGACCGCCTGCGCCGCGAGATCCACCAGCGGTACGAGACCGAGCAGCAGTTGACCCTGGAGGAGGCACGGACCCGGCGCGAGCACCACATCGCGGAAACGCTGCAACGCAGCCTGCTCCCGGAGAGGCTGCCGGACATTCCTGGCGTGGCCGTGGCCGCCCGATACGTTCCAGCGACCGCGGATCTGCATCTCGGCGGCGACTGGTACGACGTGATCCAACTGCGCGGCGGTCTGGTCGGTCTCGTCATCGGTGATGTTGCCGGGCACGGTCTGCAGGCCGCGGCAGCCATGGCACAGCTGAGAATGGCGGTCCGGGCGTACGCCGTACACGATCCCGCACCGGTTGCGGTGATGAACGGCCTGCACGAGCTGGTTCGCGAGCTGCCGATGGCCGAGATGGTGACCTTGCTCTACGTCCTGTACGACCCGGACACCGGCACGATTCGATTCACGAACGCCGGACATCCGCCCGCGCTCGTGATCGACGACGAAGACACGCGGTACCTCGAGGGTGGGCTGGCCCCGCCGCTCGGCGTACTCGCGCAACAGGACTATGCCGAGAAAACTCAACAACTGCGGCCTGGAGCCACTCTGCTGCTCTACACCGACGGGCTGGTCGAGGAGCGCACGCTGTCGATCCAGGACGGTCTCGATCGGCTGCTCGCCGAAGCGTCCGGCAGCGGGCGGGCCGACCTCGACGCGCTCTGCGACCGGATCCTGTCGACGCTCCGGGACGGCGAGGTTGCCGACGACATCGCACTGGTCGCGCTTCGGCCCTTGGTGCTGGCCGGTGCACCGCTGTTCCTCGACGTACGGGCCGATGCGCGCACGCTCTTTCAAGTCCGGCACGCGTTCGGTCGCTGGCTACGCGAGTCAGGTGTCGACGGGCGGCACGCCGGCGAGCTCACGATCGCCTGCGGTGAGGCTTGCAGCAACGTCGTACGACACGCGTACGGCGCCTCATCGGGCGACATGCAGGTCGAGGCGCGACTTGTGGACGGCGCGGTTGAGCTAACCGTGCGCGACCAAGGTCAATGGCGGAGCCCAGCCGACCGCGGCGGCGGCCTGGGCCTGACACTGATCCGCGGACTCACGGACTCGGTGGACGTCGACAGCGGTCCAGACGGTACGACGATCCTGATGCGCCGCAACGTGGTGGAGCCGTGACCGAGTACGCAGTAGTGGATGCTCGAACAAGCAACGGCGTCCATGCTGTGCGGATCTGCGGCGAAGTCGACCTCACCAACGCCACCGACGTACGAGAAGCCATCAGCCGCCTCGCCTCCCCCGACGCGCCCGTCATCATCGTCGACCTGACCGAGACCGGCTACCTCGACAGCTCCGGCATAGCCATGCTCTTCCGCCTAGCCGAACGCCTCACCGAACGCCGCCAGCAACTCCGCATCGTCGTCCCCCCGAACTCCCCACTCCGAACCGCCCTCGACCTGACAAACCTCCCCCAAGCCATCCCAGTCCAACCCACCCTCGAATGACGCAGGTGTCGCTACACAGGCGTGGTGTCTACCGGCGTCGCGGTCGACCGGCGCATCATCCGCTCGTACCAGTTGGTGAACTTGACGTCGTCGCGGACGAGCTCGTCGTAGAGGGCGACGGCCTGGCGGCGCAACGGTTCGAAGTCCCACCGCTCGGCGAGGGCGGCTAGTGGGGCCTCCCGCACGCTCCCGAGCGCGTAGTCGCGACCGAAACCGTACGACAGCGGGACCACAGTCCCATCGGTCTCGAGGACCAACGGAGTCAGCCAGCTCCCCAACGAGGCTCGCGGATCTCGCGGGGCGATCAGGAAGCGTTCGGGGGCGGACCGCAGATCCTTCTGGGTGACGAGGTCGATCTGGACCGGGATGTCGTGAACGACGCTCAGTCGCGTCGCCTCGAAGAACGCGAAGCCGAGCTCGGTCGAGTCCGGCACGGAGGCCTGGAGGTCGGCCCCGGCGCCGTCGGGCTCGAGCGGGTGGACCTGTACGAGGGCAGCGTCATACTCGGCTGCCTGCTCGAACACGAACTCGAGCTCGTGGGCGTTGTGCATCGTGAGTGTCGTGATGAAGGCGAAAACAAGACCCGAGTCACGTACCGCGGGCAGGCGTGAAGACATCTGGCCGAACGCCCGTCGATCACCGCGCATCCAGTTGTGCGTTTCGGGTCGGCCGTCGAGCGAGATGGCAAGGACGTCGACGAGGCCCACGAGCTCGGACAGCCGCCTTTCAGTGAGCAGCAGCCCGTTGGTCGTCACGGCTGTGCGCATGCCCAGGTCGTGCGCGTGCCTCAGCAGTGGCAACAGGTCCCGGAACAGAAGCGGTTCGCCGCCTGACACGGCGAGCACGTCGTACCCGAGGCTGCGAGCGTCGGCCACAGTACGTCGCACAACCTCGAGGTCGGTCGTGTCCGCTACCCAGGGGCCGGACGACGAGTAACAGTGACGGCAGCGAAGGTTGCACCGCCGTGTGGGGTGAACCTGGAGGATCGCACTTGCACCAGTGAGACCCATGACGGTCCGGAGTCAGCGCTTGCCGATATCCAGCTGCACGCTGAAGGCCTCCGGCCAAGGGATCCCCTTCGGGAAAACCTTCACCACGCCTGGAATGCCCGTGGCCCCTCGCTTGCCGAGGATCTCGGTGATCCCTTTGACGATGGTCCCGCAGCGGTCGATGTCGTCGGCATCGACCGTGATGTGTAGGTAGTCCGGCTTGGGGAGGCCCTTGATGAACACGTGACGGAGTTCGAACTCGTCGAGGACAGTGGCCAGTTCCTCGATCATGCCGTCATCGAGCGTGAAGCCCCCGGACTCGTACTGCGCTTTCAGAACCTCAGATCCACGCCGTTCCATGACTTTCCCTCCCCGGGCGAGCCTGAACATCAGGTCTAGTCGAGTATGACCCAGGTCACATTGCCTGGGAAGGTGTCCATCGTCAGGGGTCGACGAGGGGCATCCGGGCGTCGGCGGGGTGAGCCAGGTCCGCGGCGAGGGCCGCGACGCCCGGTTCCCCGGCGAAGAGGCTGTCGCGAACGTCCGGGCGAACCCGGGTGATGACCTCCGCCGCACCTTCGGCGAGCCGACGGCTGGACTCCAGCCATCGCGCCTCGCCGCTGGCCCGGTACAGAGCGAGCAGCGCGTAGGCCTGGCCGCCGAGACCACAGCAGAGGTCGCCGGACATCGTGTCCAGGCCGTGCTCGACCGACGTACCTGCTTGCTCGGCGAGGTGGCGCCACCGGTCGTCGCCGAGCACTCGGTACGCCGCTAGCCAGACGTGCACGAGTCCGGCAAAGCCGTTGCACCAGCTGGCGACGAGTGAGTGAGGTGCACCCGCGTAAGCCCACTGCCTGCGCCGCGTCGCGCCCGCGACTGCACCAGCCAAGGTGTCGAGGCGCTCCACCACTCTCTCGCCCGGGGGAACTCCCGTCACTTCCGCCCACCGAAGAAGGGCGAGCAGCCGGCCCGCGATCCCGTGCGCAACGCCGTACGGGGCATTGGCATCTGCCTCGAGGCCGTCGGCGAGTCGAGCCCCGAGCCCGGCCAGCAGACGGCGTTCCGCGGGAGGGGCATCCCGGAGCGCTGTGCAACACCCAAGCAGCAGGCCCGCGCGTCCGTGCGTGACGTCCGCGCCTACCGAGGGCTCGGACGCTGCGTCGACGAACGCAGCCAATGCCGCCGCCTGCTCCGCCTCGTCGGCGCGCGCCCGCGCGACGGCGAGACGTACGACGTGCACACCGGCGGCGCCGTACAGCAACGAAGGCTTGTCGGCAGCTGCGGCGGCCGCTTCGGTCGCCCAGAGGTCCGCCACGGCCAGCAACTCGGGATCGCCGCGTGACTCCGCGCACCGCAATATCGCCCAGGCTCGTCCCGCCAGGCCATGCATCGCCATCGGATCAGCAACCGACGGCGGGTCGAACCGCGCACGCTGCGGCGCCAAGCGGTCGAGGACAGCCGTCATCAGGCGGTCCGGACCCGACGATCGGGACCTGGGGCCGCTCGTCGGGCGGGCATCGGCTCGCGGCCGCGCCGCCCGGAATGCGTCGAGCAGGGCAGCTGTAGAAGCGTGACGATCTCCGGGGTGCCGCTGCAGCGCGCGGCGGATCACAGGCTCAACTCCTGCGATGCCGGACAGCCGGTCGTCGAAGGACGGTGGCCGGTCGATGATGCGGCGGAGCAACTCGCGAGGGTCGGCCGTGAAGCCGTAGGGATGGTCGCCCACCAGGAGCACGGACGCGAGCACGCCCAACGCGAACTGCTCGCCGGCGATTGTTGGCGCGGGCAACGGCGCGCCCGCCAGTGCCGCCTCGGCGACCTCGGGCTCCGCATAGAGATCGACGCCGGGACGGCTGCCCGCGTGGCCATCCGCGCAGGCGCCGTCGAGCACGGCTGTCCCGAAGTCGAGCACGGTGACGATGCCGGCGTCGTCGACGACGAGGTTGCGGGGATGCACGTCACCGTGGACGACGCCGTGGGCGTGGAGTCGGCAATAGGCATCCAGGACGGCCTCAACGAGGCGGAGCAGGGCGCCTGGCGTTGCATCGGTGCCACGCAGGGCCGCCGCAGCCGTTGCGGCGTCGACGCCCTCGCACCACCGGGTGGCGATCCACGGACGGCCGTCCAGATCGCCGGACGCCACCAGCTCGGGCGCGACGTCTCCCCCAAGCCGGTCGAGGACGCGGGCCTCATGGGCAAGGGCTGTGAGTGCGTTGGTGTCGGCCGCCCGACGCGCGAGCTTGACCGCGACCGGAGTGCCGTCGGCCGCCCGGCCACGGTGCACCTCGACATCGACGAGCACCTGAACCGGCTCGAGCACCTCGATCTGGCCGAGCCGGTCCCCGCGGGCGAGCTCGGAGACGATCGGCGCAGCGAGCGGACTGTCCGCGGGAGCGAGCACGCCCTCGTCGGCGAAGCGCCGTACCATCTGCGCGGCGTCATCAAGGATCGCGCGCGGGTCGAGACCCTCGGTCAGGCTGAGCTCGAGCACCGCGTCGACGATCGTCTTGGGTTGCCGGAACCGCTCCAACAGCGCTGCGGTCCGTGCGTCGACCACGGTCGAGGGGAGCCGTGACCTGGGCCGCGTGACGGCGTAGTCGCCTGCCCCGGCGTCGATCTTCTCTCGGTACGTCGCCGGCAACCTGGACAGGGGCGTGATGAGGGCGTCCGCAGGAAGCACGTACGGGTCGAGATAGCCCATCAGAGCTTCACCGGCGCCCAGCGCACCGTGTCGACACCGTCGAGCCCGAGGCGGTCAAGGGCAAAGGTTGCAGGACCGAGCTCCCCCGCGTCCACGGCGGCATGCAGGTGACGGGCCAACCGGGCAGTCAGCCACTGTCGCCAACTCGCCCCCGACGGACGGTCAACCGCCCACGACAACATGCCGTCCGGCGTCACTGCGGCGGTGAATGGCACACCGTCTGCCGGACACCCTGCGAGCCGCCCGCGCAGGAGAGTGCCGAGCGGCAGGAGATCCTCGAACGCCGAGACGTAGACGACCAGCCGGTCCGGGCGGCAGATGCCGGCAGCATCGGCGCCGACCTTGAAGGCGGCGATGTTCGACGCTCGGGCCAGGGCCGCGACCACGGCGACGGCTTCGGGCAGTGCTTCGGGAACGACACTGACGTAGAGCTTGCCCGCGATCCGGCCCGATGTGCCTACGGCCGCCCAACGCCGCCAGTGCGGTGTGTCGGGGAGCTCATGCCAGTCCCGTTGCAGAGCCGGTCCGCACGACGACTCGACAAAGGCGGTCACCGCGGCAGCGTCCGGGAGCTGACGGCGGAACCGGGCGTCGAGCGGCCGACGGCCGAAGTTGTAGATCCGCCCCGCAAGCGTGGCTTCCGGGAGCGCCACGAGACGCTCGCCGTAGCGCACGGCAGAGCAGGACAACTCAGCGATCCGGCCGCCGCCGGCAGCGTCCGGCTCGTCGAATGTCGGTGATGACTCAGCCGCGGTCAATGCCGGCGGGCAGGTTCCCGCGCTCGGCCTCGTCGAGCTGACCAAGCCGCTCCTCGAGCTGGGCTCGCATCGCCGGGATCTGTCCAGCGTCGAACGCGAACGCCCCCTTTACCAGCAGAGCAGTCGTGAAGAAGTCCAGGCAACTACCGACGACGTTGCTGGCCCAGTCCAGGCACTGGCCCTTGATGATGGGTTCGTCGGCGGCGACGGCCGCCCCCTCATCACCCTCCCACGGAACCTCAATGCGCAACCGTTTCGCCTCGAATGACATGGCCCCCACCGCTTCTCGAGTCGTGCGTTCATTTGAGCGTACGACAGCGAAGTGGTCTGGGACAGATGCAACGGTGTTATCGAGCTTTCGTGCCGAAGACGCGGCGGATCTGCTCGAGGTGTCCGTGGCGGTGCAGGGTGTCCGGCTCCAGGTAGCTGCCCTCGGTCCACTCGTTCCAGGCGTTGATGGTGACCAGCGGAACGTTGGTCTGTTCAACGAATTCCCGGACCTGCTCGAGGGCTCGTCCGAACTGTTCAGGGGACGCGTCCGAGATGATGTTGGTGTGCGGGTATCCGAGCGCCGGGTTGTACCGGTCGGACTGCACAGTCCGCGGCGACGAGTCCCAGCCGACCGTGATGTTCGGGTAGTACGGCTGCTCGTAGTCGGCGGCGTACCGCTTCCACCCGTCGGCGGCCTGCTCGAGCATGTCGGCGTACGGCGTGAGCAGTGTCGGCATCGGGTGGTGATGCACCCAGACGTACGACGTGACGCTGTCGAAGCCGAGGCGGCTGATCAAGCTCGGGCCGTCGAGCGAGACCCCGTCATCCGGAAGCACCTGTCGCTCGCGGGCGACCGCGTTCAGGTGGATGTCCGGGAACCCGGCCCGCGCGGCGCGTTTGCGGAGACCGTCGAGCGCGGCCTTCGCGGCGTCGACACCGCCGAGCCCTTCCACGAGGGTCGCCAGCTCGTAGATCGACAGGTACGGGTCGCCGTCGATCCGGAGGTACGCCGGGTGCCCGAAGTACCGCTCGATGATGTAGTCGGTGGCCGCCTCGAACTGCCCCGCGTCGACGGTGCCGGACTCGAGCTGCGTCGCCGGCGTGGCGGACTTCCACGGGTGGATGTTGCTCCAGTGGTGATTGGCCCACATCAGCGCAAACTTCATGTCGCCGGCCACCGCGTTCGGCATGAACGCCGCCTCCAGCGGACGCTGCAGGTACGGGCGGCCGTCGTACCAGTACCAGTCGAAGAGGAACGCGTCGACGCCGTACTCGGTCGCCATCGCGATCTTGCCCGCCATCACCTCCGGATCCGCCTCGTCCAGGTAGCCGTCGAGCGGCACCCGCGGCTGCAGGTGACCCTCGAACCGGGACTCGGCGCGCTTCACCAGTTCCCACTCGGTCCAGGCCTCGCCGTGCCACTGTTCGTTGCGCGGATCGACGTGGTAGTTGGGAAAGTAGTACGCCGCGATCGTGACGTCGCGTTGGGACACAGGGGTTCACTCCTCGCGCTGTCAGAGCTGCTGGTGATGTGATTTTATTGACGACCGAAGCGCCGCGCCTCCGCACAGATTGAGGGAAAGTAGGACAAAAGTGGCCAGCCGCCCGAAGCGCAGCAAGCCCCGCTACGAGCGCGCCGCGGTCTTCAACCCGGACGGCCTGCCGGTGTGGGCGGACCGGCACCGGCTGCCCGGCGACGTCGCCGCGCACGACCACGACTTCTTCGAGATCGCACTCGTCACGCAGGGCCGCGGGCTGCACATCGCGGCCGACGGCGACCACCCGATCGGTCCCGGCAGCGCCGTCGTCGTACCGCCGAACCAATGGCACGGCTACGCGCGGTGCGAGGACCTGGTGGTGTTCGACTGCTTCGTCGCGCCTGAGCTCATCGACGGCACACTGTCGTTCCTGGACGCCGAGCTCCCGCTGATGCAGACCGTGCACAAGTCGAGCCTGCCGTTGCCGCAACGCATCGAGTTGGGCAAGTACGACGTGAGCTTGGCGATCGCCGAACTGCACAGCATGAGCGACACGACCCCTGCGCGGCGGACGCGGATCGAACTGGTCGGCCACCTGCTGATCTATCTCAACATCCTGAATCGCTGCTGGGCACCGGAACAGGCGATCCATCGCCGGTCGATCGCCCCGCTGCATCCCGCGGTGTCGCGCGCCGCGCAACTGATGGAGGACGATCCCGGCCGGCCGTGGACGCTGGCGCAGCTTGCCACCGCGACGACCACCGAGCGGACCCACCTGGTTCGCCTGTTCCAGCGCGAGCTCGGTTCGCCGCCGATCGCCTACCTCAGCCGCCTGCGGGAGCAGACTGCCGCCAGGCTCCTCGTTCAGACCGACGATCCGGTAGCGCAGATCGGTGCCCGCGTCGGTTGGGAGGACGCCGGGTATTTCGCGCGCCGGTTCAAGACGGCGTACGGCCTCAGCCCATCCGCCTATCGCAACCGCGCCCGCACCGGCGAGGCCCGGTACCACCCGTCCGCACCGGCTCTTCCCGTGAGCGGCGCACGCTTCGGACGGCAGGTCGTCAGCTGAACGGTGCCGTCGGCAACTGTTCCGTGACGTTTTGCGCCCGCTGACCGGGCCATACTGGTTGCTGTGAACCGCTATCTGCTCGACAACCGCAAGCCGGAGGCCGGCGATCGGTTCGTGGCGCTCGCCGAGCTGTTCGCGAACCGACTCCGAACCCAGATCCGCGCCCTGATGGCCGAACGCGGCGCCGATCTCGCATACGGCCGAACGCTGCCCCGACTCCTGCGTGAGTCAAATCTGCAGGGCGTCAGCGCCGAGGCCTACTTCCCCATCGCATCCCCCGCGTGCTCAACCTTGGAGGCAGCCACGGTGCAGCACGTCCGCGACCAGCTGCTGGCCGCAGAACTGGCGACGCCGGAAGAGATCGACACGCACCTCGAAAACCTCACCCGCGGCGACCTAGACCTCATGCTCGCCCCAATGATCACCGCCTGGGCCCGCAAGCCGGACTAGCGGAATGGGCAGACGACCGGACCTCAGCGACCTCGATCTAGGCACGCTTGCAAAGGAGTTGCTCGAAAGCGACCAAGTGGTCCTCTCCCCGGTGCAAACAGAGGGCATTGAGACCCACGCATACCGCGTCGCGAGCAACGGCCGCATCGCTTGCCTTCGCATCAGCCGCTCGACCCGGGCCTTCGCCAAGGACCAATGGGCACACGAGATGCTAGGCGACAGACTGCCAGTACCTCGCATCTGGGAGCTCGGCGTACTCGACAACAACCGTGCGTTCTGCCTCAGCGAATGGATGCCGGGCAAGACCCTGCAAGACCTCACCCCAACGGAGGTCAAACGAGCCTTGCCGGCCGTCTTCGACGCGTGGTCGTCCATCGCCAACTGCAATCTCGACAACATCTCCGGCTACGGCGACTTCGACGCCGAGACCCAGCTCGCCCCTCATGAAACCTGGCAAGAGGTCCTTCAAGCACCCACCCTCAAAGCCACGTCCTGGGACCCAACCTGGACCGCCCCCAGATCCAAACAACTCACAGAACTCTTGGACACCTACAACACACTCATCGCCGACTGCCCCGACAAGCGACAACTAGTCCACGGCGACTGGGGATCCAACAACCTTCTCATCGCCGACGGCCGAGTAACCGCAGTACTCGACTGGGAGAACGCAACCATCGGCGACCCGCTCTACGACGTAGCCACCCGTTTCTGGACAACCTGGCCACCAGTAACCACCTGCATGACCCTCCAAGCCGCACACTCCGACACCCTCTTCGCCAACCAACCCCATTACCACAAACGAGCCCGCTGCTACGACCTACACCGCGGCCTACAAACCATCGAAACCGCCCTAACCACCAACGACCACACACTCGCCAACTGGGCCTTCAACCGCTCCCTCGACCTAGCCCAACAAACGCCATAGTGGAGTAGTCGCGGCGAGCGGTCTGGAGTTGTTCGGTGCTCTTGAGGGCCGGTGCGGTCATGATGGTGCTGTGACCAGCTCGAAGGAGTCGACGACGCCGTCAGCGGTGAAGTGTTGGTGTTGTGACAGGGATCAATCGTCATCTTCCGTGACAGGGTCGTCGCTCAAGAGCTGGCCGAAGAGTTGGTCAGCAAGGGTCTCGGCCTGCTGCTGATCGAGGATCTGGCCGGGTACGGCGGGATGCGCGTCGGCCCACGCCTGCGCAGCTGAGCGATCGCTGAAGAAGTTCAAGTAGTCGCAACAGCAGTCCGCGGACGGGCCGCCGCCGGCGTCCGCACCGACGAACACGACTGCCCCAGCAGGCTCCCAGGTACGGCGGCCATCGCGATCGCGAGTGCCGTCTGGTCATGTCCGAGCGCCTGGGAGAACAAGCCCTGCAGACTCGCCCTCATGCCGAGCAGGGCGTGAGCCTTGCCGACCGTCCGGATGTCTGCATACTTCGCGCCGAGATCGAGCGCGACCCGTGCCGGTGCCTCCGCCTCGTCCCAGCGTGAGCAGGTGCCGAGCGCCATCGCCTGGCAGGCGCAGATCCTGGCCCACGTCGGCTCGTCATCGGCGGACACCAATCGCTGCGCAAGCTCGACGTCGCGCAGTGCCTGCGCGGTGTCCCCCACTGTTGTTCCGAGCCAGCAGCGTGTCAGCGCTGCGCGCAGCACCTCTTCGCGCGTATCGGACATGGCCGTCAGATCGCCCTCCAGCAACGCCAAGGCCCTGGCCGTTTGGCCAACGGCGGCCAAGTGGGTCGCTGCCGATACAAGTAGCGGCAGCTTCTCGGGTACGTCGGCCGATGCTGTGCGGGCGGAACCCCGCAGGGACGCGGCTACGGCGTACCAGTGACCAGCCTCGGCGATCGCGTATCCCTGCTCGGCCGCCACAGCAGCGCGTACCGACCAGACCAGCCCGTCGTCGACGTTCCCCGCGCGGCGATATTGCTCGGCGATCTCCCCGACCGCGGCCGCACCCGGTCGCTCGGGCAGAGCGAGACCAGCACCTGGCGCAGCGACTCCGACGGCTCCGCAGCACCGCGGGCCAGCTCGGCGTTGAGATATGGGTTGCCAGAGCTAGCGCGTACACCGCTGCCACGAGCTCAGCGGAACATTCCGGCAGTTGCCGAGCGGTCTCCTCCAGCGTCAGCCGGCGAAGGGGTACGTCGGAAACCGACAAGATGCGCAGCTGTTCTCCGAGCCAGCGCGTGTGCTCTGGGTCAGTGTCCTCGTCCCGCCAAGTCAGCAAGACCAACAGACCCGTCGCGGGGAGGTTGCGGCTCAGGTGGGCCAGGAAATCCAGGGTCGACACATCCGCCCAGTGCACGTCCTCGACGACGAGCACCGCGCCGCCCGCGGCGATCTCACCCCACCGTGCGCATCATCGACTCGACGGCCCAGGCCCGACCCGCGGCGACCGACGTGAACGCCTCGCCGTCGGCACTGAGACCCACCCCGAGTACCGTGTCCAGTCCGCCGTACGCCACCGCGCCGGACAACGGCGCACACGCACCACTCAGGATCCGTAACCCGGCGGAATCGGCATCCGCCACCGCCGTACGCACCAGCGTCGTCTTGCCGATCCCCGCTTCACCCCGCACGACTGCAACGGCCGACTCTTTCGGCAGTCCGGCCGTCAGCTCCCCGAGCAGCACGAGCTCCCTCTCGCGCCCGATCAGCTCCCCGCCCACACCACCATCATGCGCCCGACCGCATGGCTGGGTCAGCTAAGGCAACTGCAACGGCCTTCTAAGGAAGACACCGCGGCGATCTGCGCGCGGATGCCCGATGTGCTCAACACACCCGCGGACGGATTGTGAGTGAAACACCAAAGTCTCCACCAGGAGGAGCCATGAAGCACAAGCGTTTCATCATCACCGCACCCGTCCTCGCGGTCACCGCCCTCGCGGTCACATCAGCCGAGTCGAGCGCCTCGGTCCCACCCCACGACCCCCAGCCCACTGCGGTCGTGCCGCACGAACCCGGCCCGCCGAACTACCCGACCTACGACCCGGCCTACGCAGTCCCGACCCAGCCCAGCACCGGATCCACCCTCGCCTCGAACGACGACACCACAACCGAGGCCCTCCAAGCCGCCACATCAGCCCTCGGCGGAGCCGGCATCGCCCTCGCCTGCACCTGGCTGTACCGACGCCGCCAGACCCACATCGCCTAGAAACATCCAACAGCACCGACCCGCAACCACCGAACCGGAACGAAGCCGACCTCTGAATTTCAGAGGTGCCTTCGAAGATGGTTGTAGATCTTCTTCAGCCTGGTGAGTGTCTCGACTGGGACACGCGTATCTGGCATTGACCTGCGGTTTCGTTCTTCGTCGATGATCAACAGTGACCAACGTTTGTCGGAGTCTCACGGAGCTGTGACGGAGCAAGAATTTGCCCGAAGCAACATTTCGAGCCGGCTGGCGTCTACGACGGCGATCACTACTACAAGGTTCTAGACGTCTGGGGGCGGGACCTCTACGACTCCGTCGACGCCGAGCTGCGCCGGCGATGCTGCACCGGCCGAAACGGGACGCGCTGTTCAGGCTCGGCGACTGGCTCGGCCGAGCCGAGCCCGCGGCCTGGTTCGGGGAGACCGGGTTCAAGAAGGCTACATGGGAGTTCCGCGACCGGCCGGTGACCGCCCGGCATATCGGTCGCGGCTATTGCCATGTCAGTGCGACTATCGGTTACCAACTTATGTCTGGAAGCGGGATTCGATGAACGCCGTCACCCCCGAGCAGTACCAAGAACGCTTGCTGGAGCTATTCGCCAAGGCCGACGAAGTCCAGGCGATCCTGGATGATCCTCAGCGGGAAAGGTTCGCCGTCAAGCCAGGCACCGCCCTGTTCGGCGACGATCAGGGTTCGATGCCGTATTACGTCTCGCACGACGTCAATCGGCTGCTGGGCGTCGGGTTCCAGCATGTACATGCACTTGGTTGCCTAATCCGGAGCGGTGCACTTCATCCCAGCGCTCCTTTCACGCTGGCTCGAGCTGCGATCGAGACCGGGGCTATGGCCTACTGGGTTCTCAGCCCGGCGGCTCGACGAGACCGGATTCTTCGGCGGCTGCAGCTGGCCCGGAAGGACATTATGGACGGGGACTCGGCTGCGACCGGCGCTGGGATCCCGGTCAACCGACCCCGTGATGAGCGTCTCACGGAGCTGGAAGATCTGTCCGAGCGCGTTTGCGGTACTCGAACAGTTCCCGGACTGAACCCGAGCGCGATCATCGAGCAAGTCGAGTCCCAGCTCCAACCCGAGCAGCAGATGCATCAACTGCTCGCCTGGAAAGTCTGCTCGGGTTTCACCCACGGCCGACTGTGGCCGGAGACCTCCCTGCTTAAGCAGGAGATCATCCAGACCGACGGCGACGTCGTTCGACTGCGGCTGACGAACGATTTAAGTCGGGTCTTATGGGTCACCACTGCCGGATGGCGGGTCCTCAACGCCGCTCTCAGAGGGCTGCTATTCACGCACCCTCGTTTGGCAGTTCGGTGCACAGGATCCTCTTCTGCGGGTACGGCTGGTGGCGCACCGACGCATCGCAGGAGAGCGCTCCCGTGCTAGAACCCTGTTCATGAATGGAGTTCCCCGGCCGACTCGATACCGGCAGATCAGTGACGAAGCTCAGGAGATGCTCGAGTGGGGCGAGTCAGGGCGGTTCGAGTTCAAGCGTGACGCTGAGGCAGTGTCCCCCGCCGTTCTTGCCACGCTTGCCAACTGCGTCGCCTCCGACGAATCGCGCGTGGCAGCCCACCTGCTTGTCGGGGTCGATGAGCGGGAGGACAGCGAGACCGGTCTGGTGTCCGGCGTGCCGCACGGTCTGGCGAAAGGTCTTGACCGGGCTGTGGCGAGGATTCAAGACGTGGCTAGCAAGACCCGACCCATCCCGGTCGATCTGTTCATCGTCGAGGAGGCGGTCGGAACGGACTGCCCGTTCCTTCGTATCGAGGTGCGGCCAACCATGCCGCCGCATTTCGACGACCAGGGACGGCGCCAAACTCGCCAGGGCAGGTCCACTCGAGCACTCACCGATGACGAGCTGCTACGGATCTATCTCGACCGTGAGGCCGGCAGCTTCGCTGCGCGCTTCCGTCAGACGGCCCGAGAGCTTCACGAGGCAGTCGGCGGAGTCGGAACCCAGATCGATCAGATCGCTGCCGCGATCGAAGACACCATCGCCCAGCCTGTGCGGGACCTGACGGACACCGCTGAGTCTGCGGCTCTCAGTGCGAGCGCGGCGGAGTCCGCTGCGGAGGATGTGGCCTACAGCGTCAGTAATCTCGACGCCCGACTCGCTCTCCTGCACAGCTTGATCGCTGACGTCCATGGAGTCTCTCCGGAAGCTCTTGCCGCACGTGTTGCCACCCTGCGCCGCGAGGTGTGGTTGGCGTTCGCCGTTGACACGTGGGAGCGCACCTCCGCCCAGGCAACACGCCTAGAGGAGACTCTGCGGAACCTTCTCGCCCGCGACATCGCCGTCGCCGTAGAACACAACGCCCACGAGATTCGTGTCTGGAGCGACCTACTCGAAGATCGAAAGGCGCTCCGCAAAGGTCACGGCGCCCTCAACTGGTGGCGAAGCGCGCTCGACGAAGCCACCAGATGTGTAACTGAGCCAGCATACGGAGCGCCCGACCTTCCCAACCTGAGAGCGGAGATGAAAGCAGATATCGACAAGGCGCTAGACGACCCTGAGAGCCTCACCCGGAGGTTCGTCGACCTGTTGGACTGAGCGAGCTCAGTGAAGAGACACCGCTCGGCGTACAGGTGATCCTCGCTATCCGGCGATCATGCGCCGAGGAAGTCGCCTAATGCAGTAGGGACCTCGTTGTCAGTGCAACTGATCCGCTGGCTGACGGACATGGTCCTCGAGCGCTGGCCGCAGCAGACGGCGGCGGGCGGAATCTATCGACATCGGACTCACCAGCGTCTCATCACGAGGAGGAACGCGCTAATCATCGTCGAGCAGCCGCTGAACTGATTGCGCGGCTTCTGATGCGCCAGCTAGGTTGAAGGCCTCGACAGCTTGGGTCCATGTCTCACGGGCGTCTTGTGGACGATCCGAGGCGTCGTAGGCGCTGCCGAGGTTAGCTAGTGCCGAACCTTCGCCGTGCGCGTCGCGGGTGTCTCGGTATATCCGAACGGCCTCCTTCAGGGCATTGATTGCTTGGTCGACGCGATCGTCTTGCAGCAGGGCGCCGCCGAGGTTGTTAAGAGCGGTAGCTTCGTCGTGGCGGTCGAGGGTCTCTCTGAAGAAGTCCAGAGCCTGTTGGTGAACAGTGACCGCTTCGGCATATCGCTCCGCCTTTTGCAGGGCGCTGCCGAGGTTGTCTCGCGCAGTGGCCTCGCCGTACCCGTCCTCAACCTCGCGGTAGATCTCTGCTGCCTGTTCGTGGGCGCTGATCGCGTCCGCCACGACGGTTGTTTGTGGCATGTCTCGTGCTGGCAGCTCTTGCAGGACCAGGCCGAGGTTGTTTAGCGCCTTGGCTTCGCCACGACGGTCGCCGAGCTCGCGGGAGATAACGACGGATTGTTCGAGGACCTCGATTGCGCGTTCATTCTGGCCCGCTTCGCGTAGCGCGGCTGCGAGGTTGCTCAGTGCCATGGCCGTGCTCCGCCGGTCGGGCGTGTCGCGCAATCGGGCAACTGCCTGGTCATGGGCAACGACGGCCTCGTCGAAGCGCCTTAGACTGCGAAGGGCCAGGCCGAGGTTGTTGAGCGCGATGCCTTCAGTATGTTCTTCGCCCGCCTCATGGGCGATCTCGATTGCTTGGCGTCCAACGCTGATCGACTGTTCGAACTGACGGGTCGCGCGCAGAGCCGCGGCAAGGTTGCCAAGTGCCATGGCTTCGGGGACCTGGTCACCGGACGTGCCTAGTCGGGCAGCTTGCACCCCCGTGGTCGCCACCCGTATCGCATCGCCGAAATGGCGACTCCGCAGTAGGAGGTCGGACAAGGCCACGGCCAGCTTCCATGCGCGCTCAGGCTGGTTCGTGTCCGCAGCAAGGTCGACTGCGGCTACCAAGTTTGGGCGTTCCATGTCCAGCCACGCCAAGGCGTCGGTGTGATCGAGGAATTGATATGACTCGGGCCCACCAAGCGTGAAACCGAGACGACCGCCCGCAGCGATCGTCATGGCTAGGTAGTAATCCAGCAGTCGTCCGGTCGCGGCGGATTGCTCCTCGGGATCGTCCTCGACCCGCAGGAGACTTTTGGCGTACGCGCGAAGAAGATCATGCATGGTCCAGCGGCCTGCGGCCGTTCCGGGCTCGATCAGACGTGCTCGCCGCAGAGTTCGGAACTGTCGTCTCACGACCGACTGCGACTCATCGTGCAGCGCTGCAGCGGCAGGAAGGCTAATCTCTGGGCCGGGATTGATCGATAGCTCCAGGAACAAACTGGAGGCTCGCCTGTCGCGAGAGACGAGGCGCTGCCAAGACAGCTCGAATGCGGCCGCCACGCCACGCTCTCCGTACTCTAGGCCGTCGAGTCGCGTGGACAAATCCGATAGATCCTCGACCAGCGCAGCGATCGTCAGGTCGGGATCATCCGCCAGCAGAGAAGCGGCGATCTGCAACGCCATCGGCAAGTCGCCGCACAGTGCTGCGAGTTCATCGGCATGAGTGGGCTCGTCCACGACTCGTCGGTCTGCTGGAGTCCGCTGGAGCAGAACGCCCTCGATCACTGCAACGGCTTGCCGCCTCTCCAGCGTTCCCAGGTCAAAGACGCGAACACGGGGAAGGTCGTCGAGGCTGTCGCGCGATGTCACCAGGACACGGTGGACCCCGACCGAGGGCAAGAGGTCCACGATCTGCCTGACGCTGGAGACGTTGTCAAAGACAAGTAGGACCGGCAGCCCATCGCTGGCAAGCCGAACCAGGACCTGACTGTAGGTCAGGGCTTGCTCGCCAACTGTGGGCGGGATCTGATCACCAGCAACTCCGAGAGCCCGCAGCAACGGGGGGTACAACTGCTCCGCAGTTGTACCCCCGTCTGGATCGTAGCCGTGCAGGTCCGAAAAGAATGCTCGGTCAGCGAACCAACCTCGCTCCACAGCGATCGACGCGGCTCGATGCGCTAAAGAGGTCTTGCCGACCCCGGGCAAGCCAACCACGAGCGGGATTACGGTATCGTTCACGCTTCCCGCCGGATTAAGCAAGTGCAGTACGAGGTCGAGTTCGGCGTCGCGTCCGGTAATGGAGTCCGTCGACGTTTGGCTCAAGGCAGGAACTGCCAACACGACGCCCGTCGCCCGCGCTTTCGTTGCGTCGGCGTTGGTCGGCTGCACTGCATACCTACTCTGACCTGCGCTGCCCAGCGTTCCCGAGAGGCTGGCGTCGGCCGAAGGCTGCCGGTCAAGAGATGCGCGGAAGGCCAGCAGGCTGACAATACTGCCGCCAACAGCCAGCACGGCTAGGCCGATCCACACGGCGGCCTGATGCTTGTCGAGTAACGAGTCCAACCATCTCGGCTGGTT
The DNA here is from genome assembly GCF_046549195.1 of Kribbella sp. C-35. Taxonomy (NCBI): domain Bacteria; kingdom Bacillati; phylum Actinomycetota; class Actinomycetes; order Propionibacteriales; family Kribbellaceae; genus Kribbella; species Kribbella sp. C-35. The sequence goes on from NZ_JAJPWG010000006.1 coordinate 453,923, forward strand.
AGCGGTGGCCCAGTTGCCGACGACGGCAACGCAAATCCCCACCAGGAACAGCAGGGCCGTGAGACCCGCTGCGACCCGCCATCCAGATCGCCTCAACTTCCCCATCCATGCATCGTGCCAGCATCGCATCGCTCTGACACGCGACCGAACCCGCCAGTGCAGAACCGACCAATGGTGCCTGTGGATAACTCCAGCGGCACCTCGTGCAGATCATTGGTCGCGTGGTCGGTGTTGGGGTGGTCCAGGCTGTGCACAGCAACGGCCAAGGCAACGGCGCTGGGGCAGCGAGCGCGTCCAGCGCCTTGACCTCCTCGACGGCGTCGCAGTCAGCAGATCGACTAAAGATCGCCCGCGTCGAGGAGGTTTGACTACGCCACGAACTCGCACGCGTAGCCGCGCCGCCCGCTACTTGTACCTCCACCCGATCGGATTCATGGTTCAGCTCGTGCCAGGTGCCCAGCACGCTGCTGCCACCAACCAGCGCGGCATTGGCGCCTGACCTGTAGGTGAAGCCTCAACAGCTCGCCACACGGTCCAAGCCGCGTACATACGCTCGACCCGCCGAGACGAGGACAGCACCACCGGCACACTTCTGGCATTCGAGGCGTTTCAGCCATCTGCAACGAGAGATCCGGGACGTTCACGCGACGGACGTTGAGCATGTATGGATGACTTCCCACCACCGTTCGGGCGTGATCTGACTGCGCGCCAACACGTCTGCGAGCACTGCAGCGACACCTACACCGCAGCCAGATCCGACCAACGCTTCTGCTCGGATCGCTGCCGGCTCCGACACTGGCGAAGCCGCCAACGGATGCGCTCGGCAGAGGCGATCGAAGCCGAAAGCGTGCGCACGCTGACGGCAGAAGTCGCCCGGTTGCAGCATCAAGTCGCCGAGCTTCAGCACGCAAACGCGACGCTGCGCGAGGCACTTTCCCGCGCGCAGATGCGCTTGGCCACCGGCCTAAGCAGGTCCGACCGGCGGGCTCTGTTCGACGGTTCCTGGCGCTGATCGGGCGGCATAGGCCGCGCACACAGGACACGAGCGTTCCTGCGGTCGGCTACGGGGCCGGTGGTCGGAGCCGATGCCCGCCTTGGCACATCAGCGTTCGCCCACGTCGTCCACGCGGCGCCGCTCCTGAGAGTGGAACTTGCGAAACGACCGCTTAGTCGCGCGTAACGCCGGCCGGCCAGACGACTGTCACCGGTAGGTCTTTGTCACGTGCTGCTTGAACGACGTCGGCGGTTCCGCCGTAGCCGCGGGCTGCTTGCCCGTCCCAGACGGCGATCAACTCGTCGGCTCGGTCGAGCATGCGGAGGCTCGCATCCATGTGCGCGTCAGAGTCGGAGACACCTCGATCAAGGACGATCGTTTCCGAGGCCGCGGATAGGAGCGCATCGTAGGTTGGGTGGTAGGAGGCTGGCAGGCCTTCGCGGTATGTGGTTGCCGGGATGACCGCGATCAGGCGACCGCCGAGGTCGAGGATTGTCCGGGCGAAGAGCGCGTCGGCCCCGTCCGCGAGACAAGAGATTCCGACGAGGTCCGCCGCTCCTTTGGACTCGACAGTGCGGCGCAGCTCGGCTGCGATCCAGGCTTCTGTTGATTCGGATAGCCCACGATGACCGGAGACTGCGAGGTGCAGCACTAAACCTCCCCTTTCAATGCCCGAGCCAGCGAGCGGGCCTCGCTGCTGCCAGGCGGTATGTCCTCGATGAACAGCTCAACCTGATTCACGATTCGCCTGCTGCCGAGACGCTGACCTGTGCGAAGTGCGGGTTGGACAGCGCCGCAGGCCTCGTCAATGCGACCGGCAGCGACCAAGACCCGGGCATGGTCGATCAGTCCGAGCGCACGGGGTTTCGGCCCGGTGAGATGCGGATCTGCCTCTGCGAATGCGGTCCGGGCACCTTCGATATCGCCTAGCCGGCCGAGAGCGATGGCACGAGCTGAGGCGAGCTTGCCGCGATCGAACTGGAAGACCCAGGGCCACACCGGCTCGCCTCTTGGATGATCCGTCAAGGTGTCCGCGAGCTTAAGTGCAGCCAGCGTTGCTTTCTGATCCTGCAGCTTTCCTGCGGTGACTGCACGGACAGACGAGAGCCATGCGCGCGCGGCGTCAGGGGCTGAGCCGTCGAGGAGCGCCTCAGCGCGGGCGATGTGTTGGAGGCCGATTCGCGGGTTGCCGGACTCGGTTTCGAACTGGCCGAGGCTTGCGGCCATGTACGCCATCAACAACGAATGTCCGGCTTGCTCTGCGCGCCGGATCGCCTCCTTGTACCGCGCTCGAGCGGCTGCAGGTTCACCGCGGTCAATCGCAAGCCAGGCGGTCATACCTGCAATCTCGGCTAGCACGCTGTAGCCGCCGCTGGTTCGAAGGCTCTGATCCACCGTCACTCGCGCCAGCGACAGGTGAGCCTCGACGGCCGGCGCGAGGTGTTCCGACGAAACTGCGTGTTCCATCCGCCGGTAGTGAGTGATCGGCCCAGCAAGGGCCGATCGGAGATCTGACGATGCGTGGTCGTCCATGGAGATGTACCGCGCTGCGGCGATCCCAGCGCCTGCTCCGAGCGCTACTCGCAAGAACTCCTTGCGCTCCACGTCGTCGTCACCTGTCCCATCAACCCCGTGCTCGACCTCGTGCCGGGGCAACTCGTCCCGATGTCGCGGCGCCAGGCCGAGGAGTTCCCGCTCGCGCTTGGGCATCGAGAGCCCGTCCGCGATGCGCTCCAGCACATTGAGCCGCGACACTCTCCGGGTACCCCGGACTATCTCACTGACTCTGCCTTGACTGAAACCGGCAGCCGATCCGATTCGCGTCTGGCTGATTCCCCTAGCGCCAGCCTCGCGGAACAGGCCGCCAACGTCGCGCTGGTGAAGCGCCTGTTGCACGGCTGCCGCGCGCCAGAACGACAGAGGGAGCCTGATCACCTCTGCCGCCTCATCGCGCATAGAAATCCTAGCTGGAAGTCCCGGATTCAGAAGGAAATCGTATCCGACAGTACGCACATCATGACTGCTCGTACGAGCCTCCCGTGAAGTCATATCCCCAAAGGGGATAGCTGCCAGCGAAGCACATCAGTCACTGTGGCTACTCAGAGCTACTGATCTACACCAGATAGTCAAAGGCGACTGAGGATGTGACTGAGAGTGATTGCGGAGATGTGGATGTTGATTGCCGTCACCGGCGCGGCAGCCATCGCCATGGTTGCCGACATCGTCCGGGATGTGATGGACCGATGACCTCGTCGAGGATCTGCTCGCTGCGTCGCATCCGGCTGTGGTTCGGTGACACGGTCATCACGACGTTCGGAGGCGACGCACACACGGCCAGTCGGTACGCCGCTGCCATGCGTCGCCGGTTTCCGGGTCTGCGGGTCAGCGATGATCCGGTTGCCGAGCGCCAGTGACACACGAGCTCTGGCGGGTGCAACTCTGGCTCGCCGACGAGCTGATCGAGGAACACATCGCTCCTGCTGCCTTGGCCGAGCAGTACGCCAACGTCATCCGGCTCCGCATCCATGGGTTAGCCGGACGCCGCTTGCATTGCGCCCCAATCACAAGTCCCGGCAGCCACTCCATCCATCTTCCTAGTACGCCCGAAACCGGCACGCGGCACCCGCTGTCTGGCGGCACCGGCGCCTAACGCCGACGCGAAGTCGACCGCAGGCCGGCGAAGGCACGGCTCGAAGGCAGGAAGACGATCAGAGAGATCCGGCCTTCGTTCCCACCAGCGAGCCTGCCTTGATCGCAAGCAAGTCTCGCCAAGTCCGGTGGGCCGGCGTATTGATCCCTGCATCTGCGCCGGTCCGCCGTTCCACCTTGCCGCACCTTTCGGAGGACCGAATGGTCACGTTTGTACCGCTGCTGCCTGCCGAGATCGTTGCCGCGCTACCTGAGCGCGCCCAGGAGGTCGTCGAGTACCGCAAGTCCGGGCTGTCGCTCAACCATGTACAGGGCTGTCCGCTCGGGTGCGCCTACTGCATCCGCCACACATACGGACTGTGGGACGCCAACACGCCGGCTGCCCTGATGACCGATGCTGAAGCGGTCGAGCAACTGGTCAACCACCGCTACTTCAAGCCGCACAAGACACCATTGCAGATCTTCAACAGATCGACCGATCCGTTCCTCGCCGGCGTCCGCGACCACCTCTTCGCCGTACTCGAAGACCTCGATGCCCGCGGCCTCACCAACCACGTACTCGTGATCACCCGCGCGGTCGTCCGCGACACCGACTGCGCCAGGCTCAACGCGTTGAAGAACCTCAAGGTGACGTTGCTGTTCACCTACTCCGGCATCGAAGACCGCCGCGTCGAGCCCTACCCGAGCTCCGTAGCCGCCGCATCCCTTCGCCGCGCGACCGCGTACGGCTCAGCCCAGGAACCTCGTCGCTATCGGACCATCCTGTACTGGCGTCCGCTGGTACCGGGCCTCAACGACACCGACGACCACCTACAGCGGGCCGTCGAACTGTCCAGGTCGGCGGACGCTACCGTATTCACTGGCCTGTTCTACCGCGATCAGATCGCCGAGTACTACAAGGCCAACGGGATCCCCGAGCCATACGAGGGAACGGCGCGACGCAAGATCGTGCCCGAAGCCCTCGATCGCCGCGTCATCGACGCCTTCGCGGCTCGGCCAAAGGGCGCGTCGCCCTTGTTCCGCAAGACCTCCTGCGCCGTGTCGTACACGCATGGCCTGCCTGACTACAACGGCCACTATGGGATCCGCGAGCTGTGTGACATCTGCCCGATGGCGCAGTTGAAGCTGTGTGCCGGCTCCCACCAGGTTCCGACGACGCGCGCGTTCCTGGATGCAGCCGCTGAACTTCCGGAGGCGGCAGACTTGGAGGTGCTCGACATCACTGGCCGCGCGGTCCAAGTAGAGGGGCTGGCCTCGGAGCAGCCCCGATACTTCCTGCAGCACGCCTTTGCGTTCCAGGTCCACGATGCAGGGCACCCGCACCACCTCAACCGGCACGGCCGCGCAGACATCGGATGGGAGGCGACGACAAATGATTGAACCCACGAACTCGTGGACCGCGTTCGACTACGCCGTCGTCGACGTCGAGGGCAACGGTCAGCAACCACCGAACCTGGTCGAGATCTCGATCGTCGCAATCCGGCAGGGCACCATCGGCCCAGCGAATACCTGGCTGGTTCGGCCGCCACGTCCGATCACTCCAATGGCGCGGCGATTCCACAGGATCACAGACGAGCAAGTCGCTGGCGCTCCGACGGTCGCCGACGTTGACGCCGATCTGCGCACCGCGCTGGGCGACATGGTGTTCGTCGCACACAACGCTGGCGTTGATCTTGGCGTAGTCGGCCGCGAACTCCAGGGCTATCAACCCACCCAAGTTCTGGACACACTCAAGCTTGCCCGCAGGCTCCTGCCCGGCCGCGACTCTTACAAACTCGGTGCCCTAGTCGATGCATTCGATCTAGCCAAGGGCCTCTCCACCGACTTGGCACCGCACCGCGCAACCTATGACGCCATCGTGTGTGCCCGGCTCCTCGTCCACCTGGCTGCGCCATCCGACCGGGAGCCGCTCACGCTCGCCGAGCTGCTCAACATCACATCTGGCAAGACCACCGCGGACGTGGCCGATGAATCGGCCGCGACGCTCTTCTGAGCCCGACGCCGGACTCTTCGTCACCATCGACGGCCCGTCCGGCGTGGGCAAGACCACGACCATCACCCACCTTGCTCAACTCCTCCGAGCCGACAACATCGCAGTCCACCTCACCGCCGAACCCTCTCGTGGCCTCATCGGGCGACTCGCCTATGACCTCACCGAGACAGTCGCCGGGCCTGCCCTCGCATGTCTGTACGCCGCTGATCGATACCACCACCTAGAGACCGAGGTCCGGCCACATCTCGACTCCGGCCATCTCGTGCTCTGCGACCGGTACGTCCCGTCAGCGCTCGTGATGCAACGCCTCGACGGCATCGAGGCCGACTTCCTCTGGAACCTCAACTCCCTCGCCGACCGACCACAACTGTCGATCATCCTGACCGCAACCCCAGACGTAATCGCTGCCCGCCTTGCAGCCAAAGGGCCACACAACCGGCTACAACGGCAAGACGGCAGCAGCAACACCGAGGTCCGCCTCTACGACGACGCATACGAACGGCTCGAACATGGCGGCTATCGGACGATCCGCATCGACACTAGCGAAAAGCCGCCCCGACTGATCGCTGCTCGACTTCGACGCGCGATCCGGCGCCAGTGGGAGCAGCGCCGGCAAGCGATGTGCCCGCGTAGCCAGCGACAGCCGTGACGCACCAGCTATGTGCTCGCGCAGCCTTGAACTGGACACTTTGGAAGAACTTTGACGCCCACCGGCCTGTGATGCTTCCAGATCTGGGCCATATCGAGCGTCTCCTGTGCCTGTCGCATCTTGCGCAGTGCGTTGTCGGAGAATCGAGGAATCCTCTGCGAGTCGAAAACGAAGACATGGCGCGATGTCGGGTCGTCATCGACGCCGAGGTGGCGACGCAACGCCGTGCTACGCGGCTCTGACAGATCTAGAGACCTCGCTAAATCGCGGGCCGACATGTGGAACTTCTTCTCCAGATCGACTTCTCGGATCGCGGCTGCCGGGACGGATTCGTCACTCACATATCGCACAGGCGCGCCAGCCTTCTTAGCGAAATGAACCTTTAGCGTAACCCCCTCACCGTCGAGCTGCGTTGCAATATCAACCAGTCGAGGAAAAACCTCGATGCACGGCCGACCCTCCTTGATTCCCCTCGCCACACGATTCACGTCCCGCGTTGAGACTCTGACATCGGGCTCAACATGCGCCTCCATTGCAAGGAGCGTACGGATCCGAGCCTGGGCTTCGTGCCTCGCTCTCCGTCCAGGTTTCAACAGCGCAGCGATCTGCGAGTATTCCTCGTCCACAAGTACGTCGAGATCCCGTGGGGGATCGACCGAGAGCGGAAGTACGCGTTGAGGAAGGTGATCGGCCAATTTCTCATCGAACACGCGATCCAGCAAGTCATCAAATAAGGTCAAGCCAGCACGGGTGCGGAGGTACAGCAATTGTTCGCTAACCTCGTTGAACCAGTGCTGCTCGTCGTCCCGCATCGCATCGATTGCTCGCAGCGTGCCCGCATCCGCCTCGCCGAGCTTGACGTGCGGCGAGTTACTGGCCTGACGGACGCACGCCTCGAAACCGATAGAGCGCCCGGACTTGCGATCGAATACTGAGATGGACTCATGCACAAGCGCAGCCTTCAAAAGCATCTCAAAAGAATGCTGAAGGCACAGGAGGACCTGTGTTACACGACCTTCATCGTGGGGAGAATTGAAAGCAGCAGTCGTTGCTTTCAATGACTCAACAGCCTTGCGGCGAAGGACCCGGGTCTCTTGCTTCAGCTTCACTACGCTGGCCGCCCGCGGGATACTGCGCTGTGGTGACCCCAGAAGTCGACGATCAGGTCAACTCCGCGCGGCGTGCAGTACGCAACGGGAAACACTTGGCTGTTCTTGGTCTCAGTCTTCACTTTGAAGTGACCTGAACTCTGGTAACCAGTCCGCGGCATGTTACGCCCGCCACCGTTCGCAGACACCTGCTTGCGGAACAGGTTGATCTCCACCAGCCAACTGGTCAGCGTCTGGACATTGAGGCCGAGGATGTCTGCTACCTCAGTCATACCGATAAGGCCCTCAGAGTTGCAGTATGAATCCCATCTGCCAGCCTTCGGTGCCGCGACCGCGAGTTCCTTGGTGAGCTGCTGCTCGCGCTCGAGCACGGCAACATACTTCCGAGCCATCTCAAGCTCATCCATCGGCTTGGTCGTGGCAGCCTCGGCCTCGCGCGTACGCATCGCGAAGTAGGCCTGCGCCGCAGCAACCGGTGGCTTGTTCGGATCGCCGTTCATCGCGACCAGGTAGGCGGCGTACCTACTCAATCTGTAGTCCAGCTGAGCAGAGGCGTCGCTGCCGATCCCCCGAATCTCGGAGAAGGCCTGGCCAGAGAAGGTACCTGTGTTCTCTGAGGACCTGATGGCTCGGTTGATCACCAGACTGAACCTGTCCCAGGCGTCGTAGCCCATCAACGCTTGCATGTCTCGGGCTAGCCAATACTCGCCGAACTCATCCTCCTGACGGACCTGATCGAATGGTGATACGCCTTCACGTGCAGCACTTGCCGATTCCGACACGACTGAGATCCCCCCACAGGTTGTGGACTGATCATCGTCCAACCCGCACTGATCGTTACAGGTTGTGACCGATTCCGTCGCAGAGTCCTGCGCTTCAGACCGTCGCAGCGTGTCAGCCCCGTACCAGTCGGTGATCTGCAGGCGCTGGGGCTTAGAAGACCCTCCGCCGCCTACCGTCCCGGGGCCCTTAGCCTCCCGGTTAGCCGAGCCGTCGGCGAGGTTGAGCTCCCCATGGGCCCGGCGCGGGTGGACCCGCATCCGCCTCCGCTGACGCGTCGAGCTGCCACACATCAACGTGACGGAGGTGCGATGCGGTGGCTTATGTCAGGGATCAGTGGGCTCGGCCGGTGGAGCAGGCTGACGGAGCCTGGTTCGGGTGCGGAATGAGCGGTGGGGCAGGGGAAGCGGTGGTTCGCGGGGTGCGTGGATCCGGAGGGGCGGGTGCGGACTAAGGCGCTCGGTGCTAAGGGCCCGACTAAGCGGCATGCGAATGCTATGGAGACGGATCGGGAGCGTTGGGGACTACATCGATCCGGAGGCTGGGAAGGTTCGGTTTCGGGAGGATCCGGCGTCGGTGATCAGGTACGAGTCATCGTTGAGGCCGTATGTGGATCCGACGTTTGGACGGCGGCAGTTGCGGACGATCATGCGCTGAGGCAATGACCGAGTATGAGTCACAGGCAAGCCTCGAAGCCCGCTGTGCCAAGGACGCCGGCTACACCAGAGTTAACGCCCAGCTCGAATCACCCACAGCCAACGTCCACAACCACCTTCGACAAACTCCTCGCCGGGGCCACGCTGTCCGTCTCGCCATCTGCTCGGCACAACCGCCGCTCACCATATGCGTGGCGCATCCTGACGGCCCTTGCCCGTTGCTGGGCGCAGAATTTTCTTCCCTGAACGAACTGACATTGGAGGCAAACGGAGTCCTGAATGTCGTTCACACAATTGGTCCCGCCGGCGGTAATTCATACCGATACTTGCGATCTTCCGGTGAGAGGAGCATGGTCTTGTTTGCGGAGTTTGGGGGGCCGTTGTCGCCGATCGGCGACAACGCCAGACTCTGCGTTCTCGCAGGGGGTATCAGCCAGCAAGTCCGAGCGGTTTCACATCACTGGCCCTTGGCACAGCCAAGCATGCGTGGACCCATCTTGCCCCGATGCCAGAAGTTCAACAGCTAGAGGGGACCGCAAATGGACGAATGCAGGAAATGCCACAACTCGCTACACGAATGTCCCGACTGCGATGGCCAAACGAGAACAAGCATCCTTGGAGACAAGCTCACCTGCAGCACCTGCCGCTCAACCGGCAAGTTGTGCTCCACACACGGCGGCTTTTGGGACTAGAGACGATCGCCTCCGAGCCCAGGCCCAGGGTCAGTCAATTGCTTCAAGCGATGGCTCACTTAATTGTTTCCGAATCAAATGTGCGAGTTCGTGCGAGGCATCGAGTCATCTTTGTCGTTTGACATGCGGGACGATTCTGGACGTGGCGCGGCACGATGGTGAATCTAGTGCCACACAACGTCAAAATCACCTCGCATGCACGAACGGAGCGCGTCGCCCCATCGATGATGAAGGGGCGACGCGCGGCGCTCGCAGCCATACACCTGCTTGCAGTTGCGACCGCGACCACCACACTCGCCGGTTCCATTGGTCCGAGGACAAGCCCGGCAAACCGTCGCCGCTGAACTATTGAGGCGCCAACAGCGAGCTAGGTTTCCAGGGCAGACGCTCCGCTCCGATGTTATGTAACGGCCAGACTGCGGCTGCTACTAGTCAGGTCCGCGTTGGCTCACTCTGGGCGGCGGTAAGCCGGCAGCTTCGAAGAGCTCATCCTGGCGCGAATCGCAGCTGTCCATATGTCGGGATATCGCCTCCGCGCGGAGAGCGACATGAAGCGAGTGAATGAATCACTCATTTAGTTGAGGTCCCCTCCGCGAGTGCGCCGTGATCAACTTGGAATGCTGTCGTACGTTACTACCGATCAGGGAGGGGCAGACTTCCTGCAAGCCGACCTGCGGTTTAGCCTGCCGAGGACTGGTGGTTGCCGTCGAATACGGGATTCTCGCGTGCTGGAGCAGTCCCGTCTTGTGAGAACACAAACCCTCGCCGAATCGCCTCGCACTGGCAAACCGACGCCCGCGGCCCGTCGAGAGCGCCTATTCTGCCATCAATCGAGCTCTCAATCGCGGCGATCCGTAACGGCCATCGGCCGCGGACGATAGACACTCAAAAGGCTGGCACCGAATCGGGGGGCGATGGCGGGAATGTATGCTCAATGGTGGTTCTTCGCAATTGGCGCGGCCGCCGTCTTGGCCGAATCTGCGCTTGCCTTGCGTGTCTGGTCTCGGAACCGCTTGGTCAGCGCGGTCGCCCTAATACTGCTTGTGGGCAGCGGCGTCGCGGCTGCGTATGTATCGATGGATTCGCCGGACCTGGCCACGGTCGCTGTGGCGCTGCTCGCAGCCATCCATGTCGCCTTTCTTCTCCTCTTACTCCTCATGGTCGGCAGCACCAGAGGCGAGATAACGGAGTCTGGCATGGCCACGGCACATGCCTTCGGCGCTGTCGCAGTGCCCATCATGGCGACCCGAGCTAACCTTGCGGGTTGGGGGCCGGACTCGGCGAGTGCAGTGCCTGCTTCCGTCGTGGCACTACTGGCCGTCGCCTTCTTCGTTGGTCGTCGAGCATATCGACACATGATGGCCCTTGAACGCCGCGCACCGTCAGAGCAGGCTCCGGACTTGCTGGCGATCACGTGGTTCGTTGCCCTAAGCACCGTTGTGGCCGGCATCTTGTCGATCGTCCTGGTGGCTGGCCAATTGGGCTTCGACGTAGAAGGTGGTAGGCGACAACTGGACGTCACTCCCGTCCTGGTCTACGCGCTTGTTGGCAGCGCAGGGCTGTGCCTTTTCGCTGCGGCGATCGGGTGGTTTCGGCGCCCGACCAGCGCCCACGACGACAAGCTAAGAGTCTCTAGGACAGCAGTGGTACTGAGCGCGCTCGGTCTGACCTGCTCTGCCGGCGTTCTAGTGGCGGACTTGGTGCGGAACCCTTGGGGCTGGACGATCGCCGTCCCGTATTTTGTCGTGCTTGGCCTCTTCAATGCCTTCCATTATCTCGAAGAGATCATCCAGACCCAGGTGCGGATCCATTGCCTCGACGGAGAGTGGCCGGCGTGGGTGCTCGGCTGCCTGTGCGCCCTGAACATCGTTATCGCTGTGGTTTGGCTCGGCGAGCGGGTGCTCTGGGGACCTGGCCGCCAAGGCGCCCTCCTTGTCGTGACCGCGAAGGGGATTGGCGTCGTTGCCATCTTGCTCGGTGCGATATTCGCCGCGAACCTCGTCGTAGCCACTGGGTCAGGTCCACACCAGCAGTTGTCCGTCAAAAGCTCGGCCAGCAACGCGGTCCAGTCCCAATTGTTGTACGGAGCTCAGTTGATCGTCACCACCTGCGTACCCAGCATCGTTGTGTCGATGTTCAGACAAGACCCCGTCGCGAACTGGAAACCGCTCGTGGTCGCGGCCGCGTTCGCAGGTCTAATGTGGAGCGTCGCCAACTTCGCTCACAAGAACAACAGCAGCCACCTGGCAAGCGAGAGACGTCGCCCCTTGTCCGAATCTGTTACACGACGTCAGTCACCTGAGGAACGACGTCAACTCCAGGCCCAGTTCGTCGCACGGCTCTCGAGTCACATCGCGTTGCAGGAGAAACTCAGCCGCTGGACGTTCAAGGCCTCGCTCTTGTGGCCGTTCGTCCTCATCGCACGCCTATTCGACTGGGTCAAAGAGACCGACGACCCGCCGACGCCCTCCGGCGCTTCCGTCTGAACCAGGCGCCAGCGGCCACACCACCGACGCTCAGGGCGGCCGCACCAGCTAGCGCGGCGAGGGTCGACGCAGACGACGGCCGATCTGTCGTGTACTGGTTGTCGACAACCAGCAGGCCAGCGAAACCCAACCCGCTCGCCAACGCGGTACCTAAGGCCCAGTCAACCCGCCAATCCTGAACCTCGGGGTTGTGTGCCCACCGCAGCAATGATCCAGACCAAGCCGCGCCAAACGCCGCCGCCGCCGCGGTGAGAAACACCGCGTGATATAACCCCGCTCCGTTGAATACGTGCGGCGCCGGCAAGGTCCAGTTCAATTGCGGATCGTCGTCCCGAAGCCATTGCACCTGAGTTAGCAGACCGCCAACCGCTCCACAAAGGCCGCCCACCAGGACGAGGACGCGATCACCACGTGTCGCGGGCAGCGCGTGATACGCATAGACGAGTGTCCCGATCGAACTAGGAAGTAGCACGCTGTCTCCCCAGGTCGCGCTGAGGTAGTCGGTGAATCCCAGGACTCCCTCCGGCTTGCCATAGACCGCCGACAATGTCGCCATCGCGCCGAATCCTGCCGCGAATAGCGTGCTGCTGGCGAGTAGCGCCTTCCGAGCCGGGGTCACGCTTGAGGCTACCGCGCATCGGGGCGCGTGCCGATCCACAGTAGCCACGACCGAGGCTTCGGCGCACGCGGCTTCCGCGTTACCCAGGTGTCTGGGGCGTGCATCCGCGGGCGGGTGAGGCGACCGTTGCCGTGGGATCAATCGTGGCATCCGTCCGCGAGGGATCTCGATCGCGTCGGCGATACGATCAATGACGTCGCACGCTTTGACCTGGCGGCCGTTGAGGATTTCCGAGACCTCGCCCTGAGATTGATAGGTCCGAGCTCCGATTTGTTCTGGCTCCCGCCGTGCCGCTGCAGCCAGCGGAAGGTGCCCGCCACGACACGCGACGCGATGACAGAACCCAGGTCCGCGTGTTCCCACAAACATGAGTCGAACTGCGGCTGCGGTGCCGTCATCGGCACTCCTTGTGTCTAGGCGGCACTGTGAGGTGAGCCCGAGCACATCCGGTGCGTCTATCGGCACGGCCGACAGGTCGGTTCGACGAGCACAGCCTGTAGTGGTGACCGCGTCACTGCGCCATGGTGTGGACGCAGAGTGTCATATCCGCTGCCAAGTTACCTGGATACGTAGAAGAGCTTGGACCGCCCAGCGCGGCCTTCGACCTTCTCGAATCGCTCCCGGAGTCCGACGGGCAACCTCTCGTCGTGCCGACGCTGCACCACCTCGCCGTACTCGGGCACCCCGCGCAGATCAGAGACCACCTCCGCCACTGCACCCACGAGGTCCTGATCGCCACCAAGCAGGCGGAGCGGACGTGCTGAGGGGACATCCCTCGTTCTCCTAAAGTCCCCTGCACCCCGCGTCCGTTCCGCCGCTCCGCGCCATACGCCCGGACGACGGTCGGTTCTCTCCACACTCCAAACGTTGAGCTGCCGCACATGGACACGATGGAGGTGCGGCGCGATGGCGTATGTAAAGGATCAGTGGACTCGGGCTGTGAGGCAGGCGGATGGGACGGCTGGGCGGGTTCGGACTGCCAAGTGGGGGCGGGGGAAGCGGTGGTTGGCGGGGTGGGTGGATCCGGAGGGGCGGGAGCGGTCGAAGGCGTTTGGGACGAAGACGGCTGCGGAGCGGCATGGGGCTGCGATGGAGACGGATCGGGAGCGTGGGGAGTACATCGATCCGGAAGCTGGGAAGGTTCGGTTTGAGGAGGTTGCCGGGAGGTGGCTTGCTTCGCGGGTGGTGGATCCGGCGACAGCGATGAAGTACGAGTCGTCTTTGCGGCTTCACGTCGTACCGGTGTTTGGACGGCGGCAGTTGCGGACGATCAAGCCTTCGGAAATCGCAGCGTGGGTTGCGGGGCTGGATGCGCGGTTCGGGTCGTCTACGGCGCGTACGGCGTACCTCGTGTTGCACGGGACGCTGGAGGTTGCCGTTGATGATGAGGCGATCAAGCGGAATCCGGCGAAGGCGCGAGTGGTCAAGGTGCCGGCCGAGAAGGGCGGGAAGACCACTGCCTGGAGCGACGAGGTTCTGCTGCGGATCGTCGAGGGGCATCCGCCGCAATACAGGCCGATCGCCTCAATCGGTGCTGCGTGCGGGCTGCGGCAGGGTGAGTTGTTCGGGCTCGCCGAGGAGGACGTCGACTTCGACGAGATGGTGATGCGAGTCCGGAGACAGGTGAAGAAGCTCGGAAGGGAGTTCGTCTTCGCGCTGCCCAAGAACGACACCGAGCGGACCGTGCCGATGTCAGAGGGCGTCGCCGTGATGCTCACGGAATACATCCAGACCGCGAAGCCGCGGGCCTACACGTTGCCGTGGGAGAAGGTTGACGGGAAGCCGCACACGGTCAACCTGCTGTTCCGCTGGACTGACGACAAGCACATCCGGGCGCGGACGTACGACGAGCTCGTGTGGAAGCCGGCGCTCTTCCACGCTGGCGTCATACCGGAGCCGACGAAGGACGCACGGGGCAGGCGGCAGTACTACTCCAGCCGGGAGAACGGGATGCATGCTCTGCGGCACTACTACGCGAGCATCACCCTGGCGGACGGCGTGAACATCAAGGAGCTGGCGCAGTACCTGGGGCACGGCGACCCAGGCTTCACGCTCCGGCTCTACACCCACCTGCTGCCGTCATCCCACGAGCGGGCGCGCAAGGCTGTCGACTCGCGACTGTCCCGGCTGTTCGCGATGGAGGCTCACGGAGCTGTGACGGAGCTGGCCGCCGGCCGGTCCCCCACGACCCACTGGGAACCCGACGGCGGCCAGTCCCTTGACGACCCCGGAATCAGCCTCTGACCTGCGGAAACAGCTACCGGATGCGCATGCCCGAGATCGCGCGGGCGATGACCAAACGCTGGATCTCGGAGGTACCTTCGAAGATGGTGTAGATCTTGGCGTCTCGGTGCATTCGTTCTACTGGGTATTCGCGGGTGTAGCCGTTGCCGCCGAGGATTTGGATGGCTTCTTCGGTTACCTTGACGGCTACTTCGCCAGCTTTGAGTTTGGCCATGGAGCCTTCGCCGTGGCGGTAGTCGGGGGTTTCGCCGCGCATGAGGGCGGCGGACATGTTGGCGGCTCGCCAGACCAGGAGTCTTGCGGCGTCGATTTCCATGGCCATGTCGGCGAGTTTGAAGGCGATGCCCTGGTTGTCGATGATCGGGCGGCCGAACTGTTCGCGGGTCTTGGCGTAGTCGAGGGCTACCTCGTAGGCGGCGCGGGCGATGCCGATGGCTTGGGCGCCGACGATGTGGCGGGTCATTTCGAAGGTCGCCATCGAGGCGTTGCGGCCCGCCGTACCCGAGCCAGAAGCAGAACCAGAGCCGGCAGCCCCGGCAGCGGATCCGGAGCCGGAAGCGGAGGCAGCAGCAGCGGCGGCGCGGGATTCGTGGGCTCGGGCTATGCGGGCGTCTAGTTTTTCTTTGCCGCCTAGGACGTTTTCGGCGGGGATGCGGACGTTGTCGAAGAAGACGTCGGCGGTGTGGGAGGCGCGTAGGCCGTGTTTGCGGAGTTTGGTGCCCTGTTCCAGGCCGCGGACCTCTGACTTCGGTACGACGAACGCCGCCTGACCCTTCGTGCCGAGCGACGGGTCGATGGTCGCGACGACGACGTGGATGTCAGCGATGCCGCCGTTCGTCGCCCATGCCTTCTGCCCGTTGATGACCCACTCGGAGGTCCGCTCGTCGAAGACGGCCCGCGTACGGATCGCGGACACATCGGATCCCGCACCGGGCTCGGACGAGCAGAAAGCGGCGACCCGTACGTCGTCCGGCGTGCCGTAGCAGCGGCCCATCCACTGGCTCCACTGCTCCGGCGTGCCGTTCGAGAAGATCGCGGACGACGCCAGGCCGGTGCCCTTCAGGGACATCGCGATGCCGGCGTCGCCCCAGAACAGCTCCTCGTGGACCAGCGGCATCAGTAGGCCGGTCGGGTCGACGAACAGATTGATGTTCATGTCGAGGCCGTAGATGCCGACCTTCGCCGCTTCCTGGATGATCGGCCAGGGGGTTTGCTCGCGCTCGTCCCATTCGGCAGCGGCGGGCCGGATGACGTCGGCGGCGAACGTGTGCGCCCAGTCCCGGATCTCGCGCTGGTCGTCGTTGATCGCCAGCGAGAAGGTGCTCCAGTCGGGCTTCGAGCGCTCGGCGCCGAGCTCGCCGGCCAGAGACATCACGTCTGCGGAGACAACAGGGTCGCTCATCAACTTCCTCACAGAGCCGGGTCCAATGTTACTGACGAGTGTAACTGTCGTTTGCACCAAGGGGTACCACTGTGGCTAAGATCGATTCATGAGCTCCGCGCTGCTCGCGATCGGACGCCGCCGCACCACGGCGGAGCGTCGGCGCGACCGCGAGCGGGACATCATCCGCGCCACCCGCGAGATCTTCGACGAGCGCGGCACGATCGACGCCCAGATCGACGATATCGCCAAGCGGGTCGGGATCAACAAGGCCCTGATCTACCGGCACTTCGCCGGCAAGGAAGAGCTGTTCGCGCTCACGCTCGTCGACTACCTCCAAGAGCTCGACGAACGGCTGCAAGAGAAAGACGGCCCACGAAGAGCGCCGCTCAACCGGCTCAGGGCCCTCAGCGAGACGTTCGTGGACTTCTGCCTGGAGTACCCGGCGTTCACCGACTGCGCGATGAGCCTGCTCCGAAGGACCGGCGAGCAGTTGTTCGGCGAGATCACCGAGCCGGTGATGGTCAAATTGGGTACGGCGATGGCCGCGCCGCTGGACCGTATCGCCGTGATCCTCAAAGCCGGCCAGCGTGCGGGCGTGTTCGACGAGGTCGACACGGCGTACCTGGCCAACCATCTCTACACGCAGACGCTCGGATCGTTGCACATGGCAAGGGTCGGGCTGATCGTGTCGGGTAGCCAACCGGGCCACCCGGTGGTGCATCATGCCGATGTCGGCACCGTCCGGTCGACCGCGATCACCGCGACGCTGGCTACCGCGGTGGGACAGAAAGCCCTGACAACCAAGAAGACCCGCTCCGCTAGAGCAGGAGACATATCGTGACCGAACCGCGCAAGGTGGCCGTGGTCGCCGGCAACCGGATCCCGTTTGCCCGGCAGGACAAGACCTACCGGCACGCCTCAAACTCCGACATGCTCACCGCCGCCCTGAACGGTCTCGTCGACCGCACCGGCCTCGGTGGCCAGGAGGTGGGTGAGGTGGTCGCCGGAGCCGTCCTCAAGCATGCCCGCGACTGGAACATGGTGCGCGAGGTGGTCCTCGGGTCCAAGCTCGCCCCGACCACCCCGGCGTACGACATCCAGCAGGCCTGCGGTACCGGTCTCGAGGCGGCCATCCTGGTCGGTAACAAGATCGCGCTCGGCCAGATCGACGCGGGGATCGCTGGTGGTGTCGACACCGCCTCCGACGCGCCGCTCGCGGTCAACGACCACCTGCGCAACGTTCTGCTCGACCTCAACCGCGCCAAGACGTACCCGGACCGCTTGAAGGTCCTCGCCCGCGTCCGCCCGAAGGACGTCGTACCGGAGATCCCCCGCAACGCCGAGCCGCGCACGGGCAAGTCGATGGGCGACCACGCCGCGCTGACCGCGCTCGAGTGGGGCATCACCCGGGAGGCGCAGGACGAGCTCGCGTACAACTCCCACATCAACCTCGCGAAGTCGTACGACCGTGGTTTCCAGAACGACCTGATCACGCCGTACGTGGGCCTCGAGAAGGACCAGAACCTGCGCCCGGACACCACGCTCGAGAAGCTCGCGAAGCTGCGGACCGTGTACGGCAAGGGCGAGACCGCGACGATGACGGCCGGTAACTCGACCCCGCTGACCGACGGCGCCTCGGCCGTCCTGCTCAGCACCGACGAGTGGGCGGAGCAGCACGGCCTGCGGCCACTCGCGTACCTGACCCACTCGCAGACCGCCGCGGTCGACTACGTGAAGGGCGCCGAGGGCCTGCTGATGGCTCCCGCCTACGCCGTACCGCGCATGCTCGCCCGCGCCGGGATCAGCCTCCAGGACTTCGACTACTACGAGATCCACGAAGCGTTCGCCTCCCAGGTGTTGTCCACGTTGAAGGCGTGGGAGGATCCGATTTTCTGCAAGGAGCGGCTCGGCCTGGACGCGCCGCTCGGGGAGATCGACCGGGACAAGCTGAACGTGAACGGCAGCTCGCTCGCCGCGGGTCACCCGTTCGCGGCGACCGGCGGGCGGATCGTCGCCGCGCTGGCCAAGCAACTGGACGAGAACGGCGGCGGCCGGGGCCTGATCTCGATCTGCGCCGCGGGCGGCCAGGGTGTCGTCGCCATCCTCGAGAAGTAGGAGCTGAGATGACGGATCGCTACCAGACCTTCACCACGACGCCGCTCGGCAAGACGCTGGTGAAGAACCTGGGTCTGCCCGACCCGACGCCGCTGCCCCGCTGGACCGAGGGCAGCCCGGTGATCGACGGGCCGGTCGTCTTCGGGGCGATCGGCGAGACCGACGCCGGCAAGGCGGTCCAGGCGCTGCTGCGGGACATCGGCGCCTCGTTCAGCACCGTGACCGAAGGCGTCGCGTCGAGCACGATCCGGCCGAAGGCGATCGTCTTCGACGCGACCGGCGCGGCCTCGACCGCCGACCTGACCAGCCTGCAGCGCTTCTTCTCCCCCGTCGTCCGTCAGCTCGCTCCGGCGGGCCGCGTGATCGTCGTCGGCCGTACGCCGGAACTCGCGAGCTCCCCCGAGCAGCAGGTCGCCCAGCGCGCACTCGAGGGCTTCACGCGCAGCCTCGGCAAGGAGGTGAAGCGCGGCGCCACGGTCAACCTCGTGTACGTCGCCCCGGACGCCCACGAGCAACTCGACTCGACGCTCCGCTTCTTCCTCTCGCCCAAGTCGGCGTATGTCGACGGCCAGGTCGCCCGAATCGGGACCGGACCGCTGGTGAGCAACGACCCGAGCCGACCCCTCGCCGGGCGTACGGCGCTGGTGACGGGTGCGGCTCGTGGCATCGGCGCCTCGATCGCGGACACGCTCGCCCGAGACGGCGCAACGATCATCGGTGTCGACGTACCGCAGAACGCGGACCCGCTGCGCAAGGTGATCTCCAAGATCGGCGGTACCGAGCTCCTCCTCGACGTCACCGCGGTCGACGCGGCGCAGCGGATCGCGGCGCACGCGCAGGAGCAGCACGGCGGGCTCGACATCGTCGTCCACAACGCGGGCATCACCCGCGACCGGCGGCTCGTCAACATGCGCACCGACGCCTGGGACGCCGTACTCGACGTGAACCTGCGCGCGCCGGAGCGGATCACCAAGCATCTGGTCGAGTCCGGGGCGCTTCGCGACGGCGGCTCGATCATCGGGGTGTCGTCGATGGCCGGGATCGCGGGCAACAACGGCCAGACGAACTACGCGACCTCGAAGGCCGGTGTGATCGGTCTCGTGCAGGCATTGGCGCCCGCGCTGGCCGAGCGGCAGATCCGGATCAATGCGGTCGCGCCCGGGTTCATCGAGACCGAGATGACCGCGAAGATCCCGTTCACGATCCGCGAGGTCGGGCGGCGGATCAACTCGCTGCAGCAGGGCGGGCTGCCGATCGACGTGGCCGAGACGATCGCGTGGTTCGCGGATCCGGCCTCGGCGGGTGTGACCGGCAACGTGGTCCGGGTCTGCGGCCAGAGCATGCTGGGCGCCTGAGATGCCGACCCGACGGTACGACGACTCCCCCGGGCTCGGCTCGCTCTACGCGCGGACCGTGCGGGCCACGCTCCGGCGGGCCGACTACGAGCCGGACGCGGACGGGCTGACCCTCGAGCTGCCCCGGTCGGCGATCGACCAGGACCACCTCAGCGCCTACCGCGAGGTGACCGGGTTCGCGGCGGGTCCCGCGCTGCCCCCGACGTACCCGCATGTGCTTGCCTTCCCGCTGCATCTGGACCTGATGTCCGACCCCTCGTTCCCGTACAAGCCGATGGGGATCGTGCACCTGTCCAACACAATCACGCAGAAGCAACCGATCCCGTTGCATGCGGAGCCGGCGATCCGCGTGCACAGTACGGCGGAACGCCCGCATCCGAAGGGCACCGTCTTCGACGTGATCAGCGAGGTCTTCGTCGATCACGAGCTGGTGTGGAGCGATCTCACCACGCTGCTCAGCCGCACGTCCGGGACGGAAGGTGCGCACGCAAATCTGCTGTCCGATCCGGTGCTGAGCCCGAGCGCGTGGTGGGACCTGCGCGGCAACCTCGGCCGCCGGTACGCCGCGGCGTCCGGCGACCGGAACCCGATCCACCTGTTCAAGCTGACCGCTCAGGCGTTCGGGTTCCCGCGCCAGATCGCACACGGGATGTGGGCCAAGGCTGCCGCGCTCGCGTCGATCCAGCGCGCCGGCGCGTTGCCGGACGCGTTCACGGTCCGCGTGGACTTCCGTAAGCCGTTGCTGCTGCCGTCCCGGGTCGGGTTCGGGTACCAGCAGACGGGCAAGACGGTCGACTTCGCGCTGTACGACGAGGGCCACGACGTGACCCACCTGATCGGGCAACTGCAGGCGAACTAAACCGCCGCGCAGGCAGAACCCCCTCGGACACGCTCATTTCTCGTCCGAATCGTGGTTTCTGCCTGCATGGGGATCCGCCTCCACCCGGATCCGATCCAGCACCTCGCCGATCGGAGCCGCATCCCACCGGCGGCCGTCGCGTTCCCGGACCGCGAGCTGGCCGGCCGCAGCTTCGCGGGAGCCGATGACGGCCTGGTACGGCGCCAGCCGGTTCTCGCGGATCCGCGCGCCCAGGCTGCCCTCGTCCGCGTGCGCGATCTCGACCCGGAGACCGCGATCCGACGCTCTCCGGGCAACCTCCGCGGCGGGTTTCTCCTCGTCGTCGGAGATCGGCAGTACGACAACCTGTACCGGGGCCAGCCACGCCGGGAACGCGCCACCGTGGACCTCGATCAGCTGAGCAACCGCTCTCTCGATGCTCCCGACGATCGCGCGGTGCACCATCACCGGACGGTGCTTGTTGCCGTCGGCACCGATGTACTCGAGCCCGAACGCCTGCGGCTGGTGGAAGTCGATCTGGACGGTCGACAGACTGAACTCGCGGCCCGCCGAGTCCTCCATCTGGATGTCGATCTTCGGCCCGTAGAACGCCGCGTCGCCCGGCGCGTCCTCGTACTCGACGCCCGCGTTCTCGAGCACCTGACGGAGCAGTACGACGGCCTGCGCCCAGCTCGCCGCGTCACCGACGTACTTGCTCGCCGGGCTGTTGAACTCCGCATCAAGAGCCGGGAGCGCGAGGACGTACTGCGATGCGCTGATGCCCATGTCGGCGTACGCCTGCTTGATCAGCTTCAAAGCTCCGGCAGCCTCTTCTGCCACCTGGTCCAGGCGGCAGAAGATGTGGGCGTCGTTGAGTTGCATGGCGCGGACTCGGCTGAGGCCGCCGATCGCTCCGGAGAGTTCGGCGCGGTACTGCCCGCCGAGTTCGGAGTAACGCAGTGGGAGTTCGCGGTAGCTGTGTGAGCGGGACCGGAACATCAGCGCGTGGTGCGGGCAGATGCTCGGCCGCAGGACCAGTTGCTCACCGCCCATATCCATCGGTGGGTACATGTCCTCGTGGTACTTGGCCCAGTGGCCCGAGATCTCGTACAGCTCGCGCTTGCCGAGGACCGGTGAATAGACCTGCTGGTAGCCGGCTCTTCGTTCCACGTCGGCGATGTAGCTCTCCAACGCGTGCCGGACGGCGGCGCCGGCGGGCAACCAGTAGGGCAGTCCCGCACCGATCAGCGGGTCGGAGTCGAACAGGCCGAGTTCGCGGCCGAGTTTGCGGTGGTCGTACATGATTCCTCCATGGGTTGAGGCGAGCCACCCAGGGAGCACGACAAAGCCCCGGGGCACTCGCCCCGGGGCTTGGTCAGACAGTCAGATGTCAGCGCGCCAGGACGAGGTCCGGCGTCGTCGTGACTACTGCGCGCTTGATCACGTCTCTACGTTAGCAGATCGGAGTCCAGCCCGACGGGGCGGATCAGGCCCTCCTGGGCGACGGAGGCAACGAGGCTGCCTGACTCGTTGTAGAGGCGGCCGGTGGCGAAGCCGCGGGCTCCGGAGGCGGACGGTGACGACTGGTCGTACAGCAACCACTCGTCGGCGCGGAACGGCCGGTGGAACCAGAGTGCGTGATCGAGCGACGCCGGCTGGATGCGGCGGTCGCCGATGACGATGCCGTGTGGCAACAAGCTTGCCCCGAGCAAGGTCAGGTCGCTGGCGTAGGCGAGAACGCACGCATGCAGGGCCGGATCGTCGGGAAGCTTGCCGGCAGCCCTTATCCAGAATTGCCGGCCGGTGACTCCGGCCAGGCGTACGTCGAGCGCCGCCCACTCCTTGTCCCAGTCGGCGGCCGGTCTGCCGGACCGCGCCTCGAGAACGGTCGCCAGTCGCGGCGCCTCCTCCGGCGGTACGGCGTCGTCCGGCATCGGATCCTGGTGATCCAGACCGGCTTCGGGGCGCTGGTAGGACGCGGACATGTAGAAGATCGGCTTGCCGTTCTGCGACGCGACCACCCGCCGGCTGCTGAACGATCCGCCGTCGCGGGTCGGCTCCGGGCGATACACGATCGGTACGGACGTGTCGCCCGCGCGCAGGAAGTAGCCGTGCAACGAGTGCACCAACCGCTCCGGGTCGACGGTGCGGCTCGCGGCGGCCAGCGCTTGTCCTAGCACCTGACCGCCGAACACCCGTTGCATCGAGGTCTGCGGCTGACGGCCCCGGAACAGGTCGACGTCGATCATCTCCAGGTCGAGCAACTCGACCAGATCCTCCAACGACTCAGGCATGCCTCATCCTGACAGCCCCGGCCGCACAACAAGAACCGGGGCGCTACTCGTTGTCTTCGCGGTTGAGTTCGGCGAGGAATTGTTCTACCTCCGCGCCGAGCTCATCTGCGGAGGGGGTGGAGTCGGCGAGGAGGCTCTTGCGGGTCAGGGAGCCTTCGGCGGCGTCGTACTGGGTTTCGAGTGCCTTGACGACTGCGCTTGCGTCCTCGGAAGCCTCGACCTGCTCGTCGACCAGCCGGCCGGTAACGGCGGCCTCGTCGAGCAGGGCCTTGCTAGGGAGGAGCAGGCCCGTCGCGGCCGAGATCGCGTGCACGAGAGCCAGCGCGGCGCCCGGGAAACGGTTCTCGGCCAGGTAGTGCGGCACGTGGACGGCGAAGCCCATCGCGTCCTTGCCCGCCTCGCCGAGGCGGACCTGCAGCATCGTCCCGGCGCTCGCGGGCAGCTGCATCTCGCCGTCCCAGATGTTCGAGCGGGTGACCAGCTCGGGCCGCGTCGCGTGCGCCGTCAGGCCGAGCGGCCGCGTGTGCGGCACACCCATCGGGATGCCGTGCACACCGATCGTGAGCGTCACGTTGTAGAGCTCGTTGAGCTGCCGGATCGCCCCGGCGAACCGGTCCCAGTGGCTGTCGGGCTCGGCGCCCTCGAGCAGCAGGAAGTCAACACCGGCGTCGTCCGTCACCAGATGGAGCGAAAGGTGAGGCGGCGTGTAGTCGGTGAACCGGTCCTCGGCGAACGTCACCTCGGGCCGCCGGGCCCGGTAGTCGTGCAGGAGGTCGACGTCGAACCGCGCCAGCAGCCGGTGGTCCAGCACCTCGAGCAGGTGGTCCGCGGTCACGCGCCCGGCCTGGCCGGCGTCCATGAACCCGTCCAGCGAGTGCACCAGCACCTTCGGCGTCGCCGCCGGGCCGGTCGCCACCGACTCGTCGACGATCTCGTAGAGGTCGTCCGGTCGCAGCATCGTCGTCTCCTTCGCAACTTCCAACAGCTTCCAACAGACTGACAGGCAGTTCTACCTTCCCCAACGCCGCGATGTCGCGGAGTAATTCCGACCCTGGGGAACTTGCCGGAAAGTTTCAGGATGTTCCAAGACTCGGCCGTCGGCGCGACAGCGGTGGAAAGCGCTTGCTAGGTTGTCGTCGTGAGCCCTGAGCCAAACCCCGCCCTGACCGTCATGCTGGCGATGCACGACGACGCCAGGTCCCGCGTCCTGGTGCCGCGGGTCCGGCAGCGCCTCGACGCGATCGCGACCGTGCTCCCGGTCGGCCCCGGGGCCAGTTTCCTCACCGACCCCGCCGTACGGGCGGCGCTCCCGGACGTCGACGTACTGCTCACCGGCTGGGGCTGCCCGCGGATCGGGCCGGAGGTTCTCGAGGCGGCGCCGAAGTTGCAGGCGATCCTGCACGCGGCCGGCTCGGTCAAGGCGATCGTTGATCCGGCGGCGTTCGACCGCGGTATCCAGGTCTCGTCGGCGGCCACGGCGAACGCGCAGCCGGTCGCCGAGTTCACGGTCGCGGCGATCGTGCTGGCCGGGAAGCGGGCGTTCCGGCTCGCGGCGCAGTACCGGCTGGAGCGGCGCAAGGCCGACCCGCACGGGATGCCGGGCAGCTACGGTACGACGGTCGGCCTGCTGGGGGCCTCGCGGATCGCGAAGATGGTCGCGGAGCGGTTGCGGGGGTACGACCTGGAAGTGCTGATCAGCGATCCGTACCTGACCACCGACGGGGCCGCGGCGCTCGGCGCGGAGCTGGTCGACAACGACACCCTCTTCCGCCGCAGCGACATTCTCAGCGTGCACGCGCCGCTGCTGCCCGAGACGGTCGGCCTGGTGGACGCGCGGCTGCTCGCGCTGCTGAAGGACGGCTCGTCGCTGATCAACACCGCCCGCGGCAAGATCATCGACTCCGAGGCGCTGACCCGCGAGTGCGTGACCGGCCGGATCGACGCGATTCTCGATGTCACCGACCCCGAGCCGCTGCCGCCGGACTCGCCGCTGCTCGACCTTCCGAACGTCTTCGTCACCCCGCACGTCGCCGGTGCCGTCGGCAACGAGATCGCCCGCCTCGGCGAACTCGCGGTCAGCGAACTCGAACGCCTGACCGCCGGCGAACCCCTCCAACACGCCATCAGCCCCGCCGAGATCGGAAGACTTGCATGACCCGCTTGATCCTGCCGGACACCGACCGTGAACTGTCCCGCCAGACCGGATGGGTGCGGGCGCACTGGGAGGCGCTCGCGGACCATCTGCTCGACTCGCTCGTGCCGTACTTCTCCCCCGGCGCCTCCCTGGTCGAGCTCCCGGGCCGGCCGAGCCGGTCGGGTACGGCGTCCGACGCGCTGGAAGGATTCGCCCGGTCGTTCATGCTCGCCGCGTTCCGGATCGCCGGCGTCCAGGGCAAGGGCTGCGAGGAGCTGATCGAGCGGTACGCGCGGGGCGTCGCGAACGGCGCCAACCCGGACCACCCCGAGGCGTGGCTGCGGCTCACGCCGAGGTCGCAGCAGATGGTGGAGGCCGCGGCGATCGCGGTGTCGCTGCACGAGACCCGCGAATGGATCTGGGACCGCCTCGACCCGCGGGCGCAGGAGCACGTCGCGGAATGGCTCGGCGGCTTCAACGGGTCGACGACGCACGACAACAACTGGCGGTTGTTCCAGGTCGTCAGCGAGCAGTTCCTGGCATCTGTCGGAGCGACCTTCGAACAAGACGACATCGACGCAGGTCTCGACCGGATCGAGGACTGGTACGTCGGCAACGGCTGGTACTCCGACGGCGACGGGCAGAACTTCGACAACTACATCGGTTGGGCGATGCACCTGTACCCGGGCCTGTGGGCGCGGATGGCCGCCGCGACGCCGGGAGCGCAGTACGAGGACCGGCTCAAGCTCTACAAGGAGCGGATCAAGCTCTTCCTCGAAGACGCCGTACACCTTGTCGGGAACGACGGGGCGCCGATCTACCAGGGACGGTCGCTGACGTATCGGATGGCGGCCGCGGCGCCGTACTGGATGGGCGCACTGCTCGACTCGACACCGTTGACGCCGGGTGAGACGCGGCGGCTGTGCTCGGGGATCGCGCGGCATTTCGTGCAGCACGGGGTGCCGGACGAGCGTGGCGTGCTGACGCTCGGGTGGTACGACACGTTTTTGCCGACAACGCAGCAGTACTCCGGTCCTGGATCGCCGTACTGGGCCTCGAAGGGGTTTGTCGGGCTGATCCTGCCGCCGGAGCACCCGGTGTGGGCGGACCCGGAGGACTCGATTCCGCTGGACAACGCGGACCAGCTCCGAGGGATGCCGGATCCGGGATGGATCGTGCACGGGAGCCGTCACGACCAGGTGGTGCAGCTGGTGAACCACGGCGCCGACCACGCCCCGGTGACCGAGCCGCAGGGCGTGGAGCCGGCGGGCGATCCGCATTACAACCGGCTGGCGTACGCGAACCACGCCGGTCCGGACCTGTCGGACCGTGAGCCGGGGATCGACAACCTGATCTCGTTGGTCTCGACCGACGGCGCGGCGAGTGGGCGGGGGCGGATCCGGCGGCTGGGTGTCGACGGCCGTACGGCGTCCTCCTGGCACAACGCGTGGCTCGGGGAGGACGGGCCGTGGGCGATCGAGATCGCGTCGGTCGCGTGGAACGGCTGGGAGATTCGGTGCGCGCTGGTCGAGGGTCCGGAGGGCGCGCTGGTCCGCAGCGGCGGCTACGCCGTCGCGGGCGACTCCTTGCCAGAGGCAACCGTCGGCGCGGGGTCGGCCTCGGCGACGGTGCCGGCTGCTGCTGCGCGGAACGCGGATGGGTTGCTGTCGGCCGTGGTCGGGTTGCACGGATACGACACGGCGGGTCTGCATCGGGCGGTGGGGGTCAACCCGTTCGGCGCGCACTCGGCGACGCCGTACCTGACGTCACCGCATCGCGGGGAGCCGTTGGTGCTCGTGAACGCCGTACTGCTGACCCGCGACGCGCTCCGGCCGGAGGCGCTTGCCGAGGGCATCGATGTGGCCGTGGACGGTACGACGGTGCGGATCAGCCTGCCCGGCGGCGGTGCCGAGGTGGTCGAACTGGGACGGAACCGAGCCGGTTAGGTCAGGCTCGCCAAGGGTGTGGATTCGGCGGATGGCCGTTAGATTGACGGAATGAGCACGTACGAGAAACTCCTGCAGGAACAGATCCGTAACGAATTCACGGCCGCTCAGCAGTATGTGGCAGTCGCTGTCTGGTTCGACGACCAGGACCTGCCGCAGCTGGCCGCGCACTTCTACAAGCAGTCCCTGGAAGAGCGCAACCACGCGATGATGATGGTCCAGTACCTGCTCGACAAGGACATCCGGCCGCACATCCCGTCGGTCGGCGAGGTCGAGTCGGACTTCAAGACCGCGCTGGAGCCGCTCGAGCTCGCGCTGGCGCAGGAGATCACGGTCACCAAGCAGATCGAGATGCTCGCGCGCACGGCCCGTGACGAGAGCGACTACATCGGCGAGCAGTTCATGCAGTGGTTCCTGAAGGAGCAGGTCGAGGAGGTCGCGGCCATGAACACCCTGGTCAACGTCGCCAAGCGCGCCGGCGACAACCTCTTCCACCTCGAGGACTTCCTGGCCCGCGAGACCGTCGGCGAAACCGGCACCGACCCCACGGCCCCGACCGCCGCAGGCGGAACGGTCTGACCTACCAGCTTCCCCCGCCACCGCCTCCTCCACCGCCGCCGGACGAGCCCGAGGACGATGACGAGGAGCCGCTGTACGAGCTGAAGCCTGAGGAGCTGCCGCCGCCGGATCCTGGCGCGGGCGCCGGAGGTGGCGGCGGTACGAATGTGCTCTGGACCGCGGTGCTGATCGAGCTGGCCGACCAGTTGGAGTGGTAGTACGACGGGCCGACGTACCAGGTCGGATCGGGTGTCAGGCGGCCCGCCTCCACGAGCTCGCCGCACACCCGCTGCCAGCGCGTCGCGAGACCGAAGGCGATAGCCCAGGGCAGGTACTTCGAGAAGATGTCTTCACCCTCCTCGAAGCGCAACTGGTCCGCCTCGGCGGTGGCGAGGTACTCGCGGAACCCGATGACCTGGTCCGTGATCGCGCGGCCTTCCGCGCTCCGCTGCCCGCGCCGCCTCCGCCCGATCCACCTCCAGAGCAGCGTCAGCAGTGCGCTGCCGGGAATGATGATCGCGATCACGCGGCCCGCGGTGGCCGGGCCGGACCCCATCTGCGCGAGACCGAAACCGACGAGGACGAGCGCGATCGTGAGCATCCAGCCGAGGGCGTTCGAGCCGTCGCCGTTGCCGGACGAGGCGGGCAGTCTGAGGTACCACTGCTGCTGCTTGATGCGGGTCCACGCGGCGTCGTACATCTTGTCGGCTGCCTGAACCAGCGTGTAGTCGCCGACCTCGGCGCGTTCGAGCGCCCGCTCCTCGCCCGGCTCCTGCTTCGGGAACAGTCCTTTGAGCAGCACCTTCTCGTGCTGCGCCGTCGCGACCTCCAGATCGACCAGCACGGCCTTGCGCGCGCCCTCGTCGCTGTTGTCGAGGCGGATCGCGCCGCGGACGGCGAGGTGGATCAGTGTGGCCGCGAGGGCGGTGGACTTGTCCGCGGCGTCGGCGAGCAGCGCGCCCTCGGCGACCGTGACCTCGGGCGGCGCGAACGCCACCGGGATCTGGTCCTCGGTGAGCTGGTCTTTCCCAATCTGAGCGCCCGTAGGCGGGACGGTCCCCGGCGGCGCGCCGACGTACCGCAGGTCGCGGAGGCCGTGCCGGTTGTAGAGGAACGCGGCGGCGATGCCGGCCGCGGTCACCAGGGCGGATCCGGCGAGCGCGAGCCAGGACAGTCCGCTGCGCTCCAGCCAGTTCGGCGGGTCGACGACGATCGGGGTGTCGTTCTGTACGGCGCCGGCCTTGATGCCGGCAACGATCGTCAACTGGCTCCCGGTAAGCAGCTTGGAGTCGGTGAAGAGCCCGATGCCGCCGGTGACGGTCTTCTTCTCACAGGGGTTGGTGGAGCCGGCCTTGCCGCTGTAGCACTCGACCTGCTGCACGCCCTCCGGCGCCTGGACACTCACGGTGACCTTCGCAATGTGCGCGTCCCACGCCGAACCGGTGGCGTCCCAGTACAGCTCGCTGTGGTCCGCGAAGTGCCGCAGCGCGCCACGCACGTCGTACGAGATCACGTACTTCGCGCTGGTCCCCCAGATCGTCTGGTCCTTCGAGCCGATCTTGATCCGCAGCGTCTGGTCCCGGTCGAGGTTGTACTTCGCCGTCTCGGTCGTGAACTGGTCCGGCGCGGTTGGCGACGACACCAGGATGTTCGAGACCTCGTACTTCTGGTCCTTCGTCTTGTCGTCGGCGTACGGCTCGCGGATCACCAGGTCGCGGTAGATCCCGTGACGTCCGGACTCCGCGAAGGTGTAGTCGATCGTCTCCGTGACGTGCAGTACGCCGTCCTCGGAGACCGTGTAGGCGATCGTGAACGACTCGATCTCGTCGCCGTACGCCGTGGTCGCGGCCCCGGCCGGTGCAGCGAAACCCGCCACCGCGAGAACGGTGAACAGTGTGCTGATGACGACCCCGAGCGCCCGACGCATAGCGGGAATGTAGCCGCCCCGAAGGCCACTCCTACCAGCTGCCGCCGCCTCCGCCGCCGCCACCGCCGCCGGAGGACCCGCCGCTGAAACCGGACGAGCCGCCGCCGCCACCGCCCGAGCTGGACGGCGTGGGCGGCGGGTCGAAGCTGCTCGCGACGGTCGCGCCGACCGCGCCCGCGGTCCAGCCCGAGGTGTAGTACGACGGTCCGGAGTACCAGTACGGGTCGGGCGTGATGCGGCCGGCGGCGACGAGTCGCTCGCAGACCTTCTGCCAGCGGTCGGCGAGGCCGAAAGCGATCGCCCAGGGCAAGTACTTCGAGAAGATGTCCTCGCCCTCCTCGAAGCGCACCTGGTCCGCCTCGGCCGTGGCCAGGTACTTCCGGAAGCCGATCAGCTGGTCGGCGACCGCGCGGCCGGCCGGGTTCCGTTGCCCGCGGCCCCGGATCGCGATCCAGATGCCGATGGCAACGATGACCGCGATCACCGGCACCGCGACGACCACCGCCCGGCCGAACCCGCCGGTCGCGGCACTGATCACGGTGCCCATCAGGCCGGCGCCGACGACCCAGATCCCGATCATCGCCATGCAGGCGCAGCCGAAGCCGTTCTTGAACGCCGAGCCGCCGCCGGCGCGCGGCATCCGCAGGTACCACTGGCGGTCCTTCACCTGTTGCCGCAGCGCCTTGATCATCTCGTTGTGCGCGTTTCGCATGGTGTTGTCGCCCACCGCGCCGCGCTCGAGCAGCACCTCCGTGCCCGGCTGTAGCCCCGGGAACAGGCCGAGCATCAACGCCTGCTCGTGCGGTGCGGTCGCGGCCGCCGGGTTCAGCAGCACTGCCTTCTGCGACTCGCCGTCGTTGTCGATCCGGACGCCGCCGCGCACCGCCAGGTCGATCAGCGTCGCGGCCGTCTCGGTCGTGTTCGCCTTCGCGTCGATCAGCAGGCCGCCCTCGGCGACCGGGATCCGCGGCGGGGCGAATGCGACCGGGATCTGGTCCTCGGTGAGGTCGTCTTTCACCGGCTGCGCGGCGACCCCGTCCGGCGGGAACGCGCCCGGCGGCATTCCGGCGTACCGCTGGTCCTTGTTGCCGAACCTCGCGTAGAGCGCGGCGAGCACGATGGCGGCCACGGTCGCGATGCCCGAGCCGATCAGCGAGAGCCAGGACACCCCGTTGCGCTCCAGCCAGCTCGGCGGGTCGACCAGGATCGGGGTGTCGTTCTGGACGGCGCCGGCGGTGATCCCGGCGACGATCGTCAACTGTTCGCCGCGGTCGAGGTTGGAGGCGCCGAACACGCCCTTCTCCCCGACGACGGACTTCTGCGGGCACGTCCGGTTCGATCCGGCGGTGCCCATGAAGCACTCGGTCTTGGTCACGCCCTTCGGTACGTCGACGTTGACCGTGACCTGATTGATGACCGCACTCCACGCGCTGCCGGTGGCGTCCCAGTACAGCTCGCTGTGGTCGTCGAAGTGCCGGAGCGCCCCGCGCACGTCGTACGAGATCTTGTACGTCGCCTCGGTGCCGGGCACCGTCTTGTCCGGGTCGCCGATCTTGACCTGCAGCTCCCCGTAGCGGCCCTTGTTCCCCTCGTACGTGTCGACGGTGAACTCGTCCGGGGCGCCGCTCGGGGACGACACGTCGATGTTCGAGACCTGGTACTCCTGGTCCTTCGAGTCGTCGTCCTTGTAGGGCTCGCGGGTGACCAGGTCCCGGTAGATCCCGTGCCGTCCGGAGTCCCCGAAGTGGTAGTCGATCGTCTCCTCGACGTGCAGCACGCCCTCGGCCGAGACCGTGTAGTCGATCCTGAAGTTCCTGATCTCGTCCCCGGCCTCCGCCGTACCCGCGCTCGCCGGTACGGCGAAACCGGCCAACGCCAGAACGGCGACCAACATGGTGATGACGACCCCGAGTGCCCTACGCATGCCCGCGACACTATCGAGGGGCGGGGTCCGGGGTTCGCGCGGCCGACACGAATCCGCGAGCTGAGGGGCCTTGTGCGAAGTGTCGGTTAGGGGAATCGTGGGTGGACCAGGAGGAACGTCATGGCAGACAAGACGAACACTTCCCAAGGCACCGGGGCCGCGCCCGCTGTGGACAGCCCGGCCGCCATCCGCAACGTGGTCCTGGTCGGCCCTTCGGGTTCCGGCAAGACCACCCTCGTCGAGGCCCTGCTGGTGGCCTCCGGAGTCCTGAACAGACCCGGCACCGTCCTGGACGGAACCACGGTGTGCGACTTCGACGACGCCGAGATCCGGCAGCAGCGCTCGGTCGGCCTGTCGCTCGCCTCGCTGCCGCACGACGGCGGCCAGGGAAAGGTCAAGATCAACCTGATCGACACGCCCGGGTACGCCGACTTCGTCGGTGAGCTGCGGGCCGGGCTGCGCGCCGCCGACTGTGCGCTGTTCGTGATCTCGGCGAGCGAGGGCGTCGACGAGCCGACCCGGACGGTCTGGCAGGAGTGCGACCAGGTGGGAATGCCGCGCGCGGTCGTGATCACCAAGCTCGACCACGCCCGCGCGAACTACCAGAACGCGCTCGCCACGGCGCAGAACGCGTTCGGCGACAAGGTCCTGCCGCTCTACCTGCCCGCTGGTGACGGGCTGATCGGGCTGCTCTCCCAGTCCTACTTCGAGTACGCCGGCGGCAAACGTTCGACCGCGGCGCCGGACCCGTCGTACGCCGACGAGATCGAGGAACTGCGCGGCACGCTGATCGAGGGCATCATCGAGGAGTCCGAGGACGAGTCGTTGATGGACCGCTACCTCGAAGGCGAGGAGATCGACCAGAAGGTGCTGATCGAGGACCTCGAGCGCGCGGTCGCGCGGGGCTCATTCTTCCCGGTGATCCCGGTCTGCAGCGCTTCCGGGGTCGGCACGCTGGAGCTGCTCGAGGTGATCACCAGCGGTTTCCCGTCGCCGCTCGAGCACAAGGTCCCGGACGTCTTCACCCCGCACGGGGTCGCCCGCCAGGGCCTCACCTGCGACACCGCCGGACCGCTGCTCGCCGAGGTGGTGAAGACGACGTCGGACCCGTACGTCGGGAGGGTCAGCCTGGTGCGGGTGTTCTCCGGCACCATCAGGCCCGACACGACGGTTCACGTGTCGGGCCATTTCACGTCGTTCTTCGGTGACCACAACGGCGCGTCGCACGGGCACGAGGACCACGACGAGGACGAGCGGATCGGCACGCTGTCGTTCCCGCTCGGCAAGACGCAGCGTCCGGCGGGGCAGGTGGTCGCCGGTGATCTGTGCGCGATCGGCCGGCTGACGCGGGCGGAAACCGGTGACACGCTCTCCGACAAGGCGGATCCGCTGCTGCTGCGGCCGTGGAACATGCCCGAGCCGTTGCTGCCGATCGCCGTCCAGGCGCATGCGAAGACCGACGAGGACAAGCTCGGGGCAGGCCTGCAGCGGTTGGCGGCCGAGGATCCGACGCTGCGGATCGAGCAGAACCCGGAGACGCACCAGATCGTGCTGTGGTGCATGGGCGAGGCGCATTCGGACGTCGTACTGGACGCGCTGTCGAACCGGTACGGCGTGACTGTGGACACCGTCGAGCTACGGGTGCCGCTCCGGGAGACGTTCGGCGGGCCGGCGAAGGGTCACGGACGGCACGTGAAGCAGTCCGGCGGGCACGGCCAGTACGCCGTGTGCGACATCGAGGTCGAGCCGCTGCCTGGAGGGTCGGGCTTCGAGTTCGTCGACAAGGTGGTCGGCGGTGCGGTGCCGCGGCAGTTCATCCCGAGCGTCGAGAAGGGCGTCCGGGCACAGATGGAGAAGGGCGTCGGCGCCGGGTACCCGATGGTCGACATCCGGGTCACGCTGCGCGACGGGAAGGCGCACAGTGTCGACTCGTCCGACATGGCGTTCCAGATGGCCGGCGGGCTGGCGCTCCGCGAGGCGGCGGCCGCGACCCGGGTCAACATGCTCGAGCCGGTGGACCTGGTGTCGGTACTGGTGCCGGACGATCTCGTCGGTGCGGTGATGAGCGACCTGTCGGGCCGTCGCGGGCGGCTGCTCGGGACCGACAAGGTCGGCGAGAACAGGACGCTGGTGAAGGCCGAAGTACCGCAGGTGGAGATCACCCGCTACTCCATCGACCTCCGCTCGCTGTCCCACGGCTCGGCGTCGTTCACCCGCGAGTTCTCCCGCTACGAGGCAATGCCGGAGTCTGCCGCGTCCAAACTGAAATGAGTTAGCTGAGGCGGCGGCGTACGTCGCGGGACTTGAGGTACGCCGCCACGTCGTCGTACCGCTCGCTCTGGTTGGCGAACTCGATGTACGAGCGCACGCGGTGCAGCCAGTCGAGGGTCGACGGCTTCACCGCGGTCAGCGCGTCGGTGAGGTGCCGCATCGCGAGCGGCGGCTCGCCACCGGTCGAGAGCGCCTCGTCGATCACCTTGTCGACGCCGCGCTCGATCAGCGCGCGCAGGTCGGCGCCGCTGAACATCGCCGTCTGCCCGGCGAGAGCCTTCAGGTCGAGGCCGTCGGCCGGGACCTCCTTCGTCAGCACGGACAGGATGTCGGCGCGAGCCGGTTCGTCGGGCGGCGGTACGAAGATCACCCGGTCGAATCGGCCGGGGCGCAGCATCGCCTCGTCGACGTCCCACGGCGCGTTGGTCGCGGCGAGCACCAGCAGGCCCTCGTTCTCGGAACCGATCGCGTCGAGCTCCTGCAGCAGTACGTCGACCAGCCGGCGCGCCTCGGACCCGCCGTGCTTGTGCCGCGCGAACGCCAGCGCGTCGAGCTCGTCGAGGAACAGCACGCACGGCGAATTGGCGCGGGCACGCTCGAACGCGGCGTGCAGATTGCGCTCGGAGACCCCGAGGTACGGGTCCATCACGTCCTCGATCCGGACGTTGATGAATGGCAGCCCGCACTCCCCCGCGGTCGCCCGTGCCAGCAGTGTCTTGCCGCAACCAGGCGGCCCGTACAGCATCACGCCGCCGCCGGACTTCCGCCCGTACGTCTCGTACAGCTCCGGCCTGCTCAGCGGGAGGATCACCATCCGGTGGATGACCCGCTTGATCTCCTCCATCCCACCGACCTGGTCGAAGGTGGTGGTCTCCTTGGGCGTGTCCGGGATCAGCGGATCCTGCTCGTCCTCCGGCCCGACCTTGATCCGTACGCCGCTGCGCTCGGCGATCATGCCGTCGACGAGCTGCTGCAGCCGCCCGGTCCCCTCGACCACACCGCGCTGACGAGCCGCTTCGAGCAGGTTCCGCAGCAGGGCGAGCCGCCCGTTCGCCGCGGCCAGCTCACCGACCGGCACGAACTGATCGTCGGGTAGCCCGTGCTGATCCAGCAGTACGACGTACTGGTCGAGCGCCTCCTCGGTCTCACCGGCCGTCGCCAGCGACTCCGCGAGCACGAGCCGCAGCAGTACGTCGTCCGGGGCCGCCTCGACCGCCTTCCGCAGGGCCTCGATCCGGTCGTTGCTCATGAACCCCACTTTCGGTTGATCCAGCGGCGGACCAGCGGTGGGACCACCCACGAATACACGCAGAAGCCCAGCCAGACCATGGCGAAGGCGAACGACAGCGGTGCCAGGCCGGCCGCGCGGAGACCGTAGATGACCGCGACCGCGCCGACCCAGACGACCAGCGGATTGATGCGGGCGAACGGGCGCAGCGGAACCATCAGCGGGTGGTTGAACATCTTCGCCTCGCGGGCGGCGGCCCGCAGATCCGCGTCACCCGGTTGCGAGGCGGCGGCCGATCGCAGCGAGTTGTATCCGGCGCGCGAGTCGCCGGTCAGCATCGACGCCGTACCGTGCAACGCCCGCGCGTTCGGGTCCTCGGGGTCGTACGACAACGCTTCGGTGCTGTGCCGGTGCATGTCCCGGTCCTTGCCGAGCGCGAACGCAACCTGCGCACGGGCAGCCGAGACCGCCACGCTTTCCGGCGCATGCGACGCGGCACGCTCGACCAGAGCGCTCGCCTTCTCGGCCTGCCCGGCCGCCAGGCAGACGTGGGCGTACCCGAGCAGTAGATCCGGGTCGTTCGGGTCGAGGCTCAGGCCTTGCAGGAACGCGGCCTCGGCCTCGGGCAGACGCCCCTCCGAACGCAGCGCGGACCCGAGGACGTGCAGCATCGCGGGGAACGGCCCGTGCTGGGCCAGGCCGTCCCGCAGTACGTCGACCGCCTCGGCGTCCCGGTCCAACGCGTGCAACGCGGCACCGCGGAACAGGTACGCGCGGTAATCCACCGCCGCGTCGCCGGACAGGCCCTGCAGTTCGTCGAGCACGCGTTCGGGGCGGCCGATCTGCAGCCAGTGCGCGGCCATCCGCAGCCGAGCCTCACTCGGTTCGTTCACAGCACCACCGTCACCAGGAGGAGGATCAACGCCTCAACGAGAGCGCCGCCGATCGTCACCGCGATCCCCCAGCCCCACAAGGATCCGTAGTCCGCGCCCCGCAACTGGAACGCGCGGTCCATCGGACGCTGCAGCCGCAACTGGACCAGGCAGCACAGTACGGCGACCACGCGGATGCTCACCC
The DNA here is from genome assembly GCF_046549195.1 of Kribbella sp. C-35. Taxonomy (NCBI): domain Bacteria; kingdom Bacillati; phylum Actinomycetota; class Actinomycetes; order Propionibacteriales; family Kribbellaceae; genus Kribbella; species Kribbella sp. C-35. The sequence goes on from NZ_JAJPWG010000006.1 coordinate 489,845, forward strand.
GGAGACCCGACGTGACGCCGGCGTCGTCGTACAGCAGGACGAACACGCCGATCACCGCGAGCAGGCCGACCAGGCCGGTCAGCAGGATCAGCCGGCGCTTGGCGGCGTCGACACCGAGCCGGCCCGCGTTCAGGAAGGCCACTGCCGTGGACGCGAGCACGCCGCCGAAGAACGCGACGTACGTCTGGGACATCAGGCGCCACGGGCGCGCGGACATGTCCACGCCGGCGCCGACGGTCGGGCGCAGGAGTTCGTCCGGCATCGGGCTCCAGATGTGAATGGGCAGAGGGTTCGGCTCGCGCAGTGTATAGCCTGTTCCGATGAGCGAGAACTGCCTCTTCTGCGGGATCGTGGCCGGAACCATCCCCTCGACGCGGGTCGCCGAGACCGACCGGGCGATCGCGTTCATGGACATCAACCCCGCGACGGCCGGGCACCTCCTGGTGGTGCCGCGGGTGCACTCGACCGACCTCCGGGAGGCCGCGGCCGAAGATCTCACCGCTGCGACCCTGCTCGCCCAGTCGCTCGTCTCCCGGGTGATCGACCGCCTGGACGCCGACGGCGCCAACCTGCTGAGCTGCATCGGCGCCGAAGCGTGGCAGTCCGTGTTCCACACCCACCTGCACGTCATCCCCCGCTACAAGGACGATCCCCTCCAGCTCCCTTGGCACCCGACTCCTGGGGACCTGGAGGAGATCAACGCGACGGCCGCCAAGCTCACCTGAGCCCGGAGAAGAACTCGCGGAGGTCCTCGACGAGCAGGTCCGGCGCGTCCTGGGTGGCCCAGTGGCTGCCGCGGTCGAACTCGTGCCAGGACACGATGTTCGCGTGGTCCCGCTCTGCGAAGCGGCGGAGCGGCCGGAAGTCGAACGCGAAGCTCGCCAGCGCAGTCGGCGCGGTGGTCGGCTCCTTCGGATGGTCGGCGTGCTTGTCCTCGTAGTAGAAGCGCGCTGACGACGCGGCGGTGTTCGTCAGCCAGTAGATCGTCGCGTTGGTCAGGACGTGCTCGTCGGCGCAGGAGCTGAGGAGCTGCGCGATCCACGCGAGCTGACCGGTCGGCGAGTCTGCCAGCGCATGGGCGATGTTCTGCGGCGCCTGCTCTTGCAGCTTCGCGTACGCGCCCAGGTTCTCGTTGAAGAACTGCAGGAACTGCAGGTACCCCTGCTCCTCCTCGGTGAGGTTCTCCAGCTCCGCCGGGTCCCCGCTCGGGAACGAGAACAGCTGGGTCACGTGTACGCCGATCACGTGCTCCGGATCGACCCGCCCGACCTCCGGGGACACGTAGGACCCGCCGTCGTTGCCGTGAGCGCCGTACCGCTCGTAACCGAGCCGGTGCATCAGCTCGGCCCACGCCGCCGCCACCCGGTACCTGTTCCAGCCGCGGTCCTTCGTGGGGCCGGAGAACCCGAAACCCGGGACTGTCGGGATGACCAGATGGAACGCCTGCCCGCCGTTCTGCGGGTTGCTGAGCGGCTCGATCAGGTCGACGTACTCGAGCGACGTGTTCGGCCAGCCGTGGGTGAGGATCAGCGGGATCGCGTCCGGGTCGGCCGAACGGATGTGGAAGAAGTGCACGTTCTGACCGTCGATCTCGGTGACGAACTGCGGGTAGGCGTTCAGCCGCTCCTCCCACTTCCGCCAGTCGTACGACGTCAGCCACTGCTCGGTCAGGCGCCGCACGTAGGACAGCGGCACGCCGTACTCCCACTCGGGCGGCAGCGGTCCGGTCTGGACCTCACCGGAGTAGTCGATCTCGAGCTCGCTCGCCCACCGGGTGCGGGCGAGCCGATCACGCAGGTCGTCCAGGTCGGTCTGCGCGATGTCGATGCGGAAGGGTCGGATCTCGGTGTTGTTCGTCATGTCTTCACGCTAGAAGCCCATTAGGCGAGTTAGCTTCCTAATGGTCTGGGAGACTTTCGAGCATGATCGAGACGTCGGCGAGGCTCCTGAAACTGCTCACCTTGTTGCAGTCGCCGCGCGACTGGACCGGTGCCGAGCTGGCAGAGAAGTTGCAGATCAGCCCGCGGACCGTGCGGGCTGATGTGGAGCGGCTGCGGTCGCTCGGCTACCCGGTAGACGCCACCCGCGGCTCCGTGGGTGGTTATCGGCTAGGAGCGGGAGCTGCGCTGCCGCCGTTGCTGCTGGACGATGACGAGGCCGTGGCGGTGGTGGTCGGGCTCCGGAAGGCAGCCGGCGTCGCTGGGGTGGAGGAGATCTCGCTGCGTGCGTTGAGCAAGCTGGAGCAGGTGCTGCCGTCGCGGCTGCGCCGGCGGGTCAACACCCTCGCCAGCTACACAGTGCAGGTGCCGCCGGACGAGGTGGGTCCACAGGTCGATCCAGAGCTGCTGACGCAACTGGCCGCGCTCTGTCGGGACCGGGAGCAGTTGAGATTCGACTACCTGGCGCATGGCGGGTCGGAGACGCTCCGGCGCGTCGAACCGCACCGGCTGGTCAACTGGGGTCGGCGCTGGTACCTAGTCGCGTTCGACCTGGAGAGAGACGACTGGCGGACCTTTCGGGTGGATCGGGTGCGGCCGCGGATTCCGACCGGACCGCGGTTCGCTCCACGCGAGCTACCTGAGGACGGTGACGTGGCGGCGTACGTGTCTCGGCGGGTGTCTGCTGCGGCCTGGCGGTACCGGGCGGCCGTGGAGGTCGACGTACCTGCGTCGATGCTTGCTGAGCAGCTCACGCCTGCCGTTGGGGTGGTCGAGCCGATCGATGAGGAGCGGTGTCTGCTGCAGACAGGTGCTGACAGCGTTAAGAGTCTCGCCGTACACCTCAGTCTGCTCGACGCAGACTTTGTCGTGCTCGAGGGTCCTCCGGAGTTGACGGCGTACCTGGAGCGGCTGGCCGAGCGCTACCGGCGCGCAACAAGCTCGTAGACAGACAGCAGCTCCGGCAGCAGGACAGACCAGTCGTACTTCGCTACGGCGGCCAGCCCCAGGGACCTGAGCTGCTCACGCTCGTCGGGCCGACGTAGCAGCCGCAGCGCACGGGCAGCGAGCTCCCCGGCGTCCCCGGGCTCGAACAACTCCCCCAGGTGCCCGCCCTCGAGCACCTGCCGGAACGCGGGCAGGTCACTCGCCAGCACCGGCGCACCCGCCGCCATCGCCTCCAGCAGGACGATGCCGAAGCTCTCGCCGCCGAGATGCGGGGCGATGTAGACGTCCGAACCGGCCAGCATGTCGGCCCGAGCCTCGTCGTCGATCGCGCCCAGGAACAGCACGTTGTCTTGATACCGCCGCCGCAACGCCTCGTCAGCTTGACCTGATCCGGCGACCAGGACCTTCAACCGCGGACGCTCGGCGATCAATGCAGGTACGGCGTCCAGCAGCACGCCGAGGCCCTTGCGCGGTTCGTCCAGCCGACCCAGGAAGCTGATCGTGCCGTCCTCGCCCATCCACTCCGGGCGGGGACTGCCCTTGAACCGGGCGGTGTAGAGCCCGTTCGGGATCACCACGGCCTCACCGCCGATGTGCTGGACCATCATCGAGCGGGCGTTCTCGGACACCGCGATCCGGGCGTCGATCTTCTCCAGCGCCGGCCGGAGCAGGCTGGACGCGACGCTCATTGCCCGGGACCGGACCTGCCAGGTGTGGAACGTGGCGACGAACGGTCCGACGGCGGACCACAGCGCGATGATCGACGCGCTCGGAGTCGTCGGCTCGTGAACGTGGACGACGTCGAAGTTCCCATCGGCGAGCCAGCTCTTCACGCGCGCCGCCGTCCGCGGCCCGAACGTCACGCGGGCGACCGATCCGTTGTACGGGACGCCGACAGCCCGTCCCGACGAGACGACGTACGGCGGGACGGCGCTCTCGGGCCCGGCATCGTCGACCGGGGCCAGGACCGAGACCTCGTGGCCGAGAGAGAGCAGTGCCTCGGCGAGGTCACGGACGTGGTTCTGCACCCCGCCGGGCGTGCCCAGCGAGTACGGGCACACCACGCCGATCCTCACGGCTCAATTCTCACCCGAGGAAGATGCGCTGCAGCATGTGCCAGTCCTGCGGGTGCTCGGCGATCCCGAGCGCGAAGGCGTCGGCGCACCGCTGGGTCATCGCCGCCGCGCCGCCGTCGGGCTCGACCACGGCGTGGAAAGTGATGACGAGGTCCGGGCCGTCGTAGTGCAGCGTCGCCGGGACCAGCGGTGCGCCGGTCTTCAGACTCAGCGCGGCCGGTCCGGCCGGCATCCGCGACGGCCGGCCGAAGAACGTCACCGGGACACCGCGCTCGGACAGGTCCCGGTCGGCGACCAGGCACACGAATCCCCCGGCCCGCAGGCGTTCCGCGAGTACGCCGGTGACGTCGTCGTCACCGCCCGTCAGCGGGAGCACCTCCATACCGAGCTTCTTCCGGTACGCGATGAAGCGGTCGAACAGCGACTCCGGCTGCAGTCGTTCCGCGACCGTCGACACCGGCATCCCGGTCAGCCCGGCCCAGGCGCCCGCGTGGTCGTAGTTCGCCAGGTGCGGCAGCGCGCAGATCACGCCCTGCCCGGCGGCGTACGCGTCGCGCAGCACCTTCTCGTTGACCGTTCGGACGCGGCCGACGATCTGCTCGTCGGTCCACTCGGGCAGGCGGAACGCTTCCTGCCAGTAGCGCAGGTACGACCGCATCCCGGCGTGCGTCAGGTCGTCGACCTCGGCCGGGGTGGCCTCTGGACGTACGGCGGCCAGGTTGCCGCGCAGTCGCCGTACGCCGCGGCCGTTGCGGCGGAACGTGCGGTCCGCGGCACGCTGGAACAGCCAGGTGACGGTTCGCTCGGGCAGGCGTCGTACCAGGGTCCAGGAGAGCGCGAAGGCCAGGTCGACGACCCGGTGCCGGACCCTTTCCATCAGGCCTTGGGGTCCGGCGGCGGCGTGTCGAGGCCTGAGTTGGCCGGGTCGGCCAGGACCTGCTTGCGGACCGACAGCGACCGCTGCACAACGGTGATCGTGCTCGCCGCGGCGACGTACCAGATCACGATCTCCAGCAGGATCGGCAGGTTCAGCACGTCGGAGAAGAACGCGGTGACCAGCGTGAAGACCAGGCGGTCCGCGCGCTCGGCGAGGCCGCCGCTCGCCTTCAGGCCGAGGCTTTCCGCCTTGGCCCGCGCGTACGACGTGACCGCGCCCATCACCAGTGCCCACAGCGTCACGGCCGCCATCAGCGTCGAGTCGCCGGCCCGTGAGTTCGCGTAGTACATCACCAGGCCGCCGTAGACCGCGCCGTCGGCGATCCGGTCCAGCGTCGAGTCCAGGAACGAGCCCCATTTCGACGACGTCCCCGACGTCCGGGCCATGTGGCCGTCGATCAGGTCCGAGAACACGAAACAGGTGATGACCACCGCGCCGATCCACAGCTGGCCGCGCGGGAAGAAGATCAGCGCCCCGGCGGACACACCGATGGTGCCCACCAGCGTGACCACGTCGGCGCTCACGCCGAGTTTGAGCAGGAGGGTGGCGATCGGCGTGATCACCTTGGTCCAGAACTGCCGGAATCTGTTAAGCATGGCGACGCGATCGTAGTTCACCCGCAGGGAGATCAGGTGACAACCCACGGTTTCGCTCTGCGGCAGAGCTGAACTTTCCGGTCCAGACCAGCGTCAAACCACCATCTATCAGCGATGGGGGTGGTGGTAATGCGCACACTTCTCAGGTACGGCGGGTTGATGGCCGCCGCGACGCTCACCACGGGACTGCTCACGGCCGGCACGGCGACGGCGGAGCAGAGCGGGACGACGGCGCCGTGCAGGATCTCGGTCGGCTCGGTGACGGCCGGCGGGGATCACCGGATGCAGACCTTCTCGGCGACAGCGCCGGTCACGAAGGTCAGCGACAAGATCGTCGCCAAGGACGTCTACCCGGACGGCCAGGCCAAGATGAGCGCAGCCGTCCGGTACGGGCCCAGCGGCAGCTCGGAGCTGCACACCAGCCAGGTCGTCGTCGGATCGGTGCTCTACGACCACTCGTACCGGACGCCGGTCGGCGGCGGGACGGTGTCGCAGAACGTGCTGGCCCGGGTCGGTCCGGGGTGGGACGGCTACAAGACCCTCGACCGGTCGACGGTCGGCTCGCGGACCGTGGAGTGGTCGATGCGGAAGGACGGCTACGAGCTGGATCGCCGTACCCTCAGGACCGACGCCAACGGGCGGATCTACCGGCACCACGACGGCTGGGTGTCGAACTTCCGCGGGGTGAAGGGCATGGCGCTGATCAGCCAGACGGCGACGTACGACACGTTCCTGATGACGCACACCACCGGCCGGCTCTACACCGCACGCCTCGCACGCGTCAGCGGGCACATCATCCCGTCGGTGGTGAAACCGATCCGGATGTCGACGTGGCAGGTGTTCGAGACGCTGGTCGCGGCGCCGTGCGGTCAAGGCACGATCGTCCTCGCGATCGACCGCGACACCGGTAACGGCTACCTGTACTCCGTTGGCCACGCCAACGGACTGTCGACGGTCGTCAAGGGCCTCGGCAAGGCCCCCGGCACCTTCACCGACCCGGTCTACTTCCAGTGGACCAAGTTCACCGACCCGCTGCTCGCGGGCGACTGATCGCAGGGGGACCAGATGCACAAGTGGAGAAGGTACGGCGGGTTGCTCGCCGCCGGCGCCCTCAGCGCCGGGATGCTGGCAACCGGGCCCGCCTCGGCGCAGCCGAGCAGCACGACGAGGACCTGCGGGCTCAATCTCGGATCGGTGACCGCCGGCGGCGACCACCGCCAGCAGGTCATCACGGACGACGGCCTGGTGGTCGACAACTGGATCGTTGCCAAGGACCTCTATCCGGACGGGCAGGTCCGACTGAGCGCGACCGTCCGGTACGGGCCGTCCGATGTCGGCGGCATGGCACGCCAAGGTCCGGTCATCATGGGCTCGACCATGTACGACAGCAACTATGTGACGGCTGACGGCACGGGCGCCGTGACGCACAAGCAGGTCACAAGGGTCGGGCCCGGCTGGCAGGTCTACCGGAGTCTCGACCGGTCGACGTACGTCACCGCGACCACACAACGCGACACCGAGTACTCGCTGCACAACGACGGCACGCTGTACCGCCGCAACGTCACCTACAAGAACGGTGTGGCGAGCCGGCAGATCACCGGCTGGCAGTCCGGCTACCGGGGTGTGAAGGCGATGACGCTGATCAGCCAGACAGCGACGTACGACACGTTCCTGATGACGCTGACCTCCGGCAAGCTGTACACGGCCCGGCTGCCGCTGGCCGGCGGGCACATCATCCCGGGTGTGGTGAAGCAGGTCCGGGGCTCGACGTGGCAGGGGTTCGAGACGCTGATCGCGGCGGCGTGCGACACCGGCGTACTGCTGCTCGGCATCGACAAGGACACCGGGTCCGCGTACCTGTACAAGGTTGGGCACGCCAACGGTGCCGCGACCTCGATCAGGATGATCCGCAAGGTGCCGGGCTCGTTCAAGGAGCCGGTCTACTTCCACTGGCAGTTGTTCACCGGCGAGCGGCTGGCGGGCGACTGAGGCCCTGTAACAGCGACTGATTGAGGGTTCGGCCCGGCTCTTCGGAGCCGGGCCGAACTTTTTCGGTCATGACCGCATCCAACCCGCTGTCCGATCCAGAGAGCAGGGGGAGAACCAGAATGATCAAGTGGGCCAGGTACGGCGGAGCGCTCGCGGCCGGGGTTGTCAGCGCGGCCTTGCTGAGCGGTGGTTTCGCCGCAGCGCAGTCCACCGGTGGCGCGAGTACGTCCGGCGCCACGTGCAGCATCAAGGTCGGTTCGGTGACGGCGGGTGGGGACCACCGGCTGCAGACGTTCGCGACCGACGGTTCGAAGGTCGAGGACAAGATCGTTGCCAAGGACATCTACCCGGACGGGCAGGTGCGGTTGAGCGCGACGATGCGGTTCGGTGCGACGGAGGTCGGCGGTGACGCGCACACCGGTCCGGTCATCATGGGGTCGAGCTTGTACGACACGTCGTACCTGACGCCGGCCGGTGGGGGCACTGTCTCGGAGAAGCGGGTCACCCGGGTGGGTGGCGGCTGGGACGTGTACCGGTCGCTCGACCGTTCGACCGTGGTCACCGCGACCACGCAGCGGGACACGGAATACTCGCTGCACAACGACGGCACGCTGTACCGGCGCAACGTCGTCGACAACGACGGCGTACAGAGCCGGCAGGTCACCGGATGGCAGTCCGGGTACAGCGGGGTGAAGGCGATGACGCTCATCAGCCAGACCTCGACGTACGACACGTTCCTGATGACGATGACCAGCGGCAAGCTCTACACCGCCCGGCTGCCGCTCGCCGGCGGACAGGTCATTCCGGGTGTGGTGAAGGAGGTCCGGAGCTCGACCTGGCAGGGGTTCGAGTCGCTCGTCGCGGCGCCGTGCGGCGACGGCACGCTGCTCCTGGGGATCGACAAGGACAGCGGCTCCGGCTACCTGTACCACGTGGGTCACGCCAACGGCACCGCCACGACGATCCAGTCGCTGGGCAAGGCCGCAGGCAGCTTCACCGACCCGACGTACTTCCTGTGGAAGAACTTCAGCGGCCAGGACCTCAACGGCGAGTGAAGCATCAGATCGCCCTGCCCGACGCCTCGGGCAGGGCGATCTGCCGTTTACGGCCAGGATTTCGCGAGGAGCGCGCGGGTGTCCGGGAGGAGCTGGGGCAGGACCTTCGTATGGGCGATCGCGGGCATGAAGTTGGTGTCGCCGGCCCATCTCGGGACGATGTGCTGGTGCAGGTGGGCGGCGATGCCGGCGCCGGCGATCTCGCCCTGGTTCATGCCGATGTTGAAGCCGTGCGCCCCCGACACCGTGCGGATCGCCTGCATCGCCTGCCGGGTCAGCCTGGAGACGTCGGCGACCTCCGCGTCGGTCAGCTCGGTGTAGTCGGCGACGTGCCGGTAGGGCACGACCATCAGGTGACCCGGGTTGTACGGGTACAGATTCAGGACGGCGTACGCCGCCTCGCCGCGGTGCACGATCAGCGCATCCGCGTCGGGCAGACCCGGCAACCGGCAGAACGGGCAGCCCGCCCCGGCCTCGTCATTGGTGGGCTTGTTCTCCCCCTCGATGTACGCCATCCGATGCGGCGTCCACAACCGCATGAACGGATCGGGCACCCCGACCCCATCCTGCCCCACCAGTTCTTCAGGTGTGTACGGCGAGTCGGGGGTGTCCGTCATACCTGAACGCGCTTCTGCACGGACTCGACGATCTCGGCCACGGCGTCGGCGATCGGTACGCCGTTCTTCTGCGTGCCGTCGCGGTACCGGAAGGAGACCGATCCGGCCGACATGTCGTCGTCGCCGGCGATCAGCATGTACGGCACCTTGGCCTTCTGGGCGTTCCGGATCTTCTTCTGCATCCGGTCGTCGGACGCGTCGACCTCGACCCGGATCCCCTGCGCCTTCAGCTGCCGGGCGATCTCGAACAGGTAGTCCACGTGCCCGTCGGTGATCGGGATGCCGATCACCTGGACCGGGGCCAGCCAGGGCGGGAACACGCCGGCGTAGTGCTCGGTCAGGACCGCGACGAACCGCTCGATCGAGCCGAACAGCGCGCGGTGGATCATCACCGGCCGCTGCCGGGAGCCGTCGGGCGCGGTGTACTCCAGCTCGAACCGCTCCGGCAGGTTGAAGTCCAGCTGGATCGTCGACATCTGCCAGGTCCGGCCGATCGCGTCCTTGACCTGGACGGAGATCTTCGGGCCGTAGAACGCTGCGCCGCCCGGGTCCGGGACCAGCTCGAGGCCGGAGCCCTCGGCAACTTCGCGGAGCGTCTCGGTGGCCTCCTCCCAGACGTCGTCGGAGCCGACGAACTTGTCCGGGTTCTTGGTGGAGAGCTCAAGGTAGAAGTCGTCCAGGCCGTAGTCGGCGAGCAGGCCGAGCACGAACGTCAGCAGGTTGCGCAGCTCGTCGCGCATCTGCTCACGGGTGCAGTAGATGTGCGCGTCGTCTTGGGTGAACCCGCGGGCGCGCGTCATGCCGTGCACGACACCGGACTTCTCCAGCCGGTAGACCGTGCCGAACTCGAACAGTCGCAGCGGCAGTTCCCGGTACGACCGGCCGCGGGCCGCGAAGATCAGGTTGTGCATCGGGCAGTTCATCGGCTTCAGGTAGTAGTCCTGGCCCTGCTTGCGGATCTGCCCGTCCGCGCCGCGCTCCTCGTCCAGGTGCATGGGCGGGTACATGCCGTCGGCGTACCAGTCCAGGTGACCGGAGGTCTCGAACAGCTGGCCCTTGGTGATGTGCGGTGAGTAGACGAACTCGTAGTCGTCCTCGACGTGCCGCTGGCGGGAGTAGTCCTCCATCACCTTCCGCAGTACGCCGCCCTTCGGGTGGAATACCGCGAGACCGGAGCCGATCTCGTCCGGGAAGCTGAACAGGTCGAGCTCGGTGCCCAGCTTGCGGTGGTCACGCTTGGCGGCCTCTTCGAGCCTGGTCAAGTGCGCCTTGAGCTCGTCGCGCGATTCCCAGGCGGTGCCGTAGATCCGCTGCAGCTGCGGGTTCTTCTCACTCCCCCGCCAGTACGCCGCCGCCGTACGCATCAGCTTGAAGTTGCCGAGGTAGCCCGTGGCCGGGACGTGCGGGCCGCGGCACAGGTCCTTCCATGCGACGCTGTCGTCGCGCCGGACGTTGTCGTAGATCGTCAGCTCGCCGCCGCCGACCTCCACCGAAGCGCCCTCGGCGGCGTCGGCCGCGGAGCCCTTGATGCCGATCAGCTCGAGCTTGTAGGGCTCTTGGGACAGCTCGCTGCGCGCGTCGTCGTCGGAGACCACCCGGCGGCTGAACCGCTGCCGCTCCTTGATGATCTGCTGCATCTTCTTCTCGAGCTTGGTCAGGTCCTCCGGCGTGAACGGCGTCGGTACGTCGAAGTCGTAGTAGAACCCGTTCTCCACCGGCGGGCCGATACCGAGCTTGGCCTCCGGGAACAGGTCCTGCACCGCCTGCGCGAGGACGTGCGCCGTCGAGTGCCGGATGATCGCCCGGCCGTCCTCCGACGCCGCCTTGACCGGCTCGATCTCGTCGCCGTCGGCGATCACCCGGGACAGGTCCCGCAGCTCACCGTTGACCCGGGCGGCGATGGCGGAGCGGTCCTGGCCGAAGATCCCGGCGAACAGCTCCCCGATCGTCGTCGTCTCGGTCACACTCCGCTCAGCCTCGCCCTCGACGCCGATCAGGTGGACCTTGACTTCCGACACGTTCACTCCTCAGGTCTCGACCAGCCGAATACCGGTCACGGACAGATGGTATCGACACACCTGACGAAAGTAGGGGTCGGGACCAGCCGCTCGTCCGATGTGCCGGGGTGCCCTGCATTTCTAGGTTCTAGGTATGAGCGACGCCATCCTGCACTTCGCCGACGAACTGATGTCCTCGTGGTGGATCTACCTCGCGCTGTGGGGTTTCGCCGCGCTGGACGGGTTCTTCCCCGCGATCCCGAGCGAGACCCTGGTCGTCACCGCCGGCGTGTTCGCCGCGGCCACCGGGGAGCCGAACCTGTACGCCGTGATCGTGGTGTCGGCGATCGGCGCGTTCATCGGCGACCACGTCTCGTACGCCTTCGGCCGCGGCGCCGGCGGCCGGCTGCTCGACCGCGTCAAGCCAGGCACCAAACGCCACGCCGCCGTACTGTGGGCCCGCCGAGCCCTGGCCGAACGCGGCGGCCTGGTCCTCGTCGTCGCCCGCTACGTCCCCGGCGGCCGCACGGCCGTCACCTTGACGATGGGCTCGGTCCGCTTCCCACTCCGCCGCTTCACCCCGTACGCCGCCCTCGCCGCCATCAGCTGGGGCATCTACTGCACCCTGGTCGGCTACATCGGCGGCAAAGCCTTCGAAGACAACCCCCTGAAGGGCGTCGCCCTAGGCATCGGCCTCGCCCTAGCAGTCACCCTCATCGTCGAACTGATCCGCCACCGCCTCCGCAAACCTGAACCTCAGGTCGAGCTCGATAGTGAAGTCGTGAAAGCGGGTTGAAAGTGCCGCGCCGATCACTGCCGGCGGTCAGTCCGAGATCTGGGACACGAAGTGGGATTGGAGCCAGGCACAAGCCACCGCCTGGGTGAACCGGTGTCCGGCCGGCCGGTTCTGCACCTGGATCAGGGACACCAGTTCCGCCGGCACCAGCTACTCGCTGTTCCAGTTCTACCGGTGCCAGGTCTACAGCCTCACCAACTTTCTCGGGACGACGAACTACTTCAACAACCAAACCCGTCGCGTCCAACTGCTCGGCTCGCGCCATGAGCACCTGCGGTACCTGTCGGTCGGCAAGAAGTTCATCACCAACTGGAACGACGTCTGGTACATCAACCTCTGCGGCTGAACGTGACTCGGCGGCGCCACGTCCTGGACGTGACGCCGCCGGCAGGTGTTCAGCGGGGCGTGTTGAGGGCGGTGGTGATCTGCTCGGAGACCCGGGCGGCCAGTTCCAGGGCGGCGCGGCGGGTGGCGGGCTGCAGGGCGTTGTGGTCCAGCGGACCTTCCGCCGCGACGTGCATGTCGGTCGGGATGTCGATGACGGCGGCGGCGCGGGAGTCGAAGTACGGCCGGAGCTGCTTCTCGACCTCCTTGTTGACGTCGCCGGGGCCGTTCGAGACCGCGATCACCGCGCGGCGGATCAGCCGCTGCGCCTCCGGGCCCTGGTTGTCGAGCTCCTCGAGCATCTGCACGGCGGCCGCGCAGGACAGGCTCTTCCACTTGATCGGGATGACGAGGGCGTCGGCCGCCTTCATCGCCTCGCGCCAGTTGCTGGAGCCCTCGTTGTTCCCGGTGTCGATCACGAGCACCTTGTAGAACCGGCTCAGCAGGCGGTGGATCTGGTCGAAGTCCTTGGCCTCGATCTGCGCGTACGTCGTGGTCGCCGACGTGAGGACGTCGTACTGACCGGCGACCTGGTGCCGCAGGTACGCCGCGACGTCGCCGAGCCGGGCGTCCGGCTGGGTCAGCATCGGCATCGCCTGCAGCATGTCCGTGACGGTCGACCGCGAGTTCGTGTCGTGGGTCCGCAGGTGCATGTTGCCGCGCAGCTCGTTGTTGTCCCAGGCGACGACACCGCCGCCGCGGGCCTGACCGAGCGCACCGGCCAGCATCAGGGTGGTCGGCGTCTTGCCCGAGCCGCCCTTCGGGTTCGCCACGACGATCGTCACCGGACGGCGGAAGGCCGTCGCCGCAGTGGCCCGCGCGATCCGCTCGGAACGCTCCGAGCTACCCGGACGCAGCTTCAGCATGCTCCGCATACCGCGCTCGGCGGGAGCTTCCCGCGGCAACGGCAACGCCTGGATCAGCTCGTCCGCGCGGTACGACAGGTTCTGCGGGGGCTGCTGCGCCTGCTGACCGGGGACGCCCTGCGGGAAGAAGTGCTGAGCGGCCGGCGACAGCGGCTGACCGCCCTGTCCCGGCTGGGGCGCCGGAGCGGCCTGCGGCGGCTGGGCAGGCGGGAACTGGCCAGCCTGCGGCTGCGCGCCCTGGTCCTGTCCGGAGCCGTGGAACGACGAGCCGCCGAACACCGGGCTGTTCGGACCGGCCTCCTGAGCGGGAGCAGCGTCCTCAGTCGCTGCAGGCTCGACCTCATCGTCCTGCTCTTCCGGCTGGCTCCACGACGCGGCACCGGACTCGGCGGCAGGCTGCGTCCACGACGGGGTCGGTGCGCTCGGCTGCGGCTGGGCCCATGGGGCCGGCTGGTCGGCGGGCTTGGTGGCCGGTCCGGACCACGAGTCGCCCGGGAAGTCCTGCGACAAGGCGTCCGCCTGTTCTTCAGTTTCCTCGACGGGTTCGGCGTCGGCGGTCTGGTTAGGGTCCGGCTGAGACCAGGAGGGGGTCGGCTGCCACATTCTCCGGACCTCGGCCGCCGCTGCTTCCCGGTCCTTGTGCTGTCCGGAGTTGTGCGAGTCGGTCACGACCTGGATCCCCGATTCTGTACGAGGGGGCGGGTGGCCCCTGGAGGCTTGCTGGGTGGTCCGGAGAGGTGAGGTCCCCGGGAGCGTCCACTATCCCATGACACGGTGTCCACACCATGTCACGACCCGGTGACCAGACCGGCTTCGTAGGCGACGATCGCCGCCTGGACCCGGTTCTTCACGCCGAGCCGCAGCAGAACGGCACTGACGTACGCCTTCACGGTCCCCTCGACCAGGTACAGCCGGCCCGCGATCTCAGCGTTCGACAGACCGGCACCGACCAGTCCGAGCACCTCCAGCTCCCGGGGAGTCAGTACGGCGACCTGCTCCTTGGCGGCCGCCGCACGCGCCATCGCACCGCCACCTGCTCCGGCGCTCAGCTCGGCGATCACCCGCTGCGCGACCTTCGGGGACAGGTAGGCAGCGCCCTCGGCTACTGCCTTCAGCCCCGCGATCAGCTCCCGCGGGTCGCCGGACTTCAGCAGGAAGCCGCTCGCGCCGTCGCCGAGCGCACGGGCGATGTAGGCGTCTTCCGAGAATGTCGTGAGGATGACGACCGCCGTGTCCGGGACGGTCCGCCGGATCTCTGCCCCGGCAGCCAGTCCGTCCATCCGCGGCATCCGGATGTCCAGTACGGCGACGTCCGGCCGGTGCCGACGTACCGCTTCGACGGCCTCCACGCCGTCGGCTGCCTCGGCAACGACCTCGATCTCGTCGTCGGTGCCGAGGATCGCGCGGACACCGGCCCGCACCATCGCCTCGTCGTCGGCGAGCATCACCCTGATCATCCGTTGCCTTCCGGGGTCGGTGGGACAGAACCACTTTGTACGACGGCCTTGGCGACCAAAGCGCCGTTCGCGAAGCACAGGCGGTAGACGTAGTTGCTGGAGAACGGCGCGGCCGGCCGGTAGTACCTGCAGCTCCAGCCCGCCGGTGGCTGGTACCCCTCCCCCGGCGCGTCGATCATCTGCATCCGCGGCAGCACTTTCGCCACGTCCGCTTCGGGCTGGCCGATGGTGAGTGCGTCGTACTGCGCAGGTCGCAGGATCGCGCTGTAGCCGGCGACGAGGTAGTAGCCGAGGGCAACCGTGCCGACCAGCGCACCTAGTAGTACCGGCGCGGCAATGGCAGTGATCAGGCCACGCTGTGCGCTCCGTCGTACCGTGGCTCGCTCAACCGCGGCAGTCGGCGGCTCCGGTCGGCCACCCGCGCGCGGCATCGTGGCAGTGACCTGGAAACCACCACCTGGTCGTGCAGCTGCAGTGAACGAGCCGCCAGCGAGCCGGACGCGTTCACGCAGGCCGTCGAGGCCGCGCCCGCCTGACGGCGCAGCCACTGGCTGGCTCGCTCCGGTGTCCAGAACCTCTACCTGTACGTCGTCCTCGAGTGTGGTCACGCTGACTGTCACGGACGCGCCAGGTGCGTGTTTGCTCGCGTTCGTCAACGACTCCTGCACCACGCGGTGCACAGCACGGTCCACCATCGGTGCCAGTACGCCGTCGACGTCCTCGGTCAGCTGCACCGCCAGACCGGACGCAGCAGCCCGGTCCACCAACGCACGTACGGTTTCGTCGTGCGGCACGGTCGGTGCGTCCTGGTCACGCAGTACGCCGACGATTTCGCCGAGCCGCTCCGTCGCAGTGGCGGCTGACTCGCGTAGCTCGCCCGCAGCGCGGCGGTGCTCCTCCGGCAGGGACGGGTCGAGCTCGAGGGCTGCCGCGCGCAGTGCGATCAGGCTGAGCTCGTGACCGACCGAATCGTGCATGTCCTCGGCGATCCGGGACCTCTCGCGCAGGCGCTCCTGGTCGATCTCCATCTGCTGCTCGCGCTCGATCCGCTCGGCGCGCTCCCAGCCAGCCGTTGCCAGCAAGGCCTGCTGCGCCCGGTAGCGGCCGATCAGCCACGGCAGCACGACCAGGAGTAGTGCGAGCAGGAGCAGCAGGAGCCACGTCAACACCGCTTCTGTCGCCTGAGCTCCCCGGCGCATCGTCAGGGCGAGCAGAAGCATCCCGAGCAGCGACCAGCTGCACAGCAGGACGAAGTGCTTGAGCTGCGTCTCCCGTCGTCCGGCCAGGTAGCTCAGCAGGCTGATCGCCGGTACCAGGGCAATCTGCACGCCGTTCGTCGTACCGAGCGCGAAGGCGAGGACGACGATCTCCGTCCATGCCACGACCCCGAGGGCCACCAGAGGCCACCTGCGTCGCCCGAAGACCGCAAACGCCAGTACGGCGAGGCAGACAGCGCGGAACCAGTACGGGTCGTGCCGTGCACCGCTCTCTGCGAGCACCAGGAAACTCAACGCGGCCCACAGACCCACGTCCCCCAGGCGCCGCCACTTCATGACGTAGACGCTACACAGCCGCACTGCGCGCGCCGTACTGCCGAAAGTCAGGTCTGCGCGTCGATCAGCTCGAACGGAACGTATGACAGGTTCGGCACCTGCTCGCTGCGCAGCTGTGCCAGTAGTAGGTCCACGGCACGTCGGCCCATCTCCGTCTGGTTCTGCCGGACGTGCAGGTATGGCGGTCCGCCGATGGAGTCACCCGGTGAGTCGAAGCACGCCACCACATGGTCGCCGCCGCCCAGCGCCCGGTCGACCATACGGGCCAGGTTGTACTCACAGGCGAAATACGCCGTCACCTCGGGTCTCTGGTCACGGAACACCCGGATGGCATCCATGTCCGCCCGGACGCTCTCGGTGCTGGTCGACCCGGGCAGCGTGCTGCGCAGATTGATCAGCTCGTGCGGCTGACCGCGCTCAGCGAAGGCGGACCGGAAGCCCTCGAGGCGATCCTCGATGGAGGACGTGTTCACCGGTGGCGGCGACACGAATGCGATGTGTTCGTGCCCCTGGTCCAGCAGCCGCTCCGTGAGTGCCCGAGCGGCGGCGACGTTGTCGGTCAGGACGGCGGACACCGGGATACCGGAGAGATGACGGTCGACCAGGACCACGGGGAAGCCGTCGAGCACCTGCCGCAACAGGCTGGCGTTGTAGAAGTCGCCGTACACCGGGAACACGATCAGACCGTCCACTGTGGCCACCAGCGAGTCGACAGCTTTCTCCTCGTCGGTCTGACGCCCATGGGTACGCCGTACCACCAGATGTGCGCCATGCTCCGCGCAACGCTCCTCGATGGTGTTGAGGAGGTCCAGCCCGAACGCCTCCGACATGGACGGCACGATGTACGCGATCGACAGCGCGTCACGCCGTGGGTTCGAACGGAGCGGGACGGTCAGATCGGTCAGGTCCGGCAACCGGCGTACGACGAACGTCCCCTTGCCCCGGACGCGCTCCACCAGACCGGCTTCCCGCAGTACCTCCAAGGCGCGCTTGGACGTGATCCGGCTGACCGCGAACTGCGCCGCCAGCTCCATCTCGGACGGCACCCGGTCCCCCGGCCGCAACGCGCCCCGGCGGAGCTGCTCCAGCACGTGAGCACAGATCCGCTCGTACAGCAGTGCCACAGCGCCTACCCCTCGGAGGTTCCGGTTGACATATCCAATCATCCCGCAAACTGTCGGCGCGGTGGTGGAGGTCGGCCCGACGGCCAGATCGCTCGCCTGTTGAACTAGTCGCGGCCCCGTTCGGCTGACACCATGCCGCCATGACCCGCCCACCGGTGCCTGCGTTCGCCGTACGGCCTGTGACGACCGTCGCGTTGATCGTCGGTGCGGTGCTGACCGCGCTGTCCGGACGCTACGGCTACCACCGCGACGAGCTGTACTTCATGGTCGCCGGGCGGCATCTCAGCTGGGGGTACGTCGACCAGCCGCCGCTGACGCCGTTCCTCGCGCGTGTCTCGACGGCTGCCTTCGGCGACACCGTGATGGGTCTGCGCGTGCTGTCTACGCTGAGCACCGTCGCCACGATCATCGTGGTCGCGCTGATCGCGCGGGAGTTCGGCAGCGAGCGGCGCGGACAGATCCTGGCCGCGGTCTGCGCCGCGGTGTCCGGCTTCGTACTCGGCGTCGGGCATTTGGTCTCCACGGCGACGTACGACTTGCTTGCCTGGATGCTGATCGGTTTGTTCGCGGTGAAGCTGCTGCGGACGGGCGACGGCCGCTGGTGGCTCGCGCTGGGGCTGACGGCCGGGATCGCGTTGGAGAACAAGTACCTCGTCGTGCTGCCGATCGGCGCGCTGCTCATCTCGCTTCTGATCGTGGGACCGCGTGGGGTGCTGCGGTCCTGGTGGCTGGTCGCGGGTGTCGCGGTCGCGGGGCTGATCGCGTTGCCGAACGTGCTGTGGCAGTTCCAGCACGATTGGCCACAGCTCACGGTTGCCAGCGGCATCAGCCAGGACGACGGCACCGAGAACCGGATCATGTTCGTTCCGCTCCAGCTCTTGCAGCTGTCACCGTTTCTGGTTCCTGTGTGGGTGGCCGGGTTCCGTCGGATCTGGCGTGAGCTCCGCTGGGCTCGATCCGTCGCGCTGGCGTATCCGGTGTTGTGCGTCGTCGTGCTCGTGTCTGGCGGGAAGTCGTACTACGCGTTGCCGCTGCTGCTCGTCCTGGTGGCCGCAGGTTGTGAGCCCACGCTGCGCTGGGTCGATCGTCATCGGGCCCAGGCTGTCGTCGGTCTCGTGCTGACTGCCGTGACGTCTGCCGTCTTCACCCTGCCGGTCCTGCCCGCGTCAGCAGCCGACTTCGTCATCCCGGTGAACAAGGAGCAGGGCGAGCAGATCGGGTGGCCTGCGTTCGCCGCGTCGGTCGCGAATGCCTGGAGCCAGATCCCGTCCGCGGAGCGATCGACGGCGACTCTCTTCACCGGCAACTACGGCGAGGCCGGAGCGCTCGTGCGCCACGGGCCTGCGCTCGGCCTGCCAGCGCCGTACTCCTCGCACATGAGCTTCTGGGACTGGGCGCGGCCGCCTGACACCAACACCGGCCCGGTGCTGCTCGTCGAGATCGAACGGAACCCGGGCTTCGAGTCGTACTTCCGGGACTGCAAGCAGGTCGGCACGGTCGACAGCATCGTCTCGAACGACGAGGACGGCACCGCCTTGGTCCTGTGCACCGGGCCCGGTGAGCCGTGGTCCACCTTGTGGCCGAAGATCCGGCAGTTCTATTGATCCCCTTACGGTTGGACGATGCCCGACCTTGCTGACCTACCTGCTGGGCTTCTGTTTCTGCGCGACGACCGGGTCGGCAAGCGGTGGCATGTGAACCTGCCCGCCTTCCGGCTGGCCCGGTACCCGATGACGCGGGGCAGCCTGCCGCTCACGGGCGTGAGCTGGTACGACGCGGTTGCCTTGTGCAACCAGTTGTCGTCGGACGCCGGCCTGCCGCTCGCCTACACGATCGCGGGCGAGCAGGTCGATTGGGACCAGTCCTCCCCCGGCTACCGGCTGCCCACCGAGGCCGAGTGGCAGTACGCGTGCACCGCAGGCACACCCGGCTATCGGTACGGTCCGCTCGACGAGATCGCCTGGTACGCCGAGAACTCCGACGGCCACGCGCATCCCGTCGGGCAGCGAACTCCGAACGCGTGGGGGCTGCACGACATGCTCGGCAACGTGTGGGAGTGGTGCTGGGATCTGTACGACCCGGAGTCCTACGGCTCGTACCGCATCTTCCGCGGCGGCGGCTTCGCCGACGAAGAGCGCTCTCTCGGCTCCACGGTCCGCCGCCGATCACACCCGACCTTCGCGATCGAGGACCTCGGCTTCCGGATCGCGCAGTCAGTCCTCGACTGACGGTCTGAGGGCGAGCTTGCCGACGGTGGCGCGGGCCTCGAGCTCGGCCACGGCCTTCGGACCGTCTGCGAGTTCGTAGACGGTCGGGCGGCCGGGTGGGTACGCGCCGGCTTTGATCAGTTCGTCCAGCTCTTCGAGGACCTCAGCGAACAGTTCGGGCGCATGCTGGATCGTGGTGGTCAGGTGCTGGCCGATCACGTGCACGGGATGCTTGAAGTTGAGCTCCCAGTTGCTGATCGACGATTCACCGGCCGCCGCCCCGATCACGACGACCTTCCCAGTCACCCGGCGCGCAACCTCGACACTCTGCCGGAACGTGTCACCGCCAACGGATTCGAGCACGATGTCGACACCACGCCCGCCCGTCAACCGACGTACCTCGGCGACCAGATCCGGACCCCGGTAGTCGATCACGTGATCCGCGCCAAGCCGCCGTACGACGTCATGCTTCGACGCGGACGCCGTGGCGATCACCGTTGCGCCGTAGTGCTTGGCGATCCGCACCGCGGCCTGCCCGACACCGCCGGCGGCCGCGTGGATCAGCACGATGTCGCCAGCGGTCAGGCGTCCGAGGGGCCGGAGAGACGCGAGAGCGGTTGCCCAGTTCAGAACCAGGCCGAGCGCTTCGTCGTCGTTCCAGCCGGCCGGCACAGGTACGACGGAGTTCGCGGGCATCAGCATGTACTCCGCGAACGCACCGGCGCCCGTGCCGATGACGTGGTCGCCGAGGGCCACGTTCGTCACGCCCTCCCCCAGGGCGACGACTTCTCCGGCTGCCTCGAAGCCCGCGAGGTACGGCGGCTTCGGACCGCCGTCGTACGTGCCTCGCGTCTGCATCACGTCGGCGAAGTTCACCCCGGCGGCACCAACTTTCACGAGGACCTCCCCCGGCCCAGCAACCGGCACGGCGACGTCCACGAGCCGCATCGCACCCGGACCGTCCAACGAAGCCTGTTCCAGCGCCCGCACGACCTTCACCACCCTCAGATTGTTTGATGCTGATCGTACATCTGTTTGCCCGCTATCGAACTCCTTCCCGAAAATCCGTCGCCTTACGACGACGTCCGCGGCTAGCTTGCCGGGATGGAGCTGCCACTCATCACCCGCAGGCTGGCTCTCCGCTGGCCGATCGAGTCCGACTTCCAGACCCTCGTCGAGCTCTGGACCGACCCCCGCGTCGCCCGCTTCATGGACGACTTCGGCCCTCGCGACGAACAGGCCGTCCGCGAATGGCTGGACCTCCACAGCACCGCCGCCACCCAAGACGGCACCCACCTCCAACTGATCCTCACCCGCCGAACCGACGCCACCCCCGTCGGCTGGCTAGGCCTGGGCGTCAGCGACGACCCCACCGCCGACTGGAGCTTCGGCTACGCCATCCACCCCACCCACCGCTCCAACGGCTACGCCACCGAGGCCCTAACCGCCGCGCTAACCCACCTGGACGTAACAGTCTGGGGCGAATGCCACCCAACCAACGACGCCTCAGCCCACGTAATGCAATCCGCCGGCATGCAAGAACTAACCCCCACCACCAACCGCCGCTTCCGCCACCCCGCCCCCACCCCCTAGCCCCCGTGGCGAGTGACGCACGACCCCACCCCGCGCCGACGGGCTGCGCGGCAAGCGGAGCGCAGCCGCACAAATGACGAAGGCGAGCCGGTTCGCGCTTTCCGCGAACACGACTCGCCTATCGGCTTCGTGGACGATACTGGGATCGAACCAGTGACCTCTTCCGTGTCAGGGAAGCGCGCTACCGCTGCGCCAATCGTCCAAGGGAACCTGTTGGGGTTCTCGAGGTGGAGACGGGATTCGAACCCGTGTACACGGCTTTGCAGGCCGTTGCCTCGCCTCTCGGCCACTCCACCACTGAGAAAGCTGGCCTGCCGAACCCTCTCCGAGCGGACGACCGGGTTCGAACCGGCGACCTCAACCTTGGCAAGGTTGCGCTCTACCAACTGAGCTACGTCCGCAGTGCGACCGGTTTTCGATGTCCCCGACGCGAGAAGAACATTAGCCCATCTCCGCCGGAGTTCAAAAACCGGGGTCCCCGGTACGTCGACGTACCGTCATCAACTGCTCACCTTCGGACTCCCGCGCGGGCCGGGATCACCTGCGCACTAAGGTGTTCCGCGGAAGGAGCACCACATGCGTATCTGGCTCAACGGCGCCTTGCTCGACGACGAGGCGACGGTCTCGCCGCTGGACCACGGGCTGACCACCGGTGACGGCGTTTTCGAGACGATCAAGATCGAGAGCGGCCGCCCGTTCGCAGTACGGCGGCATCTTGAGCGGCTCGTCCGCTCGGCGGTCGGACTCGGCCTCCCGGCGCCGGACGTCGCCGCGATCGAGGCGGGTATCGACGCGGTGGTCGCGGCCGATCCTGATATCCCGTTCGGGCGGCTCCGGATCACGTACACGGGCGGTGTCTCGCCGCTGTCGTCGGACCGCGGTACGTCGGGCCCGACCGTCGTGATCGCGACGCAGGAGATCAAGCGCCCGTCACCCGTGTCCGCGATCGTCACCGTCCCGTGGGTGCGCAACGAACGCAGCGCAGTCGCCGGCCTCAAGACCACGTCGTACGCCGAGAACGTCCGCGCCCTCGCCTACGCGAAGGAGCGCGGCGGCAGTGAGGCGATCTTCGCCAACACGATCGGCAACCTCAGCGAAGGCACCGGCTCGAACATCTTCTGCGTGTACGACGGTGAACTCGTCACGCCGACCCTCGAGTCGGGCGCACTGGCCGGCGTAACCCGCGGACTCGTCCTCGAATGGTTCGGCGGCGTCGAGCGCGACGTACCCCTGGAGCAGCTCTTCGAGGCGGAGGAGATCTTCCTCACATCCACAACCCGTGACGTCCAGGCCATCCAGCGTGTCGACAACCGCGACCTCCCCGCCCCCGGCACCATCACCGCCCAGGTAGCCAAAATCTTCACCGAACGCTCCACCGAAAACCCCAACCCATAATGGCCGCCCTTTCCGGAACATAACTGCCACCAGACGCACAAAAGGTTCCGGAAAGAACTCCGCCCCGCGCCAACCCGACCCTCCGGCGCCACAACACGACCACCGAGCGGGCCGCCAAGCCCGCTCCAACGCGAGGGGATATCCCCTCGCGTTGGGGCTTCTCCCCTCGTACACCAGCAGAGAACCCCCAACGGCAGGGGATATCCGTCCGCGTTGTCAGGCGACGCCGACCAGGTCGCCGGCAGGCGCGCGCCGTGCTGGATGAGCCGGATAGGCGGTCGGCTGGTGTGCTCTGGCGCGTGTTGCGCCGGTTGGGGTTACTCGCCGGAGGCTTTGCGGCGTTCGCGGTAGGCGGCTACGTGCAAGCGGTTGCCGCAGGTGCGGGCGTCGCAGTAGCGCTTGGAGCGGTTGCGGGACAGGTCGATCAGGGCGTCGTCGCAGTCCGGCGCCTCGCATCTGCGGAGGCGTTCCCGTTCGCCTGCCGAAATCACCTGGGCAAGCGCGATCCCGCACTCCACCGTGATCCGGCACGCCAGCGACGCGCCCGCGCGGGAGTAGTGGATGTGCCACGGGTGCCCGTCGTGGTTGGTCAGCCGCGGAGTCGACGTACCGCGCGCGATGATCGCGTTGATCATCGTCGCCGCGGACGCGTCGGAATCCGTGGTGAACACCGGCGCGAACAACGGCCGCAGATCACGCACCTCGGCCAGGTCCTTGTCCGACAGCGTGTCGACCGCGCTGAACTCCCGTTCCTGGACGAACTTCTCCAGTTCCTCCAGGGTCTCCAGCGAATCGACCTGGCTGTTCGGCCCGGGCAGCGTGTTGACGAGCCGGACCAGCGTCCCGAGCGCCTGCTCGGTGTCGTGCGAGAAAGTCACAATCACGTCTCCAACGTGACGGGGTCTCCGTCCTGCAGCAAGAGTAGCCCGGCCCGATTAGATCGTCGCTTCATCATGCGCTATGGTTTCACCCGCAACACCACACAAGAAACATCAGCACCACCCCGGGCGATTGGCGCAGTGGTAGCGCGCTTCGTTCACACCGAAGAGGTCACTGGTTCGAACCCAGTATCGCCCACGAAGCCGATAGGCGAGGTGTGTCGCGCAGTTCCTGCGCTGACCGCCTCGCCTTCGTCATTTGTGCGGCTGCGCTTCGCTTGCCGCGCGGCGGGGGCTCCGCCACCCGCACCCCCTGTGCGCCTTCGCTTCGCTCGGCTCCGGGGGTCGGGTTGGGCAGTTCGCTCGCCAGTGCGGGTCGGGTTCGTACGTCGCTCACCACATCCCCAACCGGCCCGTCGGTGGGTGCCTTTCGCTTCGGTTGGGTGCGGGGGTTAGGCGTTGTCTAGGTGGGTTATCAGGTCTGCTTCGAGATGTAGGTCTGCGGCGGCTAGGGCTTCTTCTAGTTGGGGGATTGTGGAGGCGCCTATTAGGGGGACTGCGCCGTGGTGGATCAGCCAGGCTAGGACTACCTGGTTTGGGGTTGCGTTGAGGTCTTGGGCTGTTTGGCGGAGGGTTTCGTAGCGGGCGTAGGCCGTTGGGTGCGCGTAGCCGCGTTGGGGCCAGAAGGGGCGGTCCGGGCGTACGTAGGAGCCTCCTAGGAGGGACTGGTACGCGACCAGGGTTAGGTCTGGGTTCTCTGACAGGTAGTCCCAGTGTTCGATGCCGGCGTGTTGGAAGTGTGGGGTGCCGTGGCGTTGGACGCCTTGTAGTGCGGGGGGATTCGGCCAGAGGTAGCTCGAGTGCTGCTGGATTACGGAGTACGGCGTGACTCCCTGAGCGAGCGCACTCTGGCGTGCTCGGTCTAGGCGCCAGGTGGCGGTGTTGCTGCAGCCGACGAGGTCCACGACGCCGTCCGTGGCGAGTTGGCCGAAGGCGGTGACGGTTTCGTCCAGCGGCGTACTGCGGTCGTCGATGTGTGCGTAGTACAAGTCGATCCGGTCGACGCCGAGGCGGGCGAGGCTTCCCTTGACTGCTGACGCGACGGTCGATGCGCTCAGGCCCTCCCAATGCGCGTCGCCTGGATCGCCCGGGACAGTCGTTCGGGCGCCGCACTTGGTCGCGATCACGAGGGAGTCGCGGTTGCCGCGGGAGCGCATCCACTGGCCGAGCAGTTCCTCGCTCTCACCGCCGTGGCCGACCCATTGGTTGTAGTTGTTCGACGTATCGATGAACGTTCCACCGGCCGCCACGAATCGGTCGAGAATCGCGAAAGCGGTGTCCGCGGGTGTCGATGTACCGAAGTTCATCGCACCCAGACACAAAGGACTGACGGTCCGGCGGTTCCCCAGAGACCCCATGCCCCCACCTTGCCTGCTGGACCGCACTCCAGGTCAACACCAGGGCACAATGGCGCGATGACAAGAGAACCGGGTGAGGTTGCGCGGGAGTGGCAGGAGGCCGACGAGGCCGGCGACACCGAGCGTGTCGGCCAACTCGTCCGCGAGCTCACTGAACTCGTGCCGGACTCCTTCGGCGCCTGGTTCGAGGCTGCCATGCACTCGAAGGCACGCTGCGAGTGGACGGACGCCGCCGAGCGGAATCGGCGGGCGATGGCGCTGTTCTCCGATCAGGAGCGGCAGGAGTTCGAGGGCGCGAACCCGGCCGCCTGGAACCTCGGGATCGCCGCCACCGCGCTCGCTGACTGGGAGACCGCGCGATGGGCGTGGTCCGAGTACGGCATCGGCATGATCGAACCCGGTCAGGGACCCATCGACCAGGACTTCGGCCTGACGCCGATCCGGGTCAACCCGGACCGGCCGAGTCTTCGGCACCAGGTGGTTCCGGAGTACGGCGACACCGAGGTCGTCTGGTGCTGGCGCCGCAGTCCCGCGCACGCGGTGATCTCGAGCGTGCCGCTGCCCGAGTCCGGTCATCGCTTCCGCGACGTCGTACTGCACGACGGCGAACCGAAGGGCGAACGGGAGTTCGGCGGCCGGCAGCTGGCAGTCTTCGACGAGCTCGCGCGGCTCCAGGACTCCGGGCTGGCGACCTGGCAGGCGCAAGTGGTCGGCGCCGAGACCGAGGACGTCCACGTGCTCGCCGACCTCGCCGGACCTGCGGGCCTCGGCGTCGACAACTGGTCGGGCATCAGGGTGATGTGCTCCGACTGCTCGCACGGTTCGCCGGACGCACACGACCACGCACCTGCCCCGACGGACGCGGCCATGCTCGGCCTGGCCGGCTCCGAAGCCGAGCTGCGGTCCTGCCTCGACAACTGGACGGCGCAGCGGCCGCATCTCACGATGTCGGAGCTGACGTTCCTCTGGTGAGTCAGACGACCCAGGTGCCGTTGTCCATCAGTACGCGGTCCTTGAGTTCGTTGACCTCGCGCCAGGCCTGGATCCTGGTCGGGGTGACGCGGAAGAACGGGTAGTTCGGCAGCGGACGCGGGTCGAATCCGGCCTTCGCCGCGAACGCCGCACCCTCGGCCTCCGACACCTCCACAACCGAGACCGTGCCGGCCACGTGGATCACGTCGCGCACCTCCCCCAGCGTCAGCTGTACGACGGGATTCGCCAGCAGGTTCCGCGCCGTCGGGTTGGTCCGCGACGTCGACAGCAGCAAGGTGCCGTCGCTCCACAAGAACGAGAGCGGCATCAGGTACGGCGTACCGTCGAGCGACGCCGTCGACACCCAGGCGTCGACGTCCTTCTCCAAACGGTTCAGCGTGTCCTGCTTGCGGACCTCCAACGGGCGGGCCTCGGCCGTCATCGCTCACTCCCCTGTCACATGTGGTGCTCGTACTCCGTCAATCGGATGACGGCGCTCGGCCGGTCCGTGTGACAGTTCAACATATGAAGGATGTGATCCGGATGGGCGGCGACGACTGGCTCGCGACGCGGTTCGAGCAGAACCGGGACCGGCTGCGGGCGGTCGCGTACCGGATCCTGGGCTCCGAGCCCGAGGCCGAGGACGCGGTCCAGGAGACCTGGATCCGCCTCAGTCGCAGCGATACCGCGACGATCGACAACCTGGGCGGCTGGCTGACGACCGTGGTCGGGCGGATCTGCCTGGACATGCTGCGGACCCGGCGCGGGCGGCCTGAGCTACCGGTCGGCGACCACTCCCCGGTCCTCGCGGACGACGTCGTCCCGGATCCCGAACTCGAAGCGATACAGGCCGATTCGGTCGGGCTGGCACTGCTAGTGGTTCTCGAGACGCTGTCGCCGGCCGAGCGCCTCGCGTTCGTGCTGCACGACCTGTTCGCCGTACCGTTCGAGGACATCGCGCCGATCATCGGCAAGTCCCCCGCCGCCGCGCGCCAGATCGCCAGCCGGGCGCGACGACGGGTCCGCGGTACGCCGGAACCGACCGAGGTCGACGTGGTGCGGCAGAAGGAAGTCGTCACCGCGTTCCTCGCCGCGGCACGTGGTGCGGACTTCTCCGGGCTGCTCCAGGTGCTGGATCCGGAGGTCGTCGTACGTTCGGATGCGGGAGCCGCGGCGTACGGCGGACCGGCGGCCCACGCACTCGCGGGTGCTGCGCGCGTCGCGCAGGAGTTCTCCGGCCGGGCGGCCGCGGCGAAGCTGGTGCTCGTCGACGGAATGCCTGGCCTGGTGTGGATGCGGCGCGGCGAACCGGTGGTTGTGTTCTCTTTCACCGTGGTCGACGGGCGTGTCGCCGCGATCGATCTCCGGGCCGATCCGGAGTACCTCGAAAACGTCGATCTGGTGTCGCTGAAGGGGTGACCGGACGGCGTGGCGAGTGGACAGAATCGATGGGACTCGTGTGACGGATGAGGTGCGATTCAGGCTCGTCGCGACCCGGTGAAATCGGGTTTTTGTCCGGGCGGAAAGTGCGCTACTGTTCTGCTCTCGCACCGAGCGGAAACGCGACGGAGCGCAGTGCGGACGTAGCTCAGTTGGTAGAGCGCAACCTTGCCAAGGTTGAGGTCGCCGGTTCGAACCCGGTCGTCCGCTCGGAGAAGATTCGGCAGGCCACCGTCCTCAGTGGCGGAACGGCCACACGGTGGAGTGGCCGAGAGGCGAGGCAACGGCCTGCAAAGCCGTGTACACGGGTTCGAATCCCGTCTCCACCTCGAGGACGATTGGCGCAGCGGTAGCGCGCTTCCCTGACACGGAAGAGGTCACTGGTTCGATCCCAGTATCGTCCACGAAGCCGATAGGCGAGGTGTGTCGCGCAGTTCCTGCGCTGACCGCCTCGCCTTCGTCATTTGTGCGGCTGCGCTTCGCTTGCCGCGCGGCGGGGGCTCCGCCACCCGCACCCCCTGTGCGCCTTCGCTTCGCTCGGCTCCGGGGGTCGGGTGGGGCAGTCCGCTCGGCTGCGGTGGTTGGGTTCAGCTGCGGCTCTGGGCCGCGACCGCTAGCAGGAGTACTGCGGCGCCTAGCAGTGCTAGCGGGGTGAGGTGTTCGTGAAAGGCGAGGACGCCGATCGCTGCGGCTACTACTGGTTCTAGCAGTGCTAGGACTGCTGCTGTTGAGGCTTTGAGGGTTCTTAGGCCGGCGTAGAAGAGGGTGTAGGCGACGGCTGTGGGGACCAGGCCGAAGTACGCGATCAGTAGCCAGCCGGTGAGGGTGGTGGGTAGTGCGGCGAAGGGTGCTAGGAACACGGCGCCTGTGGTGAAGCCTAGGAGTGCGGTGGTTAGGGGGTCTGGTGTGTTGCGGTTCAGGAGGGTTGTGAGGGAGTAGCCGGCGGCTGATATGACGGCTGCTGCGATGCCGGTGAGGTTGGCTGTGCCGTTGGTGGTGGACAGGAGGATCAGGCCGGCTATGGCAGCGAAGAGGGCTGGGGTGAGCCGTTCGCGGGCGGCGAGGGTGATGAAGATCGGGGCTGCTCCCAGGGCGATCACGGTGGCTATGCCGACGCCGACGCGTGGGATCGCGGTGAAGTAGCCGAGTTGGCACACGGCCAGACCCAAGCCGCTCAACACGTGGCGGAGCGGGCTAGCCGCCAGCACTGGCCGGAGCCGGCCGGCCGTTAGTGCGGGTCGGCGAGAGGCGAGGTGTACGGCTAGGCGGGCGGTGGCGAGCCACGTGGCGGCTGCGGCTAGGCGCCAGAAGGATGTGGCCAGGGGTGTGAGGCCGGCGTACTGGGACAGGAGGGCGCCGGTCGGGCCGCCGGTGCCCCAGGCGAGGGCGGCGAGAACGACGTAGACGAGGGCACGCCTCGTCGAGAGACGATGATGCATCGGACACTCCGGGAAGGTGTTCGCAACGAATGGTCGGGGCGTCTGCGAACAGCCCGAAGAAGCCCAGGCCGGAAGACCTGAGCGCGAGGATGCCGTCCGCTAAGCGGCGGCCGGCGGAGTGATGATGCGATGCACGAAGAGGACCCTAGCCAGTCCCCCGGCGTCGAGCGAACGGATTTACATCCGCAGGTACGAGCCGCCGTTGAAGTCGAGGACGGTCCCAGTGGCGAACTCGGCCTCGGGCGACGCCAGGTACAGGATCGCGGCCGCGACCTCGGACGGGTCGGCCACGCGTTCGAGCGGGCTCTCCAGCCGGCGCCGGTCGTATCCCTCGCCGGCCAGGTTCACCGCGGCCATGTCGGTGACGGTCCAGCCCGGCGCGATCGCGGTCACCGCGATGCCCTCCGGCCCCAACGCCCGCGCCAGTGACTGCGTGAACGAGACGATCGCCGCCTTCGAGGCGCCGTACGCGGGCTGGTTCGGCTCGCCGCGGAACGCGCCGCGCGACGACACGTTCACGATCCGGCCGCCGCGCGCCATGTGCCGCACCGCGCACCACGTGACGTTGGACGGACCAACGAGATTCACCGCGAGCGTGTCCGCCCACGCCTGCTGCCATTCGGCGTACGTCGTCTCGCGGATCCGGTGCGGGTGATACACGCCGGCGTTGTTCACGAGTACGTCGATACTCCCCAGCGCCGTGGCGGCGTCCGACACCATCGCCTCGATCGCGGCCGGATCCGCCAGATCCGCCTGCACCGTCAGATGCCCTGAGCCCGGGAGCTCCTTCAGCACCTGCGCCGCGGCGTCCGCGGAGGCGCTGTAATGGATCGCCACCCGGTCGCCCGCGGCAGCGAACGCCCGCGCCGCCGCCGCACCGATCCCCCGCGAAGCCCCCGTCACCAGCACCGATCGGTTCATACGACCGATCCTGCCATCAACGGCACAGCATCACGGTCGCGGCCTGTGGTCGCGGCGGTAGGACTTGCTGGCGCGGACCCATTCCTTCTTCGCCTCGGTCCGGAGCCGGATGTCCGCGCGACGGGCCATGTACGCCGCCTCGCGCTGCAGCTTCACCCAGCTCTCGTAGCGCCGGTACGGCAGCGACCCGTCCTCCAATGCCGCCCGTACCGCGCACTCTGGCTCCATCACGTGCGAGCAGTCCGTGAACTTGCACTGCGCTGCCAACGCCGTGATGTCCGGGAACGCCGCGGCCAGGCCCTCCCCGCTCTCCTGCAGACCGATCCCCCGCAGCCCAGGCGTGTCGATCACGACCCCGCCCTGAGGCAGCGCGATCAGCTCGCGCCGTACCGAGGTATGCCGGCCCTTCCCGTCCTCACGGATGTCCTGCACGTCCAGCAGTTCCACACCCGCCAGCGCGTTCACCAGCGACGACTTGCCCGCGCCACTCGAACCTAGCAACGCTAGCGTCGCGTTCCCGTCCAGCAGCGCCCGTACGTCGTCCATACCCGCGCCCGTGGTCGCGCTGCACACCAGTACGTCGGCACCCGGCGCAGCGACCGCGACGTCCTCGGCCACCGACTCGGCGTCCCCGACGAGGTCGGACTTCGTCAGTACGACGACCGGCCGCGCACCGCTCTCCCAGGCCAACGCCAGGAATCGCTCGATCCGCACGATGTTCGGCTCCGGGACGAGCCCGACGACGATTGCGATCACGTCGACGTTGGACGCGAGCACCTGCCCGCGCGACGAGCCGCCGACCTCGGCCCGGACGATCGTCGTACGGCGAGGCAGCACCGATTCGAGCGTGATCCGGTCGTCCGGCCAGAACCGCAGGACGACCCAGTCCCCTGTGCAGGGGCCGGCCTGCGCGTCGGCGGCCATCTCGGCGAGCAGCGCTCCGGACCAGCTGGCGCGGACCGGACCGTCCTCGGTGAGAACCGTCGCCAGGCCCTTGTCGACCCGGGCGACGCGTCCCGGGACGAGGTCCTCCGGGACGGACTGCAGAAACTCGGCCGTGGAACTGTCGAGTCCCAGGGCCTGAAGCGTGGCTGACATGCGGCGAACCTTTCAGAGGGTCCGGCCGCGAGATCAGCTCAGCGGACGGACGGTGCGGGAGACAACGGCCCAGTAGGCCTCTTGCAAGCTCATGGCAGGTGCCTCCCTTCCGAATCCCAGCGGTCCCGAGCCGGAACCGTGTGTCGCGATGCCGTCAGCCTAGGTCGTCGGTGTCCCCCTGCGCACCGGATTTTCCGACCGACGCGGGCTTCCGCGAAGCCTCAGGCTCAACTTGAGCTTCAGGCTCACGCTCAGGTCCAGGCGCAGCCGAGGGAGCAGCCTTCCGGGGCCGCTTGGCGAGCCTCTCCACCTTCCGCCCGACAGCCGCCTCCGGCCGCTCCTCCGACTCCACGGGCGTCGGCACGTAGCCGTCCACGTGGTGCGGATCCGGCTCCGCCTTCATCACCGGCTCGACCTCGTCCTCGTCGCCAGGCTCCACCTCGACCTCGGCCTGCTTCACCTCCGCGACGTGCTGCTTGTGCGGCCACAGCCGGTCAACGACCGCGTTCAGCGCCGCACCGATCAGTACGGCGATGGCGGTCATGTAGAGCCACATCAGTACGGCGATCGGCGCCGCCAGCGGGCCGTAGATCGACGTACCGCCGACCGTGCTCTGCAGGATCCACCGGAGCACGAAGCTGCCGAGGATCCAGATCGACAGCGCGAGGAACGACCCGGGGAGGTCCGAGACCCACGGCGTACGGATCGGGACCGAGAGGTGGTACAGGGTGTTCAAGAAGCCCGCGGACAGGATCGTGACCACCGGCCAGTACAGCTGGTTCAGGAAGTCCAGCCGGTGCGGCAGCAGGGCGTCGACCGCGTCGGGGCCGGCCAGCACCAGCGGCAGGACGATCACGCCGATCACCAGTGCCGCGCAGTACAGCGAGAACGACAGCGCGCGGGTGCGGACGATGCCGCGCTTGCCGCCCATCCCGTACATGATCGTGATGGTGTCCACGAACACGTTCAGCGCGCGGCTGCCGGACCACAGCGCCAGCACGAAACCGATCGAGATGACGTCCGGGCGGCCGCCGTTCAGCACCTGGTCCAGCGTCGGCGCGATGACGTTCTTGATCGAGTCGTCGGTCAGCGCCCGGGCGGCCAGGTCGACGATCTGCTGCTTGATGTCGTTGATCGTCTCGACCTCGAACCACTTGCTCGCGATGTAACCGAGCGAACCGGCCAGCCCGAAGATCAGTGGCGGCAGCGAGAGGATCGCGAAGAACGCCCCCTCGGCCGCGAGTCCGGTGACCCGGTAGCGCAGACAGACCCCGATCGTCTGGGTGAGCAGCTTCCAGGTCGTCGCGGGGATCCTGCGAACCCATGCCAATGAGAGGGAGCTCCCACCAGTGGGTCCTGCCCCAGAACGTGCCATACCGCTTACCGTACTGACATGGCGGACCCATTCGCGGTAACGAATCAGGCTCCCCCACTGCGGGGCGTGAACTTCTTCACCCGGGACCCGGCCCTCGGTGACGCTCTGCGTCCGTACGCCGACCTCGCCGACGATCCCGGTCTGCACCGGATCGGGGAGCTCGCGGGATCCGAGGAAGCGCTCTCTCACGTTCTCCCGGCGAACCAGAACCCGCCGGTGCTGCGCACCCACGACCGCTACGGGAACCGGATCGACGAGGTCGAGTTCCACCCGTCGTGGCACTGGCTGATGGAGCAGGCCGTCGGGTTCGGGCTGCAGGCGGCGCCGTGGACCAGCGAGCGCCCGTCGCCGCACCTGACCCGCGCGGCCGGGTTCTTCCTGTGGTCGCAGGTCGAGCCGGGCCACGGCTGCCCGATCTCGATGACGTACGCCGCAGTGCCGGCGCTCAAGGCGGACGCGCAACTCGCGAAGGAGTGGGTCCCGCAGCTCGCCGCCACGCAGTACGACGTACGCCGGCTGCCCGCTGCGGCCAAGAACGGTGTCCTCGCCGGGATGGGAATGACCGAGAAGCAGGGCGGTTCCGACGTACGGGCGAATCTCACGACGGCGACGCCCGCCGGCGATGTGTACCAGCTGAACGGGCACAAGTGGTTCTGCTCGGCGCCGCAGGTGGACGTGTTCCTGGTACTGGCGCAGGCGCCGGACGGGCTGAGCTGCTTCGTCGTACCGCGGGTTCTTGCCGACGGCAACCGGAACCCGTTCGCGTTGCAGCGGCTGAAGGACAAGCTCGGCAACCGCTCGAACGCGTCGTCCGAGGTCGAGTTCCACGGCACCATCGGATATCGGTTGGGCGAGGAAGGCACCGGCGTACGCACGATCATCGAGATGGTGGCCGCGACCCGGCTGGACTGCGTGCTCGGCTCGGCGGCGCTCCAACGACGGGCCCTGGTCGAGGCGATCTGGCACACGCAGCACCGCGCGGCGTTCGGCGGCCTGCTCGCCGACAAGCCCGCGATGCAGAACGTGCTGGCAGACCTGGCGATCGAGAGCGAGGCAGCAACAGCCCTGGGCATGCGCCTCGCCGCAGCAGTTGACGCGTCGCTCGCGGGCGACGAACGGCAGGCCGCGTTCCGGCGGATTGCCCTGCCGCTCGCGAAGTTCTGGGTGTGCAAGCGGACGCCGTTCATGGTGGCGGAGGCGCTGGAATGCCTCGGCGGCAACGGGTACGTCGAGGAGTCCGGGCTGCCGCTGCTCTACCGGGAGTCGCCACTGAACTCGATCTGGGAAGGATCGGGCAACGTCAACGCACTCGACGTACTGCGTGCGCTCCGCCGCCCGGAGTCGCTCGAGGCGTGGCTGCTCGAGGTCGGCTCGGTCCAGGGTGCCGATGCGCGGCTCGATGCGGCGGTCAACGACGTACTGCAAGCGCTTGCTGATATCGAGAACGCCGAGGCCGGGGCGCGGCGACTGGCTGCGCGGATGGCCCTGTGCCTGCAGGCGTCGCTGCTGATCCGGAACTCGACGCCGGAGGTCGCGGACGCGTTCGTGGCGTCCCGGCTGGCCGGCGACTGGGGCGGTGTGTTCGGGACGCTCCCGCGGACTACGCCGTTCGAGCAGATCGTCAGCCGCGCGATAGGGTGACTGTGCCTTTCTTTTGGCAGTCGCGACTGGCGCGCTGAAGGTGGAGAACCACCGGGGAGCGAAACCCGTCGGCACCGTGCGCCTGGGTGCCTTCGACCCACTGCAACCGCAGGAGAGACAACGATGACTCAATCCTTCGACGCTGCCGCCGCGTCGGCCGCGTACAACAACGCGCTGCAGGTGATCGCCGCGGTGGAACCCACCATCGCCGGCGCGATCAAGGCCGAACTCGCCGACCAGCGGTCCTCGCTGAAGCTGATCGCGAGCGAGAACTACGCCTCCCCCGCCACCCTGCTCACGATGGGCAACTGGCTGTCGGACAAGTACGCCGAGGGCACCATCGGGCACCGCTTCTACGCCGGCTGCCAGAACGTCGACACCGTCGAGCAGACCGCCGCCGACCACGCCCGTGAGCTGTTCGGCGCCCCGCACGCGTACGTCCAGCCGCACTCCGGCATCGACGCGAACCTGGTCGCGTTCTGGGCGATCCTGGCGCAGCGGATCGAGTCCCCGGCGCTGGCCGAGGCGGGCGCGAAGCACGTCAACGACCTGTCCGACGAGGACTGGACCAAGCTCCGCAAGGCGCTCGGCGACCAGAAGATGCTCGGCATGTCGCTGGACGCCGGCGGTCACCTGACGCACGGGTTCCGGCCGAACATCTCCGGCAAGATGTTCAACCAGCACTCCTACGGCACCGACCCGGAGACCGGGCTGCTGGACTACGACAAGGTCGCCGCGACCGCGCGCGAGTTCAAGCCGCTGATCCTGATCGCCGGCTACTCGGCGTACCCGCGCAAGGTGAACTTCGCCAAGATGCGCGAGATCGCCGACGAGGTCGGCGCGACCCTGATGGTCGACATGGCGCACTTCGCCGGCCTGGTCGCGGGCAAGGTGTTCACCGGCGACTTCGACCCGGTCCCGCACGCGCACGTCACCACGACCACGACCCACAAGTCGCTGCGCGGCCCGCGCGGCGGCATGGTGCTCTGCCAGCCGGAGTACGCCGACGCCGTCGACCGCGGTTGCCCGATGGTCCTCGGCGGCCCGCTCAGCCAGACGATGGCGGCGAAGGCAGTCGCGCTGGCCGAGGCGCGGCAGCCCTCGTTCCAGGACTACGCGCAGTCCGTCGCCGACAACGCGGTCACACTGGCCGAGGGCCTGATGAAGCGCGGCGTGAAGCTGGTGACGGACGGCACCGAGAACCACCTGGTGCTGCTGGACGTCTCGTCGTACGGCATCACCGGCCGGCAGGCCGAGTCGGCGCTGCTCGACGCGGGCATCGTCACCAACCGGAACGCCGTACCGCGGGACCCGAACGGCGCCTGGTACACGTCCGGTGTCCGGATCGGTACGCCGGCCCTCACCACGCGCGGCTTCGGCGGCGACGAGTTCGACCGGGTCGCGGAACTGATCGTCGACGTCCTGTCCGCGACGACGCCGACCACGACCGCGGCAGGCGCCCCGTCCAAGGCGAAGTACGTCCTGGCCGACGGCGTCGCCGACAAGACCAAGGCCGCCTCGGCCGAGATGCTCGACAAGTTCCCCCTCTACCCGGGCCTCGTGCTCAACTGACACACCTCACAGCGCCCGCTCCTCGATTCGGGGAGCGGGCGCTGTGCTGTCTGGTCAGGCGTCCTGCTTGACGCCCATCAGGGCCTCCTGCGAGGGCTTCTTGGCTCGCGCGGGCATCAGGACGGCGGCGAGGATCGCACCGGCGACGGCGATGCCGGCCGAGACCCACATCGTCGTGTTGAGGCTGTTGATGAAGGCGTCCCGGACGTTGTTCAGCAGCGCCGGCGAACCTGCCTTCTCGGCCACCGCGAGCCCACCGGCCAGGCTCTTCTCCACCGCGTCGGCCGCCTGCGCGGGCAAGCCGCTGGTGTCGACGTTGTGCCGGTAGACCGAGTTCAGGATGGTGCCGAGTACGGCGACGCCGACCGTGCCGCCGACCTGCCGGAACGCCTGCAACAAGCCTGATCCGGTGCCGGCCCGCTCCGGGTCGAGCACGCCCAGCGCGGCATTCATTGCCTGCGGCATCGAGCACCCGAGGCCGAAGCCGACCACGGCGAACCAGGTCGCGGTGTAGCCGTACCCGGTGCCGAGATCGGTGAATGCGCCGAGCACGAATCCGGCCGCCATCACCGCGAACCCGGTCATCACCACCAGCCGCGTACCGGCCTTCGCCTCCACCGGCTCGGCCAGCTTCGCGCCGACCGTCATACCGCCGATGAACGGCAGCAACTTGAGACCGGTGTGCAGCGCGTCCGACCCGTTGATGCCCTGGAAGTACTGCGGCATCGTGAACAGCAACCCGAAGATCGCGAACACGGACACCGTCAGAATCACGGCGCCACCGGTGAACACCCGCTCGCTGAACAGCCGCAGCTCGATCAACGGTTCGCTGTTGCGCCGCTGCCACACCAGGAACCCGGCGATCAGTACGACGGCCAGCCCGAGGAACACGATCGTGACGGCGTCGCCCCACGACGACTCCCCCGCCTTGGTCACGCCGTACACGAGGGCCGCGAGACCGGCGCTCGACAGGATCATGCCGAGCCAGTCGATCGCCGGGCGGTTCGCGCTCCGGCTCTCCGGCACGAGCAGCGTGACCGCTAGCGCTGCCAGGAACGCGATCGGGACGTTGATCACGAAGATCCACTGCCAGCCGGCGTGGTCGAGCAGCAGACCGCCGACGATCGGGCCGAGCGGCATACCGATGCTGTTGGCGACGACGAAGAACCCGATCGCCTTCTTCCGCTCCTCCGCGGTGCGGAACAGCACGGCGATCAGCGAGAGCGCGACCGGGACGATCATCGCCGCGCCGATCCCGAGGAACGCGCGGGCGGCGATCAGCTGGCCGGCCGAGTCCGCCAGCGCGCAGGCCAGGGACGCGAGGCCGAACAGGGAGAGCGCTATCGCGATGATCTTGCGCCGCCCGTACCGGTCGCCGAGCAGACCGGCCGGCAACAGCAGCGCGGCGAGCACCAGGTTGTAGCTGTTCGCCATCCACTGCAACTGGCTGGTGGACGCCTCCAGGTCCTTGGCCAGCGTCGGCAGCGCGACGTTGAGCACGGTGGTGTCCAGACCGAGCACGAGCACGGCGAGACACAGTGCGATGAGCACACCGAAGCGGCGGGCGCCGGTCAGCGTCTGCCCTCCGGTATCGATGGTCGAGGTCATGAATTCAAATTATCAGAAGTCTGTGATAGTTGCGATAGATCAAATTACTGTAAGCTTCAACCGTGGGTGAGGAACCGAGCCGGGAGGCCGTCAGCCAGTTCGTCGAGCGCTTCGCGGGGGTGCTGGCGAACAGCGGCGTACCGACGATGTCGGCTCGGGTGATGGGCGCGATGCTCGTCAGCCCGAACGGGACGCTGACCGCGGCCGAGCTCGCCGAGTTGCTGCAGATCAGTCAGCCGGCCGTGTCCGGCGCCGTACGCCAACTGCTCCAGGTCTCGTTCATCTCCCGCGAGCGACTGCCGGGATCTCGCAAGGACCACTACCGGATCCGCGAGGACGTCTTCGCCGCGATCCTGGAACGCCGCAACCTCGCACTCACCGAATGGGAATCGACCAGCCGCTCCGGCGCGTCCCTGTTCGGCGAGGATTCCCCCGTCGGCCAACGGCTCACCGAAGCCGCCGACTTCTTCGCCTTCATCCACGCCGACATGGACCTCATGATCAAGAACTGGCGCGCGGAACACCCGGGATGAACCGCCGCGAGGCCAGCCGACTCGTCGGTACGGCGTGGTTGGACAGCGACTACCGAACCGAGTGGGAGACACGCGTGATGCGCCGGCGCGTCCCGCTCTACCGCGTCGGAATCGCCGCCCTGCGTGCGCTGAACGCCGTGACAGGCGGACCGAACCGGCCGTCGCTGAAGGTGACCCGGTGGGACCGGGTCGGGCCGCACGGCGGAACCTTCGTGATGGACAAGCTCGAGACGATGACCGGGCGGACCGATCATCCGGTCACCTCCCGCGAGGAGCTGCGCGCCCGTACCTCGTTCGCGTCCCGGCTGGCTCGGGCCGTGTCCGCGGACGAGTGGCCGCAGATCATCGCCGAGTACGAACGGCGCCGGCGGGGTGAGCGACCGCAGTACCGGTATGTCGGGCATCGGCCGCTGAACGCGACGTCGCACGCGCTGATGGACGAGGCGTGGGTACGGGGCGAGCTGCCGACGGATGAGTACCGGGCCTGGAACGTGCTGAAGCACGAGGACGAGGGGGCGTTCTACAGCGAGTTCTTCACCGACGGCGGCGCGCGGGGCTATCCCGGCGGCGAGACGAATCCCGGCTTCCGGCGCGGGCGGATCATGTTCGACGTCGGTTGGCGGGAGAAGGCGTCGCTGGCGGGTGAGCTCCACGTACTCCGTCGCAGCCGGCTCCTCCGCGCGAAGGAGCTGGTCAAGTTCCTCCGCACCGAGCTCAAGGAAGCTGTCCGGCCGCCCGTATCGTCCCCGGCGAAAGCCCAGTCGACGCAAACCCCCACGGGCCAGGACGTCTACACCCCGCCAGTTGTTGCCGCGATCGCCGACTTCACCAAACCCGAGGACCTGCGCTCCTCCACCGCCCGCGGCGAAACCACGCCGGATCGCAAGCGCGCCGCTGCGATCGACGTAGCGAACACCGTCGCGAAGGCGCTACCGCCGCCTGTCAATCGCATGACGGCGGCGGACAACGGACAGCTGGTCGGGGAAGGTCGGTCAGGACCTGGCGAGCGACCGCCAGGGCAACCTCGTCCCTCCCATGCGGCGCAACAATCTGCGCGCCCACCGGCAGCCCGTCCGCCAGTCCCGCCGGAACGGTCACCGCGGGATGCCCAGTCACGTTGAAGACCCAGCACGGATCTCCGGTGACGATGGTCTCCTCGTGCTGGTCGTAGCCGTGGGCAACTGTCAGCGTCGTTGGCGTTACCAGCGCATCGACCCCGGCGAAGAGGTCGGCGAGCGCTGTGTTGTTGAAGTCCCGAACCTCCCGCGCGCGGTTGGCTGCTCCCGCCTCCGCACCCCGCCCGTTGTCCAGCCCCGACAACACCGGCCACGCCTCATCCGTCGGCGCAAGCTCCAGCGGTACGTCGACCACCTCGACCCCACACGCCGACAGCCGCTCCCGCACCACCCGATCCACGTCATCATCCGCAGCCCACCGCCCGAGCGTCGAGAAATACGCAACCCGCCACCGCCGCCCGACCGTCCCGCGCTCGGTTGGGATGGGCCAGTGGGGTAGGGCTGTGGGGTCTAGGCGGTGGGGGCCGCTGGCGATGCTGGTGGCGAGGATTACGTCGTCTAGGTCTGCGCCGATCACGCCGGCCGTGGTCAGTCCGCCGAGGGTGCGTCCGCCCGGGCGCGGGATGCGACCGTACGTGCCCTTGAAGCCGACGATCCCGCAGAACGCTGCCGGGATGCGCAACGAACCGCCGCTGTCACCACCGGTCGCCAGCGGTACGACGCCTGCCGCGACGGCCGCCGCACCACCCGCGGTCGAGCCGCCGGGTGACCGCTCCAGATCCCACGGGTTCCGCGTGTACTCGCGCCCGTTCCACCCGAACGTCAGCGAGATCGCACCCGGCCGCGCCCGCGTCGCCCAACCGATCGGGATGGCACCAGCGGCGATCAGCCGGGTCAGGATCGGCGACTCAGGCGGCGTACGCGCCTTGATCAGAAACGGTACGCCGGCCAACGCCCCGCCCGGCTCCACCCGCTCGGCGGCCCGACGTGCCCCATCAGCGTCCAGTTCGTCCAAGAAATGCAGCACCGGATCAAGCTCCCGAGCCGCCCGCAGAGCACCCTCGACGATCTCCAACGCAGACACAGCCCCCGACCGCACCCGCTCAGCAATCAACCGAGCCGTCACCCGCCGAGCCCCACCAAGACCGTCGCCCCCGCCAGCGCAGCGCGGACGTTCTCCCAGCCGGACACCCGCGCGAGTTTACGTCAGCGGGTGAGCGCGTACACGGCGATCGCCGCGAAGTCGTCGGCCGGTTCCGAGGCCTGCCACGAGCGCACGTCGTCGACGTACCGCGAGCCGTGGCCGGTGAACTCGGCGTACCGATCGACGCCGTCGGCCGGGCACGGGTTCATCCCGTCGAGGTGATCCCCGAGCCCTTCGTCGAACAACGACGCCGAGTTCGGCCCGTTGACCACCGCGCCGGTCAGCTCGCGGCCGGTGATGTTCGCGATCTGGTGGTGCGGGCACCGCTCCGCGTTCTGGCCGACGCCGACCATGAACGAGACGCCCCACGCGTTCGCCCCGAAGTTCCAGTCGAGCTGCTGCTGCCCGAAGGCGTCGTACCGCCGGTCGCCGGTCACCTTCCGGTACAGCCGCGCGGTAGCGGCCAGCCCGAAGGCATGCGGTACGGCGTCGAAGTTGTCGTACTGCGCTCCGGCCCGGAACGGATCGGCCGCGGCCCGCGACGCCCCGATCTCCAACTGCGCCCGCAGATCGCCTGCGAGCTTGGAAACCAACGGCCGATCGGTGCGCGCTGCCCGGATCAGATCCGCATGGGCCAACGCGCTCACGTCGTACAGGTTGAGCGTGTCGCCGCCCGCCTCGTGCTCGATGTACTGCGTCGCCCAGTACGCCGCCTGCTTCAGCCAGGACCCGCCCCGCTGGTCCCCCAATCGCCGAGCGGCCAGAGCCAGCTCGGTAGCACCCAGCTCGAGGTCGTCCCGCCACGCCGTCTCCGGGTAGAACGCGAACGGCAGCGAGGTCACCAATTGCCCGACATCGGTCGTCTTTGCCTGCGCGTAGATCTGGGCAGCCGTCTCGAGATGCCGGCGAGCCGCCGCGCGGTCCGGCTCGACCTGCGCGGCCAACGCGAACGCAGCCGCCGTACGACCGGCAAGGTTCGGGCTGATCGGCTTCCCCGGCGCCGCGGCCCGGAACACGGGCCGGTTCCGCAGGAAGCGTTCGGACGGATCGGTGAGGTTGTCGTCGACACCCGGCAGCCGCCAGATGTCGTGGTCGCCGATGAACGTCTCCTCGACGTTCCCGGCTCCGACACCGACCTGGATGTAGAGCGTCTTGGTCCGCTCGTCCCACATCTTGTCCAGCCAGTCCAGCCCGTGCCGCGCCTCTGCCAGCACCTTCCGGTCGGGCCGCCGCGCATCGCGGGCCGATGCCCACAGCAACGATTCCGAGTACGCCGCGATGTGCGTGAACTTGAGGTAGTCCCCGGCGTCGTACCACCCACCGGTGACATCAACCGGCCCACCGAGCTGCTGCAGTTCGCCGACCGTCTGGTCGCTGTCCGGATCCACGAACTCAGGGATTTCGTAGACCAGCGCCCGAGCGTCATTGCGGTGCGCGGTGTCGCGCTGAGCCGTGAAGAAGTTGACGGCCTTGTCCTTGGCGCCGGTCAGCAGCCGCTCCGACGACGCCCGTACGTCGAAGGTCGCCGACGCCACGCCGGGCACCTCGAGCCGATAACTCCCCGGGATCTTCAGCGCGGACAGATCCAGCTGATAGACGTGCCGGTACGTCGCGTTCCACTCCCCCGCGTCGTCGCCGATCCGCCCGCTCAACACCCGCCGACCATGCCGGTCCACAACCTGATAGCGCACACCGGCCGCGACGTCATGAGTCATCACGTACGCCGCCTTGCCGTCGAAGGCGCCGTACCCGAGCTGACTCACCCAGATCGCCCCGCCCGTCGCACCATCCGCTGCACTCACCGGACCCACCAGACCAACCACCAGACCCGCTGCCAGAACCACCGCTCCGACCCGACGCCAGGACCTCACGATTGTCTCCCTCCGGCCAATCGTTAGGAAAGTTTCCTATTACTCGAACGGACGGTAGCGCACCGGACTCCCGGAGTACAGACCTCAGCGATTCACCCGGACCGCCGCCCACAAAACCAAGGCGGCCAACAGGACGGCGACCAGCACGCAGGCGACCGGGATGCTCGACAGGCTGATCAGCGCACCGAAGCCGACCATCGCGAGCGGCATCATCGCCTCGTCGGACAGGTTCACGATGCTGAAGCTGCGACCGAGGTACGTCGGGTCCACACTCTGCTGGAACGCCGCGGACAGCTGCGCCGACGCGATCCCCGCCGTACAGCCGATCATCGCCATTGCGACGAAGACGCCGAGCTTCGGCATCAGCCCGATCATCGCGCAACCGGCCGCCTGGACGACCAGCGCCAGCAGACCGGACCGCGCCAGATCGGCCGGCTTCCACCGCATCGCGACCAGCGCTCCCACCGCGGCCGCGACCCCGGAGCACGCCTCGAACCAGCCGTACCAGGCCGAGCCCCAGCCGGCGGAGTGCGTGCGTTGCACCAGGCCGACGGCGAGGATCGGGCCGACGCACAGGTTCAACCCGGAGAACGCGATCACCAGCGTCCGCGCGCGGGCGTCCCGTTTGAGGTAGGCGAACCCGTCGCGCAGGTCGGCACGGATCGAGTGACCCGTCGAGACGGGCTGCGGGAGCCGCGGCTTGACCAGGAACGCCAGCGCCACCGCGATCACCACGAACGACGCCGCGTCGACGATCATCACCGTGACCAGGCCGCCGTGTGCGACCAGCAGGCCACCAAGCGGGGCACCAGCGAAGATCGCGAGCCGCTGCGCCAGCTGAGTTCCGGCCGACAGCTTCACCAGGTCCTCCGAGCGGACCATTCGTCGCGGCAGCGTTCCGGAGGCCGGGGTGTAGAGCGCGTCGACCGCACCGAACACGACCGCGACCGTCGCTAGCAGTGCTAGCGAAAGTCCCCAGATCGCCACGGCCGTCGCGGCGACCGCGAGTACGACGATCCGCGCGAGGTTGGCGAGGATCATCGTCCGGCGGCCGTCGAAACGGTCCGCGAGCGCCCCGCCGTACAGCAGGATGAGCGCCTTGGGCGCCGCGCCGATACCCATCACCAGACCCGCGCCGGCCGGGCTCGTGACCTGTGCGGCGCTCCAGGCGAGGCCGACGTACCAGGCCATGTCGCCGGCCTGCGACACCGCGGCCGACGCGATCCACCCATGCACCCGACGGTCTCTCCGGAGCGGCGGGAAGACCGTCGTACTCATGGCCGGGCCGGTATGGCGTGGGCGAAGAAGAAGACCCGCTGCGCGTCGTCCCCCGCGCCGGGGTTGTCGTAGTACGACCGGACCAGGTCCTCGATCCGCTCGCTCAGCTCGGTGAGCTGCTCAGGCGTCAATGTGAGCCATCTCTCGGTGGCGTACGCCGCCCGCACCCAGGGCTCGTCGAACTCGTACCGCATGTCGAACCACTGCCGCACTTTGCCGACGTGATGGGCCAGGTTCGCGTCCTCGGCGGTGGCCGCGACCAGCTCGGCCGCCGGGTCGCCCTTCGCGTCCGCGATCGACCACGAGTACTCCGACGTGTCGCCGAGCTTCCACCACCGCTCGCGGCGGTTCTTGGCCAGCTCCGGAGCTTCGACGATCACGCCCGCGGACGCGAGAACCTTCAGGTGATGGCTGACATTGCCGACAAGTTCTCCGGTGGCCGCGGCCAATCGGGACGCAGTCGCGGGGCCGTCGACGTACATCAGGTCGAGCAGCCGGCGGCGCAGCGGGTGGTGCATGGCGGCGAGCACGGACGGCGTCACCGTCCGGCGGTTCGGAGGCGTCATGAAGAGCACCGTAGCTTCCACAAGAACTCTTGCACAAGAGTTCTTGTACGACGTATTCGCCGCCGGAATCAATCTCCACCAGACTGGTGGAGATAGCCACATCGTGAGATTGGATCTCAGGATGTAGGAATGGGAGTTGATTTGTCAGCGGTTCGCGCTGACGCTTGTGGACATGCTCGCTGCGTTCACCACCCACCTCGTAGGTCGGCTCCATGTCGACCTCGGGCGGATGCGCAGTGCCATCTGTTGTCCTTCGATGTTCTGACAGCCACCCTGCCAGGGCCAACGACGGCCCCCTGATCACCCCGATCACCGCTGGGTGCGCACCGCGCGGAACGCATCGAACCGACGACGCTTCGATCCTGCCGCCCTCGGTGAGCACCTGTCACGAGGACAAGGACACGCCCCCCGATGACTGCCGGCGTCACCTCCCCCGCCCGCAAACCGGCCCGGCCCCGTAAGGGCAAGGGCGAAGGTCAGTGGGCGCTCGGATACCGCGAGCCGCTGAACAAGAACGAAGAGAACAAGAAGAACGACGACGGCCTGAACGTCCGGGCGCGGATCGAGAACGTCTACGCGCACCGCGGCTTCGACTCGATCGACCCGGCCGACCTGCGCGGCCGCTTCCGCTGGTGGGGTCTGTACACCCAGCGCAAGCCCGGGATCGACGGCGGCAAGACCGCGACGCTCGAGCCGGAGGAGCTGGACGACCGCTACTTCATGTTGCGGGTCCGGATCGAGGGCGGCCAGCTGACCGCCGAGCAGCTGCGGGTGATCGCCCACATCTCCACGACGTACGCGCGCGACACCGCGGACATCACCGACCGGCAGAACATCCAGCTGCACTGGATCCGGATCGAGGACGTGCCGGCGATCTGGCAGCAGCTGGAGGCGGTCGGGCTCTACACGACCGAGGCGTGCGGCGACGTACCGCGGGTCGTCATCGCGAGCCCGGTCGCGGGCATCGCGGCGGACGAGATCATCGACCCGACGCCGGCCATCGACGAGATCGTCTCGAAGTACATCGGCTCGGACGAGTTCTCGAACCTGCCGCGGAAGTTCAAGACCGCGCTCACCGGGCACCCGTCGCACGACGTCGTACCGGAGGTCAACGACATCGCGTTCGTCGGTGTCGTGCACCCGCTGCACGGCCCGGGCTTCGACCTGTGGGTCGGCGGCGGCCTGTCGACGAACCCGATGCTCGCGCAGCGCCTCGGCACCTGGATCCCGCTGGACGAGGTCGCCGAAGCCTGGTGGGGGGTCACCAGCATCTTCCGCGACTACGGCTACCGCCGGCTGCGGACGCGGGCCCGGCTGAAGTTCCTGCTGGCGGACTGGGGCGTGGAGAAGTTCCGCGAGGTCCTCGAGGAGAAGTACCTCAAGCGGAAGCTGATC
Source organism: Kribbella sp. C-35 (assembly GCF_046549195.1). Taxonomy (NCBI): domain Bacteria; kingdom Bacillati; phylum Actinomycetota; class Actinomycetes; order Propionibacteriales; family Kribbellaceae; genus Kribbella; species Kribbella sp. C-35. The sequence goes on from NZ_JAJPWG010000006.1 coordinate 534,537, forward strand.
GACGGGCCGGCGCCCGAGGTCCCCGCGATCCAGGGTGACCACGTCGGCGTCCACAAGCAGAAGGACGGCAAGTACTTCGTCGGCGTCGCCCCGGTCGTCGGCCGGGTATCGGGCGCCAAGCTCGCGCAGGTCGCGGACGTGGTCGCGGCGCACGGGTCGAACCGGATCCGGACGACCGCGCAGCAGAAGCTGCTCGTGCTGGACGTCGAGGAGGCGCAGGTCGAGTCGCTGGTGGCTGAACTCGCCGCACTCGGGTTCCAGGCGCGGCCCTCGGCGTGGCGGCGGAACACGATGGCCTGCACCGGGATCGAGTTCTGCAAGCTGGCGATCGTCGAGACCAAGGCGAAGGCGGCGCAGCTGATCAACGAACTCGAGGAGCGGATCCCCGACCTCGACGTACCGATCACGGTAAACGTCAACGGCTGCCCGAACTCGTGCGCCCGGATCCAGGTCGCCGACATCGGTCTGAAGGGCCAGCTGGTACTGGATGCCGACGGCAACCAGGTGCCGGGCTACCAGGTGCACCTCGGCGGCGGCCTCGGGCTGGACGCCGGGTTCGGCCGGAAACTGCGCGGCCACAAAGTCACCGCGGACGGGCTCACCGACTACGTGGAGCGCGTCACCCAGAACTACCTGAAGGAGCGCAACGAGGGCGAGCGCTTCGCCCAGTGGGTCACCCGAGCGGACCAGGAGGCACTTCAGTGAGCGAACGTGCGGCGCCGATGTACTGCCCTTACTGCGGGGACGAGGACCTTCGTCCCTCTGAAGAAGGCCATGGCGCGTGGGAGTGCCGGCCGTGTGCACGGGTGTTCCAGCTGAAGATGATCGGACTGCGGGTGACGGTGGAATGAGTACGGATCTGAAGACGATCGCCGAGGAGGCGAACGAACGTCTCGCCGACGCGTCGGCGGTGGAGGTGCTCGCGTGGGCGCGGGAGACCTTCGGTGACGAGCTGGTGGTGACCGCCTCGATGGCCGACGGCGCACTCCCCCATCTCGCGGCCGCCGCGGCGCCCGGGGTCGACGTACTGTTCCTCGACACCGGCTACCACTTCGCCGAGACGATCGGGACCCGCGACGCGGTGGCGGCGACGCTGCCGATCCACCTGATCAACGCGACTCCTCGCCAAACGGTCGCTGAGCAGGACGCCGAGTACGGCGAGAAGCTCCACGACCGCGACCCGAACAAGTGCTGCGCGCTCCGCAAGGTCGAGCCGCTGAACCGGTACCTGTCCGGCTACAAGGCCTGGGTCACCGGCATCCGCCGCGAGGAGGCGCCGACCCGCGCCAACACCCCGGTCGTCGAGTACGACGAGAAGCGCGACATGGTGAAGCTCAACCCGATCGCGCCGTGGACGCAGGAAGACCTGGACAGCTACATCCAGGACAACGGCGTACTGGTGAACCTGCTGCAGTACGACGGCTACCCGTCGATCGGTTGCGAGCCGTGCACGCAGCAGGTCGCGCCCGGTGAGGACCCGCGCAGCGGCCGCTGGGCGGGCACCGGCAAGGTCGAATGCGGGCTGCACACATGACCGCCCCAGTGATCAACACGGTGACGGAGCTCGATGCTCTCGAGAGCGAATCGATCTTCGTGTTCCGTGAGGTTGCGGCGGAGTTCGAGCGGCCGGTCATCCTGTTCTCCGGCGGCAAGGACTCGATCGTGATGCTGCACCTGGCGCGGAAGGCGTTCTCGCCGGCCGCGGTGCCGTTCACGTTGCTGCACGTCGACACCGGCCACAACTTCCCCGAAGTACTCGCCTATCGCGATGCGGTCGTCGAGCAGCTCGGGTTGCGGCTCGAGGTCGCGAAGGTCGAGGACTACATCGCCGACGGCCGGCTGCGCGAGCGCACCGACGGCACCCGGAACCAGCTGCAGACCGTTCCGTTGCTCGACGCAATCAACGCGCACCGGTTCGACGCCGTCTTCGGCGGCGGCCGGCGTGACGAGGAGCGGGCGCGGGCGAAGGAGCGGATCTTCAGCCTGCGCGACGAGTTCGGTCAGTGGGACCCGCGCAACCAGCGCCCCGAGCTGTGGTCGCTGTACAACGGGCGGCACCGGCCGGGCGAGCACGTACGGGTGTTCCCGCTGTCCAACTGGACCGAGCTGGACGTGTGGAACTACATCGAGCGCGAGCAGATCCCGCTGCCTTCGATCTACTACGCGCACGAACGGGACGTGTTCGAGCGCGACGGCATGCTGCTTGCCGTCGGCCCCTACTCGCAGCCGCGCTCGGGTGAGACCGTCGGCAAGCGCGTGGTCCGGTACCGGACCGTGGGCGACATGTCCTGCACCGGCGCGGTGGCCAGCGACGCGACGTCGGCGGCCGAGGTCGTCATCGAGGTCGCGGCCAGCGAGATCACCGAGCGGGGCGCCACCCGCGCCGACGACCGGGCCAGCGAGGCCGCGATGGAAGACCGTAAGCGAGAGGGGTACTTCTGATGAGCACCCTGTTGCGTCTGGCAACAGCCGGATCGGTGGACGACGGCAAGTCGACACTGGTCGGGCGGCTGCTGCACGACTGCAAGGCGATCCTCGCCGACCAGATCGCGCACGTGAAGACGGTCTCCGAGGCCCGCGGCGGCGACTTCGACTTCGCACTGCTCACCGACGGCCTGCGGGCCGAGCGCGAGCAGGGCATCACGATCGACGTCGCCTACCGGTACTTCGCCACCGACAAGCGCTCGTTCATCCTGGCCGACTGCCCCGGGCACGTGCAGTACACCCGGAACACCGTGACCGGTGCCTCGACGGCGGACGTGGTGATCATCCTGGTGGACGCCCGCCACGGCGTACTCGAGCAGACCCGCCGGCACCTCGCCGTCGCCGGTCTGCTCCGGGTGCCGCACGTCGTACTCGCGGTGAACAAGATCGACCTGGTCGGCTACGACGAGGCCGTGTTCACCAAGATCGCCAAGGACGTCAACGAGGTCGCCGATCAACTCGGCATCGCGGACATCCAGGCCATCCCGGTCTCGGCTCTCGCCGGCGACAACGTCGTCGAACACTCCACTCAGACTCCGTGGTACGACGGGCCGACACTGCTCGATTTCCTGGAGAACGCGAACGGGCGGATCGACAACTCTGCGCAGCCGCTGCGGTTCCCGGTGCAGTACGTGATCCGCCCGCAGACCGACGAGTACCGCGACTACCGCGGCTACACCGGAACCGTTGCCTCCGGCACCGTCACGGTCGGCGACCCGGTGATCGTGCTGCCCGCGGGACGCCGTACGTCGATCGCCGGCATCGACCGGCCGGTCGTCACCGCCACCTCGACCGCGGTCGTCGAACGGCCGTCCGCGATCGCCGGCGAAGCCGTCACGGTCCGGCTCGCCGACGACATCGACGTCGCCCGCGGCTCGGTGATCGTGGCCGCCGAGCACTCCCCCGGCACCCGCCGGGAACTGGCGGCCACCATCAGCTGGTTGTCCGACCGGCCACTGACCGTCGGGGCCCGGGTGCTGATCAAGCACACCACCACCACCGCGCAGGCGATCGTCACCAAGATCACCGGCGCGCTGGACCTCGACACGCTCGGAGTCATCGACGCCGCCGAGCTCGATCTGAACGACATCGGCAAGGTGCAACTCAAGATCGCCGCACCGCTCGCCGCCGACCCGTACTCCAGCAACGCCATCACCGGATCCTTCCTGCTCATCGACGCCCACGACGGGTGGACGCTCGCGGCCGGAATGATCGACGACGAAGAAGGGGAACTGCTGTGACTGCTCCAGCGCTCGTGATCCTCGCCCACGGCAGCCGCGATCCGCGTTCGGCCGCCACCGTCCACTCGCTCGTGAAGTGCCTGCGCGAGATGCGTGACGACCTGCGGATCGAAGCCTCCTTCCTCGACCACTGCCCGCCGACGCCGTACCAGGTGATCGGCAAGCTCGCCGCCGAAGGCGTCGAGGAGATCGTCGTCCTGCCGCTGCTGCTGTCGGCCGCGTACCACGCGCGGATCGACGTACCGGCCGTCCTCGACGAGGCGCGCAGCCGGTTCCCGAGCCTGCGGATCATCGCGTCCGACGTGCTCGGGTACGACGACACGCTGCTCGACGTCCTCGACCGCCGGATGCGCGCCGAGCTGAAGGGCGGCCGGGTGCGTGAGCTGGACGCGCTGGTGCTCGCGGCGGCCGGTTCGAGCGACTCGCACGCGAACGCGAGCGTCACCCGCCTCGCGCGGCTGTGGGGCCAGCGTCACCGCCTCCCCGTGACTGCCGCGTTCGTCTGCGCCGCCTCGCCATCACCGGCCGAGGCCGTACTGCAGTGGCGCCTGGAGGGCCGCCGCCACGTCGCGGTCGGCTCCCTCTTCCTCGCCCCCGGCGTACTCCCCGACCGAGCCGAAACCACGTCCCGCCGCGCCGGCGCGGTCGCCGTCTCGGCCCCCCTCGGCGTCAGCGCCGAGGTAGCCCGCCTGGTCCTCCTCCGCTACGGCGTAGCCGGCCTAGACCTCCTCACCCTCGACCCGGCCCCCCGCCCAGTCATCGCCCGCCCCGAGCTGGTCCGTACCGCCTGAACCTCCCCGCAGGCAGAACCCTCTGTTTGGACCCTTAAGCGGCCCACTTCCGGGGGTTCTGCCTGCGTGCCCGTCCGCTCAAGACACCCGCCAGCGCCTGAGCGACCCATCCCTCGTCGAACACCACGTCCTCCCACGAGAACCGCAGCAGGGTCCAACCGCGCATGGCGAGATTGACGTAGCGGCGGCAGTCGCGCCGCAGCGCCTCGCGGGACGCGTGGTACGCGAACGAGTCGGCCTCCAACACCAGCCGCAGCTCGGGGTGGCCGAGGTCGACACGCGCGAAGAACTCGTCGTCCGCGATCACGAACTGCGGCACGAAACCGCGCCACCCGGCCTCGATGACGCGACCCCGCAGCACCGACTCAAGGGCCGACGCCGCGCGCGCATCGCCTGCCTCCGCGAGCCTCATTCCCCGTGCCCGCCCTGGCCCCCGAAGAGCGATCGCCGCGGCGAGCAGCTCGTCCCGCGTCACGAGGCCCTTGCGCAGTGCCGAGTCGGCGACCGCGAGGGCCTCGCAGAACGGGAGGCTCCGCGCGCAATCGAGGACGGTGCGCAGCGGTGTGGTCGCGCCGTCGAGTTCGGGAGCATCGGACCAGTGCAAGGTGCACGGGAGCCTCGTCTCGCGCCTGCGCTGGCGGCGCGCGACGGTGACATGGGGGTTGAGCGGCATCGTGACGACGTCGAGCCCGTGGTGTTGCGCCGCGCTCTCGTGTGACAGCACGCCGCCGTACGCGCGGGCGACCGTCAGCGGCGACGGATCGAGCGGCAGGGCGTACAGGCCCTTCGCGACCCGCTTGATCTGCCCCTGCGCGAGCGCGAGCCGGATCGCACGCGCCGGGACGAGGCCGCGCAGTTGCGCGAACGTCGCGCTCCCACCCGCCTTCTGCAGGACTTCAACCACGTCGGTCACGGAACCAGCGTGGCAGGAATCGCGCCATCGCCGCGGCCGTCGTCCACAGGCGGACCGCCACGCAGGCACAACCCCCCTCGGAAGGGTCCAACCGGCCGTTTCGAGGGGTTCTGCCTGCACGGCGGTCCGGGCTGCATCTAGCGTGATATCTTGATATCTATGGCGAAGGATGGCACGAAGAACATCTTGTTGCGGCTTGATCCGGTGTTGGCTGAGCGGTTGCAGACTGTGGCTTCGGTGGAGGGGCGTTCGGTTTCGGACGTGGCGCGGGAGGCGATTGCTGCGTTGGTGGATCAGCGGCGGCAGGATGCGCAGTTCAGTGAGTTGCTCGAGCGGAACCTCGTGCGGCACGAGGAGTCGTTGCGCCGGCTGCGTGGAGACGACTGATGCGTTACCTCGGCCGGTACGACGTGCTCGCGATCGCCGCGCGTGTGCTGCGGTGCGACTCCGACGACGTCGTACGCCGATCGAACCTCGACGCGATCGATCGCGTGCTGGACGGCGTACGGCTGACCGGAGGTCTTGCGGAGTCGGCTGGGGTGCTGCTCGCGGGTCTGGTCCGGGCACGGCCGTTCGGCGGAGCGAACCGAGTCGTGGCGGTCGCGGTCGTGCTGCAGTTCGTCTCGCTGAACCGCGCCGAGCTAGAACTCGAGCCGGTGGCCGACGTGGACGACCTGCTCGATCGGATCGCGGCCGGTGACGCCGGGCACCACGAGGCCGCCGCCTTCATCCGGAGCCGGCTCGAGCATCACCCGGTGTCGGCCGAGGACCTGCAGGAACGCCTTCGGGTCGAGCTGGTACTCGACGAGGAGGCGCTGACCTTCGATCTCGTGCAGGACTGGTGGAGGGGAGATCCCATGTACGAACAGTTCAGCGAGCCGGCGCGGCGCGTCATCGTGCTGGCCCAGGAGGAGGCGCGCAGCCTCGACCACGTGTACGTCGGCACCGAGCACCTACTGCTCGGGCTGATCACCTTGGGGCAGGGCGTCGCGACCCGTGTGCTCGCCGACCTGGGCATCACGGCTCCGGCTGTGCGGGATCTGGTCGTCGAGATCATCGGCCGCGGCCGGAGCGGTGCGGCCGCCGGGACGATCCCGTTCACGCCGCGCGCGAAGAGCACGTTCGAGTTCGCGTGGGGCGAGGCGCGGGCCCGTGGCGCGGAGCAGGTCGGCCCGGAACATCTGCTCCTCGGCGTACTCCACGACGGCGACGGGGTCGGCGGACAGATCGTCACCAAGCTCGCCGAGAGCACCGACGAGGTACGCCGGAAGCTCGAGAAGCGGATGAACTGGCGCCAGCGGTCGGAGGACCTCGTCACGGGCATGCTGGCCGAGGATCCCGCCAACACGTGGACGACGTACGGCCGCCGGCATCACCTGCTCGCCGAGCTCAACGCCGTCCTCGAAGAGAACGAGCGCCTGCACGAGCAGGTCGCGAAGCTCCGCGACCTGCTCCGTCGGCACGACATCGACCCGGACAGCTGACGCTCAGGTCGCGGCGAGCCGCTGCTTCTCCTTCTCGACGTCGAAGTCGGCCGCGGGCCACTCCGGGTTCAGCTCCTTGAGCGTCTCCAGGAGGATCGTGGTGACGGCCCAGTTGCGGTACCACTTGCGGTCACTCGGGATCACGTACCAGGGCGCGTCAGGGGTGTTGCAGCGCTCGAGCGCTGCGTGGTACGCCTCCATGTAGTCCGGCCACAGCTGCCGCTCGTCGACGTCGCCCGGGTTGTATTTCCAGTGCTTGGTCGGGTCGGCGAGACGCTCCTCGAGCCGGACCCGCTGCTCGTCGGACGAGATGTGCAGGTAGCACTTCACGATCGTCACGCCGCTCGCGGTCAGCTCGGCCTCGAACTCGTTGATCTGGTCGTACCGCCGGGTCCACACGTTCGGCGTGACCAGCTCGCGCACGCGGGCGATCAGCACGTCCTCGTAGTGCGACCGGTCGAAGACCCCGATCATCCCGTGCCCGGGCACCGCCTGCCGGATCCGCCACAGGAACCCGCGGCGCTTCTCGGCCGGCGTCGGCGCCTTGAACGACGTGATCTTCAGGCCCTGCGGGTCCATCAGCCCCGCGCCGTGCCGGATCACGCCGCCCTTGCCGGAGGTGTCCATCCCCTGCAGCACCAGCAGAATGCTCCGCTCGCCGCCGGTCCGGCCCTCGGCGAACAGCCGCTCCTGCCAGTCCGAGACCTCGGCCCCGAGGTTCTCCAGCGCGAGCTTGCCGTCGTCCTTGGTCCCGCTGAACCCTGCCGTCGCACGCGTGTCGTACGTCGTCAGGTCCACCTCGCCGGCCGGCACCCGCAGCTGCTCTCGCAGTCCCCCACCGGCTGCCTTCTGGCCCTTCTTCTGCTTCGCCATCTCCACATCCTGCCTCATCCACCCCCGAGTTCGACGGAAGTCAGGCTGCGCGCGCGAGGGCAATCAGGCGGGAGAGTGCACGGAGGTACTTCTTCCGGTAGCCGCCCTTCAGCATCTCGGCCGAGAACAGCTGGTCGAGCGGTACGCCGCTCGCGAGGAGCGGCAGGTTGCGGTCGTACATCCGGTCCGCGAGCACCACCATCCGCAACGCCACGTTCTCGTCGGTCAGCGGCCGTACGTCGGTGATCGCCACCGTCTCGATCCCGTCGAGCAGAGCGCCGTACTTGCTCGGATGCAGCTCGGCCAAATGCCGGTGCAGGTCGACGAAGTGGTCGCACGACGCGTTCGCCCGTACTGCGGCCTCCTGCTCGACCTTCTCGTCCGGCCACGGGTCCGGCGCTACCGGGAGCCCTCGATGGCGGTAGTCGGGCCCGTCCACCCGCCGTACGTCGAAACGCGCGGCGAGGCCCTGGATCTCGCGGAGGAAGTCGACCGCCTGGAAACGGCCCTCGCCGAGCTTGTCGGGCAACGTGTTCGAGGTCGCCGCGAACTCGACGCCGGCCTCGACCAGCTGGCCGAGCAACCGCGAGATCAGCATCGTGTCGCCGGGATCGTCCAGCTCGAACTCGTCGATGCAGATCAGCCGGTACGACGACAGCGCCTCGACCGCCGTCCGCAGCCCGAGGGCGCCGACCAGGTTGGTGAGCTCGACGAACGTGCAGTACATCTTCGGGCTGGCCGCTTCGTGCCAGAGCGAGGCGAGGAGGTGCGTCTTGCCGACGCCGAATCCGCCGTCGAGGTAGATGCCCGGTTTGTCCGGGGACTCGTTCCGTCCGCGCAACCGCGACCACAACGACGGCGCCGGCCGCGGCCCGGCCAGCTTCTCGGCCCGCGCCGACAGCACCGCGAGCGCCTCCGCCTGCGACGGCTCATCCGGATCCGGGCGGTACGTGCCGAACCGGACCTCGGCGAACCGCGGCGGCGGCACGCACTCGGACAACAACCGGTCCGGACTCACCTCCGGCGTCCGCTCACTCAACCGCACCACCATGCGCCCAACCCTAGATCAGGGAAAACTCCGGAAACTCCGCTGTGGCCTTGACCACTTTCTTACTTTCAGTTAGGAAGTTGTGAGTGAGGTTCGTGAGGCCGAACAACGAGGAGTCTCCGATGGGCGAACAGCACGTGCGGCGGCGGACGGTTCTGAAAGGGGCAGTGGGTGCGCTCGGCCTCGGGTCGGCACTGGCTGCCTGCGGCGGGAGTGACAGCGGCGGCGGCACCACGAGCGGCGGGAAGGCCGTGGTCCGGATGTGGTCCTGGTACAACGACCAGGAGGACCAGTTCCCGAAGCTGATCAGCGCCTTCGAGGCCGCGCACAGCAACATCAAGATCGAGAACCGGATCTTCGGCACCCCGGACCAGTACCTGCCCGCGCTGCAGGCGGCGGTCGCGGGCGGCGACGTACCGGAGATCTTCGCGCCGCACACGCGGGCGCTGACCTACGGCACCGGCGGGGTGTCGGCCGACCTGAAGCAGGAGCTCGGCGACGACTTCCTGAAGGACTTCTTCGACTCGGCCAACCAGGAGTACACGCTGGACGGCAAGCAGTACGCCGTCGGCTGGATGGCGCAGACGTTCGGGCTGTTCTACAACCCGGACCTGCTGAAGAAGGCAGGTGTCGCGGAGGACGGCATCGAGACCTGGGACGACCTGATCGCAGCGGCCGCGAAGATCAAGGCGATCGGCAAGTTCCCGGTGGCGCTCAGCTGCAACCCGACCACGAGTTCGCTCGACTTCTTCCTGCCGCTGATCACGCAGGTCGCCGACGACCCGACGTACTACCTGAAACTCGACCAGCTCAAGGACGGCGCGACATACGAGGACCCGAAGGTGGTCCAGGCGATCGAGCTGCAGCAGAAGATCGTCAAGGCCGGCGTGTTCCAGCCCGGTACGACGGGTACCAGCGGCGACCAGGCGCCGCAGATCTTCTACACCGGGAAGTCCGCGATGCTGTTCAACGGCAGCTGGACGCCGCAGGGGCTGACCAAGGACGCGACGCCGGCGTTCAACAAGTTGTACAAGGTGATGAAGACGCCGGCGATCGCGCCCGGCAAGCGGCACTGGACGGCGAACCAGGCCGGCGCCGGGTGGGCGGTGTCGGCGACCAGCAAGAACAAGAACGCCGCGCTGGAGTTCCTGAAGTTCATGTACTCCGCCGAGCAGTACTCCCCCACCATGAACGGCTCGAACTCGATGCCGGCCACGAAGAGCGCGGCGGCCCGGATCGAGCTGCCGATCATGAAGCAGATGACGTCCTGGCTGCTCGACGGCGACGGCTGCCCACACATCCCGTTCGGACCCGGCTCGGTCGCGGCCGGCGATCCGCTCGCGAAGATCTTCGACGGCAGCGGCGAGCCGGCGGCGGTCGCGAAGGCGATGCAGCAGGCGGTGCAGAACGCCAAGGGCGGCTGATCGGATGGCGACAGCCCAATTCTTCGGGACGCCGCTGAGAAAATCACAAAGAGTCGCAGGCTATCTCTTCGTGCTTCCCACGTTCGTCCTGTTCCTGGGTTTCGTGCTGTGGCCGATCCTCTACACGGCCTACCTGAGCCTGACCTCGTGGGGCGGGTTCGGGGCGCCGCGGTTCGTGAACTTCGACAACTACAGCCGGATGCTGCACGATCCGGTGGCCCGCCGGGCGCTGATCGTCACGCTGGTGCTGACCGGCGTGACGACGGCGATCCTGACGTTCCTCGGCCTGGTCACGGCGGTGCTGGTGAACGTGGTCTGGCCGAAGGTCGGTGTCGTCGTCCGGACCATCCTGTTCATCCCCGGGATCGTCTCGTTCGTCGTGTCCGCGGTGCTCTGGAAGCTGATTTACGACCCGAACATCGGCACGCTCAACCGGTTGCTCGGGGCAATCGGTCTGGACAGCCTGCAGCACCCCTGGCTGGCCGACCACAAGACCGTGCTGCCCGCGATCGTCGTGGTCACGGTCTGGGGCGGGCTCGGGTTCAACATGCTGATCTACTTCGCCGGTCTGCAGAGCATCGATCCCAACCTGTACGAAGCCGCGGCGATGGACGGGGCCAACACGGTCCAGCAGTTCCGCCACATCACGGTCCCGAGCCTGCGGATCGTGACCGGCCTGATCGTCAGCCTCGGGCTGCTCAACGGATTCAAGGCCTTCGACATCATCTTCGTGATGACGGGCGGCGGGCCTAACCACGCCAGCGAAGTACTCGGCACGTACTTGTACTCGCTGGCGTTCGGGTCGACGTCCGGCTCGATCCCGCAGCTCGGGTACGCCAGCGCGTTCAGCGTCGTGACGATGGTGCTCTGCACGCTCGCGGTGATCGCGCAGCTCTGGCTGACCCGGAGGGCGGACCGATGAAGAAGAGTCTGCTCGGCAGGTCGTTCGCGACGTTCGTGCTGCTGCCGTTCTGCCTGCTGATGGCGTTCCCGTTCGTGTGGATGCTGCTCACCTCGCTGCGCGAGCAGAACACGATCTTCAACGGGCCGATCATCCCGCGGAAGTTCACCGGTACGGCGTACCGGGACGCCTGGACGTCGATCGAGTTCCCGCTGCATTTCTGGAACAGCGTGTGGATCACGTCGGTGACGGTGATCGGCGTCCTCGTCTTCGCCACCCTCAGCGGGTACGCGTTCGCGAAGCTGGACTTCCCGTTCCGCAACACCCTGTTCGTGCTGCTGCTGACGACGCTGATGATGCCGTCGACAGCGCTGATCATCCCGCTCTACCTCGAGCTCAAGTCGTTCGGTCTGCTCGACAGCCAGGCCGGTCTGCTGGTGCTGTACATCTCCGGATCGGCGCCGTTCGCGATGTTCCTGATGCGGGCGTTCTTCCAGACATTGCCGGACGAGCTGATCGAGGCCGCGCGGGTGGACGGCGGCAGCGAGCTGACGATCTTCCGGCGGGTGATCCTGCCGCTCACGCGACCCGGGATCGCGACCGTGGTGATCTTCCAGTTCCTGTCCACTTGGAACGAGTTCCTGATCGCCAACACGGTCCTGCGGAACACCGACTCGCTGCCGCTGCAGCCGGTGCTGTTCACGCTGATGGGTCAGTACTCCACGAACTGGCCGGCGCTCACCGCCGGCCTCACGTTGTCCGTCGTACCGGTCGTGATCGTCTACGTCCGGATGCAGCGGCAGTTCGTCGCCGGGATGATGCTCGGCGCCGTCAAGAACTGAGCGCCGTCAAACTGAGAGAGGTGCTATGCCGATCAAGAACGTCGTGGTCAACTGCACGGATGTCCCCCGCTCGGTCGAGTACTACACGCGGTTTCTCGAGCTCGAGGTGATCGGAGAGGTTTCGCCGGAGCGGGCCGTGCTCGACGCGGTGACCGCGACCGTCGAGTTGCGAGCAGTGCAGCGCGGTCGGGAGCAGAGCACCTGGTCGCCGGACGACCTGCAGAAGGGGTTCCGGCACATCGGCTTCAAGGTGGACCGGCTGGACGAGCGGGCCGACACGTTGAAGGCCGGCGGCGTCGAGTTCAAGCTCGACCCACTCGATGCCGAGGGCAACGTCCGGATCTGCTTCTTCTACGACCCGGACGGGACGCTGCTGGAAATGATCCAGGGCGATCTGGAGTACGCCGAGGTCCTGGACGCGGCCGGCGTCGCCAGAGAGCGCTCTCTGGGCGTTCCCGAGCGGCCGCGGTTCGACCACGTCGCCGTCACGATCGAGGACCGCGATGCCACCGCCGCCCACTACCACGACCGCCACGGCTTCGACTTCATCGGAACCATCGAACAGCCGCACGACAGCCGCGGCTTCCACATCGGCTACCTGAAGGGCGGCGACACCGTTCTCGAGGTCTTCACGTACGACGTTCCCAAGACATCGCGGGACCCGCAGCTCGACGTCGCGGGGTTCGCGTACGCCGAACTCGCGGGCGACCCGCCGGACCTGCCGGTCGCGATCTCGCCCGACGGGACGAAGGTCTACGTCGACCCTGACGGGTTCGCGTACGCCGTAGGCTCCGGCGCATGACTGAAGACAACAAGGGAAAATGGCTCCGTCCGCTGGGCTCGACCGGTCTGACCGTCTCCGCCGCGTGCGCCGGCGGCAGCGGAATCGCCGGCATGCCCGCCGTCTTCGGGTACGACGTCACGCCCCAGGAAGCGGTCGACCTGGTACTGCGCGTGTTCGACAGCCCCATCACCTGGATCGACACCTCCAACGGGTACGGCGACGGCTCCAGCGAGACCCGGATCGGCCAGGCGATCCGCGAGTACGGCGGACTGCCCGAAGGTTTCCTGGTCGCGACGAAGGTCGACGCGAAGGACGGTGACTACTCCGGCGCGCGGGTCCGGGCGAGCGTTGCCGAGAGCAAGGAGCGGCTCGGGCTGGACGACCTGCCGCTGGTGCACCTGCACGATCCGGAGTTCCACGACTTCGACTCGATGCGGGAGGCGGTCGACACCCTGATGCAGCTGCGCGCCGACGGGGAGATCGGGCACGTCGGCCTGGCGGGCGGCAACACCCGCGAGCTGTCCCGGTACCTGGATCTCGGCGGGTTCGAAGTACTGCTCGTGCACAACCGCTGGAGTCTTGTCGACCACTCGGCCGACGGCATCTTCCAGCGGGCTCGCGCGGAGGGCATCGCGGTGCTGAACGCGGCGGTCTACGGCGGCGGGATCCTCGCGAACCCGGCGGGCGCGACGAAGTACGCCTATCGCGAGGCGCCGGCGGCGGTCCTGCAGGCCGTGGCGGACATGGACAAGGCGTGCCGCGACTACGGCATCGACCTCGCGACGGCCGCGCTCCGGCACTCGATGGACGACCCCGGCATCGCCGGCACGGTCGTCGGCATCACGAAGCCGGCCCGCGTCGACGCGCTGATCGCTGCCCGGGATGCGGACCTGCCCGAGGAGCTGCTTAACCGGTTAGGTAGCCTGCTGCCGGACAAGCAGTACTGGGTCGAGAAGGAGACGACGTGACGAACGGCTTCCCGAGCGGGTTCACCTGGGGCGCGGCGACCGCGTCGTACCAGGTCGAGGGTGCGGTCTCCGCGGACGGCCGCGGCCCGAGTATCTGGGACACGTTCGCCCACACGCCGGGCCGGATCGCGGACGGCACCACCGGCGATGTGGCCGACGAGCACTACGTCCGGTTCGCCGACGACGTCCGGCTGCTGGCGGACCTCGGGCTGAACGCCTACCGGTTCTCGATCGCGTGGCCGCGGATCATGCCCGCGGGCGCGGTCAACACTCCTGGGCTCGACTTCTACCGGCGGCTCGCCGAGACGTGCCTGGAGAACGGCGTCACGCCGTACGCGACGCTGTATCACTGGGACCTGCCGCAGCCGCTCGAGGACGCCGGCGGCTGGCTGGTACGCGACACGGCCGAGCGTTTCCGCGACTACGCCGCCGTCACGCACGACGCGCTGTCGGACGTGGTCAAGCACTGGATGACGCTGAACGAGCCGTGGTGCTCGGCGTTCCTCGGGTACGGCAACGGCGAGCACGCGCCCGGCCGGACCGAAGGCGCCGATGCGCTGAAGGCGGTGCACCACCTGCTGCTCGGGCACGGCCTGGCCCTGGACGCGATCCGGTCCGAGGGCGGGACGTACGGCATCGCGCTCAACCCGGCGCCGATCCACGCCGCGTCCGACTCCCCCGCCGACCGTGACGCCGCGCGCCGGATCGACGGCCTGCGGAACCGTCTCTTCCTGGAGCCGTTGCTGTCCGGGCAGTACCCGGCGGACGTCCTGGAAGACACCGGGATGTCGGAGTGGTTCGCGGCGCAGGAAGCCGACCTCCCGCTGATCGGGGCGCCGCTCGACTTCATCGGCGTCAACTACTACTGCCCGACCACGGTGGCCGCGCCGGACGGGCCGATCTCGTCGCCGGGCGCCTCTACGCAACCGGGCAGCGAGAACGTCGTTGCCGTCGACACCGGTCTCCCGCGGACCCAGATGGGCTGGCCGATCCAGGCGACCGGCCTGCGCGACATCCTGGTCACGATCAACAAGCTCGCGCCTGAGCTGCCGTTGTACGTGACGGAGAACGGTTCGGCGTACCCGGACTTCGTTACCGCGGAAGGCGAGATCGAGGACGACGAGCGCCTCGACTATCTGCAGCAGCACGTCGCCGTCTGCCAGGAACTGGTCACCGAAGGCTTCCCGCTGAAGGGGTACTTCGCCTGGTCGCTGCTCGACAACTTCGAGTGGGCGTGGGGTTACAGCCGCCGCTTCGGCATCGTGTACGTCGACTACGCGACGCAGGCGCGCATCGTGAAGAAGAGCGGCCGCTGGCTGCAGAACTTCCTCAGCTAACCCCGCCTTACGAGCGCGCGTTCTGGTGCGGAGTGAGCTGACTGTGCAGGACGAGTGAGGCGGCGCCCAGCGCCGCCGCACTCGGGCCGAGTTTGGAGAGCTCTACGCGGGTCGGGTGCATCGCGCGGACGAAGGACAGCCGGTTGAGCTCGGTCGACGCGACGCGCACGTAGATGTCGCCGGCCTCGCTGAAGCCCGGGCCGGCCAGGATGATCTGGTCCAGATCCAGCAGGTTGGTGATCGAGAGCAGGGCCTTGGCCAGGTACGTCGCGGACTCCTCGATCAGCTCGACGCACCGCGCGTCACCAGCGGCGGCGAGTCGGGCGATCTTCGCGAAGTCCGCGCGTACCGACGTTTGACGGCCACGGAGACCGAGCTTCTCGGCCAGTGACGCGTCCTGTTCGGCGCGGGCCACCACGGCCCTCGGCGCGGCCAGGCTCTCCAGGCACCCCTGCCCGCCGCACCAGCACATCGGCCCGTTCACGTCGAGCACCATGTGGCCGATCTCGCCGACGTTCGACGACGAGCCGCGGTACACATCGCCGTTCGTCACCAGGCCGAGCCCGAAACCGGCCGCCAGGTACACGGTCGCGAAGTCGTTCACCGACGGGATCTTCCCGGCCCAGAACTCGCCGATCGCCGCGCAGGTCGAGTCGTTCTCCACCACGATCGGGTGATCGATCGCCGCCTTCAGCGTGTCCCGCACCGCGAACGGCTCCCACGCGTACTTCTCCGAGTCCGTCCGCAGCAGCCGCGTCCCGCCCCGGCCCTGCCGGCCGGCCAGCGCGACGCCGACCCCGACCAGCGTGGACGGCTCGATCTCCGCCTTCACGATCAGGTCCTCGAGCTCGGCGGTGATCCGCTGCACCGCGGTCGCCGGCGCGTCCTTCCCGATCCCCCGCGACGACAGCTGCTCGATCACCCGGCCGCTCATGTCGGTGACGACGTACGTCGTACTCGGGGTGTCGACCGCGATACCGACCGCGTGCCGCGCGCGCGGGTTGAACTGCAGCAGCGTGGCGCGTTTCCCGCCGGTCGGGTCGCCGTACCCGGTCTCGATGATCAGGCCGTCGGCGAGCAGTCGTTTGACCACCCGAGAGATCGACGCGCCGGTCAGGCCGGAGCGGTCGGCGAGGTCGACGCGGGTCACCGTCCCGCTGGAACGGATCAGGTCGAGGATCGCGCTGTGCGTCTCCTGCGCGGTCGCACCTCTCAGCATCTTGGCCACGTCACCCTCCCTCGGAGCGCACTTTAGTACACAACGTAAGGAAGTGGCAGAGGTTGACCTCAATCATTGTTGAGGTTCTAGCGTGTGCGACGTGAAAGCGATCAGATTGCATGCATTCGGCCCGGCGGAGAACCTGGTGTACGAGGAGGTGCCGGACCCCGCTCCCGGCAGCGGCATGGTGCTGGTCGAGGTCGAGGCCGCCGGCGTCCACCTCGTCGACACGATGATCCGCGCGGGCACCGCCGGGGGCGGCCCGTTCCCCGTCCCGGAGCTGCCGACGATCCCGGGGCGCGAAGTCGCGGGCCGGGTCAGTGCGACCGGACCGGACGTCGACCCGACGTGGATCGGCAAGCGGGTCGTGGTCCATCTGGGCATGGTGCCAGGCGGGTACGCCGAACGCGCACTGGCGAAGGTCGAGTCGCTGTACGAACTTCCCGACCACGTCGACGCCGCGCAGGCGGTCGCCGCGATCGGCACCGGCCGGACGACGGCGGGCATCTTGCGGCAGGCGCATCTCACCGCGGACGACGTCGTACTGATCACGGCTGCCGCGGGCGGGATCGGCAGCTACCTGGTCCAGGCGGCGCGGAACGCCGGCGCGATCGCCATCGGGCTGGCCGGCGGCCCTGCCAAGGTCGAGACGGTCCGCTCGCTCGGTGCGCAGTACGCGATCGACTATCGCGACCCGGAGTGGGCCGCGCAGCTGAAATCCGAGCTGGGCGACCGGGACATCACGCTGCTCTTCGACGGGGTCGGCGGCGGCAACGGTCAACAGGCCTTTGACCTACTCGGCGTCGGCGGCCGCGCCCTCATGTTCGGCTGGTCGGGCGGCGGCCCCATCGAGTTCACCCACGAAGACCTGATGACCCGCGGCCTGACCGCAGGCTGGGCCATCGGCGCCAAACTAACCCGCCACCTCCGCACCCTCGAGTCAGCAGCCCTGGAAGAAACCATCTCCGGCCGCTGGACGGCGCTAACCACCCCGTTCCCCCTGTCCGAGGCAGCCGCCGCCCACCAGTCCCTAGAAGACCGCCAAACCACCGGAAAGGTAGTCCTCATCCCCTGACCGCAGCCCGACCAGCTTGGGGAGGATTACCTGCCCGATTCGGGACAGAATCCTCCCCAACTCCCTCAATCGCCCTCGAGGTGCAGGGCCGCTCTGATGTCTCGATGGACCATGACCTTGGCCGAAAGTTCAGATCGAACAATTTGGCCGAGGCTCTCGAGGTCGACCACTCGTTCCAGAATCTGCACCAGTGGATCGATCAGGTCCCTCCTGACCCGCTCCTGCCAGTCCTCGTGGCCGGCTGAGCTCAGTCCTGCCTCGCTCAGCAACGCCAAGCCGGCGGGCGAAACCGACCGTATGGCGTCAGCTCTGAAGCGAACCTGGCATTTCGACTCGGGAAGCCATCCCCGATTCGCCTGCTCTACAGGCGAGAGTCCGACATTCACGTAGACGGAGCTGTCCCAGCTCGACCGCTGAAGGCTGACAACGGCGTAAACGTACTTCCCCGCACGATACCAACTGTTGCTACGTCGCCCGAATCCCAGCCGCGCGAGATCGGCGCTCACAACCTCCGCCAGCTCATCTTGCAACTCCACTAGTACCTCTTGTGGTCAGGTGTTGCGGGGGGTGTACATGATGACTAGGACGCCTAGGAGGCAGATGGTGGCTCCTAGGAGGTCGTAGCGGTCGGGTTTGTAGTGGTCTATCAGGACGCCCCAGGTCAGGGAGCCGGCTACGAAGATGCCGCCGTACGCGGCGAGGATGCGGCCGAAGTGGGGGTCGGGCTGGAAGGTGGCCACGAAGCCGTAGGCGCCTAGGGCAACTATTCCGCCGGCGATCCAGAGGAGGCCACGGTGTTCGCGCCAGCCTTGCCAGATGAGCCAGGCTCCCCCGATCTCGGCGAGTGCCGCCAGCAGGAACAGTCCGACGGACTTCAGTACGGTCACAGAACGATCTCCGACTCGCTCGGTCTCATCGGGGTAGGCGTTCGGACAGGGCGTCGAGTACGGCGGTTTGGGTTGGGGGGACTGTGATGCGGAGGGTCGTGTCGGTCAGGGTGAAGGTGAAGAAGGAGCAGCACTCGGTCTCGCGGGCGGTGAGGTTCTCGACCGTCGTACGGGCGTCTGCGTCGAGGGTCAGGTCGAGGGTTTGCGGATCCACGCGGACGGCGGACCGCAGGTAGGTGCTGAACAGGTCGTCGAACTCGGCCACGCGGAACGGCCGCTCCGCGTGGGGCAGGGTGCAGGCTTCCGGGGCCCAGGTTTCGTCCATGGATCGACGGTAAACCTGTACCGACGTACCGGATGCAAGAGCTACTTGGTTGTCTGCTGTCCGCCGCGGGCCGCGGCCTTTCCGGTGGTTCGCAGCCGCAGGTCCTGCTCGGACAACGCGGCGGTCGACTGGGCGGACTCGGGACTGTCCGTTTCCGGAGAGTACTGGTCGAGTTTGGTCGCGAGCCCGTCGACCTGGGACGAGACCGTGTCGATCCGGCCGGCGAGTTCGCCGCGCACGTTGTCGGTCCACCGGATCGACGGTGCCGCATCCCTGATCTCGTTGTGCCAGTTCGACGGAGGATTCTCGGCCTTGTCCAGAACGAAGTGCTCCAGGGTCGTCCTGTCGTCCTGAAGCCTTTCGCCGAGGGAGGCCGCCCGCTGCTGCGCGGTCTCGACGCCGCTCGTCATGGTGGCCAGATTGTGCTCGGGCGCCGAGCTGCTCGGAAGCATTCCAGGTGTCTCGGCCGCGTCGCGCTGCTGGGTCGCGGTATCGAGGGCTGTCTTGGCGGCGTCGAGGTGGGTCACCACCTGCGCGAGTTGCTCCTGGCCGCGCTCCAGCCGGCCGTTCCAGTCCTGGACGATGTCGACGAGGCGCTGGTGGCCCTCGGGACTGCGGTCGTCGAGCATCCGCTGGAGCTCATACGATTCCCGACGGAGATTGTCGTCGAGCAGATCGACTTCGGCCATCGAACGGCCCGCGGCGCCGAGTGAGTCCCTGGCGGTCCTGATCGCGTCGACGTACTCCGGCGCGTTCTGCACCGCGGCCGCGACGCGCTGCTCGAAGGTGCGGGGCTCGGTTCGCGGCTGCTCGGGCGCGGCCGGTGCGCGCCGCGGCAGAGGTTCGCCGACGCCGCTCATCGTCCTGTCGATCATCCGCCGCAGTTCGTCGAGATCGCTCTCTTGCGCCATTGTTCTGACCGCTCCTGCTGCCACTTGGTCCTCTGAGCCCCGGGTCGGACCTTATCCACCGTGCCGGGTCAACCGCCGCCGCACGGTCACGGTGCGTTCCTGGTGGCTGTCGGTCGGGTGGGACACAATGCAGGAATGCGACTGCCTGTGATGCCGCCGGTCAAGCCGATGCTCGCCAAGCCGGTCAAGGAGATCCCGCGCGGGGACCTGTCCTACGAACCGAAGTGGGACGGGTTCCGGTCGATCATCTTCCGCGACGGGGACGAGGTGGAGATCGGCAGCCGGAACGAGAAGCCGATGACGCGGTACTTCCCCGAGCTGGTCGAGGCGGTGAAGGCGAATCTCCCGGAGCGCTGCGCGATCGACGGCGAGATCATCGTGATCGGCGAGTCCGGCGACCGGCTCGACTTCGAGGTGCTGCAGCAGCGGATCCACCCTGCCGCGAGCCGCGTGAACATGCTGTCCGAGAAGACCCCGGCCCGGTTCGTCGCGTTCGACCTGCTGGCGCTCGGTGACGACGACTACACCGAGCGCCCGTTCAGCGAACGCCGTACGGCGCTGATCGACGCGCTCGCGAACGTGAAGGAACCCATCCACGTCACCCCCGCCACCGCCGACCACGACACGGCCGCGCAGTGGTTCCAGCAGTTCGAGGGCGCCGGCCTGGACGGGCTGATCGCCAAACCGCTGGACGGGATGTACCAGCCGGACAAGCGGGTGATGTTCAAGATCAAGCCGGAGCGTACGGCGGACTGCGTGGTGGCGGGCTATCGCCTGCACAAGAGCGGCCCGGACCGGATCGGCTCGCTGCTGCTCGGGCTGTACAACGACGACGGCACGCTGGCGAGCGTCGGCGTGATCGGCGCATTCCCGATGGAGCGCCGCAAGGAGCTCTTCGAGGAGATGCAGCCGCTCGTCACGACCTTCGACGAGCACCCGTGGGCGTGGGCGAAGCAGGAAGAAGGCGTCCGTACGCCGCGCAACGCCGAGGGCAGCCGGTGGCAGGCAGGCAAGGACCTGTCCTTCACTCCCCTGCGCCCCGAGCGGGTCGTCGAGGTCCGCTACGACCACATGGAAGGCATCCGCTTCCGGCACACCGCACAGTTCGTCCGCTGGCGCCCGGACCGCACCCCCGAGTCCTGCACGTACGAGCAGTTGGAGGAGCCGATCAAGTTCGACCTGGCCGACGTACTGTCGAGCGCCCAGCGCTGATGCTCTACAGCCTCTACACGCGCCGCCTCCGCCGCCAGCTCGTCGGCCTGCCGAAGCCGGAGCACGTCGCGATCGTGATGGACGGCAATCGCCGCTGGGCCCGCGGCGCCGGGTACGACGACGTACGTATCGGTCATCGCTTCGGCGCCAAGCACCTGGAGCAGTTCCTGCAGTGGAGCTCGGACGCCGGAGTCACCTGTGTCACGGCGTGGGTCGCGTCGGCCGACAACCTGCGCAAACGCGACTCGGCCGAGGTCGACTACCTGATGGAGCTCACCGAGAGCGTGCTGGCCGATCACGTACGCCGTGACCACCGCTGGCGGCTGCACGTCGCGGGCCAGCTGGACCTGTTGCCTGATTCAACGGCCCGCGCGTTGAAGGAAGCGGTCGAGTTGAGCCGCGACCGCAACGCCGGTGACCTGACGCTCGCGATCGGGTATTCGGGCCGGCTCGAGGTGGTCGACGCCGTACGGTCGGTGCTCGACGACGCGGCGGCGGAAGGGCGTTCGCTGGAGGAGATCGCGGACGGGCTGACCGAGGAAGAGATCGGCCGGCACCTGTACGTACCCGGCCTGCCTGACCCGGATCTGGTCATCCGGACCAGCGGCGAGCTGCGGATGTCGGACTTCCTGCTCTGGCAGGCAACCCGCTCGGACATCGAGTTCTGCGACCTCTACTGGCCGGCGTTCCGCGAGGTGGACCTGCTCCGGGCGCTCCGCACCTACGGACGGCGCAGACTGGAACGATCCAGTTGAATACTTCGCGCCGCTGAAGAGGCATCATGGGGGTATACCGACTGGTAAGCACGGAGGTGGCACGATGTACGACGTCGTACTGCTCGTCGAACAGGAACTGTCCGAGCCCGACGCGAAGCGCGTCGTCGAACTGCATCAGGACATGCCCGATCCGGTCACGTACCACGTGCTGGTGCCCTGCCACAACGCGGAGGCCGGAGTCGAGGCCTCGATCAGCGCCCTCGGGACCGCGGACCTCTACGGGCCGGGCCTGGCCGGTCAGCGTCAGGACCTCGCCGAGGCGCAGAAGGCGATCGACTCCGAGGCCAAGGGCTGCAGCGGGCGGAGCGTCCAGCGGCTCCGCGATCTCGGCCAGGCCGCCGAGGGTGGCATCACGCACGACCGGCCGATCGACGCGCTGGTCGCGACCGTGCAGCACGTCCACGGCCAGGAGGTCATCATCCTGACGCGGCCGCACATCGTGGCGGAGTTCTTCCACCTCGACTGGACCAACTCGGCCCGCCGACACCTCGGCGTACCGGTTCTCCACCTACTGGAGCACGACTCCCGGCCGGCCACGGCCACGTAGTACCGCTCACCAAAAACCGGGTGCGAGCCACCCGGACCGGCTCTACCCTCCGGGCATGGATCTTCGCGAAGAACGTCGGAGCGACCGACAGGCCGTGCGGGATGTTCATCTGCAGGCATTCGGTGACCACGGGCCTGTAGTGGCTGACCTGGTCGACACCCTGCGGGACACGATCACATCTGAGGGCGGCCTCTCGCTGGTCGCCGAGCACGACGGCCAGGTGGTCGGCCATGTCATGTTCACGCGCAGTCTTCTCGATGCAGATCGCCGGCTGGTCGATGTCCAGGTCCTCAGCCCCCTGGGCGTGCTACCTGAGTTCCACCGGCGCGGTATCGGCTCTGCCCTCGTCCGGCACGGTTTGGCGGTCCTTGCCGAGCGGGATGTTCCGCTTGTCTTTCTGGAGGGCGATCCGGGCTTCTACTCGCGGCTCGGCTTCGAGCCCGCCGGTGCCCTGGGTTTCCGAAAGCCGTCCCTGCGCATCCCGGACGGCGCCTTCCAGGTGATCAGGTTCCCGGCGCATGAACCATGGATGACCGGCACCCTGGTCTACGCGGAGGCCTTCTGGCGGCACCACTCGGTCGGCCTCCGCACAGTTTAGTGCTGGAGCAGAGCCGCGTACGTGACGCCGCCGGCGAGGCTGGCGATGAGTAGTGACAGCGTGGTGCGGATCGCGCGCTCGCCGGTTCGGCCGTAGTGGCGGCCGTCCTCGGAGTGGTACGCGACCTTGAAGCCGGCGTACCCGGCCGCCAGAACGAGCCCCAGCTTGATCATCAGACACCTGCCGCTGTGCCGGTGATTGTGTCGGAATCCGCGAACTGCGTGTGGTACAGATCAGCGTACTCGCCGCCGGCCGCGAGCAACTGCTCGTGCGTGCCGCGCTCGACGATGTTGCCGTGGTCAACCACCAGGATCAGGTCCGCGTTCCGCACCGTCGACAACCGGTGCGCGATCACCAGCGACGTACGCCCTTCGAGCGCGGTGTCCAGCGCCCGCTGAACGGCGACCTCGGACTCCGAGTCGAGGTGCGCGGTCGCCTCGTCGAGTACGACGATCTTCGGGGCCTTCAGCAACAACCGGGCGATGGCGAGTCGTTGCCGCTCGCCACCGGACAGCCGGTGACCGCGATCGCCGACCACGGTGTCCAGCCCGTCCGGCAACGCGGACACCAACTCCCAGATCTGCGCGGCCTGTAACGCGGCGACCATCTCGTCCTCGGTCGCGTCGGGTTTCGCGTAGCCGAGGTTGGCGCGGATCGTGTCGTGGAACATGTGCGCGTCCTGCGTGACGTACCCGATCGTGTCGTGCAGGGACTGCAGCGTGACGTCGCGGACGTCCTGACCGCCGACGCGCACCGCTCCCCCGGTCACGTCGTACAGGCGCGCGACCAGGTTGGTGATGGTCGTCTTGCCGGCTCCGGACGGGCCGACCAGCGCGACCATCTGTCCGGGCCGTACGACGAAACTCACGTCCTCCAGCACCTGCGCCGACACGCGCTTGTCCAGGACCGCGACGGACTCGAGGCTGGCCAGCGAGACCTGCTCGGCCGTCGGGTACGCGAACGCGACATGCTCGAACTCGACGCTTGCCGCGTCGGCCGTCAGGTCCTTGGCGTCCGGGGCGTCCTTGATCATCGGTTCGAGGTCGAGCACCTCGAAGACCCGCTCGAACGACACCAGCGCGGTCATCACGTCGACGCGGACGTTGGAGAGTGCGGTCAGCGGACCGTACAGCCGGCCGAGCAGGGCGACGAGCGCGAGCAGCGTGCCGATCGTCAACGTCTCGCGGACGGCCAGGTTGCCGCCCACGCCGTACACGAGGGCTGTGGCCAGCGCGGCGACCAGGGTCAGCGCCGTGAAGAATACGCGGCCGAGCATCGCGATCCGGATGCCCAGGTCGCGGACCCGCCCAGCCCGCTCGCCGAAGTCGGCGTTCTCGAGTCGCGGCTGGCCGAACAGGGTGACCAGGAGCGCGCCGCCGACACTGAAGCGCTCGGTCATCGAGGTGGACATCTCGGCGTTGAGGTTCATCTGTTCCCGCGTCATCGCGGCCAGGCGGCGGCCGAGGACGCGCGCGGGGATCAGGAAGATCGGCAGCATCAGGATCGCGACCACGGTCAGCTGCCAGCTCAGCACGAGCATCGCGCCGATGACCAGGATCAGGCTGATCACGTTCAAGACGACACCGGACAGTGTCGACGTGAAGGCCTGCTGGGCGCCGATCACGTCGTTGTTGAGCCGCGAGACCAGCGCTCCGGTCTGGGTCCGGGTGAAGAACGCGACCGGCATCCGCTGCACGTGCGCGAACACCTTCGTGCGCAGGTCGAAGATCAGCCCTTCACCGATCCGCGCCGAGAACCAGCGCTGCACCAGACCCAGCGCCGCTTCCACGACCGCGAGCAACGCGACCACCAGGGCCAGCGCGGTCACCAGGCCGGCGTTCCCCTTGGAGATCCCGTCGTCGACGATCTTCTTGAACAGCAGCGGCGACGCGATCACCAGCACCGCCGAGACGATCACCAGCAGCAGGAACGCCGTGATGTGCCAGCGGAACGGCCTGGCGAACCGGACGATCCGCCGCAGCGTGCCCTTGGCGAGCTTCTGCTCGAGGACCGACGAGTCCTGACGCCGCCAGCCCATCGCGCCCATTCCTGGGCGCATCATTCCCGACATCCGGCTCCCTCCCTGTGCTGAACCTTCATAACACTCGAGGTCACTCCGCGCTTCCCGCAACTTTTGGTTGCGCATCGGCGCGACCTGGTCTAGAGTCACATGCAACCAAAGGTTGCGAAAGGACGGAAGCAATGACCAGGAGCATCGAGCGGGAGATCCGGGTGGAGGCTAGCCCAGAGGTGGTCTACGAGGTGATCAGCTCGCCGGAGCACCTGCGTGAGTGGTGGCCGGACGAGTTCGACCTCGACCCGGTGCCCGGCGCGAGCGGTCAGATCACCTTCCGCCGGCCGGACGGGGACAAGGTCGAACCGCTGACGGTCGTCGAGGCCGACCCGCCGCGACGCTTCTCCTTCCGCTGGGCGTACACGGGCGAGACCGCCACCGCGGAGAACTCGCTGCTGGTCACCTTCGACGTGGTCCCGACCGACGGCGGCACGCTGCTGCGGTTCGCCGAGACCGGGTACGACGAGGCGTCGAAATCCGACGAGATGCTCGCCGACCACACGACCGGCTGGGACTACTTCCTTCCCCGCATCCCGCCGTACGCCGAGAAGTTGGCGCAGCGGCCGTGATCGACGACGAGCTCTGGTCGGCGATCGGCGACCCGACCCGGCGGCGGATGCTCGACCTGCTGCTCGCGGGCGGCGGCGGTACGGCGACCAGTCTCAGCGAGCAACTGCCCGTCACACGGCAAGCGGTCGCGAAGCATCTCGGCGTACTCGACCGGGCCGGGCTGGTGCACTCCACGCCGTCCGGACGGGAACGCCGCTACACCGTGGACGAGGAACGCCTCGCCCGCGCGATCAACCAGCTGACCGACGTCACCGACGCCTGGGACCGGCGGCTGCAACGCATCAAGCGCATCGCCGAGGCGATCGAACAAGCCGAGAGGAAACTCCAATGAGCGACATCCTGCACCGAGTTGGCATCATCGCGTCCCCGAAGGACGTCTTCGCCGCACTCACCACGATCGACGGCCTGGCCGGCTGGTGGACCGAGGACACGGTCGGCGACCCCGACGGCGTGATCCAGTTCCGCTTCGCCACAGCGGGCGGCGACGGCTTCGACATGAAGGTCGTCGAGACCAAGCCCGGTGAACTGGTCCACTGGGAGGTCGTCGGCGGCCCGGACGAGTGGATCGGCACGCACGTCACCTTCGAGCTGTCCCAGACCGACGAGTACACGATCATCCTGTTCAAGCAGGCGGGCTGGCGGGAGCCGGTCGAGTTCATGTACCACTGCAGCACCAAGTGGGCAACGTTCCTGATGAGCCTCAAGCAGTACGTCGAAACCGGCAAGGGCGAGCCCGCGCCGCACGACGTACTGGTCAGCAACTGGCACTAACCGAGTGCGGCCAGGAGCTCCTTCAACCGGCGCTCCTGGGCCTCACGCTCGGCCTTGAGTTGGTCGTCGTACGTGCGGTCCGCGGCACCGAGGAGCAACGCCTTGGTCTCGCGGATCGCGCCGGGCAGCGGGCCGAGCAACGCGTCGGACAGATCCTTCACCGTCGCCTCCAGCTCGTCCGCCGGTACGACGATGTTCGCGAGGCCGAGCTCCTTCGCCTCCGCGGCCTCGACCCAGCGGCTCGTCGCGCAGATCTCCAGCGCCCGCGAATAGCCGACCAGCTCGACGAGCGGCTTCGTACCGCCGAGGTCCGGCACCAGCCCGAGGGACGGCTCGCGCATGCTGAAGCGGGCGTCGGGCGTGACGACCCGGAGGTCACAGGCCAAGGCGAGCTGGAACCCGGCGCCGACCGCATGGCCCTGCACCGCGGCGATGCTGACGATCTCGGGCCGCCGCAGCCAGGAGAACCCGGACTGGAACTTCGCGATCAGCTCGAGGACCTCGTCGGTGGGCTTGGCGCCGAGAGTGAGCAGCGGCTCCTGACCGAGATCGTTCTCGCCCATGATCAGCCGGCGGTCCAGACCGGCCGAGAACGACGGCCCCTCCCCCGACACGACCACCACGCGGACGTCGGCCGGCAGTGCCGTACCGAAATCGGCCAGCGCACTCCACATCGCGGGCGTCTGGGCGTTGCGCACCTCCGGACGGTCGAGCACCACACGCGCGACCGGTCCGTCCACCGTCAACCGCAGTCCGAGATCCGTCATGCACCGAACATTACTTCGGAGTAATCAGGCAAGCGAGATCAGGTCGGCGTACTCGTTGGTCCAGAGGTCTTCGACGCCGTCGGGCAGCAGGACGACGCGCTCGGGTTCGAGGGCCTCGACGGCGCCCTCGTCGTGGGTGACCAGGACGATCGCGCCGGTGTACGAGCGGATCGCGTTCAGCACCTCGGCGCGGGACGCCGGGTCCAGGTTGTTGGTCGGCTCGTCGAGCAGCAGGACGTTCGCCGCGGACACGACCAGGGTGGCCAGGGCGAGACGGGTCTTCTCGCCGCCGGACAGCACCCTGGCGGGCTTGTCCGCGTCGTCGCCGGTGAACAGGAACGAGCCGAGCACGCTGCGCGCCTGCGTCTCGTTCAGGTCCGGGGCGGCGGTCTTCATGTTCTCCAAGACCGTGCGGTTCACGTCCAAGGTCTCGTGCTCCTGGGCGTAGTACCCGAGCTTGAGGCCGTGGCCGTCGATCACCTCGCCGGTGTCCGCCTTCTCGATCCCGCCGAGGATCCGCAGCAGCGTGGTCTTCCCGGCGCCGTTCAGCCCGAGGACGACGACCCGCGAGCCCTTGTCGATCGCCAGGTCGACGTCGGTGAAGATCTCCAGCGAGCCGTACGACTTCGACAACTCCCGCGCCATCAGCGGCGTCTTGCCGCACGGCGCCGGTGTCGGGAAGGCGATCTTCGCGACGCGATCCTGCTTGCGCTCGTCCTCGAGCGAGGACATCAACCGCTCGGCCCGCCGCAGCATCTGCTGGGCCGCGGCCGCCTTGGTCGCCTTGGCGCGCATCTTGTTCGCCTGGTCGACCAGCTGGGTCGCCTTCTTCTCCGCATTCGCCCGCTCGCGCTTGCGGCGGCGTTCGTCGGTCTCCCGCTGGAGCAGGTACGCCTTCCAGCCGACGTTGTAGACGTCGATCTCGGCCCGGTTCGCGTCCAGGTGGAAGACCCGGGTGACGGTGTCCTGCAGCAGGTTCACGTCGTGGCTGATCATGATCACGCCGCCGGCGTACGACTTGAGGAAGTCGCGCAGCCAGATGATCGAGTCGGCGTCCAGGTGGTTGGTCGGCTCGTCGAGCAGCAGCGTCTCAGCCTGCGCGAACAGGATCCGGGCCAGCTCGACGCGGCGACGCTGACCGCCGGACAGGGTCGACAGCGGCTGGCCGAGGACGCGGTCCGGGAGGCCGAGGTTGGCCGCGATCCGGGCCGCCTCGGACTCGGCGGCGTACCCACCGGCGGCGTGCAACTCCGCCTCGGCACGCTCGTACCGCCGCATGCCCTTGGCGCGGGTCTTCTCGTCCGCACTGGCCATCGACTTCTCGGCGGAGCGCAACCGCCGTACGACGTCGTCCAGGCCGCGCGCGGACAGGATCCGGTCCCGGGCCAGTACTTCGAGATCGCCGGTGCGGGGGTCCTGCGGCAGGTAGCCGATCTCGCCCGAGGACGTCACGGAACCGCTGGCCGGCAGCCCTTCGCCGGCGAGGATCTTGGTCAGTGTCGTCTTACCGGCGCCGTTGCGGCCGACCAGCCCGACCTTGTCGCCGGGGCCGACCCGGAACGAGGCGGGCGCGAGCAGCTGACGGGCACCAACACGAACCTCGAGATTGGAGACAGTGATCATCGGGGTTCGTAGGGGTCCTTTTCGCTAGAGCTTCAGCCGAGTGTGCTGATCTAGTGTATGTGGCATGAAATTCAATCCGGACGCGGATCTCGACACGAGTGGCGTCGAGGACACCCGTGGGAGTGGCGGCGGACGTGGCGGCGGGATGCCCGGCGGGATGATCCCGGTCGGCGGTGGCATCGGCGGCATCATCCTGCTCGTCGTGATCCTGCTCCTGACCGGCGGCCTGCCAGGCGGAGGTGGCAGCGACGAACCGGTCACGCAGAACACGGCGGCCGGCAACCTGGGCTCCTGCAAGAAGGGCACCGACCTGCAGTCGAACTCGGACTGCCGGTTCGTGTTCTACCAGAACTCGATCGAGAGCTTCTGGGCCGCGGAGCTCCCCCGGCGCGGCAAGAAGTACACCCGCGCGCCGATGCGGGTGTTCGAGGGCTCGGTGAACACCGGCTGCGGCCCGGCGACCAGCGCGGTCGGCCCGTTCTACTGCCCGCCGGACAAGCGGGTGTACCTGGACATCGGGTTCTTCGAGACGCTGCAGAAGGACCTGGGCGCCCGCGGCGGCGAGTTCGCCGAGGCGTACGTCGTCGCGCACGAGTACGGCCACCACATCCAGAACCTGTACGGCATCCTCGGCCGGATCAAGACCCGCAACGGCCCGACGTCCGACGCGGTCCGCTCCGAGCTCCAGGCCGACTGCCTGGCCGGGATCTGGACCAACCACGCCACCACGGTCCCGAACTCGAGCGGCCAGCCGCTCATCACCGAGCTCAGCGAGGACGATATCGCCCGCGGCCTGGACGCCGCCGCCTCGGTCGGCGACGACCGCATCCAGTCGAAGACCCAGGGCCAGGTCACCCCGGAAAGCTTCAGCCACGGCACCGCCGAACAACGCATGAAGTGGTTCAAAGCCGGCATGGACTCCGGCGACATGACCACCTGCGACACCTGGTCCGCCTCAACTCTCTGACGGCAACACGAAACCGCCCGGCAACTTACCGGGCGGCTTCGTGTTTGTAGCTGTCAGGCGACCTGGGCGGGGCGGTGGTAGCCGGGGAGGAGTTCGTCGACGAGGGCGTCGGTTTCGGCCTCGGGGCCGCGGGGGCCGCCGTGTTTGGTGAGGGCGGCGTACATCTGGCCGGCCACGTTGGTGACGTCGGCGGTGGTGCCGAAGTGGGCTGCCAGGCGGAGGGTGGCGCGCCACAGTTCCTCCGAGGCCGGCGAGAAGCTGAGGCCGGTCTGGAGGGCCGTGCGGGCCAGGTTGCCGTCGTTGTGGCTGAGGGACGACTCGGCGAGCCGCAGCGCGGCGTCGACGACGGCCTCCGCCATCCGGCGCTCGATCCCGGACGCGGCGAGCCACGAGTAGCGGCCGCCGGGCAGGTTCGACCAGGCCGGGCCGTGCACCAGGCTGAGCGCCGTCGACAGCGGGCCACGCGGGTCGTCGACCATCGACGCCTGCTTCGCCAGCGTGCGGAACACGTCCCAGTCGACCCGGACGACGCTGCGGTTGAGCATCCAGCGGCCCGACTCGTCGGCGTACATCGCGTCCACACCGACCCAGCGCCGGGTGTGCTCCAGCGCCGCGTCGCGCAGCTCCTCGCTGATGCCACGCGGCCAGATCGCCCCGGCGAGCACGTTCGGGTGTACGCCGTAGTCCTGGCTGGCCAGGAACGCGATGATCTCGGTCGACAGCGTGATCCGGCCGTCGTCGATGACCCCGCGGGCGTCCACCTCGACCGGACCGAGCAGGTCGACCTCGACCGGTGCCGGCTGGCTCAGGTCCGTGGTGGAGAACTCGTACGCCGGCATGTCCTGCTCGGACCGGCGCTTGTCGCGGGCGTCGAACTCGGCCGCGTCGAACAGCGCGACCAGGTCGGCGAACTGCTCCGGGTTGACGCTGTGCGCGTCGACCTCGAGGCCGAGCAACCTGCAGACGGCCTGGTTCTTCTCGTCCACGACGAACCGCCACGGCGAGTTCATCACATCGCCGACCACGACCACCGAGATGCTGCGCTTGGTGTCCGCGGCCAGCCGGTTCAGCTGGTCCTGCTCCTCCGGCGACGGCGGCGCGGACACGAAGATGATCTCCGAGCCCCACAGCGCCGCGTCCGGATGCGTCATCCGGGCCTCCGCCACGGAACCGGCGTTCCGCCGCTGGCAGGCCTGCACCTGCGCCTCGGTACGGCGGACGACCTGGGCCACCGCGTCGTCGAGGCGGATCCAGTAGCTCAGCCGCGTCGGCGCGAGCGACGACAGGTCGTCGCCGAACCCGACCATGCTGATGTGCGCGCCCTCGGACCACAGGTTCGTGGCCAGCTCGACCGCGAGCGAACCCACCACGTCGCGGGACGCGTTGTTCACGCCGCCGAACGCAACGATCCCGTTCGCGGTGTCGAGGTCGATCAGCACCGTCGCGCCGTCCGCGTTCTGGCCGACCGTCACCAGTGTCGGGTACGGCGCGGGCGCGTTGACCTCACCACTCGGGCCGTACCCGCGGCGCAGCGTCCACCGGGTGCCCTCGGCAATCGCCTGCCACGGACCGGGGGGCTCGCCCTGCGCGCCGTACGGGTCGAGCACGAGCGTGAGCGACCGGTCGGTCACCAGCGCGGCGACCACATTCGGCATCGGCCGGTTCAGCTGCGTCATGTCGGCGCCGAGCTTGCGCAGCGAGTTGTCCACGAACTGCGCGGTCGGGACGTCCGACGCGAGCCGCAAGCCGATCTCGGTCTGCCGGTGACCGGCAGCCTTCGGGCCGGGGCCCTGTGCCCAGCCGCGGCGCCGCTTCAGCGCCAGCGCCAGACCGGCCGCGAGCAGCGTCGCCCCGAAGCCGAAGATCCCGGCGTCCTTCAGGCTGATGCCGTCGTCGGCCGCGACCGGAGTTGCCTCCGGCACCTGAGTGCCGCCGCCGGCCGGCTCGCCGTGCTCGTGACCGGCCCCCGGAGCGTGCGGCTCGACGGTGACGTTCGGCTCCCCCGGCTTGACGTTCTTCGCGCCTGGGTCGTTCTTGGCGCTGCCGATGACGACGGACGAGGGCTTCTCGATGCCCTGCTCCGAGTAGCGGCCCGGACCGACCGGCTTCTGCTCGGGCGTCGTCCGGGTCTCGGTCTTGTTCTCGACCGTCGTCTTCGGCTTGGCCGGGGTCGTCTTCGTGTTGACCGTCTTGGTGGTGGGCTTGATGGTCGTGGGGTCGCCGATGCTCACGCGGACCGTGTGCACGCCCGGGCCCTTGGCGTCGGCGGGCAGCCGCACCTGCCAGCCCGGCAGGATCAGGTCCGGGTTCGTCAGCCGGCGGCCGTCGGGCTGGAGCTTGTCCTTGTTGAGGTCGTAGATCTCCTTGTACCGGCGGCCCTCACCGAGATACCGCTCCGCGATGTCCCACAGGCAGTCGTAGTTCCGGCCCTGCGGCGGACGGACCTCGGTGTACTTGACGACCTGACCCTTGTGGTCGTTGTTCGTCCGTACGCCGACACTCGTCTTCGACTGCTGGTGGCTGCCGCTGAGCACCGTGCTGGCTGCCTCGGTCTGGCGGAACTGCGACGTCGAGGACTGCTCGTTGCCGTGCCGCACGCTCACGGACGTCGGGGCGGCCGGGCCGCTCGTGGTGACCGCGCTCGCGACCGGCAGGCTGACGCCGGCACCCGCCGCGATCAGGACGACCGTGCCGATCAGCCGGCGCGCCAGCACCTGCGAGCCGCCGCCGAGCGGGACGCGTGGGGAAAGACCGTGGCCGCGGATCTCCGCGGCCGCCTCCGCGATCAGGCAGACGACGAAGTGCAGCCAGGCGAGCCAGATGAAGAACGCGATGATGCCGAGCACCGTCTCGACGCTCAGCTCGCTGAACAGCATGCTCTTGCTGGGCATCTTCTCCGGCCACGGCGTACCGAAGAACCGCAGCAGCACGTACGGCACGCCTCCGACGATCGCCAGGATCGCGAGCAGCGCGACGAAGCCCTTCAGCCGGTCCGCGCCCGGACTCCCCTGACGCCGCTGCGGCAACCGCGCCGCCTGCGCAGGCTCATTCGTCCTTACCATCGCTCCTCCATACCCCCACCATCAGCCACCAATGGCCTGAACTTCCTGCACCGGCAACCGCTGCACGGCCGTCACAGTCGCCTTACCGATCGAATGCCAGCCGCCGGCGTCCCGACCGATCCAGTACGAGACCTCCCAGATGATGGTCAGCTTCACCGTGTACATGCCGTCCGGCTGACTCGCACTGGACTTCGCGTACTTGTGCTTGCAGGTGTTCATCTGGTGGAAGGGATCCTGGGTCTCGTCGTACCCGTCCGGGTCGTCCGCCGGAGTGGTCCCCATCAAGCACGTGAACGGCGCAGTCCCGTCACCGGGATCGACCTTCATCTCGACGACCATGCCCCGCATGGTCAGGTTGTGCTGCGGATCGTAGTAACCGCTCAACTCACCCGTGGTCTTGTACTGCTCGGAGCTCTCCTTCGTCAGAGAGAAGAACGCCGGGATGTTCACCCGCGGCGTGAAGGTCGGCTTGACCACCAGCGCCGGAGTGGGATAGGTGCTCTTGAACCGTGTCCAGAACTGGTCCATGTAGTCCGGTTCTGGGCACTGCGCTTCCTCTTCGGCATTCACCGGCATGTAGGCGCGCTCCAGATGCGCCTTGTTGCCGCCGTTGTAGGTGTTCAGGTCGTAGTCGGTGATCGTGACCCGGAGCACCCACTTCTTCCCCTCCGGTGCCTGCGGAAGGTGGATCCCGTCTGGGATCGGGAAGTTGCGGCACGGCACGAACGGCTTGCCGTCCAGCCTCTCTCGCCAGGTCGGCGGCGGTGTGCCGTCACCCAGGTAGGCACTGCCCGAGGTGCAGTACGCGCCGAATCCGGTCGAGTTCACGTACATGCTGCAGACCGTGTTGCCGGTCTGGATCGTGTCTGCGGTGGCCGTCGTGGCCGGTCCGGCCATGAGCAGTGCGAGTACGGCGCTCAGGGCGAGCAGTGCGCGGCCTACGCGGTTGTGCATCCTCACTCCCCAGACTCGTCTTCCGGCAGATTATCTTCGACCAGGGGCATCATGCCCGGTACCCAGTGCCCCGTCACCTCTTCGCAACCTCGAAATCGCCATTCCGGTCTAGTACGGATAGCGTACCGACGCGCAGTTCACACCCTTGCTGGTCGCCAGGCGGTACGGCATCCAGCCGACACCCGTCTTGATCATCTCGATCACCTCGGGCGAGCCCTTCGGCGTCACCACGGTCCAGGTCTGCGACTTCGGGTCCCAGTACTGCGTGGTCTGCGAGCGGCAGGTCTGCACGGCGACGGTGTTGTCCGGCGTGCTCTTGGCACCGACCACGACCACGCTGCCCGGCGGCTTCATCACCCATCCGTTGCGCTTGGCATCCTGGATCCCTTGCGACACATCGGCGTAGAAGAACGACGGGAACCGCTTCTTCAGGATTGTGTCGTCCTTCGACACGAGGGCCTGGAAGTAGAGCGGGTAGCTGGTCACGAGGCCTTGGACGGCGGGGTTGGACGCGAAGTTCCCGGGTTGGATGACGACTTGTTTTGCGGTCGGTGCAGTTGGTTTGGCGGTGGTGGCCGGCGCAGTGGTCGTGCTCGGCTCTGACGACGGTGCGGTGGACGGTGTGCTGGACGTCGTCGTACCGGAGTCGCCGCCGACCGGGACCGGGCGGCCGCCGTCGTTGGCGTCCTTGCTGCAGGCACTCAGCAGCAGGACGCCGACCACTGCAAAGGCCGGGAGGGCAAACCTACGCACGGACAGAATCCTCCGGTGTCTAGCGCCCGCTCGGCGGCGAGCTGCTCGTGGGGCCTGACGGTTCGCCGGTCGGCGGGGTCTCGGACGGGGTCGGTGTTGGTGTGACGTTCGGCGAGCAGGACGCCGGGAACGGGAACGGAGACAGGGTCCAGATCGGGGTCGGCGATCCGAGGGTCCAGGTCGGGCACGGCAGGTCGATCGTCGGCGGACGCGGCGTGTCGATCGGGCCGCCGGGTCCGTCGGTGGTCGAGTTCACGACGATCGGCGGGATGGTCGGGCTGTCGTCCGCCTTGTCGACACCCTGTTCGGCGTGCGCCTGGCCGGTGCCGCTGGCCTTCAGGGAGGTCTTGCCGATCAGGCCGAGGAACGTCGTCTTGTTGGCGATGTCGACCTGGATGTCGACCTCTTTGTCGGTCAGCGTGGTCGGCCCGCACGCCGTGACCGCCGGGTCGTTCGACCGCACCTGGCCGCAGAACTCCGTGATCGCGGCGGCCGCCTTGGCGGTGTCGATCTTGGCCTCGGCGACGTTCAGCTGGATGGCCGCGGCGCCGACGCGCGCGGCCTCCTGCGCGTAGCCGACCGCGCGGGAGCGGGCGCCCAGCTGCCGGCCGCCGTCGATCACCAGGCCGGCCAGCGTGAAGATCATGACCGCGAGGATCGCGACCGCTGGGCTCAGCGCGCCGCGACCGAACCGCCGATGGTTGCGTCGCGCATCGATCCGGAAGAACTCGACGAGCCTACGAGCCGTCACCACGCACCCCCCGGTACGGATCGAGCGAGGACGTGAACCGCTTGGTGATCTTGGTGTCGCCGCCCAGGCCGAGCAGGCCGAGGTCGCGGTAGTTGATCGTGCAGGTGACCTCGACCGACAACGGCGAACCGGCCACGAACCCGGTCGTGATCGAGCCCGCCGCGGACTCCTTGCACGAGGCCACCGCCTGGCTCATCGTCGAGTTGACGGCCTCGTCGACGCGGGCCTGGGCATCCTGCAGCGACCGCGCCTGGCTCGCGCCCCGGGCACCGTCACGGGCCGCGCTCTCCAGCAGCGACGACGTCTGGAAGTACCGCCCGCAGGCCAGCAGGAACATGAACAGCGCCAGCAGCACGGGCGCGAGGATCACCATCTCCAGCGCCATCGTGCCGCGCTCGCGGGTACGGCGATGCCGCCCGCGAGAGCCTGGTCTGCGTGTCATCTGCTCGCTCACTTGTCGGCTTCGAACTGTTCGATGCGGCCGGTGGCGGTCCGGGTCACCTTCAGCTCCAGACCCGGCACCAGCGAAACGGTTTTGCCGGTGACCGTGAACGAGACCACGCCTTCCGGGTCGTTGTACGCCGGGAACGGGACGGTGGCGTTCTGCAACGTCGTACCGCCGAGCTGCTGGGCGTACGACTGGACGTCGGCCCGCACCTTCTCCCCCACCGCCGGGGTGTAGACCAGCGGCTGCACCAGCCGCAGCCGGGACACGCCCTCCTGCGCGGCGTTCAGCGCGACGGAACGCCCGTACAGCCACAGAGCGGTCTGGATGGACACGAAGATCAGCGCGATGATCGCCGGCGCCAGGATGGACAGCTCGAGTGTGCTGACCCCCCGCTCGGAACGTCTCCGCCGAACTCGTTTCCTCCCCAGCCGCATGGTTCGTCCGTCAGCCCTTGTCGATATCGGC
Source organism: Kribbella sp. C-35 (assembly GCF_046549195.1). Taxonomy (NCBI): domain Bacteria; kingdom Bacillati; phylum Actinomycetota; class Actinomycetes; order Propionibacteriales; family Kribbellaceae; genus Kribbella; species Kribbella sp. C-35. The sequence goes on from NZ_JAJPWG010000006.1 coordinate 570,382, forward strand.
CGTGTGCTTCTCGATGACGCGCTTCACCACGACGCCGATCGCCAGCGCGGCGACGACCAGGATCCCCGAGATGATCGCCCACTCGAGTGCGGAGGCGCCCAGCTCGGTGTTCCCCTGCCGTGCGCGGGCCCGCTGGGCCTGCGCCCGCGCCACCGCGTAGCCGGCCATTGCCCGCCAGAACATCAAGTCCGAGGTCATGCGAATGCCTTCCAGTTCGTGAGGCCGAAGCAGGCCTCAGTATGCCGTGTTCGACGGGCCGTTCCGTCCAACGGATCCCTTGCCCTCATCACTGTTCGGACTAACTTCCGAGGATCGCCACGCCGGCCGGGAAGGCCAGGAACAGGAAGAACGCCGCGATCATGACCAGCTGCGCGACCAGCATGGACTGGGAGCGCTCACCCGCCTTGCCTTCCACGTCGGCCAGTTCCTTGCGCCGCAGTGACGCGGCCCGGGCGAGCAGCGACGAACGGATCTTCGCGCCCTCGTCACCGGCCAGCGCGAGCGCCGAGGCCAGGTCCCGCAGTTCCTCGACGCCCAGGTCCTCGCCGAGCCGGGCCATCGCGTCCCACGGCGTGATGCCGATCAGCCGCGCGTTCGCCAGCGCCTGCCGGATCCGGGCCATCGCCCAGTGCTCGCCGATCGTCGACGCCGTCATCAGCGCTTCGGGCAGACCGCGGCCGCCCGCGAGGTTCATCGCGACCAGGTCCAGGAAGCTGCCGACCACGTGCCGGAAGTCGCGCCGCCGCGCCTCCGCCTGCTGACGCAACGCCAGGTCGGGCAGGAAGAACGCCAGCGCCATGAAGCCGAGCGTCACGATCGCCGGCGCCACGCCGGGCGCACTGATCCCGATCGCGGAGGCCAGGAACAGCACGATCGGGACGAAGATCATCGCGCCGAGCGCGAAGAAGACCTTGGTCGCGAGCATCGCGGCGAACGGCTGGTTCATCACCGCGAGGTCGCGGCGCAGCTTGCCGAACGCCCAGCCGCGGGCGTTGGCCTCCGCCTCGAGCCGGCGGCCCAGCGTCTCCCGCGCCCGGTCCACGCCGCCCAGCACGCGTTCGCCGGCGGCGCTGGTGGTGGCGCCGCTGGTGTAACCGCCGCGGCCCGCGTCGATCCGCGCGATCGTCGACAGCACGTTGGCCCGCGGCTTGATGAACATCCGGACCAGCACGTACACACCGAGTCCGGCGATACCGCCGGTAATGAAAGCCCAGGTCATCCGCTCACCGTCTCCATCCGGTCGTCGCCCGACCGGTTCAGCCGGTGCTCGTCGGCCATACCGATCAGGAACCGGTCCGGCACCTCGATCTTGGCCAGCCGCCGCAGCCACAGCAGTCCGAGTGCGTAGAGCCCGATCACCACCGCCAGCACGACCTGCCCGACGAAGCTCGTGTACGGCGCCATGTACGCCGAGTTGAACAGCACCAGACCGGCCGCCATCAGCAGCGTGATCGCGACTACGACCTGCACGCTGCGCCGGGTCGAACGACGTTCCGCCGCGACCTTCCGGCGTACGTCGAGTTCCTCGCGGGCCGAGTCCGCCAGCGCACTGAGCACCTCGCGCAGACCGGGACCGCGCAGCCGGGCGTTCAGCACCAGGGCGGCGACGATCAGGTCCGCGGACGGGTCGTCCAGGTCGTCGGCGAACCGCATCAGGGCCGACGGCAACGGTTCGCGGATCCGCAGCCGGTCGACCAGCAGGTTCAGGCTGGGCTTGATCGCGGGCGCCGCGTTCACCGCCGTCGCCGGGATCGCCTGCTCCAGGCCGACCGCGCCGGCGATCGTGTCGCGGAGCGCCTCGGTCCAGGTGGCCAGCGCGTCCAGGCGGTCGATCGCCCGGCGTTCCTCACCGGTGCCGCCGAAGAAGCGGTCGGCCATCGCCGCGAGCAGGGCGAGGGCGACCGCGAGTACCAGCCAGCGGGTCACCACCAGCACGAGCAGGCCGACCGCGAAGGCGACGCCGAGCCGGACCATGTTCTTGCGGGCCTCGACGGTGCGGTTGCGGAACAGCGACGGCGTCTCGTCCTTCGGCTCGGTACCGCGGATCGCGACGATCAGCAGCATCACCGCGCCGCCGACCAACGCCCCGCACAGCAGCGCGCCCAGAGTCCGGTCGTTCATCGCATCACGCCCACGTTCCGTGGACGAGGGGCTGGTACCCGAAGTGCTCGAGCTCGTCCATGCACGCGATCGGCGCGTGCGCCGCGGCATGGCCGTCCGGTCCCGGTGCGAACACCTCGCCGGACAGCACCCGGCCGTCCCATCCGGTGACCTCCCGGATGCTCTCGACGTACCGGCTCAGGCCGCCGCCGCGGGAGTAGTCGTTGTGCTTGCGGACGAACACGACGAAGTCGAGCGCACCGGCGATCAGCATCTGGGTGGCGTCCATCGGCAGCCGCTCGCGGGCCTGGATCGCGTACGTGCTGATCCGGTTGAACACCTCCATCGAGCTGTTCGAGTGGATCGTCGACAGCGAGCCGTCGTTACCCTGGCTCATCGCGTTCAGCATCGTGACGATCTCGTCGCCGAGCACCTCACCGACGATCACCCGGCTCGGGTTCATCCGCAGCGAACGCCGGACCAGGTCGGCCATGCTGACCTCGCCGACACCTTCGGAGTTCGGCAGCCGTTCCTCGAACGCGACCACGTTCGGGTGCAGGTCCTTGAACTCGCCGAGGCCGAGCTCGAGCGAGCGCTCGACGGTGATCAGCCGCTCGTGCGGCTGGATCTCGTTGGCCAGTGCCCGCAGCAGCGTCGTCTTCCCGGAGTTCGTGGCGCCGGCGATCATGACGTTCTTCCGCGCCGCGACCGCGGCCCGCAGGAACGAGCCGACGTCGTCGGAGATGGTGCCGTTGGCCACCAGGTCCTTGAGGAACACCTTGCCGAGACGGGCCCGCCGGATCGACACCGCGGGACGGGACGTCACGCCCATCACGGCGGAGAGCCGGGACCCGTCGGGCAGCCGCAGGTCCAGCTGCGGGTTCGCCGAGTCGAACGGGCGGCTGGTCAGGCCGGCGTGCGCCGCCAGCACCTGGATCAGCTCGACCAGTTCCTCATCGCTCTCCGCGACCGGGCCCGGGGTCTCCTCGCGACCGTCGCCGTACTGCACGAAGACCTGGTCGCAGCCGTTGATGTCGATGTTCTCGACCTCGGGGTCGTCGATCAGCGGCTGCAGCCGGCCGACGCCGAACAGCGCGGAGTGGATCGCGCCGGCGATCTGCGCGTCGTCGTCCGGCGTCGGCGGCGTCCGGCCCTCGGCCAGCTCGTACCGCGCGTGGTCCTCGAGCACCTGCACGATCAGCGACCGCGCATACTCCCGCTCGTCCTCCGCGCTCATCGGAGGTACGCCGTTCACCTGGTCGCGGCGGCGCTGCTCGTTCAGCCGCTCCGCGACCTGCACCCGCAGCTTCCGGACGAGCTCCTGATCGGCGCTCATCGATAGTCACCAGGCGGTGGCGGGAAGGCTGCGTTGGCCATGTCGAAGTCCTGCGGCGGCGGCGCGGAGACCAGCGACGCCATCTCCGCGGTGATGGCGCTCGCCGAACGGATCAGCTGGGTCTTGTCGAGCCGGCCGTGGCCGCGCCCGTCGAAGAACGCCGCACCGACCGGGTCGTACGCCAGGTGCCAGCGGTGCCGCACCGGCAAGGACATCGCGTCCAGCACGGACCAGACCTGCTTCACGCCGTCCCGCTGCTTCGGGTCGGCCACGACGACCACGCCGAGCTGTGCGTCGACATGGTGCACCAGCGTCGACAGCCGCTCTCGCAGGTGCGCCACCGACGAGCCTGTCGCCGTACACACCAGTACGACGAGACGCGCGGACTGGATGACCGGAAGCTGCGGCGACGACGCACCGATCCGCCCGCAGTCCGCCAGTACGTCGCCGTGCTGCATCTGGTTGAACGTGATGCCGAGCGGATGCCACAGACCGCCCATGCCACCGACCTGCTCCGGCGAGCGCACACCGAGCAGTACGTCGAGACCACCGTCGAGCTGCTGGCTGTGCGCGAGGATGACCTCGTCCCCCAGCCCCTTCCGGCTCGCGGCCGCCAGGCTGACCAGGCCGCGATCGGAGTTGAGGCCGGCTCCGCCCGGTCCGGTCATCCGGATCGCCACGTCGCTGCCGGCCGGGTCGCACTCGGCCAGCAGCACCTGCCGCGGCCAGAGCGCACCGAACACCAGGCTTGCCGTGGTCACCCCGGGCGAGCCCTTCGCGCTCGCCAGCGCCACCAGCGCCATCAGTTGGCCCCGTTGCGAGCGACGTCCGGCTTGGTGCCCGGCGCCAGCTTCACCAGCACGAGGGTCTTCGCCGCGGCCGCCGCCGCAACCGTGGTGATGTCGTCGGCGGGGATCAGGATCGTCACGTTGAGCGAGCTGTTCGCGCTCGTCTTGCTGTCGGTGATCGCACCGGCGGTCGACGTCACCTCGGCGGCGCTGACCAACGGCACCGCGGCACCCTCCGCGTTGGCGGACGGCACGCGGATGACCTTGACGATGTCGCCGACCTCGAGCCCGTCCGACGGCGCGCGCCCGGCCTCCAGGCTGACACCGACCAGGGCGCCCCCGGCCGGGATCGGCTGCTCGCCCTCCGCAGTGAGGTTCTCCGGCGTGACGAACTGGTCCTTGTACATCCAGGTCTTCGTGTAGCGGCCGAGGTACTTGTTCGCCTCCGACCACGGGATCAGCCCACCGGTGGCACCGGCCAGGTCACCCCGGGAGAGGTCCTTCGCTTCGAGCTTGCTGCCCGGCGGCAGCGCGTCGACCGAGATCGCCACGAAGTCGGAGCGGTTGCCGCTGTTCAGCGCGATCAGCGCGGATCCGGCGGCGCCGAGCAGGATCAGGATGACCGCGAGCGCGGCCAGGGCAGGACGGCGTTCCCGGCCGCTCGGGAGGCGGGTCGATCCGCCGCCCGTCGATCGGCCCGCTGCCCGGGCGCCTTGGGAAGAGCTACGCGTGGAGGACGAGAGACTCACCCGCATACCGTAATGGCAGCGAGGTGCCATCCGCGCCAGAAGGCCACTGCCGTTACCGCGCCGCGACCCGCTCCAGCTCGGCAGGCTTGAGCAGCTGGTTGAAGGTGCCCGGTCCGCCGTACAACTGGTCTAGATAGGCATACATCGCGCGCAGGCACAGGCCGATCTGCCGCTCCCAGCCGGGACGTGCCTCCAGCCAGGTCACGAGGTCCCGTCCCTCGACCAGCGTGACGGCGGCGTTCACCGGCTGCACCAGCCGGTCCGTGTCGGGGTCCGGCTCGATCTCCGGGCCGCGTACCTCCCGGACCGCGGCGGCCAGGGCCACTTGCTCGGCGCCGGTGAAGAAGTAGTCGAACCCGTGCTGGCCGTGCAGCCGGTCGAGGTACTCACAGAGCGCGAGGAACAGTTCGATGCCGTCGTACTCCCGGCCGTCGCCCGCATGGTGCCGCAACTCGGCGACGGTGCTGCGCGCCTGGGGGATGTTCCACTCCGAGTCACCGAACTTCTCCCACATGCACTTGATCCTAGGCGGGCCGCTGGGCGTAAATCGTTAACGGTTCGGGTGAATTGAGTTGCTGGCAAGTAACCGATTGTTTGCTAAATTCCGGACCAGAGGGTCCGGGTGACAACTGGTGATCACCCGGGCACTTAACGGGAGGGGTGGTTCGGCTGACTACAACGACGTTGTCCGCCACTGATCCGACGGCCCGCGCACGCTGGGCAGTCGGGAACGCGCTCGGGATCCTGCACCCCTCGGCGGTGCCGCTCCGTGACGGCCGGGTTCGGCTGAATGCACGCGACGACATGCTCGCGGCGCGGGTGATGCGCGCGATCGAGGAGTTGCTCGACCGCCGGGCCGCGGACCGCGTCGGCGACGACCGTCTGCTGGCGGAGGCCGTCAGCGTGATCGGGACCGAAGTGGCCCGGGCGCGCGGTGAGTTGCCCGCGCGCGGTGCGGTCGACGCCCTCGACCGGTACCTCCGGGTGCCAGGGCTGGATCAGTCCCGTCGTACCGAGGCAGACGCGATGCTCCGGGTCGCCCTCAGCGGCGCGGCGCCGGACGACCCCGAGGCGGCCGCCCGCCTCAGCCGGCTGACAGCCCCGCGGAACGCTCTCGCGACCTCGGCGCTCGTGTCCGCCTCGGCCGCGATCAACCGTGACGCGGAACTCCTGGGCCTGGGTACGCCGCCCGCACCGCGGCGCTCCGGACGCCACCGCGCACGGGTCGGGAGCAGGCACCGCAGCGCGGAAGGACGCCGGGTTTGGACCTCGCAGGTCCGCGGCACCGGGCTGACGATCGGCGCGCGCCCGAGCTCGCAGGGACCGCTGACCGACCTGCACGCGCTGAACCTGCTCGCCGCGATGGATCGCCGGGCCCTGTCGGCCGCGGTGACCGATCGTCCGGCTGTCGACCCCACCGCAGGTCAGGCCCTCCTGCAGATGACGGGCTCGGCCGTACCGCAGCAGCTCCGGGTCGAGATCGGCGACACCACCCTGGGCGCGCTGGGGCAGGGCATCATCCGGGCCGGTACGGCGACTGACCCGCACGTACTGCGGATTCCGGCCGGGCTCAGCGACGAACAGGTCCGCTACGTCTGGACGCACCAGCTGACGCTGATGTCGCAGGAGATCGCCGCCGCAGAGGCAGGCCGGTCCCGTGGTGTCTTCGGCAAGTTGAGATCCGTCTTCAGCCATGAGCGCCGCGACCGGCGGCTGCACGCGGACCACGCCGCGTTCCAGAGCCTGCTCGTGGACTGGCACGAGGCACGCGCCGAGACGCTCGCGAACGGGCATCCGAGCGGGCCGCGCAGCGTCGCCGACCTCGAGCGCGACCTGGAGGGTCTGGCCCGGACCATCCGTCGGCACGGCGGTTCCGAGCCTGCACTCCCCTGGACCGCCGGAGCGGTCGCAGCGCCCGAGGCAACTGCAGCAGGCTGGGCCGCCGCGCGCGCCGAGGCCGAGGCGAGGCCCGCCCGGAACACGCCCGCTCACCTGCGCGGTCAGGTTGTCACCCAGATCGAAACGCTCCAGGCCACGGTCACGGATCTCGACAAGAAGGCCGAGCACAAGCGGAACACCTCCCAAGAGGCGACCGACCAGGCAGAGAAGGCCGACGACGACGCCGGCGACGAGGACCGGCAACGCGACCGCGGCGCCCCCGAGCGGGCGCGCAAGCTGCGCGTCACAGCCCAGACCGCGCGGAACAAGGCCGACCGGCACACGGAGATCGCCGGTGCCTACGAGCAGGCCGCCGCCGACGCCCGGCAGGCCCTGGCCGGCTATCAGACGCTCCTCACCGAGATCGATGCCGACGGCCCGCAGAGCCGGATCGCCGACCTGGCCGCTGCCGCGAAGCAGCAGGTGGCGGTGTACGAACGCAGCCTCGGCCAGGCGATGCCGGTCAAGGACCTGCTGATGACCGGTGTGCCGGACGGCGACCAGCTCAACCTGCCGGTCACCGATATCAATCGGGTCCTGCGGGCGAACAAGTTCAGCGAACAGCTGGCGACCCGAGGCCCGCTCCCCGTGCCCGCAGCGGAGTACCGGCGGCTGCTGTCCGGCGACGGCATGGTGTTCAACGTCGACAACGACGCCACCACGGACGTCTCGTCGCTGCGCCAAGTGCGGTTGCGGCTGATCCCGGACGACATCACCGAGCGCGACGACATCGACTTCCGGATGGCCGAGCAGATGTCGGGTTCGCTCGGCGAGGGCGGCACGAGCGTCGGCACGACGGACACCCATTCGACGAACGTCAACATCGGTGTGAACGTCGGGGCGATCATGGCCCTCGCCGCACCCGGTACGCCGGTCCACGCCGCCGCGCAGCTCATCGCGCCGAAGGTCGAGGTGGCGCGCGGCCGCTCGCTCGCCGAGAGCAGCGGGGCCACCGCACACCACCAGTCCGGCTGGGTCGACGACAACCGCGGCGAGTCGATCCTCTACGAGTGGTCCGGCAAGTGGCAGATCGAGGTTCGGGCCTCCCCCACCGAGCCCTGGTCGGCGGTCGAGACGGTCGACGCCGGCCGCCGGCAGACGTGGGTCTCCAGCGCGTACACGGTGAAGCCGCCGGCCGAGACCGTCTCGCTCGCAGAGATCGGCCACGGGCAGGAGGTCACGGGCGAGTTCCCGCGGCACGGGGTCACCAGCATCACCGGACTGCACGACGTCACGGATCGCTTGGTCCGCAAGGCACAGCAGCAGTACGACGACCTGGACCGGGTCTCGTACAACCACATCGCCGGCCTGATGATCAACGACTCGTACCGCCTGCTGCGCGAGTTCAGCCGGCCCGGCGGTGTCACCCGGCGGATCCCCACCGGCGGCGAGACGGAGTACGACCTCACCTGGGAGGTCGAACCGATCTGGGCCGACGCGAAGCTCGTCGGTGAGTCCAGCTCGGAGATGTGGCAGGAAGAGGTCCTCGTCGACTTCGCCGGCCTCAACGCGAGCCAGACCTACACGGCGTCGGTCACCGGCACGGGGTCGGTCTCGTTCCCTGGCAAGCCGTCCGACCTGAGCCCGGTGCCCGCGGCGGCCGCGCTCAACAACGTCGGTGGTTCCGGCGTGAACGTGTCGCCGAACGCGTCGGCCGGACGCAACGTGTCCCGGGCGGGCGGCCAGAGCGTCAGCATGACCACGATCACCCCGGCCGTGCACCGCAACCAGGGCCCGACGCAGGGCGTGCTGGTCGGTCTGAGAGTGCGCGCGACGCTCCGCAAAGTCGGCGATTCCACGGCCGCACCGATCGTCGAGACCGGCGAGTGCCGGGCGCTGCTGCGGGTCGCGGAGAACGACCTGCTGCGCGCGGGCGGCAGGGCGGACAAGGACGCCGTACTGCGGGAAGACGATGGCACCATCAAGGTGGACAAGCACGGGCACGTGCTGTTGCGCGGCGACGCCGAGCCGTCGACCGTGCCGCAGACGTTGCCACCGTGGATGGGTCGCGGCGAGAACCAGATGCGCGGCGTCGGCAAGGCCCTGCCGCAGAACCTCAAGGGCGCCGAGCGAGCACAGCGCCAGGCGCTGGAGCAACTGGCCAAGATGGGTCTGGTAGCGCGGCCCGGAGAGCCGGCCACCGCTCAGCAGGAGGCCAACCGCGAGCGGATCGAGCAGCACATCAGCGCGCCGCGGATCGAGGCCGGTATCAACCAGGCCTGTCAGGGCGGCCTGATCGTGATGCTCGAGGACACCGGCTTCGCGGGTACGCCGCGCTGGCGGCCGTTCCGGCTGTCGGTCACGCAGGACTACGACGAGGCGACCAAGCAGTTCAAGGCCGAAGGCGCCGGAACCAGCACGAACGAGAACGTCGTACTGCTCGGCATCAGCTCGGCGGCCACCGGCCGGACGTCGAGCCGGTCCCGGGGCGTGCCGCTCTCCGCCGGCGTCGGCGCCTCCAACCCGCCGCCGGAAGGCATTCGGGGCTGGATGGGCAAGATCGGCGTGAAGGTCAGCCGGAACGCGCTCGGCCGTACCTTGAGCTGGACCGCGGGACGGCGCGTCAACAACGTCACGCTGAGCGAGAGCACCGAACCGCTCGACCGGCTCGAGCAGGGCATCCGGATCACGTTCGCCGAGATGACCGACAACGGCGACGCCGAGCCGATCGCCGACGTCCGGGGCAGCATGGAGGTCGCGTACGACAGCTCGATGACCCGAGCCGACGCTCCGGTGTACGAGAAGAACCCGAAGCCGCCGCACCAGCTGGCGGTCGAGCAGGCGTTCCCGGTCGCGGTCGATGCCGGTAACGCGGCCGACGAGCTGTGCAAGGCGATCCCCGCGATCCGGTCCGACTCCACCGCTCTGCCAGCGCTGCACGAGGCCCTGGCGCCGACCAGCCTGGTTGCGAACCGCGAGTGGATGAACGGCAACTATCGGCTGCCGTTCATGGTGGTCCGTGCGCCGGGCAGCCCGGCGCATGCGCTCGCGGACGGAACGATCCTGCCGGACGAGTACCAGATCGTGATCCGCGGCGAGGCGGTCAGCCTCACGCACGTCGCGATGAGCCAAGAGAACTCGGTCGACATCAACTTCACGATGACCGACGTCGGCTCCACGTCCGGGACGTCGGCTTCGGGCGGCGTCAGCGGCGACGTCGGGGGCGGCCTGGTGCAGGCCGACGGCTCCGCTCGCTCCGGGAACCTGTCGGTCGGACGCACCGGCGGCCGGTCGCAGTCCACCACGACCAGCGAGACCTCCGGCGACGAGCGGCTGCTGATCAATCCGGGCACGCACCACGAGTTCATCGAGCGCCACAAGATGACCGCGGACATCATGCACAACGGTCAGGTGATCAAGTCCGTCCCGTTGCCGGACGCACTGGCGCAGAAGGCGATGGCCGAGCGCCGGGCACTGGATCTGTACGCCTCCGGCAAGCTCGATCTGCCGCTCTGGGTGGCGTCCGACGCCGCCGAGCGGTACCTGAACGACAGGCTGCCGATCAGTCACCGCGTCGCGGCCGGCTTTCTGCGTCGTTACCAGCGGGAGAAGGCCGGTGTGACCACCGGCCTGGCCGCCGAGCACACGGTCGAGCGTCTGACGGCGAAGCTGCAGACGAAGAGCGGGGCCCCCGGTGCGCAGGCCTCGAATGCCGCCACGGAGTTCGACACGACGGCCGATCAGGTCGAGGAAATGGCTGCGCAGCACCGCGTCATGAGCACTTCCGCGGCGTACGACGAGAGCCAGGGAGCGGCCAAGATCGAGTCGCTCACCGTCGAAGGCACCACGCACCGGGTGGACCTGCGGACCCTGGTCGTGCCGCAGGTCGACGAACTCGCTCCCGGGCTGCGGGAGGCCAGCCGCCTGCTCCAGGGCGCCCTGGACATCGACCTGAAGCCAGGGAACTTCCACGGCCACCTCGAGGACATGCTCGGCGCGGACGGCTTCGAGGTTCCCATCGAGGTGCCGATCCAGGGACAGGCACGGCCCGACGTCCTATTCGTCCAGGTGCACGCCCGGTACGAGGGCGAGCGCACCATCGAAGGCGTCCCGACCACCCCCGAAGGCGAACCCGACATCCCGAAGGAGGAGGCCGGCAGCGTCGACCAGAACTACGACTACGAGCAGATCGACCGGTCGGCCGCCCACACCGTGACCGTCTCCGCCGGTGTCGAGGGCAAGACCCCCACCGCTCTCGGCGACGGCTCCGGCGGGGTCGCCACGGACCAGACCACGTCCCACACGGGCGGTGACGGCCAGCAGAACGCCACGATCGACCGGTTGGGCCATTTCGACCCGGTCAAGACGCATCAGAAGATCGTGTTCACGACCCAGGTCGTCAGGGTCCGGAACGCCGGCGCGGCCGCGATGGCCAGTGCCCGCTGGAAGCTCGGCCGGATCGACCCGGCCGACGTCACCAGCATCTCCGAACCTCGTGAGCTCCGCGCGGACATCGTCCAGTGGATCCCCCGCGGCGACCTGACGGACGGCCCGCGGATCGAGCCGCAGCCGGAGCTGGAGGAACGCGCCGAGCACCGCCCGATCCGGCTCCCGGAGGGCGCCGTGCCGATCCGGGCGGCGCTGCACGCGAAGGGCGGCGCCCGGCGCAACGAACTGGCCGAGAACCTGACCGCCCATCTCGAGCAGCCCGGCGTCCTCGGCCGGCGAGGTACGGCGGAGTACCGGCATCTGATCAGGTCGAACCTCAAGCCGAGCGCACTGAAGGCCAAGGCCGGCCGGCTGCTCGGCGACGGCATCGCGCTGCAGCCGATGGCACGTCCGGGCAACGGGCGGACGATGGTGAGCGTCAAGATCAACGCGACCGCGCTCGGCTGGGAGCTGCACGGACCGTCGCTCGAGGGTCAGGCAGGCCGGGTCTGGCGCCGGCAGGACGTGAACCGCTCGTCCAGCAGCAGCAACCGGCTGACCCCGGTCACCGCGTCCGGCGGCGTCGACGGCGGGCTGGTCTCGATCAGCGGATCCATCGGCGAACAGGTCAAGGAGCAGTCGTCGGATGCCAACGGCACCCGGCTCGAGACCAGCCGGTTCCTCGAGGGCCAGATGGTCACGGTCCGGATCCCGGTGGTGTACGACGCCACGGTTCGGACGACCACCGACAACGGCCGTGGCGAGCCGGTCGTGAAGAAGTCCGTCAACCTGCCGGACCTGGCCCGCGGCGAGATGTACGTCCGGATGCTCCGGCACCAGTACCTCGAGGGACTCCGGCAGATGGAGTCCGGCGCGTCCCTCGACGCCGTACTGGCGAACGCGCGGCTGCAGGCGGTGCCGGAGGAACTCGGGGCGCCGGACATCACGGCGACCGAGTACGGGCAGGGCAAGTCGGGCGCAGTCTTCCAGCCGTACCGGCCGCTGCTGAACGCCCTCGAGCGCGCGAAGGCCGAACGCAAGCCGATCGTCCTGCTGGTCCAGGAGGCCGACGGTACCGAGCGGAAGTACCAGGCCCTGCCGAACGGCACCATGCTCGGCGACCGCGACGGCGGTTTCGCGTCGGCGTTCGCGACGCTGCATCCGAACCTGGCGCTGATGGCCGAGGGACGGGTCGACCTGCGCGAGCTGTACAACACGTCGTCACCGGACGGCAGCTTCAGCGCGAAGGTGGCCGGTGCGCTGGAGAAGGCGAACGTGCCGCGGGACGTGCTCAAGGGTCTCGACTACACGACGGCCGCGCGGACGCTTCCAACAGCCGACCAAGGGGCGCGCACCGCGCCGGGCAGTGCGGCCGGACGGACGATTGCACAAACCGGCCACGGGCCGTCGCTGTCCGGGCCGTGAGCCGATCATGGAAACTCCAGAACCTGGTGGACGAGAGGGGCTCGATGGCATTCGCGGTGGCGCGGACCTGGGACGAGGCGCAGCTGTACCTGGAGCTGCATCCGTGCCCGGACTGCGGGTCGGTCGACGCGCCCTGGGAACAGGCACTGGTCCAGGTCGATGGTGAGTTGGCGTCCAGCTACTCCGCGATCTGCCCCGGGTGTTCCGCCGCACGCGAGTACCTGTTCGGGCTGCCGGCACGCGAGACACCGGTGCACGGCTGGCCGACGTTCGGCGGTCCGGAGCCTTCCGAGATCCTCGACGCGGGCCAGTGGCTGGACGTCGCCGACATCGCCGCGGCGGCCGTCCCCACGGATCCCGTCGAGGCCGGTAGGGTGCTGGCCATCGCGCAGTCCGCCGTCGCCGAGGTGATCAAGTTCGTCCCGGCCGGCGCGGACGCCGTACCGGACGACGAGTTCTGGACACCGGAAGGACAGGCGGTGCGTGCCGCCGAACCGGGGCGCTTCCGGCTGGACAGGTTACTGGTCACGCGTGACGCGTATGCCGAACTGGGCAGAGAAATCAGCGAGACAGGAGCGAGATAACCGATGCCGATGGCAAGGACCCTGTGGGAGGCCCGGATCTACGTCGCGCTGGAGACCGCGCAGGCCGGACCGCAACCCGGTGAGGTGTTGGCGCCTGCCCCCGATTTCGAGCTCGGCGACAACCTCGTCGAGGGCCCGGATGCCTGGACCTACCGGTCGCCGATCGGCGAGATCACCATCCCGTACTCGTCGCAGCACTCGTCCACCCGGCTCGGAGCGCATTGGGGACTGGGCCGGTCGCAGTTGGTCGACGCAGCGGAGTGGGCGGTCGTCGGACACCTGTACGCCGACCGGACGATCGCGGCCGACATGGCGTACGACGGTCAACCGGGCCAGGCGCGCTACTATGTCGAGCTCGGCTGGGAACTCGCCGCCGAGGCGATCCGGGAGGCGATGAAGTCGCTGCCGGAAGGTACCAACGGCGGTGACACGGTCCCCGACTCGGAGATCTGGACCAGCTTCGGCACCGACGCAAAGGCCCGCGACCCGTACCTGGTCAGCCGCGCCCGGCTGGATGACGACCTGGAGTACTACACCGGCACGCTGGCGGACTTCCGCGCGTTGTACAGCGACTCCTGATGTGAGAATCCCCACCGGTAATTGTTAACTCGTCTAGTGGGATTTGTGGCGAGAAATTGAACAGCTGGTTGCTAATCTCCCCGTCCGGTGATCTGAACGGGGAGATTGGCGTTGACGAGTGCTGCCGGCACGGAGAACGACCCGCGGGTTCGCGCGCGCCAGGCGCTCGGGCTCGCGGTCGGCGTGGTGGCGCCCGAGGCCATCGCCCTGCAGGCCGGCGGCCTGCGGTTGGGGCACTCTCGTGAACGACTGGCCCGCAAGGCCCTTCGCCGGCTGGAGCGCAGGCTTGCCCGGCGAGCGACTGCGGTCGGCGACGACCGCCTGGTCGCCGAAGCCGTAGCGTTCGTCGGAGCCCAGCTCGAACGGGTGCGCGGCGGGAGTGCGGCGGACGGCGCGACCGGTGGGCTCGATGCCCTGCTCGACCTCCCGGGGCTGCCCGCAGTGCAGCAGCGCGAGGCACAGGCTCTGCTGCAGGATCTGCTGGACGGCAACCGGCTCGAGAGCGAGGCCGACCTTCGGCGGCTGACCAGCGCGCGGGCCCGTCAGGAGGGTTCGAACCGGCCCTTCGCGGCGGATCTGGTCGCCAACGCGAACTCCCTGGCCCGCGACGCGGAGCGCCTGGCCCTCACACAGCAACAGCCCGCGACGCTGCGGGCGCCGGGCCGCTCGCGACGCCCGGTCGGCGGCGTGCACCAACCGGGCAGCGGTACGGGACGCGCAGCGGCGGGTGGATTCTTCGGGCCGATCCGTCGGCTCGTGAGCGACATCAGGGCGAGCGCCGGGGCGCACCGCGCCGTACGGAATCGTCGGGCGGAGGCGCAGTACGAGGAGTTCCGCCGGCTCAGTGTGGAGTGGCGGGACACGCGGGACGGGCTGGGTGTCCGCGCGCTCGCCGATGTCGAGACCGACCTGACCAACCTGTCCGACGCCATCCGCCACGGCGGGCACCCTGCTCCGAGGGCGCCGTGGACCGGTCTGCACGTCGTCGTACCTGAGGCGGAGCAGACGCCGGCGACGACTCCGGAGGAACGCTTCCACGCCCGCGTACGTCGGCAGGTCGCCGATCTCGAGTCCGCTGCGGCGGATCACATGCGGCGCGCCGACGTACGAACCGCGAGCGCGGCGGACGCCCGCGACCAGGCGGCGGAGCTGTTCACCGCGGCCGACGACGAGGCCGGCGCGCGGGACGCATCCGCGAGCGAGCGCGCCCGCCGGCTCCGCGTCCGGGCCGTCGCGCGGCTCCGGGTCGCCGACCGTCATACCGAGATCGCGCGCTTGTGCACCGCCGCGGCAGATCAGGCCAGGACCGCGGCCGAGGCGTTCCGCGCGCTGTCCCCACAAGGCGATACAGAGGCCGCCGTACGGGAGGTTCGGGCGTACGAGCAGGCGACCGCGGCCACTCTCCCGGCCAAGGACGTCCAGCACAACGGCCTTCCGTCCGGCCGGCTCCCCCACCTGACCAGGCTGTGCAAGGAGCTCAACGAGGCGCTCGAGGAGCACAAGGCGCCGTACTCCTTCACCCCGGACGTTCTGCACCGGACGCTGCGCGGCGAGAGCCGCCGGATCCTCTCGCCCGACGGTTTCGTGCTGACGATCGGCAACGACGCGCGCGCGGACGCCGACGACCTCCTGCAGTTTCACCTCCAACTCGATCCCGGCGAGCTCCACGAGGTGCTCGACAGCCCGCTGACCATCGACGAGGCCCAGGTGGGGCAGGTGGTCCAGAGCGGCTTCAGCGTCGCCACCGCCGCAGCCCAGAACACCGCAGCGACAGCCAGCACAAGCCTCCGGGCCGTGACAGAGGCGCTGCCGGACACGAACAAACTGAAGGTGGCCGCCGCGTTCGTTGCCCCCGGCGCCGAACTGAGCCGCGGCCGGGGCCGGACGGTCACCGGCGGGGCGACCGAGTTCGCCCAGACGGGCGCGGTCGAGGCGCTCCGTGGCGAGTTCCTGCGGTACCGCTCGGACCGGCCCCGCTGGATCTGGCGGATCCGCGAGTCGGCCACCGCGGACTGGTCACCGCCCAACGTCGTCGACACCGGCGCGGACCACGACGCTGCCACGCTCGACCTGGGCTACATCCACACCTACACGGTTCCGCCGCCGACCGAGACGACCGATCTGGAGACGCTGGGTCTGGCCGCGGAACGCCGTACGGCGATGCCCGAGCACATGGCCACCCGCGTCGACGGCCTCAACGACCTCTGCGACCGAACCCTGGCGGAGCTGCAGCATCGACTCGGATCGGTCGACCGTGTCGGACACGACCGGGTCCGCGGTCTGGTCGTCGAGGACGGGATGATCCGGCTGGACGAGACCACGCGGCCCGGCGGTGTCTGGCGCCTCATCACCGAGGGCGGCCGACCGGTCGCCTGGGCACAGCTGGAGACGGACGTAGACCTCGAGTCCGCCGAGTTGACCAGCGACAGCTCGCCGGATCACAAACTCGAACTCTGGCGCGTCGGCAACTCGGGCGCGTCCGGCAGTCAGTCGTTCAGCCGGTCGCGCACGGCCGGCCTCACGGGCAGTACGCCGATCTCCGACCTGGGCCCGACGACCGCGGACCTGGCTCCGGGACTGCACGCGGGACGGAACACCAGCCACGAGGACACCGCGTCGACGGCCGACCTGGGCAGCCGGTGGAGCACCCAGCGGATCGCGCCGACCGTCGGCATGAAGCTGCGCCTGCGGCACAAGGTCACTGTCCATCGCCTCGACCGCGACGAATCGTTCACGACCGAAGGAGCGGGCGACGCCTGCCTGCGGATGGCGGAGCGGGACGCGTTCCGCTACGGACTCCCGGTCCCCGCCGCGGCCCTGCTCCGGGATGCCGATGGAGCCGTACGACGCGGTACGGACGGCCGGATCCTCCTCCGCGGGGATCCGCGCCCGACCGACACTCCCCTGCAACTCCCGCCGTGGCTGGGCAACGGACCGGGGCAGCTGCGCGGCGCCGGACCGGCGATGATCCGGGAGCTCACCGGCGCCGACGACGCACTGCAGGACTTCCTCACGCACCTGTCGCAGCAGGGCATGATCCCGCCGCTCGACGACGGCCGCCCAATGCCGTCGGCTCTCACCGATCAGGACCCCGCCGTCGTACTCAGCCAGGTGGAGAACTGGGAACGCGCCTGCCAGCAAATCGCCAAGCACCGGCTGGAGACCGGGTACGACCATGCCGCACAGGACCGGCTGCGCTTTCAACTCACCGAGCACCGCACTGGCCACCCGCCACGGGTCCGGACCTACCAGATCGCCCTCGAGCAGCACTTCGACCGCACGACGCCGATCGGCGTCGCGGACAACGACATGGTCGTCAACGTCGACATCGGCGTCAGTACGTCGGGACGTACCGGCTCCCGGGCGCAGAGTGTGCCGTGGTCGGCACGGCTGGGTCTGAGCAACGCGCCGGCCGCCGGGGACGCCGGGACCACACCGACGGCGGGTGCCTCGGTCGGCCGGACGTCGCGCGGCCGTTCCATCGGATGGTCGTCCACCAGAGGCGCGTACCGGATGACGGTGGCCGAGTCAGGTTCGACGGTCTCGGTGTTCGACGTACCGCACACGATCACGGTCAGCGAGGTCACGTCCGACGGGACGGCGGTGCCGGTGGCCTCGTCCGAGGGCAGCGCGCAGGTCTGGCTCGACAGCGAGTTCTGCGGAGGAGTGCAGCCCACGGTCGCCGTACCGGGCCGCGTCGAAGCCAAGCTGCTGCAGACGGTGGCGGTCCACCACATCGACGCGCGGAACCCGATCGCCCAGCTGACCGCCGCCGTACCCGGCCTCGAGGGCAGCTCCGCCCTGCAGCACCTCAGCGGATTCCTCGCCCCGCGGAACCTGATCGCCCGGCCCGAGCTGCTCACCGCCGAGTACCGCACCAGCCTGGCCGTCGGTTCCGAACCGTCCGACCCGCTCGAGGCGATCCGGCAACGCGGTCTCACTCCACGGCCGACCGCCCTGACCGTCACGACGCGGGTTGAGAACCTCAGGTACGTCGGAACCGGGCACCCCATTCTCGCCGAGCTCAACGTGACGCTGGCGACCACCGGAAGCACCGCGGGCGTGTCGGCCGCCACGACCGCGGGGATCAACGGCGGCAGTGGCGCCGTGTCCGCCGACGGGCAGTCGTACGGCGGCTCGCTCGGGCTGACCCGTACGGCGACCGTCTCGTCGAGCGCGTCCGAGTCGGCCACGAGCGGCGTCGAGCGGACCCTGATGCGGGACGGACAGCACTACCAGTTCTGGGGCGATCTCGTCCTCGAGGCCCAGCTCCGGTCCGGCGGTGCCGCACCGCGCCGGATCCCGCTCGAGAACGGCGCCGTACTCCTCACACTTCCCGAGCGCGACGCGCTGCAGTCGTACGGACGGCGCGACCTGGACCTTCCACTGCACCAGGTCTCCGACGCCGTCGAGCGCGTTCTCAACGGCAACCTCGTTCTCCCGCGCCGCACCAGGAACGCCCTGCTGCGCCGCTACCGGATCGACAAGCGCGGCGCCACCGGCGGCCTCGCTGCCGGACACACCGACGAGGTGCTGGTCGACGCCTTCCGGACGACGGCCGGACTTCCGGCGCAGCCCGATCAGCGGCTCGACGCCGTACTGGCCCAGGCCGAAGATCTCGCGCGGCTGCGAGTCGTGCCGCAACTCCCCCGCCACTACGACCGAATGATGGGCGCCGCGCAGGTCGACCAGGCCTCGCTGCAGGACCCGGACGGCAACGACACCGACCCGTTCCGGGAGGTCTGCGCAGCCGTCGCGGAGCACTCGCCGCAGGCGCTGGACGATCCCGTTCTGGTGGACGCGCTGCGCGGCGAGCTCGCCGGCACCCGCTGGCGGAACCAGCTGGACGACATGCTCGACCCGCGCGGCTTCGTCCGCGAGCTTCCGGTCCGCATCGGTGCGAGCACCCGCAACCTCCGCGTCCGCGTGCGCTTGAGGTTCGTCGGCGAACCGAGCACCGAGGTGGGCGGGACGCAGGGCCAGAGCGGCAACGGCTTCGGCCTCGTCCAGCTGTGGAGCCTGCGCGACCGTAGCCGCAGCCGGACCGAGGGCACGTCGTACGGCGCCTCGCTCGACCTCTCGGGCTCGGACGGGATCCCGGCGACCGCCGGTGCCGGCGCGGAGCTCAACACCTCCACCACCGCGGCGAGCACCGAGGCCGGCACCCAGATCACCACCGCCCTGGCGATCGAAACGGCCCGGGTCGAGCGGGACTATCAGCTCTTCATCGAGATCGAAGACTCGGCGGTCCCCGGCGGGACCTCTGATTCCACGACCCGCCGGGAAGCCCACGGGCGGATGAGTCTCGCCGTACCAGCGTCTGTGCTCGACTCGGCTCCCCCGCAGCTCGGGCCGGAGATCCCAGACCACCGGACTGCGGTGCTGCCCGAGCACTACCTCCCCGAGGGCACGCTGCCTTACCTGCCCGGCGACGCGGAGGACAACGCCTTGTTCGACGCTGCCTGTGCTCGTCTCGGCGAGGTGGATCTGCTCAAGCCCGACGGCGTACGGATGCATGCCTCGACGCTGGAGTCGCGGCTCGGCGGCGCGAACCGGATGGTCGCGTTCCAGGAGATGGCCGGTCCGTCGGGGTACAAGCTCGTCCCGCTCGCCGTGCCCGGGGACAGCGCGCGCGTGGTCGCGATCCGGGTCCGCGCGGAGGTTTCGGACCTGGAACTGGTGTCGGATCCGGACGAGGAGTCGACCACCCAACTCGGCCAGAACTCCCGCGCGCTCCGGGTCAGTCAGCTGACCGCCCGCAGCAACAGGCTGCTGCCCGGTTCCCGGACGATCGGCACCAGTACGCCGGGCGGCGAGCTCAGCGTGAGCACGACGAGCAGCCGACGGGTCAGCGAGCAGGACACCGGTACCGTCGGTGCGCGCCATGAGACCGGCATGTACGAGTCCGGGCAGGTCGTCACCGTCAAAGTGCGGGTGGACTACCACCTGGACTTCGAGCGCCTCCGGCTCGGCCGGCGCAGGCACCCGAAGGTCGAACGCTCCGCCACGCTGCGACGTGCGGCGTCCGGCGAGGCGTACCTGACGATGTACCGGCACGAGTACGACGAGATGCGGGCGCGGATGGAATCCGGTCAACCCGCCCGAACCAGCTTCAAACCGGAACGGGTCAGGACCGTGCAGGTGACCGTGGACGCCGACGAACAGCATCCGTACCGGCCCTTGGTCGATGCCCTCGACCAGGCCCGGCGCGAGGACGTGAACGTCCGACTGGCAGTCCGGGAGGCGAGCGGCCGGCGAACCGTGTACGTCGCGCACCCGGACGGCACCATGACCGGCCGGGGCGACCGCGGCTTCGCGGCGGCGTTCGCCACACTGCACCCGCGGCTGGCCCTCCTCGCCGAGGGCCTGGTCGATCTCAAGGCCCTGCACGAGCCCGACGCTCCACCGCGGCGCTTCACCAGCGCGGTCGTCGAGGCACTGCAACAGCACGGCATCCCGGCGGCAGCACTCGCCGAGACCGACTCGCGGATGAGTCACACCCGGACCGCGAAGGCAGCGATGCGCCGAAGCCACACCGCCAACCCCGCGAGCGGGATGACGATCGATTGAACGACTACGACCCGCCGTACGCCATCGCCCGGACGACGACCGAGGCGCTGCTCTACCTCGACCTGACCGCGTGCGCGGACTGCGGCTCGGACCAAGCGGCCTGGCAGTACGACGTCCTCGACGCGGCGCTGAGGTACGTCGGTACGTGTGTGGGCTGCGGCGTCGAGCGGGAGTACCTGTTCTCACCGCCGTACCAGGGACTTCTCGATGATGTTGCGACCTTCGGCGGACCGGAGCCGTCGGAGCTGGTCGATGCCGGGCAGTGGCTGGCGGTCGCCGACTGGATCGCCGGCGAGGTGCCTGCCGACGACCGGTCCGAGGCGGCCCGCACTGTGATGGCCTACGCACGCCAAGCCGTGCAGGAGGTCCTGAAGTTCGTCCCGCCGGCCGGCGACTCCGTGCCTGCGGAAGCATTCTGGACGGACGCCGGGCAGGCCGAACGGGACCGCGACCCCGGACGCTTCCGGCTGGACCGGCTGCTGGCCGTCCGGGACAGCTACTCCGGCTGATCGACGTCGATCCGGATCGCGCGCGCGTCGAGGCCGGCCTGCTCGAGTACCTTCTGCTTCGGATCCGGTACGCCGAGGAACGGCGGCCGCACCAACCCGCGGAGATCCTTCAGGCGCGGATCCTCGAGCACCGTGTCGATCGCACGACGGTCTCCCCCGCACACCAGTACGTCGAGCTTCGCCGGCGCCAGGATCCGCACCGCGACCTCGGTGGCCGCCGCGAACGCCTCGCGCGCCTGGTTGTCC
Organism: Kribbella sp. C-35; assembly: GCF_046549195.1. NCBI lineage: Bacteria > Bacillati > Actinomycetota > Actinomycetes > Propionibacteriales > Kribbellaceae > Kribbella > Kribbella sp. C-35. The sequence continues at coordinate 591,574 of NZ_JAJPWG010000006.1, forward strand.
CGCCGACGCGCGTACCGCTGCTGCGACCAGCCGCCCGCCTTGGTCGTCCCCTGCACGTGCCGCGACCCGACCTTCGAGTCGAGAAGCTTGCCGCCGGCAAACACCCCGGCGCCGTAGCCACCGCGCCGGACGAGCAGTACGCCGAGCCGTCGTTCGGTGAGCACATGCGCCACGAGCCCCGCGCGGGACAACTCCGTGAGGGGCTCGAAAGGCACGGTGACGACAGCGGACTCGCCGTCTTCGGCCGCCAACGTGACGCTCGTCGGCGTCACGTCGTACACGACCTCACCATGCCGTTCACCGAACCCGGTCAGCCACTTGTCCAACCGCTCCGGCGCGACGTGAACGGTGCGCGTCATGCGCCAGTCCCCTCGGACAGTCCGGCACGCACGATCGCGCGCGCCGACGACAGCATCACGTCCGCAGCCTCGTCGCGACTCAGGCCGGCCACGTCGACGAGCCAGACCAGCGCCTCGATGCCGACAGCGCTGCGCACAGCGACGGCGAGCCGGTGGACGGCAGCCTCGGACAACCTGTCGCGGGCCGGGGAGAGCGCATCCTCGAACCAGCCGATCCCACGTCCTTGCCGCAGTGGCAGCTGACCCGGCTGTGAGGACGGCTCGAGCGACAGGCGAAGCATCGTGCGCTGCTGCGGCTCGAACTCCAGCACAATCTTGACGAACGCCGCCACGACCGCGAGCAGCCGAGCCTCGGGGTCGTCGCCGCTGTCGGCCGGCAACAAGGACGTGAGCTCGACCTCCGGGTGGGCGGCGGCGAGCAGCTCCGCCTGGCTGCGGAAGTACCGGTACGCCGTCGTCCGCGAGATCGACGCAGCCGCCGCGGCCTCCTCGACCGTCGGGGCCGATCCGCCCTGGGTGATCAGCTCACGGGCGGCGGCGATCAGGTCGTTGCGCGTGCGCTGCTTCTGCCGGGTCCGTCCGGACTGCTCGTACGCCGTTGACATGGAATACACGGTACCGTACGTTCGTAATGGGACTCGAGTCCCACAAAACGGGAGGGGTATTCGACATGACCACACTGGCTGCGACGGTCCGCGATCACGGCGAGGGCGAACGGCGGTGGTTCAGCGGCGGCGGGCTGCACACCTGGCTGGCGACCTCGGAAGAGACCGGAGGCGCGTTCCTGCTCTTCGAGTTCGTCGGCGAGCAGGGCAAGGTGACTCCGCTGCACATCCACCCCGCGTCGGACGAGACGTTCTACCTGCTCGACGGTGAGATCCTGCTCGACCTCGACGGGAAGAAGCGCGGCCTCTCGGCCGGTGGAGTCGTGGTGATTCCCCGCGGCGTACCGCACGCCTTCACGGTCGTCTCCCCGACGGCCAGGCTCCTGACGATCCTGACACCGGGCACGGACGAGGCGTTCTTCCGGCTCGCCAGCGAACCCGCTCCGGAGGGAAGCCGGCCGATCCCGGTCGACTTCGACCGGATCCGGGACGTCGCCGAGAAGACCGGCGCCATCCAGATCGTCGGACCGCCGCCGTTCTGAGCAGATGCGAAGAGCCCGGGCCACCTGACCCGGGCTCTCGCACTGCGGAAAACACTCAGACGTTGAAGCCGAGGGCGCGCAGCTGGTCGCGGCCGTCGTCGGTGATCTTCTCCGGGCCCCACGGCGGCATCCAGACCCAGTTGATCCGGAAGTCGTTGACGAGGCCGTCGAGCGCCATCCGGGTCTGGTCCTCGATCACGTCGGTCAGCGGGCAGGCCGCGGACGTCAGCGTCATGTCGATGATCGCCGTACTGGTGTCGTCGACGGTGATGCCGTAGATCAGGCCCAGGTCGACCACGTTGATGCCGAGCTCCGGGTCGACGACGTCCTTGAGGGCCTCGTTGACGTCCTCGACCTTGGCCGGCGTGGTGCCCGCCTGCGCCGCCTCGAGGTCGACCTCGGGCAGCTCGATCTTCTCGTCGGTCTGGTCAGGCATTGCTCACTCCTTGGTTGGCAGCCAGGGCCTGGGCGGTGGCATCGCGCCACGCGGACCAGCCCAGCAGTGCACACTTCACCCGGGCCGGGAACTGCGCGACGCCCGCGAATGCGACGCCGTCCTCCAGAACCTCTTCGTCCGGTTCGACATTCCCGCGGCCCTGCATCAGTTCGAGGAACTTCTCGTACGTCGCCATGCCCTCGGACACCGGCTTGCCGATCACCAGGTCCGACATCACCGACGTCGCCGCCTGGCTGATCGAGCAGCCGACGCTGTCGTGCGTGACGCCCTTCACGGTGTCGCCGTCGAGCTCGACCCGGAGCGTGACCTCGTCCCCGCAGGACGGGTTCACGTGGTGCACCTCCACGTCGTACGGGTCCGCGAGGCCCGCGTGGTGCGGGCTTCGGTAGTGATCCAGGATGATCTCCTGGTACAGGCTGTCGAGCTGCATATCAGTCCACCTTGAAGAAAGAACGGACGAACCCGAGTCCGTCGACGAGCGCGTCGATCTCCTCGGGAGTCGTGTACAGGTAGAAAGACGCTCTGGTCGACGATTGCATTCCGAACCGCTCGTGCACCGGCCGCGCGCAGTGGTGCCCGGCCCGGACCGCGATCCCGCGGGTGTCCAGCACGGTCGACACGTCGTGCGGGTGTACGCCGTCCAGCGCGAAGCTGATCGCGCCGCCGTGGTCCTTCGCGTCGGTCGGCCCGAGCAGCGTCAGGCCGGGGACCGTCTTCAGCCCTTCGAGCGCGTACTCGACGATCGCGTGCTCGTGCGCGGCGATCTTGTCCATCCCGATCCCGGACAGGTAGTCGACGGCCGCACCGAGCCCGACCGCCTGCGCGATCGGCGGCGTACCGGCCTCGAACCGGGCCGGCGGCGGCGCGTACGTCGAACCGGTCATCCGGACGACCTCGATCATCTCGCCGCCCCCGAGGAACGGCGGCAGCGACGCGAGCAGGTCGTACCGGCCCCAGAGCACGCCGATACCGGTCGGTCCGACGACCTTGTGACCGGTGAAGACCAGGATGTCCGCGCCGAGCGTTGACACGTCGACCGGGAACTGCGGGACCGCCTGCGACGCGTCCACCACCACGGTCGCGCCGACCGCGTGCGCCTTGGCGGCGATGTCGCTGATCGGGTTGATCGTGCCGAGCGCGTTCGACACCCAGGTGAGGGCGACGACCTTGGTGTTCTCGGTGAACAGCTCCTCGATGCTGCTGAGGTCCAGCCGCCCGTCCTCGGTCACGCCGAACCACTTGAGCGTCGCGCCGGTCCGCTCGCACGCGAGCTGCCACGGGACGATGTTGCTGTGGTGCTCCATCTCGGAGACCACCACGACATCGCCCGGCTTCAACGACGCGCCGAGCGTGTGCGCGGCCAGGTTGAGCGCCTCCGAGGCGTTCTTCGTGAAGACGATCTCGTCGCGCGAAGGAGCCCCGATGAACGCGGCCACCTTGTCCCGGCCGCCTTCGTACGCCGCGGTCGCCTCGGCACCGAGCTGGTGCATGGCCCGCGCGACGTTCGCGTTGTGCTTGAGGTAGTGGTCCTCGATCGCTTGCACGACCTGGCGCGGCTTCTGCGAGGAGTTGGCCGAGTCCAGGTAGACCAGCGGGAACCCGCCGGCCAACTCACGCGAGAGGATAGGGAAGTCCGCCCGGACCGACTGCAGGTCCAGGGGACTGCTGAACGTCCGGGCGTCGGTCACTTCGCGCCAGCCTTCAGGAACCGCTCGTAGCCGTTGGCCTCAAGCTCCTCGGCCAGCTCCGGGCCGCCCTCTTCGGCGACGCGGCCGTCGACGAAGACGTGCACGAAGTCGGGCTTGATGTAGCGCAGGATCCGCGTGTAGTGGGTGATCAGCAGGACACCCTTGTCACCCTGGGACGCGAACCGGTTGACGCCCTCGGAGACGATCTTCAGCGCGTCGATGTCGAGGCCGGAGTCGGTCTCGTCGAGGATCGCGATCTTCGGGTTCAGCAGCTCCAGCTGGACGATCTCGTGGCGCTTCTTCTCACCGCCGGAGAAGCCCTCGTTGACGTTGCGCTGACCGAAGCTGGGGTCCATGTCCAGGTCGGACAGGGCCTTGTTCACGTCCTTGACCCAGGTGCGCAGCTTCGGCGCCTCGCCGTCGATCGCGGTCTTGGCCGTCCGCAGGAAGTTCGCCACCGACACCCCCGGCACCTCGACCGGGTACTGCATCGCCAGGAACAGGCCGGCCCGGGCGCGCTCGTCGACCTTCATGTCGAGAACGTCCTCGCCATCGAGGGTGACGGTGCCACTGGTGATGTTGTACTTCGGGTGGCCGGCGATCGAATACGCCAGCGTGGACTTGCCGGAACCGTTCGGGCCCATGATCGCGTGCGTCTGGCCGGCGGCGATGGTCAGGTCGACGCCCCGCAGGATCTCCTTCGGGCCGTTCTCGGTGTCGACCGACACGTGCAGGTCGCGGATCTCGAGTGTCGCCATGAGGTTTCTTCTATCTCCGTCGTTTACAGGGATGCTTGGTTCAGTGGGTTCTTCACGTCGACGAGTACGTCGTCGCCGTCGAGGCGCACGGGGTAGATCGGCACCGGGTCGTACGCCGGCAGGCTGGTCGGCTCGCCAGTGCGCAGGTCGAAACGGGACCCGTGCAGCCAGCACTCGATCTCGCACTCGCCGACGTCACCCTCGGACAGCTGGATCTGCGCGTGCGAGCACTCGTCCCGCACCGCGAAGTACTGCCCTTCGCTCTTCACGACCGCGACCTCCACACCGCCGACCTCGACCGGGATCACACCCTCGTCGGGGACGTCGGCGGCGGCGCAGGCGCGCTCGAACGTGTCGCTCACTGACCGACGACCGCCTCTTCGCCCGATAGGCGCTGTGCCGATGCGCTCAACTCCGCGGCCCGCGCCAGCTTCTCCTCGATCACGTCGTGCAGGTGCTCGGTGACCTCGGGTACGCCGATCTTGCCGATGATGTCGTTGAAGAAGCCGGACACCACCAGCCGCCGCGCCGCGTCCTCGGGGATGCCGCGGGCCTGCAGGTAGAACAGCTGCTCGTCGTCGAACCGGCCGGTCGCGGACGCGTGCCCCGCGCCCTCGATCTCGCCGGTCTCGATCTCCAGGTTCGGCACCGAGTCGGCGCGGGCGCCGTCGGTCAGGACCAGGTTCCGGTTCAGCTCGAACGTGTTGGTGCCCTCGGCTGCGGCCCGGATCAGCACGTCGCCGATCCACACCGAGCGGGCGTGGTCACCGGCCAGCGCACCCTTGTAGATCACGTTGCTCTTGCAGTTGGCGGCCTCGTGGTCGACGAAGAGCCGGTTCTCGTGGTGCTGCGCGCCTTCGGCGAAGTAGACCCCGAGCAGTTCCGCGTCGCCGCCAGGTCCGGCGTACCGGACGTTGGTGCCGATCCGGACGATCTTGCCGCCCAGGGTGACGACGACGTGGTGGAGCTTCGCGTCCCGCCCGACCAGCGCATCGTGCTGGGCCAGGTGGATCGACTCGTGGTCGGCCTGCTGGATGCTGACCACGCGCAGCTCGGCGCCGTCGCCGACGACGACCTCGACGTTGCTGCTCAGGTCGCCCGCGCCGGTGTGATCGATGATCACGATCGCGCGGCTGTGCCGGCCGGCGTCCACGATCAGGTGGCTGAAGCCGCGGGCGCCGAGGCTCGCGACGTTCACGTGCACCGGCTCGGTCAGCTCGGCCTCGACCGGGATCCGGACCGCGAACGCGTCGCCGGCGTGGTTCCAGGCGACGGCCGCGGACCGGTCCTGCGGCTTGCCGACCTTCAGCGAGTCCGCGGCGACGGTCTCGAAGACGACGCCCTCCGGACCGGAGGCGTCGATCTTCGGGGTCTCGGTGCCGGCCGCGTCCTCGAACAGGGCCTTGAGCTGCTTGACCGGGGTGAAGCGCCACTCCTCCTCGCGTCCGTTCGGCACCGCGAAGTCGGCCACGTCGTACGACGTCGGCCGCTCGCTGCGCGCCTGGAGCGGGACCGGGGAACCCGGTCCGTGGGAATGTGCCCGGTTGCCGGTAGCAACCAGTGTCTCTGCCGAGGACATCAGCCGACGGCCCCTTCCATCTGCAGCTCGATGAGCCGGTTGAGTTCCAGCGCGTACTCCATCGGGAGCTCGCGGGCGATCGGCTCGATGAAGCCGCGGACGATCATCGCCATCGCCTCGTCCTCGGCCATGCCCCGGCTCATCAGGTAGAAGAGCTGGTCGTCGCTGACCTTGGACACGGTCGCCTCGTGCCCCATCGCCACGTCGTCCTCGCGGACGTCGACGTACGGGTAGGTGTCCGAACGGCTGATGGTGTCGACCAGCAGCGCGTCACAGCGCACCGTGGACTTGCTGTGGTGCGAGCCCGGCGCCACCTCGACCAGACCGCGGTACGACGTCCGGCCGCCGCCGCGGGCCACCGACTTCGAGACGATCGAGCTGGAGGTGTACGGCGCGTTGTGCACCATCTTGGAGCCGGCGTCCTGGTGCTGGCCCTCGCCCGCGAACGCGACCGACAGGGTCTCGCCCTTGGCGTGCTCGCCCATCAGGTACACGGCCGGGTACTTCATCGTCACCTTGGAACCGATGTTGCCGTCGATCCACTCCATGGTCGCGCCCTCTTCGCAGGTGGCGCGCTTGGTAACCAGGTTGTAGACGTTGTTCGACCAGTTCTGGATCGTCGTGTAGCGGCAGCGGGCGCCCTTCTTCACGATGATCTCGACGACCGCGGAGTGCAGCGAGTCCGACTTGTAGATCGGCGCCGTGCAGCCCTCGACGTAGTGCACGTAGGCGCCCTCGTCGACGATGATCAGGGTCCGCTCGAACTGGCCCATGTTCTCGGTGTTGATCCGGAAGTAGGCCTGCAGCGGGATGTCCACCTTGACGCCCTTGGGGACGTAGATGAACGAGCCGCCGGACCAGACCGCGGTGTTCAGCGAGGCGAACTTGTTGTCGCCGACCGGGATGACGGAGCCGAAGTACTCCTTGAAGATCTCCGGGTGCTCGCGCAGGCCGGTGTCGGTGTCCAGGAAGATGACGCCCTGCGCCTCCAGGTCCTCACGGATCTGGTGGTAGACGACCTCGGACTCGTACTGCGCGGCGACGCCGGCGACCAGGCGCTGCTTCTCCGCCTCCGGGATGCCGAGCTTGTCGTAGGTGTTCTTGATGTCCTCGGGCAGCTCTTCCCAGCTGGTCGCCTGCTTCTCGGTCGACCGGACGAAGTACTTGATGTTGTCGAAGTCGATTCCGGACAGGTCGGCACCCCAGGACGGCATCGGCTTGCGGTCGAAGAGCTTCAGGCCCTTCAGCCGCAGGTCGAGCATCCACTCGGGTTCGCTCTTCAGGGCCGAGATCCCGCGCACGACGTCGGCGTTGATGCCACGCTGGGCAACCGCGCCGGCGGCGTCGGAGTCGGACCAGCCGTACTGGTAGTTGCCGAGGCCTTCCAGTTCGGGGTGAGCGGTTTGCGTCATCGTGTAGTCCTCGCAGCTTCGCCGTCGGATACAGGGGGAACCGGGCTGGTACCCGGGATATGCGTCGTACAGACACCGTCGCCGTGGGCGATGGTGGCCAGTCGCTGCACGTGCTTGCCGAGGAGTCTCGAGAACACCTCGGTCTCGGCCTCGCACAGCTGGGGGAACTGCTCGGCCACGTGCGCGACCGGGCAGTGGTGCTGGCACAGCTGCTCTCCGTGGGCAGCTTTCGCCGTGGAGGCCGCATAGCCGTCCGCGGTGAGCGCCTGGGCGAGCACCTCGGCCTTCTGGTGATCGGGGGCCGCGTCGAGCAGCTCCCGGTAGCGTCGCTCCACCTCGGCGGACCGGCGCCGGGCGAACTCGGCCACGGCGTCGTCACCGCCGGCCTCGGCGATGAACCGCATCGCGGTCGCCGCGAGGTCGTCGTACGCCTGGTGGAAGGCGTGCCGGCCGGAGTCGGTCAGCACGAACACCTTCGCCGGGCGGCCGCGGCCGCGGGGGCCGTAGACGCGCTCCTCGCGGGATTCCACCAGGCCCTCGTCGAGCAGGTGGTCCAGGTGCCGGCGCACCGCCGCCGGGGTGAGTTCGAGCCGTTCCGCCAGCACCGCGGCGCTGGACGGGCCGTTGGTCAGGATCGAGCGTGCGACCCGGTCCCGGGTGGACTCGTCCCGCGCGCCGGCAGCGCCGTGGGACACGGCTCGGTCGGTCGCAGGAGTTTTCACAACATCAGTGTCGCGTAATTCACCGGGGCCTTCAAATAAGGCTCCCCTTACCGGTTCCCGCGGTCACGCGGGGCGCCGCGGGTGACCGTGAGCGAGGTCACTCCGGGGCGTTCTCTATGCTGCCGTTGTGCCAGTCGCGGTGGAGATCGACAACCTCGTCGTGCGGTACGGCGAGAAGACCGCGGTCGACGGTCTCAGTCTCACCGTAGCCGCCGGCACGGTGACGGCCGTGCTCGGCCCGAACGGCGCCGGCAAGACCACGACCGTGGAGACCTGTGAGGGCTTCCGGCGCCCGGACTCGGGCAGCGTCCGGGTCCTCGGCCTGGACCCGTTCGCCGACCACGACGACCTGATGCCGAAGATCGGCGTGATGCTCCAGGAGGGCGGCGCCTGGTCGGGCGTCCGCGCGGTCGAGATGCTCCGGTACGTCGCCACTTTGCACACCCACCCGCTCGACGTGCCCGCCTTGGTGGAGCGCCTCGACCTGGGCAGCTGCGGGCGAACGCCGTACCGGCGGCTCTCGGGTGGACAGAAACAGCGACTGTCCTTCGCGCTGGCGATCGTCGGACGGCCGGAGATCGCGTTCCTGGACGAGCCGACCACCGGGCTGGACCCGCACGGCCGGCGCGAGATCTGGCAGCTGATCCGCGATCTACGCGACGACGGTGTGACGGTCGTGCTGACGACGCACGCGATGGACGAGGCCGAGCAGCTGTCCGACCAGGTGCATGTCGTGTCGGCCGGCCAGGTGATCGCCTCCGGCACCCCGGACTCCCTCACCGAGCACCACACCAAGTCCCTCGAGGACGTTTTCCTCGAACTGACCGCGCCGAAGCGGGAGACGCGATGAGCAGCGCTGCGACGTACGCCCCACGGCCGGGCGGCGCGCCCTGGCCGCGGAAGGTGCTCGCGCACACCCGGATGGAATTCAAGCTGCTCGTCCGCAACGGCGAGCAACTACTGCTCGCGCTGGTGATTCCGCTCGGTCTGCTGCTCCTTCTCGGCGGGACCGGCCTCGGCGAGCGGCTGCCGCTCGGGAGCGGCCGGCCGATCGACGAAGCGGTCCCCCGGGTGCTCGCGCTCGCGATCCTGTCCTCGTCGTTCACCTCGCTGGCGATCGCGACCGGCTTCGAGCGCCGATACGGCGTCATCAAGCGCCTGGGCGCCTCACCACTGTCCCGCACCGGTCTGCTGGCGGGGAAGATCGGCGCGGTCCTGATCGTCGAGGTCATCCAGCTCGTCGTTCTGATCGGCACCGGGTTCGCGCTCGGCTGGAAGCCGATCGGCGGGTTCGAGGCCGTCTTCGGCGTCGTCCTCACAGTCCTGTGCGGTACGGCGGCCTTCGCGTCACTGGGTCTGCTGATGGCCGGCGTACTGCGGGCCGAGGCGACCCTGGCCGCGGCGAACCTGTTGTACCTGCTGCTGCTCGTGGGCGGCGCGATCATGACGCCCGTCGACGAGTACCCGGAGGGCATGCAAGGCGTCGTCCGTCTGCTGCCGAGTGCCGCGCTCGCCAACGGGATCGCGAATTCGACCGTAGAAGGGGTGATTCCGTGGGCGGCGGCGCTGTCGCTGGCACTGTGGGCAGGGGTGCTGGGGTACCTGGTCTCCCGCACCTTCCGCTGGGACTGACCTTTAGAGTGTGCCGGTGATGACGACCGAGACCCCGCCCCAAGAGACTGAGCCAGTCAGCGGATTCTGGCGACTGGTTCCCGAGCCGAGCCTGGACGTCGTCCGGCGCTGGGGCTGGGCGTCGGTCGTGGTGAACATCGGCATCGTGGTCACCGGCGGACTGGTCCGGCTGACCGGCTCGGGGCTCGGCTGCCCGACCTGGCCGTCCTGCACCGACGACTCGTACGTCCCGCACGCCGCCCTCGGCGTCCACGGCGCGATCGAGTTCACCAACCGGATGCTCGGGTTCGTCGTCGCGATCGTCGCGATCCTCACCTGGCTGGTGGTCATGCGCTACCGCCCGATCCGGCGGGACCTGCGCCGGCTGGCGACCGCGGCCGCGCTCGGGGTCCCGCTGCAAGGGGTGATCGGCGGCATCAGCGTGCTCACCGGGCTGAATCCGTGGATCGTCTCGGCGCACTTCCTGGTCTCGCCGATCATCATCACGCTGACCGTGGCCATGATGCGCCGGTCCCGGACCAGTCCCTACCCGCACACTCCCCCGGTGGTCCGCGCGCTCGCAACCGCCGCCGTGGTGGCGGTCTGGCTGACCGTTGCCCTCGGCACCATTGTCACCGGAGCCGGCCCGCACTCCGGCGACCCGGAGACCGGCCGCAACGGCTTCGATCCCGAGCTGGTCAGCCAGCTGCACTCCGATGTCGTCTTCGGCCTGTTCGGGATCACCATCGCGCTGGTGATCGCGACCCGCGTGACGGCCACGTCGCGGACGCTGCGCAAACTCGCCGCGTGGCTGCTCGCCATCGAGCTGCTGCAGGGCGTCGTCGGCTTCACGCAGTACTTCACCGGCCTGCCGTGGGGTGTCGTCCTTGTCCACATGTTCCTGGCCGGCCTACTGATCGCCCTCGTCACAGCCGTGTACGGCGAACGCGGGACGCCCGCCACCTGACGGGCCCTCGCCCGGCAGTGTCGACGGGAAGTGTCGAATCCGGGCCACCTTGTTCGTCGCAAGGGTCAGAGGCAGCTCACAAGGGCGCTGTCACGACCAAGGAGATGCCGACGATGCCGCACTCACAGGCCAAGGTCCACCGCATGTTCGAGCTCGTCGAGCCGATCGCCACCGTCACCTTCTCCGAGGGGCCGACCGAGGCGTTCCTGGCCCTCGGCATGCGCAACTACTGGGACGGATACTTCGCCGGCCGGGCCGCGCCGCTGGGTCTGGTGCCGGCCGAAGTTGTGCATGCGGTCTTCTACAACTTCGCCGACGGCGAGGTGGCGCGCCACATCCCGTGGGTCTGGGGCAAGACCACCCCTGAGGAGGCGATCGCCGTGCGCGAGCGGGGCAGCGCCGCCGCGCTGCGGCAGATGATCGGGGAACTTGCCGACTCCCCCGGTCTGGTCCGGGTCGCCGACCTCGCCACCCGTGCGGCGGTCAGCGCACCGACCGAGGGCCGAGCGCTGTACGCCGGCCTGCGGGCGATCGACATACCCGAGGAGCCGGTGGCCAGGCTCTGGCACGCGGCGACGCTGCTGCGCGAGCACCGCGGGGACGGTCACAACGCCGCCCTCGTCACCCACGGCATCGGCGGCACGGAGGCCCACGTCCTCCTGGCTCTCTCGCACGGAATGAGGCCGGAGGACTTCGGCCGGATCCACCACCTACCCAAGGCACAGCTGGCCGGTGTCGTCGACGGGCTGCGCGCCCGCGGCCTCGTGGACGCGGCCGGCGGGTTCACCGACGCCGGCCGGCAGACCAAGGAGCGGATCGAGGCCCTCACCGACGAGCTGGCGTCACCGGCGTACGACGTACTCAGCACGGACGAGCTCGACGAGCTGGTCGCCGGACTCGAGCCGATCGCCGCCGCAGCACACGCCCATTGACCCCGCGGGGCCGTGCGACAGGTTCTGGTGGGCTGAGACCTGATATCTCCTGTCCGCAGTGCCTAGAGGGTGTCAACGCCCGGGGTGAGTGGAGCCGACGGGGCAACCGCGGACGGCACGAACGCGAAGTGATACCCAAGCGCATTCAGTTGCCGTCAGCAACTTTTGACCAGATCCCCAACTCCACAAGGCCTTCTGGCATCCATTGGCGAACGCCCGCGAGTTGAGTTCATCGAACACATGTTCTAATATAGAAGCATGAGCGAGTGCGCGACCAGTTCTGTCGGCGGTGACCACCAGATCACCGCAGACGCAGCCGCGCGCACGACGACCCCCACCATCAGCACCACCGCTGTACCTTCGGCGCCTGGCCCTGCGGCGAGATCCGTCTCGACTCCTGGCTGGGCAGGCGTGGTGTCTGCGTGGAGTGCTTGGGATGACGAGTCGCTCGATGGTGGCTATGTGCCGGACGACCTGGCCTACCCGACCGATCCCGAACTCCCCGGCGGCCCGGCGGTCATCAGTGAGCAGGACCAGTTGGACGCCGAGCTGGACGCCTTGCTGGGCCGGAATCGGTTCTCGCGGGTGGATGAGTTGGAGTGGCAGGAGTGGGACGGTGTCGAGCAGGACGCCGCGGAACGGGAGATGTTGCTCCGGGAGGCGCCGGCCTGGGTGTTCTTGCCGCCCGGTGGTGCGCTGGCTGGCGCGTTGGAGGGGACCCGGCCGGAGGCGATGTCGCCGATGGCGCTGGTGGAGTTGATGAGGGCGGCGGACCGGCTGATCGGCTGGGGGGAGGCGATCAAGGCCGGTGCGACGGCGTCGTTCGTCCGGCAACGCCGAGCCGAGCACCGCGCGGCGCCGCGCCCGACCCAGATCGATTCCAAGGGCCGCCCGATCGACCCCGAGCGGTCCTGGCACGGCGAGATCGCGCTGGCGCTCGGGTTGTCCTCCAACACCGTGGGGCGGCGGGTGGAAACGGCGTTGCGTCTGACCTCGACGCTGTCCGCCACTCATACCGGCTTGCGGTGCGGGGCGCTAACCTGGGGCAAGGCGCTGGCGATCTCCGAGGCCACCAGCCAACTCCCGGATGAGGCCGCACGAGCCGTGGAGGCGCACGTGCTGAAACGCGCCGCGAAGCAGACCCACCGCAACCTGCTGGAGTCGTTGCGCCGCCAGGTCGCCAAACACACGACCGCGCACGCCGCCGACGACCACCGCTCCGCCACGGCCGAGCGCACCTGCAAGATCGTCCCCTTGGCCAATGGCATGGCCGGCCTGTGGATCGTCCACACCGCCGACAAGATCCAGCAGATGTGGGTCACCATCCAAGCCATGGCCATCCTCGCCAAACGCAACACCCCCACCACCAACCCCGGCCCCGCAGACACTCCCGGCAACCCAGCTCCCCGCAACCCAGCTCCCGGCAACCCAGCTCCCGGCAACCCAGC